>NZ_RWKI01000034.1 GCF_003984645.1 Variovorax sp. MHTC-1
GTATAAGGATTGCATAGGGGTATAGCTCAATTGGCAGAGCGTCGGTCTCCAAAACCGAAGGTTGTAGGTTCGATTCCTACTGCCCCTGCCACCTGAGGGTGGTGCTCTCGAAAAAACAAGCCCGTCATAGCCTGACGGGAAGGCAGAAAAAGCCCGTCATAGCCTGACGGGCTTCGGTGTCTCAAGAAGGCGCGTTGGAATTGAAGGCCGGAAGGCCGCAGGAAATTAGCCCAAGATGGCCACTTCTCAAATCGAAACCGTGAGTACCGGCGCAGACAAGGCCAAGCTGGCCGTGGCTGTCGTGCTCGCGGTGGGCGCCATCGTGGCGTTCTACCTGCTCTCGCGCCAAGGCGCGATCGTGCAGTGGGTCGCCTTGCTGGTGGGCCTTGCCGCCGCTGTCGGTGCGTTCGCGAGCTCGGAGAACGGTCGTCAGCTGTGGGCTTTCGGCCGCGATTCGTGGCGCGAGGTCAAGAAGGTCGTGTGGCCTTCGCGCAAGGAAACGATCCAGATGACGGCCTACGTGTTCGGCTTCGTCGCGATCATGTCCCTCTTCCTTTGGCTCACCGACAAGACGCTCGAATGGGTGTTCTTCGACCTCATTCTGGGCTGGAGAAAATAATGACTGACGACGCTGTCGAAACCACGCCGGAAAGCACTTCCCTGCTGGCGCCTCCCGCCAACCCCGATCTGCGCTGGTACGTGGTGCACGCGTACTCGGGCATGGAAAAGGCCGTGGAGCGCAACATCCTCGAGCGCATCAACCGCGCCGGCATGCAGAGCAAGTTCGGCCGCATCCTGGTGCCCACCGAAGAAGTGGTCGAGATCAAGAACGGCCAGAAGCGCACCACCGAGCGCCGCTTCTTCCCGGGCTATGTGTTGGTCGAGATGATCATGGACGACGAAAGCTGGCACCTGGTGAAGCACACCAACAAGGTCACCGGTTTCGTCGGCGGCGCGAAGAACCGGCCGGCCCCGATCTCGCAGAAAGAGGTCGAGGACATCGTCAGCCAGATGCAGCAGGGCACCGAGAAGCCGCGCCACAAGGTCGAGTTCGTCGTGGGTGAATTCGTGCGCGTCAAGGAAGGCCCGTTCACCGACTTCAACGGCACGGTCGAGGAAGTCAACTACGAGAAGAGCAAGGTGCGCGTGTCGGTCATGATCTTCGGCCGCGCGACGCCTGTGGAGCTCGAATTCAGCCAGGTGGAAAAGACGTAAACAAGGCCGGGTGCCCTGGCCTTGGATTTTTTCGGTTTGCGCTCCTTCGACTCGGCGTGGACCTTAGTAAGAGAGAGTCGTCAACCCCGGGGAGCTGCGGCTGAACAAGCCAAGGCGTCATCACCCGCAAGGAGAAAAGCATGGCGAAAAAAATCGTCGGCTTCATCAAGCTGCAAGTGCCAGCTGGTAAAGCCAATCCGTCGCCGCCGATCGGCCCAGCACTGGGTCAACGCGGTTTGAACATCATGGAATTCTGCAAGGCGTTCAACGCGCAGACCCAAGGCGTCGAGCCGGGCCTGCCGCTGCCGGTGGTCATCACCGCGTTCGCCGACAAGAGCTTCACCTTCATCATCAAGACGCCGCCGGCGATCACCTTGATCAAGAAGGCGATCAAGCTCGAGAAGGGTTCCGCCCGTCCGCACACCGACAAGGTCGGCAAGATCACGCGCGCCCAGCTCGAAGAGATCGCCAAGACCAAGATGAAGGACCTGACGGCGGCCGATTTGGACGCCGCGGTTCGCACCATCGCCGGCTCTGCCCGCTCGATGGGCGTGAATGTGGAGGGCGTGTAAATGGCCAAGATCACCAAGAAGCAAAAGGCGCTGGCAGGCAAGGTCGACAGCAACAAGCTGTACCCGCTCGTCGACGCGATCGGCATCGTCAAGGAAGCCGCCACCGCGAAGTTCGATGAGTCGATCGACGTGGCCGTGCAGCTCGGCATCGATGCCAAGAAGTCGGACCAGGTGGTGCGCGGCGCCGTCGTGATGCCCAACGGCACCGGCAAGACCAAGCGCGTGGCCGTGTTCGCCCAGGGCGCCAAGGCCGAAGAAGCCAAGGCCGCCGGCGCCGACATCGTCGGCATGGACGACCTAGCTGCGATGGTGAAGGCCGGCGACATGCCCTTCGACGTCGTGATCGCCGCGCCGGACGCGATGCGCGTGGTCGGTACGCTGGGTCAGATCCTCGGTCCTCGCGGCCTGATGCCGAACCCGAAGGTCGGCACCGTGACGCCCGACGTCGCGACCGCCGTCAAGAACGCCAAGGCCGGCCAGGTGCAATTCCGCGTCGACAAGGCCGGCATCGTGCACGGCACGATCGGCCGTCGTTCGTTCGACACCGACAAGCTGCAGGGCAACCTGGCGGCGCTGATCGAGGCGCTGGTCAAGGCCAAGCCGGCCACCAGCAAGGGTGTGTACCTGCGCAAGGTGGCCGTGTCGTCGACGATGGGTGTGGGTGTCCGCGTGGACACGCAAACCATCGCCGCACAGGCCTGAGTTTGTGAAGGATTTGCCCCATCGCCGGTCAAACGGCGACGGGGCGATGTGGTGGGTCGGGGCTGCGTTCAAGCGCTTTCCCGGGCCATCCAAGACCGCTGGTGTGCGGGGCAACCTGCACTTAATCGCCAGCGCAGATGGCGATCCCGCTGCGAGGAATTCGTTTCCGAAACAGTTGGTCGCTGCATGAAGCGCGTCTCGAGGCTCCGGCCGAGGGACGCATTAAAAGGAGTAGACCTTGAGTCTGAATCGCAGTGAGAAAGAAGCGGTCATCAGTGATGTGACCAGCCTCGCCGCAAAAGCTCAAACGCTCGTGATGGCGGAGTACCGTGGCATCACGGTCGCCGACATGACCAAACTGCGCAACGATGCGCGCAGCAAGGCTGTGACCCTGAGTGTTCTCAAGAACACGCTGGCACGCCGCGCTGTCGCAGGTAGCTCGTTTGAGATCGTGTCCGACCAGATGACCGGTCCGCTGATCTATGGCTTCTCCGAAGACGCCGTGGCTGCCGCGAAGGTGGTGGCCGATTTCGCGAAAACCAACGACAAGCTGGTAATTCGCGGCGGTGCTTTCGGTGGCAAGGCCCTGGACGTCGAGGGCGTGAAGCAACTGGCCAACATCCCTTCCAAGGAAGTCCTGTTGTCGCAGTTGCTGGGCTTGATGCAATCCCCGATCTCGCGCACGGCCCGTGTTCTGGCCGCGCTCGCCGAGAAGCGTGGTGGTGGCGAAGCACAGGCGGAAGCTCCCGCCGCAGAAGAAGCCGCTGCGTAAGCGCGCGACTTTTCACCCAACTTATTTAGGAATCAAAAATGGCATTCGATAAAGACGCATTTCTGACCGCTCTCGACAGCATGACGGTCCTGGAACTCAACGACCTGGTGAAAGCCATCGAAGAGAAGTTCGGCGTGAGCGCCGCAGCAATGGCCGCTCCCGCCGGCGCAGGCGGTGGCGCTGCTGCAGCCGTCGTCGAAGAGAAGACCGAGTTCAACGTCGTTCTGCTCGACGCAGGCGCGAACAAGGTGTCGGCGATCAAGGCCGTGCGCGAAATCACCGGCCTGGGCCTCAAGGAAGCCAAGGACCTGGTGGAAGCCGCTCCCAAGGCCGTCAAGGAAGGCCTGCCGAAGGCAGACGCCGAAGCCGCCAAGAAGAAGCTGGAAGACGCCGGCGCCAAGGTGGAACTGAAGTAATTCGGTTCTCCCGCAGGGCTGGAGTGTGCCGAAAGGCCCTCCAGCCTTTGCCGCTTTCAGAGCGCACCCAAAAGCCGGCTTGGCGCCGGCTTTCCCGGAGACCCTCAGGTCGATGGAAAAGCCAAACGAAGGCTTTCCCGGAGACCATCAGGTCGATGGAAAAGCAAAAGCCAAGACGTTTTTGAGTGTCTTCTGACCCCGACTGCAGAAGACCCCTTGGTTCGGGTGATGTGCAATGCATCGCCGTCCGCCAGGGCTGGTAGTGGCCAGCCACCAAGGAGCGTGTGCTCAAGCACCCGACCAAGTCGCTGAAGATCTCAAGCTCCGGAGCTCTCATGGCCCAAACGTCCACGTACAGTTACACAGAACGCAAGCGCATCCGAAAGAATTTCGGTAACCGCGACAGCGTCGTCGAAATCCCCTACCTGCTGCAGATGCAGAAAGACGCGTACACCGCGTTTCTGCAAGCCGGCATCGCGCCCCAGAAACGTACCGTCGAAGGTCTTCAGGCTGCGTTCGACGCTGCCTTCCCCATCGTCTCGCACAACGGTTTCGTCGAGATGAAGTTCCTCGAATACAACCTTGCGAAGCCGGCTTTCGACGTGCGCGAGTGCCAGACCCGCGGGCTGACTTTCGCCTCGGCCGTGCGCGCCAAGGTGCAACTGATCATCTATGACCGCGAGTCCTCGACCTCGCAGTCGAAGGTGGTCAAGGAAGTGAAGGAGCAAGAGGTCTACATGGGCGAAGTGCCGCTCATGACCGACAAGGGCTCCTTCATCATCAACGGCACCGAGCGCGTCATCGTGTCGCAGCTGCACCGTTCGCCCGGCGTGTTCTTCGAGCACGACAAGGGCAAGACCCACAGCTCCGGCAAGCTCCTGTTCTCGGCCCGCGTGATTCCCTACCGCGGCTCGTGGCTGGACTTCGAGTTCGACCCGAAGGACATGCTGTATTTCCGCGTGGACCGCCGCCGCAAGATGCCGGTCACGATCCTGCTGAAGGCCATCGGCCTGAACCCGGAATCGATCCTCGCGAACTTCTTCGTGAACGACAACTTCCGCCTGATGGACAGCGGCGCGCAGATGGAGTTCGTCTCCGAGCGCCTGCGCGGTGAAGTCGCGCGTTTCGACATCACCGACAAGTCCGGCAAGGTCGTGGTCGCCAAGGACAAGCGCGTCACCGCGCGCCACACGCGCGAACTCGAGCAGACGGGTACGACGCACATCAGCGTGCCGGAAGACTTCCTGGTCGGCCGCGTGATCGCGCGCAACATCGTCGATGCCGATTCCGGCGAGATCCTGGCCAAGGCCAACGACGAGCTGACCGAAGCGCTCTTGAAGAAGCTGCGCGCCGCCGGCGTGCAGGATGTGCAGGCCATCTACACCAACGAACTCGACCAGGGCGCGTACATCTCGCAGACCCTGCGCATCGACGAGACGGTGGACGAGTTCGCCGCCCGCGTTGCGATCTACCGCATGATGCGCCCCGGCGAGCCGCCGACGGAAGACGCGGTGCAGGCCCTGTTCCAGCGCCTGTTCTACAACCCCGACACCTACGACCTGTCGCGCGTCGGCCGCATGAAGTTCAACGCCAAGGTCGGCCGCGACGAGTCGACCGGCCCGATGGTGCTGACCAACGAGGACATCCTGGCCGTGGTCAAGATCCTGGTCGACCTGCGCAACGGCCGCGGCGAAGTGGACGACATCGACCACCTCGGCAACCGCCGCGTGCGCTGCGTCGGCGAACTGGCCGAGAACCAGTACCGCACCGGTCTCGCCCGCATCGAGAAGGCCGTGAAGGAGCGTCTGGGACAGGCCGAGCAAGAGCCGCTGATGCCGCACGACCTGATCAACAGCAAGCCGATCTCGGCCGCGCTGAAGGAGTTCTTCGGCGCTTCGCAGCTGTCGCAGTTCATGGACCAGACCAACCCGCTGTCCGAGATCACGCACAAGCGCCGCGTCTCGGCTCTCGGCCCGGGCGGCCTGACGCGCGAACGCGCCGGCTTCGAAGTGCGCGACGTGCACGTCACGCACTACGGCCGCGTGTGCCCGATCGAAACGCCTGAAGGTCCGAACATCGGCCTGATCAACTCGCTGGCGCTCTATGCGCGCCTGAACGAGTACGGCTTCATCGAGACGCCGTACCGCCGCGTGGTCGACAGCAAGGTCACGATGGACATCGACTACCTGTCGGCCATCGAAGAAGGCAAGTACGTGATCGCGCAGGCCAATGCCGCGCTCGACAAGGACGGCAAGCTGACCGGCGACCTGGTGTCGGCGCGCGAAACCGGCGAATCGATCCTGGTCAGCGCCGAGCGCGTCCAATACATGGACGTGTCGCCGGCGCAGATCGTGTCGGTGGCGGCTTCGCTGGTTCCGTTCCTGGAGCATGACGACGCGAACCGCGCGCTGATGGGCGCCAACATGCAGCGCCAGGCCGTTCCGGTGCTGCGCCCCGAAAAGGCCTTCGTCGGTACCGGCATCGAGCGCGTTTCCGCGGTCGACTCCGGCACCGTGGTCACGGCCACCCGCGGCGGCATCGTCGACTATGTAGACGCCACCCGCATCGTGGTGCGCGTGAACGATGCCGAAGCGGCGGCCGGCGAGGTCGGTGTCGACATCTACAACCTGATCAAGTATCAGCGTTCGAACCAGAACACCAATATCCACCAGCGCCCGATCGTCAAGCGCGGCGACAAGATCGCCAAGGGCGACGTCGTGGCCGACGGCGCGTCGACCGACCTCGGCGAACTGGCCCTCGGCCAGAACATGCTGGTCGCGTTCATGCCCTGGAACGGCTACAACTTCGAAGACTCGATCCTTATCAGCGAACGCGTCGTGGCCGAAGACCGCTATACCTCGATCCACATCGAGGAACTGGTGGTGATGGCTCGCGACACCAAGCTGGGCGCCGAAGAAATCACGCGCGACATCCCGAACCTGGCCGAGCAGCAGCTCAACCGCCTGGACGAGTCCGGAATCATCTACGTCGGCGCCGAAGTGCAGCCCGGCGACACGCTGGTCGGCAAGGTCACGCCCAAGGGCGAAACCACGCTCACGCCTGAAGAGAAGCTGCTGCGCGCGATCTTCGGCGAGAAGGCTTCCGACGTGAAGGACACTTCGCTGCGCGTCGACCAGGGCTCGCAAGGCACCGTGATCGACGTGCAGGTGTTCACCCGCGAAGGCATCACGCGCGACAAGCGCGCCCAGCAGATCATCGACGACGAGCTCAAGCGCTTCCGCCTCGACCTGAACGACCAGCTTCGCATCGTCGAAGCCGACGCCTTCGACCGGATCGAGAAGCTGCTGATCGGCAAGGCCGCCAACGGCGGGCCGAACAAGCTGGCCAAGGGCACGAAGCTCGACAAGGCGTACCTCTCGTCGATCGAGAAGTTCCACTGGTTCGACATCCGTCCGGCGGACGACGACGTGGCGTCGCAGCTCGAGTCGATCAAGAACTCGCTCGAGCAGACGCGCCACAGCTTCGACCTCGCGTTCGAAGAAAAGCGCAAGAAGCTCACGCAGGGCGACGAGCTGCCCGCGGGCGTGCTCAAGATGGTCAAGGTCTACCTGGCCGTCAAGCGCCGTCTGCAGCCCGGCGACAAGATGGCCGGCCGCCACGGCAACAAGGGTGTGGTGTCGAAGATCGTTCCGGTCGAAGACATGCCCCACATGGCCGACGGCACGCCGTGCGACATCTGCCTGAACCCGCTGGGCGTGCCTTCGCGGATGAACGTGGGCCAGGTGCTCGAAGTGCATCTGGGCTGGGCCGGCAAGGGCATCGGACAGCGCATCGGCGACATGCTGCAGGCCGAGGCCAAGGTGGCCGAGCTGCGCAAGTTCATGGACCAGCTCTACAACGGCTCGGGCCGCAAGGAAGACCTCAGCAAGCTGAGCGATGCCGACGTGCTCGAGATGGCCGGAAACCTGTCGACCGGCGTGCCCTTCGCGACCCCGGTGTTCGACGGCGCTTCGGAAGAAGAGATCCGCGGCATGCTCAAGCTGGCTTATCCGGAAGAGATCGCCAAGGCCAAGGGCCTGACCGACACCCGCACGCAGGCCTACCTGTTCGACGGCCGCACCGGCGACCAGTTCGAGCGTCCGGTCACGGTCGGCTACATGCACGTGCTCAAGCTGCACCACCTGGTGGACGACAAGATGCACGCCCGCTCGACCGGCCCATACAGCCTGGTCACCCAGCAGCCGCTGGGCGGCAAGGCGCAGTTCGGCGGCCAGCGTTTCGGCGAAATGGAAGTGTGGGCGCTCGAAGCCTACGGCGCCGCCTACGTGCTGCAGGAAATGCTGACGGTGAAGTCCGACGACGTGCAAGGCCGTACCAAGGTGTACGAAAGCATCGTCAAGGGCGAACACTCGATCGAAGCCGGCATGCCGGAATCGTTCAATGTGCTGGTCAAGGAAATTCGTTCCTTGGGCCTGGACATTGAACTGGAGCGGTCTTGAGGCCTTGCGGGACAGACCAAGAATTGCAGAGCAATTTTTGCTCTGTCCTCAACTGATTAAAAAGGAAAGAGTCACATGAAATCGCTACTCGACCTGTTCAAGCAATTCACGCCGGACGAGCATTTCGATGCCATCCGCATCGGCATGGCTTCGCCCGAGAAGATCCGTTCGTGGTCCTTCGGCGAAGTCAAGAAGCCTGAGACCATCAACTACCGGACCTTCAAGCCCGAGCGCGACGGTCTCTTCTGCGCCAAGATCTTCGGCCCCATCAAGGACTACGAGTGCCTCTGCGGCAAGTACAAGCGCCTGAAGCACCGCGGCGTGATCTGCGAGAAGTGCGGCGTCGAAGTCACGCAGACCAAGGTGCGCCGCGAGCGCATGGGTCACATCGACCTGGCCGCGCCCTGCGCGCACATCTGGTTCCTGAAGTCGCTGCCCTCGCGCCTGGGCCTCGTGCTCGACATGACGCTGCGCGACATCGAGCGCGTGCTGTACTTTGAAGCCTACGTGATCACCGACCCCGGCATGACCCCGCTGAAGAAGTTCGGCATCATGTCCGAGGACGACTACGACGCGAAGCGCAAGGAATACGGCGACGAGTTCATCGCCAAGATGGGCGCCGAAGGCATCAAGGACCTGCTGATGGGCATCGAGCTCGACAGCGAGATCGAGAAGCTGCGTGGCGACCTGACCGGCTCCGAAGTCAAGGTCAAGAAGAACTCTAAGCGCCTCAAGGTGCTGGAAGCCTTCCGCAAGTCGGGCATCAAGCCCGAATGGATGGTGCTCGACGTGCTGCCCGTGCTGCCGCCGGACCTGCGTCCGCTGGTGCCGCTGGACGGCGGCCGCTTCGCGACCTCCGACCTGAACGACCTGTACCGCCGCGTCATCAACCGCAATTCCCGCCTGCGCCGCCTGCTCGAGCTGAAGGCGCCGGAAATCATCGCGCGCAACGAGAAGCGGATGCTCCAGGAAGCGGTCGACTCGCTGCTGGACAACGGCCGCCGCGGCAAGGCCATGACGGGCGCCAACAAGCGCGCGCTCAAGTCGCTGGCCGACATGATCAAGGGCAAGAGCGGCCGCTTCCGCCAGAACCTGCTGGGCAAGCGCGTCGACTACTCGGGCCGTTCGGTCATCGTGGTCGGCCCGACGCTCAAGCTGCATCAGTGCGGCCTGCCGAAGCTGATGGCGCTGGAGCTGTTCAAGCCCTTCATCTTCTCGCGCCTCGAAGCCATGGGCATCGCCACCACTATCAAGGCGGCGAAGAAGGAAGTCGAATCCGGCACGCCGGTGGTGTGGGACATCCTGGAAGAGGTGATCAAGGAACACCCGGTGATGCTGAACCGCGCACCGACCCTGCACCGCCTCGGCATCCAGGCCTTCGAGCCGATCCTGATCGAAGGCAAGGCGATCCAACTGCACCCGCTGGTTTGCGCGGCCTTCAACGCCGACTTCGACGGCGACCAGATGGCCGTCCACGTGCCGCTGTCGGTGGAAGCGCAGATGGAGGCCCGCACGCTGATGCTGGCCTCCAACAACGTGCTGTTCCCGGCCAGCGGCGAGCCCTCCATCGTGCCGTCGCAGGACGTCGTGCTGGGCCTCTACTACACGACCCGCGAGCGCATCAACGGCAAGGGCGAAGGCCTGGTGTTCGCCGACATCGGTGAAGTGCAGCGCGCGCTCGACGCCAACGTGGTCGAGCTCACCGCCCGTGTCAGCGTGCGCATCACCGAGTACACGAAGGACAAGGAATCGGGCGAGTTCACGCCCAGGACCGAGCTCGTCGATACGACCGTGGGCCGCGCGCTGTTGTCCGAGATCCTGCCCAAGGGCCTGCCGTTCTCGAACATCAACAAGGCGCTGAAGAAGAAGGAAATCTCCAAGCTCATCAACGTCTCGTTCCGCAAGTGCGGCCTGAAGGAGACCGTGGTCTTCGCCGACAAGCTGCTGCAGAACGGCTTCCGCCTGGCGACCAAGGCCGGCATCTCGATCGCCATCGACGACATGCTGGTGCCGGCCGAGAAGCACGGCATCATCGAGCGCTCCGCCAAGGAAGTGAAGGAGATCGAGCAGCAGTACGTCTCGGGCCTGGTCACCTCCGGCGAACGCTACAACAAGGTGGTGGACATCTGGGGCAAGGCCGGCGACGAAGTGTCGAAGGTCATGATGGCCAAGCTCTCGAAGGAGAAGGTCACCGACCGCCACGGCAAGGAAGTGGAGCAGGAATCCTTCAACTCCATCTACATGATGGCCGACTCGGGTGCGCGCGGTTCCGCCGCGCAGATCCGCCAGGTCGCCGGCATGCGGGGCCTGATGGCCAAGCCCGACGGCTCGATCATCGAGACGCCGATCACCGCGAACTTCCGCGAAGGCCTGAACGTGCTGGAGTACTTCATCTCCACCCACGGCGCCCGAAAAGGTCTGGCCGATACCGCGCTGAAGACTGCGAACTCCGGCTACCTGACGCGCCGCCTGGTCGACGTGACCCAGGACCTGGTCGTGATCGAGCAGGATTGCGGCACGCACGAAGGCGCAGCGATGCGCGCGATCGTCGAGGGCGGCGAGGTCATCGAGTCGCTGCGCGAGCGCATCCTCGGCCGTACCGCGGCCGAAGACGTCCTGCATCCCGAGACGCGTGCCGTGCTGGCCCAGGCCGGCGACATGCTGGACGAGGACGTGATCGAAGTGCTCGAAGCCGAAGGCGTCGACGAAGTCAAGGTGCGCACGGCACTCACCTGCGCAACGCGCTTCGGCATCTGCGCCAAGTGCTACGGCCGCGACCTCGGCCGCGGCGGCTTGGTCAACAACGGCGAGGCGGTCGGCGTGATCGCGGCCCAGTCGATCGGCGAACCCGGCACGCAGCTGACGATGCGCACCTTCCACATCGGTGGTGCGGCTTCGCGCGCGGCGGTGGCTTCGAGCGTCGAGGCGAAGTCCAACGGCGTGATCGGCTTCAACGCCACGATGCGCTACGTGACCAACAGCAAGAACGAGCTGGTCGTGATCGCGCGCTCGGGCGAGATCGTCATCCATGACGAGCACGGCCGCGAGCGCGAGCGCCACAAGGTGCCGTACGGCGCCACGCTGGCGGTCAAGGCCGACCAGCAGGTCAAGGCCGGCCAGGTGCTGGCCAACTGGGATCCGCTGACGCGCCCGATCATCACGGAGTTCGCCGGCAAGACCAAGTTCGAAAACGTCGAGGAAGGCCTCACGGTTGCGAAGCAGGTCGACGAGGTCACGGGCCTGTCGACGCTGGTGGTGATCGATCCGAAGCGCCGCGGCGCGGCCAAGGTCGTGCGTCCGCAGGTGAAGCTGGTCGACGCCACGGGCAACGAGGTCAAGATCCCCGGCACCGACCACTCGGTGACGATCGGCTTCCCGATCGGTGCGCTGGTCCAGGTGCGCGACGGCCAGGACGTGGGCCCCGGCGAGGTGCTGGCGCGCATTCCGGTCGAAGGCCAGAAGACCCGCGACATCACCGGCGGTTTGCCGCGCGTGGCCGAGCTGTTCGAGGCGCGTTCGCCGAAGGACAAGGGCATGCTGGCCGAGATGACCGGTACCGTGTCATTCGGCAAGGAGACCAAGGGCAAGATCCGCCTGCAGATCACCGACCCCGAAGGCAAGGTCTGGGAAGACCTGGTGCCGAAGGAGAAGAACATCCTGGTGCACGAAGGCCAGGTGGTGAACAAGGGCGAAAGCGTGGTCGACGGCCCGGCGGATCCGCAGGACATTCTGCGCCTGCTGGGTTCCGAAGAACTCGCGCGCTACATCGTGGACGAAGTGCAGGACGTGTACCGCTTGCAGGGCGTGAAGATCAACGACAAGCACATCGAGGTGATCGTTCGCCAGATGCTGCGCCGCGTCGTGGTCGAGAACCCGGGCGACACCAACTACATCGCCGGCGAACAGGTCGAACGCAGCGAAATGCTCAACACCAACGACGCCCTGCGCGCCGCTGACAAGCTGCCCGCGACGTTCACCAACCTGCTGCTCGGTATCACGAAGGCATCGCTGTCGACCGACAGCTTCATCAGCGCCGCATCGTTCCAGGAAACGACGCGCGTGCTGACCGAAGCCGCGATCATGGGCAAGCGCGACGAGCTGCGCGGCCTGAAGGAAAACGTCATCGTCGGCCGCCTGATTCCCGCGGGCACCGGCATGGCGTACCACCAGGCACGCAAGGTGAAGGACGCGATGGACGAGGCCGAGCGCCGCGCGATCGCCGAGGCGGAAGCCGCCGACCTGGCTGCCAGCCCTTCGACCGACGATGCGACCACGGCCGACGCCAGCGAAGGCGCCGCGACCGAATAAATAACTGGTTAGCATCACCGGCATGACCGGTACCCATCGCCCCCCTTCCGCCCGCGGATGGGGGGCTTTTTCATGAGCGACATGCCCGATTCCCTGCCGTATTGGATCCTCGGCGCGGTGGCGCTGTTCTGGTTCGTCGGTGCCTACAACCGCATCGTGCGACTGCGCTCGGCAGCGCTGCAGGCCTATGCGGCGCTCGACGGGGCGTTGGTGCGGCAGCTCGATTTCGTGCAGGCGCGCGTGGCCGATGCGCCGCCTGCGCAGGCGGTGAGCGAAGGCGCCCCGGCCGACGCCTCGCTGCAGGCGGCGGCCAGCCAACTGGTGACCCTGCTTGCCTCGACGCGCCTGAAGCCGCTCGATCCGGCCGGCATCGCTGCGCTGGCCACGGCCTTGCATGTCATGCTCGGTGCCTGGCAGCGGCTGCATCCGGATGCAGTGGTCAGCTTCGATGCCGACGGCACCCTGTCGCGACCGGCGCCGCTCGCGGCCCGGGAGGACGCGGCCGCCGGCTCGGCACCGATCGCATGGCCCGAGCCCTCGGCGGCGGCCGAGATCGCGCGTACTCAGTTCAACTTGGCCGTGGCGCAGTACAACGCGGCCATCGCCCAGTTTCCGGCGCTGCTGGTGGCGTGGATCATGCAGTTGCGACCGGCTGCGCCCTTGCGCTGATCCCGCGTCTTTTTTCTCATCGACACCAACTTGGCAGACCTTCCAGACTCCCTCCGCGCTCCGTCGCCCGTTTCGCCGCCGCTGTGGCGCCAGTTGCAGCTGACCGCGGTTGCGCTCGCCTCGATCCGCAGCGGCGTTTCGGGCTCGGTGGCCTTCGAGGCTGTCGATCCGGCCTTGAGGCCGGGCGTCCAGGCGCTGGGCTTCCAGGTGCTGCGCTGGCTCGGCCGGGCCGAGGCCCTGCGGCGCCAGCTGGCCAAGCGCACGCCACCGCCGGCGGCCGATGCCTTGCTCTGCACCGCGCTCGCCCTGGCCTGGGATGCCGCGCTGTCGCCCTACGAGCCATTCACGCTGGTCGACCAGGCCGTCGAGGCCGCCAAGCGCAATCCCGGCACGCGGGCCCAGGCCAGCTTCATCAATGCCTGTCTGCGCCGTTTCCTGCGCGAACGCGAAGAGCTGGTGGCGGCCACCGAGCGCGAGCCGGTCGCGCAATGGAACCATCCGCGCTGGTGGATCGAGCGCCTCAAGCGCGACCATCCGCGCGACTGGCAGCGCGTGCTGGCGGCCGACAACACCCAGGGGCCGATGACGCTGCGCGTCAACACGCGCAAGACCGACGTGGCCGCCTACCGGCGCGCGCTGGAAGCGGTGGACCTGCAGGCCTTTCCCGTGGCGGCCAGCGGCCTGCAGCTGCTTGCCGCCCGGCCGGTCCAGGCGCTGCCCGGATTTGCCGAGGGCGAATGCTCGGTGCAGGATGCGGCGGCCCAGTTGGCCGCGCCGCTTCTGCTCGAAGGACTGCAAGGCGCCGCAACGCTGCGGGTGCTCGATGCCTGTGCGGCGCCGGGCGGCAAGACGGCCCACCTCCTCGAGGTAGCGGGACCGGATGCGATCGAGCTCACGGCACTCGAAATCGATGCCGTACGCAGCCGGCGCATCGACGAAACGCTGGGCAGGCTCGGCGTGGCTGCCAAGGTCCTCATCGCCGATGCCGCGCGGCCGAAAGAGTGGTGGGACGGCCAACTCTTCGACGCCATCCTGCTCGACGCACCCTGCACGGCCTCGGGCATCGTGCGGCGCCATCCCGACGTGCGCTGGCTGCGACGCGAGAGCGACACCGGGCAACTGGCGCTGCAGCAGGCGATGTTGCTGGCTGCCCTGTGGCCCCTGGTCCGGGCCGGCGGACGTTTGTTGTACTGCACCTGTTCGGTCTTCCGCGAAGAGGGCGCGCACCAGATCGATGCGTTCCTTGCACACAACACCGACGCCCGTTTGCTGCCCTCGCCGGGGCATTTGCTGCCGCAAAGCGGGGGGATTGCCCGTGGCGTCCCGGACAATGCCTTGGGTGATCACGACGGATTCTTCTACGCCTTGCTCGAGAAAGAGCCGCGCTGAACGGCGCGGCCCGGCCTGGCTCGCCGCGCTGGGACTGCTCGCTCTCCTTCTTGCGTGGATGCCGGCCCTGGCGCAGCCGCGCGGTGCCACGGTAAGCCAGCTCCGCCTCGAGCAGGCCGACGACGGTGTCTACCTCAGCGCCCAGGTGCAGTTCGAGCTGCCCGCGCTGGTCGAGGAGGTGCTCGACAAGGGGATCGCGATCTATTTCGTGGCCGAGGCCGAGATCTACCGGGAGCGCTGGTACTGGACCGATCTCAAGGTGGCGCAAGCCACGCGCCACATGCGGCTCGCCTACCAGCCGCTGACGCGCCGCTGGCGGCTCAACGTTTCCCCGGTGCCGATCACCAACGCCGGCTTCGGCGTTTCGCTGAATCAGAACTTCGACACGCTGGAGGATGCGCTCGAGAGCGTGAGGCGCGTGGGCCGGCTGCGGCTGGGCGACATCGCCGAGATCGGTGACGATCACGTGCATCCAGTGACCTTCCGCTTCCGGCTCGACACCTCGCAGCTGCCGCGGCCCTTCCAGATCGGCGTGGTCGGCCAGGCCGACTGGAACATTGCAGCCGAGCGCAGCGCACGCCTGCCGCTGGAGAAGGCCAAGTGAGTACCGATCCACGCGGCGGCGCAGCCGGGGCGCCGCCACCGCGCCGCCGTTCCCGCGCCATGCGCTGGGCGATCGGGGTCGGCGCATTCATGGTCACGGCCATCGGCCTGGTGCTCATGTTCCTGCTCGCGCAGTCCACCAACAACCGCGCGTTCTACGAGGAGAACTACGCCCGCCTGTTCGGCATCAACGTGGTGGTTGCGGTGGTGCTGCTGCTGGTGCTCGGATGGGTCGCGTTCCGATTGCTGCGGCGCCTGCGGCAGGGCAAGTTCGGCAGCCGCCTGCTGATCAAGCTGGCCGCCATCTTCGCGCTCGTGGGCGTGGTGCCCGGCGCGCTGGTGTACCTCGTCTCCTACCAGTTCGTTGCGCGCTCCATCGAGAGCTGGTTCGACGTCAAGGTCGAAGGCGCGCTCGATGCCGGCCTGAACCTCGGCCGCGCCACGCTGGATTCGCTCTCGGACGACCTGGTGAGCAAGGTGCGCAGCGCGAGCACCCAGCTCGCCGAGGTGCCCGATGCGAGCGCCGGCCTGGTGCTCGAACGCATTCGCGACCAGCTCGGCGCCACCGACGTGGTGCTCTGGACCGGCAGCGGCCAGCTGGTGGCCGGCGCGGGTGCGTCTCGCTTCCAGCTCAATCCCGAGCGGCCCACGCCGCAGCAGTTCCGCCAAGTGCGCGCCGACCGCGCGATCGCGCACATCGAAGGCCTCGACGAGACGCCCGCACCCGGCGCCGCGCCGCCGCCGCCCGCCAGCGTGCGAGCGCTCGCGCTGGTGCAAAGGCCGGGCTTCGAATTCAACACCGAGCCGCGCTTCCTGCAGGTCACGCAGCCGCTGCCGCCGGCAGTGGTGGCCAATGCGCTGGCCGTGCAGGAGGCCAATCGCGAATACCAGGAAAGAGCGCTCGCGCGCGAAGGGCTGCGCCGCATGTACATCGGCACGCTCACGCTCACGCTGTTCCTCGCCGTTTTCGGCGCGGTGCTGCTCGCGGTGCTGTTCGGGAACCAGCTCGCGCGTCCGCTCCTGGTGCTGGCCGAGGGCGTGCGCCAGGTGGCCGGCGGCGATCTGCGCCCCACCGCGGTGCTGCAGGGCAAGGACGAGCTGGGCGGCCTCACGCGCTCCTTCGCCGTCATGACCCAGCAACTGGCCGATGCGCGCGGTGCGGTCGAAAAGACAATGGGAGAGCTCGATGCGGCACGCGCCAATCTGCAGACCATCCTCGACAACCTGACCTCGGGCGTGATCGTGCTCGACCCGCAAGGGATGATCCTGTCGACCAACCCGGGCGCCACGCGCGTGCTGCGCGCGCCGCTCGCGGCCTACGAAGGCCAGCTCCTGGCCGACGTGCCAGGGCTGGCCGAGTTCGGGCAGAGCGTGCAGCAGCAGTTCGACGAGTTCCAGGTCGAGCGCCTGCAGCACGGCCTCGACCACTGGCAGCATGCCTTCGAGCTGCACGCGAGCGGCGAAGGCATGTCGCAGGACGCCATCAACATCGTCGCGCGCGGCGCCGAGCTGCCCGGCGATGCGAGGCTGCTGGTGTTCGACGACATCTCCGAGATCGTGTCGGCCCAGCGTGCCCAGGCCTGGGGCGAAGTGGCGCGGCGCCTGGCGCACGAGATCAAGAACCCGCTGACGCCGATCCAGCTCTCGGCCGAGCGCCTCGAAATGAAGCTCAGCGGCAAGGTCGCGCCGCCCGAGGAAGCCATCCTGGTCAAGTCGGTCAAGACCATCGTCGACCAGGTGGATGCGATGAAGCGGCTGGTCAACGAATTCCGCGACTATGCCCGCCTGCCCGCGGCCGACTTGAAGCCGGTGGACCTCAATGCGCTGGTGACGGACGTGCTTCAACTGTATGCCGGCGAGAACGCGGCCATCGCGCTGCGCTGCGAACTGGACGAGCGCTGCCCGCCGATCCGCGGCGATGCGCAGCAGATCCGGCAGGTCATACACAACCTGTTGCAAAACGCGCAGGACGCGGCCGAGGCTGCCGCCAGCGGCACCGGGCGCGCCGGCGAGGTCGTCATCCGCACCCGGCTCGGCGACTCGGGCCAGCGCGTGCGGCTCACGGTGCAGGACAACGGGCCGGGCTTCGCCGAAAACATCCTCAAGCGGGCCTTCGAACCCTATGTCACGACCAAGACCAAGGGCACCGGGCTGGGCCTTGCGGTCGTCAAGAAGATCGCCGACGAGCACGGCGCCCGCATCGAACTTTCGAATCGCATCGTCGATGGGGCTGGGGCTGGCGCACAAGTCTCGTTATCATTCGCGCTGGCAGGCGAGGCGCAGGGAGCGCTCGCACACACCGAAGATTCGAGGCCGCCTTCCGCCTGAGCATTCGTGCAGTGCGCGGCGGGCCGGCAAGCGAGCCCTCTTCCATATAGGCGCACAACACAAGCATTCATGGCAAACATCCTCGTGGTCGACGACGAGCTGGGCATTCGGGACCTGCTCTTCGAAATTCTCAATGACGAGGGCCACAACGTGGAACTCGCCGAGAACGCGGCCGAAGCACGCGCAGCACGGCAGCGCGCGCGCCCGGACCTCGTGCTGCTCGATATCTGGATGCCCGACACCGACGGCGTCACATTGCTCAAGGAATGGTCCACCGCCGGCCTGCTGAGCATGCCGGTCGTCATGATGAGCGGCCACGCCACCATCGATACCGCGGTCGACGCCACGCGCATCGGCGCCTTCGCCTTCCTCGAGAAGCCCATCACCCTGCAGAAGCTGCTGAAGGCGGTCGAGCAGGGACTCGCGCGCGAGAGCGCACGCCGCGCCGCGGCGAGCGTGGTGCCGGCCGCCGCCAACAACCTCTCTGCGGTGGTCACCACGATCGGCGAGAACGCGCTGGTCCCGTCGGCGCCGCAGACGGCTGCGGTCGACACCGGCCCGCAGGCCACGCAAAGCTTCGACCTCGACCGCCCGCTGCGCGACGCGCGCGACGGATTCGAAAAGGCGTACTTCGAGTTCCATCTAGCGATGGAGAACGGCTCGATGACGCGCGTGGCAGAGAAGACAGGCCTCGAACGCACGCACCTCTATCGCAAGCTGAAGCAACTTGGCGTCGACCTGTCGAGGGGCCGCCGAGGCACTGTATAATCGCGGGCTGCACACCATGGCCCGGTAGCTCAGTTGGTAGAGCAGCGGATTGAAAATCCGCGTGTCGGTGGTTCGATTCCGCCCCAGGCCACCAGACTTCGAAGCCCCAGCGCCCGATTCGGGTTCTGGGGCTTTCTATTTTCGGCGGCTCTTTCTGCAGAAATGGCAACGCCTGTTGAATGTGCGAGATCGCCCATCTCGGTGGCACCCTCGCCCTGATGTCGCGGAACTGAAACTCACCTTTGCCACTTCACGTGCTCCCTGGGGTAAGCCGATCTCTCTGCTTGTTTCGCGGAGCCGGCCGCCGACTTGAGATTCCAACAAGGGTGTTCGGCGTGCAGGGGTGGCCATTGCGCAGCTAGACGCATCCCCCGGCGAACGCGGGGTTCTGCTAGGAGTGCCCTGAGCGCTTGGCCGCGAAGTACTGCCTGACCGCGTCTGCTGAATTGCCTACGGTATTCACCGCCTCGCGCAGCTGCTCCTCGCTACAGCCCAAACTCGTCATCCAATCGTGCACCTCATCGGTTTGTTCCAGCGAGATGAATCTTCGATCGCTACCAGTCTCGGCTTTGTCGTCGGGCATGGCCATCCCCTTGGCTTTTGAGGCCGCGAGGATCGCGCGGCAATCTGCCCCAGTGTGTAGGAAGCCGCCTCCTGTGGGGCGCGACAAAGGTGACGGCGCTCTTGGCGCGACCGACTCTGACGAGTTCGGATGAACGCCGGCGGTTCGAGCGCGCAGGCGCCTCGCGCGTCAGTTGTAGTCCGATCGACGGTCGGCGAAAGCTGCCGAGGATTCGACCTTCACTATCGTCAGCGTTGCTACCACTTCCTCGCGCACAAGCTCGCGCAAGGCTTCGCCGACGACCTCGCGCATGCGCTGGCCAACAACCTCATGCATCACGTCGCGCACGACCTCTTCCGCGATCTTGCGTACCAATGCGGTCGCCTGAGGGCTGAGTGCGGGGCGCGTGCGCTCGGGAACCCGGTAGCCCTCGGCACGCACGCGTTCGGCCAGGGCCACGAGCGGTCCATACGTGCTGCTGCGGATCCGCCGCGTGCCATTCGTTGCGAGCTTGGAAATGGCTGCCTGACTTACTCCCACCTCGATCGCGATCTCCGCCTGAGACAGGCCGGCAGCACTGAGCTCCGCAACCAGAGCCTTTGGAGTCATCAATGCTTCCACCATTCAGCGCCACACCCGACGCCGCTGATCGACCCTGAGATTGAACCGACGCGGCTGACCAGGACGTCCCAGGCGCTTGCCGTCCATGTGCCACGACGAGCTTTGGGTTGCGCCTTTTCTTCGTTTTCTCGCATCGTGTGCGGCAGGACCCCCGTCGCGCTCTCGTATCCACCTGGCGTCAAGCGCGCCTGGCATCGCTGCATCTCGCGTGCGAGCCGAGCCATATGAACGGAGGCGCCCGGCTCGCGGCGGCGGAGCGCTTCCAAGCCCTTTAGATAGTCGTCCGTGACCCGCTCCCACTCGGCAAAAGTCAGTCCCAGGGCAGATGTTTCGTTTCGCATGATGTCGCTTCTCACCGTATCGGTCACAGGATCGGCGTTTTTCTAGACGCTCAACTATATGTGAATTTGTCACATTTAGCGACATTCGGCGGTGCAGCGACCCTCTGGCTATACCTGACCCCCGGGTTCGGCGGCAAGTAAATACATCCCGCGTGGCGGGATGGGCGGCCTCACTTCTTCCCGAGGTGCACGCGAACGGTCTCGGCCTCGTCGCCCACCGCAGCCACCGCCATGCGCAGCTGCTCCTCCGTCACGTCGAGCGAATTGCACCAGTCCCTGACTTCATAGTCCTCGCTCAGGTTGATGCGCGTGCGGTCCTGGCCGCCTACCTTCGTCTTGTCGTCTGCCATTTCTGATCTCCAGGGTTTCTATTGGATGCGGTTGCGGTTGCGGTTGCGCCGCGCGCTCTGCGGTTGCCTGCGCCTTGAGATGGTGGAGGTCGTCATGAGGCAGGACCGTTGGGCATCTTTCTCCTTTCGCTGACAGAGGAGACGCCGTTTTCGGTCGACCCATTGAGCTCAGCCGGCGACGCAGGACTTGACGGTGAAGGGGGCCGGGTCGCTGCCGAAGTAGGCATTCGTGCAGTTCACCGTGCCCGTCACGGTCCTGGTGAGCCATCGCGTGTCGGCGCCGTACTTGACCACGGTGGCGGTCGACACGGTGAAAGTCTCTCCTTCCCTGGCCAGGACGGTGCCAGGAGCTGGGGCTGGGGCTGGGGCTGGGGCTGGGGCTGGGGCTGGGGCTGGGGCTGGGGCTGGGGCTGGGGCTGGGGCTGGGGCTGGAGCTGGAGCTGGAGCTGGAGCTGGAGCTGGAGCTGGAGCTGGAGCTGGAGCTGGAGCTGGAGCTGGAGCTGGAGCTGGAGCTGGAGCTGGAGCTGGAGCTGGAGCTGGAGCTGGAGCTGGAGCTGGGGCTGGAGCTGGAGCTGGAGCCGGAGCTGGAGCTGGTGCTGGAGCTGGTGCTGGTGCTGGTGCTGGTGCTGGTGCTGGTGCTGGTGCCGGAGCAGGAGCAGGAGCCGATGCCATGTCCGAATAGCAGGACTTCGCCGTCATCGGCGCCGGGTCCACGCCGAAGAAGGCGCTGGAACAGCTGGCGCTGCCCGAGACCATCTTGCTGGTCCAGCGGGTGTCCGCGCCGAAGCTCACCAATGCCGCGTTCGCCATGCTGAAGCTGCCGCCTTCGTTGGCGACCAGCTTGTCGCCCGAAGGCGGCTGGTTGCCCAGCACGACCCCCGCCGCCTGCGGCGTGAGTACCTCGCAGGCCTTGGCGAGGCCCGGTGCGGGATTGGCGCCGAAGAATCCGTTGTTGCAGGCCACGGCGCCGGATGCAGTCTTCTGCACCCATTTGCTGCCGGCACCGTATCGCACTGCCGTCGCGGCCGGCAGCGTAAAGCTCTGGCCCTGGTCCGCGGCCTTGGCCCAGTTGGCGTCGACCTTCATGATCTTGGCCACCGAGGGCACGCCGGCACTGTCGATGACGAACAGCATGTAGTAGCCGATCGGCAGCGTGTTCGGCCCTTCGTTCAGCTTGATGCTGACATTCGAGCTGCCCGCTGCCTGGGTGAAAGGCAGTTCTAGGAAGCGCTGCTCGAAGTTGGTCGAATGGGTCACCGAGCCGGTGCGGATCAGGGTCACGCGCTGGATCGCGCGGCCCGACGCCACCGTGATGCCGAAGGTCGAGCCCAGGTCGACCTTCGACGGCGCGGAGTTGATCATCGGCCGCGCCTGCTTCTGGCCGTTGCTGTCGAAGAGGTAGGGCGGCGAATAGATCTCGGCATTGAGATTGACCACCGGACCGGGCGATCCGCCGCCGACGGAGAGCAAGGTCGCGTCGGGCAGCAGGATCGCCGACGAGTGATAGAGCCGCGGCTTGGCCGCCGATGCGCCGGTGGTCCAGCCGTTGGTCTTCGGATCCCAGATCAGGGTGGAGAAGGCGGTATCCACCAGCACGTTGTCTTCCGAGGAGCCACCGGTGACGGCCACCTTGCCGTCGGCCAGCACCGTCGCCGTGCTCCAGATGCGGTTGGTGCCGGGGCCGGCGATCGGCGTGATGACCGGCGAGGTTCCGTTGACGTCGATCACCATCGCGCCGCCCTCGTCGTCCACCATCATCATGCGGCCGCGATCGAAGAGCGCCCAGGGCAGGGTCCAGTCGGTGTTCTTGGGCAACGTGCCGATGGAGTCCATCGTCTCCGCCTCGACATCAAGGCTGAAGAGGCTGCTGCCGCTCGCGATCACGACCTTGCCGTTCGGCGCCAGGAAGCCGCGCGGGTAGTACCAGTCGGCCGGCCAGTTGGCGATCTTTCCGAGCGTCTTCCAGCCCGAGCCCGGCGTGTAAATCTCCGGCGGCCCGGCGCCAGCGCCGGTCCCGTCGATGCCGGCGGCCGTCAGCACGCGGCCGTCCGCCAGCGGATAGAGCGAGCCGTACCAGCGCGCGTACTGCATCGGCGTGCCGGAGGCCTTCAGTTCCAGCAGCAGCGGATCGAACAGGTTCGTGTCGCGCACCCCCAGGTTGGGCGGCGTGCCGTCGTTCAGGCCGCGGGTGTCGCCGCCGGCGAGCAGCACCTGCCCGGTGGTCGGCAGCGTCACCTGCGCGTTGCAGAACATGTCGGTGCGCGTGTTGTGCTGCAGCAGGCTGTGCGCGCTGGTCACGGGATTCCACACGTCGTAGTGGAGCTGCGCACCCTGGTTCCCGTCCGGGTCGGTGCCATAGCTCATGATCTTGCCGTCCGGCGTCAGGATGGCGTGGATGGCGTTGAGAGGCCAGCTGCTGGCGGAAGACCATTGGCCCTGGATCTCGGGGCCGGCCATGGTGCCGGTCTGCAGGTTGGAACTCTTACGCTTCGGGCCGTCGCCCCGATCGATGGGCGCCGGCACTTGGCGTTCGCGCTCGCGCTCGCGCTCGATGTCTTCGCGCGTGCGCACGGCGCGGCGGATCTTGCCGGGCTTGGCGGTGGCGTCGCTGCCGGTCGCATCGGCCGCGCCGGTGCCGCTGCTGGTGCCGTCGCTGGTGCTTCCCTTCGCAGTGCCCGTCGCCGAGAGGCCGCTGGCCCCACCGCCACCGCCGCCACAACCCGATATCAAGGCCGCAACGGAAATAGAGACAAGGGTCAGGCGAAAGACGTGGCACTTGCGATACATGGGCGCTCCGCGAAAGGAATGAGTACTTTGCGGTTATATGTTGCGCACCTCACAAGAAGTTTCGGTTGCGGCGTTCTCCTACGTCGGTCTTCGACGATGTCGCCGATTGGCGAACTCGAGCGTGGGAACCGCGCGACGCTGTGAACTGCGGTTATCTTGTGTCATCAAGTGCAGCAATGTCTTCTGCCGCAGTCCCGGCAGCGGCAATGACCTACACCGGCGAGCTCCACAAAGCGCTAGAGCGGCCCGCCCCATTCTTCGCGCGCCACCTCAACTGGATTCCGGTTGCCCTTCAGCGCATACAGCTCGATGGCGAAGTTGGCCGTCTGCTCCAGGTCGGCGCACCCTTCGGAGAGGCGGTGCCACTCGACGACGAAATCGTGCTGCCACTGGCGGCGGTGATCGAGGTCCTCGCCGAGCATCGTCGGCGGCCCCTCCTGTTGCCAAGTCATTCTTCCTCCTTGTTTTTCAGCGGCGGTGGTCGGCACGCCGCCGCTGCGCAACGACTCCCCACCGGTCCGAGGCCATCCTAAGTCGCAAAAACGACGATCGAGAGCCCAAGGGGCCGTGGGCGGTCACGACTTGTGACTTCGGTAATCGGGGAGGCGAGCGCGAACCCTATCGAGCGCTTCGGTTCGTGGCTGGAGGATTGCGCTACGGAGTTTGCGCACAGGGCTGCGAGACGCTGTCCGACACATAACTATTTGCCAGTCGACGACAAGTGAAGGAGTTGTGAAGTTTTCACATTTTTACGTACTTATGCATAGGCATCGGACATGCAGATGGACTCACCAGCAGAGATGCGCAAGATCGGCAAGATCAAGCGACTCCCTGATCCCCTAGGTGGCTCAGCGCAGCCATGAAGGAATCGTGCGATCGGGCGGAACTTGAACGGCTCCACTCTGAGATGACCAGCAGCATGGCCGCAACCGCTGCATGGCGCGAACTGATGATCGAATCGCTGGGCGATCGCATGTGCGGCAGCGGCTCGGGGCCCACGCAGGACGAGATCGATACCTTGGCGTCCTTGGAGGCGGCACAGCAACGAGCGTCTGCGAACTTCATGATGTTCGTGGTTTCGGTGCTCCTGAAGCGATCGACAAAAGCATGGCTGCAGATGAGCGCACCAGTCACTCAGTGAGGATTGCTTCGTGAGAGACGCACTACAGAGGGCAGACAAACCGGACTCGGATTTCGATCCCTTCGCATTCGGCGACCTGGAGGCGATCATCGCCACCACGGAGGCCCAGCGCGAGGTTTGGCTTGGCGACCGGCTGAGTGCGGAGGCCGCCCTGGCGTACAACGAAGCCAGCGCGCTGCGACTTGCGGGGCCGCTCGAAGTGGACGCGCTGCAGCGCTCGATCGGCCGCTTGCTGGAGCGCCACGACTGCCTGCGCGCGACCTTTTCGGGGGACGGCGCGGAGCTCTTCATTGCTGCAGCGCAGTCATTCACGCTGCAGCGTATCGAGCTGTCGGAGTCCGATGCGGCGGAGCAGGAGCGCCGGCTGGCAGCGGCCTTCGACACGGCGGTTCGCGAACGCTTCATCCTGGAGCAAGGCCCGCTCTTTCGCGCAAGTCTCTATTGCGCCGGGCCGGAAGATCACACACTCCTGATCAGTGCCCACCATGCTGTCTGCGATGGGTGGTCCTGGAGCGTGATATGGGCTGAACTGGGCGACCTCTACGCGCACCAATTGGGCCTGGGTCCAGCGCTGGAACCGGCGCCTCGCTATGCGGATTACGCACAGTGGGAAGCCGACGAGACGGCCAGTCCTCGCATGCAGTCCCATGTGGACTATTGGTTGGCGCGCTTCGCCGGCGGCAGCCTGCCGATGCTTGAGTTGCCGCTCGATCGGCCGCGCCCCCAAGTGCGCACATTCCGATCGCGCCGCATGGACGGATTGCTCGACGCCGAGCTGGTCGATGGGGGCCGCAAGCTGGCCGCTGGATCGGGTGCAAGCCTTTACGCGGCGCTCTTCGGCGCTTTCGCCGGTCTCCTGCATCGCCTGACGGAGCAGGAAGATCTGGTCATCGGCATCGCCGCAGCCGGCCAGCTCGCCAGCGAGATGCCCCGGCTCGTAGGACACTGCGTCAACCTCCTGCCCCTGCGCGTCTCGGTGAACGCCTCGACGGCCCTGCACGAACTGGTAAGCCAGAGCCGCGGCCTCCTGCTCGATGCTTTCGAGCATCAGAACCTCACCTACGGGACGCTTCTCAAGAAGCTCCTGGTGCCGCGCGATCCGAGTCGTCCGCCTCTGGTCAGCGTGCTCTTCAACGTCGACGCCGGCACCGAGCGGGCACCTGGTGCGTTCCCCGGCCTGCAGGCGCAGTTGCGCAGCATTCCGCGCGCCTACGAGAACTTCGAACTCTTCCTCAACCTCACGCCGGTCGCCGGAGGCATGCAGTGGGAGGTCCAGTACAACGTCGAGCTGTTCGACGACGAAACCATACGCCGCTGGATGGGTATGTACGAGTGCCTCCTGACGGCCGCGGTGCGTGAGCCCAGCGCCGCGCTGGGCGATATCGATCTGCTCACCGCCGCCGAGGATGCGCGTCTTCTCGCGCTGCAGCCGGCGCCGACCCCGCTATTGAGCAGCGGCCTCATGCATGCAGGTTTCGAAGTGACTGCGGCGGCGCAGCCGGACCGCATAGCGCTTCGGCACGGTGTGCAGCGGCAGACCTATCGTGAACTTGACGGGCGATCCAACCGCCTGGCGCATGCATTGCGCGCTCGTGGCATGGGGCGCGGCGAGCGCGTAGGCCTGTGCCTGGGAAGAGATGCCGACATGGTGGTGGCCGTGCTGGCCGTGCTCAAGTGCGGCGCAGCCTACGTGCCGTTGGACCCCGATTTCCCGAAGGCGCGCCTCGACTATCAGGCAGAGGATGCACGGCTCGGTCTGCTGATCACCGCGTCCGGCATCGCCAACGCTCCCAGCAGCTGGTGCAACGACCCCGACAAGCAGGTGCTCCGGCTGGACACGGAGGCCCGGTGGCTCGAGGCGCCGGCCAGCCCGCTGCCCCCCGGGCCGCAGGACGCGAAGTCCGGCGACATGGCCTTCCTCATCTACACCTCCGGCTCGACCGGCAAGCCGAAGGGCGTGGCCATATCTCATGGTGCTGTCGCCAACCTCCTTCGAAGCATGCGCCGCGAGCTCGGCATAGGGCCGGAAGACCGCGTCGCGGCAGTGAGCACGCTGAGCTTCGACATTGCGGTGCTCGAGCTGATCCTTCCGCTCGAGGTTGGCGCCGAAATAGTGCTGGTCGCGCGCGAGACGGCCATGGACGGGCGGGCGATGCGCGAGCTGATCGAAAGCGAGGACGTCACGGTGCTGCAGGGCACGCCGAGCGCATGGCGGCTGCTGCTGGATGCGCAATGGCAAGGGAAGCCTGGCTTGAAGGCCATGTCGGGGGGCGAGTCCATGTCCCGCGACCTGGCACTGGCACTGAGCTCGCGTTGCGGCGAGCTCTGGAACCTGTATGGGCCCACCGAAACCACCGTCTACTCGACCCTGTGGCGCGTGGACGAAGCGCAGGTCGCGCGCGGTGGCGTGTCCATCGGCCGACCCATCGCCAACACCAGCGTCTGGATCCTTGATGCTCAAGGACGGCGATGCCCCGTCGGCGTGCCGGGCGAAATCTGCATCGGCGGCGCCGGTCTCGCCATCGGCTACTTCGACCGTCCTGAACTGACGCAGAAGCTCTTCGTCTCCGACCCGGGGTTCGACGCAGGCGGCCGGCTGTACCGTAGCGGGGATCGGGGCCGCTGGCGCAACGATGGCCTGCTCGAACACCTTGGCCGCCTCGATCACCAGGTCAAGGTGCGCGGCTATCGCATCGAACCCGGCGAGATAGAGGCGTGCTGCAACGAGGTGCCCGCGGTAGGCGCAAGCCTCGTTGTGGCGCGCGAGGACCAACCTGGCGACGTGCGTCTGGTCGCCTACCTCGTCGCGGCAGCCGGCGCGCAGATCGATGCCTCGGTCGTGAAAGAGGCGCTGTGTGCGCGTCTTCCGCAGTACATGTTGCCGCAGCACCTTGTCGTGCTCGACGCATTGCCGCGGCTGCCCAACGGCAAGCCTGACAGAAAGGCGTTGCCCGCACCTCGCGAACTCGGCACTGCGGCACCCGCGCAGCCCTTGCACATCGTCGCGCCGCGCGACCGACGCGAGCAAATCGTGCTTCAAGCCATGGAGCAGGTGCTGAGCCTGCCGGGCCTGGGTATCCGGGATGACTTCTTCGGCCTTGGCGGCCACTCGCTGCTGGCCTCACGGCTCGCCACCTTGCTGAGCCGGGAATTCGGCGTGACCGTGCCCCTGCGCACGCTGTTCGCGGCGCCGACCGCGGAGCGCCTGTCGGTGGCCGTGGGCGAGCTGCAGGCAGACGGCGCCCTTCCCATCGAGCGGATTCCCTACCGCGCCGAGCGAAGCAGCGCCCCGCTTACGCCGATGCAGGAGCGCATACTCTTCCTGGAAGAACTGCATCCCGGCCGGTCCGTCTACAACACGCCCTCGGCTCACCGACTGACGGGCCCTTTGAATGTCCAGGCCCTTCATGAGGCGCTGCGCGAAATAGTGCGTCGTCAGCCCGCGTTGCGTACCGCATTCGACAAAGACGCGAAGACCGGCGAGTTTGTCGCATCGATCGCTGCCGAGGTGCCGGTCGAGCTGTCGCGAATCGACCTGGGCGGGTTGCCTGCCGACCAGCGCGAGCCGGAACTTGTCGAGAAATTGCAGGAGGTCGCGGACTGGTTGATCGACATCCATCGTGCGCCGCTCTTCAACGCCGCGCTGATCCGCATCGACGACGACGACCACGTGTTCGTCTTTGTCCCGCATCGCCTGGTATGGGATGGCGGGTCGGTCGATCTGCTCATCAATGAACTGTCCGTCATCTACCAAGCGCAACTGAGCGGGGCGCCGCATCACCTGCCTGAACTCACCGTGACGCACGGCGACTATGCCGAGTGGTACTTGAACTGGCTGGCCTCGACGCAATTCGAAGAGCAGTTGAGTTTCTGGAAGAAGCGCTTCGCCGGCGCACCACCGCCGAAGGCATTGCGCACCGATATGCCGCGGGGAGCGGGCATGACCGGCCAGGGCAGCACGCACTGGATGGCCGTCGATGGCGTGTTGACTCAACAGCTGCGGGCGGTCGCGCGCAGCCACGAAGTCACGCTCAACATGCTCGCGCTCGGTGTCTACGCTCTTCTGCTGAGCAGCGTGGCGGATGCGCGCTCGCTCGTGGTCGCAACGCCGGTGCGCGGTCGCCAGTTTCCGGAGGTCGAAACGGTGATGGGCCTGTTTGGCAACTTGCTGCCGCTTCCCGTGGAGGTCGATCTTCGGCAGACGCTCGGCGAGTTCGTGCAGTACCTGAAGCACCAACTGGTCTCGGCGATGGACAACCAGCAGGTTCCTTTCGAGCGCTTTGCAGGCGAGCCGGAGTTCTCCGGGCGGGCCAAGGGCGTCGGCCTCTACCAGGTGCTCTTCTCTTTCGAGGACGCGCGCGAGCGGGCGCTGGCCATAGGACCGCTGCGCCACCGCCAGTTGCCGGTCTCACAGCGCGGCGCCACGGAGGATCTCGGCTTGTGGCTGACCGAGGGGCCTGGTGGCCTCGAGGGAGGACTCACCTACAACGCCGACATCTACCGGCGTGAAACCGCCGCGGCCTTGCGCAACCGATACGTCGAGTTGCTGCAGCGCGTGGCAGAGCACCCCAAGGACACCTTGGCGGCCTTGGTCGCGGCCGGCGCGTCGCCCGACGCGGCTTACCTTCGGCACTTGTCGCGCAGCGAGACCGCCGAGCCTGCGTCTGGCGAGCGGGCGGAGCGTGTCGCGAGCGTTGCTGCGGAAACGTCGCCCCCCGCGGTGCTCGTCCCCGGACAGCTGCAGCTGGCGCAGATCTGGGCCGACGTGCTCAAGATCAAGATCTCCGACATCCGGCCCAGTGACAACTTCTTCGATCTCGGCGGCGATTCGCTGCTTGCCATGCGCGTGATCCAGCTGGCGGAACGGGCCTTGGGCTTCCGTACGGCGCCGCCCAGGTATGTATTCGAGAACCTGGGACAACTTGCTTCCAGAAACGCTGCATCGGCTCTCGGCGAAGCGCGGTCCGGTGGTGGCGTGAGGCTCGAAGAAGCAGCGGGACGAACTCTCCTGGGAAGGATGTTCTCTGGCTGGGCCAAGGCCATCAGAGGCAACAGTTGAGTGCCTCGGCACTGTCCATGCTGCCCATGCCTCATCGACTTCCCGCACCGTTCGGCTCCTTGATGAAGGGCAGCTTGTTCAACACTTGATTTCAACGACATGCCAAGTTTTCTCCGATCTATCGCGGTCACGGTTGACGAACCCGACCCAGGGATTTTTTACTGGGTGTTGCTGGAATCGCGAGCGTCCCATCCTGACCAGTTCCGCCTTTTGAACTCGGCTCCTCGCGGGACAGACAGCTACGAACATGCCCTGCAGGAGGGCGTCAGCGAATTGCGCAAACTCTGTCAGGAGCGCGCGAACGGCCCACGTCGCGAGTACCAAGGCGAGGATGAGAATCCGTCGGGGTGGACCCCGATGGCGTGACCTTTGATGCCCCCGGGCCAGGTCAGGGCTCGTTGATTGCGGCAAGCCCGTCGTCGGTGAGATAGAGATCGAACTCTCCACGGCCAAGCAGTCCCATCTCCACCAACGTACCCACGCCCGTGTCGATCTCCAGCGTGCTCAGCTCTTCACACTCTTTCACGACTGCGATGGGCAAGTGGCGCTCGGCGCCATGCAACAGGTACTCGCGTTTGAAGAATTCCCAAACGGCTTCCGCTTCAGGCGTCATGCGATCTCCTTCTGCTATCGACGCGTCGCGCGCCGTCACTCGAAACTGACGCGGGTGGCAATCAGCACGCCGTCGACGACCTGCGCGCCTTCGATGTTCACGCGCACACCGTTGCCCAGGTTTGCGGCGCTGCCGTTGACGAACACGACGCCCGCACCGCCCGCATTGACGGGTTGTCCTCGCACGCG
>NZ_RWKI01000035.1 GCF_003984645.1 Variovorax sp. MHTC-1
GGTCGCGCATCCGATCAACTTCAACCTCGGGCGCATCGAGGGCGGTGAATGGAATTCGTCGGTGCCCTGCACCTGCACGCTCGGCATCCGCTTCGGCTTTTTCCCGGGCATCGCGCCCGAGGAGGCCACGCGCCAGGTCAGCGCGCGCATCCGCGCCACGGCCGCGCGGGTCAATGCCGACCTGACGGTCGAGATCACGTCGCGCGGGCACTTCTCGCCGGGCTGCGAATACGACCTCGATGCACCCGCCATGCAGATGCTGGCGCAGGCACACCGGAAGATCACCGGCGCGGCGCCGGCACACCTGGCCTGCACCGCGACCACCGATGGCCGCCATTTCGCGCTGATGACCGACATCCCCGTCACCGTCTACGGACCGGTGGCGCGCAACATTCACGGGATCGACGAAGCCGTCTCGCTCCACAGCATGCAGCGCGTCGCCGCCACCATGGCGCAGTTCATGGTGGACTGGTGCGGCGTCGAGGAGATCCCTCCCTGACGTTGCCGCCCCCGCGCCATTCCCACCGTCCAGCGTCCCAACCTCAGGCCGCGGAGTGCAGCATCGCGTCCAGTAGCACGTTGCAGCCGGCCGCGAGGTGCTCGGGCTTCGCATCCTCGATCTCGTTGTGCGAGATGCCGTCCTTGCTGGGCACGCAGATCATCGCCACCAACAACTGGCCGGCCAAGTACACCGCGTCGTGGCCGCCGCGGCTGACCACGTCCATGCAGCTGTAGCCCGCTGATCGACGTCACCTTCGGCGAAGGCCCCGTTCGCCTGAGCGGCGGCGGCACTTTCGTTCAGTCGACCGGCATCGGCGGCACGCCCCGCGCCTCGATCGCCTCGCCGGCGACCAGGCACAGGTCTTCGCGGAAGCGGCCCGCGACGATCTGCACGCCGACCGGGCTGCTGCCCGACATGCCGGTGGAAACGACGAAGGAGGGCAGGCCCGTGAGCGGCAGGCCGACCATCGTCATCTGCGCAGCCCACACGCGGGCATAGGCCTCGGGCCCCTGCAGGTCGAGGTCGGCCGCGAACGGCAGCTCGGCGCAGGCCGGCAGCAGGACGACCGGGTAGCGCTCCATGAACTGCTGCCACTGCCGCGTGATCGTCGCGCGGCGCACCAGCGCGGCCGAGAACTTCTCGAGGGTCATGCCCGCGCCGATGGCCGCCTGGCCCGCAAGCGCGGCGAGCGCGCCGGGGTCGCCCTCGCGCTCGGCGCTGTGCACCATGGCCTCGTAGCCGTCGCCGATCCAGAGGCCGATCTGGATCGCGGCGGTCTCCTTCAGCGGCGGCAGCGCGTCGAGCTCATCGACCGTCCAGCCCGCGTCGCGCAGGCGATCCGCCGCGTCGAGCAGCGCGGCCACGATCTCCGGCTGCGTGTCCAGCCCGTCCGGCCGCAGGCACAAGGCCGCGATGCGCGGCAGCGCCGGGCCGGTGAGCGGCGCGGGTGACCACCAGGGGTCGCGCGGATCCGGCGCCGCCATCGCGACCAGCCCGAGTCGCACGTCGTGCACGGTGCGCGCGAGCGGGCCCGACACGGCCGTGATCTGGCCGCCGATCGTGCGCTCCGGGCTGGAGGCGTTGTAGGCCGCGACCCGGCCCAGCGTCGGCCGCAGGCCGTGCACCCCGCAGGCAAACGCCGGGTAGCGGATCGAGCCGGCGATGTCGGTGCCGTGCGCGATGTGGCCGATGCCTGCCGCGACGGCGGAGGCCGCGCCGCCCGAGGAACCGCCGGGCGTGAGCGCGGCATCGCGCGGATTGAGCGTGCGGCCGTGCAGCCGGTTGCTGGTGAACCAGCGGTAGCTGAAGGCGGGCGTGTTGGTGCGGCCGACGATCACCGCCCCGGCCTTCAGCAGGTTGTCGACCACGGGGCTGTTGGCGACGGCGACCAGGTCCTTCTGCAGGCCGACGCCGTTGGTGGTGGCGAAGCCGGCCTGGTCGATGTTGATCTTGACCGTGACCGGCACGCCGGCCAGCGGGCCCGGGTTCTCGCCGCGCGCGAGCGCCGCGTCGATGACGGCCGCGCGCGCCAGCACCTCCTCGGGACGATGGTCGACCACGGCGTTGAGCCGCGGGTTGACCGCGTCGAGCCGCGCCAGCGCCGCCCGGGCGGCTTCGGCGGCCGACAGCTTGCGCTGCGCGATCAGGGTTGCGATGCGGGATGCGGAGAGGCGCCAGATGTCGGTCATGCGAATCGGTTTCAGAAGGTTTCGAGCACGCTGTCCAGCGTGTCCGCGAGCAGGTCGGCATTCGCTTCGGAGAACACCAGCGGCGGGCGAATCTTGAGCGTACTGGCGTGCTCGCCGGTGCTGCTCAGCAGCACGCCGCGGTCGCGCAGCGCGTTGACGACGCGTGCGCACTGCGCCGTGGCTGGCGTGCGCGCGGCGTGGTCGGCCACGAGCTCGACGCCGGTGAAGAGGCCGGCGCCGCGCACGTCGCCGATCAGCGCGTGGCGCTGCGCGAGTTCGCGCAGGCGGTGGCGCAGGTGGTTGCCGACGCGCTGCGCGTTCGTCATCAACCCTTCGCGCTCGATCACGTCGAGCACCGCCATGCCCGCGGCCATCGACACCGGGTTGCCGCCGAAGGTGTTGAAGTAGCGGCACTCGCGGCCGAACGCGGCCAGCACGTCGGGGCGCACCGCGAGGCCCGCCAGCGGATGGCCGGCGCCGAGCGGCTTGCCCATGGTGACGATGTCGGGCACCACGCCGTGCCGCTGGAAACCCCAGAACGCGTCACCGGTGCGGCCGAGGCCGGGCTGCACTTCGTCGGCGATGAAGAGGCCGCCGGCCTCGCGCACCGCCTCCACCGCCTCGGCCATGAAGCCGGGCGGGTCGGTGAAGATGCCGTCGCTCGAGAACACCGTGTCCACCATCAATGCGGCGGGACGAATGCCGTGCGCTTTCAGGTCGGCGATGGCCGCGCGCACGCCCTGCGCGAACGCGCGCCCCAGGTCGCCGGGCGCGATGCGGTAGCTGTCGGGCGCGGGCACGGTGCGCACCGCGTCGCCGAGCTGCACGAACTTGCCGAGCGAGGGCGAGGCCTCGGCGATCGATGCGGTGACGCCGTGGTACGCGAAGCGGGTGATGATCAGCCCCTGGGCCTTCGTGTGTGCGCGTGCGATGCGCATCGCGAGGTCATTGGCCTCGCTGCCGGTGCAGGTGAACATCGCATGCGCGAGTTCGGCAGGCATTGTGGCGAGCAGCCGCTCGGCGTAGTCGAGCACGCTTTCGTGCAGGTAGCGCGTGTGGGTGTTGAGCACGCGGGCCTGGCGCGCGATGGCCTCGACGACGTGCGGATGGCAATGACCGACCGAAGCAACGTTGTTGTAGGCATCGAGATGGCGTTTGCCGTCGGCGTCGTACAACCACACGCCCTCGCCGCGCACCGGATGCAGCGGTGTGTCGTAGAACAGGCGGTAGGCCGGGCCGAGCACGCGCGCGCGGCGCTGGACGAGCGCCTGGGTTTCGGGAGCAAGGGTGGTCATGGGCGATCTCTCAGACGTTCACGGCGCGGCGGAAGGCGGCCGTCGCGGCGGCGGCGCCGACGCGCTCGCAGGCCTGCAACCGCGCCCACGACAGCGCGTTGTTGCGCAGCAGGTAGGGTGCGTTCTCGGGGTAGCGCGCGGCGCGCCAGCCGCTGATGGCCACCACCATCACGAGCCGCGCCACGATCAGGTCGAACAGCACGCCGACCTCGGCCGGCGACAGCGGCCGCACCGCGTGGTACGCGGCGACCAGCGGCACGATGGCCGCGAGCGGATCGTCGCCCGTGCCGACCTGGTACGCAGTGGCCACGGCCAGATCGTTGATGCATGGTGCGCGCACCATGTCGCCGAAGTCGAGGATCGCGGCAATACGGTCGGTGTCGGCCGGGTCGACCAGCACGTTGTAGATGTTGAAGTCGTTGTGGATCGGCTGCGTGGGCAGCGCGCGCAGCACGGGCTTGGCGTCGCGCTCGAAGCGGTCGAGTGCGGAGGCCGCGAGCGTGCGGCGCTCCGGCTCAGCGATGTGCGCGAGCAGGCCGCGCACGCTGTCGGCGCGCTGGAGGTCCCAGGGCAGCGGCAGCTCGCCGGCCGGATGGTCGAAGCCCGCGAGCGCAATGTCGAGCCGGGCCAGCATGCGCGCGAGGTTCTGCTGCTGCAGCGGCGTGCGCGGCGCCTCGGGCAGCGGCAGGCCGGGCAGGTAGCTGAAGAGGCGCACCACGCGCGGCAGGCCGTCGCCCGGATCGCACGCGAAGGAGGCGGCGCCGTCGCGCGTGGGCACGATGCGTTGCACCGGCAGGCCGGGGTCGGTGGCCGCAAGGTACAGCAGGGCCTGAGTCTGGAAGTCGGCGACCAGCGCGGTCTCGGCCGGGTGCGAAATCTTCAGCATGAAGCGGGCGCCGTCGGCCGCGCGCTCGAGCCGGTAGTTGCGGTCGCGTTCACCGGTCAGCGGCTTCATCTCGCCGTCGATGCCGTAGCGCTCGCGCGCGAGCTGGCGCACCCAGGCGTCGTCGAGCGTGGGCGAGCCTTCGCTGAGCACCTGCGCGTCGGCGAAGTCCGCGGCCGTCATGGGTGCACCCTTGGCGCTGTGCTCATGCAGCCCCCTCGAAGCCGCGCAGTGCGCTCGCGATGTTTGGGCCCAGGTCGTCGGAGAGGTAGCCGCCTTCCTGCACCAGCACCGTGGGCAGCCCCAGGCGGGCGATTTCGGCCAGCAGCACGGCGAAGCCGGCCGTCTGGATCTTCATGCCCTTGTAGGGGTCGCGCTCGTGCGCATCGAGGCCCAGCGCCACCACGAGCGCGCCGGGCGCGTAGGCGCGGATGCTGTCGCAGGCGTCGCGCAGCGCGGGCAGGTAGCCGTCGAGGTCGGTGCCCAGCGCCAACGGCTTGTTGATGTTGTAGCCCAGGCCTTCGCCTTCGCCGCGCTCGTGCGCATGGCCGATGAAGAAGGGCGTGAAGTTGCGCGGGTCGCCGTGCAGCGAGAGGGTCAGCACGTCGGCACGGCGATAGAAGATGCCCTGCGTGCCATTGCCGTGGTGCACGTCGATGTCGAGGATTGCCACGCGGTCGTGCACGCCGCGCAAATGCTGCGCGGCGATGGCCACGTTGTTCAGATAGCAGAAGCCGTTGGCGCGGTCGGCGTAGGCGTGGTGGCCGGGCGGACGGCAAAGCGCATAGGCCGCGCGCTCGCCGTCGAGCACGAGCTGCGCCGCATGCGTCGCCATGTTCGCCGAGGCAATGGCGGCTTCCCAGGTGCGCGCGCCGATTGAGCAGGCGTTGTCGCCCATGTGGAAGCCGGCCTGGCCGACCACGCTGTCGGGGTAGGTACAGGGCTGGCCCGGGAAGGGATGGATGTTGGGCATCACCTCTTGGGACGGGTCGTCCAGCAGCTGCCAGCGCGCGTAGGCCGTCTCGAGAAAGCGCAGGTACTCGGGCGTGTGGATGGCGGCGCGCGGGCCGGCACCGAAGTCGCGCGTGGCGACGATCTCGTGGCCCTCCTGCTCGACCGCCTTGAGGAGGCGGAACGCGCGCTCGGGCTGCTCGTTGCTGCGCTTGAGCTTGCCGCGCACCATGAAGAGCTGCGGGTCGTGGTCCTTGTGCGTGTCGCTGTAGACGACTTTCATCGGGCGAGCCTCTGCGTGATCAGGCGTTGCTGGGAAGCGGTGCAGTTGCGCCGTGCTGCTTCACGAACAGCGCGCGCACGTGCTGCCAGGCGTCTTCCAGGTGCACGCGCATCGCCGCCTTGGCGGCCTCGGGATCGCGGCGCGCGAGAGCGTCGGCGATGGGGCGGTGGGTCGCGGCCATCGCGGTGGGGTCATGGTAGACCGCATCGATCAGCGCGATGATCATCTGCATCTCGGTCTGCGTGTTCATGAAGATCCGGTGCAGGTGCGCATTGCCCGACAGCTCGCAGATCAGCGTGTGCAGCTCCAGGTCGGTGGCAATGCGGTGGTGCTGCGGCTGCGTGTTCGCCTCGCGCACCATGGCTTCGACCAGCGCCTGCACGCGCGCGATGCCCGCGTCATCGGCCTTGCGGCAGGCCAGCTCGATCGAGGTCAGTTCGAGGCTCAGGCGCACCTCGAACAGGTCGTCGATCTCCTGCACGCTGATGGTCCGCACCGCGAAGCCGTGGCGCGGCTTGGCCACCAGCACGCCCTGGCGCTCGAGCCGCCGCGCCGCCTCGCGCACCGGCGCGCGGCTCACACCCATGCGGCGCGCGATGTCGGCCTCGACGATGCGGCTGCCGGGGGCCAGGCGGCCTTCGACAATGGCGCGCGTCAGCTGGGCCTCGACCAGCCCGACGAGATCGGTCGACTCGACCGACTCGAAGAGGGCGGTGTCGGGAGAAGAAGAAGGAGGAGGAGGAGAAATTACGGAAGTTGCCATGTTGCTTGTCTCGTCATTGGTGTGCGCCAGGGGCGATTCTTCACCGGATGGCGTCTGCTGCCGTCGATATGGCCGCTGCGGTCTTCAGTCCCCGCCCCGCGCGCGCCAGGTAGATGCCCGCCGCCATGATCAGTGCGATGCCGGCCATCGCGATCGCGTCGGGCGGCCGGCGGAACCAGAAGGTGCTGAAGGCCACGGCCAGCAGCAGCTGGAAGTAGTTGAGCGGCGCCAGCGTGGAGGCCTCGACGCGCTCGAAGGCGGCCAGCAGCAGCCATTGCGCCGCGGCGCTGCAGGCCCCGCCTGCGAGCAGCAGCGCCACGTCGCCCCACGGCGGCTGCTGGGTGGGCAGGAAGAACGGCGCGGGCAGCAGCGTGACCACGAAGCAGGCCAACGCGGTCCAGGCGTACTGCACCGGCCCCGCGACCAGGCCAGCAAGCCGACGCGTGAGCAGCTGGAAGATCGCGTAGCAGATGGCCGCTACGGCCATCAGCAACGTGCCGAGCAGGGGCAGGTCGGCGCCCGGCCGCACGATCAGCAGCATGCCGCCGAAGCCGACCGTCACCGCCACCCAGCGGCTGCGCCGCACCTGCTCGCCAAGCAGCCAGGGCGACAACGCCACCATCAGGAGCGGCGCGGTGAAATAGATGGCCGTGGCCTCGGCCAGCGGCATCCAGATCAGCGCCGTCATGAAGCAGGTCGCCACCGTCGCGAGCATCAGCCCGCGCAGCAGCAGCAACGGCTTCTGCGGCGTGCGCCACATGCGCAGGTCGCCGTGGCGCAGCAGCACCGCGAAGGCGACACCGCTCACCGCGATGTAGCGCATCACGTTGACGAAGGGCGCCGGGTAGAACTGCAGCATGTGCTTGCAGAACGCGTCATAGGAGGCAAAGGCCACCAGCGCGCAGAAGAACAGCGCCACGCCGGCGCTCTTGGAGCCAGCCGGGCGCAGCGCGAGGGCGGAGGCTGCGGTGCTCATCGCGCGGCCTGGAAGCCCCGCAGGAAATGGTCGAGCGCGGGACCGATGGCCTCCACCATGTAGCCGCCTTCCTGCACGACCACGGTCGGCAGCTTCAGCGCGCCGACGCGCTCGCCGATGTGGCGGTAGGCATCGAGGTCGAGCTTCAGCACGCTGATAGGGTCGTCCTTGTAGCTGTCGAAACCGAGCGCGAGCACCAGTGCCTTGGGGGCGAACTCGCGCAGCGCGGCAGCGCCCTGGTCCACCGCCTGCAGGAACACCGCATTGCCCGCGCCGTGCGCGAGCGGCAGGTTCAGGTTGAAGCCTTCACCCGCACCTACGCCTCGCTCGTGCGCATAGCCGGTGTAGAACGGGTAGTAGCCCGAGGGATCGGCATGCGTCGACACGGTCAGCACGTCGCCGCGCGCATAGAAAATGTTCTGCGTGCCGTCGCCGTGGTGCGCGTCGACGTCGAACACCGCCACGCGGCCGTGCCGCTCCCAGAGCCGCTGCGCCGCGATGGCGCTGTTGTTGACATAGCAGAAGCCGCCCGCGCGGTCGCGGTGCGCGTGGTGGCCCGAGGGACGGCACAGCGCATAGGCCGCGTCGCCGCTTTCCAGCACCGCATCGGCGGCCGCCACCGCGGTGTGCGCCGAGCGCAATATCGAGCGCCAGGTGTGCGGGCCGAGCGGGCACGAGAGGTCGCTGACGTAGTAGCCCGTGCGCGCCACCAGCGAGGGCGAGGGGCACGGCGCGCGCGCCACGCCCGGCGTGCCGTTGTAGTAGGGCGAAAGATTCGGCAGCACCTCGATACCGGGTTCCACGCCGGGCACCTCGAGCTCGCGCCACAGCGCATAGGCCGTTTCCAGGTAGTCGAGGTAGTCGGCGCTGTGCACGGCTTCGAGCGGCGCGCGGCCACAGTCGCGCGGCTCGGTCAGCGCGATGCCACGCAGGGCCAGCGCGCCGCGCAGCGCATGCGCGCGGCTCGGCAGGTCGGTCGGCTTGCAGATGCGGCCCAGCCGCATGAACTGCTGCGGTTCGTGCAGCAGCTGGTCGTTCGTGAAGAAGGCCTTCATGCGAAGGTTTCTTCGAACACCGCCAAGGCGCGGCCGAAGCGCGCGAACATGTCGTCGATCTGCGCGGCCGTGATGATGAGCGGCGGGCAGAAGGCGACGGAGTCGCCCATGGCGCGCACGATGAGGCCTTGCGCCAGCGCGAGTTCGGCCAGGCGAGCGCCGGCCTTCTGCGCGGGATCGAAGGGCGTGCGCTTGGCGGGGTCGGCATACAGCTCGATCGCGCCGATGAGCCCCACGCCGCGCGCCTCGCCGACGTACTTGCGCGCGGCGTGGCTGCGCAACCCCTTCTGGAACTGCGGCGCGAGCGACTGGACGTGCGCGAGGATGTTCTCGTCGTCGTAGACCTTGAGCGTCTCGAGCGCGACGGCGCAGGCCACCGGATGGCCCGAGTAGGTGAAGCCGTGGCCGAAGGTGCCGATCTTTCCGCTGTTGGCAGCCACCGCGGCATGCACCTTCTCGCTGACCATCACGGCCGAGATCGGCACGTAGCCCGACGACAGCGCCTTGGCCGCGGTCAGGATGTCGGGCTTCAGGCCGTAGGTGGTCGAGCCGAACATCTCGCCGGTGCGGCCGAAGCCGCAGATCACTTCGTCGGCGATCAGCAGCACCTCGTACTTCGCGAGCACGTTCTGGACCTTGTCGAAATAGGTGGCCGGCGGCACCAGCACGCCGCCCGCGCCCATCACGGGTTCGGCGATGAAGGCGCCGACCGTTTCGGGGCCTTCGTCGAGGATGCGCTGCTCGAGCGCAGCGGCCAGCCGCGTCGCGAAGTCTTCCTCGCTCTCGCCGGCTTCGGCATAGCGGAAATGGTGCGGACAGTCGACGTGCAAGATGCGCTCGATCGGCAGGTCGAAGTCGCGGTGGTTCGGCACGAGGCCGCTCAGGCTGGCCGCTGCCACGGTGACGCCGTGGTACGCATTGCGGCGCGCGATGATCTTCTTCTTTTCGGGCTTGCCGAGGGCGTTGTGGTAGTACCAGACCAGCTTGACCGCGGAGTCGTTGGCCTCCGAACCGGAGTTGGCGAAGAACACCTTCGACATCGGCACCGGCGCCAGCGACAAGAGCTTTTCGGCCAGCGCGATCGCAGCCGGATTGGAGCGGCCATTGAACGTGTGGTAGTACGGCAGCCCGTGCAGCGCCTCGCTGCCGGCCTTGGCCAAGCGTGCGTTGCTGAAGCCCAGCGAGGCGCACCACAGGCCCGACATCGCCTCGAGATAGCGGCGGCCCTGGTCGTCCTCCACGAAAATGCCGTCGCCGCGCTGGATCACCAGCGGGCCGACCTGCGCATGGGTCGCGAGGTTGGTGAAGGAATGGAGATGCGCGGCGATGTCGTTGGCGGCGTTCTCTGCGTGCGTGCTGGCGTTCATGGGGGCGATTCCGGTGGATGGGAGTTCAATAGCCGCGCGCCAGGTCGACCTGGTTCGCGGGGCGCCGGCCCTGCCGCACCGACGCGAGGTTGTCGAGCGTCTGGCGCGCGATGACGAGGCTGTCGGTGCGCGTCGCGATGTGGGGCGTGACGAGGATGCGCGGGTCACCCCAGAACGGGTGCTCCGGCGGCAGCGGCTCCTGTGAAAAGGCATCGAGGGTGGCTGCCGAGAGCTGGCCCGCATCGAGCGCCGGCTGCAGATCGGCCTCGATCAGATGGTCGCCGCGGCCGACGTTGATGAGGTGTGCGCCGTGCGGCAGCTTTGCGAACAGCGCAGCATCGAGAAAGCCGTGCGTTTCGGCGGTGAGCGGCAATAGGCACACCAGCGTGTCGCAGCCCGCAAGAAATTCGTCGAGCTGCGCTGCACCGTGGAACCCGACGACGCCCCCCGGCAAGGCCTCCTTCGCGCTGCGGCTCCAACCGCGCACCTGGTAGCCGATGGCGGCGAGTGCCTCGGCGCAGGCCATGCCCAGGGTGCCCAGGCCGGCAATGCCGACGCGATGGCGGCCCGGCGACACGATCGGCTGCTCCTCCCATCGGCGAGCCGCGGAACTTGCGACGTAGCCCCGCATGCTGCGGTGCTGCTGCACCACGGCCCAGCAGACATAGGCCTTCATGCCGGCCGCCATGCCGGTGTCGACGATACGGCACAGCGGCAAGTGGCGCGGCAACTCCGCATCGGCGGTGATGTGCTCGATGCCCGCGGCCAGCGACTGCACGAGCCGAAGCTTCGGCATCTGCGCGAGCAGACCATGCGGCGGAAACCAGCATACGGCCGCATCGATCTCGTCCAGTGCGCCGAGCTCCGCGCCCAGGCGCAGGTCGATCCCCGGATGGGCTTCGCGGAAAGCCACGGCGAGGTATTCCATGTCCAGCACCGCGCTCAGAATCGCCACGCAGGGCGTGCCGCCTTTGTCGTGCGGCGCCATCACGCGACCAGCGCCTCGGCCGGCGACGCGGAGGACACCAGCCGCGGCACCGCCTCGATCAGCTTGCGCGTGTAGGGGTGCTTCGGATCGCCGAGCACCTTGTGCGTTTCGCCGTATTCGACGACTTCGCCGCGCTGCATCACGGCGATGTGGTCGCACATCTGGCCGGCCACGCGCAGGTCGTGCGTGATGAAGACCATCGCGAGCTGGAACTGCTCGCGCACCTGCGCAAAGAGTTCAAGCACTTGCGCCTGCACCGACACGTCGAGGGCCGACACCGGTTCGTCGGCCACCAGCAGCTCGGGCTGCATGGCCAGCGCGCGCGCGATTCCGATGCGCTGGCGCTGCCCGCCCGAGAACTCGTGCGGATAGCGCTCGGCCGCGTCGGCGCCCAGGCCCACGAGTTTCAGCAGTTCCATCGCGTGTGCCATGGCTTCGGCCTTGCTCACGCCCTGCGCGATCGGCCCGCCCGCAATGGCCGCGCCCACGCGGTGGCGTGGGTTCAGCGATGCGTACGGGTCCTGGAACACCATCTGGATCCTGCCCGCCGCCTCGCGGCGGAACGCCGGGCCCTGCGAGAGGCTGCGGCCCTTGAAGAGGATGCGGCCACTGTCGAACGGCGAGAGCCCCACCAGGCAGCGGCCCACGCTCGACTTGCCCGAGCCCGATTCGCCGACCAGCCCCAGCGTCTCGCCGCGGCGCAGCTCGAAGCTGACGTTCTTCGCGGCCTGCACCGAGCGGCCGCGCTTGAAGAGGCCGTTGCCCGAGGTGTAGGTCTTGCACAGGTCCTGCACCTGCAGCACGCGCACATTCTCGCCGGTCGGCGTGTCGCGCTCGGCGTTGCCGGTCGGGATCGCGGCGATCAGCTTGCGTGTGTAGGGGTGCTGCGGCGCATCGAGCACCTGGCGCACCGGCCCGGCCTCGACCACCTGGCCGGTCTGCATCACGACCACGTGGTCGGCGATTTCCGACACCACGCCGAAGTCGTGCGTGATGAACAGCACCGCCGTGCCGCGGCGCTGCTGCAGCTCGCGGATCAGCGCGAGGATCTGCGCCTGCGTCGTGACGTCGAGCGCGGTGGTCGGCTCGTCGGCGATCAAGAGCACAGGCTCGAGCACCAGCGCGCAGGCGATCATCACGCGCTGGCGCTGACCGCCCGAGAGGCGGAACGGATAGGCATCGATCAGCAGTTCCGGGTCGGGCAGGCCGACGTCGGCCAGCGCGGCCAGGATGCGCCGCCGCTTCTCGGCCGCGGGCACGCTGCCGTGCGCATCGAAGACTTCGCCGATCTGCTCGCCGACGCGCATCACCGGGTTCAGCGCGGTCATCGGCTCCTGGAACACCATGCCGATGCGGCGGCCGCGCAGCTCGCGCATTTGCGGCTCGGTGAGCTGCAGCAGGTCGCGGCCCTCGAACAAGATCTGCCCGGCCACGGGCTCGACGTGCGGGCGCGGCAGCAGGCCCATCACGGCGTTGGCGATCATCGACTTGCCCGAGCCCGATTCGCCGACCACGCACAGCGTCTGGCCCGGCAGCACCGACAGCGTGGCGCCGTCGACGGCCAGCGCGCGGTCCGCGCCCTTGGGCAGGCTGATGCCGAGCTTGACGACGTCGAGCACCGGCTGCACCGGCTTCATGGGCGTGACGGTGGCGCTCATTTGCCCCTCCCGTCGAGTCGCGTGTTGAGCCCGTCGCTGAGGCCTTCGCCCACCAGGTTCAGCGCCAGCACGGTCAGCACGATGGCCAGTCCGGGGAACAGCGCCATCCACCAGGCCTGGCGCAGCACGGTGCGCGCGGCGCCCACCATGTAGCCCCAGCTCATCTGGTTCGGGTCGCCCAGGCCGAGGAAGCTCAGGCTCGACTCCAGCAGGATGGCCGTGGCCGTCATGAGCGAGGCCATCACGATGATGGGCGACATGGCGTTGGGCAGGATCTGCGTGAGGATGATGCGCGGCGTCGACTGGCCCGCGAGCAGCGCGGCCTGCACGAAGTCGCGCTGGCGCAGCGTGAGGAACTCGCTGCGCACCAGCCGCGCCACCGGCGGCCACGAGACGATGGCGATGGCCACGACGATCGAATTGACCGAAGGCTGGAAGATGGCCACCAGCACGATGGCGAGCGCGAAGCTCGGCACGGCCTGGAACAGCTCGGTGAAGCGCATCAGCGCCGCGTCGATCCAGCCGCCGAAGTAGCCGGCGATGGCGCCGAGCGTCACGCCGATGAGCAGGGCCACGACGGTGGACACCAGCCCGATCAGGAGCGAGATGCGCGCGCCGTAAATCACGCCCGAGAGGATGTCGCGGCCCAGCGTATCGGTGCCGAGCGCGAAGCCGGGCTCGGTCCACGGCCGCAGGAACGGCTGCTCGACCATGTTCCACGGATCGTTGGTCGCGACCCACGGCCCGATGATCGCCACCACGGCCACCAGCATCAGCACGGCCATGCCGAGCACGGCGCCCTTGTTGCGGCAGAAGCGCCGCCAGAATGGACTTTGCAGGGTCATAGCTCTATCCGGGGATCGACCAGCGTGTAGACGAGGTCGGTAATGAGGTTGAACAGCACGGCCATGGCCGCGGTCACGAGAAAGGCGCCGAGCAGCAGGTTGTAGTCGCGCTGCAGCAGCGCGTCGAACATCAGGCGGCCGATGCCGGGCCAGGCGAACACGGTCTCGGTCAGCACCGCGCCGCCGATCATTCCGCCGGCCTGGATGCCCGCGAGCGTGACCACCGGCAGCAGCGCGTTGCGCAGCACGTGCGCGCGCAGGATGCGGCCGGGCTTCACGCCCTTGGCGCGCGCGGTCTTCACGAAGTCCATCTGCGCCACCTCGAGCATGGCGGCGCGCGTCATGCGCGCATACACCGCCATGTAGAAGAGCGCGAGCGTCAGCGCCGGCAGCACCAGGTGCCCGGCGATGTCCCAGGCCAGCGCCAGGCCGGTGGCGCCGGAGCCCACGGTGCTGAAGCCGAAGCCCGGCAGCCAGTCGAGCTGCACCGTGAACACCAGCACCGCCATCAGCGCGAGCCAGTAGAGCGGCGTGGCGTAGAAGATGAGCGCCACCACGGTGATCGAGCTGTCGACCCAGGTGCCGGCGCGCCGCGCGGCCAGCGCTCCGAGCGTGATGCCGAACAGCAGCGACAGTGCGAACGCGGTGCCCGTGAGCAGCAGCGTGGCCGGCAGCCGCTGCACGATCAGGTCCAGCACCGGCTGCTGCTGGCGGTATGAGAAGCCCAGGTCGAGCTGCACCACTTTGCCGACGTAGGTGGCGAGCTGCGTCGTGATCGGCTGGTCGAGCCCGAACTGCGCGCGCAGCTGTGCTACGAACTGCGGGTCGGACGCGCCCGCCTCGCCCGCGAGCACCGACACCGGATCGCCCGGCGCCGCGCGCACCAGCATGAAGTTGACCGTGGCGATCAGCAGGATCGCCAGCAGGCCCTGCATCACGCGGCCCAGCATGAACTGCGTACGTTTCATTCAGTACTCCACATCTTCGAAACTCCCGCGCGAGGTTCCAGAAACACCGCGGAACCGGCTTGGCCGGGCCGCAGGGTGTTGCCCCCTGCAAGGGGGTGGCGCTGCCACACGAAGTGGGCAAGCCGGGGGGTCAGGCAATGCTCGCGGTGCCCAGGCTGTCGTTGAGGCCGATGCCGGAGCTGACGAGATTGCTGATCTTGGTGCGGTAGAGCGTCGGGAAGTTGAGCTCGTGCAGCCAGGCCACCGGCACCTCGTCGAGCAGGATTTTCTGCACCTGCAAGTAGATGGCCTTGCGCTTCTCGGGATCGGCCTCTTTCGCGCCGGCCTCGAACAGCGCGTCCACCTTGGGGTTCGAATAGCCCTCGACGTTGTTGAACGGCGAGCCCTTGGCGATGTTGGCGGTCGTGTAGTTGCGTGCCACGCCCAGTGCCGGGTCCCCGTACTGGTAGAGGTAGGTGAAGGCGAGGTCGTAGTCCCACTCGTTGAGCTTCTGGTTCCAGCCGGCCACGTCGGTGGCCACCAGCTCGACCTTGATGCCGGCCTGCGCGAGGTTCTGGCGCAGGATCTCGGCGCTGCGCGTCCAGGTCTCGCCATAGGGCAGCGGCAGCAGGCGCAGCGTCTCGCCCTTGTAGCCGGCTTCTTCGAGCAGCTTCTTGGCGGTGGCCACGTTGCGCGGGTACTTGGCGACGTCGGTGCTATGGAACTTGATGTTGCTGTTGAACGGACCGGTCGCGGGCTTGGCGAAGCCCTGCCATGCGATCTTGGCCATGGCCTCGCGGTCGATCGCGTACATCAGCGCCTGGCGGAACTTGACGTTGTCCATCGGCGCCTTGCGGTTGTTGATCCACAGCCACGACTGCGGCGCGAAGAACTCCCAGCCCTTGGTCGTGACGGCTGCGCCCGGCAGCTTGGACAGCCGCAGCACGTCGAAGTACTCGACCGCGCCGCCCGGCACCACGTCGACCTTGCCCGATTCGAAGGCCGCCGCGCGCGAGGCCGCATCGGGAATCACGTGGAAGTAGACGCTCTCGACCATCGGCACGTCCTTGACGTGGTACTTGTCGTTGGCGACGAGCTGGATGTACGAGCCCTTGACCCATTCCTTGAATTTGAACGGGCCCGTGCCGATGGGTGTGGCGTTGGCCGGGTTGGTGGCGAAGTCGGTGCCTTCGTACACGTGCTTGGGCACCATCGGCATGCTGCCGACCTCGAAGATGCCGAGGAAGGGGCCGAACGGGTACTTGAGCTTGAACTCCACCGTGAGCGGATCGATGGCCTTGATGCTTTCCACCGACGCCAGGTTGGCCCGCAGGCGCGCATGCGTCTTGCGCAGAAACACGTCGGCCGAGAACACCACGTCGGCCGAGGTGAAGGGCTTGCCGTCGTGCCACAGCACGCCCGGTTTGAGCTTGAAGGTGAACAGCGTGCCTTCCTTGTTCGACGTCCACGAGGTGGCAAGGCCGGGCAGCGGGTTGATCTTCTCGTCGTAGCGCAGCAGGCCCTCGTAGATGTTGCCCGCGATCATCTGCGTGGGGCCGTTCTGCGTGATGCCCATCATGAGCCCCGGCGGCTCCGGCTGCACCACGGCGTTGATCACGCCACCCTTCCTGCCCTGCGCCAGCAGGTGCAGCGGGACACCCGCCAGCGTCAAGCCGGCGGCCGAGGCGGCGCCCATCTGGATGAGATTGCGACGTTTCATGTGCGGTAACTCCTTGTGGCTCTGTCGAGCGGGTGGGGAAGGGAACAGGAACGGAAGAAGCGCAACGAGGCGCCGCGGCGACGCCGCTCAGTCGCGGAACGACGTGGCGGGAAGCGGGTCGATGCGCTGCAGCAGCGCGCGCCATTCGCGCGCATTCGAGTCGGGCTGGCCCGGCTGGCGCACGCTGTCGCCGCTTTCGTACTGGCGCGCGGTCTTCTCGCAGACCTCGGGCGGCACGGGGTAGATCGGCTGCCCGCTCGAGGCGATGGCCACCTGCACGCGGCAGGCGCGCTCGAGGTTCAGCATCAGGATGAAGGCCTCCGACACCGTGCGCCCCAGCGTGACCAAGCCGTGGTTGCGCAGGATCAGCGCGCGCGCCGTCGGGCCCAGGTCGGCCACCAGGCGCTCGCGCTCGTCGGCGTCGAGCGCGATACCTTCGAAGTCGTGGTAGACGACGCGGTTGTAGAACTGCAGCGCCCACTGGTTGCACGGCTGCAGCCCGCCGGCCAGCGACGACACCGCGACGCCCGCCACCGTGTGCGTGTGCAGCACGCAGGCCGCGTCGTGGCGCGCCGCGTGCACCGCGCTGTGGATCGTGAAGCCGGCCGGGTTCACGTCCCAGGGCGAGTCGTCGAGGATGCGGCCGTCGAGATCGATCTTGACCAGCGACGAGGCCGTGATGTCCTTGAACAGCATTCCGAAGGGGTTGATCAGGAACTGCCCCTCGGTGCCCGGCACTCGCGCCGAGATGTGGGTGTAGATGCTGTCGTCCATGCCGTAGTACGCGACCAGGCGGTAGGCGGCGGCGAGGTCCGCGCGCACCTGGCGCTCGGCGTCGGACGGGGTCTGGGCCTTGCTGCCCACGGCGTGCAATTGCATGTCGTATTCCTTTGCAGGCGGCGGGCCCAAGCCCTGCCGCCGCTGTTTGGATGGAGGCGTTGAACTGTCTGCGAACTGTCGACAGTCAACCGATGACAGTCTTAAGCAACATACGGGCCCGGTCCATGGGGTAAGCCCTCAGGTATCGGGTTTTCGCGGACAGATCGCGGCGAAAGCGACATGGATGCTGGGTTCGGTGGGCGTCAAAAAATTGTGGCGCGCACGACGCCACCGGCCTTGGGCAGGTGGCGTCGTTGCTTCATGGCGGGGCGAAATGCACCGATCGCGTGACGGTGCACCGGGCATGCGCCCCGGGCGCGACACGGCTGGGCGCCGGCGGCGCCCATCTTTAGGAAGCTGCGCCGTGGCATGCCCGTGCCGAGGGCGTTTTGAGGGACTCGTCGCCCGCGAGGCAATCGGCCATTCCCCTTGCGAAAGGCCGCCAGAAGGCCGTCAGTCGAGCTCTGACACTCGGCAGTGACGCGATGGAAGCAGCCAGGGCTCAAGACTTCGCACAGTACTGGTAAAGTGGGCGCATCGGAGATGCAGGCGCATCGCCTGAATGAAACTCGGAGCAGTGAAGCTCCCAATGGTCCACTCGCGACCGTTGGGAGCTTTTTTTATTTGGAAGGTCATCGTGAGCACATTCACAGCGCGAACCTGGCGGGTTGGTGTCCTGTTCTCAGCGACGGGCGTCACCGCGGCGGTGGAGCGGACGCAGCAGGCTGCCACCCTGTTGGCGATCGAGGAGATCAACGAGGGCGGTGGCGTGCTCGGTCGGGCGATCGAACCGGTGATCTACGATCCTGCATCCCGCCCCAGACGGTGTGGCGAGCTGGCGAAGCAGTTATGCGACGAGGACGGCGTGGCGGTCATTTTCGGGTGCTACATGTCCAGCACGCGCAAGGCAGTGCTTCCGGTGGTCGAGGCCCATCGCGCGCTGCTGTTTTACCCGACGCTCTATGAAGGCTTCGAGTATTCGCCGAATTGCGTCTACACCGGCGCTGCACCCAATCAGAACTCGGTGCAACTGGTGCGCTACCTGACGCGGAACTTCGGCAAGCGGCTCTTCCTGATCGGATCGGACTACGTCTACCCCTACGAGTCGAACCGGATCATCGCGGACCTGTTCCGCCAGGCTGGCGGCGAGGTGCTCGACGAGATGTACGTGCCGCTGCGCGTCGCCGACATCGACATGGCGAAGGTGATTCGGCGGATCAAGGCGGCCAGGCCTGATGTGGTCTATTCGACCGTCGTGGGCGACGGCATCGCGCATTTTTACGGCGCGTACCGCGAAGCCGGTTTCGATCAGCGCACCCATCCCATTGCGAGCCAGTCCACGCAGGAAGCTGAGATCGCCCAGATGCCTGAAGGAATGGCGGAGGGCAGCGTCACCGCTGCACCGTACTTCTCGACGCTGCAGAGCCCTGCGAATCTGAAGTTTGTGGCCGCGTACCGCAAGCGGTTCGGTCCCGACTTGCCGATCACGGCCTGCGCCGAGGCCGCATATTTCCAGGTGAAGCTCTATGCGCAAACGCTGGAACGCGCGGGCGATGATCGGCTCGACATGATGCTGCCGCATCTGCACGAACACGAATTCGATGCGCCGCAGGGCAGGGTGAGAATCGATCAGGAGAACCATCACACCTATCTGTGGCCGCGTGTCGCCAGGGTCGATGCCAGCGGCACGTTCCAGGTGGTGGACGATCCGGGCATCCGCGTCAAGCCGGACCCCTACATGTACGAGAGCCGGTTCGATCCGCTTGCGGGCCATTCAGCCTGATCGGAAGCCCCATGGCGATATCCCTGCTGCGCGAACTGCCCGAACTAAAGGTCGTCGTTGTACATCCGCCCGATGAAGAGGGGGATGCCCTGGTCAGCCATCTGCGCCGGGTCGGGTGCATGGTCAGCGTCGTCTGGCCGGTGCCGGTGAATCTGGTGTCGAACGCCGACGTCCTGTTTCTGCTCATCGAAGGTGAGGCCCGGTATGCGATCGAGGCGCTGCTCAGGTCGTTGCCCAAGCCCGAGCCGACGGTCATCGCGATCTTGAACTACGAGGACCCGACGACGCTTCAGCTTGTTCTCGAAAGCGGCGCCTTTGCCGTCGTGCAGAAGCCCATCAAACCGTTCGGCTTGCTCGCCAACCTGATCGCGGCGCGAAGCATCTGGATGGAGCGTCAGGCGCTGGTGAAGGAAAACCGAAAGTTGCGCAGGAAGATCACGAGCGACCAGGCGATGAGCCGCGCCAAGACGATCCTCATGGCGTCGAAGGGCATCAGCGAGGTCGAGGCCTACCAGGCCATCCGTGCGCAAGCGATGTCGAAGCGGCTCTCGATGGAGCAGATCGCAAGCTCGATCATCAACATGGAAACATTGTTGCAAGCCGCAAATTAACCGGATAGGATGAATGCACTGTGTCAGCGGGATTCGTTGACACAGTGGCCGCACCACCCTTGATTTTTCAGGCGCTGGTGCGGTTGTTCCAGGGAACCATGTGTGTTTTCTGGATGCTGGCAATGAAGCCCACACCGCAGGCAACCGCTGCGGGGTGGGTTTTTTTTTGCCCGCACCCGACAGTGCCGTCGGCTGGTATCGCTTGACACGGTTCATCAACCATTCGGCAGCCATGCAGTGCTGCCCCACGTCTTAAGGTTCCGCCATGCTGACAACTTCACGCCGCCGCCTCCTCGTCTCCTCGGCCGCATCGGCCGCAGCACTGTCTTGCCCTGCGTGGATGCGATCCGCGTTCGCGGCCGACGCCATCAAGGTCGGTGCTCTGTACTCCCAGACCGGTGGACTCTCCATCGTGGAGAAGATGCTTGCCAACGCCGTGCGCATGGCCGTGGCGGAGATCAATGCCACGGGCGGCGTGATGGGACGCACGGTTGAGGTCGTGCTGGAGGACGGTGCGTCCGACCCCAAGACCTTCAACGAGAAAGCCTCCAAGCTGGTGACGCGCGACCGCATCGAGACAGTGTTCGGCTGTCATACCTCGGCCAGCCGCAAGGCCGTGCTGCCAGTCTTCGAGCGGCGCAATGCGATGCTTTTCTACCAGACGCATTACGAGGGCTATGAGTGTTCGAAGAACGTCGTCTACAGCGGCGCCGTCGCCAACCAGCAGCTCGGAAATTACATTCCATGGATCGCCCAGAAGCTCGGCAAGAAGAAGTTCTTTATCGTCGGTTCGAACTATGTCTACCCGCGCGAGATGGCCAAGGTCAGCAAGAAGCTGATCGAGCAGTCGGGTGCGAAGTGGGTGGCCGACGAGTATCTCGAACTCGGACATTCCGAGTGGGCGACGATGGTGCGCAAGATCAAGGAGTCGGGCGCCGATGTGGTTCTGTCGAACGTTGTCGGTGATTCGCTGGTGGCCTTCTACCGCGAGTACAAGAACCAGGGCATGTCGCAGGCCGCGGTGCCGATCTGCGCCACCGTGACCAGCGAGATCGAGATCGCCGCGATGGGTGCCGAATATGCGGCGGGCAGCTACACCTCGGTGCCGTACTTTATGTCGATGGATACGCCCGCCAACAAGTCCTTCATCGAGCGCTACCGCAAGTTCGTGAACGATCCCAAGGCCGTCACGTACCACTCGCTGGAGGCCGCCTACTTCCAGGTCTTCCTGTGGAAGCAGGCAGTCGAGGCCGGCAAGGCCATGAATGCCGATGCGATTCGCGCCAACATCGGCGGGCAGACCTTCGATGCGCCGGGCGGCAGGGTGCGCATCGATCCCGACAGCCTGCACGCGTGGGTCACGCCGCGCATCGGTCAATGGCAGGCCGATGGCCAGAGCAAGGTGGTCGACGCCAGCCCGCAGCCGATCCGCCCGCTTCCTTACTCGGCGTACGGCGAGACCGACATCAACCTGATCTGCACGCGCAAGGGCGCGGTCGCCGCCAAGATCTGATGCCCTGCGGCTCATCGCGTCGGCGCGCCGGTGGGCTGCGCCGCGAAAGGAACTTCCGACATGCTGGATGTACTTCTGATCGGCCTGAGCGTGGGCTCGATCCTTCTTCTGGCCGCGCTCGGGCTCGTCATCATCTACGGCGCCATGGGGGTCGTGAACATGGCGCACGGCGAGATGATCATGGTGGGCGCCTACGCCGCGGTCATGACGCAGATCTGGCTGGGATGGGGCCTGTACGCGGCCATTCCCATTGCCTTCGTGCTCACAGCGTTGCTGGGATTCCTCATTGAGCGCTGCGTGGTGCGCCGCCTCTACGGACGGCTGGGCGACACCCTGCTCGCGACGTGGGGAGTCGCCATTCTTGTGCAGCAGTTCGTGCGGCTCGAGGGCGGCCTGGCCTTCTTTGGCATCCACATCGAAGGCCTCGGCCCGGGGCTCCAGAACATGCCCGTTCCAGCGGAACTGCAGGGGGCGTTCCAGATTGCCGGCACATCTGTCAATGCTTACCGCGCGTTCATCGTCGCGAGCACGATCGTGTTGACGCTGGCCACCTGGCTGCTGATCTACCGCACCCGCATGGGCATGCAGGTTCGCGCGATCATCCGCAACCCGCGCATGGCGGCGGCCTGCGGCATCGACGTCGAGCGTGTGAACGCCGTGACCTTCGCCTTCGGCGCGGGGCTGGCGGGCATCACGGGTGTGCTGGTCGCGGGCTTCAAGACCGTGTCGCCCGACATGGGAACGGCACTGGTCGTCGACAGCTTCCTCGTGGTGGTCGCGGGCGGTGTCGGCAGCCTGCTCGGTGCCGTCGTGACCGCCATTGGGCTCGGCGAGGTCAACGGCATCGTCGCCGCCGTCACCAACGACATCGTGGCGCGCGCCGCCGTGTTCGGCCTCGTGATCCTTCTGATCGTCTTCCGCCCGCAGGGGTTGTTCTCGTTCAAAGGACGATAAGACATGGTTTCCCGACTGGACAGGCGTGCGACCTTCGCCGCCTACGCGATCTTTCTCATCCTGGTGGCCACCGCGCCGCTGGTGCTCGACGGCTTCTGGCTCAACCGGCTCGCGAAGTACCTGGTCTACGGCATGCTCGGCGTCGCCATTGCGATGTGCTGGGGTTACGCCGGCATTCTCAACCTGGGGCAGGGGCTGTTCTTCGGCCTCGGTGCCTACATGCTGGCCATGTCGCTGAAGATGGCGAGCCCATCGAGCCTTCAGCACGGTGGCCAGGGACCGGTGCCCGACTTCATGCTGTCGAATGCCGAACCGGGTGCCGTCATCGACCTGTGCTGCATCAACCAGGGTTCGTTCCTTTGGTTGCCGTTCCGCTACCAGTGGTTCGGCATCCTGATGGGCGTGGCATTGCCGGTAGTGGCCGCGTTCGTGCTGGGTGCGGTGGTTTTCCGCAAGCGCATCGCAGGCGTTTTCGTCTCGATCATCACGCTCGCACTGGTGCTGCTGGTGCGGCTGCTCCTGGTGGATGCCCAGCCGCTGACCAACGGCTTCAACGGGTTGTCGGACCTGGCTTGGCTGCGCGTCGGTGCGCTGGAGTTCGATCCCTACGGCACGTCGACCTACTACCTGATCGCCGGCGCGCTGGCGGTGGTGCTGGTCGGTGCGCGGCTGCTGCTGGCCACGCGCGCGGGGCTGATCCTGCGGGCAACGTCGGGCGATCCGCAGCGCGCCCGCTATCTCGGGTTCGACGTGGCGCACTACCAGACCTTCTTCTTCGCGCTGTCGGCGGGTATCGCGGCGCTCGCCGGCATGCTCTACGTGGTGGTGGCCGAGTTCGCGTCGCCTACCTTCATGGACCTGGCGTTCTCGATCACCATGGTGGTGTGGGCCGCGGTCGGCGGGCGTGCGTCGCTGCTCGGCGCGTGCGTCGGCGCCATCCTGATAAACATGCTTGAGGCGACGGCCAGCGAAACGCAGTCGCTGGTCGAAGCGTGGCGCGTGATCGTGGGCCTGACCTTCGTGCTGGTGGTGCTCTACCTGCCGAAGGGGATCGGGGGTTGGGCGCACGACATGCTCGAGCGGTGGAGCAGTCGACCCGCGCCACGCGAACTCGGGAGTGTCCGATGAGCGCTACGGCACTAGAACTGAAATCGCTGGGCGTCAGTTTCGGGGGCTTCAAGGCGGTGGACGGCGTGTCGCTGCAGGTTGCCGAGGGCGAGCTGCGCGTGCTGCTCGGCGCCAACGGCGCGGGCAAGACCACCCTGATGGACCTCATCTCGGGAAAGACGCGAAGCTCCGAAGGGCGCATCGAACTGTACGGCGCCGACGTGACCAACTGGCCCGAATACCGCGTGGCGCGCGCCGGTATCGGCCGCAAGTTTCAGATTCCGAGCGTTTTCAGGGAACTGAGCGTGCGACAGAACCTGTGCGTAGCGGCAATCAGGGAGCCGTCGATCGTTCGCAACCTGCGCTGGGGCTTCGACAGACAGGACGAGACCCGCGTCGACGAGATCCTTGCGCTGACCGGGCTCGAGAGCGTGCAGCAGCGGCAGGCAGCGGACCTGAGCCACGGCCACACGCAGTGGCTGGAGCTGGGCTTGCTGATCGCGCAGCGTCCAAAGGTCATCCTGCTCGACGAGCCAACGGCCGGGATGACGCAGGCGGAAACGCGCAAGACCGCAAAGATCCTGAAGGTGCTGCGCGGCAGGCACACGATCCTGGTGGTCGAGCACGACATGGCATTCGTGAGGGACATCGCCGAGCGCATCACGGTGCTGCATCTCGGCCGCGTGCTGGCCGAAGGCAGTGTGGCGGAGATCGAGCGCGACCCCCATGTGCGGCAAGCCTACCTTGGCTCTCACGGAATTGCCTCGTCATGCTGAAGCTATCGAATGTCAACGGCTTCTACGGCCGCAGCCATGCCCTGCAGGACGTGGACCTGTCCATACCGGCGGGCAAGATCACGGCGATCCTCGGGCGCAACGGAATGGGCAAGACCACCTTGCTTCGCACCATGATGGGCAGCATGGTGCGCTCGACCGGCGCGATCGAACTCGAAGGAGTGCGCATCGATGGCTTGCCGACCCACATGCGCGCCCGAAGCGGCATCGCCTGCGTGCCGCAGGGGCGCGAGATCATTCCGGACTTCAGCGTGCGGCAGAACATTCTGATGGGCGCGTTCACCGGCCGCGGGCCAGGCGCGATTCCGCCGCTGGCGCTGGAACTGTTCCCGTACCTCGCGGCCAACCTGCATCGGCCCGGCGGCGTGCTGTCGGGCGGCCAGCAGCAGCAGCTCGCGCTGGCGCGGGCCCTGGCGGCCCACCCCAAGGTCATGCTGCTCGACGAGCCGAACGAAGGCATCCAGCCCTCCGTGGTCGAAGAGATCGAGTCCGCCATCACCCGCCTGAACCGCGAGTTCGGCATGACCATGGTGCTGGTGGAGCAGAACATCGACTTCGCCCGGCGCGTGGCGAGCCACTTCGCCATGTTCGAGAAGGGATCGATCGTCGAGAGCGGTCCCATCGCCCGGCTGACGAACGAAGTCGTGGACCGGCACATGACTTTCTGAGCTGGTCCTCGCAGGGACAACGCCTCAACGCATCATTTCACCAGGAGTTCAAATGAGCCTTCTCGATTCGACCACCGAGGCTGCGCCCGCCGAGGCCGCCTTGGATCTGACAACGCTGACCGTGGAAAAGATCCAGGCGGCCCTGCAGAGCGGCGTCCTCACCGCCGAGAGCCTGACGCGCGCGTGCCTTCGGCAGATCGCGCTGTACAACAGGCGCTACAACGCGATCATTTTCAGCAACGAGGCGGCGATCGACGACGCGCGCTGCATCGATCGCCGGCGGCTCGCCGGTGAGGCGCTGGGGCCGCTTGCAGGCGTCCCCGTCGTCGTCAAGGACCCGATGGACATGGTCGGATTCCCGACGACCGCGGGTTGGTCGTTGCTGTACAGCAAGACCGGCGGCGTGGATCTCTTTCCGGCCACGGACTCTCCTGTTGTTGCGCGCATGCGGGCTGCCGGCGCCATCATCCTCGGCAAGACCAATGTTCCGGTCCTGAGCCATACGGGGACACATGCGGACGACAGCTGGGCCGGCCCCACGTTGAACGTCGTCGCGCCTGATCGGGTGCCCGGCGGCAGCAGTGCAGGCACGGCTGCCGCGGTCGGCGCGAGCATGGCGGTGCTGGGGCTGGCCGAAGAAACGGGTGGATCGATCCAAAATCCGGCCTCGGCACAAGATCTTGTCGGCATCAAGCCGACCATCGGCCTGGTGCCCAATGCAGGGGTGATGCCTTTGTCCGGCAATCGCGATGTCGTTGGGCCTATCGCACGTTGCGTTCGCGATGCCGCACTGTGCCTCGATGTTCTGGCCGGATACAGCTCGGAAGACCCGAAGACGTTGGCAGGGGTCGGTAAGAAGCCCAAGCTGGGCTACACGTCGAAGTTGAGTGGGCATGCGCTCAAGGGGGCGCGCCTCGGCCTCTTCGGCGCTGGATGGCGCGAACAGCCGCTCGCGCCGGAGACCGAAGGGCTCTACGAGCGCGCCCAGAGGGAACTGACGGAGCTTGGTGCGGTCCTGGTGGAAGATCCTTTCCACGGTTCCGGCTTTGCAGCGCTGCGCAAGCCAACCGCGCCGCTGCCGAATTTCGATGCGCGCGGCATGGAGTCCGTTCCGTATGACCTGCACAAGTACCTCGAGCGTTTGGGACCTGACGCGGCTCTGCGGAACTTCAGTGAATTCGCTGCTGCCACCGCGAACCAGTCCGCTTTTGCCCCAGGCGGTGTGCTCAACTTTATGCATACGCTGCCGCAGTTCGTCGCTTCGTTGCAATCGCCCACGGTGCCGCCGGACCTCTCCGATTTCATTGCGTTGAAGGAAGCGTACCTTCGAATCATCGAGGAGGTTTTCGAGCGGCAGCAACTCGACGCGTTGGTCTTTCCGCAGATGCGAGAGGAGTTGCCGCTGGCCGGGCAGGGGCAGACCATCCAGGAAACGACAGTCGGCGAAATCAACATCGCCGGCGTGCCGGGTGTCACGGTACCCGCGGGCTACTACGGCTCCGGTTCGCCGTTCGCTCTGATTTTCGTGGGAAGGCTTTGGAGCGAACCTGAGCTCTTGGCTTTTGCCTACAACTACGAGATCGGGACGCAGCATCGCCGCTCGCCAAGTCTCCAAACGTAGGCATACCGCTACGGAGAGTACGCCGCCATGCTGACCTGCCTTGCAGCCCCAAGCTGCCCCTCATCAAAGCTTGCTTATCGTGATCTGAGGTGAGGCCAAAAAGCTTCGCGGGCGGTCGACACGGGTGGCCGAAGCTGACATCCACGTCGACGATCGAACGCCGGCCCCTCGAGGCCGGCGCAGTTGCCATCAAGCATGCACCGTCTGGCCAGATGCGACAGATGTCAGCTTTGAGGAGGAAGGGGGAGGACCCGCAGCCCTAACCGGGTGTTTGGCAGGCGGCCGTGGCTCGTGACCTGCTTTCGAGGCCCGGAAAATGGATGAAAAGACCACCCCGAAATTCCAACTGTGCCGCGCAGTGCGTTCAAAGTGAACTGGCGGATCTGCTCCAAGTCATTGCTGCGCAACGCCAAGGTGTTGCGTCCTTGGCGACGATGGACAGCGTCGGAAGGTGGAAGACGCGCTGCGCCCGTGCCTGGGGGTGCTGTGCGAGCTGCATCACCGATGCGTGCGCTACGCCCCCGTCGAGGGCTCGCACATCCCTTCGGCGAGCTTCGTCGGCAACTGCTCTGACGGCCCAGGTCGGGTGGCCGATGTTCGTGCCGATCGAGCCTCTCACACTCCCGCCCGCAAGCGTTTAGCCACCGCACTGTCCGCAGTGCTGTCATGCCACGCCCTATCCGGACAACGAGATTCAGGAGCTGGTCGCTGAGGCAGTGCGCCTCGCATACAAGCCGGACCTTCCTGGAGATGCTGCTGGCGCATGGCTGAATGCCGCGCACGAGGGCTTGGCTAT
>NZ_RWKI01000036.1 GCF_003984645.1 Variovorax sp. MHTC-1
GACTGGCTCGGCGCCGCAACGAAGGCGCCGAGCAGGTCCGTCATGCGCGGCGCGAGGCGCTCGAGGGTCGCGGCAAGATCCGCGGGAGCGATGTGCAGGAGGGGCGGTGTGGAACTCATGGCAATACCGGTTGGGCGCAAGCTTCATGCCTCAGGCTGGGCCAGCATACCCCCGCCTGATCAACCGCAGTCGATGCCGCGCGGACAACTAGGCAGAACGCTTCGAGCTTGTCGGCCTTGTTGCGCAAGTGGCGAGCCTTTGCAGTGCTATGGGCTGTGTATCCGAGAAGCGTCGGTTCGCTCGCGTGAGTGAATAGCTGAATCTGCCGCCCCTCAACCCATCTCGAATGGCCTCGCGACAGAACCTCGACGGATCGCCCGCGAGCTTCCGACGCGCGCGCTGCGTCCGCGCCCGCGCCGTCGGCCATCCTCAGCGCGCCATACCAGGAGAGGAGACTGGTCATTGTCACCGCTGGCCGGGACGGCCATCCCCCGTAGGATCCAGGCATGCCCAAGAACCATGACCTCTTCGCAAGCTCTGCATCCACCTGCGCATGCCGTCCTTGCTTGGCCCCGGCGTTCATGAGGAACGCGATCTCCCGTTCGAGCCGGGCGCTCCCAAGATCACGCTTGGCGAGCGCTGGACCTTAAGACTGGCGAAAGCGTCTACTCCGGCATCGGTCCGATGGAAATCCTCAGGGCTTAAGTCACGCGGCACCTCGTCGGCGCGGGTGAAGTACGAGCTGGAGAGAACTTACTGGTTAGGACGACTCCTGCCCCGCAAGAAGCTTTCGACCGATGCGCAGTAGTTCGAGCACGTATAGAGACTGTCCCTGCGGTCACGGCACCGATCTCCCTCTCCTCCTACCGTCGTGATTGCCCTGGCCCTCCGGTGAATCGTTGCCGGAGGGCCTTTTCGAGAAGTGTCGCGCTACGCCGCCCCCTGTGTGCGGCGCGCGACACATCGTGGTTCAACGGTTCAAGTATTCCTGCGCGGCGGTTTCTTGCCGGCACCTCTCACTACTCCTGCACGAGCACGACACCAACAACTCTCTGGTACCGCCACGCTTGGTGGCTGCCCTGTGCGTGCTCGGCGTTCGCAGTCGCCCTGATGGTGACCACGCTGCACCCACCGGGCAGAGCACCTGGCGTCTGTCGCGATCCCAAGCGCCCTGCCCTGGTCTCTCGCCCTTCTTCTTGACTTCGGCGAAGGGTTCGCCGATCGTGCGCCGGTGGATCGGCCTCCGCGCTGATCAGATGCGATACACGGTCGATGGCGTCGCGGGTCTGGCTTCGGTTCGGAGATCAACACACTCGAGGGGGATCGGACGTGAATCAGAACCATCTCGACCAGTTCTTGCCCGCGATCTTCAGGCGGTGCAGCCTGAGCGCGCGACGCCATGGTCGACCTGCTATGCACCGATGCGACGAAGAAGCACCTGCTGCTCGCCGGTGGCGGCTTTGCACACATCTACGGGCCAGACGGCTCGCCGCTCGGCACGAACCTGGCCGAGACCGAAGGGGGTTTCGTCGTCGCCGACACCGACCTCGGCCTGATCTCACTGGCCAAGGCGGCCGCCGATCCCAGCGGCCACTACTCGCGGCCCGACGTGACGCAGTTGCTCTTGAACAAGACCCGGCGGGAAGCCGTCGTCGTCTACACATCTCCCGCGGCTGAGATGACGGAGGCCACGCCCGCGGCGGAACCCACCGCGGCGCCGGCCCTGTCTGACTGAGCGGAGGACCGCATGAGCATCTATCACGACCAACAGCGCCAGTTGCAGGACGCGTTCGACACGCGCCGGCTGGCGGACGTCATCGAGACCCATAACCTCCACGACACCTTCAACCCGCTGGATACCGCGTTCATCGCGACGAAGGATTTCTTCTTTCTCGCGACGGCCGATAGCTCGGGAAAGCCAAGCTGTTCCTTCAAGGCGGGTCCGGTGGGCTTCGTCAAGGTCGTCAACGACCGCACGCTGGGGGAGCCGACAAGGCGCTTGAGCTGCTCTCTCAACCCGGCCTCCAGTGACGCCATTATCTCAGCCGCAGACGAGCATTCGCGCGCCATTCGAAGTCCTTGGCCCTCAAACAATGGCGCCCATTCGATGTCGTTCTGCCGGACTGACTCGGCATAGATGTCATCCGCAGCCAGTGCCTGGTAGGGCCACCCTAGGATCGGCGCGGCCGTGGCATCCACCGCCCGGATCGCTTCGTTGTGGAAGGCCCGCGCCGGCCGGCCTGTCAGGGCGCGAGTGATCACGGTGTCGGTTTCGGTGGCCTCGATCAGGCGACGGCGGTAGGCCGCGAAGCTGCCGCTTTCAGTGGCCAGCAGGAATCTGCTGCCCAGCTGGGCGGCCTGGGCTCCGAGCACCAGGGCGGCAAGGACGCCGCGGCTATCCATGATGCCGCCGGCGGCAACGACCGGAACCTGCAAGGCGTCCACCATCTGGGGTACCAGGGCCAGCGAGCCGACGAGCGGCGCCTCGACTCCCGAAGGGAGGTCGAGCGTGGAGCGATGGCCACCCGCCTCGCTGCCCTGCGCAACGATCGCATCGACACCGGCGGCCTGCAGTCGCAATGCGTCGGCCACCGACGTAGCCATAGCCATGACGAAGGCGCCCGACGCTTTCGCCCGGTCGACCCAGGGTCCTGGGTCACCCATCGCGAAGCTCACCACCGGAACCCCCGCTTGGCACACGAGGTCGAACTGTGCGTTCATCGGCGAAGGCGGCAACTGCAGCGAGGTGGCGCCGGGCGCCAGCCCGAGCCTTGACCGTCCGGCGTCGAGCGCGCGCTGCATGCCGGCAACGTCCGACGGCATGGCGTCCGGCGGCGCAAGCAGGAAGTTCACCCCGAAAGGCCGCGCGCTCAGTCGCCGCACCGCGTCGATCTGCTCCCGCAGCTGGTCCAGCGAAAGGCGCGCCGCGGCGAGCATGCCCAGCCCGCCGGCGTTGGACACGGCGGCGACCAGCGCAGGCGTGGTCCAGCCGCCCGCCATGGGTGCCTGCACGATGGGCAAGTCGACGCCGAGGCGCATGCACAACGCAGTCCTCAGAAAAGAGTCGCGCAAGTCGATGGCTGACATGGTGTTCCTCCGGAGCCGAGGATTTGGAGTATCGGTCGCAGCCACGGTTCTGGGCCACCGAACTATCGAAGCGAATCACGGCCGCTCACGCTTGGCGCAGCCTAGTGGGGTGAGATTGCCCGGTTGCGGCCGGTCATGTAAGGCGGCTCATGGCCCGCATTCTGCCTGTCGGCAATCGAGGAACCACATGATGTCGTCCCACCGAGTCACCGGGTTGAGATCTGGGCCTCGATCTCCTTGATCACAGCCTCCTTCTCCTTGTTGTAGACCTGCGGGTTCGCCGGGTCTATTGCGTGAGCTCGATCCTTGGCTTCCTCGTACCTTCTACGCAGATCCGGGCGACGGTTGAGGATGCCCATGAAAGCCAGGGAGTCCTTGTGCACTGGGTCTCCGCGGTGGCAGATGTGCACGTTGATGTTGAATCGCCGCCCATCATGCAAGACGGAAGCGCAGACGTAGGGCTTCTCATCCCTATCCACCCAAACTTCCCGACGGTGGAAGCCCGCGAGCTCAAAGGTGCGTTGCTCGGCTCGAAGATCCTCGCGGCTCGTAATTGCCGCAATGTCGATCATGGGCTTGCCGCGCAGACCGACGACAGCCGTACTGCCAATATGCACCAGTTCGATTTTTTGCAGGTGCGACCTCGCATACGCCTGCACCTTGGAGAAGACGTCGCTGTAGGCAGGGTCGTAAGGCACGACGTTCCGGTGCTCAAGCCCCTCGTCGAATGCGTCGAGCGTCATATGGCCTGGTTGTGTGAGTGACGGCAGTCGATCGAATTCTGCTCCGTTCGCGAACGACCGGTCCTGGCCGAATTCGGGTTTCCGTAAGCGTGGCCTACCCGTCTTTGGTCGCGCGCTTGACGGTGGCCAGAAGAGCGCCCGCGCCGATGAAAGTGACCCCCGATAACTGGTTGAAGGCCTTTGCCCTACCCTTGACTCGCAACCACGGAGAGAGGCGCGAAGCGAACGCCGCATAGGACATGAGCCAGAACAACTCGAAGAAGACGAAGGTGCCACCAAGGATGGCGAACTGGTACAGCTGAGGCGCAGCCGGATTGATGAACTGCGGGAAGAACGCGGTGAAGAAAAGCAACGCCTTCGGATTGCTTGCCCCCACCAGGAAGCCCTTCGCGTAGAGCGCCTTCCTGCTGGAGCGGCTGGCCGTGCCGGAAGGAATGTCGAAACTGGTCGTCGTGGAGCGCAGCGTCGCGATACCGATGTACAGCAGGTAGCCGACGCCGAACCACTTGACTGCGTGAAAGAGCGTCTCAGACGCGGCGAGAACGGCACCCACCCCGACAGCGGAGCAGGCCATGATGCCAACGACGGCGGTGACGCTGCCAATGGCTGAAAAGAACGTGCGTTGGAGCCCATGATTCACTGCGTTGGTAACGCACATCAGAACGCTCGGACCGGGCGTGACAGTCAACACGAAGACAGCGACGACGTACAGCAGCCAAGTTTCCAGGGACATGAAGATTCCTAACGGGTAGCCAGACATTGTGAGGGAATTAACGGCACGGCCAGCGCCTCCATGGCTACCGATGTGCGCGCCTCGAATGCCCGCTCCTCAGCGAATTCAGCAGCGCGGCCGACCGGCCGGTTCTGGCCCGCATCCTGCCACACAGGCTCTTTGACCAGCTGCTGAGGAGTCGTCATTCGGCCGGCGGCGCTCGTCCTTCGCCGTGCCAAACAGGTCTCGGTCGCATATCCAGACAACGAACGGAAAAAGACAGAACAAGCCGACCCACCCCCAAGGCGACTTGGTGATAGCCCCCGCCGTGTAGGCCCAAATTCCGCCCGCAGCAAGCAGCCAAAAGGAGATGCTGCCAATAAGGAGAGACAGCCAAGATCTCTTCCTTGTGAACGGCCTCACGCGACGTTTTTCCATGTTGGTCATCTGCGTTGAACTGGAGGGCTATGTCGAAGGTCTGCTACTGGCCGAGGCCGTGTGGACGGCCGCATCTGGGCGCGAGGAAGCTTGGGCCTGATGACGGCGCATTGGGCGCCCTCACGAGCACTTCGGGCGGACCTCTCGCCCTTCCACGGCCCCTTTGACCGCGGCCAGCACGGCGTGCTGCAGCGCCACGGGCAGATCAGGGCGGTGGCAGAGCGAATAGGCCAGGTTCGGCGCCCCGTCCTCGAGTGCCACGAAACGGATGTCCGGGCGCGCAATGCAACGCAACGACTCCACGACCAGTCCGACGCCCGCCCCTGCGGCCACCAGGCCGATCAGCGAAATCGACGTGGTTGCGCACTGGCTGATCTGGACCGACAGGCCGGCGCGCGAAAAGTAGCTGATGATCCGATCAAAGGCCACCGGGCCGACGTCGCGGCGCACGCCGATCAGCAGATGCGGTGCAAGGTCCACCGCACTGACCGACCGTGCGCTCGCCAGCGGATGGGCAACCGGCACCACGGCGAGGTACCTGTCAGTCATCAGCTCGTGCATGACCAGATCGTCGCGTGACGATGGCGGATGGACGATGGCGAAATCGAGCCGTCTGTGCGCCACAGCTTCCTCCAGATCCTTCGAAACGCCTTCCGTCAGGGCGAGCGCCACGTTCGGATGCGCCTCGGAAAACGCGCGTAGCGCGTCGGGCACCAGCGAGAGCGCGGCGATCGGCGTCAGGCCGACTTCAAGGCGGTCGAACGCGCCGCGACCGATCGCGCGCGCGGCTTCCTCGGTTTCCGCGGCGCTCCACAAGAGGCCCTTCGCGTGCCGCAGCAGCCGGGTGCCCCGCTCCGTGAGCCGGACACCCCTGGCCTCCCGGTCGAACAACGCATAGCCGAGCTGTTCTTCGAGCCGCTGGATCCGGACGCTCAGCGCCGGCTGCGACATGGCCAGCATCGATGCGGCACGCCGGATGTTGCCTATCTCTGCCAGCATGACAAAGCACCGCAGTTGCTTCAGCTCCATGAGGCCTTCACAGATATAGAAAAAAGCGATGCCTGCATCAAGGTTTCGACAAGTAGGCTGTCCCTCGGAGCGAATCGAACGCAGCAACTGATCGCACGCAGCACCGGCCTTCAAAAGTGTACCGAGGCTCGGGACCCCATTACCAGCATCCATGCAAATCCCAATGACATCTCTCTCTTCGCATGATGAACGGCAGGCCCACGCAGCGCCTGACGATCTGGCAACCACAGCCCCGCTGACGCGCCGGGCCTTCCTGACTGACGGCGGCAAGACCGGCGTAGCCGGCATCCTGGCGAGCACGCCCATTGCCGTGCCCGTCACGGCGGCCGCCGAATCGCCTGCTGGCGCAGAGCCATCGGTTGAAGTTGATCTCGCCCTGCGCGTCAACGGGACCGCGCACGCACTCAAGATCGACGCGCGTACGACCCTGCTGGACCTGCTGCGCGAGCGCATGGCCCTGCCCGGGACGAAAAAAGGCTGCGACCACGGTCAATGCGGCGCGTGCACCGTGCTCGTCGACGGGCGTCGCATCAACTCGTGCTTGGCACTCGCGCTGTCGCACGACGGCGCGGAGGTCACAACGATCGAGGGGCTGGCCCGCGGCGAAACGCTGCACCCCATGCAGGCCGCCTTCATCAAGCACGATGGCTTCCAGTGCGGCTATTGCACCTCGGGGCAGATCTGCTCTGCCGTGGGCATGCTGCGCGAGGCCAGCGAGGGCGCGGCCAGCCACGTCACAACCGACGTCCGGCGTATCGGACGGGTGCAGCTTAGCGACGACGAGATCCGCGAGCGCATGTCCGGCAACATCTGCCGCTGCGGCGCCTATCCGGGCATCGTGGCCGCTGTGCGCGAAGTCAGCCTGATGCTGCGTTCGCGCAGGAGCCAATCATGAAGCCCTTCGTCTTCACCCGAGCCACGGACGCGGACGCGGCAGTCCAGGCGGCCAGCCAGCCGGGGGCGAGCTTCCTGGCCGGTGGCACCAATCTGGTCGACCTGATGAAGGAAGGCGTCGCTGCGCCCGAACGGCTCGTCGACATCAATCGCCTGCCCCTGGCAGCGATCGAAGCGCAGGCCGGCGGCGGCCTGCGTCTGGGCGCGCTGGCGCGCAACAGCGACACCGCCGACCATCGCTTGGTGCGTCTCAGCTTTCCGCTCGTGGCGCAGGCCGTCCTTGCCGGCGCCTCGGGCCAGCTGCGCAATGCCGCCACCAACGGCGGCAACCTGCGTCAGCGCACGCGCTGCCCCTATTTCTACGACGTCAGTCAGCCCTGCAACAAGCGCGAGCCCGGCACAGGCTGCAGCGCCCTGGAGGGCTTCAACCGCAGCCACGCCATCCTGGGCACCAGCCAAACGTGCATTGCCACGTATCCAGGCGACATGGCGCAGGCGCTGCACGCGTTGGACGCCGTGGTGCAGCTGCAGGGACCGGCGGGCCGCAGGACCATTCCGATCACCGAGTTCCACCGCCTGCCCGGCGACACGCCAGAGCTCGACGCCAATCTCCGACCCGGCGAGCTGATCACCGCCATCGACCTGCCAGGCGACGGCATGCGATTCGCGCAGCGCTCGCACTATCTCAAGGTGCGCGACAGGGCCAGCTATGCCTTCGCACTGGTGTCCGTGGCGGCTGCGCTCGACATGGACGGCGACCGGATCCGGCAGGCGCGCCTGTGCCTGGGCAGCGTGGCCCACATGCCTTGGCGCGCGCGCGAGGCCGAGGCGCTGCTGCAGGGCGCGCGGCCCGGCAGGCAGGCGTTCCGGCAGGCGGCGGAGGCCGCGCTGGCCGGCGCCACGGGTTTCGAACACAACCGCTTCAAGATCGAGATGGCCAGGCGAGCGATGGTGCGCGCGCTCGAAACGGCGAGTCGGATGACGGCATGAACAACAGGACCACGCAATTCATCGGGCAGCCGGTCGACCGCGTCGACGGCCGCCTCAAGGTGACCGGTCAGGCGCGCTATGCGGCTGAGTTCTTCTACGACAGACTGGCGCACGGCGTTGCCCTGAGCAGCACCGTGGCGGCGGGGCGCGTGCGCGACGTGGACACCGCGGCGGCGGAGCAGGCGCCCGGCGTGCTGCTGGTGCTCTCGCACAAGAACGTGCCGAGGATGCCGCTGCCCGCACCTGAGACGCCGCAGAACCGCTTCAGCCGATCCGTCCCGCTGTTCCAGGACACCGTGATCCACCATCACGGCCAGCTCATCGGTTTCGTGGTGGCCGAGACGATCGAGCAGGCGCGGCACGCGGCGCGGCTGATCGAGGTCAGCTATGACGCGGCTGAGCCGAAGATCGGCTTCGACGCCAACGTGGAGAACGCCTATGCGCCGAAGACCGTCAACGCCGGCTACAAGACCGACACCGAGCGCGGCAACCTGGACGAAGGTCTTCGGGCCGCGGCGGTTACTATCGACGCTGTCTACAACACGCCGATCGAGCACCACCACCCGATGGAGACGCATTCCACCATCGCAGCGTGGGACGGCGACAGGGTGACGGTCCACCATTCCCTGCAGATGGTGGTCGAGGCAGTGCCTGCGATCGCCGCAACCTTCGACATCCCGCGCGAGAACGTGCGAGTGCTGTCGCCGTTCGTCGGCGGCGGCTTCGGCTGCAAGATCCTCACGCGCGACAACGCGATGCTTCCGATTCTGGCCGCACGCCTGCTGAAGCGGCCGGTCAAGCACGTGCTCACGCGCCAGCAGATGTTCATGGTCGTTGGCCTGCGCCAGCACAACCGCCAGCGAATGCGCATTGGCGCGGACGCGGCCGGCAGGCTCACCGCGCTGGGCCACGACATCCTGACGCACACCTCGATGCACGAGGAGTTCGTCGAGCAGTCGGGCGTCATCTCCCGGATGATGTACGAGGTTCCGAACTCGAAGGTGACTCACCGGGTCTTCCGGCTGAATGTGCAGACGCCGAAGTGGACGCGCGCGCCGGGCGAAGCGCCCGGCAGCTTCGCGCTGGAGTCGGCCATGGACGAGCTGGCCGCGAAGCTGAAGCTCGATCCCATGGAGCTGCGGGCGATGAACGACACCGGGACCGACCTGGACACGGGCAAGCCGTTCGCAAGCCGTTCGCTGATCGAGTGCATGAAGATCGGCGCCGACAGGTTCGGCTGGAGCAGGCGAAGTCCGACGCCGCGCGGCAGAAGGCAAGGCCACTGGCTGGTGGGCTACGGCATGAGCGCGGCGTCGCGCGGCGCACCGCACCGCGGCGCTTCGGCCAACCTTCTGCTCACGCGAAACGGCCGCGACGTGCGGGCGGTGGTGGAAATGTGCGCCACCGACCTGGGGACCGGCAGCTACACCGTGATCGCGCAAACCGCTGCCGAGACGCTGGGTCTGCCGCTGCACAAGGTCGAAGTCAGGCTCGGCGACTCGGCGCTGCCGCCCACGCCCGGGTCCGGCGGGTCCTGGGGCGCGAACAGCTTCTGCACCGCGGCCCTGGCAGTCTGCGAGCTCGCCAAGCAGCAGTTGCGAGACCAGGCGAGCCTCAGGTTCATCCGCGAGCCGACCGCCGCGGAACTGCTGCAGGCGGCCCAGTTGAACGGATGGCGCGCCACCCACACCGCCACGCCGGCAGCGGACATGGCCAGCTACTCGCACTACGCCTTCGGCGCTAACTTCGCCGAGGTGTGGGTCGACGAAGACCTTGGCACGGTCCGCGTGCCACGCTACCTGGCGGTGATCGCGGCCGGTCGGATCCTCAACCCCAAGACGGCGGCGTCGCAGGTGGTCGGCGGGATCGTATGGGGTATCGGCAACGCGTTGATGGAAGAGTCGGTGCTTGACGCCCGTCGCGGTCATTTCGTTACCCGAACGCTGGCCGACTATCACGTGCCGGTCAATATGGACATCGGCGACGTGCAGGTAGTCTTCGCACCCGAGACCGACACAAAGGTCAACCGCCTGGGAGCCAAGGGTGTCGGCGAGATCGGCATCACCAGCGTTGCGGCGGCCATCGCTAACGCGGTCTACAACGCCACCGGCCGCCGAGTGCGGGACCTGCCCATCACGCCGGACAAGCTGTTGATCGAGACCTGACGGGTGTGCGGCGCAGTTGCGCAAGCGGCGAAAAGTGAAGCTTGTCGCTGAGACTACCTGCGGTGTGCGGTGGCCTACAAGACTAGCGATCGCTCATGCTTACTTGCCTCTCTCCCAAGGCCATGCGAAACAGTAACTCGGTGCCTACGCGGTCCAGCAGCGACTGCGGCCCGTGGTCAATGCACGAAGTTCGTGCTTGGGCAGAAGCACCAGTTGCCGCTTCTGTGTGAGTTGCGGGATAGACCACTGCGGATTCAACCGGTCGATGCAACACACTAAAAACTGCGTGAGCAGAAGGAGTGTTGCAGATGAAGTATCGAACGCGGACCTACTACACGGACAGCCAGAAGGCGCTCATGTGGGAGCGCTGGAAGCAAGGTGAGACGCTTCACCAGATTGCGCAACTGTTCGATCGATCGCATTCGTCGATCCAACGGATCCTGGCCGAGACAGGCGGGATACGCCCGCCGGAGCCTCGCCGTTCCAGGTTGGCGCTGACCTTGGCCGAGCGAGAGGAGATCTCGCGTGCTGTGGTGGCTGGCTTTTCGATCCGCGCAATCGCCACGATCCTCGGGCGTGCGCCCTCTACGGTCAGCCGCGAGATCAAGCGCAACGGTGGTCAAGGATGCTATCGGGCGACTCAGGCCGACCAGGCAGCCTGGGACCGGGCCCATCGCCCCAAGCGCTGCAAACTGGCCGAGAACCAAACCCTGACGCGCATCGTGACTGGCAAGCTCCAGTTGCAGTGGTCGCCGGAGCAGATTGCGGGGTGGCTAAAGCATACTTATTGGAAGCTTGAACTCTCGGCTGAATTGCCTTCTCGTTCCCATGAACCACCTCCGGTTTCATCTTCCACCTTAACAAGGTGTCTTTGAAACCGGCAGCAGCCCACAGAAGCACGAAAGGCGAGAGCTGCAAACTAATGTGGCAGCAATCAGTAGTGCCGCGCGAAACTACCTAGGCGAGGCATCCAGCTATGGGTACTTGCTTGCTGGAATGTGGTTGAAAAGTGCGACGCTGAGCTCAGCGGACGGGCGGGGTGCTCACAGATTCCTGGAACGATTCGCCCTGACTCTTGAGGACGCGCTAGCAGGCAACGGTTCCGCCACCGCGCAATCGCAAGATTCATCGCCTGAAGCGAAGGTCATCGTTAAGTGCCCTTTCTGCAGCCAACGACTGCGAGTCAATAGAGGTGCCAATCTGGAGGCGACATGCCCGAGATGCCACACAGTCATCGACGTCGATGCCAGGTCAAAACACGGAGCGCAATGAGTCTCGCGCTCGCGCCGCGCGTGGGTTTGCTCGATGGGTATTCTCCGCGTACAAGCCCCATCTTCTGCCTGAATCAGCTCATCTGCCCCCCCTTTCCGGGCACAGGAATGAGCGCTCCCATGCCAACACTCAAGGTCACAGAACCGCCCGCAATCAAAGCGGAAACTCCGACTTTCGAGCCGCCAAGCGATCCGGTGACGGAAAAGAACTTCCCGCCGTGAGCGTCTCGCGATCCAGGGCGCTCCATTTCGACCAGAGCAGCAGTTGCGGGAAGGCTCGTCACCGCTTCGTTCTCGAGGCCGGTGTTTGTGGACGAATGTGCCTGACCCGTTTCTTTTTCTAAGCGGCCGACTTACGGGCACACGTTCGATATCCCCACCCAAGCACGACTATTCCTCGGTCACTACGATTCGAGTTGAGCCTCCTGCGCACGCCGCCTAGAACGAAATTCCCCGATGTCTGAGTTTGATTTGCCCGCACAGGCGGCTGCGGTTCGCAGCGCGCTTGGTGCCCATGGAATTCGCCATGCTTTAGCGATGCTCAATGACAGGACGCAGTACCGATACACGGCCATCTACAAACTGAGCGGCGATTCATTGAAGGCCGAGCACGTTTTTGACCGTGCCTCTGAATACCGCACTTGGTTGAAAGCAGTCCCCTTGCAGAAGAGCTTCTGCCAGCACGCGATCGAGCAGGGCGAGTTTGCGACCAGTCACGTCTCCAAGGACAGGTCCCTGGTCAGCTATCGCCCCTTTGTTGGCTTGGTTGAGTCGTACTACGGGCGGCTGCTGACACGTGCTTCCGGGGCACCCTATGGCACGTTCATCCATTTCGATCTGGAGCCACGCGTCATTGATGCTGCGGAGGTCTCCTTTCTCCAGCAAGTGACTCCGATGTTTCTTGACTACCTGGACTGACTTGCGCCCTCCAGTACTGGCGAGCCAAGCTTCCGACTGCACCTCGCCCAACTTGCCGACGGCGTCCCCTAACCAGCACCGTCGCAGCAGTCTCGATGTACCGGTCGCCGCCCGTGACCATGCGTATGCCCACGCTCAAGGATATGTTCCTCCGTCGTTGTTTTTTTGATGCCACAACTTTCACGGTCTCCATGAACTGAAGGCTTCAATGTCTCTCGTTTGGCACGCGCTCAACGGACCGATGGCATAGAGTTCGATGGGCCACTTTTGAAATGGCGGGAGAAGTAGACGTGCCAATGACACTCCTCACGCAGCTCTGCGCTGCTGAGGTCCCTATCAAAGTTTGCGACCAGGACGAGATCGAGAAGCTGGCGGTGCTCAGGTCGGCGGCCTTGGTAGAGGCTGATATCCCACCGATGCTTGTGGAAGATGGATGCTGCCGGTACCAGGGACCTGCAGTATTGCGGAAGGTGACCAATGAAGGTCGTGCTGCAGCCAGGACGCACGAGCGGAGCGAGTCCGCGGACTAAACCCAAAACAGGAGTATGCGGGTCTCGCGCGGGCGAGCGATCGGCAGGCCGCCGAAGATCACCTTTCCCGTGACCGCTCGTATCCCGGTTGCACAAACACGTAGCGCACCGCCGCGGCGGATACAAGCACCCTCTCGCGGGTCCCAGCCGTCAGTTTCGCCCGCGTTCGCGAGCAGGAAGTGGCAACAGGAAGCGTGTTGCCGCTGGTACCGTCACCCCGCCACGAGTACCAAACTGCTGCTTCCTGACCCTGAGCGGAGCAAAGCCGGCCGGTCCAGTTATGGGTCCCATCCGTCGAAGAAGAAGCGTGCTGCATCAAGATAGACCTCACGCAGGTCCAGAATCATTTGACAGTCGGAGGCCGTTTGGTCGCGAGCACGTGTGCGATATCTGCGTGCACGATCGACGTCCCAAGCGAGTAGAGGCTCGCTCGCGCACCTGATCAACCCTCAGTACATAGGCGGATTTCTCGATCATTGTGAATGGGCTTGTTGAGCGCTGCCCCCGAACCCTTTCCCCTGCTGGAACGAGCGCAACCCAGATTTCTTAGTCATAAATGACCACATCTCGGTTTTTTTTTGTAAATCTGGGGGATCTCACAGGGAGAAAATGACCACATCTTTAGGAAACCTACGCCGGCGCAGAAGGCGCGACCGGCGCCGCTGAACAGCAGCATGCGTGCGCCATTGGCGGGATCGGACACCTGTCGGACTGCATCGGCGATTTCGGCATACATGCTCTCCGAAAAGCTGTTGAGCCGGCTCGGCCGGTTCAGCGTGATGCACGCCTGGCCATCCGTGATCGAGAAGATGATTGTCTCGTAGTCATTTTGTCAGTTGGGTAGATTGAGGACGTTGTTCGCGATGATGTTCTGCTGAATCGTCCGAGCCGGCGAAGCAGTCGTCGGCGCTCTTACGAACGAGTTGGACGTCCTCCTTATTGACCATGCGGTCAGCGTGGACTGAACCGCGTTCAAGGCTTCGACGCCTCCTCAGGCTCCAGGTCGATGAAGGCGTCCGCTGCGAGGCAACCGCCCCCTTCAGGGAGGACCAGTACGGGGTTCAGATCAATGCCGCGCAGCCGTGGTCCTGCGCCCGCAGCGAGCTGCGAAAGCCGAACCATCATCATCGCCAGCGCGCCGATGTCCATCGGCGGTCGGCCGCGTGCGCCTTGAAGCAAAGGTGCTCCGCGGATCGATCGGATCATTCGCAGGGCGGTTGCTTCATCTAGCGGGCAACGGTGCAGGGTCACGTCTTTCAGAACCTCGACGAAGATCCCGCCAAGCCCGAACATCAGGACAGGACCAAACAGGGCGTCTTGATGCACGCCCAGGATGCACTCGACTGCACCTTCGATCTGCTTCGCGACGAGGACACCATCGATGCGCGCCGCCGGCGCGGTTTGCTTCGCGCGTTGCAGCAGCAGGTCGTAGCCAAAGCGGACCCCTTCGGCGTCGAGCACGTTCAACAGAACGCCACCAATCTCCGACTTGTGTGCGATGTCGGGCGAAAGAATCTTCAAGACGACGGGGAGGCCAATTTCCTCGGCGGCTTCAACTGCTTGAGCGATATTCATGGCTTCCTGCTCAGGCACGCAGGTCAATCCGAACTGCTTAAGCCAGAGCTTGGTCTGTCCCTCGTTGAGTGCGCCGTTGGGCAGCTCGACTTTCGTGGATAGCTGGGCGCGCCTAGGCGTCGGGCGAGCGAACGCTTCTCCGAAGCGTCCCATGGCGTCGATGGCCTTCACGGCGCGTGTTGGATCGCTGAAGACGAGCAGCCCTTCGGCTTCGAAGGCGCCTTCCACCTCCGGAGACCCAATCAGCGACATCACAAATAGCCGGTCCGGATAGCGATCCCTCGCCGCAGCGATCTGCTGACGCAGCTCGGGCGCAATCGAGGGGGTTCCGCCCGCCTGCGTGAAGAAACTCAGAATCGACCTGTAGCCACCTTGGCCAGCGATGGCATCGGCGAACTTGCCTATGGTGGGAAGCTCATTCAGAACCTGCGCTGTGCAATCCACTGGGTTCCGGACCGAGGCGAAGGGGATTAGCTCCTTGAGTTGGACTTGCGCCTCCTGGGGCATCTCGGGTAGGCGCAGGCCGAGGTCTTCGCACGCGTCGCTGACGAGCACCCCAGCGCCTCCGCTGATGGTCAGCACGCCTAGGGTGTTCTGAACGGGGTAGATCCGGCGCGTCGCAAGATGCGCAATATCCAGAAACTCTTCGGCCGACGTCGCGCGGACCACGCCGTACTCCGACACGACAGCGTCGAAGACCTCGTCATCGCCGGCAATGGCCGAAGTATGAGACTGAGCGGCGCTGCTACCGAGTGCGCTGCGGCCGGTCTTCATCAGGACGACGGGCTTGCGCGCTGCGTGGGCTGCCTCGAGCGCCTCCAGGAACGAGGAGGCGTCACGGATACCTTCCGCATAAACCGCGATGACATCCGTGTCCTCGTCTTGGACCAGCCATTTCATCGCCTCTCCGACAGTTACGTCAGCTTCGTTCCCGGTGGTTATGCAGATCGGGACGCCGATTCGGCGCTCGCGTGCCGAGGTGAAGATGTGTGCAGCGAACGCGCCCGATTGACTTGCGATGCCAATCCGCCCCTTGAGCGGCCATCCGCCTTCGAACGACGTCGAGAACGTGGGATAGTAGCCAATGCGATCGTTGTAAAGCCCCATCGTGTTGGGCCCGAGCAGTCGCATGCCATGGCTTCTGGCAACTTCCAAGACCCCGTCTTGAGCGTTCCTGCCGGCCTCATCGACCTCCGCGAAGCCGGAGCTGAAGACCACCGCAGAGCGAACTTTCCGCTTGCCCAGCGAATCGATGACGCCGCGAACGTGGCTTGCGGGAACGGCGACGATGGCCGTATCCGGGGTGTAAGGAAGCTCTTCAACGCTCGCGTACGCTGTCAACCCTTGCACGGTCTTGCGCGACAGGGTCACCGGCAAAACTTCACCGGAGAAGCCACGCTGCCGCATGTATGCGACAGGCCGCCCGCCGATCCGTCTTGGATCGTCGGAGGCGCCGATCACCGCGACCGATTTGGCCGCGACGAGCCCATCAAGGGCGGAACTCAGGCTCATTGAGCTACTCCGCTGTTGGAGCGCAGCGCTGGACCGTCGTACTCGATCTGATCCAGGGTGATCTGGCGCCAACCGGGTTCGCGCACCTCTTCTTCAAAGGCATGGGCGAACAGACCAGCGGTGCGCGGAACAACGATGAATGCACGGGCAACGCGCCAGTCGAAACCCATGTCCGAGATGATCGCGCCGATCGCGGCGTCGATGTTCGCAAGAAGCTGGCGCCCCGTCTTGGCGACGAGAGCTCGTTCAAGGGCGCGAGTCATGCGAATGTGGTCACCCGACAGACCCAGCTCGTCCGAGAGGGCGAACAGGACCTTGCCGCGGGGGTCGCCGGACGGATGCTGCGGATGACCGAAACCGTCCAGTCGCTTGTGCTTGCGAACAAACTCGCGCGCAACCTCATCGTAGTCTCGGCCCGTGTCGTTGCTCTCCTTGACCAGTTCTTGGATGTAGCGAGAGAATTCCTGGCCAGCGCCACCATGGATGTCGCCAAACATCATCGCTCCCGCGGCGACCGAGCATTGGATTGGAACACCGGCGGCCTGGATGAAGCGCGTGACTGTGGACGACGGAGAGATGCCGTGTTCGGCCGAGCATATGAAGATCGCGTTGATGATCTTCGACTCGTTGCCCTTGGGGAGTTCGCCGCGATAGAGCAGATAGACCAGCGCGCCGAAGTCGATCTTGCCCACGAGGTCCTTCAGGACGTCGTAGCCTCGAATCACCATGCCGTCATGGGTCGCCTCCGCGATGGCCGTGCGCCAGTACTTTTGCTTGGGGGGGGTGTCGCTCATTGCGGTCTCCTTCATAGGGTGGTTGGTTGCCGTGGCTGCACCGCGCAGCTGTCGCGGGCATCAACCGTATCGGTCTACCCACGCAACGCGACATGCAACGTCCAGGATGTGGATGTTTTCGTTCAAGGTTGGCCGTACGGGCTTACGATTCGTGGGCAATGACTCAACGCACTACTGGCCCGAAACTCCCTGCCGATCGCTTGCAAGGGACGCAAACGCTTGAGCGCTCAGTGGGCCTGGTGAAGCTGGTCGCTGCACATGGACACGGCGGGTTGAGAATGGCCGACCTTGTGGAGCTCAGCGGCCTTGAGCGGCCCACCGTGCATCGAATGGTGCAGGCTCTCATCGAGCTCGAGCTCCTGCGAAGGCCCACGGGATCCAAGCGCTATGTCCTAGGCGAATACTGCAGAGAGCTGGCGGCGGCGTTTGCAGATCGATCTGATCTCCGAGCCATCTGTGAGCCAGTGCTCGAGGGGATCTCGGCCGAGACGGGAAACAGTACCTTCCTCATCATTCGCATAGGCCTGGATTCGTTGTGCGTCGCCAGGGCCATCGGCAGCTATCCGATTCAGGTGCTTGCCGTAAAGATTGGCAACAGACAGCCGCTGGGAGTTGGTGCGGGCGGTTTGGCGATGCTGGCCATGATGCCCGTGGCCGACCAGGAAGAGGTCATCAGCGCGAATTCCCCGCGCCTGTCCGGGTACGGCACCCTGACCGCTTCTACGTTGCGCGCGATCTTGCGCGCAACGCAAAAGCGAGGACACGCGGTCATCGGTCACTACAGCGTCCCTGGCGTCATCGGTATCGGGGTCGCGCTGCGCAATAGCAGTGGCGCGGTACTGGGGGCCATCACGACGGCTTCTGTTGAGAGTCGTATGACCCGTGTCGATCAGCAGAGTGCAGTGCATTGTGTCGAGCGCCATGTGCTTCTCGTCCAGGATCAGCTGGACGCGCTCTGACCCTCCGCATCGTTGGCAACGCAGCGAGGTGCTGTGCACGGGGAAAGGCACCGGACCATGCGAGCCGGGAGGTGTCGGGCGGGGGCCGCGAGGCATCTGTCCGCCAACTATCCGAGTTGACCTCCATTACCCATTGAGTGAACGCATGTGTTCCGAGCCGAGCCTTTCACATTGAGACGCCGAAAATGTGATCTCCCATAGGCGAGACGAACGTCGCCGGCGGAAGGCTTGTGTTAGCCACCTGACCCTCCGGCGACGAGTTCGATCGCCCAGATGAGGAGTATTCAAGCGGCGGCGACAGTCTGGTGGTCTTGGTACACCATGCGCTCGCGCGCACGGCCTCCCACCAATGGGCACCAACCGGAGAAATCTTCGCCACCAGTGGCATCGGTAGGCTGAACAGCCTACCGGCCGGCTTGCCGGCGAATAGGTCAACGTCAGAAGGTGCGGCGACCCTCCCGCAAGCTGTCTGTGTGAGTGTTCATTCGGCGAAGCATCCGCTTTGCTCGCAACAATCAGAACGCCGAAATCAATATGAATGATTCTCAATACGAGGATTGCCCACATGGCAAATGCGATGTCGTATTCACTTCTACGCTCACTTCTGAGACCAGCTTAGACGAGGCTAAATGATGCAAGACCTAATCATCCGAAACGTAAATCTCTTTGACGGTTCGGGCAGCGAATCAATCAACGGAACGGATGTCGCCGTCAAAGACGGCAAGATCACCCAAGTCGGTCGGGCGCTCGGCCTTGACGCCGCCGAAGTTATCGACGGCACGGGCAAATCGCTGATGCCGGGCATCATTGACACCCACACGCACTACGACGCTCAGATCACGTGGGACCCTACCGTGACCCCTTCGTCCGCACATGGGGTTACCACAGTGCTGATCGGAAACTGCGGGTTCACTATCGCACCGAGCAAGCCAGCCGACCGCGAGCTTCTGATGAAGAACCTCACCCAAGTCGAAGGCATGTCTTTGGATGTGCTCCGTGAAGGGATCAACTGGGACTTTGAATCGTTCGAGGAATACCTTGCAATGATCGAGCGGCAGGGCGTTGCGGTGAACGTGGGCGCGTTCATTGGCCACTCGGCGCTACGCAACTATGTACTGGGCGACGACGCTTCCAAGCGCGTTGCCACGCCGGCCGAAGTCGAAGCCATGGCACACCTGATTCGAAACGGCATGAAAGCAGGCGCCATAGGCTTCGCCACGTCCTACTCGCCACAGCACAACGGCTGGGGTGGCATCCCGATGCCGTCGCGGATCGCAGACGAGTTCGAGTTCACGGAACTGGTCAAGGCCATGGGCGAAGCCGGCAAGGGCGTCTTCATGATCACTAAGGGCGGCATCGCAAACGTTGCGTTCTTGGAGAAGGTCGCTGCCGAGGCGGGCTGCCCCATGATGATCGCGGCCATTCTCCATAACTCCACACTGCCGGATCTGGCCCTCTCCGATCTGAATGAGATCAAGGCCGCCCGTGCCCGCGGCATCGAGCTGTACGGACAAGTGGCATGCACCCCCATCACCTACGACTTCACGCTGGCCGGCGCGTATCCATTTGAAGGCATCCAGGCATGGAATCCTGCGATGAAGCTGCAAGGGGAGGAGCTCAAGATGTTGCTGGCCAGCAATGAGTTCCGCAACGCCGTCAAGAACGAAATCGAAAACCCACCCGCGGGCATCCGCCGCCTGTTCAACGGGGACTGGCACAAGATCGAGGTGCTGATGACGACGCAGGAACAGCACAGGAAGTACGACCAGCGCAACGTCGGAGAACTCGCCGCAGCGGAAGGAAAGCACCCCCTGGACTTCCTGCTCGATCTCGGGCTCGCAGAGAACCTTGCGACCGAGTTCACCGCGATGCTGTTGAACTCAGACGAGGACGAAATCCAGAAACTGCTGGTTCACGATGCCGCCTCCGTAGCGCTGTCGGACGCTGGCGCACATCTGACCTTTATCTGTGACGCGGGCTTTGGGCTGCACCTGATGGGCCACTGGACGCGCGACAAGGGCATCATGACTCTGCCGCAGGCCGTTCATGAACTCACTGCCAAGCCAGCTCGCATCTTCCGCATCCCCAAGCGGGGACTGATCGCCGAGGGCTACTTCGCTGACCTGCTGCTCTTCGATCCGGCAACCGTTGGACGTAGTGCGCGATACAAGGTCCACGATCTGCCAGGCGGCAACTCCCGGTTGCACACAGACCCACTGGGGGTCTTCGGCGTGTGGGTCAACGGGAAGAAGATCTCGGACGGCAAGGGGCAAGCCAACGGCGATCACAAGGCCGGCATGGTGATCCGCGACTTCGAGCACTGGAGCTGATCGGCATGAATTCCCCCGCGTATCCCCGCCTTGGCCTGTATATCGGCGGTGAGTGGCTGGACGCGCGCGCTCGTCCAGGGAAAGACGTCATCGACCCCGCCGTGGGAACTCCCATTGCGGAGGTTCCGTTCGCCACTGAGCAAGACCTACATCGCGCAGTCGACTCGGCAGTGAGCGCCTACCCCATCTGGCGCGCCACCTCTGCGCACAAACGCAGTCAGATTCTGCGCGGCGCAGCGCAACTCATGCGCGAGCGGATCGAACGCATCGCTGGCACGCTGACCCAGGAACAAGGTAAGCCCATTGCCGAGTCGCGTATGGAAATCGCGCTGAGCGCGGACATCGTGGACTGGTACGCCGAGGAAGGCATGCGCCTGTACGGACGCATCGTTCCGTCGCGTACCCTAGGAACGAGCTACCGGGTCGTGCAGGAGCCAGTGGGACCCGTTGCAGCCTTCACGCCATGGAACGTCCCGGCGGTCACCCCGTGCCGCAAGATCGGCGGCGCTTTGGCGGCCGGATGCACGTTGGTGATCAAGGCGGCTGAGGAGACCCCCGGGGCCTGCGTGGAGATCGTCAAAGCCTTCGAGGACGCCGGTCTGCCGAAGGGCGTACTGAACCTCGTCTTCGGCACACCGCACGACATTTCAGCGCAGCTCATCGCCGATCCCGCGATCCGCAAGGTGTCGTTCACGGGTTCGACGGCGGTCGGCAAGCATCTGGCGAAACTTGCCGCCGACGGTCTCAAGCGGCTCACGATGGAGTTGGGTGGTCATGCCCCGGTGCTTGTCTTCAATGATTGTGATGTGGAGAAGGCCGCCTCCATGTGCGTCGCTGCCAAGTTCCGCAACGCGGGCCAAGTCTGCGTCTCGCCAACCCGGTTCTATGTTCATACCAGCATCTTTGACCGCTTCGTCGGCGCCTTCACGCAGCGCGCGGGGGCGATCAAGACCGGCAACGGACTGGATCCTGAGACACAGATGGGGCCTCTCGCGAACGGCCGCCGCGTCGACGCAATGAGAAGCCTCCTGGACTCGGCGCGCCAGGAAGGTGGAACGGTCATGACAGGCGGCGCTGCGAGAGGCGAAGCCGGCTATTTCTTCCAACCAACAGTGGTGACGGATCTGGCCGATTCGGCGCGTCTGATGACGGAAGAGCCGTTCGGGCCGATCGCCGGATTCGCCCGCTTCGACAGCCTCGACGAGGTCATCCACCGCGCCAACAGCCTCCCCTATGGTCTCGCGAGCTACGCCTTCACAGAATCTCTCCGCACGGCTAACGCCATATCCGAGGGGCTGGAAGTTGGCATGTTAGGCGTCAATACGTTCGCCATCTCCGTCCCAGAGACACCTTTTGGCGGTGTCAAGGACAGCGGCTATGGCTACGAGGGCGGCATCGAAGGTCTCGACGCTTACACCGTCAAGAAGCTGGTGGCCCAAGCATGAGAGAAATGGCAAAAAGCAAAGTCGTGCTTATCACCGGAGCAGGCGGCAACCTTGGGCGAGCGGTGAGTCGAGGGCTTGTCGGCGCGTATTCTCTCGCACTTGCCGACTTGCACCTCGATGCCGGCAGCGTGGCCTTGAGCACCCGCCCGAATGTCGCAGCTTTCGAAGCCGATCTCATACACCCCTTCGGAAGCCAGGCGTGTCGTACACGATGTGGTCGGCCGTTTTGGTCGCATCGATGCTGTTTGCAATCTCGTTGGAGGGTTCGCATCCGGAACGGCTGTACACGAGACGAGCCTCGAGACGTGGGAGCGAGTGCTTAGCCTCAACCTGAAGCCAATGCTCAACGTATCGGCAGCCGCCGTTCCCTACATGAGCGAGCGCAGAGCAGGGGCAATCATCAACATCGGCGCTGGCGTCGCGCAGAAGGGACTCGCGAGAATGGGCGCGTACATCGCGTCAAAGAGCGCCGTTCAGCGAATCACCGAGTCCATGTCCGCAGAGCTTCGCGAAAGCAACATCAACGTCAACTGTCTGCTACCCGGCGCAATGGACACCCCTGAGAACCGGGACGCCATGCCTGGGAACGAGCAGTTGATCGACCTGGACGGAATCGCGCATGTGATCCGCTTCCTCATCAGTGACGACGCCAGAGTCATCAAAGGCGCCTGCATCAACCTCGCCTAGAAGGCAATAAAGGAGACTCGATGATTTTCAAGTTTGCAATCCAAGCCGCTGCCGGCGTTTCGATGGCCTTCGCCGCCGCGTTCCCCGCGACCGCGGCGGAGTTCCCGGATCATCCGGTGCGCATCGTGGTGCCGGCGAGCGCGGGGGGTGCATCAGACATCCTCGCTCGCATGATCGCCAAGAAAGTTGGCGACGAGTGGAAGCAGCCTCTCGTCGTGGACAACCGCCCCGGTGCCAGCGGGCTGATCGGAAACGACGTGGTCGCCAAAGCCACAGGCGACGGCTACACGGCGCTGGTGGGGTCGACCATCCTTGCGCAGGCACCTGCCCTATATCCAAAGCTCGCCTACGACGTGTTGAAGGACCTGACCCCGGTCACCATCATCGCGCTCAGTGCCAACGCCTTGGTCGTCCCTGCCGACAGTTCTGCAAAGACATTGGCTGATTTTGTCAAGCTGGTGAAGGCAAATCCGAAGAGCTACAGCTTTGCCAGCAACGGCAACGCAACCACGTCGCACATGCAAGGGCTTCAGCTCAACAAGATCGCGAGCCTCGACATGGTGCATGTGCCGTTCAAAGGGAGCGCCCCTCAGCTTCAAGCAGTGCTTGCCGGTGAGGTCAACTCTGCAATCATCGACCTGGGTTCTTCCAAGCCTCAGATCGTCGCGGGACGGGTTCGCGCCCTTGCAGTGACAGGTGAGACGCGCCTGAAGTCCCTGCCGAACGTCCCTACCTTCAAAGAACTGGGGTTTCAGGGATTCGAGGGCGTGGGCTGGATCGCTCTGATGGTCCCCAGTGCGACGCCCAAGGAGATTGTTGCGAAATACGCCCAGTCGGTGCGAACAGCGCTTCAGTCACCTGAAGTGGTCGCCAAGATTGAGGAGATGGGCATGGGCCCGATCATCATCAGCCCCGAAGACTTTGCGAAGAAGCTGCGCAGCGATATCAACTACTGGGCGGGCATCGTGAAGGAGCAAGGCATCAAGCTCGACTGAGGGTTATGAAAGCATTTCAGCTTCTCAGGTTCGGCGACGCGCTGGTGCAGCGCGAATGGGAGCTACCCGCGCTGACCGGCACACAGTTGCTTGTCCAAGTTCTTGCTGCCGGCGTCTGCCACACCGACCTCCACGTCAAGGAAGGCAGCTTCGACATTGGCGACGGTCACTCCTTGCACTTTGCGTCGCGAGGACTGCAACTGCCCAAGGTTCTTGGGCACGAGGTCGTAGCCAAAGTTGTTGCCGTCGGCACCGATGCACCATCGACCCTGGTCGGCACCACCGCGTTAATCTATCCCTGGATCGGCTGCGGCAATTGCCCCGCATGCAGCGCCGGACGTGAAAACCTTTGCGCGACACCCGCGTTCCTTGGAACTTGGCGCGACGGCGGCTACGCCACCCATATGGTCGTGCCTCACTGGCGATACCTCGTGGACATCGGCGACGTCGACGTTGAGAAGGCGGCTCCCATGGCCTGCTCGGGTCTGACGATGTACAGCGCTATCAAGAAGCTGGGCTCCCGGATCCTCGAGTCTCCAGTGCTCATCATCGGCGCAGGAGGACTCGGCCTGATGGGTGTCGCGATTATTCGGGCGCTCGGGGGCGCCGGCGTGGTGATCGCCGACATCGACCAGTGCAAGCTGGACGCCGCAGAGGCAGCAGGCGCAATGGCGACGTTGAATGTTGGAGTGGATGGCTGGCGCTCTCGTGCCGCGACGATCTTTCCAACTGGGGTCGCGTCGGTGATCGATTGCGTCGGGAATACCGCGACATCAGCAGTTGCCTTCGAATTGGTTGGGAAAGGCGGAAACATCGTTCTCGTTGGCCTGTTCGGCGGGAAATCGGCGTGGCCGCTTCCGCTCATCGCGTTGAAGGCCGTGACCATCCAGGGCAGCTATGTCGGGAACTTAGGGGAACTCCACGAACTCATGGCCCTCGTCCGATCGGGTGCCGTCAAGTCCGACTTTGTTACCCAGTTTCCGCTGGGCAAAGTCAACTCCGTGTTGGAAGAATTGGCCAAAGGTCGAATCGTGGGGCGTGCGGTCCTGACGCCGGACTGTTGTTGAATGACTGCCGGGGCTCCCGCGATTGAAGTGGGCCCTGAGACGACCGATTCGAGAAGGTCTTGATCGGGACGCGTCCGGGAGCCGTAGTTTCGTAGCTCATCGAAGCGCATCGATTGCCATTGATGGCCTATAGTTGGGGGTAGTTGGACCGGAACAATTCGGACTGCGCCTTCCAGAAGCACAGACCTCCGGCAAACCGATATGTCCTCCGCACCCGAGCTCAACCACAACTGGCTGAACCTTGGAATTGACCTCACGTCGCTGAGGCTCTTTTGCGCTGTCGTCGCAGAAGGGAGCCTGGTTCGCGCTGCGGAGAAGGAAGGCATTGCTGTATCCGCCATCAGCCGTCGCCTTTCTCATCTTGAAGACCGCTTCGGCGTCCAGCTTCTCTTTCGCGGGGGCCGCGGCGTGAAAGTCACACGGGCAGGCAAGACTTTGCTGAGCCACATCGGCTTGCTGTTTCACGGCTTGGATGCATGTCTTGAAGACGTGCGCTTGAGCGCCCGGGCGACGCAGATTGAAGAGCTTCCTCATGTCCGGCCAGACTACGAAGGTAAGGTCACCCTCCATGCGAACCTCTCGGCCTTCTTGGATTTTCTACCCAAGGCTCTGGTCACGTTCGCGCGCGACTACCCGCGCATTCAGCTGTCGCTTCAGGAAAGGACGAGCAGCGAAATCGTTCTCGCGGTCGAGACGGGGTCCGCGGACATTGGTGTCATCTGGGATCTAGGGATCAAGACTGATCTCGAGGTAGTTCCATGCAAGAACGAACGATTGGTTGTGCTTTTGCCTGAGGACCATCCGATGGCTTCCACCGGTACCTCCGTGAGCTTTCGTGAACTTGCCGCGCAACCCTTCGTTTGCATCTCCAACGTCGCGCCCATCCTGCATCGATGCCGCGAAGAAGCCATGGCAGTGGGCCACGTTCTATGGGAGCGCTGCGAGGTCAGCAACCTCGACTGCGCCAAGGAATTGGTCGCGGCGGGGATCGGCATTGTTATCGCACCGGAGGCCAGTGCGGCTCCTGATCAGAATAGTCATCGCATCGTTCACCGACCGCTTTCCGACACCTGGGCACATCGCGTTCTCTCGTTGTGCTTCCGCTCCCGCTCCGAGCTGTCTGTGGAAGCCCGGCTTCTCATGGAGCGGCTGCGAGGCCATGCGGGGTCGACAAGACCGTCCACTTTGCAGACCTGACTGAGCCTGCTTCGCGAGCTGCCCGATTGCTTGCGGTCGCGCATGCCCGCGTGAATTGAGCGCTCGTGGAACTGTGGTCGTTCCACTGGACGCATTCGGCCGGCTTGAGAGGCCGCGGCCGGGCGGAGCGCCACTGGCGTTTGGCATCCCTCCGATAGCGAATTCTGCCCTGCGCCTGAACGTCCGGTCGTGGCCGACCCGGCCACACCGGCGTTCCGAACTGATGGTTCGCTTCGCCAGACATTGGCACCTCGATGCCCTCTGCTGCAAGGCAG
>NZ_RWKI01000037.1 GCF_003984645.1 Variovorax sp. MHTC-1
TCGCATTACCGTGAACGCGGCCACGGCAGCGGCCAAGCCGCCGAGCACGAGCCATTTCTTGCCAAGGCGTGAGCTACGGGCCTTACGAAAACCGTCAATCCTCGCTGGCAGCATCCGAACTTCGTCCAAGGGTCCCCCCGGCTCGAAACGCGGGTCTTCTTCGATCAACGTCAAGAGATGCGCCAGCACCGCTGGATCGCTTTCGTCCTGCTCATAATTCGTCGGGGCCATGTCGTTCGCGCGTTGAACGTGGGCAAGGAACACTTTCCCCTTCGATGTGAACCCAATGTCCTCGCCGTTCATCGCCAAAATGCCTCGCTCGACAAGGGCGTCGAGGCCGCGTCGCACCGAAGGGCGCTCGCTCACCGGAATGCTGGATTGGAGCCCTGTGCGCGAAGTCTTGCGGCCACTGGCTGTTGCGCAACGCTCACGCACCAGCAGGGCAAGAACGCCAGCCACGGTTTCCCGATCGGTTAGAGCTTGTCCCATTCCGATCCTTTCTCGCTAGTGCCTCGCGACCTGGCAGGGAAGCCGTGGAGGCGCCGCGCGTTCGCGTCAGTTTGCGCAAACTATGCCGCTCGCGTGCCCGCGTCAGTGAGCCGGTGGCGACATCGCCAGTAGGATAGGCGCCACACCCACGCCTTCCGAGGACAAACGACCAATACTCCTCGAGGTACTTTGCGCCTTTTGCCCGGCCCGCGTCGCCGATGGCGCAGCGCCATGGCAAAGCGATGTTCGGAAAGGCCGCTGCCATAGTGCGGTGCCGTGTCGAAGCAGACGCAGCCATCGGCGAGAGCCGCTTGCATGAGCGTCTGCGCGTCGGCATCCGACAAGGCGGAGAACAGGTTGCCGAGCGGCACGCCGCCTACACCCAGGCCATATTGCCGCGTCAGGCGGCGGCGCGCGCCTTGAGGTTGGCGACGTAGCTGTTGCGAGTGCCAGTGACATGGGCGCGCATCAGCGCTTCGAAGGCGGCGAAGTCGCCAGCACGAAACAGCGCCAGCAGATTCGAGTGTTGCTCGAAGCCGGCCGAGTGAAGCACGTCGGCCGGGGCCGACAGGTGCGTGCGCAACGCCGCGATCTTGGTCGCGGCGGTGGCGTAGGCAGCCTGCATGTACGGGTTGCCGCAGTGCTCAAAGAAGGCCTCGTGTAGCCGCGTGTCAGCGCGGCCATAGCGCACCGCGTCTCGCGCGGCGCGCGCCGCCTCCATATCGTCGATGGCCGCCTGCAGCGTGGCGGCAGTGGCTTCGCGCCGGTTCTGGTAGGCGAGCTCGGCCGCGCGCGGCTCCAGCAGGCAGCGGAATTCGCAGATCGCGGCGATGTCCGCCTCGCTGGGCTCGAAGACGTAGCTGCCACGTTGCGGCCGAATCACCACCAGGCCGGCCAGCTGCAGTTGGTTCAGCGCTTCGCGCACCGGCGTGCGGCTGACGCCAAAGGAAGTAGCCAGCGACTCCTCCGGAATCATTTCCCCCAGTGCGAACTCGCCGTCGATGATGGCTTCGCGCAGGCGCTGTGCCACTAGGGCCGCGAGTGATTTGGGAGCGTCGATCTTGAATCGCTTGGATTGAGGCACGGCGGATGGAGGCTGATGGAGTCGGGCGGGGTACCCAGGGGCTTATAGCCGACCTGCGGGCGCAAGCAGTAGCCCGAGGAAATACTAATGCTCTAGTGCCTTACATACAAGATGATCAATTCAGATCCATTCATCTGTATTCGAACGATCCCATGACGCTCGCGCTTTCCACCGCCGTGCCGCCGTCGTTGCTTGCGCTGCGCGAGGCGCTCGGCGCCTCCGCGGTGCTCTTTGGTGACGAGGTGCCCCAACGCAACCGCAACGATTGGAGCACCCAGCCGCCGACGCGTCCGCTGGCGGTGGTGCGGCCAGTGGATGCCGCCGGCGTCGCGGCTGCGCTCGTGGCGTGCCGTGAGGCCAGACTGCCGGTGGTTCCGCAGGGCGGCTTGACCGGCCTGTGCGGTGGCGCGCGGCCGGAGGACGGCTGGGTGGCGCTGTCGCTTGAGCGCATGGTCGGCATTGAGGAGATCGATCCCGCGAGCGCCACCATGACGGTGTGGGCCGGCACGCCGCTCGAAGTGGTGCAGCGAGCGGCGGCCGAGGCCGGCTTCTACTTCGCCCTCGACCTCGGCGCGCGCGGCTCCTGCGCCATCGGCGGCAACCTCTCGACCAACGCGGGCGGCAACCGCGTGATCCGCTACGGCATGGCACGCGAGCTGGTGCTCGGCCTGGAGGTGGTGTTGCCCGACGGCACGGTGATGACCAGCCTCAACAAGATGCTGAAGAACAACGCCGGCTACGACCTCAAGCAGCTGTTCATCGGCAGCGAGGGCACGCTGGGCGTCATCACCCGCATCGTGCTGCGCCTGCATCCCCAGCCGGGCTGCACGTTGTCGGCGCTGTGCGCCTTGCCGGACTATGACGGCGTGGTGCGGCTGCTGGGCGCCGCGCGCGGCGGACTGGGGCCGCTGCTCTCGGCCTTCGAGGTGATGTGGCCGGACTACTGGCAGGTGGTGACCGAGCGGGTGGGCGTGCGCGATCCGCTCGCCGGTGGCGCAGCGCACGGACACTATGTGCTGGTCGAGGTCCAGGGAACCGACGAGGCGATCGACGGCCCGCGCTTCCAGCGCTGGCTCGAGCGCCAGATGGAGGAGGGCGTACTGGCCGACGCAGCGGTCGCGCAGTCGATGACCGACACGCAATCCTTCTGGGCATTGCGCGACGCCTGCGCGGAGTTCTTCCCCACGCTGGGCGCCCACGTTTCCTATGACATCGGCCTGCCTGTGCAATCCATGGACGCCTACGTGCGCGCCTGCAAGGCGGCACTCGCCGCGCGCGTCCCCGGCTGCGAGAGCGTCTACTACGGCCACATCGGCGACGGCAACCTGCACCTGGTGGCATGGGTCTCCGGGCTGTCGGTCGAGCACCAGCCCAAGGAAGCGATGGACGAGGTCATCTACGGGCTGGTGCGCGAGTTCGGCGGCACGGTATCGGCCGAGCACGGCATCGGTACGGCGAAGAAGCGCTGGCTCGGGCATGCGCGCAGCCCCGAGGAGATCGCGCTGATGAAGACGCTGAAGGCCGCGCTCGACCCCACGGGCCTGCTCAATCCTGGCAAGGTGGTGTGAGCATGGGGCGCGTCTTGGTCGACCGCTTGTTCAAGGGCATCGAAGCGGTGCTCGCTGCCTTGCTGCTGGGCATGGTGCTGATGGTGTTCGGCAATGTGGTGTTGCGATACGCGTTCAACTCCGGCATCCAGGTGTCCGAGGAGCTATCGCGCTTCTTCTTTGTCTGGCTCACCTTCATCGGCGCCGTTGTCGCGATGCGCGACGGCGCCCACCTGGGCATGGACGGCTTCGTCAGCCGCCTGTCGCGGCGCGGCAAGCTGGCCTGCTTGGCAGCCAGTCAGACGATCGTGCTGGTTTGCTGCGTGATGCTGTTCTGGGGCACCTGGCAGCAGCATGAGGTCAATGCCACCACCAAGGCGCCGGTTACCGAGATCTCGATGATCTGGGTCTTCGGCGTCGGCTACCTGACCAGCGTGGCGATCGGCGCCCATGCGTTGCACGCACTGTGGCGCATCGCCAGCGGCCGACTGCGCGACGACGAACTGGTGCAGGTGACGGAGAGCGAGGAGGTGCCGCATGACGCCGTCCATCCTGGAGCCCGGCCATGACGCTCGCCGTGTTCACCATCTCGCTGCTCGGCGCCATGATGCTGGGCGCGCCGATCGCCTTCGCCCTGCTGATCTGCGGCGGCGCACTGATGGTCGTCCAAGGCCAGATCGACACCACCATCCTGTCGCAGAAGCTGGTGGAGGGCGCCGACAGCTTTCCGCTGCTGGCAATTCCTTTCTTCATCCTGGCGGGCGAGCTGATGAACGCAGGCGGCATTTCGCGGCGCATCGTCAACTTCGCGCTGGCGTGGGTCGGCCACATGCGCGGCGGCCTCGGGCTGGTGGCCATCTTTGCTTCTGTGGTGATGGCGGCGATCTCCGGCAGCGCCGCCGCCGACGCCGCCGCCATCGGGGCGATGCTGATCCCGATGATGCGCCAGGCCGGCTACGACGTGCCGCGCTCGGCCGGCCTGATCGCCGCCGGCGGCGTGATCGCGCCGGTGATCCCGCCGTCGATCGGACTGATCGTGTTCGGCGTCATCGCCAACGTGTCGATCGGCAAGCTGTTCCTGGCCGGCATCGTGCCGGGGCTGATGATGGGCCTGTCGCTGGTCATTGCCTGGCAGTGGGTGGCGCGACGCGACAAGGTGGCGGTGCAGCCGCGCCAATCGATGGCCGCGCGCGGCCGCGCCGCGGTCGACGGCATCTGGGCGCTGCTGATGCCGCTGGGGATCATCGGGGGGCTCAAGTTCGGCATCTTCACGCCCACCGAGGCCGGCGTGGCGGCCTGCGTCTATGCCTTCGTGCTCGGCGCCTTCATCTATCGCGAGCTGAGCGTGCGCCAGTGCTACGGCCTGCTGGTGGCAGCTGCGAAGAGCACCGCCGTGGTGGTGTTCCTGATCGCGGCGGCGCTGGTGTCCGCCTGGCTGATCACCACCTCCGAGCTGCCGGCGCAGGTGGCCGCCATGCTCGAGCCCTTCATGGGCAACAAGATCCTCTTGATGCTGGTGATCATGGTCATCGTGGTGATCGTCGGGACCGCGCTCGACTTCGCGCCCACGCTGATGATCCTCACGCCCGTGCTGATGCCGGTGGTCAAGCAGGCCGGCATCGACCCGGTGTACTTCGGCGTGCTGTTCATCATGAACAACGCCATCGGCCTGATCACGCCGCCGGTGGGCATCGTGCTCAACGTGATGTGCGGAGTGGCGAAGATCTCGATGCGGGATCTGATGCGCGGCCTCTGGCCCTTCCTCTGGGCCGAGCTCATCGTGCTGCTGCTGCTGGTGCTGTTCCCGGCGCTGGTGCTGGTGCCGCTCAAGTGGCTGAGCTGACTTTTCATACACATAAGGAGACCGACGATGATGATCCGCCTTTCCCGCCCCTCCCGATTCATTGCCGTGGCGCTGGCCGCCGCTTTTGCAGCCGGCGCCGTACAGGCCCAGTTCAAGGAGCGCAACTTCCGCGTCTCCAATGGCGTGAGCAAGGAGCACCCGATGGGCAACGGCCTCGCCAAGATGGGCGCCTGCACGCTCGACAAGAGCGGCGGCAAGATGAAGGTCCAGCCTTTCTGGGATGGTGCATTGGGCAATGACCTCACCGGCACGCAGAGCGTGCGCACGGGCTCGCTCGAGATGGTGATCACCTCGACCGCGCCGGTGGTCTCCATCGTGCCGGAGCTGGGCGTCTTCGATCTGCCCTTCCTCTTCAACACCTCCAGCGAGGCCGACAAACTGCTCGATGGCAAGGTTGGCGACTGGTTCGCCGCCAAGCTGCCAGCGGTCGGCCTGGTCAATCTCGCCTGGTGGGAGAACGGGTTCCGCCACACGACCAATTCGAAGCGGCCGATCAACAAGATCGAGGATTTTGACGGCGTGAAGATGCGCGTAATGCAGAACACCATCTTTCTCGACACCTTCAAGACCCTGGGCAGCAATGCGGTGCCGATGGCCTTCACCGAGGTCTACTCGGCGCTCGAGACCAAGACGGTGGATGGCCAGGAGAACCCGTTCACCAACATCGAGAACATGAAGTTCTACGAGGTGCAGAAGTACCTCACGCTGACCAAACACGCGTACAGCCCCACGCTGGTGCTGTTCTCCCGCAAGATCTGGGACACGCTGTCGCCGCAGGAGCAGGGCACGCTGCGCGAGTGCGCGCTGCAAGGCCGCGACGAGCAGCGCCGCGCCAACCGCGCCATGGAAGCGCGCAGCGTGGACAACCTGAAGGCCAAGGGCATGTCGGTCAACGAGATCGCGCCGGCCGAGATGCAGCGCATCCGCGAGCGCTCGAGTGTGATCTACGAGCGCCACGCCAAGTCCATCGGCGACGAAGCGATCACGATGGTCACCGCCGAGCTCAAGCGCATCCGCGGCAACTGAGTTGAAGGGGCCGACGATGAGTCTTGAAGCAAAGGTCGCCTGGGTCACGGGCGGCGGCAGCGGCATCGGGCTGGCCGGTGCGACCGAACTGGCCCGGGCCGGTTGCCGGGTCGTCATCTCCGGGCGCGAGGCGCCCAAGCTCGACGCGGCCATCGAGGCCGCCGAGCGCCTGGGCGCGCCGCTCGGTGCCATCACCGCTCAGCCGCTGGACGTGGCGGACGCCGCGGCCGTTGCCGCGGTGGTGCGGACGATCGAGGCCGAACTCGGTCGCATCGACATCCTCGTCAACAGCGCCGGCATCAATTTCCCCAAGCGCTACTGGTGCGAAACCGACGCCTCCACCTTCGAACAAGTGGTTGCCGTCAACCTGAACGGCGCCACCTACTGCACGCTGGCCGTGGCCAAGGGCATGCGCGCGCGCCGCGAGGGCACGGTGATCAACGTCGCCTCCTTCGCGGGCTGGCACTATGAATACCTGACCGGACCGGCCTACACCGCCAGCAAGGCCGCGCTGATGGCGCTCACGCATTCCTTCAACATCGAGGAGTGCGTCAACGGCCTGCGCGCGACTGCGCTGTGCCCGGGCGAAGTCGCCACGCCGATCCTGAAGAAGCGGCCGGTCGAGCCGACCGAGGCCGAGAAGGCGCGCATGCTGCAGGAAGCGGACCTGGGCCGAACAATCCGCTTCATCGCCGAGATGCCGCCGCACGTCTGCATCAACGAACTGGTGATTTCGCCGGTGTGGAACCGCACCTACGTGGCCGGCGAAGCGCTTCAGCGCAAGGCGGCGCCGTGACGCAGGCCGCGAACGGATGGCCGGTGGTGGCCGTCACCGGAGCCGGGCAGGGCATCGGCCGCGCGCTGGCGCGGGCCTTCGCCCGGCAGGGCGCGCGCGTGGTCGTCTCCGACATCGACGCGGCGTCCTGCGCGGCGGCGGCCGACGAGCTGCAGACGCTCGGCGTGCCGGCCGACGTGACGCGCGCCGAGGACTGCGCTGCGCTGGTCGGGCGCACGGTCGAGGCGTTCGGCCGCCTCGACGTGATGATCTGCAACGCCGGCATCATGCAGCTCAAGCCGCTCCTCGAGCTGGACGCGAGCGACTGGGACCGCATGCTCGGCGTCAACGTGACGGGCACGTTCCTCACGCTGCAGGCGGCGGCGCGGCAGATGCTGGCGCAGCCGCCGCTGGGCGAGGGAAGGCCGCGCGGCAAGATCCTGCTGATGGCCTCGATCGCCGGCCGCAGCGGCGCCGGCCCGATCGCGGCGGTGATCCCGCACTACCGCGCCAGCAAGGCGGCGGTGATCAGCCTCGGCCAGTCTGCGGCCGTCGCTCTCGCACCGCAGATCACCGTCAACGCGATCTGCCCCGGGCTGGTCGAGACCGACATGTGGCAGCGCATGGACCGCGACTGGACCGCGCTGCAGGGCGCGCCCCGGGGCCAGGCGTGGCAGCAGCGCGTGGCCGCCGTGCCCATGGGCCGGGCGCAGACCCCCGCAGATGTGGCCGACCTGGCGCTGTTCCTCGCCTCGCCGGCGGCCGACTACATGACGGGCCAGTCGATCAACATCGACGGCGGCCTGATGATGAGCTGATGGCCCCGCATCCCGCACTGTCGCTGAAGGCGCTGCTCGCAGGCGGTTCCATCGTTCAGGCGCCCGGCGCCTACGACGCGCTGAGCGCGCGGCAGATCGAGCAGGCCGGCTTCCCGGCCATCTATATGACCGGCTTCGGCGCCACCGCCTCGCGCCTGGGCCAGCCCGACATCGGCCTCTTGACTCAGACCGAGATGACCGGCCACGCGCGTGACATGGTGCGTGCGGTCGGCGTGCCGGTGATCGCCGATGCCGATACCGGCTACGGCGGACCGTCGAACATCGAGCGCACCGTGCGCGAGTACGTCCAGTCCGGCGTGGCTGCCATCCACCTCGAGGACCAGGTGGCGCCGAAGCGCTGCGGGCAGATGGCTGGCATCCGGCTGATCGAGGCGCGCGAGAACGAGCGACGGCTGCGCTGCGCGGTGGCCGCGCGCGGCAGCGACCCGATGCTGATCATCGGGCGCACCGACGCATTGCCCGCCGCCGGCATCGACGAGGCGCTGGCACGCGCCCGACGCTGGCAGGACGCGGGCGTCGATCTGGTCTTCGTTGACGCCATCAAGAAGATCGCCGAGGTGGAGGCAGTGGCGCGGCACCTGCCCGGGCCGAAGATCGTCTCCATCGTCGACGGCAACGAGACCACTGCGTTGAGTGCGGCAGAACTTCAGGCCATGGGCTTCGCCGTGGTGCTGTACGCCGTGACCACGCTCTTCAGTGCGGCGCTGGCCGTCGAGCAGGCGCTGGCCAGGCTGCGGCAGGACGGCACGCCGCGCGACGTGCCCTCGCTCGCCTATGCCGACTTCACCCGCATCGTCGGCCTGCCGGCCCACCAGCGGCTCGACGAGCAGTTCGGTGTCGAAACCTGAAACCCATTTCTTCCCTGGCTTGTCTCTTCTCATTCGCGAAAGTCCTGATCTTGAACACCGCCTCTTCCATTCCGTATGCCGGCATCTGGCCAGCGCTGCTGACCCCGCTCGATGCGAAGCTCGACATCGACATTCCGCGCTTCGCCTCGCACGCGCTGCGCCTGCTCGATGCGGGCTGCACCGGCGTCACGCCCTTCGGCACCACCGGCGAAGGGCCGTCCTTCAGCGTCGCCGAGCGCATGGACGCGTTGACCGGCTTGGTGGCGCGGGGCGTACCGGCGGGGCGCATCCTGGCCTCCACCAGCTGCGCCGCACTGCCTGATGCGCTGGCGCTGACCCGGCACGCGGCCGAGCAGGGCGCCTGGGGCTGCCTGCTGCTGCCGCCTTTCTTTCTGAAGGGCGTGTCCGACCAGGGCGTGATCGATGCCTACCGCTGGATCATCGACGGCGTCGCCGACGCGCGACTGCGCATCGTGCTCTATCACATACCTCAGGTGTCGGGTGTGGGGCTGAGCCACCATGTGATCGGGACGCTGAAGACGCTGTATCCGGACACGATCGTGGGTCTCAAGGACAGTGGCTGCCGGCGCGAGGATTCGCTGGCCTACGCCGAGGCGTTCATGCCGCCGATGCAAGTATGGGTGGGCAACGAGCCCGACCTCCAGACCCTGGCCGCCCGCGGCAGCGCCGGCGCCGTCAGCGGCATCGCCAACGTCATGCCGCGCCTCGTGCAGCACTTGGTGAAGGGCTCGGGCGAGCCGGCCGCCGATCAGCAGCGTGTGCTCGCGCTGCTTCAGATCCTCGGCGGCTACGGGCTGACGGCCGCCTTCAAGGGGATGATGGCGCTGCTCGACGATGCGCCGGGCTGGATGCGCGTGCGCCCGCCGCTGGTCCCTCTGGACGCGGCCGAATACGAACGACTGGCGGCGCAGCTGCGCGCCTTCGGCATCGACCGCGGCCGGGACTGAACACGTGGCTGCAAGCGTGGTTTGCATCGCGAGCTGGAACGCCGATCTCGTGTCGCGCATTTCGCGGCCGCTGGCGCGCGGCGAGACGCTGATGGCGGACAGCTTCGAAATCAGCCCCGGCGGCAAGGGCTCGAATGCCGCGGTGGCCGCGGCGCGGCAGGGTGCTGCCGTGGCCGTCGTGGCCCGCATCGGCGATGATGAGTTCGGCCGCATGGCGCTCGACCTCTGGCGCGCCGAGGGCATCGACGTGCGTCATGTGGAAATCGCCGCAGGCGAGCGCAGCGGCGTCGCGCAAATCCACGTTTTCGACGATGGCGACAATGCCATCGCCGTGTTCCGCGGCGCCGGTGCCGGCCTCGGCGGCGCGAATGCCCGCGCTGCAGCCGGCACGATGGCGGTCTGCCGGGTGGTGATGGCCTCGTGCGAGGTGCCGCTCGCTTGCACGCTCCAGGCTTTCCGGCAGGCGCGTGCCCGCGGTGCATTGACGCTGCTCAACCCCGCACCGGCGATGCCCTTGTCTGACGAGCTGCTGTCGCTGGTCGACGTGCTCACGCCCAATGAAGGCGAGTTGGCCGCCCTGGCCGGCGCGGCCGCGGCATCCGTCGACGATGCAGCGGCGCTGCTGCTCGCGCGCGGCGTGGGCGCCATCGTGGTCACGCTGGGCGCCGCCGGCTGCCGTCTCCATCGGCGCGGCGAGTCCCCGCAGCAAGAGCCCGGGTATCGCGTGCCGGTGGTCGACACCATCGGCGCTGGCGACACCTTCACCGGGGCACTGGCCGCAGCGCTGGCACGCGGCGAGTTGCTGCCCTCGGCGATGCGTCGCGCCAACGCGGCGGCTGCACTGTCGGTGGGCGGCCGAGGCGCGATCGACGGCATGCCTCGGCAACAGGAATTGGACGCGCTGCTGCCCAGGCGCACTGCGTAGAAGCACCCGCGTCGACAGCCACCCTCTAGGTCTGGCGCTTGCAAAGCGAGCATCGTCAGGAAGACGCCGACGCTTCGAATCCGCGCTCGAGGTCGGCCAGGAGATCCGCAGGATCTTCCAGTCCGATGTGCAGGCGCACGACCGGGCCCCGCTGGCCCCAGTCGGTGGCCGTTCGGGCCTCGGTCATGGCGGCGGGCGTTACCAGGCTCTCGTAGCCGCCCCAGGAAGCGCCGAGCCCGAAGAGCGACAGGCCGTCGACGAACCGGTCGACCTGCTCGGGGCGGGTTCCCGGCTGCCACTCGAAGGAGACCAGGCCGTTCGCGCCGCGGCAATCGCGCTGCCACAGCGCGTGGCCGGGGTCCTCCGGCAATGCGGGACAGAACACGCGGCAGACCTGCGGTTGGCACTGGAGCCAGTGCGCCACCTGCAGGGCGTGACGCTCGTGCATCTGGAGGCGAGCCGACAGCGAGCGCATGCCGCGCAGCACCAGCCAGGCGTCGTCCGGGCTCACCGTCATGCCGAAGGCATCGCTGCGATCGGCCAGGGGCTCCCAGGCGTCCCGCGTGGTCGACACCGTCCCCATCATGACGTCGGAGTGTCCGGAAAGGTACTTGGTGGCGGCCATGATCGAGATGTCCGCGCCCAGGGCGAGCGGCTGGTACTGGAAGCCCGATCCCCACGTGTTGTCGGCGGCGAGCAGCGCACCCCGGTCGTGCGCCATGCGGGCGAGCGCGGGCAGGTCGCACATCTCGTAGACGAGCGAGGCAGGACATTCCACGTACACCATGCGCGTATTGGGCCGAAGGAGGGCGGCGGCGTCGCGGCCGTCGGCCGCGAAGAAGCTGTACGCGATGCCGTAGGGCTCCAGGAAGCTGCGAGCCAGGTGGCGCACCGGCTGGTAGACGCCATCCGAGATCAGCACGTGGTCGCCGGGCCTGAGGTAGGCGAGCAGCGTCATGCCGATCGCCGCCAGGCCGGTGGGGAACAGCTGGGTGCGATAGGCCCCCTCCAGTTCGCTCACGGCATCTTCCAGCGCAAAGGCGGTCGGCGTGCCGCGCGCGCCATAGCTGAAGACGCGCTCGTGCGAGCGGCGTGCACGCATCTCGCGCTGCTGCGCCGCGTTGGCGAACAGCACCGTGCTGGCCCGGACGATCGGGGGATTGACCGCGGCGCCGCCCACGAAGGCGGGGGCCTTGCCGTTGTGCAGCAGCCGCGTCTGGAAGCCCAGGGGTGAGCTGGTGGGGGGAGCGCCGGACTTAGGCATGGTGCCGTTTCTCCGATCACATGTTCGCGTGCGGCGCGGCAGCTCGCGTCGGCAGGCGGAACGACGCCAGCTCATGCGCGTCGAGTTGGCCGACGAGGCCCGTCTCCCAGGCCAAGTAGCGCCGCGCGGCCTCCTTGTTGCCGTCATGACGGTCATGAACGAAGAAGAGGTGGTCGATGCACTCCGCATCGCCCGGCTGCCGGGGCGTCGCCACCACGCCCGATCGTGCGGCTTGCCAGGCTGCCATGCCACCGTCCAGCAGCAGGGGCTGGTGCGCGGTCTGCCATTCGGTCATGGCCCAGGCCGCCAGTTCGGGCTCATCGGCGACCAGCACAATCTGCCGCGTTTCGTCCGCGAGGTCGGCCCCCAGGCGGGGGCGAATGGACCATCGTGCGCCGCCGATATGGCCGGCGCGATAGGCCATGCCGGGACGAAGATCCACGAGGGCGACGTCGCCGCGCGCCAGGCGGGCGGCGAGTTCCTGGGCGGAGATCCGTGCCAGCGGCGGCGGCACCGGAGCGCCGGGTGCTTCCAGCCCCAGGCCGCTGGACAGGCCGCCTTCGAGCACGTTGGCGTCGTGTCCCATCTGGCGCAGCCAGCTCGCCACCGTCGGCGCGCGCACGCCGTCGTCGTCGAACAGCACGAGCCTGGCGCCGCGCACGCCTACGTACTGGTCGAAGGCCTGCATCAGCTGTCCGCCGGGTGTGTGCTGAGCCCCGGGCAGGCTGCCTCGCGCGAATTCCTCGGGCGTGCGCACGTCGCACAGGAAGAGCGTGCGGCTGCTGTCCCCGGACCATGCCCGCACGGTGGCCGCGCTCACGGTCGGAACGTCGAACCGCGCGGCCAGTTGCTGCGCCGCATCTCGCAAGACCGGGTTCCCGGAGCCGTCAGGGTAGCGCCGGGTGCCGCCGTGCTCCAGGGCCTGGTCCGCGAGGACCCAGCCCTGGGTGCCGTTCTCCAGCGCATAGACGGGATTGGGAATGCCCAGGTTGATGAGCGTCTGCGCACCGATGATCGAGCGGGTGCGCCCGGCGCAGTTGATCACGATGGGGGTGGTGTCATCGGGCACGAGGGACCGCACGCGGTACGCCAGCTCGCCGTTGGGACAGCAAGTGGCTGTCGGAATGTTCATCTTCCTGAACTCCGAGACGGGGCGGCCGTCCAGCACCACCACCGGCGTGGGCCCCGCGATCATGGCCGCCAGCTGCGGCGCACTCACCCGGGGCGTGTGATAGGCCTTCTCGGCCAACTCGCCGAAGGTCTTGGAGGGCAGATTCACGCCCGCGAACAGCACGTAGCCAGCGGACTGCCAGCCCAGCGCCCCGCCGCCCAACACGCGGACGTGGCGATAGCCAAGGGCCGACAGCCGTGCCGCCGCGCGCATGGCCACGCCGGCGCCGTCTTCGCCGCCGTCGTCATACACCACGGTGCGGACATCCAGCCGCGGCACCAGGCGCCGCACTTCCAGCTCCAGGCGGCTGTACGGCAGGGGCGTGGCATGGAACAGGTGGGCCTCGCCGTACTGGCCGTGCTCGCGCACGTCGAGCAGGGCGGTTTCCTCGCCGTCGTGGAGCCAGGACTTGAGCAGGGAAGGGGCGATGCGTTCGATCGTCATGGGAAGCGTGAAGAGGACGGAGGCGCGGCTACGCCGCAGCGCAGCCGCCGGTGGATGAGGACGGCAAAGCAGCCGGTCAGCGGCGCGTCTGCACGCCGATGCCCATGATCTGGCAGGTGCCCTTCTCCAGGTCGTAGCTGGTGCGCTGCGTCAGCGTCTCCAGCGCACGCCCGTACATGTGGAGGTGGCGGATGACCTGCTCGCCCTCGATCTGCACCGAGTGGATGTCCTCGGGCATCAGAGCGATGCCGTGGCCCGGCTCCACCAGGATGCGGCCCGTTTCGCGCAGCGTGCCCACGCCCGGCACCGAAGCGTCGTCCGTGCGTTCGTAGACGCGGTTGACTTCGGTGCCTTCGACCGCCGCGATGCACGCCCAGGTTGTGTGGTTGTGCGGCACGATGCGCTTTCCCGGGCGCATCACGTTCAGATAGAGCGCGTAGCTCTGGTCATCATCTTCCGCGATCAGGTAGCGGGCCTGGTGCTCGCCGGGCTCGGGAGGCGGGAAATCGGCGGCCTGCCAGAACTCGGGCCGGGCCGCGATGGCCTGCAGCGAGCCCAGCACGGCGGCCAGGGCAGGGCGTGTCGGCTCCGCATCGCCGATAGCATTTTTCATTTCAGCGATGGCCGATGCGACGGCCTGGTTGCGTTGTGCGGTCACGGCGTTCAAGGGAGATCTCCTTTTCTCGACGCGTTCGTGGAATGGGGGATCGCGGGTGCGTCGCGAGCCACTCTAGCTTTTGCCCTGGTGGCGAACAACGCAGCCTCCGCAGAAAAAGCATCAGTATCATTAATGAATGAGCACGCTCGACCTCGAACTGCTGCGATCCCTGGTGGCGATCGTGGGCCACGAAAGCTTCGGGGCCGCAGCGGTACAGCTGGGGCGAACACAGTCTGCGGTGACGCAGCAGATGCAGCGCCTGGAGGAGCAGATCGGCCACGCCCTGTTCGAGAAGCGGGGGCGTCAGAAGCGCTTGACGGAACACGGAGAGCGGCTGCTGGTCTACGCGCGCCAGATGCTGGCCATGAACGACGAAGCCCTGCGCCATCTGCAGCAGGGCAGGCTCGAGGGAACGCTGCGCATCGGAGCGCCGCACGACGTGGCCGATACCATGCTGCCGCCCCTTCTGGCAGAGGTGGTGCGCACTTCTCCGAAGCTGCAGCTCGACATCCATGTGGGTCGCAGCCCCTTCCTGATGGAGTCGCTCAAGCGGGGCGAGATCGACATGGCGATCTCCAACCGACTCGATGCCGATCTCGAAGGCGTCATGCTGCGCACCTCGCCCACCGTGTGGCTGTGCGGGGCCGGCTATGTGCATGATCCCGCGCGGCCGATCCCGCTGATCATGGCCGACGGCCCGAGCATCTTCCGGCGCCTTGCGCAGGAGGCGCTCGATGCCGCCGGCGTTGCCTGGCTGACCCGCTACACGTCCAGCAGCCTGATCGGCATCCGTGCAGCGCTGCGCGCCGGTCTCGGCGTCACCGCGCGCGGCGTGGAACAGCTCGACAGCGGACTGCGCATCCTCGGTCCGATGGAAGGACTGCCGCCGTTGCCGGAACTGGTGTACCGGCTCTATGTGCGCAACCGCGTGATCAATCCGCTGACGCGCCAGGTCTTCGACCAGATCAGAACTCGCCTGCACTGGACCGGCAATCCGTGATGCCGCGTGCGCCGTCTTCGACGGCTCCCTGATCCATCAGGGATTCTTATCGAATTTGCTTCGAAACCGGCTCGATCCATCGGGGCCCGACTGACATCATGAATGTCCCATAGCGGTTGCGGCGCCCCAGTGGCGCAGCAACCTGAACATGTGCTTTCAGGTGCGAGACGGCTGCACGGAGCCACGCGCATTGGCTGTCTCGACACCATGGACCACGGTGCATCGCGGCCTGCCGGTGCGACGCGTTTCGCAACCTGAAGGCTCCCGAGGTTTCCGAGTTTCCAACCGTCCACAGGAGTCTTCCGATGCGCCGCAGATCCCGAATGTCCATTCGTCACCTTGCCTGCCTGGTCGCGGGGCTGGCCTGCGCATGGACGGCCCACGCGCAGGTGTTGCCGAAGACCGGTGACTTTCCCAGCCAACCGATCCGCTTGGTCTCGCCCTTCCCGCCGGGCGGCGGCAACGACTTTCACATGCGTCTTGTCAGCAATGAGCTGGCGGCGGTCACCGGGCAGCCCGCCGTCGCGGAGAACAAATCAGGCGCCGGGGGAAATATCGGCGCGAAGTACGTCGCCGACAGCAGGGCGGACGGCTACACCGTCCTGGTGTCCCAGGTCTCGACCATGGCCGTAAACCCGAGCCTGTACCGGTCGAGCGGGTTCGATCCGGTCACGAACTACGTGCCGATCACGCAGATCAACGCGGCGCCACTGGCGATCGTCGTGGCCATGAATTCGCCGCTCAAGACCATCGCCGACCTGCGCGCGCAAGCCCAGGCGAGCCCGGGGCGCTTGACCTACGCCACCCCGGGCAACGGCACCCTGTCACACCTGCTCGGCGTGGTGCTGGAGAAGGATGCGGGCATTGCCCTCACGCACGTGCCGTACCGCGGCGCCGCCCCGGCGTTGGCCGACCTGATGGGGGGGCAGGTCGCGGTCATGATCACCTCGACCTCTTCCGTCGCAGGACACATCCAGCAGGGCATGGTGCGTGCGCTTGCGGTGACCAGCCCTCGCCGCGTCGGTGTCTTCAAGAACGTCCCCACGCTGGAGGAACTGGGCATGAAGAACATGACCTACGAGGATTGGTACGGATTCTTCGCCCCGGCCGGGACGCCGCCCGAGCGTGTGGCCTATCTCCATAGCGCCATCACGAAGGTGCTCAAGAGCCCCGCGATCGAGAAGAAGATTCTGGACGCCGGTGGAGAGCTGGTGGCCGGAACGCCCGAGGAACTGGCGGCGCAGCTCAAGCGGGACATCGAGCGCTGGTCCCGCGTGGTGAAGCTTTCGGGCGCATCGGTCGATTGAGCTGTTCGACCGGCGCGGAAGTCGCGACGCCGTCATCCGCAGTGATGCCGCAGGCCGCAAGGTCAGCTTTGCGTACATCGTCCGGTTGACTGGCGCGCGCCAACCGGCGCTCCGCCGTGAGCTTCAGGCTCGGCGGTTTATTCGCGCCCACGGGCACGCGCGCATCCAACAACGTGGGGGGACTTCCGCGTGGTTTCGCGCGAAGGTCCAGGAGGCGAAGACTCCCGTCCAACGGTCTCTCACAAGCAAGTCATGGCTGAAGCACGGGACCTGATTGCCAAGAATCGACGTGCTCGAACTTGAATGGCGCGATGCGGCCTCGCGCCGATCTACTGTCCATCGTTGAGTACTCGCGCAGGACAACCTCGTGCAGATCGAGGGCCGACTTCGCGCGCACGTCGATCTTGACGGCGGACTGGATGTAGTCCTCGGTGCGTGCCGTCGCCGCTGGGTACCAGTGCACAAGGGCTATCCGTCGGTATCGTCCGGGTCGCGTTCCAGTTTCATGCGGCCTTTGCTTTGGGCGTCGAAAACGCCAAGCAGGCGCGCTCCACCGTTCGCTGCGCCGTAGCCTGATCGGTTCAGATTCTGAACTAGCCAAGACACCGCTTCAGGCGCATGCTAGGAGCCGCACAGGTGACCGAAGGAGTTAAACCATGACAGTTCAACTCACAACTCTGCATGACGCCACGATCGAAAGCCGGATGTCGTCCGCGTCGTCACCGCAATCGGACGCCGGGGCGCTGAAAAGCGAGAAGCTTCGGCATACGAACCACCCGACTCGCACCGCATGGGCGCTGGCCTGCCTGCTCGGCATCGCCGCAACCACCCTGGCGACAGCGCAGCACCGACACCCTGCGCCCCGCCCGGAGCGCCTAGGCAGCGTGCACTTCAAGGTCGAGTGCAATGCGCTGGCACAGAAGGAGATCGATCTGGCGATGGCCTACTACCACTCCTTCGCCTTTCCTCAGACCCAGGTGCCGCTCGAACGGGCGCTGAAGGCCGACCCGGACTGCGGGATGGCGCATTTCGTGCGGGCCCTGGCGCTGCTGGACATCCCCTTCACCTGGCCGGGCTCGGTTTCGGCGAAGAAGCTGGCCGACGGCAGTGCGGCCCTTGACGCCGCCCGCGCCACCGGCCTCAAGAGCGAACGCGAGCGCGACTACGTCGCCGCGCTGACGGCCTTCTATCGCGACCACGACAAGCTCAACCACAAGACGCGCGCCAAGGCGCTGGAAGACGAGCTCGAGAAGGTAGCCCAGCGCTATCCCGAAGACCACGAGGCGTTGATCCTGCACTCGCTGGTGCTGTCGGCCAACTTCGATCCGACCGACAAGAGCTACGCCAACCAGTTGCGCGCCGCACGCCAGCTCGAGCCCCTGTACAAGGCACGCCCCAACCATCCTGGCGTGGCGCACTACCTGATCCACAGCTACGACTACCCGCCCATCGCCAAGCACGGGCTCGACGCGGCGCGCCGCTACAGCAAGATCGCGCCGGATGCCTCGCACGCCCAGCACATGCCCTCACACATCTTCACGCGAATAGGCGCCTGGGGCGAATCGATCGCATCGAACAAGGCCTCGGCCAAATCGGATGGCGGCAAGACCTGGAACTCATTGCACGCCTTCGACTACATGGTGTACGCGCACCTTCAGCAGAGCCAGGATCGCGCCGCGCGCCGAGTGATGGAAGAGGCGCAGGCGCAGGGCCAGTCGCAGCGCGACGATCACCTCGCTGCCGCCTACGCCTTCAGCGCCATTCCGGCGCGAATAGCGCTCGAAACCGGCGCCTGGTCCGAGGCTGCGGGGCTGAAGTTGACCCCTGCGGCCGGCGCCTATCCCTGGGAGAAGTACCCGCAAGCCGAGGCCGTGCATGCGTTCGCGCGCGGGATCGGTGCCGCCATGTTGAAGGATTCGGCGCGCGTCCAGGTCGAACTGGCGCGCCTGCATCAACTGCGCGACGCGGCCACGGCGCTGAAGATCGCCTACTGGGCCGACCAGATCGACATCCAGGCCGACATCGTGCGCGGCCTGGCGGCGCGGGCCGAGGGCCGGGTCGATGAAGGCGTCGACATCCTGCGCAAGGCCGCTGCGCGTGAAGACGCGACCGAGAAACATGTCGTGACGCCGGGTCCGATCGTTCCGGCGCGCGAGGTGCTGGCCAATGTGCTGCTCGACCAGGACAAGCCGGCCGACGCGTTGAAAGAATTCGAGTCGGTGCTGCAGCGCGAGCCGAACCGGCTGCGTGCCACCCTCGGCGCGGCCCGCTCGGCCGAAGACCTAGGCGACAAGGCCAGCGCACGCGCGTACTACCGGAAGGTCCTTGCACTCACCAAGACCGCCGACAGCACCCGCCCCGAGCTGCTGCACGCGCGGCGGGCGCTCGGCCGTGGCTAGATACGCGTCGAGCTACGGGCGTCAAGTCGTACTGCTCATACTCGTGGGGTTCAAGCTGACGGGGAAGTCGCCGCCGCTTCGGCCAGCTGCATCAAGCGGCTGGCTCGCGCCGATGCTGGCCAGGTAGGTGTCGAGTGCGGAGCCGGCGCCCGCCGGTGCAAAGCTGCGCTCCTCGATGGACGTGAGGGCGTCGGCATCCCGGTGACGCGCCCCACGCGCCGACCACGTTTGCAGCAGCGGCGGCGGCTTGCTACTCGGCGGTGATCCCCGCCTTGCGCACCACCTCGCCGAACTTCACGAGGCGCTCGGACATCATCTTCTCGAAGCCGGCGGGCGTCATCTCCTCGGGCGCGATCACGCCGCGTTCCTTGAGGCTTGCCAGCATGGCCGGCGACGTGGCCGCCCGGCGCACGGCCTTGTACAGCGTCTGCACGACGGCGTCCGGCGTGCCGCCTGGGGCAGCCAGTCCTGTCCATGAAGTGAGGTTGAGCTGGGGGTAGCCCACTTCGGCCATGGTGGGCACGTCGGGCAGTTGCGGCAGGCGCTGGTCGGCCGCCACCGCCAGGGCGCGCACCTTGCCCGCCTGGACGTGCGGCAACATGATGACCAAGTTGTCGAGGATGAACTGCACTTCGTTGCCCAGCACCGCGGTGATCAGCGGCGTGCCGCCGCGGTAGGGAATGTGCGTGGTGAACACGCCCGTCGCGGCCTTGAGCATCTCCACATTGAGCTGGCCCATGCTGCCCACCCCGCCGCTGCCGTAGTTGAGCTTGCCGGGGTTCTTCTTCGCGTAGTCGATGAATTCCTTGAAAGTCTTGATCGGCAGGCTCGAATGCACCACCAGCGCATTGGGCTGCCGGCCCAGGATGGCGATGTTCTCGAAGTCCTTGATGGGATCGTAGCCCACCTTGGGCTGCGTTAGCGGGTTGGCGAGGTGGCTGCTTTGCGACGACACCACCAGCGTGTAGCCGTCAGGCTTGGCCCGCGCCACCATCTGCGATGCCACTGAGCCACCCGCGCCGGCGCGGTTCTCCACCACGATGGGCACGCCCAGCGCGCTCGACAGCGGCTCGGAATAGTGGCGCGCCATGATGTCGACCGACCCGCCGGGAGGGAATGGAACCACGAGCGTGATGGGACGCGATGGGTACTTGTCATCGGCGTGCGCCGCGAGCGGGGCCAGGCCCGCCAGGCTCAGCCCGAGACCGGCGTTGAGGATGTGGCGGCGAGTGGGTCGTGTGGGATGCATGGAATCTGCTCTCGAAGTCTTGCGTGACATGGATCGATGGAAGAAATCAGGGGTGGTCCAGGATGGCCAGCGCCACGGCCTGGGCGCGCGGCACGAAGGTGGCGAGTTCGCAGTACTCGCGCTCGGTGTGCGCGTGTCCGCCCACGGGCCCGGTGCCGCACAGCGTGGGGGCGCCCACCGAGGCGGTCAGGCCACTGTCGGCCGCGCCGCCGGTGAACTCTCCCGTCACCTCGAAGCCCAGGGCCCTGGCACCGCGCTGGTAGAGCGCCAGCAGCTCGTCGGGCGTGGGCTTCATGGGCAGCGTGCGGCGCGTTTCGGTGATGCGCCCCTTGGTGCGCGGCAGGGACTCTTCCTCGACGATGGCGCGCACCTTCGCGAGCAGTTCCTCCGGGTCCGTTTCCGACGTGAAGCGCATGTCCAGCTCGGCCTTGGCATGCGGCGCCACCATGTTGGGCACGATGCCGCCGTGCACCACGCCCACGTTGGCGGTGGTGCCGGTAGTGGGGTCGGTCAGGCCATGCAGCGCGAGGATTTTGCGGGCCAGCGCCCCGATGGCGCTGGCGCCGGCCGCGTGGTTGATGCCCGCATGGGCGGCGACGCCCTCGACCTCGAAATCCACGACCATCGAGCCCTTGCGGCTGGTGACGAGATTGCCGCTGACGCGACCCGGCTCGGCGTTGAGCACCGCCCGCGCGCCGCGCGCCTGGGCCATGATGCGGTCGCGTGTGGCGGGCGAGCCGATCTCTTCGTCGCACGAGAAGAACAGCTGCAGCGGCGCCTCGAGCCCGCCGCAGCGCGCGAAGGCCTCGGCCACGAACACGTTCATCACCAGGCCAGACTTCATGTCGGCCACGCCAGGACCGTACGCGCGCCCGTCTTCCACGCGGAAAGGCCGGCGCGCTGCGGTGCCCGCCGGGTACACGGTGTCCATGTGCCCCATGAGCAGGATGGGCGGGGCCTCGGCGGGCCCTGGCACCTGCGCATGCAACAGCACGCCATAGCCGGGCACGGGCTCGAGCTGCACGGCCACGCCGGCCGCCTCCAGGCGCTCGCGCAGTGCCGTGGCGACAGCGGTCACGCCCGCTTCGTCGCGGCTGCCGCTGTCGATGTCGACCACTTTCTGCAACAGGTCTTGCATTGCCTGCCCTTGGCTGGCGAGCCAGTCCAGAATGCGCGCCCGCACCTGCGAGCGGCTCTCGTCAAGGGTATCCTGCATATTCGTCCTCCGATGAACCCCGCGGTATCGGGGTGAAATTTGGGTCGCAGTGTTGCACGCGTTTCTGGTGTTTGCAATGCTTTTTTCATAAGTTAGTCCATCAATGAAATCATCATTGCAAACCTCTGCGGGCTTGCTCACAGAGCGCCTGGACCGTCAGGGCGGCGCGCTGACGGCCAGCGAACGCGCCTTGGCCGAGGCCCTGGGGCGCGACTATCCGCATGCATTGCTGGAATCCGCCACCGCCCTGGCCGCGCATACCGGCACCAGCGCCTCCACCGTGGTGCGGCTGTTTGCCAAGCTGGGCTATGCGAGCTATGCCGAGGCGCAGCGCGAAGCGCGCGCGGAAGTCACCGCGCTGCTGCAGACCGCGGGGCAGCGCGCGCCCGTGACCATCGGCACGCAGCGCAGCCTCCAGCAGTGCGTGGACGACGCGCTGCTGCACGACCAGCACAACATCACCGCCACGCGCGACGGCCTGGACATGGCAGCGTTCGAGGCTATCGCCACGCGCATTGCGAAGGGCAAGGGGCGCCTCTTCGTGCTGGCGCAGATCAACAGCGCGCCCGTGGCCGCCTGGCTGGCCCTGCACCTCAACATGTGCCGCCCCAGGGTGCACGAGTTGGGCGCGGGCGCGGTGGCCACCACCGACCAGTTGCTGTGGATTCAGCCCGAAGACGCCTTGCTGGTCTTCAGCATCCGCCGTTACGCCAGCGGACCGGTGAAGGTGGCGCAGCGCTTTCGCGAAGCGGGCGCGCAGGTGCTGGCCATCACCGACAGCGCCGCCGCACCGCTGGCCGCGCTGGCGCACCACCGGGTGCAGGTGCACACGTCCAACGCATCGCCGTTCGACTCCTACACCGCAGCGTTTTTTGTCTGCAACGCCCTGGTGTCCGCCGTGGCGCAGTTGCGGCACAAGGCCGTGTCCCAGGCGCTGGCGCGGCGGGACCAGCTATGGAAGGACGTGGAGGCGCAGCTCATCGTGGACGAAGTGCCCGCACGCGCGGGGCAGGGGCGGCGCAAGCCGGGCAATGGGTAGGTGGGCTCGTCATCGCGAGAGGATCGTCGCCCCCTGCGATCACTCCGCACGGATGTCATTGGCCTTCACGATGTCGCCCCACAGCTTGTAGTAGTCGCGCGTCATCTGCGCCAGCTGCTCCGGCGTGCCGCCGCCTGGTTCGTCGCCGCGCTCCACGATGCCCTTCTGGATGCCCGGGTACTTCAGCGCGGCGTTCATCGCACCGTTGGTCTTCTTCACGATGTCGGCGCCGAGGCCGGGCGGGCCGTACAGGCCGATGAAGGAATCACCTCGAAGTCCTTGAGCCCGCTCTCGCGGTGCGATGGTGCACAAGCAGTTCTCGGATACGGTGAACGGCCTGGATGTCCTGCTGCTCGACAGACTTGACCGACACGAAGTTCATCGCTGGGCGGCAGGCGGCTTCCACGATCGCTTCGGCGTCGTTGCGATCGTTCTTGTTCGTCTTCACGAAGGGCGTGACGTACTGGGGACTGATCAGGCGGACGCCGATGCCCATGGCCAGGAACCGGCGCGCCCAATGGTGTGCGGAGCTGCATGCCTCCATGGCGATCAGGCGCGGTTGCAGGCTGCTCACCATGCTGAGCAGCTCTGAGCGTCGAATCTTTGAGCGATGCACCGCATGCCCGTGCCGGTCGGCGCCGTGCAACTGGAAGGTGTTCTTAGCCAAGTCAATGCCGAGGATGGCGACTTCCATGATGAATCTCCTAGCGACAGTTGATCGGCTGGCCAGTTTCCTCGAGGGGAGGCGTCGGGTCCATCTCAGTAATAGGTTGTTCCCGCCAAGCCGGGAAGCGGGAGGCCTGTAGCCCAAGGCGGCTTATCACATGCGAATCCGGAGTTCGGTGGAAAAGCTCAAAAAAATCAACAAGTTTGCTGATTAGCTTCGGCTCGGCCGCCCGTCAGACCATCACTGGCGGAGTATCTCCCTGGCCTTGGCCTTCGCGGCCTTGTGCTCCGCGCGGTTGTACGGTCGGACGTTGTAGTGTCATTCAGTTGAATTACAATAGATCCATTGTTCCCTGACTTTGGAGGCCCGCCATGGTCGCAAACGCATTGGTACAGACCCGCATCGACGCTGAGGTGAAGGAGCGCGCCACCGCAGTGCTCGACAACATCGGCCTCACCATCTCGGACGTGATGAGGATCGTTCTGACACGTGTGGCCAAGGAGGGCGCATTGCCTGCGGGTTTTACCGTTGACGCTGCGGCCCATGACGCCTGGTTCCGAGCCAAGGTGCAGGAAGCCTTGGATGATCCGCGCCCCGCCGTCCCGCACGAGAAAGTTGAAGCACATTTCGCCAAGCGCCGCGCAGCTGCGCTGCTCAAAGCGGGCGAAGGTAAGGCGTGAGGCTGGAGTGGTCGCCATTGGCGATGGATGACCGGGAGCGGATTTTCGACTTCATCGAACAGGACGATCCGCGCGCGGCGATTGCAGTGGACGAGCGCATTGCCACGCAAGTGCTGGTGTTGTTGCAGTTTCCAGAAGGTGGGCGTCCAGGGCGCGACACTGGACCTTTGTAGTTGCGCCATTTACTTTCGGCCACGTTCGAGGGCGTGCGCGTACTCGAAGTCGTATGGCCGGGCGAGACCATGTTCCTGCGGCTGGGCTGGTGGCACCAAGTGCGCGCGCTGGACGTCAGCGTGTCTTTCTCGTACTCGAATCTGGCCTTGCCGATCCCGAACCAGTTCACCTACTTCGACCCGGCGCCGCGTGCCGTCCCGTCCAGGGAGGTTTGTTGATGCACGCGCCCTGCGGCTGGCGAAGGGCGTGCGCTTCGACGCCTGAAGCCTCGGCTCAGGCGACGCGGCAGGACTTGACGACGTAGGGCGCCGGGTCGGTGCCGAAGAACTCGTTGGTGCAGGGCACCGTTCCGTTGACCGTCTTCTGCACCCAGCGCGTGTCCGCGCCGTAGGCCACCAGGGTCGGCTCCGACACGGTGAAGGTGCCGCCTTCGACGGCCAGCGTCGTTCCGGACGGCGGCGGCGCGGGTGCGGGTGCAGGTGCGGGTGCGGGTGCGGGTGCAGGTGCGGGTGCGGGTGCGGGTGCGGGTGCGGGTGCGGGTGCGGGTGCGGGTGCAGGTGCGGGTGCGGGTGCGGGTGCAGGTGCGGGTGCGGGTGCGGGTGCGGGTGCAGGTGCAGGTGCGGGTGCAGGTGCAGGTGCGGGTACAGGTGCAGGTGCAGGTGCAGGTGCAGGTGCAGGTGCAGGTGCAGGCGCCGTGGCCGTCACGCAGGACTTCACCACGAAGGGCGCCGGGTCGCTGCCGAAGTACTCGTTGGTGCAGGGCGCCGTGCCGTCGACGGTCTTCTCCACCCAGCGCGTGTCGGCGCCGTAGGCCACCAAAGTCGGCTCCGACACGGTGAAGGTGCCGCCTTCGACGGCCAGCGTCGTTCCGGACGGCGCAGGCGCAGGCGCAGGTGCGGGTGCGGGTGCGGGTGCGGGAGCAGGAGCAGGAGCAGGAGCTGGAGCAGGTGCAGGTGCAGGTGCAGGAGCTGGAGCAGGCGCTGTGGCCGTCACGCAGGACTTCACCACGAAAGGCGCCGGGTCGGTTCCGAAGTACTCGTTGGTGCAGGGCACCGTGCCGCTGACCGTCTTCTCCACCCAGCGCGAGTCGGCGCCATAGGCCACCAGGGTTGGCTCAGACACGGTGAAGGTGCCGCCTTCAACGGCCAGCGTGGTCCCCGATGGCGGCGGCGCTGGCGCCGGCGCTGGTGGTGGAGGCGGCGGCGGGGGCGATCCCGTGACGCCCGAATCCGCCACGCAGGACTTCGCCACCGACGGCGCCGGGTCGCTGCCGAAGAAGGAGGTGGTGCAGGTGGCGGAGCCATTCACGACCTTGTGCACCCAGCGGTTATCGGCGCCGTAGCTCACCAGCGTCGCGCTCGACGTGTTGAAGCTGCCGCCTTGCGTGGCCACGGTGCTGTCTGTGGTCGTCTGGGTGCTACCCAGGGTCACGCCGGGGGCCTTGGTCGTGAGCACGTGGCAGGTCTTGGTGACGGTCGGCGAAGGATTGATGCCGAAGAAATCGCTCTTGCAGTTCACCGTGCCGGAGACTGTCTTCTGGGTCCAGTTGCCGCCCAGGCCGAATTGCACGACGGTGGGCGCAGGCAGGT
>NZ_RWKI01000038.1 GCF_003984645.1 Variovorax sp. MHTC-1
GCCGACTGTAGCCTGTCGCCGGCCCGCGGCTCCGAGCCCCTTGCGGTCCATGTCGCGGCTAACGGGCTGGCACGCGCACGGCGCAGGGCCGCGGGATTAGTCGCGATGCAGCGTGGAGATTCACGATTTTCAATCGGCTTTGCCACGGCATCATGGGGTGCGGCAATTGACGACATGCCAACATGCCTTCTTGACACGACAACGTGACATGATTACTCTGCTGTCATGGGCACCACCACGTACGAAAGCCCGCTCCGCGCAGAACAGATGGAGCAGACGCGCCTTCGGATACTGGAGGCGACGGCAGATGTGCTGGCGGACGAGGAGGTCAACGAGGTCACCGTTCCGCTTGTCGCCGTGCGCGCCCGCGTGTCGGTCCGTACCGTCTACCGGCACTTTCCGACCAAGGAGGCGCTCTTCGACGAGTTCGGTGAATGGGCGGAGGAGCACCTCCGGGTCGTCCTCCTTTCCTACCCAGACACGCTTGAGGGCGTCCGCGAGATGGCGCCTGCGCTCTATCGCATGTACGACGAGCGAGCGCCGCTGATCCGCGCCCTCCTATCGAAGCGCGGACAGGAGATCCGGGCCCGCACGCGGCGCCGGCGACTGGCGACGTTCGAGAAGGCGATGCGGGAGGTCACCGGCGGGCTCGGCCCGGCCGAGCGCCGACGCGTCCTTGCGGTGATCTACCTGCTCGTGAGCGCGCCCGCTTGGCAGGCGATGCGCGACCAGTGGGACCTCGAGGGCCAGGAGGCCGGCAAGGCCGCCGCCTGGGCCGTACGCGTGCTGACGGACGAACTTCGCCGCAATCCGGCAAGCATGAAGGAGGTTGGTAATGATGACACTCGTCGCTGAGCAGACCTTCGCCCCACCCGGTCCGGGATCGTGGTTCCTCGACCCGACTCACTGGACGCGGCCGGTGACCCGCTTCCACGCGGAGATCTTTCCCGACGCGTTCCAGCGCGGCTTCGGCGAGAGCCTCCGCCGCTACGGATCGTTGCTCGAGTACCTGGAGGCGGGCTTCGTCAACGGGTTCCCGTACTACTGCGCACGTCCCGTCGGCTCGCCGAGGGAGGCGGTCGGTCACCCTCCGAAAGAGGTGTGGGACGAGCTCGCGCGCAGTCACCCAATGATTCGGCGCCGGCTCGAGACGAGCGCGACCGTGTTCGAGCGCAAGCTCTGGCGTGAGGACCTCGAGCACTGGGACCGGGAGGTGAAGCCCGCGGCGATCCGGGCTCACCTCGCGCTGCTCGCGGTTGACCCGGCGGCGCTCGACACGCCTGCGCTCCTCGCATACATCGATCGCTGCCGCGAGAACCAGATCCATGGCGCGTACATCCATCACCTCTTCAACGTGCCGGCGCTCCTGCCTGTGGGCGACTTCCTCGTGCACGCGCAAGAGTGGACAGGCCGCTCGCCGGCCCAGTTACTCGGTCTCCTCCAGGGCGCGAACCCCGACCCGCTCGGTGCAGACGAGGAGCTCGAGCGACTGGTCGGCGCTCTCCGACGAGATACGGCGGCGACGGCCTTGCTCACGTCGGCCGGAGAGCCGGGCGAGGTGGTCGCCGCGCTTCGCTCGCTGTCCGGCGACACTGGCCGGCTCGCTTCGGCATACGTCGATCGTGTCGCCTACCGGCCGGTAAACGGCGAGGACGTGGGCGACCCGTCGGTGCACGAGCTTCCCGAGCTGATCGTCGGAGCGATCCGCACAGCATTCGATCGCCTCGAGACTCCACCGGCGAACGACCTGGACCGGAAGACCTCTGAGTTGCGCGACGCAGTGCCCGCTCGGCATCGCGATGCCTTCGACGCGCTGCTCGAGGAGGCTCGGGCGACCTACCGGCTACGCGACGAGCGGGGCATCTACGCCGACCTCTGGGCGATCGGGATTATGCGGCGCGCGATCCTGGCGGCCGGCCGCCGGCTTACGGCGGCGGGGCGGCTCGCCGATCCGGGCCATCTCGTCGAGGCCGGCTACGCGGAGCTGCGAAGCCTCGTCGAGTCCGGCGACGGCCCATCGGGCGAGGAACTGGCCGAGCGTGCGCGCTACCGGCTCAAGGCGCACTACGCGGATGCGCCGGCGTTTCTCGGCGGCGAGCCGGGCGATCCGCTGCCGCCCGAGTGGCTGCCGCCCTCGGCGGCAAGGCTGGAGCGCGCGATCGGTGCAGCCGTGCAGGCGATCTTCGCCGCGCCGAAGCCACGCACCGAGGAGCGAAAGGTTCACGGTCTCGGCGTCAGCCCGGGCGTGTACGAGGGCACCGCACGGGTGATTCGCGGCACTGAGGAGTTTGGTCGCATCGAGCGGGGCGACATCCTCGTCACGAACTCCACGACGACGGCATTCAACATCGTGCTGCCGCTCCTCGGCGCGATCGTGACCGACCGGGGTGGGCTGCTCTCGCATGCCGCGATCGTCGCGCGCGAGTACGGGCTGCCAGCAGTCGTCGGGTGCACCGATGCGACCTCCGTGCTCCTGGACGGTGCGAGGATCATCGTCGATGGCACCGCGGGCGAGGTCGAGCTCGTCGCATGATGGAAGCAGACGACGATGAAACCGGCAGCACTTACCGAGGAGCTCGAGGAAAGCCTGTTTGGCGGCAAGGCCGCGCAGCTAGCCGCGGCCACGCGTGCGGGCCTGCCCGTTCCCGCGGGTGTCGCGCTTCCGTACGGGTTCGTGGATGCACTCGCTGCTGACGAACGCGACGCGAGGCAGCGGCTGGCTGCAGTCTTTCGCACGCTCGGCGCCCCGCTCGTGGCGCGCTCGTCCGCAGTGGGCGAGGACTCCGAGCAGGCGAGCTTCGCAGGACAGCACCTGACGCAGCTGAACCTGCGCTCCGAGCCCGAACTCGTTGACGCCGTGTCCGCCATCTGGCGCTCGGCGCGCTCGCCTTCAGCGTTCGCGTACCGCGAGCGCCTTCGGCTGCCCCGCGAGCCGAGAATGGCCGTCGTCGTACAGGAACTCGTCGATGCGGACTCCGCCGGCGTGCTCTTCAGCCGTAACCCCGTCAACGGGTCGGACGAGATCGTGATCGAGGCGGCCTGGGGGCTCGGGGAGTCGGTCGTTGCCGGTCTCGTCATCCCAGATCGGTTCCGCTTGAGGCGTGACGGTGCCGTCGCCGAGCGAATCGCGGGACTGAAGGACGTCGCCATACGCACCGACCCGGAAGGCGGCACAAGCAGCACACACGTTTCCGAGGGGCTCACCCGCGTGCTCTGCCTCGACGATGCACAGCTCGCCGCGCTTCATGCGCTCGCGCTCCGCTGCGACGAGGTGTTTGGCGGGAGCCACGACATCGAGTGGGCGTTCGCCGGCGGCCGGCTCTACCTCCTGCAGCGGCGAGCGCTCACGGCGATCCTAAGTCCAGCTGCAGGCGACCACACGGACGAGCACGTGCGCTTGCCAAACTAGCAGACCCGAAACGACCGGCCGCTGTTGGCCGGGTGCAGCCTACCAGTACAAGGTCAGAACTGTAGCCTCCCCGATGAACCTTCCTTCCCAAACTCGTAACTCTTGACCCTCGGTGATGCGACGCTTCACGAGATCTCGGTTGAGGAATTTCACGGGAACGACGCGAGCCTCTCCAGGCTGAAGCGGCTTGATTTCGGAAAGGTCGAACCGCGCGTCAAAAAGATCACCATCGATGCTCAGCGGGCAACCCCACAAGCGGTGGAGGTCGGCTCCGCCCGCCCGCATCCGAGGGGAACAACCGCAGTTCGACGAGAGCATCAGGAGCCCAAAGCGCCACCACGTTCCTTTCAAAGTGTGGTCATTTCGTCGCCGCGAGTGACCGGAGCCAAGCAGATTCTGCACATCTGGCGAAGGTCCGCTCCTGGCGCATCCTGCCAGATGTCATACGCAGCTGCCGAGCGCGATTGCCGAGCAGCCATTCACCATGCATCACCTCGATGGACAAAAAGTGACGCCCGCGGCTTCACCGAGTTCCTTCTGAAGGAGAGCTGCTAGCTCGACGCCGAGCCCATCGTGACTCCTCCGTTTCTCCTCACATTCGAAGCCCGAGTCTGGTGGGTACCCCTCCGAAAACGTACTTTGGAAAGCTGCATCCCATTCCGCAATCCGCGAGAAGACACGCCGCCCCTGCGCCGGGCCCGACCGTCAGGGTGCGACGAAGGAGTCGCGCGCGAGCTTGCCGAGGTGCGGATGGTCGGTGAAGAATCCGTCCATACCGAGCTTGAGGAAGGCCTTGATCTGGCCGTCGAGCTTGCCGAAGGCCGCCGGGTCGGCGCCAGCGTCGAACTCGTTCGGCAGGAAGGCGTTCTCGGCGCGGAAGGTCCAGCCGTGCACGATCAGGCCGGCTGCGTGCGCGTCGCTGACGAAGCTCGTCGGCGTGCCGAGCGTGCCGGCTGCGGTGAGCGGAATCATCACGCTGGTGTTGGCGCCCACCCCGTTCGCGTAGCTGCGGATCTCGGCCAGGCCGGCGGGCTTGGCCAGATCGGCGTAGGTGCGCGGGTCGCCACTCGAGACGAAATCCCACGGCTTGCCGCTCGCGCTGATGAGCTGCACCAGCGGCACCTGCGTCATGCGGTTGAGCTTGCGCAGGTTCGCGGTCTCGAACGACTGGACGAACACCGGCGCCTGCGGCCCCACGTAGCCGTGGCGCGCCAGCGTGCGCACCAGCGGCTCCTCGAGCGGCAGGCCGATGCCCTGGAAGTAGCTCGGGTGCTTGGTCTCCGGATACACACCGATCGGCCGCCACGCCACCGGTCGGCCGCGCCCGGCGTGCACCTCGGCGCGGCGACGCTCGTTGGCCTGCGCGACGAGCTGCAGCACCTCGTCGAGCGTCGGCACCTCGAACATGCCGTCGAAGCGCGTGTTCGCGGTGCGCAGCGCGGGCAGTCGCTCGCGGGCGCGCAGCGTCTTCAGCTCGGCGAGCGTGAAGTCCTCGGTGAACCAGCCGATCACTGTCACGCCGTCGATCGTCTTCGAGGTCTTGCGCGATGCGAACTCGGGACGATCGACCACGTCGGTGGTGGCTTCGCGCACCGAGCCGTCGGCATTGAGGATCGCGATCGCGTTCTCGTGCCTGGCGACGAGCACGCCGTCCTTGGTGATCACGAGGTCGGGCTCGACGTAGTCGGCGCCTTGCTCGATGGCCATCCAGTAGGCAGCCAGCGTGTGCTCGGGCAGGTAGCCGCTGGCGCCGCGGTGGCCGATGACCAACGGCGGCGCCGGCGGGCGGGCGCCGTGCCGCTCACTTGGCTGGGCGCAGGCGGAGATCGAGACGAAGGCGAGAGTGGTCGCGGCGAGCAGCGACAGGAGCTTCATGTGCTAGTCCCATGGCAGGTGGAAAGCGCTAACCATAGGATCCGGCCGTGACTCCACCATGACGCCGCGTCGTCAGGAGCACGCCGCGACACGTTTCAGATCGGCGAGACCCCTCGAAGTCGCGGCCGATATGCGGTCCATGTCGAGGTGGTGGGCCGGCTAACTGACCGTGTGGCGCTCAGGCCGCTGTACCTGGGCAGCGCGTTGCTGCAGTACCGGTGCCGCCCTGTCCTCGTGGGCCGACGGCGAGTGACTGCTACCTCAGATGTCCAAGGTCCGCGTTGGGTCGAGAGCGGCGTCGAGCGGCTGCTTCTTGGCATCCACGTTGAATGGCGGGTGATGGCCGAATTCGGTCACCAAGGTGGTCCTTGCACCACGTGGCAACTTGGTGGCGCCCATTCGAAGCCGCGGACAGGTCCTCTCACGAGGTACTCGTGCCTCTGAAGAATAGACCGCGCGCGTTCTGGTCGCTGGGGGTCGTCAACGTCGTCTGCTTCGAGCAGTTGCACACGGTCTGCCTCACTGATAAGGCACCAGTACTGCCAGAAATCATCGTAGACATCTACTGAGTAGTAGAGGGCCTCGCTGCCACAGCCTGTGCACCGCGCAAGGCTCACGCTTTCGTGTTCATGCGGACCTGTAAGACGTCTCACCTCTTCGAATGGAGACTTCACTGGTACTCCGCTTGTAGATTGGCACGCGTAGCGGCGCTCACCGCCCTCGACGACTTGAGGCTTCTTCTTGAACAGGCCAAGCTTCATTTGATTCGGTATTGAATGTAGGCTTACAGATACGGATTCTGCCGCTTGGCCGACCGACTGCTCCTGGCCGATTGTTGCCCGTGGCGTGGTCAGTGCGCACACGCTCCTGAAACCCGCGATGACCGTGCGCGTCCGGGGAGCGCGGGCCCTAAAGCGGGCGCTGGCCGCGCCCCGCGCGCAGAAGGTGAGTTCGGGGGCTATTTCCGCGATAGCGGTCCGAAAATCCGCGCGTCAGAGCCGCTCGGCCGAACCGCAGTACAGTGTGGATGCCGCTATATGCCCAGCGATGTAGATTCGCGTGTCGCTTGCTGCAGGCAGCTGCGGCCAACGTGCGCTGGAGGTGTGTGATGACCGAAATGGTTGTACATGTTGAAGGTTCAACCCCCGAACAGCGGGCGCGCGGAGTGGCGGCCGCCCAGGAAGTGTTCAAAGGCGCCGGCGCAGACCCCTGGGACACTGCAAAGGCCCATTTCAAGCGAGCCGGTGAATGTCTTGCGCTGTCCGACGCCGAAGATTGCCTCTCGGAGGAGGAAGGGCGGTTGGCGCACCTCTTTGACGAGGCCGAAGAGGCTGCTCTGGCCGCATGCTGCGAGGAACGGGATGCAGTTCCCCCGGATTCGTACTTCCAACTGCTCAGACCACCCGGCGGATAACACTTTGGGTCCGGCGTGCCGTCCAAATTTCTGAGGTTGCCAGCGAGCCGGCTATTCCTGGCTCTATGGCCAGGTGGAGGTGAACTGGACGCCGTCGCGAAGGTGCAGCAGTCACTGCCTTGGCCCGCTACTGCGCGCCCGACGCCGCGAGAGAACATTCACATCACGCTGCACTTTATTGGGCAGATGCCTCGAGGCCGACTGCCGGAGCTCATCGGCGCGTTTGCCGTCGCCTCTCGACCGGTCGAGCTCACCTTTGACCGCATCGAGCTCTGGGGCCGAGGCCTCGTGGCGCTCACCGCGAGTCACACGCCCGCAGCGCTCTCCGACCTGCATGCGGCGCTGAGCGAAACGCTCGTTCGCAGCGGGCTGCCCGTGGATTCTCGGCCGTATCTTCCGCACATAACGCTTGCGCGCAACGCGGGCAGCTCTGCTTCATTCCTGATGCGAGCGCCTGAACCAATGGAGGTGAAGTGGCGCACCTCGGGTCACGTCTTTGTGGAGTCGGCGGGAGGCCGCTACAACGTCATCTCGCGCTACTAATGCGCAAGCTACGCGCGCTGAGCGCGCAGTCCTTCATCTGCACCTGAGGGCAAACTGACGGTCCCTCGCACGCTTGCGTTCGCCTCGGAGCCTCTCTTGTTCGTAGCCGCCAGTTTGGCCATTTATTAGCAGTTACCTGCCGTCCGACCTGCGCGGGGCGGATGTCGTTCGGGCATTTGGGACGGCGACCCAAAGCTAGAGGAGCTTGGCGAGCCGCGAGCCGCCTGGGTCGCTGTTTGGGGATTTATTGGCTCGGAACACGATATGCCTGCTCGCTCCGCAGTGTCTGGATGCGCACACCGCAGCGGAACCGAACGCCTGCCTGCTCAGCGCGCTGTGCCACGCCGGTCGTGAACTTGTGGACGTCGCCCGATTCGTCGGCGCTCGTGTAGGTGGCCCCTGCGAGGCGAGGCCGAATGTGCGCCATGGCATGTTCAAGCTGGACGACCTCATCAGGTCCGATGACCAATCCCGGTGTCACGGCGCAACTAAGAAGCGGCGCATCTTCTTTGCCCAACCACTTCAGCAGCTTCAGCGGCGCCGAGGGGTTCGCCCAAGGTTCGGCATGGCTCACCGAAATCTGCCCGCCATTGCCGAAACTGGTCTCGCGGGCCGGGCCTGCGTTGCGCTCCAGAACGGTGACTTCATGGGCGGCCTGCCGCAAATACCAGGCGCTCGCCACGCCGATGATGCCGGCCCCCAAAACGATCACGTGCATGGGAAATCTCCAAGAAAAGCAAAGGGCCGCACGACCTGCTGGTCCTGCGGCCCCCACTGTCCTTGTGCCTGAGAGATTCGCTAGCCTCCAACCCTGGAAGCAGCTTGCACCTTCGGCGGCCACTCGGGCGGGACGACCCACCCTGCGGCACTCTCCAGTTAGTTGATCATCTTCCAGTCTTCGACACCTCAGCGTTTCGGGGATACGACTTCGGTAGCAGCGTCCAAGCCTTAACGGCCGTAGCGCTGACTTCTTCTGAAAGTCGGCCCATGGCTCAGCGCTGCGGCGACTGATGGCTGTTGAACGCATCCGCTACGGCTGCGACTTTTCTGTTGTCATCATCAGCGCGCCGCCAGACCAGCGAAATGCGGCGGAAGGGTGTGGTGCGGCCCAGCCCGATTTCCTTCAATTCGTACGCCTGCAGCATCGGGCGGCGCGGCAGCGGCAAGACCGTTACGCCCATTCCTTCGGAGACCATCGAGACGATGGCATCGACCGAGCGCAGCTCCATGGTGCTTTGAATGTTGGGCTCCAAGCCGCGCACCTGTCTGGCTGCCGTCCTGCCACCAGCCAAGCTCATGTCGTAGGCAATCCAGCCGTAGGTGCGCAGCAGCACCCTCGGGTCTGACGATTTTGCGTCTGCAGGCGCAAGCATCACGTAGGGCTGCCGATAGACCTCGCGCCAGACCATCCGAGTGGAGCCCCCGTTGTCAGGGCGCACGAGTAGCGCGGCATCGATGCGTCCCGCCCGCAATTCAGTCAGCAGCTCGTCGGAGTCGTTCAGCGGCGGGATGCGCACGCTCAGCAAAGGGTGACGGGAGCGCAGCGTGCGAAGGGCGACCGGCAGAACATCGCTTTGCATGCTCGTGATGACGCCGAGGCGGAACAGGCCCTCCACTGTCATCGACGGCCGCGACCGCAGCGACTCCACCTTGGCGATGAAGTCCGTGGCCGCTCCCGCGAGCTCCAAGGCGAACGGTGTGGGTCTCACGGAACGTGTGCTGCGGTCGAACAGTGGCTGTCCGAAGAACTGCTCCAGCTGCTTGATCTGCAGGCTCACGGCGCTAGGCGTACACCCGACCGCCACACCCGCGGCCGTGAAATTTCCGTGCACCAGGATGGCGCGAAGGGTGTTCAGAGCCGAAAGATTCACGAGGATTTCTCAAAACTGAAATCACATCTTATCAATTCTCTTCACAGCGTGAACTGCATAAATTACTTCCACGGCGACGCGGCGTTTACGAACCAGTCACCAAACGCAACTAGTCAAGTCCATGAGCATCACCCCTTTTTCCAACACCGTCGATCTGCGTAGCGACACCGTCACGCTGCCGACCGAGTCGATGTACGACCGCATGCGCCAAGCGCCATTGGGCGACGATGGACTGGACGGCGACCCGACTGCCGTTGAGCTTGAGCAGTACACCGCCAAGCTCTTGGGCAAGCCCGCGGGGCTCTATGCGCCGAGCGCCACGATGGCCAACCTGCTGGCCATCCTGGCGCAAGCCAGCCGGCAGGACGTTGTCATCGCAGGCAGCGGTTCCCACATCTACACCGCCGAACGCGGCGCAGCAGCCATCACGGGGGCGTTCTACCAGCCCATCCCCGACCCTAAGGGCGCGCTTGACCTGGCCGCACTGCAGGCAACGCTTGCGTCCACGAAGGGAGGCCTGAAGGTCCGCCTCGTGTGTGTTGAAACATCGCACAACAACGAAGGTGGCGCGGTGGCTTCCCTGGACCACATGCGCCAGGTCTTCGAGTTGGCGCGCGCTGCGGACGCTCGCGTCCATTTGGACGGTGCGCGCCTGTTCAACGCGGCTCTCACGCTGAGCGTTCCTGCATCGAGCATTGCCGTGCAGGCCGACACGGTCTCTGTCTGTCTATCCAAGGGACTGAGCGCACCCATGGGCGCCGTTCTTGTCGGCCCTGTCGAGACTATCCAGCGTGCGCGCTGGCTGCGCAAGCTGCTGGGCGGAAGCCAGCGCCAGGTTGGCATTGCCGCGGCAGCAGGCCTGGAAGCACTGCAGTCGATGGTGGACCGCTTGTCGCAAGACCATGCCTGCGCACGGCTGTTGGCTGACGGGCTGGCCAGCGTTGCAACTTTGCGCATCAAGCACCCGCAGACCAACATCGTCCAGGTGGATGTGCTGGCGACGGGGCGCACTGCCCAGCAATGGGAGACCTCTCTGCGCAGTCAAGGTGTCCTGGTCCGCCCGTGGGGGCCCACCCTGATGCGGTGTGTCACCCATCGTCATGTCTCGGAAAGCGGCATCAGAACTGCCGTGGACGTCTTCAAAGCTGTTGCCGCCGAACGCGGCACCCACGTACGCGGCTGCTGAAAGCACGCGCCCCACCACCACCAAACGCACCACTCAGCCATGAACAAGGACATCAACTTCGCCAAACAACCGCCCAGCTACTACGCAGGCGACGAACTGCATGCCATCAAGCAGCAAAAGCTGCAGAAGGCACTGGAGAAGTCCGGCTTCGACGCATTCCTCTTCTTCAAGGCCGAGGCGGTCCGATGGGTGACCGACTTCTACGTCAAAGGCTTTCGCCCCTTCCTGGAGCCAGAGTACGTAGCTTTGGTCGTCAAAGGCCGGCCGCCTGTCGTTGGCTACATCTCCGGCAGCGACGACCTGCGCATCCGCTTCAAGTCGGACATCGAGGACGCTCGCCGGCTGCCCCACGTATCGAAGTGGCATGAGGTCATCGAAAAGATGCTCGCGGACTACGGCGTGAGCGAAGGACGCATCGCCACGGACATCATGCCGCACATGGTGTTCCAGGGGCTCACGAAGCGCTGCCCCGCGCTGCAGATTGGCGACGTCACGCCGATGTGGCTGCAGCTGACGGCAGTCAAGCACCCCATCGAGATCGAGCTCATCCGCAATTCGCTGCGTGTGGCCGACCTGGGAGCGCTGGCCGCCATTGACGCCATCCGGCCCGGAGTGACCGAGCAGTCGGTCTCTGCGGCCGCGGTGACCGCCATGCGCCGCGCAGGATCCGAGTTCGAGCCCTTCATCCCGCTGATCGCCTCCGGCGCGAACGCCTCGATGTTCGAGCGCATCGCAACCGAGAAGGTCATCAACTCCGGCGAGATGGTCATCCTGGACCTCGGCGCGGTCGTCAAAGGCTACACCGCCGACCTTGGCCGCACTGTCCTGTGCGGCGACGAGCCGACGGAAACGCAGCGGTCCATCTACAAGGCCACTTACCTTGCTCTGCAGGAGGCCAAGAAGATGATTCGCCCTGGTGTGACGGGCAAGGCCATCGATGCGCGCGCGCGTGAGGTCATCGCGGACAGCGGCTGGGGCGACTACACCTACACCGGCAATACGGGCCACCAACTCGGCTACGGACTGCACGGCGAGCCGCTCGTGGACCGCCGTGTCGACTTCGTGGTCGAGGAAAACATGGTGATGTGCCTGGAGCCACGCATCGTTCTGCCCGACCAGCCGCACGTGGGCGGCGCCCACTTGGAAGACGTGGTGGTGGTGACCGCAACCGGCTGCGAGCAACTCAACACCACGCCCTACGACGCACGTTTGCTGGGCTGATCCCCTTTAAGCCAACCGGGGAAGCAGCGAGAACCTGTCCCCGGTTGGGCGCCGTGACTTCGTCGCGGCCATGGGCGCAAGCCCGATCGCCGTGACAACTCCACTGTCGCGATGAAGGAATTCAAGAAGCGCTAGCGCTGAACAGGCAAGACCATGAAACCCATCTCGTCCACCATCGCCATTCTTTCGATCGTTGCGCTAGGGCTCGGCACCGCCGCACGGGCCCAGTCCTATCCGGACAAGCCGATCAAGATCATCTCGCCCAGTCCACCGGGCGGAGGGACCGACACCGCCACTCGGCTGTTGGCGGCCAAGGTGACCGAACTGGCACAGTGGAATTTCGTGGTTGAGACGCGCCCGGGCGCGGGCGGCAACATTGGCCTGGCTGCGGGCGCCACCGCGCCGGCCGACGGCTACACGTTGGTCATGGGTGAAACCAGCAACCTCACCGTCAACCAGTACCTCTACAAGTCGATGCCGGTGGATCCGGAAAAGCAGCTGGTCCCTGTCGCGCTGGTCGGCACTGGTCCACTGGTGCTGGTGGTGCAGGCCACCAGGCCCTATCGCAATCTCGGTGACGTCGTCGTAGCGTCCAAGCAGAACGGCCTGACCTACGCCTCATCCGGCAGCGGCACGGTTGGCCACCTGGTCAGTGAAAGCTTCAAGAAGCAAAGCGGAGCTTCATTGACCCATGTGCCTTACAAAGGTGCAGGCCCTGCCATGGCCGACATGCTGGGTGGACAGGTCGACGTGTACTTCTCCTCGCTGACCGCCGCGCTGCCGCTGATTCAGTCGGGCAAGCTTCGGGCGCTTGCCGTGACATCAGCCAAGCGTGTCGATGCGTTGCCGAGCGTGCCGACGCTCATTGAAGCGGGCTACCCGGGCCTGGACTACTACGTGTTCTACGGCGTTGTGGCACCGGCTCGCATATCGCCAGCTGTAGTGACGGCGCTCAACCGCGAATTCAACCGTGCTTTGCAGACCGCCGATCTGCAAAAGAGCCTGGCCGACCGCGGCGTCCTCATCCAGCCAGGCACGCCTGAAAGCTTCGGCGGGTTCTTGCAAAAGGAGCGCGCCAAGTGGCAAAAGATTGTTCGCGAGTCCGGTGCGACGGTGGACTGATCCACCCGTTCTCCCCCCGTGCGCAGCCGAGTCGCCCGGCTCGCTTGCCGACCAGGTGTGGCCGCCCGTCTGGCCTAGCCCAACTTGCGCAGCAACCTGAAGCCCGGCGTGGCTGGAAACCCTTGCTCTTGCGGACCGCCACGCCGGTCACCCATTCAACCAACCCTGGAGTTCTGAACATGCCCTGTCCTCAAATGTCCCGCCGCCTGTTCTCCTGTGCCCTCGGAATGACGGCTGCAAGCGTGGCACTACCTCGCATCGCCATTGCCCAGGGCGACAAGCCATTGCAGATCATCGTCGGCTACCCGCCAGGAGGCAGCACCGATGCCTTCGCGCGGCTGATCTCGGTTCCGCTGCAGCAGGTGATGAACCGGACTGTCGTGGTGCGCAATCAACCGGGCGCCGGTGGTCAGTTGGGTGCCAGTGCATTGCTTCGTGAGGGCCGTGACGGCTCGGCGGTGCTGGCGATCAACCAGCCGGACTTGAACCTTGCCATTGCCCGCGGAAACGCAGGGTTCAAGGGGACCGACTTTCGGGTCATGATGGCTGACCTGCACGAGCCGCGGGTCTTCCTCGTCAAGAATGACTCTGGCATCCGCGACTTCGTGGACTTTGTCAACCAGGCGAAGGCCAACCCCGGAAAGCTTTCCATCTCGGTGGCAGGCGGGACGGCTCAGGAGGTCCTGGCCAAGTGGCTCGTCGACACGCTGAAGATCGACGTTCTCGTCGTCAACTACAAGGGCGGCGCCGAAAGTGCCAACGCTCTTCTGGCAGGCGACGTCACCGCCAACTTGGGCGACGACTTCGTGCGCTCGGTGCTGCGCCCGAAGACAACGGCGCTCTTCATCGGCTCAGACCGCAAGAGCCCCCGATGGGACGAGGCGCAGACCCTGCAAAGCCAGCTCGCAAAGCTGGGCCACTCCATGCCGTCGCCCAACTTCCTCTCGCGCTACGGTGTTTACGTCGTGTCCGCCGAGTTCGTGAAGAAGAACCCGAGCGGCTACCAGGCACTGCAGGAGGCGTTCCTCAAGGCCAGGAGCGGGCCGGTCATGACGGACTACATCCAGAAGAACAACCTCACGGACATGTCGCTCGGTCTTCCAGGCGAGCAGTTCGAGAACGTGTTCAGCTCTGAGATGAGAGAGATCGAACGCATCAACAAGTAGACCCGTGACGGTAGCCGTCGCCGCATTGGAAGGCCTCGAGCCATTTGGCTGGCGCCATCCAACGCAGTCTGCCTCCGTCACTAGACAAATCCCACACGAGAAGAGCAACGTTCCTCAACCCACCGATCGAGAAATACCCATGAAAAAACAAATCCTTGGAACCATTGCGGCGCTGGCCGTCGGCCTTCCTCTCTGCGGTTGGGCCGCATGGCCGGAGAAGCCAATACGCATGGTGGTGCCCTACGCTGCCGGCGGGGGCGCCGACATCACCGCGCGCATCGTGACGCAGGAGATGAGCGCTGTGCTGGGCCAACCGATCGTCCTCGATTACAAGCCGGGCGCCGGAGGAGTGATCGGCGCCGACGCCGTTGCCAAGTCGGCCGCCGACGGCTACACCGTGCTGTACGACGCGTCAGCCTTCTCGGTTAACCCGTCGCTTTACAAGTTGCCGTTCGACGCCGCCAAGGATTTCATCCCAGTGTCACTGGTTGCCACGGCACCGCAAGTCCTGTTGGTGCCTGCCGCTGCGCCATATAAGACGGTGCCCGAAATGCTTGACTTCGCGCGCAAGAATCCCGGCGCGCTCAACTTCGCATCGGCCGGATCCGGCACCGGTTCGCACCTGGCCGCAGAAGCGTTCAACCAGCAGGCCAAGCTCAACCTGATGCATGTGCCGTACAAGGGCGGTGCGCCTGCGATCACCGACCTGATGGGCGAGCGGGTGTCGATGTACTTCAGCAATGTGGCCTTCAGCCTGAGCTACATCAAGGGCGGCAAGGTGCGGGCCATTGGCGTCACTTCTACCAAGCGTCTGGCGTTGCTACCCGAGATCCCCACGCTGGCTGAACAGGGTCTGCCGGGCTTCAATACGTCGGAATGGAACGGCGTGTTCCTGCCCAAGGGCACACCGCCTGACGTCGTGCAGCGACTGGGCAAGGCTCTTCAATCGGCGTTGAACGACCCGAAGGTCAAGGAAAAGCTGTTGCAACTAGGCCTGCAGCCAGGCAGCACTACGCCCGAAGAGTTCTCCAGGTTCGTGCAGGACGAAACAAGTCGGGCCAATGCTCTGGTGAAGGCGCGGAACATCAAAGTAGATTGAGCGTTGCGACGGACTGGCGATGCATTCATCCACCCCCTTACGCGCGAACGATGGCCGAACTTGGCGATCCTGAGTGCGAGGCGTCTTTCATAACAAGCAGTCACTTGACATCAACTCAATCATGGCCACACAGTTGTTGGTTCCGCCTCACGCCTGCGATTCACATCTTCACGTCTTCGATCCTCGGTTCCGAGAAATCCTGCCTGCAGACGACATGGGCGCGATTTCGTGCACTGCGTCTGCTTATGCAAGGGTGCAACAGGCACTGAAGGTCGATCGCGCCGTAGTGGTCACGCCCAGAAATTACGACACGGACAACGCCGTCACCCTGGACGCAATCGCCCAAATCGGCGTTGACCGCGCAAGGGGTGTCGCGGTGTTACGTCCGGACGTAGATGATTCCACGCTTGTCCGACTCAACGCGCAGGGCATTCGTGGCGTCCGTTTCACCCTCTACACGCCAGAGCACGCGCCGACCTCGTTCGACATGATCGAGCCAATTGCGGCGCGGATCAAAGATCTTGGCTGGCACGTGCAGCTCCATTGGACCGCCGATCAGGTCGTTGCGCATGAGGAACTGCTTGACCGGCTCCCAGTGGACATCGTGTTTGATCATCTGGGCAGGCTGCCTGTTGCGCGTGGGCTCGATCACCCTGCCGCGGCGATCATCGAAAGGTTGATGCGCGACGGTCGCGCATGGATGAAACTTTCGGCTCCATACCTGGATTCGCTCGTCGGCAGCGATGGGGCTTACGCGGATGTGGATCGCGCAGCCAGGCATTGGATAAAGGTCGCGCCCGGGCGTGTGGTCTGGGGAAGCGACTGGCCCCATACCTCGTTGAAACAACCACCAGACACAACTCTCTTAATGGAGAAGCTCTTTTCGTGGGTCGAGGATCAGGCCTCGCTAGACCGAATCCTTGTATCGAATCCCGCACGTCTCTATTGGGGCACGGCTTGAAGATTTTGATGGTCGAGATGGCTACTCGAAACGGTTCAGGTCGCGGTCTCATTCGAAGGGCACCGATGTCTTTCAAACGAAGTTTGGTCCCTGCCACTTCTCGGATCTGCCTCGACCCATTCGCATGTCGCCATAAACTGCCCGAGCGGCCGCCGACACCGAGACCCTTGGCATGCAGAGTTCGCCTCCGGCGATCATGCAGGATGTGTTCGAACTGGCAGGGCTGGATGCGCCTGTGGGTGCTCTTTGCCGGGGGATGCGCTGTCTTCAAACACGTTCCGCGCTTGCGGCGGAGCCAGTGTGATGCCGATCACGGTACAGTTGGAATCGGAGCGGGCCCAGGTTCGCCCGCCGTGCATGCGCGCAATGGCCGCGACGATGGCCAGGCCCAGGCCGAAGTTCGCGCCGTGGCGGGTGCGCGAAACGTCGGCGCGGTAAAGCCGGTCGAACAAGCGGGGAAGGTCCGCCGGGGCGACCTGCGGACCTACGTTGCGCACCCCGAGTTGCGGAACCTCATCCTGCGTTTCGAGCAGCACCGTCACCACGGTGCCCGGGCTCGCGTAGCGCATGGCATTGCCCAGCAGGTTCGCCAACGCCCGTAGCAACAGCGGTTCGTCCACTGCGAGCACCAAGTCACCCTGCACCTCGATCGTCAATTGACGCTCGCTGGCCACGGGTTCGTGGTAGTCGAGCATGTCCTGGATCAGCGCTCGAAGGCTCGTTGCTCGGCCAAGGCGTGCCGTGTCTCCCCCGTCGGCACGCGCAAGAAAAAGCATGTCGTTGATCAGCGTGCCGATGCGCCGCAGCGTTTCGAGATTCGAGACCAGCGTGCCAGTCAGTTCTTCCACGCCACGCGGCCGGGACAACGCCAGCTCCGTCTTGCCGATCAAGGTGGTCAGCGGCGTACGCAGCTCGTGCGCCACATCGGCATTGAAGGCCTCCAACTGCTCCCGGCTCGAACGCAGGCGGGACATCAGTTGGTTGAAGTTCGCCACCAGCGGCGAGAGTTCGTTGCTGGATGGTTCCAGCGCCAGGTGGCCCGGCATGGCGCTCCTGCTCATTGCCTCCGTCTGGGCGGCCAAGCGGTCCAAAGGGCGAAGCCCATGGCGAACCGCAAGCATGGACAAGGCCCCCGCCAGGGCCGCACCGATGAGCGTGGCCAAAGCCAGCATTTCGCGCAGCGAGCGCGCCAACTGGACGTCCTGCGCCACGTCGATCGTGAAGCTGCCGTGCAGCACGGGGGCGCCGGCCTGCGCCGAACGCAGGCTGAAGCTGCGCGTACGCTGGTGGACGGAGAGCTGGTGCGGCTCGGCTAGTGGGTCCGCATAGAACACGTTGCCGTCGGCATCGAACAGTTCCAGGCGGGTGCCCGGACGCCTGGCGGCGTTGTTCTGCAATAGCGTGGCAAAGCGGTCGTCACCCGGGCGCAGCAGGAGCAGCGAGGTTTCGGTGAGCTTGTTCACCTTAAGCGTCAACAGACGCTCCTGCGCTCTCACCTGATGCGCAGACATTGCGAAATAAACGCACACTGACATGAGGCCCAGCAAGGCAGCTGTCAGCAGCACCAGCCGCAACGAGAGGGCAGAGACGATGGAGGAGGGTGCTGTCTTGCGCGCAAGTTCCGGCTCGGGCCGCTGCTCAACTGCGATCTTCGAGTACATAACCTACTCCCCGTACGGTATGGATCAGCCTCAGGGGAAAAGCATCGTCGATTTTTGCGCGCAAGCGCCGGACCATGACTTCCACCATGTTGGATTCCGTGTCGAAGTGGATATTCCAGACCCGCTCCGCCAGCGTGGTGCGCGTGACCACTTGCCCCCTGCGGCGGATCAGTAGCGAAAGAAGCTGGAACTCCTTGGGACTCAGTTCGATGCGTTTTCCTTCCCGTCGGACGGAATGTGCGACGAAGTCCACATCGAGATCGGCCACGCTCAGCAGGTTCTGCTCGACCAAGGCGGAATTGCCCCGCCGGATCAGGGCGACCACGCGGGCTTGCAACTCCGAAAAGGCGAACGGCTTGACCAGGTAGTCGTCGGCACCCGCGCTAAGGCCTTTGACGCGGTCGTCCACGCGGTCGCGGGCCGTGAGCATGAGCACCGGCGTGTTGCCATGTTCGCGGATTCCCTTGAGCACCGCGAAGCCATCGAGCCCCGGAAGCATGAGATCGAGCAGCACCACGGCGTAGCTTGCCGCCAGCGCCATCGCGCGGCCCTCCGGACCGGTCTGCGCCACGTCGACGGCATAGCCGCTCTCAGTCAGGCTCTGGCGCAGGTAGTCCGCCACACCCGCGTCGTCTTCAATCACCAGCAGTCTGTGCATCGCGCATTTCCGTCGTAGCCGTGCATTGTCCGGCAGCCCTGCATGGCGCCGGATTACGAAACTGTAATCAAAGCGTGATGCGGCGGTTACCTGGAATTGAAAGTATCGCTCCAGGTTCAAGCCGGCGCGTGCTACCGGTGTCGGTGCCGGTACGCACGACGGCTGCAGATCTATCCAATGCCAGGAGCATCCACTGTGCAACTTTCTTCGCCGATCTCGCTTTCCTTCGGCCGTCGCCGCTTTCTCCGCCAGAGCATAGGCATTGGCGCGGCCGCCGGGCTGCCCTGGGGCCTCGCCGATGCCCAGCCGATGCCTGGCGGCACGGTGGTGCCGCGCTTCACCACGGCCGCCCCCGGCATCCTGACCAAGCGCGTCGAGCGCACCGGGGACGTACTGCCGGCACTGGGGCTGGGCACGTTCCTCACCTTCGACCTTCTTCCCGGCGCGCCGCGCAGCCACCTGGCGGAGGTCGCACGGCGCTATTGGGACGCCGGTGTGCGTGTGCTCGACACATCTCCGCTCTACGGCAGTGCCGAGACGACGGTCGGTGATTTCGTCAACGCCACGGGCAACAGCGACCAACTCTTCATCGCCAACAAGCTGTGGGTCACCGGCGAATTCCTGGCGGACGAGGGCCATGCTTTGAAGAGCCTGCGCGAATCGCAGTTGCGGTTGTGGCGAAGCAGCTTCGATGTGATGCAGTGCCACAGCCTTGTCAATGTCGATGTGGCCGTTCCGCTCATGAATATCTGGAAGAAAGAAGGTTTCACTCGTCTGGTGGGAGTGACGCACCACGAGAACGACTACCACGAGGTACTGGCCAGGTGGGTTCAGCGAAACGTGGTCGACTTCGTGCAGGTCAACTATTCGATCGCCAACCGCAATGCGGAGCGCACCGTGCTCGCTGCCGCGCAGCAGCGCGGCGTGTCGGTTCTGGTGAACATGGCCATGGAAAAGGGGCGGTTGCACAAGGCGATCGGCCACAACCCGCTGCCGGACTTCGCACGCGAGCTTGGGATCCAGAGCTGGGCTCAGTACTTCCTGAAGTTCGTCATGTCACATCCGGCGGTCACCTGCTGTCTGAGCTCGACGGCCAATCCGGACCATGCCGAGGACAACCTCGCCGCGCTGCGCGGCCCCGTTCCGGACGCCGCGATGCGCGAGCGCATGGCGCGCCACGTCGAAGGGCTGCCGGGCTTCAGCCAAATCGCGTCGCTCCCGTGGTACCCCGACAAACAGCAGCAATACCAGGGCCTGATCCGGCGCGCGCAGGCCGCACAGCGCGCACGCACCTGAATACGGCCGGTCCTCCATTCATCCACATCCACAAGGAGCAACTAAAAATGCAACGCAGAGACTTCCTGGTCGCCGGCAGCGGCGCCGCAGCCACCCTCGCCATTGGCCGTCTGGCCCAGGCCCAGCCCGGCGCTGCAGAGCTTCCCGCAGCCTTGACCGAACGCGGCTCCGTCATGCCTACGCGTGGCCGCATCGTGCGCAACAGCTTGCCGGTCAACGAGGGCGCGGGCGAACTGCGCTATCGCACGCCGTTTCGCTTCGGCATGGGAGGCACGCAGATCGGCAACATCTTCGAGGCCATCAGCGATGCGCAGGCGCAGTCCGTATTGCAGGCAGCCTGGGACGCCGGTGTGCGTTACTTCGATACCTCGCCCTTCTACGGCTACGGCCTGAGCGAGTACCGGCTTGGCCAATTTCTGCGCAGCAAGCCTGCGGACAGCTACATCATTTCCACCAAAGTCGGCCGCGTGCTCAAGGCGTCGAAAGGTCCCTTGCCGAATGCGGCGCTCTGGGCGTCTCCGGCACCTTTTGCGTACGCCTACGACTTCACCGCCGCGGGCGCGCGCCGTTCCATCGAAGACAGTCTCCAGCGCTTGGGCATTCCCAAGATCGACATCGTGTTTATCCACGATCTTTCCCCGGACAATTCCGAACTCGACAAGCCTTGGCAGGCGTACTTCTCGATTGCGGCCAAAGGTGCGATGGCCGAGCTGACTCGCATGCGCGAAGAAGGCTCGATCCGCGCCTGGGGCTTTGGCATCAATACGCCCAATGCGGCAGTGCTAGCCGCTGAATCGGATGTGCCGACGCCGGACATCGTGCTGCTCGCCTGCCAGTATTCGATACTCGATCACCAGGGCACGCTGGAGCGCACCTTCCCCGCGCTGCAGAAGAAGGGCATCTCGGTCGTGGTCGGCACGCCGCTGAACGACGGCTTTCTCGGTGGGCGCACCCGCTATCACTTCAGCGACCAGATTCCTGCCGGTGCGATGGAAAAACGGGCGCGCATCATGGCGGTGGCCGACCGCTTCGGCATCGACGTGCGCACCGCTGCGCTCCAGTTCGCGGCGGCGCCTTCCATCGTCTCCGCCGTGATACCGGGCGCACGCGCGCCGGGCCAAGTGCGCGCGAATGCCGATTCGATGAAGGTCTCGATTGACGCCGAGTTCTGGGCCACGCTCCAGCGCGAGGGTCTGATCGCGCGCTCGGCGCCGCTGCCGGCCTGAACTGGTGGGGATGTGACGGCCCGATATGACAAGAGCTTCGATATGGACTCGCCGCTGACCCGGACTCTATGAAGAATGTCGCCGACTACTTCGTCAAACACGCAAGCGCGAGCAGACTGAGCGCGCACTCGCTAGGCTCTTGCGCTGGGGCGGTCCCGGCGTGCTCGCGGCAACCCGGCATCCAGCAGTGCTAGGAGCGTTCGCTTTGCAAACTCCCGAATAAGGACATGGGGTTCGCCGGTGAATGGGAGGCCGAGCAAGAAATCAGCATGCGGCGCAACGATATCTGGGCGATTCTTTGCAGCGCGAGACAAACCCGATCAGCAGCCATAGGCGTGCGTGCAACTCATAGAAGTGCAAGCGGGAATAATGAAAGGCGCTGGCTGGTGTTCCGCTCGCTAACGCGACGAGATGGCCAAGGGTTCTTTGGTGTCCAAGCACACACAGCGCACGGACCACATGCGCGGCTTCCCAGCGCAAACTTGCCCTTGGGGCTGCAAGGCAGCCCCAGATGTAACCAGCCAATGAGCCATTCATATCAGCAGGTGGGGTGAACTTCTGCGACCACGGCCCATCGCCATCTTTTTCCTCTCTAGGTTGCTGAAACTCAACCTCGCAATCGAGGGGATGGACCGATAGACCGAAGTCAGCTTCGGAGGAGCTCGAATGTCGGCTCAGGGCCTGCGGATTCAACCGGTCGATGCAACACA
>NZ_RWKI01000039.1 GCF_003984645.1 Variovorax sp. MHTC-1
GATCAGAGAAGCGGACATTGCTCGTTGTCAGCGACTCGCGTGCAAAAGTGGAGCTGCCGATTGAACTTCGCGAGTGGCCACTTATCGCGCCTCCGGCGCTAATTCGGACTGAGATCAGGCCCGCGCGGGAGCCGGCCTAGCCGCGCCCTTCTCACGCCCCTTGGGCATGATCGGGGCGCAAATTTCAGCGAAACGATGGGGGCCACCGACGACTGCGACGAGGAATGAGTTGATCGAGAAGTCGATCATCGCTTCCAGGTCGAGGTTGCTGTCCGTGCGGGGAATCCTGTCGGCCAGGATCAGCGCCGCAACGCCGTGCTCCATCGACCACGCAGCGTGTGACAGGTAGTGCATCTGCTCCTCTGGCCAGCCCGACTCCCTCGCCAGGGAAAAGACGGATTCGGCGAAGAACGAGTACGAGATGTTGCTGGTGGCCTCGACGTCCCCTCGAACGAACTCCCTCAGGAGGCGCGGCCCCGTCATCAGGTCGAAAAGCCCCGAGTGTGCTTGAGCGAAGCGCACGTAGCTCAGCATCATTTCCCTTGCCATCGCAAAGGGCGGCAGGTTCTGGGCCGCGATGCCCTTTCGCTGCTCGGCAAGCTCGACGAAGCCACTGACTGCGATCGCCGCCAGCAACTCTTCCTTGCCCTTGAAGTGCCGCGACGGTGCGGCCTCGGAAACACCCAGCCTTCGCGCCAGCGCACGAAGACTCAGCTCCATGGCGCCGTTCTCCTCGAACATCTTTCGCCCCTCCTCCACGAGCGCGTTGCGCAGCCCACCCTTCTCATAGGCGGGCTCCCTGAGCTGTGGGGGCAACTGCCGCAGCCTGTGCGGCACCGGTGACTTGCGAGCGCGTTTGGGGGAAGCAGTTGCCATGGCGTGAGGTTGTGTTCGGGTGAGCTTAGCGGATCGAGAGCCCATCGATCCTCGGAACACGTCAGGGTTAACACTGATAACAGGCGCCGTGTTAACAGTGTTATCGTCCGCCAACGCTTGAATCTCTTGAAAGGAAATGGTCATGGGTTCGATTCGATTTGAGAAGGACGGTGCGGTTGCGGTCGTGACCATGGCGAAGCCGCCGCACAACCTTATCGACAACGCCATGCTGGCCAGCCTGGGCGACGCCTATGCGACGGCCGTGCAGGGCGGGTGCAGGTCGATTCTTCTTCGCAGCGAGATGCGGCACTTTTGCGCCGGCGCGGACCTGGACAGCATCACCACCCAACGGTGGTCCCAGGACGAACTGGTCAAGCTCTGGGCCCAACTCGAGGACACGCCGGTGCCGGTGGTCGCCGCCGTGCATGGCGCCGCCCTGGGCGGTGGCTTCGAGCTGGCACTGATGTGCGACATGGTGATCGCCGCCGAAACCGCCACGTTCGGGATGGCTGAAGCATCCCTGGGCCTGATCCCGTTGCTAGGCGGCGTGCAACGTGTCGTCGAGCGGGCGGGTGTCGCGCGCGCGAAGGAGCTGGCCATGTTCGGTCGCCGCCAGGATCCTCGCGCCCTTGAGCGCTGGGGAATCATCAACCTGGTCACCCCGGAAAGCGAACTCCCCAACGTTTCCATGTCATGGGCACGGCAACTTGCGGCCGGGCCGACCGTGGCGTTCCGAAATATCAAGACCCTTGCCAACGCGGCGGCTCGCCGCGGGGTCGCGACCGCCGACACGCTGCAAGAAGAGGCGAACACCGGCATGTGGCGCAGCGAAGACCACCAGCGCGGCTTGAAGGCCTTCGCCGTGACCGGGCCCGGTTCCGCCGTGTTCGAGGGGAACTGATCATGGTGGCTCCCCTCAGTGGCGTGCGGGTCATTGACTTCACCCGCGTCCTGTCTGGCCCGTGCTGCACCAAGACGTTGCGGGACCTCGGCGCCGACGTGATCAAGATCGAACCGCCGGCGGGAGATGTCGGCCGCGCCGGCGTCCCTCACGTCGGGGCAATGTCGACGTACTACGCGCAGCAGAACGCGGGCAAGCGCAACATCTGCATCGACCTGAACTGGCCCGAGGCGCGCGCGATCGCCCACAAGCTCTGCAAGGACGCCGACGTGATCGTCGAGAACTTCCGGCCTGGAACCCTGGCGCGGTTCGGCCTGGGCTACGAAGACGTCGCGAAGATCAACCCGTCCATCGTCTACGTGTCGATCAGCGGGTACGGCCAAACGGGTCCCTGGCGAAACCGTCCGGCCTTTGCCCCGACCGTTCACGCGGAAACCGGCCTCACAGACATCGTGCGGCGGCACTATGACGGTGCGATGAACGAAGTCCGAAACGATGCCTGCAGCCACGCGGACGTTTACACGGGACTCGAGGCCGCGCTGGCTGTCCTCGCGGCGCTCCACCATCGGGCGCAGACAGGAAATGGGCAGCACGTCGACGTTTCCATGGCCGCAACAATGCTCGCGGTCAATGAGCGCGCAGGAGCGCAGCTCGCTCAGATGGAAGTGAACGACGAGCCCATCGCGCTGAGCGCGAACGAGTCTCCGATCTTCGAACTTCCGGATGGCCGCTACCTGACCATCGCCACCAGCCCCGTCTTCTCGCCGATGTTCGTCCGGTACTGCTCGATGATGCGGCGCACGGACCTGCTGCGCGATCCCCGATTCGCGACGGCGACCCTGCGCAAGGCGAACCTGCAGGCTTTCCTGGCCGAAGTGAAAGCCTGGATCCAGACGTTCACGGACCTGGACCAGCTGCAAGCGCAGGTCAGCGAGGCCGGCCTGGCGATCGGAGTGGTCCGGACCACCGAAGAGCTCGCCGAGTCCGATTGGGCAAAGGACTGGGGCGCCATCGTGGAAATCGACGACCGGAGTGGCGGAACCATGCGCATGCCCGGCCCGCCTTGGCGGTTCGGCGGGTGCGAACTGCCCGCGCCGGGAATCCCGTACTTTCAGGGCGAATGCAATGCCCAGGTCCTCGGCGAGCTGGGGATCACGGAGGCTGAAATCGCGGCGCTCCAAAAGCAGGGCGCCGTGCGCAGCCGCCGAGCCCCTACGGGTGCGTTCGACTGATCGCCCATCGCGGAATCGCAACCTTCTTCTCTTTCGGCAAATCCAAATCTAGGAGCCAGTCATGAACCTGCCGTCCAAAATCCTCGGCACCCTGGTCGCTGCGTCTTGCTTCGCGGCTGTGGTCTCTCAAGCCCAGACCGCCAACCGAACGACGGTGATTCGCGTCGCATACCCGGCGGGTGGCCCGGCGGACGTCGCCGCGCGGAAGCTGCAAGCGAAGCTCGGGGCGGCCCTCGGCCATCCGGTCATCATCGAAAACATACCCGGCGCGGGGGGCTCGATCGGGGCCACCAACGTCCTCAACGCCGCGCCCGACGGCAGCACGCTCCTGGTCACGACCGGCAATGACCTGATCCTGGCGCCCCTGGCCATCTCGCAGGTGAAGTACAAGTCCGAGAACTACCGCCTTCTGGCGACGATCCTGCCGACTGACTTCACCTTGGTCACCAATGCCGATCACTCCTACAAGAACCTGGACGAGCTCATCGAGCGCTCAAAAGCGGCGGGCAAGGAAGTCAGCTTCGGCAGCTGGGGCCACGGCAGCGCCCCCTATCTCGTCAACGCAGATTTCAAGCTCGCGACCGGCATCAAGGTGCTGGACGTTCCCTACAAGGGCGCGGCCCCCGTCATCCAGGCGCTCCTGACCAAGGAGATCGATATGGCGTTCGTGCCTTTGGCGCCGAGCGTGATCGAGATGATCAAGACCGGAAAGATCAAGGCGATCGGCGTCGCGAACACACAGCGCAACCCGAACCTGCCCAACGTACCCACGCTCAGCGAAGGAAAGCACCTCAGGAACTTCGTCTACAGCGCCTGGGCAGGCGTCTTCATTCCCGGCACGGTTCCCGAAGCGACCGCGCTCTCGCTGTCGAAGCATCTCGGCGAGATCGTCTCGTCCGAGGAATACCAGAAGTTTCTGCAGGAAGCGGCCGCGCTGCCGGTCAAGGCGCTCACTCTCGAACAGGCCAACAGCTACTACCAGGCTGAAACGACCAAGTTCAAGTCGATTGCTTCGCGCATCGAACTGACGCCGCAGTAGCCCGCGAACAGCGTGGAGAAAGACCATGAACCACACCCTCGACCGGAATGGCGGTACGCATGGACCTGCGGGCTTAGCGACGAGCGGGTCTGAGAACCGAACGCTATCGCTCGAAGCCGACCAGCAGGAAGAGATGATTGCCGTCGGCGGCTGCAACGGAATCTACATGGTCCCCCGCAGGCACGTCGACGACTACTACCAGGCCCACGGCTACGTGGCCGCAGGCGCAGCCATTCTGCTAGGCCTCAAGTCGCTGGCGTTCGCCTTCTAGGGAAAGGTTCTTGCCGTGAAGCAATCTGGACGCAAGGTCATCATCACGTGCGCCGTGACAGGCGCAATCCACACGCCCACGATGTCGGACGCTCTGCCCTACAAGGCCGAGGACATTGCGCGCCAAGCCATCGCGGCTGCCGAGGCAGGCGCGGCCATCCTGCACCTGCATGCGCGAAATCCGGTGAACGGCGCGGTCTCGATCGATCCCGAGCACTTCATGGGCTTCCTGCCGCAGATCAAGGATGCGACCGATGCGGTGATCAACCTGTCTACCGGCGGCAGCCTCACAAACACCGTCGCAGAACGGATCGCTCCGGCCAAGCGCGTGTCACCCGAGATGACCTCGCTCAACATGGGAAGCATGAACTTCTCCATGCATCCGCTCGCGTCGAAGTACCAGTCATGGCGGTTCGACTGGGAGCACGACTACCTGGCGAACTCCGACAGCTACATCTTCCGGAACACCTTTCGAGACATTGCGATGGTGGCAAGAGAACTGGGCGAGGAAGAGAACGTGAAGTTCGAGCACGAGTGCTACGACATCGGCCACCTCTACAACCTGAAGTTCTGCATCGACACTGGCATGTTCAAACCGCCCGTCTTCATCCAGTTCGTTCTCGGCATCCTGGGCGGGATTGGTGCCGACCTCGAAAACTTGGTTTTCATGAAGCGCACCGCGGACAAGCTCTTCGGCGACTCCTACAGGTGGTCGGTCCTTGGGGCAGGCGCCTCGCAGATGGACTTGGCCACGGCAGCTGCAACGCTGGGCGGAAACGTCCGGGTCGGTCTGGAGGATTCCTTGTTCATCTCGCGCGGCCAGCTGGCGGAGTCGAACGCACAGCAGGTCACCAAGATTCGCCGGATGCTCAACGAACACGGGCTCGAGGCCGCGTCGCCGGCCGAGGCCAGGGAAATGCTCGGATTGAAGGGAAGGGCGAACACCAAGTTTTAAACGGAAGGCCAGCACTGCCTGCCGGGCGAGGCACGGGCGCGTTGAAGTCGGCCGATTCCCCGCCGGCCGCCAAGATGCCGTCATGGACTTTGCGGGCAAGCCGGTCCAGATGCGAGTGGTCCGTCGTCAGTTCGGTGTGCGAATTGGCAATTGCGATCAATGGCCGGGTCTTGAGCTTGTCGACGTTGAAGCTTGTGCCGTGCAGCAGCCGCTTGCGGAACATGTTCATGAACGGGCTGGGGCTGGTCGAGATCAGTCACTGCGCGTGGACAGGTTGACTTCGCTGACTTAGCTCTTTGGCATGATCTACGGTGTCAGGCATCGAGGAAGGACATGGCCTTTGGCACGAAATCGGCATAGTTCTGGAAGATCCCGCCATGCCCAGCGTCTTCATAAATGATCAGTTCCGAATTCGGGATGCGACGTGCCAGTTCAGCAGTGTTCACGGTGGGCACCATGATGTCGTTGTCACCGTTGGCGATGAGCACCGGGATTCGGATACCGCCGAGATCCTGGGGCGCCTGTCGGCCCCATGCATGAATCGCCTTCAACTGCCGCAAGAACGCGCTTGGCGTGATTTCTTTGTCCCGATCGGCTTTGCGCTCTTTCCGTCGTTTTCAAAAAGCCTTTCGCGGCTTGGCGGCCATTGACTGTGGATGTGAAGAACAGGTAGAACTTCGGATCCCGCAGCGTCAGCGCGCCTTTGATCATCAATGGCCAGGAAACTGACCATACCTTGTCGATGTCTTTGCCGCCGGCCGGACCCGTGCCGGCCAAAATGAGTTTGCGCACCAGGTCTGGGGCTTTCAGTGCGATGTCCTGTGCCACGAATCCTCCGAGGGAAAATCCGAGGAGGTCAACCTTCTCGAAGCCCAGCGCGCGAATCAGGGCGATCGCATCCCGCGCCATTTCATCGACGGTCACAGGTGCTGTCCCGCCTGACGCGCCAATCCCCCGGTAGTCAGTGGCGATGACCCGGCGCTTGCTGGCAAGGCCATCGACGATCCGTGGATCAAAGTTGTCCAATACCGCACCCCAATGGTTGAGAAGAATCAGTGGCACTCCACTACGAGGCCCCAGTTCGCGGTAGGCAAAGGCAGTCCCACCGACATTGATTGACAGGTTCGCAGTGTTTACATAGGACATACCCGCTCCAGGGTGAAGATGTTTGTCGGAATTGGTCATTGATTACCTCGTGTCTCGTGTGCGTACCGCGCTCGCGATCTGGTCAGCCTACCGGACCGTGCCTTCTAGTGCGCAGGCTTCTTACCGGGCTGCAAGTATTCCGTTAATCCCTGAAACCACATCACTTCGACAAAGTCGCCACTGATCACCAGGTCCTCGTCGTGAAGTGCTGCCAGAAAGGCTTCTTTGCCATCTTTGGCGGACAGAATCGCAAAGCCCTTAGCGGCATCTCTAAAGGTCATGGTGAACTTTGGAGCTTGGGCGAGTCCCGCGGACGAACTCACCGCGCCATCCTTGACGCGGAAATGCCGGCCAATCCCGTCCATCGTTTGAATCTGGAATACCAGCTCCTTGCCCTTCACATACTTGGCGCACCCGGGCTCATTTTTGACGGCCCTCTGCAACAGTTTCGTCAGGGCCCATAGCAAGAATTTGAACTTGAACATGATGCAAGTGCGCTACTCGTTCAGAAACTGGATGGCATGTTTCAAGAAGCGCTCGGGGTACTGGAACTGGGCTGCGTGACCGGCGTCAGGATAGATAAATAGCTGCGCGTTCGGGATGTTCTGGGCCATGTGCCAGGAATTAATGGTGGGAATCATCACGTCGTCCACGCCATTGAAGATGAAGGTTGGCTGCTTGATTTCGCGCAGGTGAGCGAACGGTTCTTTGGGATCCAGTTTGGGCAAGTAGTACATGTTTGCCTCGATCTGAGCCTGGATCACCGCAGGCGAACTGGGTGGGTCTTGATCTACGCGCTGGTGACGGCGGTTCCAGAAGTCGCGCCCGGCGCTTCTCGCGGCCTCAGATCGACCGAAGAACAGAAAAAGAAAGTCATCCACAGTCGGAACTGGGCGCGGAGCAGCCTCCAGCACGCCAGGATCTGAATCCGGATTCCCGCCACGAGGCCCCGTCCCGAGCAGCATGAGCTTGCGCACGAGATCCGGATGGCGTCGCGTCAGATCCTGGGCCTGAAAGCCACCGAGGGAGAAACCCAGGACATCGACCTTTTCCAATCCGAGTTTCCGAATGACCGCGGCTGCGTCATCGGCCATGTGTTCGATTCGGGTGCGCGGCTCGCCAGAAGAGGATGCAATTCCGCGCCCGTTGTAGAGAATGACCTCACGCCCTGCGGCCAGGCCATCGGTCATGAGCGGGTCCCAGTGATCCATGCCTCCACGGAAGTGTTGAAGGAAGAACAGTGGCGGCTGTTCTGTGCTGCTGTTGCCCCAGCGGCGATAGGCGAATCGATTGCCATCGACCTCCACGAAACGGGTCGCGGCGGTGAGGTGTGTATCGGTCATGTCGGGATCTTTCTCGCGGGTAGGTGCCATGCTTTATCGAGCAAGGAATTCCAGGGCCTTGGGCACAAAGTCGGCATGAAACTGAAACACTCCGCCGTGGCCGGCGTCGGGATAGATGATGAGCGTGCTGTTCGGAAGGCGTCGCTCCAGGTCGCGCGTATTTGTCGTCGGGACCATCCGGTCATCGTCACCATTGACAACGAGCACGGGATGCTTGACCACCGAAAGGTCGGCAGGCTTCTTCTGACCCCAGGCGCCCAGCGCCTGGAGCTGCGCCACGTACGCGCTCACGGTGATGTCCTTGTCGCGGTCGTCCGAGCGTTCCTTCAATCGCGCCAGAAACGCCTTGCCAGCCTCGATGCCATTGGGGGTACGAGTGAAGAACAGGAATTGCTTTGGATCCTGGCCTGTCATCAAGCCTCGAAGCAGGTCGTAGTTTGCGACGCCAGCCACCGTGCTGATGCCCTCGCCACCAGCGGGACCAGTACCCGCGAGAATCATCTTGCGGACGAGTTGCGGCTCCTTCAGCACAATTTCCTGGGCGATCATTCCGCCCATCGAAAAGCCGAGGAGGTCAACTTGCTTGAACCCCATCGCCTTGATGAAAATGACGGCATCGTCCGCCATCTGTTCCATTGAATTTGACGGCGAGCCGCTGGACGCGCCAACGCCTCGGTTGTCGAAGACGATCACATGGTGCTTCGCCGCCATGCCGTCCACAACGCGGGGGTCCCAGTTGTCCAGCACGGCTGCCAGGTGGTTCAGAAGCACCAAGGGCACCCCGCCGTTTCGCCTCCCGAGCTCGCGGTATGCGAAGTTGACGCCCTGCGCGGCGATGGTTTTCGTCGACACGTTGGTCCAGGAGAACCCCTCGGCCTGTGCCGATGACGGCTGACTGGTCTTGCTGCCGTTTGAACCCTCGCTTGCCCCTGCCGCCGGTGAAATGAACGGCGCGGCCAGGGCGAAAGCCAGGACGCCTGCTTTTAGTTGATAACGCATTGCATCAAGCTCCAGGATGTGAATGGTCTAGATGTGTGCGACGTTCATGCAGGCACAGCGGATCGTTGCGCAAGGGTCGGATAGTCGGTGTAGCCCTTTGAGCCTGGCGTGTAGAACGTCGCCATATCTATGGCGTTCAGTTCCGCTTCGGCTCGCATGCGCTCCACCAGGTCGGGGTTGGCAAGGAAGGGACGGGCGAAGGCAATGAGATCTGCCTGGCCTGTCTTGAGCGCACTTTCCGCCCCGCTACGATCGAAGCCGCCAGCAAGAATGAACAAGCCCTGGAATGCAGCGCGAAGCCGTGACTTCAAGTCGGCAGGCACCGGCGGCGCGCCCATCGCCGAGTGATCCAGCAGGTGGATGTACAGCAAGCCCAGCTGCGAGAGTTCCTGGGTGAGTGCCAGGTACTGCGCCTCGATGTCGGGGAATGCGCCGGTGCCGTTGAGCGCGCCGTAGGGCGACAGCCGGATACCGACGCGATGGGCACCGATGGCGGCTGCCGTGGCGCGGGCGACCTCAAGCGCGAATCGATTGCGGCACTTGATACTGCCGCCGTAGGCGCCGGTACGCTGGTTCACATTGGCGTTCAGGAACTGTTCGATCAAATAGCCGTTTGCGGCATGCAGCTCCACGCCATCGAATCCCGCTTTAATGGCGAGCTGCGCCGAGCGGGCGAACTCCTGGACGGCGTCGGCGATGTCGGGAGCGGTCATCGCGCGAGGGATGCTGTGCGGCTGCATGCCCTGTGAATCGGTGTACATCTCGCCGGGACAGGCAGTGGACGTCGGCCCCACCACCTGCGCGCCCGCCGGCAGGTTGGCCACGTGGGCCACGCGGCCGGTGTGCATCAGTTGCACGAAGATCTTGCCGCCCTTGGCGTGGACCGCCTCGGTCACCGTCTTCCATCCGCGCACCTGCGCATCGTTGAAGAGCCCCGGAATGCGTGCGTAGCCCAGGCCGTTGGGCGACGGCGAGGTCCCCTCGGTGATGATCAGGCCGGCCGTTGCGCGCTGGCCGTAGTACTCGGCCATCAGTGCGTTGGGTGTGTTGGCATCGTCGGCGCGGCTGCGCGTCATGGGCGCCATCACGGCGCGGTTGGCGAGTTGAATAGAAGGGTTGATGAGGGGCTGGAAGAGCATGGTGTTTTTTGGTGGATTGGAAGAATCAGGAAGCCTGAGAAGAGAACTCTTGGAGCGCAGCGGATCGCGCTATCTGATCTTGATGACGACCTTGCCCTTGGCGCGGCCCGCTTCGACGTAGGCCAGGGCTTCGTTGGTTTGCTCGAACCGGAAGACCCGGTCGATCACAGGACGAATGAAGCCGGCATCGATGAGACGGGTGATGTCGCGCAGCTGGCTCCCGCTCGCCTTCATGAAAAGGAACGAGAAGCCAACCCCGCGGCTCTTTGCCCTTCGCCTGACTCCTGAACTCAACATCCGCACGACCAGTTTCACGAACCAGGGTGCACCGATTTCCTTGGCGAATTCGGGATCGGGCGGTCCGGAAATCGAGATGAGCTTGCCGCCGGCCTTGAGCACGCGAAGGGATTTTTCGAGCGTCTTGCCGTCCTGACTGTTCAGGACCACGTCGTAGTCGCGCAAGACATCCTCGAAGTCCTGCGTCTTGTAGTCGATGATGACGTCCGCGCCCAGGCTCTTCACGAGGGCGATATTGGCCGTGCTGGTCGTCGTGGCAACAATGGCGCCCAGGTGCTTGGCCAGTTGGATCGCAAAAGTGCCGACGCCGCCGGAGCCCGCCTGAATGAAGACCTTCTGTCCTTTTTTCAGGTTGGCCTTCTCGACCAGTGCCTGCCAAGCCGTCAAAGCCACGAGAGGAATGGAAGCGGCTTCTTCCATCGTGAGACCCTTGGGCTTGAGCGCCAGCGACGCTTCCTTGACGGGGACGAATTCAGCAAACGTGCCGATCCGAAAATCATCCGGCCGCGCATAGACCTCATCGCCCAGTTTGAACTGTTGCACGCGCGGCCCGATCTTGACGACCTTCCCGGCAACATCATGGCCCAGGATGAGGGGCAGGCGATAAGGCAGGATGAGCTTGAACTCTCCATCCCGGATCTTGGAGTCCAGCTGGTTCACGCCAGCGGCATGGACCTGGACCAGGACCTCGTCGTCGCGCAGTTCCGGAGTCGGCAAGTTTTCCAACTCCAACGCGCGCTTCTTTCCATAGCGCTCGAGAACAAAGGCCTTCATGTTTTTTCTCCTAATCCTGATGATTTGGTATGATGGGCATCATGTGTACGGGCGAGCGAAGAGGCGATGTGTCTTGGCGGGTTCAGGCGGCGGACAGGTGCTTCAGTGCGGCCTCGCACAGGCTGTTCGACAGTGCGGGCTCGTCGACTGCACGAGCCAGGAGCAAGGTGCCCACCATGGTGGCGACGGTCACGAGCGCTCGTTCGTGGGCACCGGGCTGCCCCCAGTCAGGCAACTGACGGGCAACAAGGTCAATCGTTTCCTTAATGTGCCGGGTGGTCGCTCGGCGTACTTCGGGCGCCTGGCGCGGCGTCTCCGAGCCCAGCGCGGCGAGAGGGCATCCCATCTCGATCTGCTCCAAGTGCTCCCGCGAGAGATAGGCGCCAAGCATGGATGCCAATGCCTGCTCGGGGCGCACGCTGGCAACAACGCCCGCCGCTGCGGCGGCTGCCTCAGCGCACGCCCGGCTCGCCGCTTCTGCCAACATGGCCTCGCGTGAATCGAAATGGGCGTAAAAGGCGCCGTGGGTCAGGCCGGCCTCCTTCATGATGTCGGCTACGCCGGTACCGTCGTAGCCGCTACGACGGATCGCCCGCGCGGCTACGGACACGATGCGTTCGTGTGAGGCTTCCTTGGCAGCCGTTCTGGCGTTGTGTTTCGTCTTTCGCATGATGATCATCATACATTATTTCGCGCAAGCATGCACGACGTCGCGTGCGAGCGTTCCACAGCTGAGCGCCAATGAGTGAAGGCCTCGGCTGACAAGCGTGCTGCCTGTTCTGCCGCCCACCTTAGAGACGTGGTGGCACTCATCTAGCTGCTCGCACGCGTGCGGGGGCGTAGGTTGGCGAGCCTATTCGCAAGTGGATAGTCCTGTTCGGGGAAGCCGTTGTCCGTGGTGTGATGCCTCGAATCTAGGTCGCCGCCTAGCCAGTTTTGGTGTGCCCCAAGGTGTACCCGGCAGATAGGACGAATTGGTTAGAGCGAGTGCTGGTGCGGTCCATCCTAGGCGTCACCCCCTGGGACACGCGCACCAGCATCAACGTGGCAGACGCTCGGCCCTTTGACGTATTGGTGCGATGCGTGGTGCCGCGCTGGCATGCGTCGGATCCACCCGCGCGGCCATGGACTCCACGCTCTCGCGCGCGAGGGCGAGCGTCAGGCCCGTGCAGTAGCCCCGAAGGCCGGCGTGCTGGTCCGTGACCCAAGCCTGCGCTCACAGGCATTCAAGGTAATGGTCAAAGCGTTCGGCTGTACTCATAGTCGCCAGGCACAGTGGCGACACCGAGTCCGGAGCGGCCCAGTCCTCTGAATTCCAGGAAGTCCCATCCCTTGCCCGGTCCAATTATTCTGGCTGTAAGTCGATTGTCTTGCCAATGGCCTGGTAACGGGCAATTTCATTGCGATAGAACTGTGACGCCTCAGCGGGGGTCATCGGGCCGGCCGGGAGCAGGCCGCTCGCCAGAAGATCGCGCCTCGTGGAAGGCGCTTGCATCACTTCATTGAGCGCCGTATTCAGGCGCACGACGACCGCATCGGGCGTGCTCTTGTGGACCATCACTGCGCCCCACAGATCGAACACGAAGTCGCTGACCAACTTTGTTTCGTTCATCGTGGGCACGTTGGGGAAGCTGGCATGGCGTTGTGGCGCGGTGATGGCAAGGGCCTTGAGCTGGCCCTTCTGGATCATGCCGGGGATGGGGCCGCCGAGGGCGATGAAGGTCATGTCGATCTGACCTCCAACAAGGTCTGGCAGCAACTGAGCGGCGCCCTTGTAAGGCACGTGCAGCAGCTTCACACCGGTGTTCTTCATGAAGCGTTCGGCAACGAGGTGGTAGGCCGACCCCCGGCCGTTGCTGCCATAGCTCAGTTCCCTGTCCGATGTTTTGGCCAGAGCCACCAGCTCTGACACGCTGTTGGCCGCAAGGCCGGGGCGGACTAGCAACATGAGATAGGTGCTGACCACCAGGCCCACCATGCGGAAGTCTTCCGGCTTGTACTTGGCCACGACCATGGCCATCGGAGCCTGTACAAGTTCCTGCGGCGTCCCAAAAAGAACGGTGTGACCGTCCGGCGTGGCGCTGAGCAGCTTCTGCGCGCCCAATGCGCCGCCCACGCCGGCCACATTTTCCACAATCACCGTCTGCCCCAACTGCGCCTGCAGTGCCGGCAAGATGGTTCGCGCGGCTAAGTCGGCTTGCCCACCGGCGGGAAAGGCATTGAGCATCGTGATGAGCTTGGATGGATACGTCTGTGCCCTTGCGGCCAGCGGGCCGCCCAGGATCGTGGCTGCCGCTCCTCCTATGAGCGTGCGACGTGTAATGGATGCGTTCATTCAATGCCTTTCAAAAAATAGGACAGCAACGTGACCTGCTGCCTGTCCAGACCTTCGATGTCTCCCGCAGTCAGCGCTCTGATCGAGCCCTCACAACCACACCCGAATACCATGAACTACCAAGCGTGAGCGAGATATTCTTCGAAGAGTCCTATTTAGACCCTTCTACGGGTCGACGCGATGCTTCTGTCAACCCTCCACTTGCTCGTCAAAAATCTCCTCGGCCTCACGCAAGCGGCAAACCCCTTCAGCATGCAATCGCTCGATCCGTTCAGGCGAATACCCGATGTCGGCAAGAATCTCTGTCGTGTGCTGTCCAACGGCGGGAAGATCGAGTCGAACACCCAGCCGCTTTCCATCCATGGAAACTGGCAGCAACGTGGTTTTCACATGCATGCCTGCTTTCGGGCCGTCCGGAAGCCGCACGTCGGCCAAGCCACCCGTGGCGAGTAAGTGCCCGTCATCGAAGAGGTCCTCTGGCCGGCGAACAGGCGCGAAAGGAAGTCCAGCTTGTTCCATGAGGGCAACCAGTTCGGAGGCGGTGCGATGACTCAACCTCTCTCGGAGAACCGGTAGCAAGCTCAGTCGCTGCAGCACACGCGCTGCGTTGGTCGCGTACTCTGGCGCTGCCTTGAGATCAGGAAAGTTGAGTACGTCGCAGAACCTCGCCCACTGCGCATCGCTCACTGCGGCCAGGAAAATCTGCTCCCCCCCGGCAACAGTGAACAGGTCATACACCGCCCATGCGCTTTCACGCAAAGGCAGCGGGCTCGCCGCCTTTCCAGTCACCGCGTATTGCATCATGTGCTGACCAACGAGGAAGACATTGTTCTCGTACAGCGCGGAGTTGACCTCCATGCCACGCCCGGTCACGCCGCGCTGGATGATCGCGCCGAGCACGGCGACCGCCGCAAAGACGCCGCCCATGATGTCGTTGACGCTGGAGCCGGCGCGCAACGGATCCCCCGGGCGACCGGTCATGTAGGCCAGGCCGCCCATCATCTGCACCACCTCATCGAGCGCGGTCCGGTGCGCGTATGGACCGGCCAGGAAGCCCTTGCATGCCGCGTAGATCAACTCGGGGTTGTCCACGCTCAAGGATGCGTAGTCCAGACCGTACTTTTCCATTGTGCCGGGCTTGAAATTTTCCACGACCACGTCCGCGCTCGCGCAGAGGGTTCGCGCGATGCCCACGCCTTCCTCACGATGCAGGTCCAAGGTGATGCTCTTCTTGTTCCGATTGAACATCGGAAAGAATCCGGCACCGGCCCCGGAAAGGGCCCGAGTGGGATCGCCCTTTGGAGGCTCGACGCGGATCACTTCGGCACCAAGATCTGCAAGTACCAATCCACACGCGGGCCCCATCACCATGTGCGTGAACTCTATGACGCGCAGTCCCTTCAGAGGCTGCGGAGTCGCCTGCCCGGAAGGTATCGATGTCGGATTCATACAGGAAGGTCCGGTAAGGGTTGGGTGGTCATGTTCCTTCGGCAACTGGCAAAACTGCCTGCACGTGTCAGCGTGCTCGGCAAAGGGTGTCCTACCAGGCGTTCGGCCATGCGGGCGACGTCGATCAGTGCGTCCAGATCGATTCCGGTCGAGATGCCCATCTCTTCACACAGCAGGGCGAGCTCCTCGGTGGCAATGTTGCCGGTCGCCCCCGGACGGCCCGCGAACGGACAGCCGCCAAGCCCGCCGACAGTACTGTCGAAGTCAGCAATTCCCATCTTTAGCGCGGCATGCGCACTGGCGATGCCCATTCCGCGGGTGTCGTGCAGGTGGAGCACGATCTGCAGTTCGGGCCAGCGATTTCGGATCGCGCCCACCAGTGCCTCGGTGCGCGCTGGTGTGCACCAGCCCATGCTGTCAGCAAGTGTCACTTGCTCGATCTTTTCGCCGCCTTCTTCAGCGACTTGCATCAGGGCCGCAGTAACGTCTATCACCCGTTGCGCCCCAACGTCGCCGGAATAGTTGCAACCGAACGCGGCCATCACGCCGGCAGCACGGACCGAAATGTCATTCGCCTGCAGGGACGACATTTGCTTTTTCATCAGCGCCAGATGCTCGTCGAAGGAGCGATTTAAATTCACCCTAGAGAATGAATCGGAGGCACTGACGATCAGAGCACCTTCGACGTGGAGCTTGTCGCGAAAAGCCAGCGCACGCTTGAGCCCCGAATCACTGAACCAAAGGGCCGTGTACGCCACGTCTTCGCTAGCGCTGAAACCATGCACCACGGCTTCTGCGTCCGCCCACCCGGGAACCGCCTTCGGATTGACGAACGACGCAATCTGAATGCGCTTGACTCCGGTTCGAGACAACGCGTCGATCAGCGCGATCTTGTCGGTGGTGTCGATCGGGCCCGGTTCGATCTGAAATCCCTCTCGCGGCCCCTCTTCACGGAGCCGGACGAACTTGGGCACATCACTCATGAATCAATCCCTCGACGAAAGTTGAAATGCGCGGTCATTGCGGCTCCAATCCGATCTTCTTGACAGAGCGCCAAACTTCGCAGACTCTGCGCCGAATTTTTGCGCGTACTCGGGCGTGCTCACATTGACGACGAGTGGCAGGATCCGCAGGCCATCGCGCACGCCCACCTCACGCACTTCGCGGGCTTGGCAATGTGCTGGACACGTCGTGAATCTAGAAACCACTCGGCTCACCATGTCTGCTTTCTCGCCCCATTCCTGTTCACTTTCTGGAACGGATGCGCGCATGCCGTCGGCTACTGCGGCTGGACGCCTGCGCGCTTTACGACGCGGGCATAGCGCTTGAGCTCGTTGCCGAAGAATTCCTTCGCTGCCTCCGGCGTGGAGATCTTGATGATGTTGCCCTGCTTGGCCATCGCCTCCTTAACCTCCGCCGTCGCAAACGCGGTGCTGAAAGCCGCGTGGATGCGCTTGACCTCCTCCGCCGGCATGCCCTTGGGTCCCACTACGCCGAACCATCCCTCCACAACATAGAAAGGCAAGCCAGCCTCGGCCGAAGTGGGGATGTCCGGCGCGGCCGGGCTGCGCGCCAGCGAAGGCACGCACAATGCCCGCAAATTCCCCGCCTTGACCTGGCTCGCTACGGCTGACAAGGCGCCAACGCCCCAATCGACCTGACCCGCGACGATGTCCTGCATCATCGGCCCGAAACCGCGGTATGGGATGTGGGTGGAAAAAGTGCCACTCAGGTCCTTGAAGATCTCTGCGGCGAGGTGCAGGATGGTCCCGTTGCCCGAGGAAGCGAAGTTGTAGCGGCCGGGGCTGGATTTCAGCAGCGCGATGAAGCTTTTCAAGTCCTTGGCCGGCAGCTTGGGGTTGACCACCAGCACGAGGGGCCCGGCGCCGATCACGGCGATGGGTGTAATGTCGTTGAGGGGATCGAAGGGCAGTGACTTGAGCACCGACGGGTAGATCACGTGGTTGTTCGAGACCACGCTGAGCGTCATGCCGTCGGGCGGCGCTTTGATCAGCGTCTGCGTGCCCACCACCCCGCCGGCGCCGGGCTGGTTTTCCACCACCACGATGTGGCCCAGGGCCTTGGAGAGGGCGGCCGACGAGGCCCGCACAATGGTGTCCACGCCCGAGCCGGCGCTGATGGGTAGGATGAAGCGCACGGGCCGGTCGATCTGTGCCCGCGCGGCCAGGGGCAGGCTGCCCAAGGCTAGCAGGGCGTGGCGCCGCGAGAATGTGGTGGTGGAAGTCATGTTGTCTCCTTCGTTGTGAAATGCGGCGCAACGCCCCTGGCCCGATCCGTCGTCCGCAGATGGCGCGATGGCAGGCGCTCGTGCCGTAACGTGGCAGGAAGGTAGCCTTTCGAGAATCTACTAACCAGTTACCTATCCGTGGCTGCTTTCTCGGCCCATCGGTGTTCACTTTTCGGAAAGGATGAACGCATCCCCCTTAAAATCTCCGCATGCGCGACCTGGACTTGACATCGCTGCGGCTTTTCATCGCAGTCTGTGAGGCCCGCAGCTTTTCACGGGTTGCTGCGGATGAGACGATCGTCGTCTCGGCCATCAGCAAGCGCCTGACGCAGCTCGAAGAAACTGTCGGTGCAAAGCTGCTCGTTCGCGGAAAAACCGGCGTAAAGCCCACGCCTGCCGGCGAGACGCTGTTACAGCACGCCTACGAACTGCGCGAAAAGATCGGCAAGATGGAGCAGGACATGAGCGAGCACGCGGAATTCGTCCGCGGGAAGGTGCGGTTGTTCGCTGCAGGTACGGCGGTGGCCGAATTCCTTCCCGATGATCTCGCCTCGTTTCTCATCGTGTCGGCGCACCAGCACATCCACGTTGACGTTGAAGAACATCAAAGTGCCCAAGTTGTGTTCGGTGTGCGCCGGGGCGTCGCGCAACTAGGGATCTGCTGGGATGCTGTCGATTGCGAGGGTCTGCAGACGCGCGAGTACCGGCGAGACCAACTCGGTATCGTCATGCAAAAAGGTCACCCGCTGGCGCGGCGACGCCAAATAGCGATCCGTGAAACTGCGGAATTCGACCATATCGCCGCCGGTTACTCGGCCGCCTTCAGGGCGGTGTTGGAGCGCAGCGACCCAGGTCTGGAGCGGTCGATGCGATACCGCGCCATCGTGACCAGTTTCGACGCCGGAATCCGTCTGGCGCACGCCGGCTTGGGCATCGCATTGGCGTCAAAACAGATAGTGCGTAACTTCCGTCGCTCGTCGGAGGTGGCTTTCGTCCCGCTGTCGGATCCGTGGGCGCAAAGGCAGTTCGTTCTATGTGCGTTGGACTTCGATGCGCTTACGCCGGCCGCACGATTATTGCTTGAGCACTTGTCGCCACTGGTAAAGCAGCGCGCGACGGTTCGGCGGGAGTGCGCCTGACTTCGCGGGACTGGTGACCCGCAACGGAATTGACCCCTAGAGCACGCCATTGAGCAGATGCATCGCAGCATTTCAGCGTTCGCCTTGATCGAGCACCCATGGCAGCTCATCCCACAGCTAG
>NZ_RWKI01000004.1 GCF_003984645.1 Variovorax sp. MHTC-1
CGCGTCGGCGGCAGGATCACCGGTGGCGGTGGCGGCGAAGGCATGACCGGCGGCGGTGGGCTGAAAGGCGGCACCGGCACCGGCGGCACGACCGGAATCGGCGTGGCCGGCCGTGTCGGCACCGGCTGCGAGGCCGGCGGCTGGGCCGGCGTGGCGGTGCTGTCGACGGCGGGGCGGCCGTCGGTGGCCAGCGTGCCGTTGATCGCACGCAGGTCGTCGGCCGTCAAGGTGCCGTTGGCTTGCCGCAGCTTGAGATTGCCCAGGAGTACGTTGTAGCGCGCAACCGCGAGGTCGCGCTTGGTCTGGAACAGCTGGCTCTGCGAATTGAGCACGTCGATGTTGATGCGCACGCCCACCTGGTAGCCGAGCCGGTTGGCATCGAGCGCGACCTGGCTGGAGGACTCGGCGGCTTCGAGCGCCTTCACCTGCCCGGCCCCCGAGACCAGCCCGAGGTAGGCCGCGCGGGTGGCCTGCGTCACGCTGCGGCGCGTCGATTCGAGCACCGAGCGCGACTGCTCTTCGAGTGCCAGCGTTTCCTTGACGCGGTTCTCGGTCGCGTAGCCGGCGAACAAGGGCAGGCTGAACACCACGCCCACGGTCGCCGCGTTGATGCGCGAGCGGCCCGTGGTGGTGCTGGTGCCCTGCGGATTGTTGGTGACGTTGTAGCCCAGGTTCGCGTCGAGGGTGGGCTTGTGGCCGGCCTCGGCCTTCTGCACTTCGAGCGTGGCCACGTCGAGGCCGAGCCGCGCTTGCCGGATCGAGGGATGCACGTCCTCGGCCTGCGCGACCCAGGCATTGATGTCGGCCGGCATCACCTCGGGCAGCACCACCGGTGCGGCCAGCGGCACCGGCGCGCTGCCGGGGCGGCCGACCAGCTGGTCGAGTGCGATCTTCTTGACCTGCAGGTCGTTCTCGGCCGCTATCTCCTGCGATATCACGAGGTCGTAGCGTGCCTGGGCTTCGCGCGTGTCGGTGATGGTCGAGGTGCCGACCTCGAAATTGCGCTTGGCCGATGCCAGCTGCTCGGCCACCGCGATCTTCTGCGCCCGCACCAGCGCCAGGCTGTCCTGGGCCGAGAGCACATCGAAGTAGGCCTGGCTCACGCGCACCACCAGGTCCTGGTCGGCGATCGTCAGCACCGCCTGCGCGATGTCGACCTGGCGCTTGCCCTGCTCGTAGGTGGCCCAGTTCGCCGGCCGGTAGAGGGGCTGGGTGGCGTTGACGCCGACGTTCTGCGTGTTGAAGCCGCGCGAGGTGCTGCCGACGGGCGTGTCGACGTCGAGCTCGGTGTGCGAGGCACCGGCCGACAGCCCGACCGCGGGCAGGATGCCGGCCTTGGCCTGGGCCGCGCGCGCGAGGCTGGCGTCGTACTGCGAACGCGCGGCCTGGTAGGTCGCGTCGTAGCTGCGCGCCGATTCGTAGAGATCGATCAGGCTCTGGCCGTGGGCCGGCAGTGCGAACGCGGCGGCGAGCGCCACCGAGAGGGGAAGAAGCCGGGGCACGGGCATTGAGCGTCCTTGGGTAAAAAATCAGTAGCGCGGAACGGAGGGGTCGTGCTGGGACGACCAGGCATCGATGCCGCCGGCGACGTTCGCCACCTCGGCAAAGCCGTTCTGGGCGAGGAAGGCGGCCACGCGCTGGCTGCGCGCGCCGTGATGGCAGAGGCAGGCGATGCGCTGCGCCGGGTCGAGCTCCGAGATGCGGGCCGGAATCTCGTTCATCGGGATGGCGACCAGCGTGAAGCCCTGCGGCACCACGCTCGCGGTTTGCACTTCCCACGGCTCGCGCACATCCAGCAGCACCGGCTGCGCACTCGCGTCGTGGGCGAACCAGTCGGCGAGTTCGCTCGGGCGGACCTGGTCGATCATGCGAGCTCCGTTCAGAAGTTGAAGCGCGAAGGCGCCGGGAAGTTCAAGAGGCGCGGCGCCACCGTGTCCCACGGCTGCACGATGTCCCACTTGCCTTCGCCGACGCGCGTGACGAAGTGGGCGCGCATCATCGGCTCGTCGCCCACGATCGCCGCCAGCCGGCCGCCCATCTTGAGCGAACCCATGAGGCCCTGCGGCAGGCGTGCGACCGAGCCGCTGAGCACGATCACGTCGAAGGTCGGGCCGCTCGGCAGCGGCACGGCGCCGTCGGCATTGCGCACTTCCACGTTGCTCACGCCGTTGCGGCGCAGGTTCTCGGCGGCGACGGCGGCGAGGCCGGGATCGATCTCGAGCGTCAGCACCTGCGCCGCGCGATGGGCCAGCAGGGCGGCCATGAAGCCCGAGCCGCTGCCGATCTCGAGCACCGATTCGTGCTTCTGCACACGAAGGTCCTGCAGCATGCGGGCCTCGACCTTGGGCGAGAGCATGCATTGGCCGGGCTCCTTCGTCTTGGCGCCCTCCAGCGGAATCTCCATGTCGAAGAAGGCCAGGCCGCGGTGGGCCCTGGGCACGTAGTCTTCGCGCCGGACGTGGGCCAGCAGGTCCAGGATCTCGAGATCGAGCACGTCCCAGGGACGGATCTGCTGCTCGATCATGTTGAAGCGCAGGCGCTCCAGGTCGGCTTGGGGGTTCATGTGTTTTTTCCTCGTACGGGTCGGGACAATCAGGACAAACCTTCAATTTTAGGCGCCGGCTCCACAGCGTCGGCCGTGTGCGTGCCCCGCCCGCTGCGGTGCCAGCGGCGCCGGGCCCAGTTCGCCAGGTCGTCCATGTAGCAATAGACCACCGGCACCACCACCAGCGTCAGCAGCGAGGAGGTGATGACGCCGCCGATCACGGCCTGGCCCATGGGCGCGCGCTGCTCCGATCCCTCGCTGATCGCGAAGGCGAGCGGCACCATGCCGAAGATCATCGCCAGCGTGGTCATCAGGATCGGGCGCAGCCGCACGCGCGCGGCCATCAGCAGGGCCTCGGCGCGCGGCAGGCCCGGCACCGGCGTGCCGTCGGCCGCGACGCCGGGCTCGCGCGCGCGGATCGCGAAGTCCACCAGCAGGATGGCGTTCTTGGTCACCAGGCCCATCAGCATCACGATGCCGATGATCGAGAACATCGACAGCGTGGAACCGAACATCATCAACGCCAGCACCACCCCGATCAGCGTGAGCGGCAGCGCTGTCATCAGCGCCAGCGGCTGCAGGAAGCTCTTGAACTGGCTGGCCAGGATCATGTAGATGAAGATGACCGCGAGCGCCAGCGCCGAGACCGCATAGCCGAAGGACTCCTGCATGTTCTTGGTCGAGCCGCTGAACTGCCAGCCGTAGCCCGGCGGGAAGGCGATGCCGGCCAGCGCCGTGCGGATGTCGGCCGACACCTCGCCGGCGGAGCGATTGGCCACGTTGGCATTGATGCTGACTTCGCGCGCCAAGGCGCGGCGGTTGATCTGGTTGGGCCCGGTGGCTTCGCGCACATCGGCTACCTGGTGCAGGCGAACGATGCGGCTGGAGCCGTCGGCATTGGCGCCCATCGCGGTACTGACGAAGGGCAGGCGCGCGAGGTCGGCCGGCGAGTCGCGCACTTCGGGCGCGAGCCGCACGTTGACGTCGTAGGTCTGGTCGTCGGGCGCGCGCCAGTTGCCTACCGTGGTGCCGGCCACCAGCGTGCGCAGCGCGTTCGCGACCGGCGCCACGCCGAGGCCGAGATCGGAGGCGGCGTCGCGGCGCATCACTACGCTCACGGTCGGCTTGTTGGGCTTCTGGCTCGAATCGAGATCGACCAGGCCGGGGATCGGACGGATCGCCTCCATCACGCGCTGCGTGAGGCGTTCCAACTCCTGCAGGTCGGGGCCTTGCAGCGAGAACTCGATGACCTTGTTGCCGCCTACCGAATCGCGCAAGCCCACATGCGTGACCGTGATGCCCGGGATCGCGCGCAGCTTTTCGCGCAGCACGCCCGACATCTGGTCGACGCTTCGCTCGCGCAGCTTGCGCTCGACCAGCCGCACATAGATGCTCGCGTAGATCTTGCCCTGCGCATCGCCGGTGTTGATGGTCGTGAGCGTGTAGCGCACCTCGGGCATCTCGCGCAGGATGCCTTCGACCTGGCGCGCCTTGGCCTCGGTCACTTCGAGCGAGGAGCCGACCGGCGTGTAGAAGTTGATCGCGGTTTCCGAATAGTCGGCCTTGGGCACGAACTCGGTGCCCAAGAGCGGCACCATCACCACGCTGGCGGCGAAGATGCCGAGCGCCGCGGCCAGCGTGGCGAGCTTGTGCGCCAGCGACCAGCGCAGGATGGCCTGGTAGCCGTCGGCCAGCCTGTCGGTCGCGCGGTCGAACCAGCCGGTGACGCGGCCGATGGTCTTGTCGTAGATGCCGACCGGCGGGCCGCGGCTGCCGCGCGTGTCGATCGCCGGGTCTCCAGACGATGCCCCGGCCTTGATGGCCGGGTCGTGCCAGATGCTCGACAGCATCGGGTCCAGCGTGAAGCTCACGAACATCGAGATCAGCACCGCGGCCACGATGGTGATGCCGAACTCGTGGAAGAACTTGCCGATGATGCCTTCCATGAAGCCGATCGGCAGGAACACCGCGACGATCGACAGCGTGGTCGCCAGCACCGCGAGTCCGATCTCCTGCGTGCCGTCGAGCGCCGCCTGGTACGGCGCCTTGCCCATCTGCACGTGGCGCACGATGTTCTCGCGCACCACGATCGCGTCGTCGATCAGGAGGCCCACGCACAGCGACAGCGCCATCAGCGTCACCATGTTGATGGTGAAGCCGAACATGGCCATGAACCAGAAGGTGCCGATCAGCGCGATCGGCAGCGTAAGCCCGGTGATCACGGTGGAACGCCAGGAGTTCAGGAACAGGAACACGATCAGCACCGTGAGCAGCGCGCCCTCGATCAGCGTCGTCCGAACGTTGTTGACCGCGACGCGGATCGGCCGCGCCGCATCGCCGATGGGTTCGAGCCTGACGCCGGGCGGCAGCTGGGGCCGGATGTCGGCGATGGCCTTCACCAGCCCGTCGACCACGGCTATGGTGTTTTCGTCCTGCGCCTTCTGCACCGACAGGAGCAGCGTGCGCTGGCCGTTGTAGAGCGCGAGGCTCTCGATCTCCTGCGCGCCGTCGCGCACCGTGGCCACCTGGTCGATGCGGATCGGCGCGCCGCCTCTTCGCATCAGGATGATCTTGCCGAAGTCCTCGGGCCGCTCCATGCGTGCGTCGACCTGCACCACGCGTTCCTGCTCGAGCGAGCGCACGGCCCCCACCGGCAGCGCCTGGTTCTCGTTGCGCACCGCCTCCACCACCTGCTGGGCGCTGACGCCGAAGGCTTCCATCGCCTCTGGGTTCAGGTAGATGTTGATCTCGCGCTTGGTGCCGCCCACCAGCGTGACCGAGCCGACGCCGCGCACGTTCTCCAGCCGCTTCTTCAGCACCTGGTCGGCCCAGTTCGTGAGCTCGACCGCGCTAGGCTCCTTGTCCTTTTCTTCATCGGGCAACACGGCCACCGACCACACCGGCCGCGAAGCCGGGTCGAAGCGCAGCACGCGCGGATCCTTCACCTCGTCGCGGAACAGCGGGCGCACCGCCGCGACCTTCTCGCGCACATCGTCGGCCGCCTTGCGTCCATCGACATAGAGCTGGAACTCGATGATGACGACCGACTGGCCCTCGTAGCTGCGCGAGGTGAGGGCGTTGATGCCGGCGATCGAGTTGACGCCTTCCTCGACCTTCTTGGTCACCTCGCTTTCGACGATCTCGGGCGAGGCGCCGGGGTACTCGGTGATCACCACCACCACCGGGAAGTCGATGTTCGGGAACTGGTCGACCTGCAGTCGCTGGTAGGAGAAGATGCCGAGCACCACCAGCGCGAGCATCAGCATGGTCGCGAAGACCGGATTCTTCAGGCTGACGCGCGTGAACCACATGGACGTAGCGCGCTCAGGGCGCGGCGACCGGCGCCATGCGCACCGCCGTGCCTTCGCGCAGCGGGCCGACGCTGCCGGCCACCACCACTGCGCCGTCCTCGACGCCGCGCACCGCGACCAGGGCCTGGCCATTGACCTGGCCGCGCTGGCCGGTCTGGACTGCGCGGTGCGCGATGCGGCCTTCGATCACCATCTGCACATAGGGCGCGGGCTTGTCGATGCGCACCGCGGACAAGGGCAGGGCGAGCCCTTCGACACGCCCCACGTCGATGCTGCCCTGCGCGAACAAGCCCTGGCGAAAGCCGGCGCTGCGGTCCAGCCGCAGGTACACCAGCACGCTGCGGCTGCCGGCCTGCGCGCTCGGGTTGATGCGCACCACGCTGGCGCCCACCCTGCGGTCGGCGCTTGCCGGCTCTGCAGCGCTGCTGCCCTCGATCTGCAGCGTCGCGCGCTGGCCCACGCGCACCGCGACCGAATCGGCCGCCGCGAGCGTGGCCTCGAGCTCGATGCGGCTCAGGTCGACCACCTCGATCACGCGTGCATCGACGGCGACGCGCTCTCCCGGCTGTGCGAGCCGCTGCGCGACCTGGCCGGTGAGCGGGCTCTTGAGCACGGTGTCGTTGAGCAGCTTGTGCGCCATCTCCACCGCTGCGAGCGCGGCCCGGTGGGTCGAGAGCGCGGCATTGAGGTTCGACTGCGAAGTGTCGAGCGCGGTGCGCGAGATGAAGCCCTGGTCGACCAGCGCCTTGTTGTTGTCGTAGGTGCGTTGCGCGACTTCGGCCTGGGCGCGGGCCGAGTCCGCCTGCTCCTGGGCCTGGCGCACGCGCGACTGGTATTCGACCGGGTCGATGCGCGCCACCACCTGGCCGGCCGTGACCGCATCGCCCTCGCGCACCGTGAGGCCGATCAGCTCGCCGGCCACGCGGGCCTTGACCAGCGCCGAATCGACCGCCTTCAGCGTGCCCGAGATCGCGAGCGTCTGCGCGAGCTCGCGCCGCGTGGCGCGCACCACGTCGGCCGGCGAGAGCTGGACCACCGCTTCGGCCGGCTTCGCGGCGGCGGCGACCGCGGCCTGCTGGGCGCGGCGCGCCTCGATGGCGCGCAGCACGCCGGCGGCCAGCAGCACGATGACCAGTGCCGCGACGGCCCACTTGATGACGAGCGACCGCTTCATACGCCTGCCTTCGGAGGCATGCTAAGCCCGTGGAGCACGGTCTCGGCCTGGGTCGCAAGGTATTTTTCGGGATCGAGATCCGAATCGGCGTCGACGCAGATGACGGCCGAATGCTTCCACAGCATCAGGAAGAGCATCGGCGCGATGATGGCGTAGATCGCGTGGTTCACATCGACCGGCGCGAACTCGCCGCTTGCGATGCCGCGCTGCACGATGCGCCGCATCAGCGCGTGCCCGGGCCGCACCACTTCCTGGCGATAGAACTCCGCCAGCTCCGGGAAATTCCGGCCCTCGCTCAGCATCAGCTTGGTGAGGCCAGAGGCCTTGGTCGAGCCCACGCGCTCCCACCAGATGCGCATGCAATAGCGCAGCATGTCTGCGGTGCTGCCCTCGAACTCCTCGAACTCCTTGTTCCATTCGGTGAAGCGGCCGGACAGGTTCTCGACCACCACCGCCTTGAACAGCTCTTCCTTGCTCGGAAAGTAGAGGAACAAGGTACCCTTCGACACCCCGGCGCGCGCCGCGACTTCCTCGGCGCGGGTCGCTGCGAATCCTTTGTCGACGAAGAGGTCCAGCGCCGCTTCGAGCAATTCCCCCGGACGCGCCTCTTTGCGGCGCTCGCGCTTGGCCCGCGCGGTGCTGCAGAACTTGTCGCCGAGGAAACGGGGAGCGGGCATCGCTTGCTTAATGACTGACGGGTTAGTAATGTAGTGAGCGAGACTGGACGCGTCAAGCCGCGACACAATGCGGGGTTCGCCAATTTCGATCCATCCGGAGCCTTCATGTCCACGCCATCACCGCAAACCGAAACCATCGTGCTGGGCGGCGGCTGCTTCTGGTGCACCGAGGCGGTGTTCGACCGCGTCCAGGGCGTGACGGATGTCGAGTCGGGCTACAGCAACGGCGAGACCGTCAATCCGAACTACGAACAGGTCTGCACCGGGCGCACCGGCCATGCCGAAGTGGTCAGGCTGGAATTCGATCCGCAGCAGATCACGCTGCGCGAGGTCCTCGAGATCTTCTTCGTCGTCCACGATCCGACGACGCTCAACCGGCAGGGCAACGACGTCGGCACGCAGTACCGCAGCGGCATCTACTACGAGAGCGAGGCCCAGAAGCAGGTGGCCGAAGAGGTGATCCGCGAAATCGAGGCCAGCAAAACCTACCGCTCGCCCATCGTGACCGAGGTGAAGCCGCTGGCCAACTACTCGACCGCCGAGGCCTACCACCAGGACTACTTCCTGAACAACCCGAACCAGGGCTATTGCGCTTTCGTGGTCGGCCCCAAGGTCGAGAAGTTCCAGAAGACTTTCGCCGCGCGGGTCAAGAAGGCTTGAGCTTCTTGTCCTTCATGCGCCTCGCACGCCATCCGATCCGGGCGCGCACCGTGCTGTGCGTGCTGGCGCTCGCCTTGTGGTTCGCGACGACGCTGGGGCTCGTGCACCGCACGATCCATAGCCCGATTGCGGCGCCTGCGCATATGCATTCGGTCGAGTCTGTCCATGCGGGCGAGGCGGATCATGGGTCTCATGGGCTGGCCGCGCTTTTCGACGATCACAGCGACGCCGACTGCCGGCTCTACGACCAGTTGTCGCACGGCCCGGCCGCGCTCTGCGTGCCGGCGCTCCTGCTGCCGGTCATGCTGCCGGCGGCCACCTTTGCCTTTCTCGAGGGCGAGGTACTCGCCCGCTGGGTCGCGCTGTTCGACGCGCGCGGCCCGCCTTCCGCTCGCTGAATCCGCCTTGCCGACCGACAGCTGCGCCCGCTCTTCGCGGGCTGCGGCCGGTCTTTCATCGATTCAACGAGTGTTCCAACATGTCCTCTCATTTCCGGCGCAACGCCATCGGCGTTGCCGTTCTTTCCCTTTCGTCCGTCGCCGTCTGGGCGCAAGCGTCATTGCCTGAAGTCACCGTCACCGGCAACCCGCTCGGCGCCACCGACCTGATCGCGCCCACCACGACGCTGTCCGGCGACAGGCTGCTCTTGCGTTCCCAGTCCACACTCGGCGAAACCCTCAACGGCCTGCCGGGCGTCAGCAGCAGCTACTTCGGACCTAACGCAAGCCGGCCTTCGATCCGCGGCCAGGACGGGGATCGCATCCGCATCCTGCAGAACGGCGGCGCGGCGCCCGACGCCTCGGCACTGAGCTACGACCACGCGGTGCCGGTCGATGCGCTCGTCACCGAACGCGTCGAGGTGCTGCGCGGCCCTTCGGCGCTGCAGTACGGCGGCAGCGCGGTCGGCGGCGTGGTCAACGTGATCGACAACCGCATCCCGAGCGAGCCGATCGATGGCTTCGGCGGCCGCGCCGACCTCGGCTACGCGACGGGCAACCGCGAGAAGAGCGGCGGCGTGGTGCTGGAGGGCGGCAACAACCGCTATGCGCTGCACGTGGATGCCTTCAACCGCGATGCCGAGGACACCTCGGTGCCGATCGAGCTCGGCTGCGAGAGCCCGCGCCGGCCCGGCCTGGCGCGCAAGATCTGCAACTCGGCCAACCAGGCGCACGGCGGTGCGATCGGTGGCAGCCTGTTCTTCGACAAGGGCTGGATCGGCGCTTCGGCCAGCACCTACCGCAGCGACTACGGCACGGTGGCGGAGGACGACGTCACCATCAAGATGAAATCCGACCGCTATGCGCTGGAGGGCGAATGGCGGCCGGGCGGCTTCTTCACCAGCATCCACGGCAAGCTCAGCCGCACCGACTATCGCCACACCGAGTTCGAGGGCTCGGAGACCGGCACGGTGTTCTCCAACAAGAGCGACGATCTGCGCATCGAGGCGCGCCACCAGAAGATCGGCGGCGTGGAGGGCTTGATCGGCTTCACCAACGAAAGCAGCGACTTCGCCGCCGTCGGCGAAGAGGCCTTCGCGCCGCACAGCCGCACGCGCTCGCGCGCCTTGTTCCTGCATGAAGAGCTCGGCACCTCGTGGGGCCGCCTGAGCTTCGGCGCGCGCACCGAGCAGGTGAGGGTGCGTTCGTTTGGCTATCCGGAAGATCCGGCGATCACGCGCTTCGCGGTCGGCGAGCGCAAGTTCAACCCGGGCAGCGCGGCCTTCGGCGCGCTGGTCAACCTGGCGCCGCAGTGGCAGCTGACCTCGAATCTCGCCTACACCGAGCGCGCGCCCAAGGACTACGAACTCTTCGCCAACGGCCCCCACGTCGCGACCGCGGCCTGGGAGGTCGGCGATCCGAATCTGCAGAAGGAGAAGTCGGTCGGCTTCGACCTCGGCGCCCAATGGAAGTCCGGCGCCAACAGCGCACGCGTGAATGCCTACGTCACGCGCTTCCGCAACTACATCGGGCTCACGGCCTCGGGCAACGTGCGCGGCGAGGAAGGCGAGATCAATCCGGCTCCGGTGGAGACCGACGAAGGCCTGGTGTTCCCCGACGTGATGGACGAGTTCGTCTACCGCGGCGTGCGCGCCCGCTTCACCGGCATCGAGGCCAACGGCAACCTGCGCCTCCTGGGCACCGACGGCTTCTCGCGTGCGGCCGACGGCTCCACGCTGGACCTCGAATGGCGTGCCGACCTGGTACGTGCGAAGAACACCGATACGGGCGAGCCGCTGCCGCGCATCTCGCCGGCGCGCGTGGGCACGACGCTGGCCTACGGCAACGGGCCGTGGACCGCGCGCCTGGGCTTCGACCACTACGCGGCCCAGCGCAGGGTGCCGAGCGTCGGCGCGCGCGAGACCGACGCCTTCACGCTGTGGAATGCGGCGCTCACCTACCGCATGAAGGTGCAGCGCACCAACCTCACCTGGTATGCGCGCGTCGACAACCTCACGAACAAGCTGGCGTACAGCGCCACCTCGATCCTGACCACGACGGCGTTCCCGGATGCGCCACTGCCCGGACGCACGTTGAAGGTGGGACTGCGGGCGACCTTCTAGGGGTCTGTCGGCGCTGGGGTGGATGGCTTGTCTTGGCCTGACCACTCCAGCGCGTGCAAGCGGTGCTTTGACACTGCGGCTCTGGTGCGATCAGCCGCCAGTGCGGGTCGATGGATCAGCGAAAGCGGATTGGTTCGTCCAACTCGCGTTCTGCAACACGATGCGGTATCCATCGCCATCTTCGAACGTTCGGCCGCAGATGTTCCAGTACGGGTTGAACGCGCTCACAGCAAGGAAACCGGCGCCGACCATCTTGTCGCAGGCGTCAAGCCAGGCTCGACTTTCTGGCAAGTACAAGACCAGCAAGTCTTCCTGAGTGGACGCCGGCAAAACAGGATGTGCTCGACAGTAGGTGAACTCAAGGTGATAACCCATGCCCGCTTTACCGAGCATGACGCCGTCGAATCCATCGTGGTCCTCAAAGCCCCCGATAACCTCCAGCCCGAGCCCCGCACAGTACATCGAGCGCGAACGAGCAAGGTCGCGTACGGGACGCGCGATGCGAAGCTGATACGAAGGCAGTCCGGGTGACAGGTGGCTCGGCGGCATTGTGGCCGCATCATAGGACTGCCATCCACAGCCATCGAGGCAGTGACGTGCCGCCCTGTATGCTCGCCGCCGATGAATTCATCGGTCCTCTCGTCGCTTCTGCCCGTGGTTCTGCTCATTGCCGCGGGATTCCTGGCAGGGCGGCGGGGCTGGGTCGGCGGCGGCGCGGTGCGGGACCTGTCGAACCTGATCTTCCTGTTGCTTGCGCCGGCGCTCCTGTTCCGCGCCATGAGCACGGTGCACGTGCAGCAGCTGAGCCTCAAACCGGTCGCGGCCTACTTTCTCGCGGCCGGCCTGATCTTCGCGGCCACCTTGCTGTGGCGCGGCTTCAACCGCACCGCGGCCGTGCTCGCGCTCGCCAACACCTTCAGCAACACCGTGATGATCGGCATCGCGCTGATCGGCCTGGCCTTCGGCCCCGAGGGCATGGTGGTGCTGCTGACGCTGATCTCGCTGCATTCGCTGGTGCTCTTGACCAGCGCCACGCTGGTGCTCGAACTCGCAGTCGTCCATGAGAACGCGAGCGCGAGCGGCGCCGAACGCCCGCCGATCCTGCACACGCTGGGCCGCGCGTTCTACAACGCCATCGTCCATCCCGTGCCGCTGCCGATCATCGCCGGCTTGCTGTTCGCGCAGACCGGCTGGGCGATGCCCGAGGTGATCGACAAGCCGATCGCGCTGCTCGGCCAGGCCTTTGGGCCGATCGCGCTGGTCATGGTCGGCATCACGCTCGCGTTCACGCCCATCGGCACCCACTGGCGCGGCGCGCTGGCGCAGGCGCTGGTCAAGAACGCGGCGCACCCGCTGCTGGTGGCGGCGCTCGGCTGGCTGCTGGGCCTGCGCGGGTTGCCGCTGCAGGTGATGGTGGTGGCTGCGGCGCTGCCGATCGGCGCCAACGTCTTTTTGTTTTCGCAGCGCTACAAGACGGCGGAAGACCTTGTGACTGCCAGCGTGGCGGTGTCCACCGCGCTGGCGCTGGTCACGCTGTCGATCGTGATGCCTCTCGCCGGCAGGCTCTGAGGGAGGATTGGCTCAGGGGGCCAAGCGCTCGCGCACCCAGGCGCCATCTTCTCGCCGGTAACGCAGCCGATCGTGCAACCGGCTCTTGCGGCCCTGCCAGAACTCCCAGCGGTCGGGCGCCAGCCGGTAGCCGCCCCAGTGCGGCGGGCGCGGCGGCGAGAGCAGGTGCCGGGCGGCCTCGATGGCGGCGTTCTTCACCAGCACCTCGCGGCCGCTGATCACCTCGCTCTGCGGGCTGGCCCAGGCGCCGATGCGCGAATCGAGCGGGCGGCTCGCGAAGTAGGCGTCGCTCTCGGCTGCGTCGACCTTTTCGACCCGGCCCTCGATGCGCACCACGCGCTCGAGCTCGACCCAGTGGAACTGCAGCGCGGCCCAGGGATTGCCGGCGAGCTCCTGGCCCTTGCGGCTCTTGTAGTTGGTGAACCAGACGATGCCGCGCGCGTCGTAGCCCTTGATCAGCACGATGCGCGTCGACGGCCGCAGGTCGCCGCCGACGGTGGCCAGCGTCATCGCGTTGGGCTCGGGCAGCTGCGCGTCGATCGCCTCGGCGAGCCAGCGCTCGAACTGGAGCAAGGGATCGGATGCGCTGCTGGCCTCGTCGAGTTCGGCGCGCTCGTAGCTCTTGCGCAGCGCGGCCAGCGCTTCTTTGGGGGAATTCATGGCCGCATTGTTGCCCATGCGAAGAGGAGATACTGGACGCATGAATCCTCGACCGCCCATCGTCATCGTGCTCGCCTCGGGCCGCGGCGAGCGCTTTCGCGCCGCCGGCGGCAGCGGCGCCAAGCTGCAGGCGCCGCTCGCGGGCCGGACGGTGCTGGAGCACACGCTGGCCGCCGTGCGCGGCAGCGGCCTGCCGTGGCACCTGGAGGATGCGGGCCATCCCGGCATGGGCGATTCGATCGCGGCCGCGGTGCGGGCCACGGCCGATGCCGGGGGCTGGCTGATCCTGCCCGGCGATCTGCCGCTGGTGCTGCCATCGACCTTGCAAGCGGTGGCGCGGGCGCTCGTCGATCCCGTGCAGGCGGCTCAGCCGCAGCGCCGCGGCGAGCGGGGGCATCCGGTTGGCTTTGCCGCCGCCTGCAAGCCGCAGCTCGCGGCGCTGACGGGCAACCTGGGCGCGGCGCCGGTGCTGCGCGCGCTGCGGGAAGCCCATGCGGTGGCGGAGATCGAAGTCGACGACATCGGCATCCTGACCGACATCGACACGCCCGCCGAACTCGCGCGCGCCGAGGCGCTGCTGATGGCGCGGCTCAGCGCCTCGTGATCAGCCCGCAGGCGATGCGCGGGCCGGAGTTGCCGGCGGGCTGCGAGGTGAAGTCGTCGCGGTCGCGGTGAACGACCAGCGCGCGGCCGACCACGTTGTTGGCCGCGCCCTCGGTGAGGGAGATGGAATGCACGTCGACACTGAAGCGCGCCACCCCGCTCGCGTCGGCCACCAGGCTCGGCAGCTCGCCTGCATGGCTGCCGGGCGCGCCGAACTTGCCGTGCGTGCCGCCGGCCGGATTGAAGTGGCCGCCCGAGGCGTTGCCGTTGTCGCCGCAGTCGCCCTTCTCGTGGATGTGGAAGCCGTGTTCCGTGCCCGGCACGAAGCCGCGCACCTGGCCGGCCACGCGCACGCCATGGTCGAGTGCGGTGAAGGTCACGTTGCCAGTGGTCGGATTCGGCGTGATCGCCGCGGTCGGCGCCAGCGCGGCGCTGGCGCTCGCCTTGGACCCCATCATGGTGCCGCAGCCGGCGAGCAGGCTCACCGCGGCGACGGCAAGGGTGGGGACGATCAGACGAGAGGACATTGGCTACTCCTTGGATGAAGAACGGGAAGAAGAATCGAGAGAAGAGGCCGCAGGGTATACCGGAGCGGGCGCTTCGCCGCAATCGGCCTGCGCCGACAGCTTGGCCTCGGCCAACCTGATCAAGCGCGTCAGCGCTGCATCGTGAATTGCATGGCGCTGCAGTTCGAGCAAAGTCTGCTGCGCATAGTCCAGCGAACTGCCATAGCGGCCGACCGCGCTGGCGAAGATGCTGCGGTAGCGCTCATCGTCGAGGTTGCCGGTGAAGTTGGGACTGCGCCGCGACAGGGTGAAGGCCAGCGCCCGCACCGATCCGTGCGGCGTCGTGCAATCGAGCCATCGGGGGTCGTAGACGCCGGTCGGCATCTCGCGCAGCCAGAGCCGGCCCAGCGTTTCGAGCCCATCGGCTGCGGCCACGCGGAACACCATGCCTCGGCAGCTGCCGCCCGAGAGCAGGCCGAACACCAGGCCAGGATTCTCGACCGTGCCGCGATTGATGCGGCTCCACATCTTCAGCGCCCGATGCCAGCCGTGCACCCGCGCGGGGTGCCGCTCGATGAAGCCGAACTCGGGACGCCAGATCAGCGAGCCGTAGCCGAACACCCAGAGATCCTGGTGGCCGCCCCATTCGGCGATCACGCGGTCGAGCATCGGTTTCGGGTCGCGCAGCGGTTTGAGCATGGGGTCCAAACCGGGCGGGCCGGGGTCGCCACCTACAATTTCACGGTCATGGTTCACCGCACCATTATTTACCGACCGCTTTCCTACGGAGATCGACCCATGGCAGGCATAGCCGACGACGACAGCCAGCAGAACTTCATCCTGGCCTTCGTGCTCGCGCTGATCGCGCTGGTGATCTTCTTCGTGATCGGGATCGTGCTCTACACACAGGGCCACAAGGCCGCTGCGATCGCCACCCCGGACCGCGTGGCGATCATCACCGAAACCGTGGCGGTGGTGATTCCCGACGGCGCGAGCATCCGCGTGCAGGGCGGGGTCGTGAACTTCTATTTCGCCACCGGCAGCGCCGATCTAGCCCCCGGCGCGGCAGGCGCCCTGGCCACGGTGATCAAGGGCGTCGAAGACGGGCGTAAGGCGGTGGTCTCGGGCTTCCATGACGCGACCGGTGACGGGGGCCGCAACGCGCAGCTGGCGCAGAAGCGCGCGGAGATGGTGCGCAACGTGCTGACCGGGCTGGGCGTGCCGGCCGACAAGGTCGAGCTCAAGACGCCCGCCGTCACCACCGGTTCGGGGAACAACGCCGAGGCGCGCCGCGTCGAGGTCCGGCTGGTCGACTAAGGCTCACCAAGGCAGCTGCATCGGCTTCGCTTCGAGGTCGAACACCCCGACCGGGGCCGCCGGAAACACGCCGGTGATCTCCATCGGCTCGTCGCCCACATTGAAGATCTGATGCGGCACGTCGCGCGGCAGCAGCACGCTGCTCGCGGCGGCGAAGCGGTGCACCTGTCCGTCGAGGTGCACCTCGCCACGGCCCGAGTGGCACAACACGACCTCCTCGGTGTCATGGCTGTGCGGCGGCGTGGCCGCGCCGGGCGCCAGCGTCTGCCGCCAGATCGACAACTGGGTCAATCCATGCTCGTGGCCCGCCAGGGTGCGGTGGGTGATTCCGGGCAGCTCTGCCACGGGCAGGGTGGCGTGGGAAAGGACGTTGCGGGCAATGGCGATCATGGGGCGGCTCCGTGCGATCGAGTGAAGGTGAAGGCAGTGTGCTGGGCCGCGAAGCGTGAGTGAAGACAGCGCAATGGCCTAACATTGAGGACATTCGTTCCTTAATCGGAGGCGCCATGCAGGGCCTGCAGCAGTTCCTCGCCTTCACCGAGACCGTCAAGCACGGCAGTTTCGCCGCCGCCGCGCGCGAAGCGGGCACCGTGCCTTCGACGCTGGCCAAGGCAGTGCTGAGGCTGGAGCATTCGCTCGGCGTCAAGCTGTTCCATCGCACCACGCGCCAGGTCACCCTGACGCCGGACGGCGAGCGCCTGTACCACCGCTGCCAGCGCGTCCTCGCCGAGATCGAGGACCTGCATGCCGACGCTGCCGGCACGCGGGCCACGGCAACGGGTCTGCTGCGCATCGACATGCCGATCGTCTTCGGCCGGCGCGTGATCCTGCCACTGCTCGCGCGGCTCCAGCAGCAGCACCCGCGGCTTGAAATGGACGTGCGCCTGCAGGACGGCTACGTCGATCTGGTCAAGGACGGCATCGACCTCGCCATCCGGGTCGGCGCACTTCAGGATTCGTCGCTGGTCGCACGCCGCTTCGCGAGCCAGACCTTGCTGCTGGTCGCCAGCCCCGCCTACCTCGAACAGCATGGTCATCCGGCCTCGCTGCGGGCGCTGGCACAGCATCGTGCGATCGTGTTCCGCATGCCGACGAGCGGCCGCGACCGCCCCTGGCAGTTCGTCCAGCGCGGCCACGCCGTCACCCTGCATCCGCAGAGCCAGATGCGACTGAACGACGGCGAAGCCATGGTGCAGGCAGCGATGCTCGGCCAGGGCCTGGCGCAGCTGCCCCACTACATGGTCGAAGACGAGCTCGGCGATGGGCGCCTGGTCGAGATCCTGCCTTCGCTGCGGCCGCCGGCCATGCCGATCAGCGCCGTGTACCCTTCCCAGCGCCTGTTGCCGCCGCGAGTGCGGGTCGTGCTCGATGCCTTGACGACACCCTAGGGTCTTGCGGGCTTGGTAGGATGCAGGGCCACGCAACCTGCGCGTGGCAGGGGCCGCGCGCAGCCCCACTGCACAGTGAAGCACTCATGACTACACATCCCACCGTACGCGATGTCACCGAGCGCATTCGTGCGCGCAGCCGGGACCTTCGAAGCGCCTATCTCCAGCGTCTGACCGAGACCCGCAACCGCGACCGCGGCTCCGACCGCATGGGCTGCGCCAACGTGGCGCATGCGGTAGCCGGCATCCCGGCCAGCGACAAGTTCAAGGTGGTGACGGAGCGCGCACCCAACATCGGCATCGTCAGCGCGTACAACGACATGCTCTCGGCCCATGCGCCGTACCAGGGCTATCCCGACATCGTCAAGCACGAGGCGCGCCGCCTCGGCGCCACCGCGCAGGTGGCGGGCGGCGTGCCGGCGATGTGCGACGGCGTCACGCAGGGCACGCCCGGCATGGAGCTGAGCCTGTTCAGCCGCGACGTGATCGCGATGGGCACGGCGGTGGCGCTCACGCACGACATGTTCGATGCCGCGCTGCTCCTGGGCGTGTGCGACAAGATCGTGCCGGGCCTCTTGATCGGCGCGCTGCACTTCGGCCACCTGCCCACCGTCTTCGTGCCCGCGGGGCCGATGCCCTCGGGCCTGTCGAACAACGCCAAGTCCAAGGTGCGCGAACAGGCGGCCCAGGGGCTGGTCGGCCGCCAGGGCCTGCTCGATGCCGAGATGGCCGCCTACCACGCGCCGGGCACCTGCACCTTCTACGGCACCGCCAACAGCAACCAGATGCTGCTGGAGGCGATGGGCCTGCACGTGCCGGGCACCGCCTTCATCCAACCCGGCGATGCAATGCGCGAGGCGCTCACGCGCGAGGCGGTGCGCACGGTGCTCGGGCTGGCCGCCGAGAAGCCTTACGCCACGCCCCCGATCGGCGAGATGGTCGACGAGCGAGCGATCGTCAACGCCATGGCCGCGCTGCTCGCCACCGGCGGCTCGACCAACCACCTGATCCACTGGGTCGCGGTCGCGCGCGCCGCCGGCATCCTGATCGACTGGAACGATTTCTCCGAGCTCTCGGAGGTGGTGCCGCTGCTCACGCGGGTCTATCCCAACGGCAGCGCCGACGTCAACGAATTCCAGGCTGCGGGCGGTCCCGGCTTCGTGATCGGCGAGCTGCTCGACGCCGGCCTGATGCATGCCGACGTGCTGACCGTGCGCGCCGGCGGCCTGCGCGAATACGCCGGCATCCCCACCCTGGCCGGCGCGCCCTCGGACGAGCACGTGCTGAACTGGCATGCTGCCGCACCCTCGAAGAACGAAGCCGTCGCGCGGCCGGTCTCGGCGCCGTTCAGCGCCACCGGCGGCCTGAAGTTGCTGAACGGCAATCTCGGCCGCAGCGTGATCAAGGTGTCCTCGGTGCCGGACGACCGGCACGTGATCGAGGCGCCGGCCCGCGTCTTCGATTCGCAATCCGCGCTGCAGCAGGCCTTCACTGCGGGCGAGCTCGAACGCGACGTGGTCTGCGTGGTGCGCTGGCAGGGCCCGCAGGCCAACGGCATGCCCGAGCTGCACAAACTCACGCCGCCGCTGTCGGTGCTGCAGGGCAAGGGCTTCCGCGTGGCGCTGGTGACCGACGGCCGCATGAGCGGCGCCTCGGGCAAGGTGCCGGCTGCGATCCATGTCTCGCCGGAGGCCGCGGCCGGCGGCCCGCTGGCCAAGGTGCGTGACGGCGACCTGATCCGGCTCGATGCGGTGGCCGGCACGCTGGCCGTGCTGCTGCCGGCCGACGAATGGGCCGAGAGAGAAACCGCGACCCTGCCCGACGAACTGCGCACCGCCAACGGCCACGGCCTCGGCCGCGACCTGTTTGCCGGCATGCGCCGCAATGCATTGACTGCCGAAGAAGGAGCCTGCACATGGCTGTGAACCCGATGCTGTCCGCCATCGACGTGATGCGCGACGCCCCCGTGATCCCGGTGATCGTGCTGCACGACGTCAAGGACGCGGTCCCGCTCGCGCGCGCGCTGGTCGCCGGCGGCATCCGCATGCTCGAAGTGACCCTGCGCACGCGCGAGGCGCTCGAATGCATCGAGATCATCGCCAAGGAAGTGCCCGAGGCCGTGCCCGGCGCCGGCACCATCCGCAGTGCGGCCGACGCGCAGGCTTCGGCGCTGGCCGGCGCCAGGTTCGGCGTCAGCCCGGGCTATACGCGTTCGGTCGGCAAGGCCTGCCACGACCTCGGCCTGCCGCTTTTGCCCGGCGTGGCGACCGGCAGCGAAATCATGCTGGCCCAGGAAGACGGTTTCACCGAGCTCAAGTTCTTCCCGGCGGTGCAGGCCGGCGGCCTCGCGATGCTCAAGGCCTGGCAAGGGCCCTTCGGCGAAGTGAAGTTCTGTCCCACGGGCGGGATCACCGCGGCCAACGCGCACGAGTTCCTCTCGCTGGCCAACGTGGCCTGCGTCGGCGGCTCGTGGATCGTGCCGACGGAAGCGATCGCGGCCGGCGACTGGGGGCGCATCGAGGCGCTGGCGCGCGAAGCCAGCCAGCTCCTCCGATGAGCGCGGAGAAATTCGATGCCGGCGAGCTGAAGGTCATCGCCTTCGATGTCTTCGGCACGGTCGTCGACTGGTACAGCGGCATTGCCGCCGAGGCCGAGCGCATCGTGCCGGGCGTGGACGGCGGCGCCTTCGCGCTGGCCTGGCGCGCCGGCTACCAGCCCGCAATGAAGAGCGTGATGGAGCGCCTCGCGGCCGGCGAGGGCGGCTTCACGCTGCTCGACGAGCTGCACATGGGCATTCTCGAAGTCGTGCTGCGCGACTTCGGCCTCGGCGGTCTGGAGCCGGAGCGCAAGCGCGAGCTGAACAAGGCCTGGCACCGTCTGCCGGCCTGGCCGGATGCGGTGGAAGGTCTCGCACGGCTCAAGCGCAAGTACATCGTCTGCACGCTGTCCAACGGCAACATCGGCCTGCTGACCGAGATGGCCAAGAACGCCGGGCTGCCCTGGGACTGCGTGCTGTCGGCCGAGGTCTTCAAGGCCTACAAGCCCGATCCGCGCACCTATCTCGGCGTCGCTGCGGTGTTCGACGTCACGCCCAGCCAGGTCATGCTCGCGGCCGCGCATCACGACGACCTGGCCGCCGCGCGCACCTGCGGCCTGCGTACCGGCTACATCGAGCGGCCGGAGGAGTTCGGGCCGGGCAGGCCCAAGGACGTGTCGCCGCGCGCGGACAACACGCTGCATGCGCGCGACATCGGCGCGCTGGCGGACTTGCTGGGCTGTTAGTGCAGCCCAGCGCCGGCCGCGTCTTCGGAACGCTGGATCAGCTCGATCTTGCAGGAGGTGGATGGACGGTGTGCTTCAAGCACCCATGTATGTTTGTAGCGCTCATCCCGCACATGTTGGCGGCGTTCATCTGGCGTGGTCGAGCGTGTAGACAGTCACGGTGACGCCAACCATCCGCGCAGGTTCTCGCCCTCTGCTTCGGACACGATGGAAAACCGCACCGCGTGCTCCTCGGGCGAGCAGAGCCATGCGACGCCGATCCCAGCGAAGAGGCGGCCCGGCGATACTTGAGGGACTTGGTCATATATTGCGTGCCTGCATCAGTGACGCACAACGACGCGATCTTGTGGGTTTGGGCAAACATAAGGTCTATGGTTAGCGCAGGACCTGCTCAAAGGCGTACCGGCACGTTGCCTGGATCTGTTCCGGGGAGAGGTTGCGATCCGCTGGGATGCGCGCGGCGTCGCGAACCATGTCGTTGACTTCAGCGAATGTCTGCGCACTGAGCTTTCGCACTTCGTCGGCCAAGTCTCCAAGCGCGGGCGCGACACGCGCACGCCAGTGCTCATTGAATTCATCCAGCAGGGCGCCGAAGAGTTCGATCGTGTCGTAGATGTACAGCACGTCCTGGGCTCTTTTGTTGGCGGGTCGATATTGCTGGATCAGGAACTTCTGGACCATAAAGCACAGCGGGTTGGCCACCTGCACATCCATGCGCGCCGGCAGGGGAATGCCTTCTTGTGGTCCCAGGCTGGTCACCCAGGGATCGACGAGTAGGACGTCCAAGTGTCGGATCTTCTGCGCTGAAATGCCTGCCTTCGCCATGGTCGCGTCGGCTTCGCCACTTCGTTTGCGGCCGCTTCCCGCCAGGGGTGTGAGGAACTCGGCATAGAAGCCGCCGGCGTCGTCGCCAAGCGTGTAGTGCGCCGCCGGTGGTCGATGGTCGCCGCTCAACTCCTCCTGGAAGCCATGCTGCATCAGCGCCCGCTTGATGTCGCCTTCTATGGGCTCCTTGCTGGCAAAGGCGAGGTCTGTGTCGCGGGTGAACACCGGCTGATAGTCCGGGCGATTTGCCCTCGGGTCCAGCCGGTGCAGGCGATGGCCCCACCCGCCGATGAATATCAGTTGTTGGCGCCAAGGAGCCAGTGCCTGCACAAGTTTCGCAAAGGCCTCTAGGTCGTTCATATGTGTCAGCTTTCGACAATCGGCGAAAGAACTTTCTCGTAGATTAGGTGGGCTTGCTCAGCGCCCCGCGTCGGATGGTGCATGGTGTCCAGCCATGTCTGGATGACGTCGGTCACCTTGAGCCCGTTTCGATCGACGGCCCCTCTGAACGTCGATTGCGGAAAAGGCGCTTGCCGCAGGATCAGGTCCGGCCGTTCGACCGGATGGGCCATCAGCCCAGACCAGTCCGACGCACCCACCTGAGGCAGCTTGCGGACGTAGACGTACGGGGGCACGCCGCTCACGTGCCCGAAATGCAGTTCATCGGCAGCGGCAAAAAGCCCTAGACAGGCGTCTTCCGGATGCTTTCCCAGCAACCCTCGGATTTGCGGGGGGACCGGGGCTCTGAGAAGAAAGCGGCATGGCATCTCCGGACAGGAACGCATCGCGGCGGCGCCCCAGCGGCGAAACAGTTCTTTGCGGCGGACGAGCTTCAGATAGGGGGATGAATCGCTCAGGTATCCCTCGCTGCGCAATTGCTGCAGGAATCGGGATGCGCTCATGGCGGAGACCTGCGCAGCTTCGGCCAGATCGGAGCCGCTCCGAAACTTCTTTCCCGGGGCGTTCAGCAGGTCCTCGGGCAGCTCCCGTGCCAGGAGGAGCTTCAGCATCCACTGGTTGAGATCCGAGAACAGATTGATGGCCTGCGGCGGGTGAATAGCGGCAGAGCGTCTGTGTGCTTCCGGTAAACGATTCAGTTCTTGGAGCGCCGCGCCACTGAAATATTGTTCGCCGCGTCCGGAAATGAGGCCGACAGGCACATCCTTCGCGAATCTCTGGGCAAACGAATCCACGTGCTTTGCCAAAGACGGGGATGCCTCTGGCACATGGACGATCGCGAGGGGGAGGGCGTTGTTGAAGTATTTGGCCGCGGCCTGGGCTTGAAGAATCGCCATCGAGAGCACCGGTAGCACGCGGTCTGGGCGGCTTTCGGAGACCGCCTTGATCTCGACAATGAACCGTTGCTTCCCGCGCCGGATGATCAAGTCTGCGCCGTCTGGGACGTGAGGCGGCACTTCCACGGACCAGTCGTGGGACCGGAAGAAGTCGGCAACGTACTTCTCGGCAGGCGCTATGCGCCTGTTTGGCGACAGAGGGGCTGGCATGTGAGGGGCTCATCTAACACGGCCATTTTATTTAACATGGCCGTGTTGTCAACCATGGCCATGTTATCGGCTCAGCCGCGAGTCGTCAAAGCCCAGTATGCACAGGACAGCGCGCGAGCAGACGCGTTCGGTAGAAGTCAGAAAGCGCGAGCGGCAAGTGTGGGTTGTCCTCTGCCATGTAGCGCAACCATGCCATGCCATGCGATTCGTGACGCCACCGAGCAACAAAAAAGCACTGCTTGCGCGGCCCCTTTCATTCTAAAGTGCTATGCGCTGCGCAGCGGATCGGCGTTCTTGGCGGCTGAATGGCGGCTGTCGTCGTAAGTTGTTGATTCTCTTTGTATAAGTTCGATCTTGTAGCCGTCCGGATCGGTCACGAAGGCGATCACGGTGGTGCCGCCCTTGACCGGGCCGGCCTCGCGCGTGACGTTGCCGCCCGCGGCCTTGATCTTTTCGCAGGCCGCGTAGGCATCGGGCACGCCGAGCGCAATGTGGCCGTAGGCCGTGCCGAGCTCGTAGCTTTCGGTGCCCCAGTTGTAGGTCAGCTCGATCTCGGCCTGCGCCGGATTGCCCTCGTAGCCGACGAAGGCCAGGCTGTACTTGTATTCGGGATTCTCCGAAGTGCGCAGCAGTTGCATGCCGAGCACCTGGGTGTAGAAGTCGATCGAGCGCTGGAGATTGCCAACGCGCAGCATGGTGTGGAGAAGTCGCATCTCGTGGGGTGGTGCAGAGTGGTTGTCGCCGGCGATTGTCGGTTCAGGCGCGGCCGGCGAGTGTCAGCAAATGCGCTTCGTGCTTCTGCAGGAAGGCACGCAGGTGCTGCGGATACTCGGGCACCACGGCATGGCGCACGCTGGGGCGCTCCGACAGCGCCCGGCGCCAGGCGCGCACCTTCGGGGTCTTGTCGAAGATGTGCGAATCGCTGATCTGGTCGAACACATCGAAGTAGCGAAAGATCGGCGCGAAGACCGCATCGACCAGGCTGAAGCGCGCGCCGGCGAAGTAGGGCCCATTGGGCAGTGCAGTCAGCGCGGTCTCGACGCGTTGGAACTTGGCGACGAGCGCCTGCCGCTTCTGCTCGAACACATCGGCATCCCGCGTGGTCTCGTAGCCCCACAGGTCCGCGAGGATCGCGGAGCCGAATTCCATCCACGCCCGGTGCTCGGCGCGCGCGAGCGGGTCTTCCGGGTGCAGCCGCGGGCCGGGCTGGGTTTCCTCGAGGTACTCGCAGATCACGTTGCTCTCGAAGAGCACGGCATCCTTGCCGTTCGGCTGCGGCACGCGCAGCAGCGGCACCTTGCCGAGCGGCGAGATCTCGAGGAACCAGTCCGGCTTCTGCGCGAGATCGATCACCACGCGTTCAAAGGGCACGTCCTTCTCAAGCAGCGCGATCGCGGCGCGCTGGACGTAGGGGCACAGCAGGTGGCTGACGAGGGTGAGTTGGGCGGTCATTCGTGCTTTCGTGTTGTTCAAGTGAATCGAAAGCGCGATTCTTGCGGGGCTCAAAAACCTTTTCTGAAAAAGCCCATGCGCGTCATTCCGCAGCGCTGCCGGTCCAACGCGTCAGCCGTCCGTTGTGCATGACGCCGACGTGGTCGGCCATCGCCTGCGCCTCGGCCTCGTTGTGCGTGACCAGCATGGCGGTCTGGCCAGCGGCCTTGAGGATCTCGCGCACCTCGGCCGTCAAGCGCTCGCGCGTGCCGGCGTCGAGGTTGGAAAAGGGCTCGTCGAGCAGCAGCAGGGCTGGCGCCGGCGCAAGCGCGCGCGCCAGTGCGATGCGCTGCTGCTGGCCGCCGGAGAGCTCGTGCGGATAGCGTTCGCCGGCCTCGGCCAGGCCGACCAGCGCGAGCATTGCCGCCACGCGTGCTTCGCGCTCCGCGCGCGCCAGCCGCCGCAGGCCGAAGCCCACGTTCTGCGCCGCCGTCAGATGCGGGAACAGCGCGTACTCCTGGAACATCATGCCGACGCGGCGCTGTTCGGGCGGCAGGTGGATGGTGGGCGACGACAACAGCTTGTCGCCGAGCCGGATCTGCCCCGCGCGCACCGGTTCGAAGCCCGCGATCGCGCGCAGCACCGTGGTCTTGCCGCAGCCCGAGGGACCGAGCAGGCAGCCGATGCGGCCGGCCTCGAGCGCGAGCGAGAAGCCGTCGACCACCGTGTGCAGCCCGCGCGCGCCTTCGTAGGCGATGCGTACGCTGTCGAGTTGCAAGCTTGCGCTCATTGATTAACCTCCGCGCTTTGCGCTGCGGTGCTATTCGACTTGGGAGCGGCCCGGCGTCTCATGCGTAGACCCCTTCGGGCGCAGCGCCGAGGCGGTTGCGAGCCAGCAGGATCACCGGCAGGAGCCCGGCGAGCACGATCGCCAGCGCGGCGATGGCGCCTTCCTCGTAGGTGCCGCGCGCGGCCTCCGCGTAGAGCCAAGTCGCCAGCGTGTCGAAGTTGGCGGGCCGCAGCAGCAGGGTGGCCGGCAGCTCCTTCATGGCATCGACGAACACCAGCAGCGCGCCGGCGGCGATGGCCGGCTGCAGGAGCGGCAGGTGCACGCGGCGCAGCGTGCCGCCGGCCGTCTCGCCGAGCAGGCGCGAGGCCTGTTCGAGCGCCGGCGGGATGCGCGCCAGCCCGGCTTCGATGCCGCCGACCGGCATCGCGAGAAAGCGGATTGCGCAGGCCATGACGAGCACGATGCCCGCGCCCATCAGCGGCAGTCCCTCACTGCCCAGCAGCGCCCCGAGCGCGGCATCGAAAGCCAGCGCCGGCGTGAGCAGGCCGATGGCCAGCACCGTCCCCGGCAGCGCGTAGCCGAGCGTGGCGACCCGTGCCTGCCACCGGGCGCGGTTGACCGTCGAGCCTTGGCTGCGCACCGCCCAGGCCACCACGAGCCCGGCGGCGACGGCGGCCAGCGTCACGCCGGCGGCCAGTGCGAGGGTGTTGCCCAGGCTCGCGAGCAGCCCGTCGGAGATGCCGCCGCCCTGGCGCAGCCGCTTGGCCGTTTCCCAGACCAGGTAGAGCGCCGGCGCGACGAAGCCGATCGCGACCGGCAGCGCCGCCGCGATGCTGGCCGCCCAGGCCGCTGCGCCGTGCAGGCGGCGCGGCTGGATCGCGCGCATGCGCTGCGCCGAGCCGAAGCGCTGGTGGCGCCGCCCGTTGCGTTCGAGCAGCACCAGCGCCACGACAACGATCAGCATGGCGCAGGCGATCTGCGCCGCTCCTGCCAGGTCGGAGCGCGTGATCCAGGTCGTGTAGACCGCGACCGTGAGCGTCTGGATGCCGAGGAATTCCGAAGCGCCGATGTCGTTGAGCGCCTCCAGCAGCGCCAGGCTCAGGCCCACGGCGAGCGCGGGCCGGGCGAGCGGCAGCGCGACGCGGAAGAAGGCGCCGCCGCGGCTTTCGCCCAGCGTGCGGGCCGCTTCCATCAGGTGGGCAGGCTGGGTCATGAACATGGCGCGCGCGGTCATGTAGACATAGGGGTAGAGCACGAAGCCGAGCACGAAGATCGCACCGGGCATCGAGCGCAGGTCGGGCAGGCGGAACTGGCGCGGGCTGTCGAAGCCCAGCGCCCAGCGGATCGCCCCTTGCACCGGGCCGATCGGGTGCAGCAGGTCGAGGTAGGCGAAGGCGACGATGTAGGTCGGCATGGCCAGCGGCAGCAGCAGGGCCCAGTGCAGCACGCGTCGCCCCGGAAAGTCGCAGGCCGTCACCAGCCAGGCGCAGCCAGTGCCGATCACCAGCACCAGCACGCCCACGCCGGCCAGCAGCACCGCGGTGTTGATCGCGGCCTGCGGCAGCACGTGTTCCGCGAGGTGTGCCCAATGCTGCAGACCCGAACCCAGCGCGAGCCAGGCCAGGCTCAGCACCGGCGCGAGCACGCCGAGGGCGATAAGAATCGACGCGGCCCGCCAGACGGGCCCAACCGCTTTCATACCCCCACGCTCGGCACTTCGTGTCCTCGCTGGACGGGGCGCCGCGAGACGCGTCGCCTCTTCGGTCCGTCCAAGCCTGCGCAGGCAGGCTTGGAGCCGCGGGCCTCAGCCCCGCAGGGCCTGACGCGCCTTGGGGCGGCCCGGCGACGCGTCACTGGTCGAAACCGACCCTGTCCACCAGCGCGCTGGCCTGCTTGCGGTACTTGGCGATTTCGGTGATGGGAAGCGGGTCGACCTTCAGCTCGCCGATGCTGGAGGCGATGATCGAATCGAGCGCCACGCCCTTGCGCACCGGGTACTCGTAGTTGGTTTCGGCATAGAAGGCCTGGGCCGGCTCCGACACCAGGAACTCGAGCAGCTTGACCGCGTTCGCGCGGTTCGGCGCGTTCTTCGCGACCGCCGCGCCGCTGATGTTGACGTGCGTGCCGCCGCTCTTGGCATTGGCGAAGGTCGGGCGGATCACCTTGATGGCGTCGCCCCACTTGCGCGCATCGCTGCCTTCCTTCGAAGCCTTCATCTGGCCCACGTAGTAGGAATTGGCCAGCCCGATGTCGCAGATGCCGCCGAGAATGTCGCGCGCCACGTCGCGGTCGCCGCCGGTGGCCTTGCGCGCCAGGTTGGCCTTGACGCCGCGCAGCCACTGCTCGGCCTTGGCTTCGCCGTCGTGCGCGATCATCGAGGCCACGAGCGCCGTGTTGTACGGATGCTGGCCGGAGCGGATGCAGACCTTGCCCTTGTACTTGGGATTCGCGAGATCCTCGTAGCGGAAGGAAGTGAGCGGCAGGCTCTTGTCGGCGTACAGCACGCGCGCGCGCATCGACAGCGAGAACCACTGGCCGTCGGCGCCGCGCAGGTTGGCCGGGACGGCCGATTCCAGCGCCGCCGATTTCACCGGCTGGGTGACGCCGCCGTCGACCAGGTCCATCAGGTTGCCGATGTCCACCGTCATGAGCACGTCGGCCGGCGAACGGGTGCCTTCGGCCTTGACGCGCTCGAGCAGGCCGTCCTTCACGAACACCATATTGACCTTGACGCCGCTTTGCGTGCTGAAGGCGGTGATCAGGGGCTGGACAAGGCCGGGCTCGCGCGTGGTGTAGAGCGTGAGTTCCTCGGCCGCGTGGGCGGGCAGGGCGCCGGCCAGGCAGGCGGCGGCGATGCAGGTCAGCGCGCAAAGGCGAGCGGTCATGGGCTTCTCCAGAGTCGTTTGTAAAAAGCACCGGCGCTCATTCGTTTGCGAACGCCGATACGAATCATTATCACTCTTGGAGGACCGGATTTCGGCCTTTGTGCTTACCGGCGCAGGGCCTACTCGCGTTGCGGCGGGACTTCGAACACCAGGCAGGTGGTGGTGGCGTGCGCATAGAGCGTGCCGTCGGGGCCGACCAGCCGCGCCTCGGCGGTGGCGAGCTGCCGCCCGCAGTGGATCACCTTGCCCTCGGCGCGCACGCGCGGGACCTTGGGCGTCAGGGCCTTGACGAGGTTCACGCCCAGCTCGGCCGTGGTGTAGGCGCGGCCGGCCGGCATCATGGTGTGGACCGCGCAGCCCAGGGCCGAGTCGAGCAGGGTGGCGAACCAGCCGCCATGGATGGTGCCCAGCGGATTCAGGTGCCGCGCGAGCGGCGTGCCCTGGAACACGGCCTGGCCTGGGGCGACGGAAATGAGCGAGAAATCCAGCGTCTTGGCGATGGCGGCGTAGGGGATTTCGGCGCGCAGCATGGCTTCCATCATCTCCAGCCCGGTCTTGCCTGCGAGCTGTTCGGGCCGCGCCAGGCCGGGGCCGGGGCCCGCATTCAACCGCTCCGCAATCGTTTCTTCCTCGGCGATCCAGGCCGCCAGTTGCTCCGTCGCGTTCATTCGAATTCCTTTAAAGATTGCATATGCAATCATTGTAGCTACAATAAATCACATGGATGCTATCGCAAAGCCGCAAGGCTGTACCAATTCCCGGCTCCGGCGTCTCCTGCGCCAGGTGGCCCGCCACTACGACACCGAGGTCACCAAAAGCGGCCTCAAGACCACGCAGTACTCGCTGCTGTCGCACGTGGTGCACCTCGGTCCGCTGCGCCCGAGCGATCTCGCGCATGCGATGAACATCGACGCCTCGACGCTGACGCGCAACCTCAAGCCGCTGATCGCGGCAGGCTGGCTGACCCAGGGCGAGGGCCCCGATGCACGCAGCCGGCTGATCGCGGTCACGGAGGCCGGCCGCAAGAAGCGAACCGAAGCGCAGCGCCACTGGCGCGCGGCACAGGAAAAACTCAACGCCCTGCTCGGCATCGAGCGGGTCATCGCGCTGCACGCGCTGATCGACGAGAGCATCGCGCTGCTGCAACCCGCGGACGCTGCCGAAGAGGGAGATGCGGATGAATGACAAGACGACCGCCGCGCCTGCCATGCCCGTGGCGCGCTACGCCCTCTGGCTGGTGCTGCTGGCCGCCGCCGGCACCTTCGCGCTCACCATGGGCGTGCGGCAGACGATGGGACTCTTCCTCTCTTCCCTCAACACCGCAACCGGCCTGGGCATCGGCAGCATCAGCCTGGCCTTCGCCTTCGGCCAGCTCTGGTGGGGACTCACGCAGCCCTTCGCGGGCGCTGTCGCCGACCGCATCGGCACCGGCCGCGTGATCTTCATCGGCGTGCTGCTGGTGGCGCTGGGCACCATCATCACGCCGCTGATGACGACGACAGCCGGGCTGATCTTCGCGATCGGCGTGCTGGCCGCGGGCGGCGCCGGCATGGCGGGGCCTTCGGTGCTGATGGCCGCCGTCACGCGCATGGTGCCGCCGGCCAAGCGCGGCGTCGCCACCGGCGTGGTGAACGCCGGCGGTTCCTTCGGCCAGTTCGCGATGGCGCCGATCGCGATCGCGCTGATGGCCGGCGTCGGCTGGGCCAGCGCGATGCAATGGCTCGGCGTGCTGATCCTGCTGGCCTTGCCTGCGGTGCTCGTGCTGAAGGGCAATTCGAATCTGCTCGCGGCCCAGTCGGCCGCGGCGAGCGGCACCAAGCCGCTGACGGCGCGCCAGGCGATCGGCCAGGCGCTCGCCACGCCGAGCTACCGCTACCTGAGCCTCGGCTTTCTGGTCTGCGGCTTCCACGTCGCCTTCCTGGCCACCCACCTGCCGGGCGTGGTGGCGGCCTGCGGCCTGCCGCCGGAGATCGGCGGCTGGGCGCTGGGCGTGATCGGCCTCTTCAACATCGTCGGCAGCCTGGCCATGGGCTGGGCCGTCGGGCGCTGGCGCATGAAGTCGCTGCTGGCGCTGCTCTACGCGACGCGCGGCATCGCGGTGCTGATCTTCCTGCTGGCGCCCAAGACGCCGGCCGTGATGATGGTGTTCGCCGCCGTCATGGGCATCACCTTCCTCTCGACCGTGCCGCCGACCGCGGGCCTGGTCGCCAAGATGTTCGGCCCGGCCAACATGGCGATGCTGTTCGGCGTCGTGATGCTGGCGCACCAGGTCGGCGGCTTCATGGGCGCCTTCCTCGGCGGCTACGTGTTCCAGGTGACGGGCAGCTACGACATCGTCTGGTACATCGACATCGCGCTGGCCGCCGGCGCAGCGCTCGTCAACCTGCCGATCCGCGAGTCGCGGCCGGTGCTGGTGGCGAAGGCCGCGGTGAAGGCCGCGGTATGAGCGCCGTCGACCCGCGCACGCGCCTTCTGCTCGAGGCGCCGATCGTGCCGACGCTGTTGCGCCTGGCCGCGCCCAACGTCTTGGTGATGGTCGCCCAAGCCGCTGTCGGCCTGATCGAGACCTACTTCGTCGGCAAGCTCGGCACCGATGCGCTGGCCGGCATGGCGCTGGTGTTCCCGATCGTGATGCTGATGCAGATGACCTCGGCCGGCGCGATGGGCGGCGGCATCGCCTCGGCGATCGCACGCGCGCTCGGCGCCCGGCGCCGCGACGATGCCGATTCGCTGGTGCTGCATGCGATCCTGATCGCGCTCGGCTTCGGCCTGGTGTTCACGCTGGCGCTCCTCTTCGGCGGGCGCTGGCTCTATGCGCTCATGGGCGGCACCGGCGCTTCGCTCGATGCGGCCCTGACTTATTCGAACTGGGTGTTCGCGGGCGCGGTGCTGGTCTGGCTCTTCAATTCGCTGGCGGCGGTGATCCGCGGCACCGGCAACATGTCGGTGCCGGCCAACGTGACAGTCGCCGGCGTGGTGGTGCTGGTGCCGCTGTCGCCCTTGCTGATCTTCGGCTGGGGTCCGATCCCCGGCATGGGCATCGCCGGCGGTGCGATCGCACTCTTGCTCTACTACCTGGCCGGAACGCTCGCGCTGTGGGCCTACCTGCGCGGGAGCCGCAGCCTGCTCAAGCCTTCGTGGGCGAAGGCGCGCTTCCAGTGGCCGCTGTTCGCCGACATCCTGCGCGTCGGCCTCGTGGGCGCGGTCTCGACCGTGGCCACCAACCTGTCGATCGGCATCGCGACGGCGCTGGCAGGCCAGTTCGGGCCCGGCGCGATCGCCGGCTACGGTACCGCCTCGCGGCTCGAGTACCTGCTCGTGCCGCTGGTATTCGGCCTCGGCGCGCCGCTGGTCGCGATGGTCGGCACCGCCATCGGCGCGGGACAGCGCGAACGCGCCCTGCGCGCCACCTGGGCCGGCGCGGCGATGGCCTTCGTGCTCACCGAAGCCATCGGCCTCGCGGCCGCGCTGTTCCCGCGGCCCTGGCTGATGCTCTTCGGCAGCGATCCGGCGATGCTCGAAGCGGGCTCGCAGTACCTGCGCGCGGTCGGGCCCTTCTACGGCTTCTTCGGCGTCGGGCTGGTCCTGTACTTCGCTTCGCAGGGCGCGGGCCGGCTGCTCTGGCCGGTGCTCGGCAACATCGCGCGCCTGGCGGTTGCCGGAATCGGCGGCTGGCTCGCATTGCGCTGGGGCGGCCAGCTGAGTCACGTATTCGTCGCCCAGGGCGTGGCGCTCGTGGTGTATGGCACCGTCATCGCCTCGTCGATCGCCGGCGGCGCCTGGTTCGGCCGTGTCGGCTGGCCGCGCACCACGGCCGGGCTGCTGCGGCGCGTTCAGCAAACCTGATTCCTCCCCCTCACTACCGAAAGCTCTCCATGAAGATCAAGGACTCCGTCGTTTTCATCACCGGCGCCAATCGCGGCCTCGGGCTCGCGTATGCACGTGCCGCGCTCGCGGCCGGTGCGAAGAAGGTCTATGCAGCCGCGCGCGACCCGAAATCGATCACGCTCGAAGGCGTGCACGCCGTTGCGCTCGACGTGACGAAGCCCGAGCAGATCGAAGCTGCCGCCCGTGCCTGCGGCGACGTGACGCTGCTCGTCAACAACGCCGGCATCTCGCGCGGCTCGGGCCTGCTGTCGCCGGCGGCCATGGACGTGGCGCGCGACGAGTTCGAGACCAACTTCTTCGGCCCCTGGGCCTTGAGCCGCGCCTTCGCGCCGGTGCTGGCGAAGAACGGCGGCGGCGCCATCGTCAACGTGCTGTCGGCGCTGAGCTGGGTCAGCCTGCCGGGTGCGGCCACCTACAGCACCTCGAAGTCGGCCACCTGGTCGCTCAGCAACGGCCTGCGCAACGAATTGCGCGAGCAGGGCACGCAGGTCGTCAGCGTGCACGTGGCTTTCATGGATACGGACATGGCGAGCCATGTGCCGGGCGACAAGACATCGCCCGACGACGTCGCGAAGCAGACCTTCGCTGCCGTCGAATCCGGCCTGCCCGAAGTGCTGGCCGACGCGGTGACGCGCCAGGTCAAGCAGGGCTTCGTCGCGGACCCGCCGGCCTACGCGGCCGCGCGCTGAAGCGGGCGTTCGGGACGCGGCGCGGGCAGCAGCCGGCGCAGCGCCTCGAAGAACAGGTCGGACTGCTCGCGCTCGCCCTGGATCTGCGCCGCCACCTGCGCGGCCAGCGCCGCGTCGACCGGCATCAGCGGCCGGCCGGTGGATTGCGCAATCACCTGGTGCAGGCAGGCGCGTTCGAGATAGTAGAGGTCGTCGTAGGCATGGGCGATGTTCGCGCCGGCCACGATCACGCCGTGGTTGGCCAGGAATGCGATCTCCTTGCCGGCCATCGCATGGGCGATGCGCTCGCCCTCGCGGTCGTCGAGCGCCAGCCCGTTGTACTGCGCATCGACGGCGATGCGGTTCATGAAGCGCATCGCGTTTTGGCTCAGCGTCGGGTCGAGTGCGCGATCGGCCGTGAGCGTGAGGGCGGTCGCATAAGGCATATGGCAATGCAGCACCACCGCGTGGCCGGTGATGCGGTGCACCGCGCCGTGGATGAAGAGGGCAGTGGGCTCGACGCGATGGCGGCCGGCCAGCACCTCGCCGCGCACGTCGATCAGCACGATGTCGTCGGGGCCGATCTCGCTCCAGTGCAGGCCGCGCGGATTGATCAGGTAGCGGTCTTGCGCGCCGGGCAGGGCGACGCTGAAATGGTTGCACACGCCTTCGGAGAGGCCGTGATGCGCGGCGGCGCGCAATGCGAGCGCGAGGTTGTCGCGCAGGGCGCGGACGGCGGGGCTGGCGTAGTCGGATTCGGCGGACATGGCGATGGCTTTCAGGCGCGTACGACCGCGTTGAACGCGGCGACGAAATCCAGGGCGGCTTCGCGCACGGCGGCCGCGCTCTTGCCGGGTTTGTAGAGCGCCGATCCGATGCCGAATCCGGTGGCGCCGGCGTCGCGCCAGGCGCCCATGTTGGCGGGCGTGATGCCGCCCACGGGCATCAGCGGCGTGCCCTTCGGCAGCACCGCGAGCAGGGCCTTCACCACCGCGGGCGAGGCCAGTTCGGCGGGGAACAGCTTGAGCCCGCTCGCGCCGGCCGCAAGCGCGCCGAAGGCCTCGGTCGGCGTCATCACGCCGGGCAGACTGACGAGGCCCAGGCGGCGCGCTTCCGCCAGTACCTCGGCGTTGAAGTTGGGCGCCACGATCAGCTCGCCGCCAGCCGCATGCACCTCGCGCACCTGCTGCGCATCGAGCACCGTGCCGGCGCCGACCAGCGCATCCGGAAAGCGCCGGCGCAGCAGCGCGATGCTCTCGAGCGGCTGCGGCGAGTTGAGCGGCACTTCGAGCAGCCAGAAGCCCGACTCGACGATGGCATCGCCGACCTGCAGCGCCTCGGCCGGTGTCAGGCCGCGCAGGATCGCCACCAGCGGCAACTGCTGCATGGCGGCGGAGAATTTGTCCAGAAGCGAAGTCATGGTCTTGTTCTGTTTGCGTTGAGGAATGCCGACAGCGTGTGCAGGCCGGCCCAGGTCGCCTCGGCTCCCAGCGTCCGCACCGTATTGCCCGAGGCCTGCAGCGCCAGCAGGTAGCGCTGCGTCAGCGCCGGCGTGCCGATCAGCACCAGGTCGCCGGCGGCGTGGATCGATTGCGTGCGCAGTTCTTCTCCGATCAGAAGCCCCGAGAGATAGCTGGAGAGGTCGCCGGCCGACATGCGCTCGAACAGCGCGAGGGTGCGCGCGCCGAAGGCGTTGTGCAGCAGGCCCTGGCCGTTGTCGGCCTGCGTCACGCCTTCGAGAAAGGAGACTTCGTCCAGCGGCGCCTTTGCATCGAGCGTGCGTGCCAGGATCGAATGCCGGCTCAGGAGCGCATAGAACTCGCCGGTCATGAAGGTGCGGAAGCTCGTCACGCGGCCGCGCTTCACGGTGGCCCACTTGTTGTGCGTGCCGGGCAGTACGAAAACGCCGTCGGCGAGGCCCGTGAGCGCCATGGCGCCGAAGATCTGCACTTCTTCGCCGCGCATCACGTCGGGCACGCCGTCGTGCACGTCACTGAGGCCGGGCACGATCGCGATGCGGCCGGGCTCGATCTCGACGATCGCGCTGCCCACTTCGACCCGGCCCGATGGGCAGGGGCAGTAGGGCGCCTCGACCCAGCCCTGCTTGCTGCCGGCCATGCCCGAGATCAGGCAGAAGCTGCCGGCCGGGCGCATCCAGTCGCCGAACAGTTCTTCGAACACGGCCGGGAAGCCGCCCGGCGGGACCGTGAGGATGCCGCGCGGATACTCGCGCTCCTCGAGCACGCGGCCCTTGCCGTCGAGTCGCGCACCGCGCAATGAACTCGTGCCCCAGTCGATGGCGATCAGATGCATTCGGCGATTGTCTCTTGGAACGAAGGAGCCACGCTTTCCGTGCACGAATCCGAGGGGCGTCAGGGTTTGTCCTGCCGGGGCCTGGATTTCAATCATCATATGATAAGACTCGACAGTGCATGGGGGCCGAAGACCCCGATGCCGCAGGAGACAACAAATGCCCCATTCATTGAACGCAACGCGCAGCCGGCCGGTGCAGAAGACAGGCGTCGAGGCATGAGCCTCGACAGGCCCGAGGTGCTGGTTGTCGCACCCTTGATGCCCTTTCTGATGGACGCGCTGCAGCGCGAATACACGGTGCACGACCGGACGCACGTCAGCGACCCCGAAGCCTTCTCGGCCGCCGCTCCGCGCATCCGCGCCGTCGTTGCGAACGGCGAGGCCAAGGTGCCGCGCGAGCTGATGGCCCGCCTTCCCGCCCTGGAAGTGATCTCGGTATTCGGCGTCGGCTACGACGGCGTCGACGTGGCCGCGGCGCACGAGCGCGGCGTGCCGGTCACCAACACGCCGCAGGTGCTGAACGACGACGTGGCCGATCTGGCGATCGGCCTCCTGCTCTCGATCGCGCGCCGTATTCCCCAGGCCGACCGCTTCGTGCGCGACGGCGAGTGGCCGAAGGGCCCTTTCCCGCTGAACCGCAAGGTCACGGGCGCCCGCCTGGGCGTGGTCGGCATGGGCCGCATCGGACAGGCCATCGCGCACCGCGCGCGCGCCTTCGACATGCAGATCGCGTACACCGCGCGCTCGCCGCGCGCGGAGGTCGACCATGCCTACCATCCGGATGCGGTTTCGCTCGCCGCGGCCGTCGACTTCCTGGTCGTCATCACGCCGGGCGGCGCGGCGACGCGCGGCCTGATCGATGCGCGCGTGCTCGAGGCGCTCGGGCCGCAGGGCTACCTGATCAACGTGGCGCGCGGCAGCGTGGTCGACGAAGCGGCGCTGATCGCCGCGCTCTCGAACGGCGTCATCGCGGGCGCCGCCCTCGACGTCTACGCCAACGAACCGAATGTGCCGGCCGAGCTGCGCGCCATGCCCAACGTGGTGCTCACGCCGCACATGGCCAGCGGCACGAAGCAGACGCGCGAGGCCATGGCGCAACTGACCTTCGACAACCTGCGTGCCCATTTCGCGGGCGCGCCCCTGTTGACGCCCGTGGATGCCTGAGCGCGCGACGACGCACTGTCATGACCAAGAACACCCACGGCCGCACGCTCGAGCTGCTTGGCGAGGCGATCGTATCGCGCCGCTATGCCATCGGCGCGCCGATGCCCGCGGAGCCGCTCTTGTGCGATGAGTTCGGCGTCAGCCGCACGGTGGTGCGCGAAGCGGTGAAATCGCTGGTCGCCAAGGGCCTGATCGTCACGGGGCCGAAGGTCGGCACCCGCGTGCTGCCGGAGGACCGGTGGAACTGGTTCGATCCCGATGTGATCACCTGGCAGGCCCGCGCCGGCCTCACGCCCGAGTTCCTGCGCGACCTGCTGGACCTGCGGCGCGTGGTCGAGCCGGCAGCCGTGCGGCTGGCGGCCGAGCGCGCCACCGCGGCCGACATCGAGGAGATCGAGCTCGCCTACGCCGGCATGAAGCAGGCGGTCGAATACGGCGGTGACTACGTCACCAGCGACCTGCGCTTTCACCACGGACTGCTGGTCGCTGCAGGCAACCGCATGCTGGCCCAGATGAGCAAGGCGCTGAACGCGCTGCTGCGCACCAGCTTCGAGCTCTCGACCGCCAAGAAGGACGGGCCGGCCTTGTCGCTGCCCTTGCATCGGGCAGTGCTCGATGCAGTCATCGCGCACAACCCGGCACGCGCCGAGCGCGCCATCATCAAGCTCATCGACGGCGCGCGCGAAGACATCGAGGAGGTGCTCGGCTCGCGCCGTCGCCTGCCGCGCCTCGGCCGATCTCCGCCCCGGCTCAAGGCCGCTTGAGGCGCAGGCCGCATCCCTTTCCCAGCACCGCTCGTGGATCGAGCACCCACCGTCAAAAAAGGAGACACAGCATGAAATTCAAGGCACTCATGATTCCCACGCTGGTCGCGCTGGGGCTCGCTGCCGCCGGCCAGGCCGCGGCACAGGAGAAACTCACCGTCTGGTGGGGCAAGGGCTTCTATAAGGCGGAAGACGACGCGCTGCTCTCCGCCATCAAGAAGTTCGAGGCCAAGAACCCGAAGATCAAGGTCGACCTGTCGCTCTATGCGCCGCAGGAAATGATTCCGAAGTCGGTGGCTGCGCTCGACGCCGGCAATCCGCCCGACGTGGCCTACGGCGACGTCTACGACTTCCAGGTCACGGCCAAGTGGGCCTACGACGGCAAGCTCGAAGACGTGACCAGCATCCTCGACCCGATGCGTGCCAAGTTCGAGCCCGCGGCGCTGGCAACCACCTTCCTCTACAACGACGCCACCAAGAGCCGGGCCTACTACGCCTATCCGATCAAGCAGCAGACCATGCACATCCAGTACTGGAAGGACATGCTGGCGGAGGCGGGCTTCAAGGAGAGCGACATCCCGACCGACTGGAAGGGCTACTGGAGCTTCTGGTGCGACAAGGTGCAGGCCGGCTACCGCCAGAAGACCGGTACCCGCGTTTTCGGCACGGGCTTCCCGATGGGCGTGGATTCGAGCGACTCGTTCTACTCGTTCCTGACTTTCATGGATGCCTACAACGTGAAGCTGGTCAACGACGCGGGCAAGCTGACGGTCGACGACCCGGCGGTGCGCCAGGGCCTGATCAACGCGCTGACCGACTACACATCGGTCTATGCAAAGAACTGCACTCCGCCCTCGGCCACCAACTGGAAGGACCCGGACAACAACGTCGCCTTCCACAACAAGACCACGGTGCTCACCCACAACGCGACGATCTCGATCGCTGCCAAGTGGCTCGATGACTCCAACAATGCCAGCCTGACGGAAGAGCAGCGCGCCAATGCGAAGAAGAACTACACCGAGCGCATCGCTACCGCCGGCTTCCCCAACAAGCCCGACGGCTCCAAGATGGTGTACCGCGCAGCCGTGAAGACCGGCGTGATATTCAAGGATTCCAAGAACAAGGAGGCCGCGAAGAAATTCGTTGCCTTCATGCTCGACGACGCCAATCTCACGCCCTACGTCGAAGGCTCGCTCGGTCGCTGGTTCCCTGTGACCAAGGCGGCGCAGCAAAGCCCGTTCTGGAAGCAGGACCCGCATCGCACGGCGGTCTACAACCAGTTCATGGCCGGCACCACGCCCTTCGAATTCACCAAGAACTACAAGTTCACGGTGCTCAACAATGAGAACGTGTGGGCCAAGGCGATGAACCGCATCCTCAGCGAGAAAGTGCCGGTGGAAAAGGCCGCGGACGAGATGATCGCGCGCATCAAGGCGGTTGCGGGCTGAGCGTTTCAAGGGTTCGGCCGCGGCTCGGCGCCGTGGCCGTCCACCCCTCCATCATCTTCTCCGCTTGAACCACATCGGGGTGAACTGAACCATGACTCAAGCTGTCAGCACATTGCCGCACGTTGCGGCGCCGGCGTCCCGCGGCCTTTCCCGCTGGGAATTCTGGGGGCGCCTGTTCGTCGTGCCCTACCTGCTGGTGTTCGTCGTGTTCGTGCTGTACCCGGTGGGCTACGGCCTGTGGCTGGCCCGGCACCCGGCCAGCTACTCCAAGCTGTTCGACGACCCGATCTTTTTCCGCAGTGCCGTCAACACCATCGTTTTCCTGGTGGTGGCGATCAATCTCAAGATGGTCGCCGCGCTGGTGCTGTCGGGCTTCTTCATCAAGACGCGCTGGTGGATCAAGGCGCTCTCGGTGCTCTTCATCCTGCCCTGGGCGGTGCCCTCGATTCCGACCATCCTGTCGGTGCGCTTCATGCTCAATCCGGAGTGGGGCGTCATCAACTCGGTGATCTTCCGCCTCACGGGGCTCGACGGACCGAACTGGCTCAACGACCCGACGCTCGCGCTGTCGTTCTCGATGCTCATGCACATCTGGAAATCGCTGCCGTTCTGGACGCTGATCCTGGTGGCCGGGCGCCTGTCCATCCCGTCCGAGCAGTACGAAGCGGCCTCGGTCGATGGCGCGAGCAACTGGCAGAAATTCCGCTTCATCACCTGGCCGGCGATGCGCACGCTCTATGTCACGTCGACCATTTTGTCGGCCATCTGGACGCTGGGCGACTTCAACAGCGTCTACCTGCTCACGGGCGGCGGGCCGGCCGACCTCACGCACGTGCTGGCGACGCTGGGCATCCGCTACCTCCGGCTCGACCAGATGGACGTGGCCATGGCCTCGATCGTGGTCGCGTTGCCCCTCGTTCTGCCGCTGGTCTATTTCATGATGAAGAGGCTGTCCAAATGAAGCGATGGACCCTGCGCTCCGTCACCGCCGAAGCCAAGCTGCTGCTGATCGGCATCCCGGTGTTCCTGTGGACCATCATCCCGGTCTATCACATGTTCCTGTTCGCGATCTCGGAGCGCGATTCGGCCACCTCCGGCCGGCTGTGGCCCAAGAACCCGACGCTGCAGAACTTCGAGACCGTGTTCCAGCAGAAGCATTTCTATCTGTCGCACTTCTGGCAGCAGCTTGGCAACTCGCTTGTCATTGCGGTTGCGGTCGGACTGATCACGCTGATCGTGGCCACCACCGCCGCCTTCGCTATCAGCCGACTGCGGGTGCGGGGCGGGCGCACGGTGCTCAACATGGCCCTGTTCACCTACTTCATCCCGGCCGCCTTCCTGGCGGTGCCGATGTACAAGACGATGGCCAACTACGGGCTGCTCAACAACCAGTGGTCGCTGATTCTGGCGATGGTCACCATCGCCTCGCCCTACTGCATCTGGGTGCTCAAGCAGGCCTCGGACAAGCTGCCCTACGAGCTCGACGAGGCGGCGCGCATGGACGGCGCTACCCCAGTGCAGCTGTTTCGCCTGGTGTATTTGCCGCTGATGGTGCCCTCGATGGTGGCGGTGGGCACCTACGCGCTGCTGCTGGCCTGGAACGAATACCTCTACGCCTTCCTGCTGCTGTCGAACGAAACCGACATCACGCTCGGGGTGGCGCTGGGCAACTTCCTGGCGGCCGACGATTCGCCATGGGAATTGCTGATGGCTACCGGTTTCATCTATGCGCTGCCGCCGGCAGCGATTTACTACGCTTTCAAGCGCTACATGGTCGGCGGCCTGACGGCCGGCGCGGTCAAGAGCTAAGGGGAAACGAACAACATGGCATCCGTATCCTTCAACAACGTCAAGAAGTCCTATGGCAAGGTCGACGTCCTGCACGGGCTGGGCTTCGACATCGCCGATGGTGAATTCGTCGTGCTGGTCGGCCCCTCGGGGTGTGGCAAGTCGACGCTGCTGCGCATGCTGGCCGGTCTGGAAGACATCACCGGCGGCGAGATCCTGATCGACGGCCGGGTCGTGAACGAGCTCGAGTCCAAGGACCGCGACATCGCGATGGTTTTCCAGAGCTACGCGCTCTATCCGCACATGACGGTGGGCGAGAACATGGGCTTCAGCCTGCGCCTGCGCAATGCCGACAAGGCGGTCACCGGGCAGCGCGTGGCCGACGCCGCGAAGATCCTCAACCTCGATGCTTTGCTCGGACGCTATCCGCGCGAGCTTTCGGGCGGGCAGCGCCAGCGCGTGGCGATGGGGCGCGCCATCGTGCGCGATCCCAAGGTCTTCCTGTTCGACGAGCCGCTGTCCAACCTCGACGCCAAGCTGCGGGTGGCGATGCGGGCCGAGATCAAGGCCTTGCACCAGCGGCTCAAGACCACCACGGTGTACGTCACGCACGACCAGATCGAGGCCATGACCATGGCCGACCGCATCGTGGTCATGCACGACGGCATCGTCGAACAGATCGGCACGCCGCTGGAGCTCTACGACCGCCCCGACAACCTGTTTGTCGCGCAGTTCATCGGCTCTCCGGCGATGAACGTGATCGAGGGCGTGGTCCGGCGCAACGGCGAGGGCTGCAGCGTCGAGGCGCATGGCACGCGCTGGCCCGCGCCGGCCGCGACCGCGGCGGCCGACGGCCAGGCGGTGCACTACGGCATCCGCCCCGGCGACATCGCTCTCGCGAGCGCGGGCAGCGGCGTGCCGGCCAGGGTGATCGTGGTCGAGCCGACCGGCAACGAGACCGAGCTGTTGGTGCAGGTGGGCGAGGCGAAGATCATCGTGGTGGTGCACGGTCGCGTCGACGCAGCGCCGGACGACACCATCGGCCTCGTGATCGGCGCCGACAGCGCGCACCTGTTCGACAAGCAGAACAGCCGCCGGCTGAACTGAGCGCGGCGACCTGCCCATTGCTTGCTTCAATGGCCCCTATTGAGTCTTTGTATTTGGATATCGGCAGCATGTGGCGTAGATTGGCGAGGCGCCGCTGCACCAGCAGCGACGGTTCCACTTGCCTGCTGCCTAGCCAAATCCAACCAAGGAGATAGCCATGGAGTTGAAAGGATCGAGGACCGAGCAGAACCTGAAGGACGCCTTTGCAGGCGAATCGCAGGCCAACCGGCGCTACCTTTACTTCGCGAACAAGGCCGACATCGAAGGCCAGAACGATGTGGCGGCGCTGTTCCGCTCCACCGCCGAAGGCGAAACCGGCCATGCGCACGGCCACCTGGAATTCCTGGAGCACGGTTCGGGCGACCCGGCCACGGGACTGCCGATCGGCGACAGCCGCCTGAACCTGCAGGCCGCCGTGGCGGGTGAAACTCACGAGTACACCGACATGTACCCCGGCATGGCCAGGCAGGCGCGCGAAGAAGGCTTCGACGAGATCGCCAACTGGTTCGAGACGCTGGCCAAGGCCGAGCGCTCGCACGCCAACCGCTATACCAAGGCGCTGGACGCGCTGGCCGACTGATTCGGCGTAGGCGCCTGGCGCCGCCTCATGACGAATCGAGAAGGCAATCTCGAGGCTCCGACACGCCATCCGGTGGATTGGAAGAGCCCAGAGTTCTACGACTCCGTCTCCTGCGAGAAGGAGATGGAGCGGATCTTCGACATCTGCCACGGCTGCCGGCGCTGCGTGAGCCTGTGCCAGGCTTTCCCGACGCTCTTCGACCTGGTCGATGCCACCGAAGAGGGCGAGGTCCATGCCGTGTCCAAGAAGGACTTCGCGAGCGTCGTCGACCAGTGCTACCTGTGCGACCTCTGCTACATGACCAAGTGCCCCTACGTGCCGCCGCATCCGTGGAACGTGGATTTTCCGCACACCATGCTGCGCGCCAAGGCCATCAAGTTCAAGAGCGGCGGAGTCGCCGCCGGCGAGAAGCTGCTGGCCTCGACCGACGTGCACGGCCAGTTTGCCGGCATTCCTGTCGTGGTGCAGGCCGTCAATGCGCTGAACAAGACCAAGCCGGTGCGCAGGCTGCTCGACGGCGCGCTGCACGTGCACCCCAATGCCTGGCTGCCCGACCTGGCGACGAAGCGCTTCCGATGGAGCGCGCCCAAGGATGGAACGGCCAAGCCGGTGGTGGACGGCGAGCGCGCGCCCGGCAAGGTCGCGATCTTCTCGACCTGCTACGTCAACTACAACGAGCCCGGCATCGGGCTGGACCTGATCAAGCTGCTCGAGCACAACGCCATCCCCTACACCGTGGTCGAGAAGGAGAGCTGCTGCGGCATGCCCAAGCTGGAGCTCGGCGATCTCGACGGCGTGGCAAAGCACAAGGAGGCCAACATCCCGGTGCTCGCGAGATACGCGCGGGACGGCTATGCGATCCTGTCGGCGATTCCGTCGTGCACGCTGATGTTCAAGCAGGAGCTGCCCTTGCTCTTTCCCGACGACGCCGAGGTCAAGCTCGTGCAGCAGGCGATGTTCGACCCCTTCGAATACCTGATCGCGCGCCACAAGGACGGCTTGCTGAAAACCGACTTCAAGGCCGCGCTGGGCAAGGTGAGCTACCACATCCCCTGCCACGGCCGCGTGCAGAAGATCGGCCGCAAGACCGAGGAGATGTTCAAGCTGATTGGCCAGACGGTGGCGGTGCAGCTCAACACGGTCGAGCGCTGCTCGGGCCATGCCGGTACCTACGGCGTGAAGACGGCCACCCATCCGGTCGCGATGAAGATCGGCAAGCCGGTGTTCAAGGCGATGGCGAAGGACGCGCCCGACTACATCAGTTCCGACTGCGCGCTGGCCGGCCACCACATCGCGCAGGGCATGGCGCAAGACGCATTGCCGGCCGCCCCGCTGCAGCATCCGCTCAGCCTGGTGCGCAAGGCCTACGGTTTGGAGTGAACATGGGCATCACCCGCGACAGTCTGATGACGCTCGAGGCCTACGCGAAGATTCGCAAGAGCAGCACGCCGGAGTTCATCGCGCACCGCCGGCTGCGCACGGTGCCCCTGGGCGAGCATGTCAGCATCCAGTTCGAGGACGAAACGACCATCCGGCGCCAGATCCAGGAGATGCTGCACATCGAGAAGATCTTCGACGAAGAGGGCATCCAGAGCGAGATCGATGCCTATTCGGCGCTGGTGCCCGACGGCAGCAACTGGAAGGCGACCATGCTGATCGAATACCCCGACGTGCACGAGCGAAAGCGCGAACTCGCCAGGCTCATCGGCATGGAGGACCGCGTGTTCGTCGAGGTCGAAGGCCACGGGCGCATCTACGCGATCGCCGACGAAGACATGGAGCGCGAGAACGCCGAGAAGACCTCGGCTGTCCACTTCGTGCGCTTCGAGTTCGGCGATGCCGCGCGCGCGGCGGTGCGTGCGGGCGCGAGCGTCAAGCTGGGCTGCGACCACACCAACTACCCGGCGCTCGCGAGCATCGCGCCGGAGACGCTGGCGAGCCTGGCGGGCGACTTGGCTTAGGGCGTCAGATTGGTGATCCGGTTGGTCGCCGGCGGCGCGAGCGGGCTGTTGGCCGCGATGTAGGCCTCGAGTGCATCCACGTCCTGGTCGCCGCCCAGCGAATCGGTGCCCTGGTTGAAGATGGTGAAATTGTCGCCGCCGGTGGCCAGGAAGCTGTTCATCGTCACGCGGTAGTTCGCCGCATCGGTCATCGCGGTGCCGTTGAGCGCCATGGCCGTGATGCGCGAGCCGGCCGGCTGCGCGAGGTTGTAGCTGTAGGTCAAGGATTTCGACGGCAGCAGCACGCGCGGCGAGGCCACCGTGTTGGTGCCGCTGTTGAACTGCTGCTCGAGCAGCGCCTTGATCTGCGCGCCTGTCATCGTCTTCACGACCAGGCTGTTGCCGAAGGGTTGCACGCTGAAGATCTGGCCGTAGCTCACGTCGCCGCTGGCGGCCGGCACCAGGTCGGCGCGCACGCCGCCCGGATTCATGAAGGCGATCTGCGCGCCGCCCTTGGCCGGCGCGGTGGTGGCGGCGAGCTGCGCATCGGCGATCAGGTTGCCGAGCGCGTTCTCGCGCGAGGGTATGACCTGCGTGCGAGTCACCGGCCCCGAAAGCTGGCCCACCACGCGCTGCACGAGCGGGGCGGCCACGGCGGCGTACTGCGAGATCAGCGCGGCGACCTCCTGGTTCTTGCCGAAAACGGGGTACTGGTCGGTGAGCGCCACGGTCGTGGCGCCGCTGGTGAAGGCCTCGCCCTGGACGATCACGTTGTCGGCCTTCTTGGCGGTGACCTTGCGCGTGCGCGTGTCGATGGTGATGTCGATGTCGGTCAGCAAGGTGCCGTACTGGCCCGCGCTGGTCAGCAGGAAAGGCTTGGCCGGGTTGGTCTTGCCGTAGTCGCAGATGTAGGGACGGTGCGTGTGGCCCGAGATCACCACGTCGACCTGCGCATCGAGCTTGTCGAGGATCGGCAGGATGTCGCCCGACAGCCCTGCGCAGCTCTTGTCGTTGTAGCCCACGGTGGTGGTGCCGCCTTCGTGGACGACGACGACGATGGCATCTGCACCCTGCGACTTGAGCTGCGGGATCAGCGCGTTGGCCGTCTCCGCTTCGTCCGTGAAGTTCAGGCCTGCGACGCCCGAGGGCGTGACGATGGTCGGCGTGCCCTTGAGCGTCATGCCGATGAAGCCCACCTTCACCGTCGCGCCGTCCTTGGTGAAGCTCTTGATGCCGGTCGCGGGGAACAGCGTGCTGCCGTCGCTCTTCACGGTATTGGCGGCCAGGAAGCCGAAGTTGGCGCCGGGGAAGGCCTTGTTCACGCGGCAGGGCTCGAGCGGCGTGTTCTTGGCGCAGCCGCCGTTCTTCATGCGCAGCAGTTCGGTCTGGCCCTTGTCGAATTCATGGTTGCCGACGGCGTTGAAGTCGATCTTCATCTGGTTCACCGCCTCGATGGTCGGCTCGTCGAGGAAGAGCGCCGACACCAGTGGCGATGCGCCGATCATGTCGCCGGCCGAGACCACGGCGTTGTTCGGGTTCTTGGCCTTGAGCGACGCGATGGCCGAGGCCATGTAGGCTGCGCCGCCGGCCGGCACCGCGACCGTGCCGCCGGCGGCAGCCGGCGCGGTGATCGACAGCCTGGGCGGCTCCAGGTTGCCGTGCAGGTCGTTGAAGCTGATGAGCTTCACGTCGATGCTGGCCGGCGTGCTCGGCGTGTCGGGACTGGCAGGTGGCGGAACAAAAGGAATGCCGCCCGAGCCGCCGCTGCCGCCGCAGGCGGAGAGCAGGGCGGCAGCGATCGCGCCGGCGAGCGCGGCGTGCTTCAACGAGATGTGCATGAAGGTCCTCTTCCCGGTGCGTGTGGTGATGACGCGCATGCTAGGAAGCGCCTGTGACGCAAGCGTGACCCGCACCGGCTCGACTCAGAGGGCCGATGACAGGCCCATGAAAAAGGGCGCCGAAGCGCCCCTTGTGCAGTGGTCGTGTGCTTAGCGACCGAAGGAGCGGCCACCGCCGCCGCCACCGCCGTAGCCGCCGCCCGAGCGACCGCCACCGCCGCCCGAACGGCCACCGCCGCCGGAACGGTTGCCGCCGTACCCGCCACCACCGCCGCCGCTGCGGCCACCGCGACCGCGGCCGGCGCTCATGATGTCGACGCTGGTGCGCAACGGATCGGGCTGGCCTTCGCCGCCGCCGACCGCTTCGGCGCGCAGATGCGCCACCGCGTTGGCCTGCGTCGGGCTGTGGCTGTTGCCGTGGTGGCGCGGCTGGCGCTCGTCGTGCGGCAGATGGCCTTGCACCACGTGGTGCGGCGCATGGTGCGGCGTGCGCGCCGGAGCTTGCGGTCCGCGTGCCGGGCCGGGTCCACGCCCGCCGCCCTGGGCGCGCTGGCCCTGGCCGCCGCCGTTGCGGCCGCCCGGTGCGCCCTGGCCGGCAGCGCCGCCGCGCCGCTGGCCGCCGCCATTGCCGCCGCCAGCGCCGCTGCGCTGTTCGCCCTGACCCGCCTTGTTGTCACGGATGCGCTGCATCATTTCCTGCCGCGCGGCCTTGGCCGCTGCCTGCATCACTTCGCGGCTCGGCGGGCGGCCGGCGCCGCCCCAGATGGTCTGGCGCCCCATCGCGATGGGCTCGGCGCGCTCGCCTTCCTCGGGGCCGAAGCCGTCGATCAGCTTGACCGGGATCTGCTGCTTGGTGAAGCGCTCGATTTCCTGCATGAAGCCTTCTTCGTCGAGACAGACCAGGCTCACCGCCTCGCCGCTCGCGCCCGCGCGGCCGGTGCGGCCGATGCGGTGCACGTAGTCTTCGCTGACGTTGGGAATCTCGTAGTTCACGACGTGCGGCAGTTCGTCGATGTCGATGCCGCGGGCCGCGATGTCGGTCGCCACCAGCGCTCGGATGTCGCCGCTCTTGAAGCCGGCCAGCGCCTGGGTGCGCGCGCTCTGGCTCTTGTTGCCGTGCAGCGCCATCGCTTCGATGCCGTTCTTGGTCAGGAACTCGGCCACGTTGTTGGCGCCGAACTTGGTGCGGGTGAACACCAGCACCTGGCTCCAGTTGTGCTCGTTGATGATGTGCGCGAGCAGCGCCTTCTTCTTGCCGCGGCCCACCGGATGGATCACCTGCGTGATGCGCTGCACCGTGGTGTTGCGCGGCGTGACCTGGATGCTCTGCGGGTTCTTGAGCAGCGTGGCGGCCAGGTCGCGGATCTCGTCGCTGAAGGTGGCGGAGAAGAGCAGGCTCTGCTTTTCCTTCGGCACCAGCGCGAGGATCTTCTTCACGTCGTGGATGAAGCCCATGTCGAGCATGCGGTCGGCCTCGTCGAGCACCAGGATCTGGACCTGCGACAGGTCGAGCATGCCTTGCTGCTGCAGGTCGAGCAGGCGGCCGGGCGTGGCGACCAGGATGTCGACGCCGCTCTTCAACTTGCTGATCTGCGGGTTCATGCCGACGCCGCCGAAGATCACGGTCGAGCTCAGCTGCAGGTATTTGCCATAGGTGCGCACCGACTCTTCGACCTGGGCCGCGAGTTCGCGCGTGGGGGTCAGCACCAGGGCACGGATGCCGGTGCCGCCGAACTTGTTGGTGGCGCTGCGGCTCATCGTGAGCTTGTGCAGCATCGGCAGCGTGAAGGCGGCCGTCTTGCCGGTGCCGGTCTGGGCGCCGCCGAGAAGGTCGTGGCCGTCGAGCACCGCCGGAATGGCCTGGGCCTGGATCGGGGTGGGGGTGTCGTAGCCGTGCTCATGCACAGCCTTCAAGATGGCCGGGGCCAGCTTCAGTTCATCAAAGTTCATTGAGTTCAACAAGCGCCTTACACGGCGCAGTGGTATTCGCCCGCTACGGCGTCTTGGCGACGTCGAGCCAGTAAAGGCGAATGAGGGTCAGGAGTGGGAGCCTGAAAGCCTTGAGATGGGCCTTCGTCGTCCCCGGCGGAGGGCCGGTGCTGCGGGCAACTGGACCCGGCAACAGGCGTTATTGTCGCATGAGTCGGGTTTGCCCGCCTTCAGCCCGGCCGAGATAGACGAACATGCCGTGGATGGGCTCGCGCTGGTCCTCGCGTATCGGCGCGCGAACCAGCTGGACCAGTTCGAAGCCGTGCTGCATGGCCATCTCGCGCAGGTAGCGCTCGGAATGCGCATAGCGCAGGCTCGGCAGCAGTTCGAAATCGGTGCTTTCGTCGGCAGCGCGTTCGGCCGAAAAGCAGAAGAGCCCCTTCGCTTCCATCGCGCGGTCCAGCGCGGCGAAAACCGGCGCCAGGTCGCCCACATAGATGAAGACATCGGCAGCCGTGACCAGGTCGTAGCGTTCGTCCGTGCCTCGCAGGTAGTCCACGATGTCCGCGTGAACGAGGCGGTCGTAGAGGCCGAGGGCCCGTGCCTTGTCCATCATCTGGCTGGACAGGTCGACGCCTGCGAGCCGTTGCGTCATCGGCTTCAGCAACGGCGCGCAGAGCCCTGTTCCGCAGCCGAGGTCGAGGGCCGAGCGAAAAGGGCCGCGGTCCAATGCGGCCAGATGCCTGGCCAGCGTGCTGTGCGCGCGGTAGCCGAGCAGGCCCACCAGATGTGCATCGAATTGATCGGCGTAGTCGTCGAAAAGGGTCTCGACGTAGTGCGCCGGCGCCGTCGCCGGAACAGCCTGCGCAGAGACGGACGCCAGGTAGTAGCGGTGAAGTTCGGGATCGGCGCCGTGCGCCAGGGCTTGCCTGAAGGCGTCGGCAGCTTCCTCGTTGCGCTTCATTTCCCGCAGGATGCCGCCGCGATTGCTCCAGGCCTGCGCCAGGGTGGGGTCCGCGGCCAGCGCGCGGTCATAGGAGGCGAGCGCCTGTTCGGGCCGATCCAGCGCCTGCAGCGTCTGGCCGTGGCGAAACCATGGTTCGGCGGGAGGCAGGGTGCCGAGCTGCAGCACCTTCTCATAGCCGGCCAATGCTTCGCGGTGGCGATTCAACAGGCCGAGCGCGGTGGCCTTGTGAAACCACGCGTCGACGTTGTCGGCCTCGAGCGCCAGCACTTGATCGGCCACCGCCAGGGCCTCTTGCGGGCGCGACAGCTCCAGCTGCGTGGCGGCGAGATTGATCAGGGTCGAGATGCGGCCCGGAAAGAGCGCGAGCGAAGCCATGAAGAGCTGCTCGGCGGCATCGAAGCGGGCTGTTTCGAAGGCCTTCAGCCCGTCGAAGAAGAGCTCTTTGGCCTGGTCGAAGGCATCGTGGGCGGGTGCGGCACACATAGGCGGGTGCGGCCGAGAATAGCAGCGCTTCGGGCCCCCGTTCAAGGAATCGAGCCCCTGCGTTAGACTTGGCGGCAAACCCCCGGTCGGAAACGCGCTGCAGCAGCAAGCGCCTGCCATGCAAGGCAGATTCGCATCGATCCTCGCACAAGATCGTTGCCGGGTTTCCCGACCACCCCGAGCAGTCCCCATCACCGAACAGAGATAGACATGGCCCAGTACGTCTACACCATGAACAAGGTCAGCAAGACCGTGCCGCCCAAGCGGCAGATCTTGAAGGACATTTCGCTTTCCTTTTTTCCCGGCGCCAAGATCGGCGTGCTGGGCCTGAACGGCTCCGGCAAATCGTCGCTGCTCAGGATCATGGCCGGCATCGACAAGGAGATCGAGGGCGAGGCGCTGCCGATGCCGGGCCTCACGATCGGCTACCTCGAACAGGAGCCCAAGCTCAACCCTGCCCATACCGTGCGCGAATCGGTCGAGGAAGCGATGGGTGCGGTCTACGCGGCCAAGGCGCGCCTCGAAGAGGTGTACGTGGCCTATGGCGCCGAAGACGCCGACTTCGACGCGCTCGCGGCCGAGCAGGCCCAACTCGAAGCCATCATCGCGACCGCCGGCACCGATTCCGAGCACCAGCTCGAGATCGCGGCCGATGCGCTGCGACTGCCGCCGTGGGACGCCAACATCGGCGTGCTCTCGGGCGGCGAGAAGCGCCGCGTGGCGCTGTGCCGCCTGCTGCTGTCCAAGCCCGACATGCTGCTGCTCGACGAACCCACCAACCACCTGGATGCCGAATCGGTCGAGTGGCTCGAAGTGTTCCTGCAGCGCTTTCCGGGCACCGTGGTGGCCATCACCCACGACCGCTACTTCCTCGACAACGCCGCCGAATGGATTCTCGAACTCGACCGCGGCCGCGGCATCCCGTGGAAGGGCAACTACAGCACCTGGCTCGAGCAGAAGGGCGAACGCCTTGCGCAGGAGCAGAAGAGCGAGGAAGCCCACGCCAAGGCCCTGAAGAAGGAACTCGAGTGGTCGCGCCAGAACCCGAAGGCGCGCCAGGCCAAGAGCAAGTCGCGCCTGGCCCGCTTCGAGGAGCTGAGCGATTTCGAATACCAGAAGCGCAACGAAACGCAGGAAATCTTCATTCCCGTGGCGGAGCGGCTGGGCAACCAGGTGTTCGAGTTCAAGAACGTCAGCAAGTCCTTCGGCGATCGCCTCCTGATCGACAACCTGAGCTTCGAGGTTCCCGCCGGTGCGATCGTCGGCATCATCGGCCCGAATGGCGCCGGCAAGTCCACGCTGTTCAAGCTGATCGCGGGCAAGGAGAAGCCGGACAGCGGCGAGGTGATCGTCGGCCAGACGGTCAAGATGGCTTTCGTCGACCAGACCCGCGACGCGCTCGCCAACGAGAAGACGGTGTGGCAAGACATCTCCAACGGCCTCGACATCATCAACGTCGGCAAGTTCCAGATGGCGAGCCGCGCCTATGCCGGGCGCTTCAACTTCAACGGCGCCGACCAGCAGAAGAAGGTCGGCACCCTGTCCGGCGGCGAACGCGGGCGGCTGCACCTGGCCAAGACCCTGATCGCGGGCGGCAACGTGCTGATGCTGGACGAACCCTCGAACGACCTGGACGTCGAAACGCTGCGCGCGCTGGAAGACGCCCTGCTCGAGTTCGCGGGCTCGGTGCTGGTGATCAGCCACGACCGCTGGTTCCTCGACCGCATCGCGACCCACATCCTCGCGGCCGAAGGCGACAGCCAGTGGACCTTCTTCAACGGCAACTACCAGGAGTACGAGGTCGACAAGAAGAAGCGCCTGGGCGAGGAAGGCGCCAAGCCGCATCGGATGCGCTTCAAGGCGCTGAAGTAACAATGCGCTGAAACGCCGCAACCGAGGCACACTTCCGCTTCCAGGTGGGCGCCCGGGGCGCCGGTAGGAGCGGACATGGCTGCAGCGATTCGGTATGTGGCGGCGTCTCTGATGCTTGTCGCGGGATGCGGTGGCGGGGGCGGCGGTGGCAGCGTTGCCATCAGCGCCTTCGGGGTGGACGGGACGGCGGCGCCCGCACCGCCGCCGGCCGCCAACCCGCCGCCGCCGCCTCCAGCACCACCGGCCTCGCCGATGGTGGTCAAGGTGACCGAGCTGGCCTCCGGCCTCAACAGTCCCTGGGCCCTGGCCTTCCTGCCCGACGGCAAGCTGCTCGTGACGCAGCGCGGCGGGCAGATCCGGCTGCGCAATGCCGACGGCACGCCGGTCAACGGCGGGGCCGACCAGGTCAGCGGCGTTCCGCCGGTGGAGGCGGTCGGGCAGGGCGGCTTGCTCGACGTGGCCGTCGATCCGGCTTTCGCGAGCAATCGCCGCATCTACTTCAGCTATGCGGAGCGCGATACGGGCAACGCCAGCCTCAACAGCACCGCGGTGGCGCGCGCCGAGCTCGACGTCGCCAATCGCAGCCTGAGCAATCTTGTCGTCATCTATCGGCAACAGCCCAAGGTGCAGAGCAGCATGCATTTCGGCTCGCGGCTGGTGTTCGATCGCAACGGCCATCTCTTCGTGACCCTGGGCGAGCGCATGAGCATCGACCAGCGCGGCTTCGCCCAGGACCTGACGCGCGGCCACGGCAAGGTGGTGCGCATCACCACCGATGGCGTTCCGGCGCCGGGCAATCCCGACTTCGGCGTGGCCGGCGCGCAGCCGCATATCTGGAGCTACGGCCATCGCAATGTGCAGGGTGCCGCGCTGCATCCGGCGACCGGCGATCTGTGGATCAGCGAGCACGGGCCGCAGGGCGGCGATGAAGTCAACCTCAGCCTGCCCGGCAGGAACTACGGCTGGCCCATCATCAGCTACGGGCAGGAGTACGGCACGCTCACTCAGGTCGGCGAGGGCACGGCCAAGGCCGGCATGGAGCAGCCGCAGAGCTACTGGGAAAAGATCGATGGCTCGGCCTGGACGCCGGGCACGACGAAGTCCTCGATCGCGCCCAGCGGCATAGTCTTCTACACCGGCGATGCGTTGCCCGACTGGAAGGGCAACCTCTTCGTCGGCGCATTGGCGGGCACCGCGCTGTGGCGGCTCACGCTCAACGGCAACTCCGTGACGGGGCGCGAACGTCTTCTGGCCGATCGCGGCGAGCGCATCCGCGACGTCCGCCAGGGGCCGGACGGCTGGCTCTACCTGCTGACCGACAGCACCAACGGCAAGCTGCTGCGGCTGCAGCGCTAGGCCTTTGCGGCGGCGGGCACAACCGCCGGCATGCGCGCCAGCACCCGCTTGCGCACCGCATAGATGTTGTTGCGCAGCGCGTAGAGTTCTTCCGCATACGAGAGCGGTACCGCCACCTTGTTGACCACGCGGTCGAGGTTGTCCAGCTCCTCGATGAGCGCCTCGCGCTCGCCGGTTCCGGCCTCCAGCTTGTTCTCGACCTCGCGCAGGCGCGCATACCAGCGGAACACGCGCCGGCGCACGCGGAATTGGTAGAGCGGCGGCACCACGCGGCTCAGCGGCAGCATCAGCACCAGCAGGCCGCCGAGCACCAGCCACATGCGCTCCACCAAGTTGCTGGCCCAGAAGGGCAGATAGCGCTGCCAGAAAGGCGGCGTGCCGTTGATGGCGCGGTCGCCCTCGGGGCTGACCGGCAGCTCGCTGGTGCGGGTGTTCGGGAAGTCGCGTGCGCGGTTGAACCAGCCGGCGCCGCTATGCAGCGTTTGCGCGCTCTGTGCGAACAGTTGGCGCAGCGCGGGATGGGTTTCCTCGCGCGCCAGCAGCGAGGTGGTGGCAGCCAGCATCGACAAGTCCTGCGGCGGCAGGTCGGCCGCGAAGTCGACCACGCCGCGCGGCAGGGTCACCGCCTGCAGAAAGGCGAAGCGCCGCGAATAGGCATCGCTCTGGCCGAATTCCATCAGCTGGATGTCCGGCGCGCGCAGCAGCCGCTGCACCAGCGGCGACTGCGGCGCCGAGGCCAGCACGATCACGTCGAGCAGCCCGGCCTGCAGCGCCTCGATGGCGGGCGACTGCTCGAGGTTCGACAGTTGCAGCGTCTGCGGATCCATGTGGTTGGCGCGGAACATCCGCTCCATGATCTCGGGCACGCCGCTGCCGGGCTTGTCGACATTGACGCGCAAATTCTTGAACTGCGCGAGCGACGTCAGCCGGCCGGTCTTGCGGTCGACCGCGCGCGCCGCGTCGGTGCGATAGAAGAACCACAGAGGTTCGTAGAACAGGCTGCCGAGCGAGCTGAGCCCCGCTTCTTCATCCGCCACCGGATCGGCGCTGCCGCCGCGCACGAAGCCCACGTCGGCGCCGCCGCTGCGCAGCAGTTGCAGGTTGTCCTGGGAGCCGTCGGTCGGCTTCAGCTCGACCTCGATGCCATTGGCCTTGAGCGCCGTGGCGTAGCGCTTGCCGAACTCGGCGTACGCGCTGCCGGCCGGTCCCGTCGCGAGGCTCACGTGCTTGGGCGGCTGCGGCTCCAGCCACCAGTAGGCGGCGATCAGCAGCCCGATGACGAGGAAGACCACGGGGCCGGCCGAAGCGATGAGATCGCGGATGGAGAGGAGGACGAGGCGGATGGTGCGGGGCATGCGATGGGATGGAACGGTGCTCGAGGTCGCCGCGGGCGCGGCAGCGCGCATTTTGAGTGGCTTTGGGCCGCGCCTCGGTTACAAAGCGCGTGCGGCCGGCCCCTTTACCCCAGGTCCGCAGCGCAGGGAAAGCAGCTCTCTCCGATCCGCACCGTGCGCGCCGCCCGCACCGCGCGCAGCGTCGCGCGTGCCACCACTTCTGCCGCCATGGTGCCCAGCACCGTCATGCCCGGCGCATCGCCTTCGAGCGGGACGCGGCCGGTGGCGAGCGCGAACAGGGTGTCGCCGTCGCTCATGGTGTGAACCGGGTTGATCGCGCGCGCCAGGCCGTCGTGAGCAACGGCCGCGAGCCGGTTGGCCTGCACCTTGGTCAGCACGGCATCGGTCGCGATCACGCCCAGCGTGGTGTTGGTTCCGGCCAGGAGCGGCCGGGGCACATCGCCGCACAGCAGGGCGCGGCGCGTGTCGAGCAGCGCGCGGCCGTCCTCGGTGCGCGCGCCGGCCACCACCTGGGCGCTGTCCGGGTCGAGCACGTCGCCGAGCGCGTTGCAGGCGATCAGCGCGCCTACCGTCACGCCGTTGACGGTGATCGAGGCGGTGCCGATGCCGCCTTTCATCGCGCGGTGTACGCCGAAGAGCTTGCCCACCAGCGCGCCGCTGCCGGCGCCCACATTGCCTTCGGCCGGCGCGGCCGTCGAGGCCGCGTCGCAGGCCGCATAGCCGGCGGCGGCATCGGGCCGGATGCGCGCATCGCCGACCGGCAGGTCGAAGAGCACCGCGGCCGGGACGATCGGCAGCGTGCCGAAGCGCACGTCGAAGCCGATGCCACGCTCTTCCAGCCATTGCATCGCGCCGTCGGCGGCCGCCAGGCCCCAGGCGCTGCCGCCGGCGAGCATCACGGCATGCACCTGCTGGACGAAGTTGCCGGGCGCAAGCAGGTCGGTCTCGCGCGTGCCGGGCGCGGCGCCGCGCACATCCACGCCGGCCACCGCGCCTTCGCGCGCGAGGATCACGGTGCAGCCGGTCGGGCGGCGCGGGTCGCTGAAGTGACCGACTTCGATGCCGGAGACATCGGTGATGGCGCCCGCATCCGGGGCCGGGGAGGAGGCTTGTGCATCAGACATCGCCGGCGATTATGGGACCGCGGCGCAATTCGCCGCGCGCCTGCCGCAGCACCGACCAGCCGCCGCTGATCGCGAGCGCAGCCATCGCCGCGGCCACCGCGAGGTCGGGCCAGGCGGTGCCGGTGCCGAAGACGCCCAGCGCCGCGAGCATCACCGCCACGTTGCCGATGGCGTCGTTGCGCGAGCACAGCCATACGCTGCGCATGTTGGCGTCGCCCTCGCGGAAGGCGTAGAGCAGTACGGCCACCAGCACGTTGACGCCCAGCGCCAGCGCGCCGACCAGGCCCATGGTCAGAGCCTCGGGCGGCACGCCCTGCGTGGCCGACCAGAGCGTCTTGGAGGCCACGAAGACGCCGAAGCCCAGCATGCTGAGCCCCTTGAGCACGGCCGCGCGCGCACGCCACGCGAGGCCCATCGAGAGCACGGCCAGGCTCACGCCGTAGTTGGCGGCATCGCCGAAGAAGTCGATCGCATCGGCCAGGAGAGAGACCGAGCCCGAGCGAAAGCCGGCGCCGATCTCGATCGCGAACATGGCCATGTTGAGGGCCAGCGCCACCCACAGCACGCGCCTGTAGCGCGGCGTGTCGGAGGCCGAAAGATGTTCGTGGTCGTGATCGTGTTCGCAGCAGTTCGCAGACATGGTTTCTCCAGGGATGGCACCATTGGAAAGGTTGAAGTCACTGGAAGGTCAAGCCATGGCAGTCGAGAGTCCGCCCATCGAGCAGGGTTACCGCATCGGCGATGCCGCTGCACGCAGCGGCGTGAGCGCCACCAACATCCGCTACTACGAAAAGGAAGGGCTGATCGCGCCGCAGGCCCGAGGCGACAACAGCTACCGGCTCTACACCGATGCCGACGTGCACCGGCTGCGCTTCATCCGCCTGTGCCGCGCGATGGACATGTCGCTCGACGAGGTGCGCACCCTGCTCGGGCTCGACCTGCGCAGCAAGGCCGACTGCGCCGCGGCCTGCGTCGCGCTCGATGCGCATCTTGGGCATGTGCGCGAACGACTGCGCGAGCTGCGCTCGCTCGAAAAAGAGCTGATCGCGCTGCGCGACTGCTGCGACGGCACCGATGCGCAATGCCACATCATCGAAGCCCTGCATGCGCGGGCCGACCGCCAGCCGCTGGCGGGTGCGCAGCGCACGCGGGCCGCGCGCCACGTGTGAGCCGCCAAGGCCTGTCGACAGGCCCAGCTCAGCGGCCGAGCCCGGCAGGCAGCGCCATCCCGCGCTCGCGCATCACGTCGCGCAATATCGCCGGGTCGTCGGTGATGATGCCGTCCACCTTCCAGTCCATCAGCTTCGCCATGTCGGCGCGCTGGTTCACGGTCCAGGGCACGACCTGGAAGCCGAACGATTGCGCTTCCTTCACCTGCGCGGCCGTGAGATCGTTGAAGGCCGGCGACCAGATCACTGCGCTCTTGCTCTCGCCCGCGGCGGCCTTCACGAGACGCGGTACCGAGCCGAAGTCCTCGAGGCGCAGGCCCGAGGTCCAGCGGCTGTCCTTCAAGGTGCGGCCGCTCGTGAGATAGGCACGCCGCATCTGCGGCGCCCATTGGCCGACCAGCGCGAGCGCGCGCCAGTCGAAGCTCTGGATGGTCACGCGCGGGGCCATGCCGTATTTGTCGATCTCGGCCAGCAGGGCGCGCACCATCTCATCGGGCGGCGCGGTTTCGTCAGGCCGTGTCGGGTCCAGCTTGGTCTCGATGTTGAAGCGGATCTGCGTGGCGCCGCGCTCGCGCACGCGCTCGAACAGCGCAGCCAGCGTCGGGATGCGTTCGCCGTCGCTCACCAGCTGCTTCGCGAACTGCTTGCCATAGCTGGTGGCGGGATCGATGCGGCCCACGTCGTAGGCCTGCAGCTGCGACAGCCTCAGCGAACGGAGCGCCGGGCCCTTGGCGGCGAGGAAAGCACCGCTCGCGTCGCGCGTGTGGTCCGGGTTGAGCACGGTGTCGTGCGAGATCACCACCACACCGTCGGCCGTGAGTCCGATGTCGAGCTCGAGCGTATCGACGCCCATCTCCATCGCGTTCGTGAAAGCGGCCAGCGTGTTTTCGGGCGCCAGCGCACGGCCGCCGCGGTGGGCTTGCAGGTCGAAGGCGCGCTGCGCGCCAGGATCGAGCGCTGCGCAACCCGCTAGCATCGATGCCGCGATCAGCCAAGTCGCAAGGCGAGGGGTGAACTTCATTTGAGTTCTACCTTGATGCCGTCCTGTTGCACGGTGATGTCACCGATCTCGTAGGTCTTGCGGCCCACGGTCAGCTCTTCGGCAGTGAAGGTGCGTAGCGCCTGGCCATGCAGCATCTCCTGCGCGACCAGCGCGCCGATCTGCTGCAGGCGCTCGGCATCGCGGCCGGTCACGCCCTGCAGTTCCAGACGCTCGGCCTTGGGCTGGTCGAGCCGCAGCGCACGCGCCGGCGCGTCGTACTTGAGCGCGCTGCTGACCGAGACCACGCCTTCGACGGCGGACGGCCGCAGCAGCGGGCTCGCGATCGAGAGCACGGCCGTGATCGCCGCGCGATTGGCCTTCGCATCGAGGCCCAGCTGCGGATCGCGCAGGCCGACGGTGAAGATCTCGGCATAGCGCTGCTGCACCGGAAAGCGCTTCGCGATCTGCGCCTGCAGCTCTTCGCGGCTCGCGGTGTACTCGCTGGTGAAGAAGTTGAAGCCGGCGAGCGCCGCGAAAGGCGCCGGCGCTGCGGCGGCAGCCAGCAGTGCGCGCAGGAGAACGCGGCGGGAAATGAGGGAAGAGCGGTTGCGCATACCGCTCGGAGCTTGCCACAGGCGGGAGGTTCCTCCTCCCGGAGGCCTTCAGTCGTGAAGCGACGAAAGGAACTGTTTCAATTCCGCCGTCTGCGGATTCCCGAACAGCTCCGCCGGCGGCCCCATCTCGTGCACGCGCCCCTGGTGCATGAAGATCACGCGGTCGCTGACCTTGCGCGCGAAGCTCATCTCGTGCGTCACCATCAAGAGGGTCATGCCCTCGTCGGCCAGCGATTCGACCACGCGCAGCACCTCGCCCACCAGTTCGGGATCGAGCGCCGACGTGATCTCGTCGCACAGCAGCACGGCCGGCTCCATCGCGAGCGCGCGCGCGATCGCCACGCGCTGCTGCTGGCCGCCGGAGAGCTGGTCGGGCATGGCGTCGAACTTCTCGGCCAGGCCGACGCGCTCGAGCAGCTTGCGCGCCTGCGAGGCGGCTTCCGTGCCGTTGCGTTTCTTGACCAGCGTCGGCGCGAGCATCACGTTCTTGCCGACCGTGAGATGCGGGAAGAGGTTGAAGCTCTGGAAGATCATGCCCACGTGCTGGCGCAGCTCGCGCATGGCCATCGCGCTTTCGTGCAGCAGCGGCTTGCCGTCGACCGTGAGCGATCCGTCCTGGAAAACTTCGAGCCCGTTGATGCAGCGCAGGAGCGTGCTCTTGCCCGAGCCGCTCTTGCCGATGATGGCGATCACCTCGCCCCGCCTGACGTCGAGGTCGATGCCTTTCAGCACCTCGTTGCTGCCGTAGGACTTGCGCAGCGCGGTGATGCGCACGATGGGCGTTGCGAGGGCAGGAGCTTCAGCGACGAGCGCCATGGATCTTCCTTTCGAGGTTCTTGGCGTACAGGCTCACCGGAAAGCACAGCACGAAGTAGAGCAGGGCGACGCAGCTGAAGACCACGAAGGGCTTGAAGGTCGCGTTCGAGATCATGCTGCCGGCCTTGGTGAGCTCGACGAAGCCGATCACCGAGGCCAGCGCGGTGCCCTTGATCACCTGCACCAGGAAACCCACGGTGGGCGCGACCGCGATGCGCGTGGCCTGCGGCAGGATCACGTGGCGCATCTGCTCGCCGAAGCTCAAGGCGAGGCTGCCCGACGCTTCCCACTGGCCCTTGGGAATGGAGGCCACGCAGCCGCGCCAGATCTCGGTGAGGAAGGCGCTGGTGTAGAGCGTGAGCGCCACCGAGGCGGCGGTCCAGGCGGAGACCTCGATGCCGAGGAGCGCGATGCCGAAGTAGGCCAGGAACAATTGCATCAGCAGCGGCGTGCCCTGGAACAGCTGCACGTAGAGGCCGATCAGCCGCTCGGCGACCGGCCCGCCCGACAGGCGCACGAAGAGCAGCACCGCGCCCACGAAGCCGCCGCCGACGAAGGCGATCAGCGACAGCGCCACCGTCCAGCGCAAGGCGAGCAGCAGGTTGCGCAGGATGTCCCAGAGGGAGAACTCGACCATCTCGACGCTCCTATCGGCCGAAGAAGAACTTCGGCCCTGCCCAGTTGAGCAGCTTGCGTGTTCCGACCGAGAGCGCCAAGTAGATCAGCGTCGCGATGATGAAGGCCTCGAAGGCGCGGAAGTTGCGGCTCTGGATCAGGTTGGCCGCATAGCTCAGCTCCTCGGTCGAGATCTGGCTGCACACGGCCGAGCCCAGCATCACGATGATGATCTGGCTCACCATCGCGGGCCATACCTTCTTCAACGCCGGCGGCAGCACCACGCGCGTGAACACCTGCACCTTGTTGAGCGCGAGGCTCACTGCGGCCTCGATCTGCCCGCGCGGCGTGGCCTCGATGCCGGCGCGGATGATCTCGGTCGCATAGGCGCCGAGGTTCATCACCATCGCGATGATCGAGGCCAGTTCGGGGGAAAGCTTGAATCCCGCCGCCGGCAGGCCGAAGAAGATGAAGAACAGCTGCACGATGAAGGGCGTGTTGCGGATCAGCTCCACATAGCTGCCCACGATCCAGCGCAGCCAGGCCGGCCCGCTCGCGCGGGCCCAGGCGCAGGCGATGCCGACCACCATGCCGATCAGCGTGGCGACGAACGTGAGGCCCAGCGTCCACACGATGCCCTTGGCCAGGAGCGGCCAGTCGACGAGCACCGCGCCGAAATCGAAGTTCATGTGCTGACCTTATGGAGCGGCGTCGCCGCGACTGTTCGGGAAACACCGCGGAACCGGCTTTGCCGGGCCGCTGGTGTTGCCCCCTTGAGGAGGGATTCGGCTACACGAAGCGAGCAAGAAACGGGGGTGGGTCATGACGGCAAGTCGCCGGCTTCCTTGCCGAGGTACTTCTTCGACATCGCGTCGAGCGTGCCGTCCTTCTTGGCGGCCGCAATGATCTCGTTGACCTTGGCCTTCAGCGCGTCCTCGCCCTTGGCAATGCCGACGAAGCAGGGGCTGTCCTTCAGGAGCAGCTTGTATTCGGCGCCGAGCTGCGGGTTTTTCTGCATCATGTTGCCGGCCACCGCGGCGCTGGTGGCGATGGTCTGGGTCTGGCCCGCGACGAAGGCCGCGATGGTCGCGTTGTTGTCCTCGAAGCGCTTGTAGTCGACGTTGGCCGGCGCCACCTTGGCGAGCTCCTGGTCTTCCATGGCGCCGCGCGTCACGGCCACCGACTTGCCGCCCATGTCGGCGAAGCTCTTGATGCTCAGGCTTTTCGATGCATACACGGCCTGGAAGAAGGGCGCATAGGCGGCGCTGAAGTCGATCACCTTCTCGCGCTCGGCGTTCTTGCCCAGCGTGGAGATCACGAGGTCGGCCTTCTTGGTCTGCAGGTAGGGAATGCGATTGGCGCTGGTGACCGGCACCAGCTCGACCTTGACGCCCATCTTGGCGGCGATCAGCTTGGCCATCTCGACATCGAGGCCCTGCGGCGCCATGTCGGGACCGACGAAGCCGTAGGGCGGGTAGTCGGTCGGGATCGCGACCTTGAGGGTCTTGGACTTGAGCACGTTGTCGAGCGCGCTCTGGGCTTGCGCGGCGCCGGCGGCGAGCAGCGCAGCCGATGCGATGGCCAGCGCGAAGTGGCGTTTGGAAACTTTCATAACAGGGCTCCTAGGTAGGTCGATGAATCGGGATCACGCAAAAGCTGTGCCTTCGTCTTGTCGTCGGCAGGCGCGTGGCGCAGCGGTGCGAGCGCGTCGCGCAGCTGGGCCAGCGGGTCGGTGGGGTTTTGCACGCGCAGCGCCGACTGCACCGTGCCGATGTGCTCGGTCATCAGCGCCTCGGCGCCGGCGGTGTCGCCGCGCTCCAGCGCCGCGACGATGCGCACGTGGTCTTCGCAGGACTGCGCCGCGTCGTGCGAGGACTGGTAGAGCATCGCGATCAAGGTGGTGCGCGCGGTGAAGTCGCGTAGCGTGTCGGCCAGAAGCGAATTGCCCAGGCACTCGGCCAGGCAGACGTGGAAGTCGCCCAGCAGGTAGCTGCGGTTGCCGATGTCGCTGTCCTTGAGCGCCGCCTTCTCGCGCTTCAGATGTACCTTGAGCGCGCGCAGGGCTTCCTTGTCGATCGGCCCGGCGCTGCGGATCAGGCCCGACTCGATCACGCGGCGCGCCTCGAAGGCTTCGCGCGCCTCCGCCTGCGAGGGCTCGATCACGAACCAGCCGCGGCGTGCGCTCACGGTCACGATGCCGCGCGCCGCCAGCCGCGTGAGCGCCTCCCGCACGATGGTGCGGCTGCAGTCGAACAGCATCGCGAGCTGCTGCTCGCCCAGGCGCGAGCCCGGGGCGAGCTTCTGCGCCATCACCGCTTCAACGATGCGTGCACTGATTTCGGATGCGGAAATGGCCATGGTCCTGCATACCAGCAGCTTTCATGCCAACTGGTATGCAAGATCTGTGCACCAAACAGGTGTGATTCAGCTGCGCAGACGCGCCAACAAGGTGATTTCGGGCACGCTGGCGAGCGCCTTGGACAGCGGGCAGCCGGCCTTGGCACCGGCCGCCAGTTCCTGGAACTTGGCTTCGTCGATGCCCGGAATGGTGGCCTCGAGCTCCAGCTGGATGCGGTCGATCTTGAAACCCGCGCCGTCGCGGGCCAGGCGCACCGCAGCCTTGGTGTCGATCGAGTCGGCCGTGAAGCCAGCGCCCTCGAGCGCGAAGGCCAGCGCCATCGTGAGGCAGCCGGCGTGCGCCGCACCCAGGATCTCTTCCGGATTGGTGCCGCGCTTGTCGTCCTCGAAGCGGCTCGTGTAGCCGTAGGGGTAGTCCTTGAGGGCGCCGGTCTCGGTGCTGATCTGGCCCTTGCCGGCCTTGCCGGCGCCTTCCCAGTGAACGCTTGCGTGCTTTTCTGCTGCCATGTGAGCTCCTCGGTAGGTGGGTGAAGGACTGCCGTTGTACGGCAGAACGCGCCACGAGTCACCCATGCGACGCGCTCGGGGGCTTCCCCGATGCAGGGCGCGCGCGCCGCATCGTAGGCTCGGGCGCTGATTGGAGACTGATCACCGTATGGACCGCCCGCACTACAAGTTCTGGCCCGAGCGCCTGCCCCGTTCGATCACCGTTCCCGCCACCTCGCTGTGGCACAACCTCGCGACTTCCGCGGCGCGCTTTCCCGACAAGTCGGCCATGGTCTTCTTCGGCCGCGAGACCACTTACCGCGAGCTCGCCGCGCAGGTCGAGCGCCTGGCCGGCGCGCTGCATGCGCTGGGCGTGAAGCGCGGCGACCGCGTGGTCCTCGACATGCAGAACTGCCCGCAGCTGGTGATCGCGCATTTCGCGATCCTGCGTGCCAATGCGGTGGTGGTGCCGGTCAATCCGATGAACCGCGCCGAGGAGCTGAAGCACTACATCACCGATCCGGATGCCAAGGTCGCCATCACCACCGGCGACCTAGCGCCCGAGCTCGCCAAGGCCAGCGACGCGCTCGCGCCCAAGGACCGCCTGGCGCACATGATCGTCACTCAGTTCACCGACGCCTTCGATGCCGAGGCGAGCGGCGACGAGGCGCCGCCGCCGGCCTGGCGCGACTGGCTGTTGGCCCGCCACGCGTTGCCCGCGCTGGCCGACGGCACGGTCATGGCCTGGACCGATGCGCTGGATGCGGGACACGCGCCGCCCGAGCACGTGGTCGGCGCCGACGACATGGCCCTGCTGCCCTACACCAGCGGCACCACCGGCCTGCCCAAGGGCTGCGTCCACCACCATTCGAGCCTGATGCACAACGCCTTCGCAGGCCAGCTCTGGGGCCTGGGCTCGTCCGAGGCGGTGGTGCTGGCCGTGGTGCCGATGTTCCACATCACCGGCGTGGTGAGCATGATGCACACCACGATCCTGGTCGGGGGCACGCTGGTCATCATGCCGCGCTGGGACCGCGAGGTGGCGGGCCGCCTGATCTCGCGCCGCAAGGTCACGAGCTGGACCAACATCCCGACCATGGTCATCGACCTGATGGCCAGCCCCAACTTCGCAAGCTTCGACTTGAGCAGCCTGACCTACATCGGCGGCGGTGGGGCCGCGATGCCGCAGGCGGTGGCGCAGCGGCTGCTCGAGCAGTACGGGCTGAAGTACCAGGAGGGCTACGGCCTCACCGAGACCGCGGCCCCTTCGCACACCAACCCGTTCGAGAACCCCAAGCAGCAGTGCCTGGGCATTCCCTACCTGAGCACCGACGCGCGCGTGGTCGATCCCGACACCTTGAAGGAGATGCCGATCGGCGAATCGGGCGAGATCATCATCCACGGCCCCGAGGTGTTCCAGGGCTACTGGAAGCGGCCCGACGCCACGGCCGCGGCCTTCGTCGAGTTCGAGGGCAAGCGCTTCTTCCGCTCCGGCGACATGGGCCGCATGGATGAGGACGGCTACTTCTTCATGACCGATCGCCTCAAGCGGATGATCAACGCCAGCGGCTTCAAGGTCTGGCCGGCCGAAGTCGAGCTGCTGATGTTCCGCCACCCGGCGATCCAGGAAGCCTGCGTGATCTCGATGAAGGACAGCTACCGCGGCGAATCGGTCAAGGCCGTGGTGGTGCTGCGCGCCACGCACAAGAACACCAGCGAAAAGGACATCATCGACTGGTGCCGCGAGAACATGGCGGTCTACAAGATTCCGCGCGCGGTGCAGTTCGTCGATGCGCTGCCCAAAAGCGGCAGCGGCAAGGTGATGTGGCGGCTGCTGCAGGAGGCGGAGAGCAAGCCAAGGGCGGCCTAGTCGCGGATTTCGACTTCGGCTTCGATCTCCACAGGAATATCGAAGGGCAGCTCGGCCAGCCCGACCGCGCTGCGCGCATGCGCGCCGACCTCGGGCCCGTAGAGCGTGAGGATCAGGTCGGAGAAGCCGTTGATCACGGCCGGCATGCGGTCGAAGCCGGGTGCCGCGTTGACCATGCCGAACACGCGCACCCAGGCCGTGATGCGGTCCAGGTCGCCGAGCGCACGCTTCAGGCTGCCGAGCATGCCCAGCGCGGTCAGGCGCGCCGCCTCGTAGCCCTCCTCGAGCGTGAGCTCGCGCCCGACCTTGCCGAGCGGCTCGGCCAGCGAGCCGTCGGCATGCTGCGGCCCGTGGCCAGAGATCAGCGCCCGCTGTCCGACGATGCGCACCCAGGGGAAGGGCAGCACCACGCCGGAGGGCATCGCAACGGGCGGCGGGAGAACCAGGCCCAGGGATTCGAGCTTGTTTTCAATCTGCGTCATGGGGTGTCATGAATGAGTCGTCGACCGAGGCTGACCACGTCGTCCTGCGTGTACCCGAGCTTGCGGTAGAACGCGATGACCTCGGTATTCGACGATCGGACCAGCAGATTGATCTTGGGGCAGCCGCGCTCGACAAGCAACTGCTCCGCTTCCTGCATGAGCGCGCGGCCGATGGACAGCCTGCGGTGCTGCGGCGACACCGCGAGGTAGTAGACCCAGCCTCGGTGGCCGTCGAAGCCGACCATCGCGGAGCCGACCAGCGCGTCCTTCTCGGTGGCGACCAGAAAGAGCTCGGGCTGCTCGCTCAGCTTGCGCTCGATGTCGCGGTGCGGATCGTTCCACGGCCGGGTGAGGCCGCAGGCGTGCCAGAGTTCGATGACGCTGGCTTCGTCGGCGGGGCGGAAGGGGCGAATTTTCATTCTCTCGAACAGCGTGGTGAAAGTCTGAGTCGCATCACGTGACGGCGCGTGCGGGCGGTCCCTTGAGCTCGATCACGTTGCCTTCCGGATCGCTGAGGTAGATGGAAGGCCCTTCGCCCTCGGCGCCGTTTCGGGTCGCCAGCGGGCCGGCTTCGACCTCGTGGGCTTCGAGGTGGCGGCGAATGGCGGCTTCGTCGAAGGGCTCGACGCGAAAGCAGAAGTGATCGAGGTTGCGCCCCTCCTTGCCCGGCGCAGCACCGCCGGCGCGGCCGAGTTCGCCGTCCACGGGAACGAGGTCGACGAGCGAGCGCCCGGCGCGGAGCTGAACGAGGCCGATGGCATCGAGCCGCCGCTCGATGGTGCAGCCGAGCACCTCGCAGTAGAAGCGAAGCATCCGGTCCAGATCGATGACGCGCAGGACGAGGTGGTCGATGTCGCGGATGTGGATCATCGTGTGCTCCAGGTGGATGGATCGCCGGTCGATCGCGTGCGCAGCATGAGCAGGGCAGGGCCGTCGGGCGTCATGACTTCTTCGCGCGCAACGAAGCCGGCCTTCGCGTAGCTGCGGATGGCGCGCCCGTTGTCCGGCGAAGGATCGGTTTGCACTTTGCTGACCTCGGGGTCCAGCAACAGGCGGTCGACGAATGCGCGCACCATCGCGCTGCCGAGGCCCGCTCCGAGCTCTTCCGCGTTGGCAAGGAACTGGTCGATGCCGCGCGCACCGGGGTCGGTTTCCTCCGCCCACCAGCCGTCGCCGGAACCCATGACCACGTAGCACTGGATGAAGCCGATGGGGCGAGCTCCGAGCAGGGCGATATAGCCGCGCGTCGTGTCGCGGCCGGCGACGGTCAACGGCGCGAACTCCTCTTCGACCTCGGCTCGCGTGGGGGTGGGTTGCCACCATTCGCTGACGTGCGGACGGCACAGCCATTCGTGAAGCATCGGAAGGTCCGCCATCTCGAGCGGCCGGAACGACAGGGATTCAGACGGTTTCTGGCTCATGGTGGATCACATGTTCGAACGGAAGCGCGGGCGACGCCAGCGCCCGCGCCAGGAACGACGGCCGGATATCGAGTTCGCGAAGTCTTGCGCAGGCGAACCACGCGAAGGTCAGCGCGAGTTCGCCCTCGCTGCCCACGAAGGGCCCAGGTCCTGCGAGCAGGCGCGAACCCGGGGAGAGCTCTGCCAGGAAGTACAACCCGACTTCGTGGTGCTCCCGCCCGCGGTAGTTGAAGAAGTTCTCCACCACCCACAGCATGCGTTCGCAATGCACGGTCTCCGCCAGTTCTTCCTGCAGCTCGCGCACGACTGCAGCGGCAGCGGTCTCGCCGGGCTCGACCCGTCCGCCGGGCACCGACCAGAACGGATCGCCCTCGATGCGGTGCAGCAGCACAGCGCCCTCGTGCAGCACGACCGCTGCGGCGCGCAGGTTGAAGCGATGCGTGTCGGCGTCGAAAGAGATCATGGCCGCCGGCGGAACGCGTCCGCTCAGGACTCCCCCCTGCCCCTGACCTCCGCCACCACTCGCGCATGCCGCTGAAAGCTCCAGTACGCGCTGGCCCAGTCCATCAGCACCACGATGCGGTTGCGGAACCCGATCAGGAAATAGGCGTGCGCGAACAACCAGAACAACCAGGCCAGCCGGCCCGAGAAACGCAGCGGCCCGAAGGGCGTGCCGAGGTCGACCACCGCCGAGTTGCGGCCGATGGTCGCGAGGTTGCCGTAGTCGCGGTAGCGGAAGGGCACGGTCTCCTTGCCCGCGATCCGGCGCAGGATGTTCGCCGCCGCGGCGCGGCCCATCTGCTTGGCGCCGGGCGAGACGCCGGGCACCGGCTTCGGCTCCTTGCCCGGCCGGTGGCTCATGGCGGCCGCGAGATCGCCGACCACGCTGATGTCCGGATGGCCAGGCACGCTGAGGTCGGGCAGCACCTTGACGCGGCCGGCGCGGTCGGTCTCGGTGCCGGTCGCCTCACCCAGCAGCCGGCCCAGCGGCGAGGCGGCCACGCCGGCGGCCCAGATCACGCAGTGGCAGTCGATGCGGTGGCTGCCGGCGCCGGCACCGCCGTCGCTGAAGGGCGATTCGACCGTGAGCCCGGTCTCGTCGATGGCCGTGACCTTGGCATTGAGGCGCACCTGCACGCCGAGCTTCTGCAACTGCTCCAGCGCGCGCTGGCTCAAGCTTTCGGGCATGGCCTGCAGCACGCGCGGGCCACCCTCGATCAGCAGCACCTCGGCGCTGCCCGGATCGATGCGGCGGAACTCGCCTTCCAGCGTGTGGCGCGCGATCTCCGCCAGCGTGCCGGCCATCTCGACGCCGGTGGGGCCGGCGCCGATCACCGCGAAGGTCAGCAATGCACGGCGCCGCACCGGGTCGGCTTCGATCTCGGCGGCCTCGAAGCTCATCAGCACGCGGCGGCGGATCTCGAAGGCATCGGCCAGCGTCTTGAGGCCCGGCGCCATCCGGGCCCAGCCGTCGTTGCCGAAGTAGCTGTGGGTGGCGCCGGCCGCCACGATCAGGTGATCCCACCCGAGGCGCGTGCCGTCGGCCAGCTGCACCTCGTGCGCAAGCGGATCGATGTGCGCGACTTCGCCGAGCAGGGTGGTGATGTTGGGCTGGCGGCGGAACAGGAGGCGCACCGGCGCCGCGATCGAGGGCGCCGCCAGCCCGGCGGTCGCCACCTGGTAGAGCAGCGGCTGGAACAGGTGGTGGTTGGTCTTGTCGACGATGGTGACGTCGACATCGGCGCCCTGCAGCTTTCGCGCCGCCTCCAGGCCCCCGAAGCCGCAGCCGACGATGACGATACGGGGGCGGCTGGAAGGGGTTGTCGTACTCATCCGGCGGATGATACGCAGGGCTCTGGCACGCGCCAGCGTCTTGTGCCAAAGTGTCGCGTTCGACTGCGCGGGCTTGTCCTACGGCGCCTGCCTGCCTCCATGGGCTAAAACCTTTCGATCCAAAAATTGGAGACCCGATGAACCTCATCCGGCCGGCCGCGCCCGCTGCAGACGCGCTGCGCGATCAGTTCCAGGCGGTGCGTGCGCAAAGCCTCGCGCTCGCGGCGCCTCTCTCGGCCGAAGACCAGTGCATCCAGTCGATGCCCGATGCCAGTCCGACCAAATGGCACCTGGCCCACACCACCTGGTTCTTCGAGACCGTGCTGCTGCAGCCGCATGCGACGGGCTACCGCATCTTCGATCCGCGTTTTCACTATCTCTTCAACTCCTACTACGAGGCGCTGGGGCCGCGCCATCCGCGCCCGCAGCGCGGGCTCCTGACGCGGCCTTCGCAGGGCGAGGTGCACGCGTACCGGCGCCACGTCGACGAGGCGGTGCAGGCGCTGCTCGAGACGGCGGGCGAGGGCGGGAATTGGGATGCGATCGCGGCGATCGTCACGCTCGGCCTGCATCACGAGCAGCAGCACCAGGAGCTCATCGTCACCGACATCCTGCATGCGCTGTCGTGCAACCCGCTGCTGCCCGCGTACCGGGCCGCGGCAGGGCCGGCGCTGCGGCTCGCCTCGGTGCCGCCACCGATGCAATGGCTGCCGCAGCCAGGCGGGCTGCTCGAGGTCGGCCACCGTGGCGACGGCTTCGCCTTCGACAACGAGACGCCGCGCCATCAGGCGCTGCTGCGGCCCTATGCCATCGCCGACCGGCTGGTGAACTGCGGCGACTACGCGCAGTTCATCGCCGACGGCGGCTACCAGCGGCCCGAGCTCTGGCTGTCCGATGGCTGGGCCGCAGTGCAGGCGCAGGGCTGGCGCTGTCCGGCCTACTGGCTCTCGCCCGACGATCCGCGGCTCGCCCACCAGGGCACGACCGCTGGCTGGCAGGTCTTCGGCCTGCACGGCGTGCGGCCGCTGGAACCCGAGGCGCCGGTGGCTCAGCTGAGCTTCTACGAAGCCGCGGCCTTCGCCGAATGGGCCGGTGCGCGGCTGCCGACCGAATTCGAATGGGAGGCCGCCCATGACGCGCCCGGCATCACGCAGATGAGCGGCCACGTGTGGCAGTGGACGCGTTCTTCCTACGACCCGTATCCGGGCTTTCGCCCGCTCGCGGGCATCGCGGCGGAGTACAACGGCAAGTTCATGGTCGGCCAGCTGGTGCTGCGCGGCGGCAGCGTCGCCACGGCCGAAGGGCACACGCGCCCCAGCTACCGCAACTTCTTCCCGCCGGCCGCGCGCTGGCAGTTCTCCGGGCTGCGGCTCGCGAAGGAGCTCTGATGGGCAATCCTGCATTCAACCTCCACGCGTTCCGCACCGCGCAGCGGGCCGCGCCGCTTTCCAATTTCGGCCGCGAGCTGTTCGCGGGCCTGAGCCGTCCGGCGCGCAGCATCCCGCCGAAGTTCTTCTACGACGTCGCGGGGTCGGCGCTGTTCGACCGCATCTGCGAGCTGCCCGAGTACTACCCGACGCGCACCGAGCTTCGAATCCTCACCGAGTGCGCCTCCGAGATCGCGGCCCAGATCGGTCCGAAGGCAGAGATCATCGAATTCGGCGCCGGCTCGCTCACCAAGGTGCGGCTCCTGCTCGACGCGCTCGATGCGCCGAAGCGCTATGTGCCGATCGATATTTCCGGCGCGCATCTCGAAGCGGCGGCCGAGCGCCTGCGCGACGACTATCCGCGGCTCGCGGTGCAGCCGCTCGTGGCCGACTACACCATGCCGCTGGTGCTGCCCGCGCGCGGCGAAGGCATGGGCCAGCGCGTCGGCTTCTTTCCCGGCTCGACCTTGGGCAACTTCAGTCCCGATGAAGCGCTCGCCTTCCTGCAGCTGGCCCAGCGCCTGCTGCGCGGCGGCGGCCTGCTGCTCGGTGTCGACCTGGTCAAGGACCCGGCACTGCTGCATGCGGCCTACAACGATGCGCAGGGCGTGACCGCGGCCTTCAATCTCAACCTGCTGCGGCGCGCCAACGCCGAGCTCGACACCGACTTCGACCTCGACGGCTTCACGCACGCGGCCTTCTACAACGCGCCGCTGCGGCGCATCGAGATGCATCTGGTGAGCCGCCGCGCGCAGACCGTCACGCTCGACGGCCAACGCTTCTCTTTCGACGAAGGCGAAACCATCCACACCGAGAACTCGCACAAGTTCACCGTCGATGGCTTGCGTGCGCTCGCGGTGAAGGCCGGCTTCAGGCCGGCCGCGGTATGGACCGATCCCGAGCGCCTGTTCAGCGTCCACTGGCTGCAATCGCCCGCGGCACAATGAGGCCCTGTCCGCGCTCCGCGGGCATGGAGACCTTGTCATGAAAGCAACCTGGAACGGCGTCACCATCGCCGAGAGCGACGACACCGTGCTCGTCGAGGGCAACCACTATTTCCCCATGAGCTCGCTCAACCGCGACCACGTGACCTTCAGCAACCACAAGACCACCTGCCCCTGGAAGGGCAGCGCGAGCTACTACTCGCTGCTGGTCGACGGCGAGCTCCACACCGATGCCGCCTGGTACTACGCCGACCCCAAGCCCGAAGCCGAGATGGTGCGGGACCGCGTCGCCTTCTGGAAGGACGTGAAGGTGACGGAGTGAGCGGCGGCCTCTTCAATCCGCCCTTCACGCCGCCCGATCGACTCGTCGCCGCCTTGCGTCAGGACGGCTACGCCATTCTGAGTCCGCAGGGCGTGGCCGAGTGGCAGGGGTTCTCGCTCGCCGAATTCGATGTGCTGTGCGGCGACTGGGATCAGCTGCCGCCCGACGACTACCTGAAGGACGGCGGCCGCTATCGCACGCGGCGCCATGCCTGCTTCACGGTCGACGACGCAACGCTCGAACAGGTGCCGCACCGCGCGCACTGGCAGCCGGTGGAATACAACGCGCTGCACGGCGGCATGCAGCGCTGGTTCGCGCCGATGGAAGCGGGGACGCTGGCGCAGCCCGCGTGGCAGCGCCTGATACGGGGTCTGGGCAGCGTGGCGAGCGGCCTGCGCGGCACGCAGCGCTGGTACGTGGAGGCGCACCAGTTCCGCATCGACACCGCCGACGGCATCGGCCGGCCGACGCCGGAAGGCGCGCACCGCGACGGCGTCGACCTGGTGGCGGTCGCGCTGGTCCGGCGCCACAACATCAAGGGCGGCGAAACGCGCGTGTTCGAGGCTGCGGGCCGCCGCGGCGAACGCTTCACGATGACCGAGCCCTGGACACTGCTCCTGCTCGACGACGCGCGCGTGATCCACGAATCGACGCCGATCCAGCCGCTGGTGGAGGGTCAGCCGGGCTGGCGCGACACCCTGGTCGTGACCTGCCGCGCCGGCGCATTTCAAGGCGATTGACGCCACCTGCCGGGCCGTAGCCGTCCTACAGTCCGGCCCTCTCCCTGGATGTAAATTCGGGGTCCGGCTTGCCTGCGAGCCTTGCGAACGAAAGAGGTCTGCCATGTTCAATCACATCCTGGTCCCGATCGATGGATCCGAAACGTCGATGCTTGCGGTCAGCAAGGCCAGTGGACTGGCGCTGGCCTTCGGCAGCCGCATCACCCTGATCCACGTGGTGGACAACTATCCCTTCATCGGCGTGGGCGCCGACTATGCGCTCGGCCAGAACGAATACCTTGCAGCCGCCACCAGCAGCGCCAATGCGGCGCTGGCGCGCGGCGTCGCTGCGCTGGCGGCCGAGGGGCTGCACAGCGACCAGCGCGTGATCGACGGCCACGTGGTGCACGAAGGCATCGTCGACACCGCGGAGGCAATCGCGGCCGACCTGATCGTGATGGGCTCGCACGGGCGCTCCGGTATCGAGAAGCTGCTGCTCGGCAGCGTGACGCAGCGCGTGCTGCAGGATGCCAAGATCCCCGTGCTGGTGGTCAAGGGCTGAAATGCTGCTCACCCCCAGGCTCCCCCACTTCGTGTGGTCCGCCAACCCCCTCACCGGGGGCAACACCAGCGGCCCGGCAGAGCCGGTTCCGCGGTGTTTCCCGACTGACATACGCAGCTTGATGCGCTGCGGGTCGCGCATCGTGCGGCGGAGCACCTGAGGAGGAGAGCAGGGCTTTCAGCAAAACGGCGGCGGACTTTCGAAGCGGCGCATCCGCCCGTCGGCAGGGTGCTCGAATTCGAGCGCACTCGCGTGCAGCAGCAGCCTGGCCGCGCGCTGCCGCACTTCCTCGCCGCCGTAGAGCGCGTCGCCGAGGATCGGATGGCCGATCGACAGCAAATGAACCCGCAACTGATGGCTGCGGCCGGTCAGCGGCTCCAGCCACAGGTGGCTGGCATGGCGCTCCGCCAGCTGGCGCTTCACGCGCCATCGCGTCTGGCTGGGCTTGCCTGATTCGAGGTCGATCTTCTGCAGCGGCCGGCGTGGCCAATCGGCGGCCAGGGGCGCGTCGATCAGCGCCCATTCATCGGACAGCGGCAGCAGCCCGTCGACGATGGCTTCGTACACCTTGTGCATGCGCCGCTGGGCGAATGCATCGCCCAGCGCGCGCTGCATCGCCGGGCTGCGCGCCATCAGCACCAGGCCGCTGGTGGCCATGTCGAGCCGGTGCACCACCCGCGCATCGGGCCAATGCGCGACGGCGCGCGCGCTGAGGCAGTCCTGCTTGTCCTCGCCGCGGCCGGGCACGCACAGCAGGCCGGCCGGCTTGTCGAGCACCAGCAGATGGGGGTCTTCGTGAATCACGTTGAGTGAAGTCGTCACCGAGCGAGTCTAGGAGCCTTTGGCGCTCGGCTATCCTCGACGCGATGTCCGCCCGCGCCGCCTCGCCGAATTTTTCCGATCTCACGCGCGAGCGGCCCTTCATGCGGTTGTGGACTGCGCGGCTGTTCGGCAGCGCGGCCGCCCAGATGCAGCTGGTCGCGATCGGCTGGCACATGTACGAGCTGACCGGGAGCGCCTGGGACCTCGGCCTGGTCGGGCTCTACCAGTTCGTGCCGGCGCTGCTCTTGGCCCTGCTCGCGGGCCACGTCGTCGATCGCCACCATCGCGGCCGCATCGTCTCTGCCTGCCTGGCGGTGCAAGGCGTGGTCGCGCTGGTGCTGCTCGGCGCCGTCTACACGCAGCAGGACTCGCGCGGACTGCTGCTCGGACTGTCGCTGGTGCTGGGCGCGGTGCGCGCCTTCCAGATGCCGGCGCAGCAGGCGCTGACGCCGCTGCTCGTGCCGCCGCTGATGCTGCCGCGCGCAATGGCCTTCAGCTCGGCTGGCATGCAGGGCGCGATCATCGGCGGGCCGGCGCTGGGCGGCCTGCTGTTCGTCGCGGGCACGGGCGTGGTGTACGGCGCGAGCCTGCTGTTCTTTGCCGTCGGCAGCGTGCTGCTGGCGCGCCTGCGCTACGACCATGCGCCGGCGCCGCGCGAGCCGGTCACGCTCGCCACGGTGCTGGCGGGCGTGAACTTCATCTGGAATCGCAAGCCCGTGCTCGGCGCTGTCTCGCTCGACCTCTTCGCGGTGCTGCTCGGCGGCGCAGTCGCGCTGCTGCCGATCTTCGCCAAGGACATCCTGCACACCGGCCCCTGGGGACTGGGCCTGCTGCGCAGCGCGCCGGCAGTCGGCGCGCTGGCCATGTCGATCATGCTGACGCGCCGGCCCATCGAGCGCCACGTGGGGCGCACGCTGCTGATGGCGGTGGCGGCGTTCGGGCTCTGCATGATCGTGTTCGGCTTCTCACGGAGCTTCCTCGTCTCGCTCATCGCGCTCGCGGTCTCGGGCGGGGCCGACATGGTCAACGTCGTGATCCGGCAGACGCTGGTGCAGCTCGAAACGCCGGATGCGATGCGCGGGCGCGTGAGCGCCGTCAACTCGATCTTCATCGGCGCCAGCAACCAGCTCGGTGAATTCGAGTCGGGGGCCACGGCGGCGCTGCTGGGGCCGGTCGGCTCGGTGGTGACGGGCGGCGTCGGCACCGTGCTGGTGGCGCTCGCATGGTTCCGGCTCTTCCCCTCGCTTGCGCAGCGCGACCGGATCACCAGGTCAGAAGTTTGAGAATGCGTATGGGACATCGAGCGTGACATCGCCGATCGGCTCGGCCACGCAGGGCAGGATCCAGCCCTCGGCCTTCTCGTCGGCGCTCACGCCCGGCCACTCGATGCGGTAGCGGATCTCGCCGGCGCTCAGCTTGCAGATGCAGGTGCGGCAGGTGCCGTTGCGGCAGGAGCTCGGCAGCTCGATGCCGGCCGCATCGGCGGACTGCAGCAGCGTGAGCCCGGACTCGGTGTCGAAGTCGAAACCGCCGGGCTCGATGCGCGCCTTCATGGCGGCGTGCCGCGCGAGGCTTGGCGGCGTTCTTCGCGCAGCATGAAGAGGTAGAGGCTTTCCACCTTCTCGCGCGCCCACGGCGTCTTGCGCAGGAACTTGAGGCTGGAGGCCACGCTCGGGTCGCTGGTGAAGCAGCGCAGAGGGATCCGCTCGCCCAGGCCCTGCCAGCCATAGTGCGCCGCCAGCGCCGTCACGATGGCCTCGAGCGTGAGCCCGTGCAGGGGATTTCGGGGCTGCTGCGGCGCCGTCGTCACTTGTTCTTGAGTTTGCCGCGCGGGATCACTGCGGTGGTGATGGTGCGCACCGGCTCGATGCCTGCGCCCGGCGGCTTCGGCGGGGAGCTGTCCTTCTTGGGTTTCTTGGCTTCCTTGTTGCTGCGCTGCTGACTCTTTGCCATGGTGATTCTCCGGATGATTCGAAATGCAGGCGGGAAGTTTAGGGCCTGTGGACGCAGCGACAATACGGCCCTTTACCGCTCGTTCCCTGCATCCATGTCCGACTACGAAGTTCGCCCCGCCACGATGCGCGATGCCAAAGCCATCGCCGAAGTCCACGCCGCCGCCGCCCGAGCCGCCTACTCGGGCATCCTGCCCGAAGACCAGTTGCGCGCGCTGGCACCGTCCACGCGCGAGGCGAAGTGGCGCGAGGCGATCGAGTTCAGCGAGCCGCAGGTGCATGTGGCGGTGCTGGGCGAGGAGGTGGTCGGCTTCGTCGGCTTCGACCGATCGCGCGATGCCAAGACGCCTTCGACCACCGGCGAGATCTGGGCCATCTACGTCAAGCCCGAACACTGGGGCAAGGGCGTCGGTGTCGCGCTGTGGGACGCCGCGCGCGATGGCCTCGAGGATGAGGGCTGCACGCTGGTCACCATCTGGGTGCCGCTGCGCAACGACCGCGCGATGCGCTTCCACGAATTGGCCGGCTTCAAGCGCGAGATGAAGACCGCCAAGACGACCTCGATCGGCGGCATCAAGATCGAAGAGATCCGCCTCAAGAGAAACGTCTAAAAGAACAACCCGATGGCCACCAGTCTGCTGCTCCTGCTCGACGACATCGCGACCGTTCTCGACGACGTTTCCATCCTCACCAAGCTTGCCGCCAAGAAGACCGCCGGCGTGCTGGGCGACGACCTGGCGCTGAACGCGCAGCAGGTCTCGGGGGTCAAGGCCGAGCGCGAGCTGCCGGTGGTGTGGGCGGTGTGCAAGGGCTCCTTGATCAACAAGGCGATCCTGGTGCCCGCGGCGCTGGCCATCGGCACCTGGCTGCCCTGGCTGGTGACGCCGCTCCTGATGATCGGCGGCGCCTTCCTGTGTTTCGAAGGCTGCGAGAAGCTCGCGCACAAGTTCCTGCACAAGGAGGAGCACGCGGCCGAGGTCTCGAAGCACGAGCGCGCAGTCGCCGATCCGGCGATCGACGTGGTCGCGGTCGAAAAGGACAAGATCAAGGGCGCGGTCCGCACAGATTTCATCCTCTCGGCGGAAATCATCGCGATCACGCTGGGCACGGTGCAGGGCCAGCCTTTCGTGACGCAGCTGAGCGTGCTGATCGGCATCGCGCTGCTCATGACCGTCGGCGTCTACGGCCTGGTCGCGGGCATCGTGAAGCTCGACGATGCCGGGCTCCACCTGAGCCAGCGCGGCGACGCGGGCTCGCGCGCGCTCGGCCGCGCCATCCTCGCGGCGGCGCCCTGGCTCATGAAGGGCCTGTCCGTCGCCGGTACCGCCGCCATGTTCCTGGTCGGCGGCGGCATCCTGGTGCATGGCGTGCCGGCCCTGGGCCATGCGGTCGAGGCCTGGGCCGTGGACGCGGGCAGCCTGGTCGGCGGGCTCGGTTCGATGGGCCTCAATGCCGGCGTCGGCATCGTGGCCGGCGCGATCGTGCTGGGCGTGGTCGAGCTCGTGAAGAAGGCGTTCAAGAAGCGCTGAGTTCCCCGGCCGCCGCGGCCACGCGGCGCGCGATCGCCTCGACGCCTTCGTCCGAGAGATCGTCGGCGCGCAAGACCTGCCGTTCGTCCCAGCGCGCGAAATGGCTGGCCTGCGATCGCTTGTAGGCCGGGTCGTAGTGAAGCGCGGTCAGCTCCGCGAACAGCGAAGGCAGGTCGCGCTCGGCTGCCCACTGCTGCCAGCGTGCGATCACGGCCTTGCCGTGCAGCTCCTTCAGCATCGCGAGCTGGCGCGAAAGCGCTTCCGGATCGTCGCCGAGGTAGGCGTAGTCGCGCAGCAGGTAGGCCAGGCGCGCCTCGGGTGTGGCGTCGATCTCGATGACGCGGCTCGCGCGCATGCGCTCCACCAGCGCCGTCGGCACGTTGAGGCGGCCGATGCGGCGGCTCTCGCCCTCGACGTAGAGCGGCTTTTGCGGATCGATGCGGTCCAGCAGCTCGGCGATGCGCGTCTCGAAGGCGGTCTGCGACGGCTGCGGCACGCCGGGCAGGGCGCCGAGCAGCGAACCCTTGTGGGCGGCGAAATTTTCGAGGTCGAGCACCTGCTCGCCCTGCGCCGCCATGGCCTGCAGCACGCGCGTCTTGGCACTGCCGGTGGCGCCGCACAGCACATGCAGCTCGAGCCGCGGGCACAGGGTCTCGATCTGCGTGATCACGTGGCGGCGCCAGCTCTTGTAGCCGCCCGCGAGCTGCTGCGCGTCCCAGCCCACGAGGCGCAGCCAGGTCGTCATCGAGCCGCTGCGCAGGCCGCCGCGCCAGCAATAGATGAGCGGCTTCCAGTCGGCCGGCCGGTCGGAGAACCGCTCCTTCAGGTGCCGCGCGATGTTCGCGGCCACCATCGCACCGCCGACCCGGCGCGCCTCGAAGGCCCCCTGCTGCTTGTAGAGCGTGCCGACGATGCGGCGCTCCTCGTCGTCCAGCACCGGGCAGTTGATCGCGCCGGGGATGTGATCGAGCGCGAACTCGGCCGGCGAGCGCGCATCGATGAGCGTGTCGAAGCGGTCGCGGTCGCCGACGCGCACCGGGTCGCGCATCAACGGCCTCCGGACTTTTTCACGCGCTGGAACAGGTCGACCGCGACCAGCGCCACGCCGAGCACCAGCGCGAACCAGCCGACCACGTAGGCCCCGCCGATGGTTTCGCGCCAGGCGGGCGACTGCAGGAAGTGCGGTGCGAGCAGCACCGCCGCGCCGATGAGGATGCACATGAGACCGCGCTCCAGCATGCGCGGCGCTCTGGGAGATCTGGAAACCATGCCCCGAGTTTACGGGGCGGCCTTGCGCACCGACTGCAGGCGATCCGGGCCGATTCCGTGAATTACTTCCTTAAGAAATGTAAACCTAAGAACTACAGTCTTAAGTATTCATTTTCATAAGGAAGAAGCGCATGAACCGCGTTTTCCGCGTGGTCTGGAATCCTTCCCAAGGGATCTGGGCCGTGGCCTCCGAGCTGGCGCGCGGCGTCGGCAAATCGGGCACCAAAGCACCCCTCGTGGCCATGGTTCTGCTGGGCATGGCCGGTACAGCCGCCGCCGATTGCGCCAGCAGCGGCAGCAACGCCATCACCTGCAGCGCCGGCGCGCCGGAGACCTTCGTCGTCATCGGCGGCTACGACGCCACGCCCGGCGGCTCGGTGGACGTGCAGCCCAACGCGGTGATCAGCACCATCGACCTGCCCGCCATCAGCATGGGCGACAACGGCACGATCCTGATCCAGCGCGATGCCACGGTGCAGAACAATGCGGCGGGCAGCGCCAACGGCCACTACGGCACCGGCGCCAACACCATCGAATTCCGCTCGGGCACCACTCTCACTGTCGAGGAGGGCGCCAAGGTCCTGTCGAACGGCACGGCCCACAACGCCGAGGCCGTCAACGCGCACGGCAGCGCCAACCTGATCGTCAACCACGGCGAAATCCGTTCGCAAGCCGGCGGCGCGGCCATCTGGTTCGAATCGTCGGACGGCGCGAACACGGTGGTCAATGGCGCAAGCGGCGTCATCGAATACAAGGGCGGCGCTGGCAACATCATGGGCGTCGCCGGCACCATGGCGATCGCTTTCACCAACCAGGGGCAGCTCATTGGCTCGCTGAACTTCGCCAATGCGAACGACACGTTCAACGTCCACACCGGCTCGTCGATCACCGGCAGCATCGACGGCGGCGGCGGCAGCAACCTGCTGACCCTGAACGGCAGCGGCAGCGACACCTTCGCGCAGACGCTGTCGAACTTCCAGACGCTGGTGAAGAACGACAGCGGCACCTGGACCTTCGCCAACGCGCTGCCCGGCTCGGGCATCACCAGCACGCGGGTGGCCGGCGGGACGCTGATCCTCGGCGCCGACGCCAGCGGCTACACGGGCAGCATGACAGTGGACGCGGCCGGCATCCTGCAGACCAGCGCGCAGTTCGCGCCGCTGGCCATCGCCGACAACGGCCTGGTGCGCTTCGCGCAGCCCGACGACGCGACTTACACCGGGCTGCTGTCCGGCACCGGCGGCATCGAGAAGACCGGTGCCGGCCGGCTGACCTTGACGAGCGACCAGGCGATCAGCGGCACCACCACCATCAGCGCCGGCACGCTGCAGCTCGGCGACGGCGGCACCACCGGCATGGTGAGCGGCCCCATCGTCGACAACGCGGCACTGGTCGTGAACCGGTCGAATGCCGTCGGCTTCGGCGCGCCGATCAGCGGCACGGGCAGCGTCACGCAGCTCGGCACCGGCACGACCACCTTCACGGCCGACAACAGCTATACCGGCGGCACCATCATCACGGGCGGCACGCTGCAGCTGGGCAACGGCGGCACGAGCGGCAGCGTGGTGGGCGACATCGTCAACAACGCGACGCTGATCGCGAACCGCTCGAACACCTTGAACCTGACGGGCGCCATCAGCGGCAGCGGCTCGCTGCGCCAGGTGGGCAGCGGCACCACGGTGCTCTCGGGCGCCAACAGCTACAGCGGCGCGACCATGGTCGCGGCGGGCGCCTTGAAGGCCGGCGCCGACCACACCTTCAGCGCCGCCTCCGCGCACACCGTGGCCTCCGGCGCGACGCTCGATGCCGCGGGCTTCCACCAGCGCGTCGCCTCGCTCGACAACGCGGGCACCGTCAACCTGCTGAGCGCGGCGGCGGGCAGCACGCTCACCGTCACCGGCGCCTACGTCGGCAACCGCGGCGTGCTGCAGCTCGGCACGGTGCTCGGCGGCAGCAGCAGCCTGAGCGACCGCCTGGTGCTGAGCGGCCCCGCTGCCAGCGCGAGCGGCAACACCACGGTTCGCATCACCAATCTCGGCGGCCTCGGCGCCCAGACCACCGGCAACGGCATCGAGGTGGTGAGCGCGCGAAACGGCGCCACCACCACCGCCCAGAGCACGCGCGACGCCTTCGCGCTGGCCGACGGCCACGTCGATGCGGGCGCCTACGAGTACCGCCTGTACGCGGCGGATGCGCAGGGCGCCGGCGAGAACTGGTACCTGCGTTCCGAGACCACCATCGCGCCACCGGTGGCGCCCGTGGATGCGGATGCGCCGACCACCACGACCGCGGACAGCACCGTCAAGCTGGCCCTGCCGCTGGTGACCGTGCCGACCTATCGCGCCGAGGTCCCGCTGTTCGCCGCACTGCCGGCGCAACTGCGCCAGGCCGACCTCGGCATGCTCGGCAACCTGCACCGCCGCATCGGCGATGAGGCGGCCGCGGCGCCCGGCGACGCCGGCCAAGCCGCGCCGCGCCGCGCCTGGGCCCGTGCCGTCTACAGCGACCTCGACATCGGCCAGGTGGGCGTCGCCAGCGCACACAGTCGCGGCCATGTGAGCGGCCTGCAGGCCGGCACCGACCTGCTGGCCATCGGCAACTGGCGCGCCGGCCTCTACGTCGGCTTCCTGGACGGCGGCGCCGGCGTGAGCGGCAATGCGCGCGGCACCCTTGGGCGCGTCGGCAGCACCGACTTGCAGTCACGCTACCTCGGCGGCTACGCCACCTGGATGGCGGCGAGCGGCCTGTACGCCGACGCGGTGCTGCAAGCCGGCCGCCATCGCAGCACCGTGCGCCCCGACGGCAACCCGAACGCCTCGGGCAAGGCCGAGAGCCTCACGGCCTCGATCGAAGCCGGCAAGTCTTTCCCCCTGGCCGCGAACTGGACCCTCGAGCCGCAGGCGCAGCTCATCTACCAGCGCACGCGCTTCGACGACGTGCTGATCGGCGGCGCGGCCGTGCGCCAGCATGCCGACGGCGGCTGGATCGGCCGCCTGGGCGCACGCATCAAGGGCGACATCGCCACCGGTGCCGGGCGGTTGCAGCCCTACGTGCGCGCGAACCTGTACCGCGCGAGCGGCGGCACGGACGTGGCCGAGTTCATCGGCCCGGCGGCCACCACCCGCATCGCCAGTGCGAGCGGCTACAGCTCGGGCGAAGTGGCGGGCGGCTTCACGCTGGCCGTGACGCCCGCGACCAGCATCTACGGCGAAGTGGGGCGCGTCTTCGCGCTTGGCGGCGATGCACGGGTGAAGTCCTCGGTGCAAGGCTCGGTGGGCGTCAAGCTGCGCTGGTAGATCTGGTAGGTCTGGTGGATGGGTTTTCGCGGGCCCGAGGCGCGCGGCGGTGTTTGGGTTCAAATATCGCTTCCGCGTCCACCCGCCATATCGCCGACCATGGGATCCATCCGCCACCGCCTCCTCGCCGCTTTCGCACGAACGCTCGCCCCCTTTCTGCTGACCGTCGGCGCGGCCGGCGCAGCCGCTCAGCAGCAGGATGCCGACCGCTTCCCGGCCGCCGCCATGAACTTCCTCGGCACCGAGCTGCCCGCGATGGATGCGGCCGTCGCCAACAAGGACCGCGACTACTTCGAGGAAGCGATGGGCCGCATGCTCGACTTCTCCGACAGCTGGGGCTTCAAGACCCGCGCCAACCCGGCGCTGGCGCGCTATTCGATGTGCACCGAGGCGGTGACCGAGTTCCTCGTGGTGGGCCTGTGCCGCTTCAAGCTCTCGGCCGAGACCTGCCAGCCGACCCTCAACACGAACTTCAACAACAACCTGCAGCGCTGCCGCGAGCTGGCCGCGCGCAACTGAGAAGAGACGCCATGGACTACGCCCGCTACCAGACCCTCGCGATCACGCGCCGCGGCGACGGCGGCGCGGTGCTCGACATCCAGATGCGCGCGCTGAACGGCAAGCTGCCCACCGCGGGCCATGACGGCCACCGCGAGCTGGCCGAGATCTGGCGCGACGTGTCGGCCGACGACACGGTGCGCTGTGCCGTGCTGCGCGGCGAGGGCATGGGCTTCTCGGGCGGCGGCGACCTGGCGATGGTCGAGCAGATGAGCACCGACGACGCCACGCGCGTGCGCGTGTGGAAGGAAGCGCGCGACCTGGTCTACAACCTGGTCAACTGCGACAAGCCGATCGTCAGCGCGATGCACGGGCCGGCCGTGGGCGCCGGCCTGGTGGCGGGCCTGCTGGCCGACATCTCGATCGCGAGCAAGGGCGCGAAGATCGTCGACGGCCACACGCGGCTGGGCGTCGCGGCCGGCGACCATGCGGCAATCGTCTGGCCCCTGCTGTGCGGCATGGCGAAGGCCAAGTACTACCTGCTGCTGTGCGAAGCGGTAAGCGGCGAGGAGGCCGAGCGCATCGGCTTGGTCTCGCTCGCGGTCGAAGAGGCCGAGCTGCTGCCGCGCGCCTACGAAGTCGCCGACAAGCTGGCCGCCGGCAGCCAGAGCGCGATCCGCTTCACCAAGTACGCGCTCAACAACTGGCTGCGCCTGGCCGGCCCGAGCTTCGACGCCTCGCTGGCGCTCGAGTTCATGGGCTTCGCGGGGCCCGACGTGCGCGAAGGCGTGGCTTCCTTGCGCGAGCGCAGGGCGCCGCGCTTTTCCTAGGCGTTCTTCAGGCCCTGCACGGTCTGCAGCAAGGCGGTGCGCGCCTGGCCCAGCACCATGCCTTTCCACTCCTCGTTGTCGCAGTAGAAGGCGTCGCGCAGCTGCTGGCGAATGCTGCGCTGCTGTTCGGCCGGCGCTTGCGCGTGGCTGCGCAGCCAGGTGTCGGCGCGCAGGCGGTTCAGCACCTCGAGGTCGGGCAGAGTGCCGAACTCCAGGCCCATCAGCGCCACGCTGGCCTGCGGGCATTCGTCGTAGACCGCCGAAACCACCGGTCCCGACACGTCGGCCGATGCCGACTGGCCGTCGAAGGGCGCGAACACGTCGGCGCCCCACCAGGCCCGCGCCTGGGCCAGGCCGTCCGGGCGCCCCGGGTAGATCTTCTCGCCGTGGCCGTAGGGCCCGAGGCCGGTGTGGATGTCGATCCAGCCGATGTGCGTGGCGGCGCCGCCGAACTTGCGCAGGATGCCGCGCACGGTGCGGTTGCTCCACGACGGCGCCTGGCCGCCGTAGAACAGCCCGTCGGGCGCGACGTATTGGCCGGTCGTGACCGCGGCGCGGTAAGCGCGCAGGCCATGCTTGTCGATGTAGGCGGCCATCGCAGCCTCGTCGGCGGCGCTGGGCGGCCAGGTGGCCGGCAGCACGAAGGGCTCGACCTCCGCATAGGCCGCATTGCCAGGCAGCGGCGCATCGAAGTCGATGTGGTTGCGGTTCAGGTCGATGTTGTCTTCGTTGGTGCGGTGCAGGTGCGAGAAGCCGTGCGGATTGATCGCATGCACAAGCAGCAGCCCGACGCCCGCCTGTTCGATGCGCGAGAGCAGGTCGTCATCGTGCAGCGTCGCGATCTGGCAGGCCGAGCCGCAAAAGCCCTCGGGCCCGTGCGTGCCGGAACTGACGATCAAGAGCCGGGCCGCGCCCGGCGTGCCGAGGTAGGCCGTGTCGGTCGCCAGCGTTTCGCCCAGGGCGCCGCGATGGGCTTCGAGCACGAAGGATTCGACGGCCGCGCCGCGCGCCGCGGCGGCGTCGAGGAACTTGCGGCGGGCTTCGGCATAGCTGCCGGAGAAACAGCGGGCGGCCGCGCTGCTATGCACGGGCGGTCCTCGAAGAAGGTTCGACGTCCGGCCGGTGGGCCGCGGCGTCGTCGATGTCCTTGCCGGTGAAGTCCTTGAGCCACAGCAGGCCGATGAAGGACACCAGCGTCATCGCGAACAGGTACCAGGCCGGCGCCAGCTTGCTGCCGGTGGCGTTGACCAGCCAGGTGCTGACGAAAGGCGAGAAGCCGCCGAACACCGAGACGCCCACGCTGTAGACCAGCGACATGCCGCTCGCGCGCACGTGCTTGGGGAACATCTCCGGCAGCATCGTGATGGCGGGCACGGTCTGCACCACCAGCGCGATGCTCAGCAGGCCGACCACGGTGAACAGCACGGCCGGCGTCGGCGACATGTTGAGCCACAGGAAGCCCGGATAGATCAGCAGCATCAGCGCGACGCGGCCCCAGACGATCAGCGGCTTGCGGCCGACGCGGTCGGACAACAGACCAACCAGCGGCGAGAGCGCGAAGGACAGGAGCCCGGTAAGCGCGGCGCCGAACAGCGCCACCGTCGGCGGCAGCCCCAGTTGGCGCACCGCATAGGTGGGCATGTAGAAGGTCACGACATAGGCGGCGGCGGTGCCGCCGGTGATGGCGAGGATCGCAGACAGCACCGTCTTCCCATGCTCGCCACACACCTCGGAGAGGCTGCTGCGGCGCGGCGCCGCACAGGCCGGCTCGACCTCGACGTCGAGCGATTCCTCGAGGTGGCGGCGGATGTACATGCCCACCGGCGCGATCAGCATGCCGAGCACGAATGGCACGCGCCAGCCCCAGCTCTCCATGCCCTGTGGCCCGAGCGCGAAGGAGAGCCCGCCCACCACAGCGGCGCCGAGCAGGATGCCCAGGCCCTGGCTCGCGAACTGCCAGCTCGCCAGGTAGCCGCGGTTGGCCGGCGTGGCGTGCTCGACCAGCAGGGTGGTGGATGCGCCCACTTCACCGCCGGCCGAGAAGCCCTGCAGCAGCCGCGCCAGCACGATGAGCACCGGTGCCGCGACGCCGATCTGCGCATAGGTGGGCGCGACGGCGATCATGGCGCAGCCCAGCGCCATCAGGAAGATCGTCAGCGTCATCGCCTTCTTGCGGCCGGCGCGGTCGGCATAGGCGCCGATCACGATGCCGCCCAGCGGCCGCATGATGAAGCCGACGCCGAAGGTCGCCACCGTCAGCAGCAGCTGGCCGTAGCTGTCGAAGGTCGGGAAGAAGAGTTTGCCGATTACCAGGGCCAGAAAGCCGTAGACGGTGAAGTCGAAGAACTCGAGCGCGTTGCCGATGGTGGTGGCCACGATGGTCCTGCGCCGGCTGATCGGCGTGATGGAAGGGGTCACATGAACTCCTGTTGTTGTTGGCGCATCGCGCCGGATGCTAGCAGCCGGTGGCGACAAGTGCCGCAGGCGAGGCACACTCGCGGCATCCAGGCAACCAAGACTTTTGATCATGTCCCTCGCTCCCATCGAAATCGAAACCGGACCCCAACCCACCGCCACCGTGCTCCTCATGCACGGCCTCGGCGCCGACGGCAATGACTTCGTGCCGATCGCCAATGAGCTCGACCTGTCGGCCGTCGGGCCGGTGCGCTTCGTGTTCCCCAACGCGCCGGTGATTCCGGTCACCATCAACGGCGGCTACCGCATGCCGGCCTGGTACGACATCGCTGGCGCCGACCTCGTGAAGCGCGAGGACGAAGCCGGCCTGCGCCGTTCGCAGGCCGCGATCGAGGCGCTGATCGCGAACGAGAAGGCCCGCGGCATCGCGGCGAGCCGGATCGTGGTCGCCGGCTTCTCGCAGGGCTGCGCGATGGCGCTCCTGACCGGACTGCGCCATGCCGAGCGGCTGGGCGGCATCGTCGGCCTGTCGGGCTACCTGCCGCTGGCTGCGACGACGGCCGCCGAGCGCCATGCGGCCAATCACGACACGCCGGTCTTCCTGGGCCACGGCACGCGCGACGGCGTGGTGCAGATCGAGCGCGCCCGGGCCTCGCGCGACGCGCTGGCCGCGCTCGGCTACGCGGTCGAATGGCACGAGTACCCGATGGAGCACTCGGTGTGCATGGAAGAGATCGCCGATCTCAACCGCTTCCTGCTGCGCGTGCTGGCCTGAGGTTCGTATGCCGGAAGGCGCTTTTGCCTAGCAGAACGGGCATTTCGGCTCTAAATACCGCCGCCAGCAAGCCGCACGCGACCGTGCTACCTTCCGCCCCACAACGATTCACGGGTCATAACGACATGAGCAAACTGCACGAGCGCCTGGGAGCGCTCACACCCGCGCGACTGAAGGGAGTCCGCAGAGGCATCGAGAAGGAGAGCCTGCGCGCCGAACCCGACGGCATGCTGGCGCTGACGCCGCATCCGGCCGCGCTCGGCTCGGCGCTTACCCACCCGCACATCACCACCGACTTCAGCGAGTCGCAGCTGGAGCTCATCACCGGCGTGCACAGCGACGTGGAGGCCTGCCTGGCCGAGCTCACGCAGGTGCACCAGTTCACCTACCGCGTGCTTCATGAAGCCGGCGACGAACGGCTGTGGGTGTCGAGCATGCCCTGCGGCCTGCCGGCCGACGAGACCATCCCGATCGGGCGCTACGGCGCCTCCAACGTGGGGCGCGCCAAGAGCGTCTACCGCATGGGCCTGAGCCATCGCTACGGCCGGCGCATGCAGACCATCTCGGGCATCCACTACAACTGGTCGATGCCCGAGGTGTCGAGCGAGCAGTACTTCGCGCTGATCCGCAACTTCCGCCGCCACGCCTTTCTGCTGCTCTACCTGTTCGGCGCTTCGCCGGCGCTGTGCTCGAGCTTCGTGGCCGGCCGGCCGCACGAGCTGCAGCCGCTGGGCGAGGGCAGCATGCACATGCCGCACGGCACCTCGCTGCGCATGGGCCGGCTGGGCTACCAGAGCGAGGCGCAGGCCTCGCTGGCGGTGAGCTACAACAGCCTCGACGGCTACGGCGCCTCGCTGCAGGACGCGCTCACGCGGCCCTGGCCGGCCTACGAGGCCATCGGCATCCGCAATCCCGGCGGCGACTACAACCAGCTCGCCACCAGCCTGCTGCAAATCGAGAACGAGTTCTACGGCACCATCCGCCCGAAGCGCGTGATCTACCCCGGCGAGCGGCCGCTGCATGCGCTGCGCGAGCGCGGCGTCGAATACGTGGAGGTCCGCCTGATGGACCTCGATCCCTTCGAGCCGATCGGCATCGCCGCGCCGACCATGCGCTTTCTCGACGTCTTCCTGCTGCACTGCCTGCTGGCCGACAGCCCCTCCGACACGCGCGAGGAGATCGCCGAGCTGGCCCACAACCAGCACCTCACGGCGGCGCGCGGCCGCGAGCCCGGTCTCGCGCTGCAGCGCGGCGGGCGCGACGTGCCGCTCACCGAATGGGGTGCCGAGCTGCTGGAGCAGTTCGGCCCGATCGCTGCCGCGCTCGACGCCGCGCACGGCGGCACCCGGCATGCCGAAGCGGTGCGCGCTGCAGGGAAGGCCCTGGCCGACCCGGCCATCCTGCCTTCCGCGCGCGTGCTCGAGGCGATGGCGCGCGCGCACGACAACTCCTTCATCAGCTTCGTGCGGGCGCAGTCCGAACGCACCCGCACCGAGCTGCTGGCCTTGCCCTTTTCCGCCGAGGAGCGCGCGAACTTCGAGCGCATGACGCAGAGTTCGATCGATGCCCAGAAGGAGATCGAGGCCAACGACAGCATGCCCTTCGAGATCTACCGCGAGCAGTACGTCTCGCCCTTGCGCCTGGGCTTCAAGAATCACTGGGCGGAGATGCCGTCGCTCGCTATGACCCAGCCTGCGGCCTGGTGAAGCGGAACAGGTCCTTGGGGTCGCCTGCGGACGGCACGAGCTCGATGTCCCGGCCCGCGCCATGCTGCAGCGCGAGCGCGTGGATCAGGCGCAGCGCGGAATAGTCCTCCAGCGCGAACCCCACCGAGTCGAACACCGTCACCTGGTCCTCGCTCTGCCGGCCGGCCTCGGCGCCGGCGAGCACGCGCCACAGCTCGACCACCGGGAAGCCGGCGGCCATCTGCTGGATCTCACCCTCGATCCGCGTCTGCGGCTCGTACTCGACGAACACGCGTGCAGCGCGCAGCACGTCCGCATGCAGCTCGGTCTTGCCCGGGCAGTCGCCGCCCACCGCGTTGATGTGCATGCCGGGTTCCAGCATCTCGGGCGTGACGATGGTGGCGCGCGCCTTGCGCGCCGTCAGCGTGCTGACGATGTCGGCGCCGCGCACCGCTTCGGCGATGCTCGCGGCACGCTGCACCCGCAGGCCCGGAAAGGCCGCCAAGTTGCGCTCCAGCTTGTCCATCGCCTGGGCATCGATGTCGTGGATCCGAAGTTCGTCGATGCCCAGCAGCGCGTGGAAGGCCAGCGCCTGGAACTCGCTCTGGGCGCCGTTGCCGATCAGCGCCATGCGGCGCGATTGCGGGCGCGCCACGGCCTGCGCGGCCAGGGCCGACATGGCGGCGGTGCGCAGCGCGGTGGTCAGCGTGAGCTCCGACAGCAGCACCGGCTGGCCGGTCTCTACCTCGGCCAGCACGCCGAAGGCCATCACGGTCGGCAGGCCATGCGCCGTGTTGCCGGGGTGGCCGTTGACGTACTTGAAGGCGTAGCGCTGTCCGTTCGACACCGGCATCAGCTCGATCACGCCGAGCGCCGAATGGCTGGCCAGCCGGGCCGATTTGTCGAACTCGGGCCAGCGTAGGAAATCTTCCCGCATGGTGTCGGCCAACGCCTCCAGGAAGCGGGATGTTCCGAGGGCCCGAACCAGGCCTGCAAGCGCCTGGACATCTACGAAGCGTGTTGTTGTTGCCATGTCTTGTTGCAGAACTTCCGTGCTAGTCGGGTAGGCCTGCGCCTACCCGCATTGGCCGAGAAGACTCACCGAGGCGGTCAAGTCTCGCAGCTCATCATGACATCAACTTTCTCTTACTCATCTACTCATCTGCATCCATGCGCCCCCCATGACAACGAAGACCTATCTGGTCGAAGACAACGCCGTGATTCGCGAGAACCTCGTTGGATTCCTCGAAGATATTGCCGATGCGACCGTGGTCGCCCATGCGAGCGGCGAGGCCGAGGCGGTGGACTGGCTGCGCAATCATCGCGACAGCTGGGACGTGGCCATCGTCGACCTGTTCCTGAACCAGGGCAACGGCCTTGGCGTCCTCAATGCCTGCCGTGAGAGGTCGAGGCATCAGAAGGTGGTAGTCCTGAGCAACTACGCGACGCCCGACATGCGCGCGCGCACCAAGGCGCTGGGCGCCGATGCCTTCTTCGACAAGTCGGCAGAAATCGAATTGCTGCTCGACTACTGCGAGAAGCTGAGTCGCTGCAACGACTGAGGGCCGCGCTTCCGCGCTGGCGGAGAAATCGCTCTTGACCTAGAGTGCGCGCTAGCATTTCCAATGGTTTCGCCGGGTCGTCCGGTGAACACGGGAAATACGCCATGACCGCCATTGAGAACAAGAGATTCATCCAGGGCATCCACGCCGAGCTCGCCAAGGGCAACGGCAAGCCTTTCGTCGACAGCCTCGCCGATGATTTCAGCTGGATCATGAAGGGACGCACGCCCTGGTCGCGCGCGTACAACGGCAAGCAGGCCGTGCAGAACGAACTGCTCAAGCCCCTGTACGCGCAATTCGAAGGCCGCTACGTCAACACGGCCGAGCGCTTCATCGCCGAAGACGACTTCGTCGTCGTGCAGTGCAGCGGCGACGTCGTCACCAAGCGCGGCAAGCGCTACGACAACCAGTACTGCTTCATCTACCGGCTGGCCGGCGGCAGGGTGGTCGAGCTCACGGAGTATCTCGATACCGCGCTCGTCGACGAGGCGCTGGAGGCGCCCGCGCGTGCCGGGTAGCGCTTTCCGCATCGGCGAACTGGCCGCGCGCACCGGCCGCAGCGTGCACGCCATCCGCTGGTACGAGGCCCAGGGCCTGGTGCCCGGCGTGGCGCGCGACGAAGGTGGGCGGCGCGTCTACGGCGAGCTGCACGTGAGCTGGCTCGACCTGATGGAGCGCTTGCGCGCGACCGGCATGTCGATCGCGGAGATGCGCGAATACACGGCCCTGGTGATGCAGGGCAGCCGCACGCTGCGCCAGCGCCGCGACATGCTGTCCGACCATCGCGAGCGTGTGAACGCCACCATCGCCGAATGGCGGCGCGCGCTGATGCTGGTCGACAAGAAGATCGATTTCTACGACGCCTGGATGCAGACCGGCCAGCGCCCGCCGCTGATTCCAGCCGACACGCCGCGCGCCGTGCGCAAGAAGGCGCTGCCCGCGCCCGCGATCAGGAAGCGATGAAGTTGGCGCTTATTCGACGACCGTGCCCCCGTCCTTGCGGATCGATTCGCGCCCGTGCTTGCCGAGGCGGCCCAGCGCGTTGTCGAGTGCGCGCTTGAGCTTGTCGGCGGCACCGCGGAAGGCTTCGTCCAGATTCGATGCGTGCTGCGTCACGGCCACCGGATGATGGCGCGCGAGGCGCGCCTCCATCGCGCAGCGCTTGTCGCCGCCGCCGCTCTTGTCATGGTTCTCGTCGCTCAGGTGCACCTCGACGCGCGTCACGTCGGCCGCGAAACGGCTCAGTGCCTGCCTGATCTCCTCGTTGGCCCAGCGTTCTAGTGCATCCTTGTTCTCGATGCCGTTGCTGGTGTTCACTTGTATTTGCATGTCACGTACCTTTCGTGCTCATCTGCCTATGAGCAAGCCCGACTTTGCGCCCAACCCTGGCTCCCTGCGTAAGCATTTGGAGCATGCAGCCGAAGGAGATTCCAAACCATGCCCTCCGTGTCCGACCTTTCCGCCGGTGTTGCCTTCGTCGGCGGCAGCTACGTGCCCATCGCCGAGGCCGCCATTCCCATCACCGACTGGGGTTTCCTGCGCTCCGACGCCACCTACGACGTGGTCACGGTGTGGGACGGCGCCTTCTTCCGGCTCGATGCGCATCTGGAGCGCTTCATGCGCAGCTGCGAGCGCTTCCGGCTCGACCCCGGCCTCACGACAGCACAGATCACCGAGGTGCTGACCGAATGCGTGCGCAAGAGCGGCCTGCGGAACTCCTATGTCGAGATGATCGTCACGCGCGGCCAGCCGCCCTGGGGCTCGCGCGATCCGCGCCAGGCGGTCAACCGCTTCTACGCCTTCGCCGTGCCCTTCGTGTGGATCGCCAACGACGCGCAGCGCGAGCGCGGCCTGCATCTGAAGGTGAGCGAGGTGCAGCGCATCCCGGCGAGCTCGGTCGATCCGAAGGCCAAGAACTACCACTGGAACGACCTCACCATGGGCCTGCTGGGCGCGCTCGATGCGGGCGCCGACACCGTGGTGCTCGGCGATGCGGCCGGCAACGTGGTCGAAGGCCCGGGCTTCAACGTCTTCTGCGTGCAGGGCGGCACGATCGTGACGCCGAGGGACGGCGTGCTCGAAGGCATCTCGCGCCGCACGGTGATCGAGATCGCAGAGACGCTCGGCATGCCGGTCGAGCTGCGCGCGCTGCCGGCCGAGGAACTGCGCAGCGCCGACGAAGCTTTTCTAAGTACCTCGGGCGGCGGCGTGCTGCCGGTGACGCGGGTGGACGGCCGGGTGCTGGGCGACGGCGCGCCCGGCCCCGTCACGCAGCGCCTGCTCCAGGCCTACTGGGACTGGCATCGCGATCCGGCCTACAGCCGGCCCATCGACTACGGCCGCTGAATCAGGGCAGCGAGACGCGGTTCAGCGTCGCCGGATCGGCGACGATGTTCTTGACCGTGCCCCCCGGCTCGAACACCACCTGGTACTCGGCCCAGGTGTCGAGCCAGTAGCGCCACACGGGCGCGTCGAGCTTCGGCGTTTCGCTGCTGACGGGGTAGCCCAGCGCCATCAGCACCTGCTCTCGCGTCATGCCTGGCGTCACCTTCATGGCGGCGATGGCTGCGCGCGTCTTCTCCGGGTAGCCGGCCAGCTTGATCTTCGGGTCCTCGGTCACGACATAGCGCGGCCCGAACGCGGTGGTCGGGAGGTCGCGGCTGTAGTCGTTCTTGAGCCGTTGCGGGCGGCCGCCGATGTCCATGTCGACCCAGCGGAAGTCGTAGCCGGTGATGCGCGCGGGCGTGCCCGCGGCCACGATGCTCATGCCTTGCTCGTCGTAGTTGATGTCGCTGATCTGCTTGCCGTAGCTGCGCATGTTGCAGCACAGGTAGCCCTGGATCATCGGGCCCTGGGGCGGCGCCGGACGCTGGGCATGGGCGGCGGACATGGGAAGGGTGGCCGCCAGGACGGCGGCCAGGGCGAAGCGCTGGAACATGGGAACTCCCTTGTTTTTGAGTTGAAGTGTTCGCTACCCGCGGCGGGCGCCGGCAGCGCGGGGCATTCTAGATGCGCGCGCGTGGCCCTTGAGCCCGAACAGCGGGCGGAGCCAGCCGATGCGGCGGATCAGCCCGTCGCAGAGCGCCCAGCAGCCGAGCACCGTCAGTGCCGCCAGCAGCGCGGGCTCCAGCACCGGGCCGAGCCGCCACGGCGCGAGCGCGACGGCGCCGGCGACGATCAGCGTCTGGTGCAGCATGTACCAGGGGTAGACCGATTCGTTGGCCCAGCCCAGCCAGGGCCAGGGGCGGTCGAGGTGACGGTGCGCAAAGCCCAGGATCACCGCGAGCGCGCTCCACAGGTAGAGCGCGCGCAGCACCCGCAGCAGCCATGCGTCGGCGCCGCTCAGCTTGAGCGCGAAGTAGGCCGCGAGCAGCCCCGCCGCCAGCGCCAGCGCCCAGCCGCGCAGCCGCGCCAGCTCGCGCCAGAGTCCGGCATCGATGCCCATCCAGTAGCCGTAGAGAAAGACCGTGAAGTAGAGCGCGTGCAGGTACCAGTCGTGGATCAGGTCGTGGGTGGCCGGGAAGCGCGGGCCGAGCACCAGCGTGAAGAGCACGAGCGGCAGCGCCGGCAGCACCAGCAGCCGCCAGCGACGCAGGCCGGTGAAGGCGGTGCGCAGGCGCTGCCCCGCGGCCGAGCGCAGCACCGGCAGCAGCAGCGCCACCAGCACGGTGTAGGCGAAGAGGTAGGGCAGGTACCACAGGTGGTTCCAGGTCATGCCGAAATCGGAACCGGCGAAGGCGCCCTTCGGCCAGGGGCCCATCGCGAGGTAGCGCGCCATGAAGGCGCCGAACCCCGGCGCCACCAGCCCCTTGGCCACGGCTTCGGCGTAGGCCTGGTAGGGCACCACCACCGTCATCCCCACCGCCAGCGGCAGCAGCAGCCGCAGCGCGCGCTGCCCCACCAGCCGCAGCGGGTCCTGGCCGCGCAACAGGAATCCGAGCGCCACGCCAGACACCAGGAACACCAGGTCCATGCGCCAGATGTTGACGGCCTGCATCGGCCATTGCAGCCAGCGCGCGGCATGCGGGCTCTTGAGGTGCCAGGGCCAGTCGGCCACGTAGTACATCGCCACGTGGTAGAGGATCAGCAGCAGGAAGGCGAGCGCGCGCAGCGCGTCGATGTCGTGTCGTCGGTCGGGGCTCATGGTCCGGCTCCTTGGATGGCGAGGCGGCGATGGTGGCGTGCGCCGCTGCGCGCAGGCGCGGCCCGGGGACGATTCGCCGTCGCTTTGTGACGAGCGGCGGCTCCGAGGGATGAAATTCGGCCGTCCCGATCCGGATTCACGAGAATCCCGCCATGCCGAAGAACCTGTTCGAGCGCTACCAGCCTTACCGGCGGCGGGCCGAGATCGCCTTCTGGGTGATCGTGATGGCGCTGCAGGCGGCGTCCAACAGCGTGGTCGCGGTGATCGATGCGGCCAAGGCCGGCCGGTCGCTGCCGGTCTGGCAGCCGGTCACCTGGGAGCTTTCGAGCCACCTTGTGCTGCTGGCACTGGTGCCGGTGGTGTTCGCCTTCGAGCGCCGCTTTCCGCTCGACTTCGCCCACCTCAGGCGCAACTGGCCCTGGCACGTGGCAGGCAGCGTGGTGTTCAGCGCCGTTCACGTCGCCGGGATGATCGCCTTGCGCCACCTCGTCTATGCCTTGGCCGGAAGCCGGTACGACCCCGGGCCCTGGGCCGAGACCTGGTTCTACGAATACCTCAAGGACGTGCGCACCTACGCGCTGTTCCTCGTGGCCTTGCTGAGCTACCGGCTTTTCATGCTGCGGCTGCAGGGCGAGGCGCGCGTGCTCGATGCGCCGGAAGGCGCGGCCGAACCCGCGCCGCCCGCGCCCGAGGCGGCGCCGCAGCGGCCCGAGCGCTTCCTCGTGCGCAAGCTCCGGCGCGAGTTCCTGATCGCGGCCAGCGACATCGACTGGCTGCAGGCCCAGGGCAACTACGTCGGCCTGCGCGTCAATGGCCACGACTACTTGCTGCGCGCCACGCTGACCGACTTCCTGGCTCAGCTCGATCCGGCGCGCTATGCGCGCGTGCACCGCAGCTACGCGGCCAACCTGGACCGGGTGGCCGAGATCGAGCCGCTGGATGGCGGCGACGCCCGGCTGCACATGCGCGACGGCACGCAGATCCCCTGCAGCCGGCGCTACCGCGACGCGCTGCGGGCCTGAGGCGACAATCGCCAGCCTTCCCCGCAGCAAGAGAAAGAACATTCCCGATGGCCATCCAGTGGTTCCCCGGTCACATGCACCTGACCCAGAAGGCCATCGCCGAGCGGATCAAGGACATCGACGTCGTCATCGAGCTGCTCGATGCGCGCCTGCCGGGCTCCAGCGCCAATCCGATGCTGGCCGAGCTCACCGGCCACAAGCCGGGGCTCAAGGTGCTCAACAAACAGGACCTGGCCGACCCCGAGCGCACGGCGCTCTGGCTCGCGCATTACAACGCGCAGCCGGCGACGCGCGCGATCGGCCTCGATGCCAGCCAGACCACGCCGGCGCGCCAGCTGATCGAGGCCTGCCACCAACTCGCGCCGAACCGCGGCGGCATGGCCAAGCCGATGCGCGTGCTGATCTGCGGCATTCCCAACGTCGGCAAGTCCACGCTGATCAACACGCTGACCGGCAGCCGCAAGGCCAAGACCGGCGACGAGGCCGGCATCACCAAGCTCGAGCAGCGCATCGTGCTGGCCGACGACTTCTACCTGTGGGACACGCCCGGCATGCTGTGGCCGCGCATCATCGTGGCCAAGAGCGGCTACAACCTGGCTGCCAGCGGCGCCATCGGCCGCAACGCCTTCGACGAGGAAGAGGTGGCGCTGGAACTGCTCGGCTACCTGAAGCGGGACTACGCGGGCCTGGTCGAGGCGCGCTTCAAGCTCGAATCGATCGAGGGCTTCAGCGACGAGCAGGTGCTCGAAGCCATCGGCCGCAAGCGCGGCGCGCTGCTTGGCCGCGGCCGCGTGAACCTGCAGAAGGCGGCCGAGGTCGTGATGCACGAGTTCCGCAGCGGCAACATGGGCCGCATCACGCTGGAGACGCCAGAGGAGTTCGCAGATTGGCTCGTGGCGGGGCAGTTGCTCGATGCGGAGCGCCGGGCGAAGAAGGAGGCGCGCTCGCGCAAGAAGCGGCCGGCCGAGCGGGAAGACAGCCCGCCCGACCCCTGAATCATTGAAATCGGTCGGTGCCGTCCACCCGATACGGGCGCACCGTCGCCGTCCAGGGCAAGAGCCGCAGCCCGGCGTCGAGCGACGCGCCGGTCATGAGCAGCACGGCGAAGCTCAGGTTCAGGCATTGACGGTCCATTCCCGCGCCTCGATGGAGGCACCGAAACCGCGGCCGATGGCGCTCAGCGCGGTCGTGACGAACGTGGCAGGGGAAACGATGCGGTGCGGCTCATCATTCGGGCCGAAAGCGCGCAATTTCGCCTCAAACTCATCCGTATGGAGGATGGAGGCTGCGGGCCCGCCGACGGGAAAATGCAGGACCCACCCACCCTCGCCTGGTGGAGATGGCGATATTCCCGAATCAACTCGAATCAAACCCAACAAGCTGGAGCCGCCCCATGCACTATGTCCTGGCACGCATCAAGGTCAAGCCCGAGGTCGCCGAGCTCGCCAGGGGGATCCTTGTCGACCTGGCGGCCAAGTCGCGACAGGAGCCGGGCTGCGTGGCCTACGAGCTCTACCAGCAGGCCGAGGCGCCGCATGTGTTCCAGACCATGGAGCAGTGGAAGGACAAGGCGGACGCCGACGCCCACATGGCGTCCCTGCACGTGGGCGCGGCGCTCGCGGCCGCGGGCCCGCTGCTGGCCGAGGCGCCGGAGATCGTCGCCTGTCGCAGGCTGCTCTAGCGGGACGACGACGCCACGGGGTGCCGCTCTCCGACACGACGCCCGCCGCACCCGCGCGTAGCGTCGGTGTTTTGAAGGAGCGATCCACATGGCCAGCCACAACCAGGTGAGCACCAGCGGCGAGGGCACCCGTCCGACCACCAGCGGCGGGGTCGACAACATCGGCGCCGGCGAGAAGCTCGGCACCAAGCGCAATGCGGCCGGCGAGGAAGTCGGCGGCGGCCCGGCGCCCGCCGAGCGCATGAGCGCCAAGCGGCGGGACGTCGAGAACAACAGCCGCAACGACCTCGACGCCTTCGGCATGCGCGAAGACCTTTCGAGCGAACCCAATACCGAGCCGGAGCCGGCGCCCGAGGGAATGCCGGCGAATCAGCCGAAAGGCCCGGCCAAAGACCCGGAATGAACCTGCCGCGCTCGACGGGTCGACCGGTCAAGGGCGGCAAGTGGCGCAGACCTGATGGAGGAAGGCGCGCCGCACCTCCGACGCGCCTAGCAGGCTGGGCTCGATCGTGCGCGTGAACCAGGCCGGATTGCCGAGCAGGAAGTGCGCATGCAGGTCCACCAGCCGCCCGTGGCGTTGCGCGAGGCGCGCGATGACCTCGTTCACGCGGCGATGATTGGCGCGCGCGATGCTCGCCGGCACGGGGAGGAAGTTGCGGCTGTCGTCGCCGAAGGTCGGGTCGTACACCGTGCCGACGTAGACCGGCCGCACCGGCAGGGACACCAGGAAGGCGTCGAGCTTTCTTTCGAAGGCACGCACGCCCGGGCCCGTGTCCGAGACCAGGCCGCGCAGCAGGTCGTTGCCGCCGACGGTGAGGAGCGCGATGCCCCGGTTCGTCGGCGGGCGCCGCGGCAGCTGCGCCGGCAGGCTGTCGACCGTCGCGCCGTCCAGCGCGCAATGCAAGAGCCTCGTCGGGCCGAGCGTCTGCAGGTCGCGTCCCTTGAACTCGGGGAAGAGCGCATCGTCGTTGCGCACCAGCAGCTCGCCCGGCGTGATGCCGCGGTCGTTGTAGTGCCCACAGTCCAGCACCGAATCGCCGAAGGTGAACACCGTCAGCGGCTCGGCGCGGCCTTCTTCGACACCGCGGGCGCGGTCGTGCATCGCCATGGCGCCCAGCGAGGCCGCGGCTGCGAGCATCCAGTGCCTGCGGGCCGGCGAGCTCACGGCATCTGCGCGGAGGCGGCCTGGGCGTCGATCGCGTCGGCCGAGCCGGTGAGGCTCGCATCCTGCAGCGTCAGGCGCCGCACCAGTTCCCTGACATGCTCGAGGTGCTGCGCCTCCTGCTCGGCAGCCAGCGTGCAGCGCTGCGCAATGTCGGTGTGTCCGCCTTCGTTCGCGAGCTCGACCAGCAGTTCCCAGCCGGCGTTGTCGAAGAGCTCGGCGTCGAGCATCACGTTGAGCGACTGCACCAGCGAGGTCCGGGGATCGTTCATGGCCTGAACCAGGCCCATGCTCTGCACGCCGACCAGATCGGCGCAGGGCGTCTGCGCGGTCGGATCGGCACCGAGCGTCTCCAGTGCCTCCACCAGGATGTCGAGCAATGCCGAGTAGCGGTACATGTGGTCGAAGTCCTCCAGCAGCCCGAAGCGATAGACCTGCGCCAGGTAAGGATCCGGCTCCCGCATCGCGACGCCGGCCGTGATGTCGATCGCCACCTGTTCGTAGGCGATGGTCGTCTCCAGCGGCGAATGGTCGGCGCCGATCAGCCAGTTGATGGTGGTCGCCTGGTGCTGCTCCACGCGCCGCAGCATGCCGAGCACCGGCTGCAGCTCGCGGCTCATGCGCGCGCACGCATGCTTGAAGTGGAGCGCCTCGAGCTCGATGCCGTTCATGAGGATGATACGCACGCGCGTGTAGGCATCGTCGTCCAGCTTGCTGATCGGCTTCTGGACCATATCGCGCCAGGTGAAGCGTTGCCGTTCGAGCGCAACGCCTCGGTTGTCCATGATGTTCAGTGTCATCGGATGACTCCAGGATGGGGGTGGATGAAAAGGCCGTCGGTCCGGCGAACAAGAAGCGGGCAAGGGGTGTGCCCGGCGGCAAGCCGCGCCGGGCCGTGCGCAGCTGCGCGCCGGCGCTGCCTCTGGCGCCGGCTGCGGCAACTTTTGCCGCAGGAAGCGCGGCGGTGCGCTCGGCCTGCTTCAGGTACTAGCTTGGGACGAAGGTCCGCGCGAGCAGGGCCTCGAAGGTCGCCTCGGCATTGGCCAGCGCGGCCTGCTGCTGGAGCGAGATTGCGTGCAGGGCCGTCGCATGTCCAGCAAACGCCTGCTGCTGCGCGAGCGGCGCAACCATGATGGGGAGCGTGCGCAGACGCGCCTTCGAGATATTGGGCATCGATGCCGCCGTTCCGCTGGCCATCAGCCGAAGCCGTCTTCGCATGGCCGGCGCCATCAGCAGTGCCCAGAGGTAGAGCGGATGCACGCCAGCCTCCGCCCGCGGGCAGAGGCGGAAGATCAGGTCGGGCAGCAGGATGCGGCCCTGCGTTTCCCAGACGTAGGCCGGCGTGCCCACCAGCTCCGGCGTGTTCTTGCGGCTGAGCAGCAGATCGCCGCGCCGGATCTCGCTGCGCACATCGGGCACTTCCTTCTCCGGCAAGGTCTTGTGCTCCGACTCGTCGTAGGCGCCATTCTTCAGCGCGCTCAGGCGCAGCACGCCCCATTCATCGGGGGCCCTGGGCCGGTCGTGGCAGCGCGGGCTCTTGCCGCTGTCGATGCTCGCGAGCACATCGCCCAGCATCGCCACCGGCCAGCCCTTCGAATTGGCGGCGGCGTCGCCGAACATGTCGGCGTGGATGGCGAGAAGCAACTGCCCGGTCTTCTTGCGCGCCTCGCGCCGCAGCCGGACGATGCCTTCCGCGCAGGACAGCAGGTCGACCATGCGGCGCTGCTCGGCCAGCGCCGGCACCGGAATGGCCGTGCGCGCCATGAAGGCGGCGGGCACGCGCTGCTGGCCGGCGGTGCCGGTGAAGCTCCTGCGCGCCTCGCGCCTGAAGCGCTGCTGGCGCACGAAGTAGTAGAGCCACTCGGGGAGCACCGATTCCTTCGCGCGCAGCACGTGGAACTCGGTGGAGCCGAAGCCTCTGCCTCCGGCCAAGCCGCGCGCGATGGCTGCCTTGCCGTTTTCCATGCACGGCGTGATCTTGGCGAACAGCACGTCGTCTTCGGCGAAAGAGGTGTAGCCCTTCTTCACCTCGGCGAAGCGGCGCGTCAGGCGCTGCTCGATGGTGCCGGAGACCTCGTTCACCGCCGCCATCGGAACGAAGCCGACCTCGCAGTCGTCCTGCAGGCCATGCGACTTCGGCAGGCGCGGGTTGATGTCGCAGACTTCGCCGAGCAGCGCGATGCGCGGCGCCGGCGTCACGGAATGCGCTCCGCCAGGGCGGCGCGCAGCGCCTCGATCTCTTCCACGATCTCGGCCTCGATCGCCGCCAGCTCGCCGAGCAGCTCGCGCGGGTCCTGGTGCTCGACCTGTGCCTGGCTCATCGGACGGTAGCGGCTGGCCGACAGGTTGAAATCGCTGGCGCGCAGCGCGGCCGCATCGGCGAACCACCATTTCTCGGTCCACTCGGCCTCCGCATCCCGCGCCTGCCAGCGCGCCCACGCCGCATCGCGGCACGCGTAGGCCTGCGCCAGTGCGGGCAAGTCGTCGGCTTCGATCGGCGTGTCGTGGTTGGCGTCGAGCCGGTAGCCGTCGTCGTCGGCATGCAGGAACTGGACCCGCTGGGTGCAACCGCCGCGGCAAAAGAACAGCACCGAGGTCTTGACGCCCGAGTAGGGCTGGAACACGCCGCTGGGCAGGCTCAGCACGGCCTCGACGCGATGCTGCTCGATCAGCTGGCGGCGCAGCTCGCGGTGCGCCAGCGTGGAGCCGAAGAGCACGCCCTCCGGCACCACCACCGCGGCGCGGCCGTCGTGGCGCAGGCTGTCGAGCATGTACTTGAGGAACAGCAGCTCGGTGGCGCTGGTGCTGCCGATCTTCACCTCCTCGACGATGCGGTCCCTGTCGACCCGGCCCGAGAAGGGCGGATTCGCCAGCACCACGTGGAAGCCTTCGGCCGGCAGGCCCAGCGCCGCCTTGCAGCCGGCGTCGAGCGAGGTGGTCAGCACGTTGCGCTGCAGGATGCGCACGGTGGCCAGGCCGCGCAGCGTGAGGTTCATGGTCGCCAGCCGCACCATCTTCGGATCGACGTCGTTGCCGAAGAAGGTGGCGGTCTGCAGCGTGGCCAGCTGGTCGGCCGAAAGCTGGTCGCCCAGGCCGCGCCGGTGCGTCTTGCCGTCGAGCTCGGCCTCCACGATGCCGCCGGGCGAGGAGTTCGCGAGCCGGATCTGGTTGTAGGCTGCTACCAGAAAGCCCGCGGTGCCGGCTGCCGGGTCGTAGACGGTCTCGCCGACCTGCGGATCGACCATCTCGACGATGGTGCGGATGATGTGGCGCGGCGTGCGGAACTGGCCCAGTTCGCCGGCCTGCTTCATCTGGCGCAGCACGTGCTCGAACAGGTCGCCCTTGGTGTCGGCATCGGCCTGGTCGAGCCTGAGGCCATCGACCAGGCGGATGACCTGCGTCAGCACTGTGGGGTCGTCGATGCCCAGGCGCGCGCCGCGCATGAAGTCGTAGGCCGAGGCTTCGCCGATCTCGGCGAAGAAGGGAAACACCTCGTCGCGCACGAAGCGCACCAGCGCCTCGCCCGCGAGCTCCCGCGACCAGTGCGACCAGCGAAAGCGGCTGCGCGCGATGGTCGGCGCGCCGGTCTGCAGCACGGTGGCGGCCAGGTTGCCTTCGCGGACGGACGGGACGAAGGCATTCAACGGATTCCTCAATTCCCATTCGCCGTCGAACAGGCTGATGGAGCGCGTCTTCAGCATGCGGGCGCGCGCCTTGGCCTCGGCGTCGATGCCCTCGACGAGATAGAAGAAGAACAGGAAGGACAGCTGCTCGGCGTTGTTGACCGGGTCCGGGTAGCCGCCGCCAAAAAGGTAATCGCGAATCTGGTCAATGGACCGTCGCATGTCGGCAGTCAGGGGCATGAGGGCAGGGCGCTCGAAGAATTTGTGTTTGTGGGTCGCGAGTCTACGAGGCAATTGGAGGGGGTTGACGGCCTCCCCAGCGGCGCCGCCGCTGTAGCAAACTCGGGAACCTCTCAAGAACACCCCGCCATGCCGCCCACACCGCCCCTGCTAGAAGTCACCCAGCCCGACCTTTCCGCCTACCGCCAGGGCAACACCGGCGTCGACTATGTCCATCGCTTCGAATCGGGCCAATCCGGGCCGCATGTGCTGATCAATGCGCTGACCCACGGCAACGAGATCTGCGGCATGGTGGCCGCCACCCATCTGCTCGACAGCGGCGTGCGCCCGAAGATCGGCACGCTCACCGTGAGCTTCGCCCACGTGGAGGCCTACAACGCCTTCGACCCCGCTCAGCCTTTCGAGAACCGCCAGCTCGTCCACAACCTCAACCGCGTCTGGTCCGACGAATGGCTGGACGGCCCCGAGGACAGCCCCGAGCTGCGCCGCGCCCGCGAACTGCGGCCGGTGGTGGCCGCGGCCGATCACATCCTGGACATCCACTCGACCAGCCAGCCGGTGGCGCCTTTCTGGGTCTACCCGGCCTTCGCACGCAACACCGCTGTGGCGCTGGCGATCGGGCGCCCCCCGATCCACCTGCTCATGCCCAAGGGCCTGGGCTCGGGCACGCCGCTGATCCAGCATGGCCGCCACGGCGAGGACGAGAGCCCGGCCGGCGCCGCCATGGTGGTCGAGTGCGGCCAGCACTTCCTGCAGGCCACGGCCGATCTCGCCACCGTCGTGAGCCTGGATTTCCTGGCCCATTTCGGCCTGATCGAGCGCGACCCGGCCACGCCGGCGCCCGGCCCGCAGCAGCGCTTCGAGCTGCTGGAAACGCGCATGGTCAAGACCGAGGAATTCCGCTTCGCGCGGCCGCTGCTCGGCTTCGAAGTGTTCGCCAAGGGCGAGCTGATCGCGACCGATGGGACGGAGGAGATTCGCGCGCCCTGCGACGACTGCACGGTGCTGATGCCGGCGCGGGTGCCGATCGTGGGGCGGGAAGCGGTGTACCTGACCCGGCCGCTGTAGAGCCGGGGCTGGGCTACTTGCCCCAGCTGTCCTTCATGCCGGCCGCGCGATTGAACACCAGCCCGTTGCCTTGGCGCGTGTCCGGCACGAAGTAGCCGTGCCGTTCGAACTGGAAGCCAGCGCCGCCGGCGGGGCTTGCCAGTGCGGGCTCGACATAAGCGCTGGCCGTGGTCAGGCTCGTGGCATTGAGTTCTTCCTCCAAACCGCCGCCCCCCGGCTGCGGCGCCGCGAACAGCCGCTCGTACAGCCGCACCTCGGCCGGCACCGCATCCGCCGCCGCCACCCAGGTGATGTTGCCCTTGACCTTGATCGCGTCCGCGCCCGGCGTTCCGCTCTTGGTGTCCGGCACCAGCTTGGCCTGTACTTCGACCAGCTTGCCGTCCGCGTCCCGGGTGCCGCCGGCGCATTCGATGACGTGGCCGTACTTCAGGCGCACCTTGTTGCCTGGGAACAGGCGGAAGAAGCCCTTGGGCTGCACGTCCTCGTAGTCGGTGCGCTCGATCCAGACCTCGCGGCCCAGCTTGAAGCTGCGCTTGCCCATCTCCGGATGGTGCGGATGCACGGGTGCCGTGCATTCGTCGAGGAAGCCGGCGCCCATCAGCTCGTCCCAGTTGGTGATGACGAGCTTTACCGGGTCGAGCACGGCCATGGCCCGCGGGGCGATCGGGTCCAGGGTGTCGCGCAGCGCGGCTTCGAGGCTCGCGTAGTCGATCCAGCCGCCGGACTTGGTGACGCCCGAGCGTTCGCAGAAAAGCTTCAGCGCCTCGGGCGTGTAGCCGCGGCGGCGCAGGCCGGCCAAGGTCGGCATGCGGGGGTCGTCCCAGCCGTCGACATGGCCTTCCTCGACCAGCTGGCGCAGGCGGCGCTTGCTGGTGATCACGTGGGTCACGTTGAGGCGCGCGAATTCGTACTGGCGCGGGTGCGGCGTGGCGATCAGGCCGCCTTCGGCCAGGCGGTCGAGCAGCCAGTCGTAGAAGGGGCGCTGGTCCTCGAATTCCAGCGTGCAGATGCTGTGCGTGATCTGCTCCAGCGCGTCCTCGATCGGGTGCGCAAAGGTGTACATCGGGTAGATGCACCAGGTGTCGCCGGTGTTGTGGTGCGTGGCGCGGCGGATGCGGTAGAGCGCCGGATCGCGCATGTTGATGTTGGGGCTTCCCATGTCGATCTTGGCGCGCAGCACGGCGGCGCCGTCGGCGAGCTGGCCGTCGCGCATGGCGCGGAAGCGCTCGAGGTTCTGCTCGGGCGTGCGGCCGCGGAAGGGGCTGTCGGTGCCCGGCGTGTTGAAGTCGCCGCGGGTGGCGCGGATCTCCTCGGCGCTCTGCTCGTCGACATAGGCCAGGCCGGCGCCGATCAGGTACTCGGCGGCGCGGTACATGAAGTCGAAATAGTTGCTCGCGAAGTAGACGTGCTCGTTGGGCGCGCCGAGCCGGGCCGGATCGTCGGCCAGCACGGTGTCGTATCCCAGCCACTTCACGGCGTCGCGGATCGCGTCGACGTATTCCTGCTCTTCCTTCTCGGGGTTGGTGTCGTCGAAGCGCAAATGGCACACGCCGCCGTATTCCCGGGCGAGCTCGAAGTTGAGCCAGATGCTCTTGGCGTGGCCGATGTGCAGATAGCCATTGGGTTCGGGCGGGAAGCGCAGGCGCACCCGGGCCGGGTCCTGCATGCCCTGGGCATGGTGCGCCGCGTCGCCGGGAGAGCCGCCCCACTGGCGGCCCGCGTAGTGGCCCTGTTCGAGGTCGTTTTCGATGACGTGGCGCAGAAAATTGCTCGGTTTGGCGGTGTCGTGGTCGGCAGGGGAAGTCATCCTTTCATTCTAGGTGGCGCCCTCGTGGAGTTACCTTTTGCAACTTTCTTCACCTGGCAATGTGAACGGCGTTGACACTTGGCGCGTTCAATAACGGCATGGGCGGTTTGCGCCCTCCCCACAAGGAGTCCACAAAATGAGCCTCACTCGTTCCACTTTCTTCAAATGGGCTGCCGCCGGTGCGGTCGCAGCGGGCGCATTGTTCACCGCGGCTTCGGCCAGCGCCGGCAATGTGAACTGGTCGGTCGGCATCCACACCCCTGGCGTGGTCGTGGGCGTGGGAGGTCCTCCGGTGTATTACGCGCCGCCTCCGGTCTACTACGCGCCGCCGCCGCCGGTCTACTACCGTCCGGCACCGGTGTACTACGGTCCGCCGGCACCGGTTTACTACCGTCAGCCGCATGGCTACTACCGCCATCATTACTACCGCGGTCACGGCCACCGCCATGGTCATCGCCACGGCCATCGCCACGGCCACTGGCGCTAAGCGCGAGCAGTCACGATTTCCTGCTGTCACATGAAAAACCGGCCCTCGAAGGGCCGGTTTTTTCATGGGCGCCTCGTTCTTACATGGCGCGGAACAGATGAGCGTAGAGGCGGCTGACCGGGATTTTTTCCTGGCGGCCGCGCAGCACCAGGTGCAGCTTGCCGGCCTCGTCGCGATGCACCGACTCGACCGCATCGCTGCGCACCACGATCGCGCGGTGCACCTGCCAGAAGACGCCGGCGTCGAGCTGCGGCAGCAGCTGCCTGAGCGGCGTGCGGATCAGGTATTCGTGGCTGGCGGTCAGCACGCGCACGTACTTGTCGGCCGCCTCGAAATACTGCACCTCGTCGATCGGGATCATGCGCACCATGTTGCCGGATGAGCCGGCCTCGCTGGCGGCGATCAGCTTGAGCGGCGCGGTGGCGCTTTCGGCGCCCTGCGGGGCCGCCGCCGCCAGCAGCTTGCGCCACTGCGAAAGGGTGCTGGCCAGTGCGTCGTCAGCCGGTACCGCAGGTGAATTGCGAAGTTCCAGCGCATCCTTCAGGCGCGCGACGGTGCGCTGCAGGCGTTCGGGCTGCACCGGCTTCAGCACGTAGTCGATGGCCTGGGCGTCGAAGGCGCGGGCCGCGTATTCGTCGTAGGCGGTCACGAACACCAGTTGCGGCATCGGCGTCTCGTCGGCGGGCCAGGCATCGGCCAGTTCGGCGGCGGCGGCCAGGCCGTCTTGGCCCGGCATGCGGATGTCGAAGAACAGCACATGCGGCAACAGGCGCAGCGCCTCTCGCACCGCGCTCCGGCCGTCGCCTGCAATGGCAAGCACCTCCAGTTCGGGCCAGGCGGCGGCGAGTTCGGCGTGCAGGGCCTGGGCCAGCAGCGGCTCGTCTTCGGCGATGAGGGCGGTGGGCTTCATGCGGACAAGGGCAGGGTGATGGTGGCGCAGGTGCCGCCGGCCGGAAGCGCGCTCAGGCTCAGCGTACTCAGCGGGCCGTACACGGTGGCCAGCCGCTCGCGCACCTGCGCGAGGCCGAAGCCGCCATCTTCGGACGGTGCCCCTGCTTTGTCGATGCCCGCGCCGGTGTCGCGCACGTCGATCAGGAGGCGCTGGCCGTCGCGCCGTGCGCCGACCGTGATCTCGCCGCCTTGCACCTGGGGCTCGAGGCCGTGCCGGATGGCGTTTTCGACCAGCGGCTGCAGCAAGAGCGGCGGCACCGGCAGCTCGCGCAGGTCGTCGGGCAGGTCGAGCCGGTAGGCCAGCCGCGCGCCCATGCGCACCGACATCAGCTCGAGATAGTCGCCCAGGCGCTGGAACTCGGCCGCCAGCGGATGGGCGAGCGCGCGCGAGCCGCTGAGCGTCACGCGCAGGTAGCTGTTGAGGCGGTCGAGCATGGCCACGGCGCGCTGCGGATCGGTGGTGATCAGCGCGCGCAGGTTGGCCAGCGTGTTGAAGAGCATGTGCGGCTCGAGCTGCGTTTCGATCAGCTTGAGCCGCGCATCGGTGGCATCGCGTTCGGCGAGCGCGATCTGGCCTTCGAGGTACTTGGCCTTGCCGTGGCTGTAATAGAAGTAGCAGATCGCGATGGTCGCGACCAGCGTGATCACCAGCGTCGAGGCGAGTCGGTCCGGCGAGAGGCTCCAGAACTCCAGCATCGGCTTGCCGGTCCAGACGTCGCCGATCGCGTTGCCGCCGAGAAAGCCGATCGCTGCGCCCCCGAGGACCAGCAGGATGCCCGGCAGGCCCGTCGGCCAGCGCGGGTCGCTGCGCCCAGCGAGCAGCAGGCGGCCGATGTCGACCACGAGCCAGCTGATCAGCCCGATCGAGAGCGAGTAGACGAGCTGCGTCGCCCAACTGCTGCCGCGCGACATGGCCAGCGCCACCGCGATCACGCAGCAGAACACGGCCGTGGTGAGGCCGTGCCGCAGCAGGTCCTTGAGATTCTCCGGCGTGAAGGTGCGCGCCAGCGCGTCGATCACCGGCGGTCTCCGCCTCGCATCGCCTTCCGTTCGCGTTCCAGCAGGCGGTCGTAGAGGCTGCCGCCGGGCGCGACGAAGAACACCACCGCGCCGTGGATCAGCAGGCCCAGGCCCCAGCCGAGCAGCGGGTACATGGCCCAGTCCTGCCCGCGCGAGGTGGCCAGCAGCACGAGGAAGAGATTGACCAGCACATAGACGGTGGCATGGATGTACCAGCCCATCTTGGCGCCGGCGCGGCGGCGGGCGAGCCGCTCGAGCTGATCATGGTTGGAGGAGTTGTCGTTCATGGTGTCGCCTCTTTTCTGGAGGGGGAAGAAGATTCTGGCTGATCCTAGGGCGCCCTAGGCGCGTGCCGCCGGCAGTTCGGCTTGCGTGCGGTCGGTGCGCAGCGCCAGGGTCCACATGCGCAGCGCACGGGCCGTGAAGATGCCACTGAAGCCGCCATAGAGCGCGCTGATGCCGAGCGCGAATGCCCCCTGCTGCTTGAGCTCGGGATGCATCGCGAGCAGCACGCCGACCGCGTACTTGGTGAAGAAGATGCCCATCATGAGTGCCAGCGGGACGGCGCTGCCGGCGACATGGAACAGGCGCGCCGCGGCGTCGTAGCGCGTGCCGGCGGGCAGCGGCCTTTGCAGCACGGTCCAGAGCATCAGCGAAGCCGCCGCGGCCCAGGCCATGAGTGCCGCCGGCGAATCGCCGAAGCCGGACAGAACGCCGTAGACCGACAAAGCGGTCATGGCGATCGGCATGAGGGCGATGCGGGTCAGGCTCACGCTGCCGGCGAGCAGTTGCTTCGCGCCCAGCCACACGAGGAAGGCGAAGAGCGCGAACACCCAGCGCGGGGTATGGGCCAGGATCTGGGTCAGCATCAGCATGTCGTTTCTCCGGGAAATGGGGTTGGAAGTCGTCGATGGAGCGGACTGTGCCGGCCGGCCGCGGCGCCCGCCACGCCCTTGCGACGAAGTGCATCGGGGCGGCGCGAGTTGCAATCCGTCGTCGCCGGACGCATAGGTCAACGCCGGCTTTACCTCGGCTTTACGGTTCGTAAGAACAGGGCGCTACGATTCGGCGCTCCACTCAGGGCTGCCTCCGTACCGCCCTTTTTTGACCGATGTCTTCGCCGATCCACGAGCCTTCTGACGCCATTCCTGCCGGGCAACATGCGCCGCGGCCGCCATCGCGCCGCCGGCGCTGGCTGGGCAGCCTGGCCGCGCTGGCGCTGGTTCTGGCCCTGGGGGGCGGCGCCTGGTACCTGATCAAGCGCTCGAACGAGCCCGCTGCGGGCCGCGGCAGCTTCGGCAGTGCGAGCTCCACCGTCGGCCATGCCGCGGCGCGCCGGGCCGAGCTGCCGGTCACCATCGAGGCGCTGGGCACGGTGACGCCGCTGGCGACCATCACCCTCAAGCCGCAGGTCGGCGGCGTGCTCACCGAAGTGCTCTACACCGAGGGCCAGACGGTCACCAAGGGCCAGTTGCTGGCGCGCATCGATCCGCGCCCCTACGAGCAGGCGCTGATGCAGGCGCAGGGCACGCGCGTGCGCGACGAAGCGCAACTCGAGGCCGCGCGCGTGACGCTGGCGCGCTACCGCACGCTGCTCGGCCAGGACTCTATCGCGCGGCAGGACGTCGACACCCAGGCCGCGCTGGTCAAGCAGCTCGAAGGCACCGTGATCACCGACCGCGCGGCCGAGGCCGCCGCGAAGCTCAACGTCGAGTACACGCGCATCACCGCGCCGGTGGCCGGGCGCATCGGCCTGCGCACGGTCGACCCGGGCAACACCGTCACGGCCAATGCAAGCACCGGCATCGCGGTGATCACGCAGATGAATCCGATCGACGTGCAGTTCGCGGTGCCGCAGGACCGCCTGCCCGACATCCAGGCCCAGCTCGCGAAGGGCGTGCCGCTCGCGGTCAAGGCGCTCGACCGCACGCGCAGCGCGACGCTCGACACCGGCACCTTCTCCACGCTCGACAACGTGGTCGACACCAGTACCGGCACCGTGAAGGGCAAGGCGCGCTTCGGCAACGCCGCGGTCACGCTGTTCCCGAGCCAGTTCGTCAACATCCAGATGACGCTGCGCACGGTGAACGCGATCGTGGTGCCGGTGACCGCGGTGCGCACCGGGCCCAACGGCAACTACGTGTACGTGATCAACGAAGACCGCACGGTCTCCATGCGCGCCGTCAAGCGCGGCGAGTCCACGGTCGACGTGGTGGCGATCATCGAGGGCCTGGAGGCCGGCGAGAACGTGGTGACCGAGGGCGGCGACCGCATCAAGGACGGCGCGCGCGTGCAACTGCAGGGCGACAAGCCGGCGACCGGCCCGCGCTCCGCTGCATCGGGTCCGAGAGGGCCGCGCGGCGAAGGCAGGCGCCAGCGGCCGGCGTCCCCTTGAACGAGGTGCTCTGAATGAGCCCTTCACGTCCTTTCATCGAGCGCCCGGTGGCGACCGCGCTGCTGATGGTCGCGATCGTGCTCGCCGGCCTGGTGGGTTTCCGCTTCCTGCCGCTGGCGGCACTGCCGCAGGTCGACTACCCGACGATCCAGGTGCAGACGCTCTACCCGGGCGCCAGCCCCGAGGTGATGAGCCGCACCGTCACCGCGCCGCTGGAGCGCCAGTTCGGCCAGATGGCAGGGCTCGATCGCATGAGCTCCACCAGCTCGGCCGGCGTGTCCATCGTCACGCTGCAGTTCGCGCTCGACCAGACGCTCGACGTCGCCGAGCAGCAGGTGCAGGCCGCGATCAATGCCGGCGGCTCGCTGCTGCCGGCCGACCTGCCGGCGCCGCCGGTCTATGCCAAGGTCAACCCGGCCGACGCGCCGATCCTCACGCTGGCCGTGAGCTCCGAGACCATGCCGCTGACCGAGGTGCAGAACCTCGTGAACACGCGGCTGGCGCAGAAGATCAGCCAGGTCGGCGGGGTCGGCCTGGTCTCGCTCTCGGGCGGGCAGCGGCCCGCGGTGCGCATCCAGGCCGACACCAACGCGCTGGCCTCGGTCGGCATCGGGCTGGACACGCTGCGCACCGCGATCGCCGCGGCCAATGCCAACAGCGCCAAGGGCAGCTTCGACGGCCCGAAGCGTGCCTACACCATCAATGCCAACGACCAGCTGTTGACGGCGGCCGACTACAAGAACCTGATCGTCGCCTGGAAGAACGGGGCACCGGTGCGCATGACCGATGTCGCGCGCGTGATCGATGGCGCCGAGAACACGCAGCTCGGCGCCTGGGCCGCGCAGCGCGGCGAAGCGAAGGACGACGGCAGTCCTGCACCGCTCTACCGCGCGATCATCCTCAACGTGCAGCGCCAGCCGGGCGCCAACGTGATCGGCACCGTCGACGCGATCAAGAAGCTCTTGCCCGATCTCGAGGCCTCGCTGCCCGGTTCGCTCCAGGTCGAGGTGCTGAGCGACCGCACCGCCGGCATCCGCGCCTCGGTGCATCACGTGCAGCTCGAGCTCGCGCTCGCGGTGGTGCTGGTGGTGCTGGTGATCTTCTTCTTCTTGCACAGCCTGCGCGCGACCGTGATCGCGAGCATCGCGGTGCCGATCTCGCTCATCGGCACGCTGGGGCTCATGTACCTGCTGGGCTACAGCCTCAACAACCTGAGCCTGATGGCGCTGACCATCGCGACCGGCTTCGTGGTCGACGACGCGATCGTCATGATCGAGAACATCGCGCGCTATCTCGAAAAGGGCGATCCACCCTTCAAGGCGGCGCTCAAGGGCGCGACGCAGATCGGCTTCACCATCATTTCGCTGACGGTGTCGCTGGTGGCGGTGCTGATCCCGCTGCTCTTCATGGGCGACGTGGTGGGCCGGCTGTTCCGCGAGTTCGCCGTCACGCTGTCGATCACCATCCTCATCTCGGCCGTGGTCTCGCTGACGCTGGTGCCGATGATGTCGGCACGCTGGCTCAAGCCGCAGGCCGAGGAGGGCGGGCGCTTCGGCGCGCGGGTGCAGCAGTTCATCGATCGCGTGATCGCGCGCTACGACGGCTGGCTCCAGTGGGTGTTGCGCCACCAGCCGCTGACGCTGGTGGTGGCGCTGCTCACGCTGGTGCTCACGGTGCTGCTCTACATCGCCATTCCCAAGGGCCTGTTTCCCACCCAGGACACCGGGCAGCTGCAGGCCCGCATCGAGGCGGCGCAGGACGTTTCGTTCGTGCGCATGGCCGAGCTGCAGCAGGCCGCGGCCAACGCGATCCTCGCCGACCCCGAGGTGCGCAGCATCAGCTCGGTGGTGGGCGTGGATGCAGCCAACAACACGGCGCTCAATACCGGCCGCATGCTGGTGAACCTGCGCGCCGACCGCGGCAACCAGGAAGAGACCATGCAGCGCCTGCGCGAACGCGTGGGCGCGGTGGCGGGCGTGACGCTCTACCTGCAGCCGACGCAGGACCTGACCATCGATGCCGAGACCGGTCCGACCGAGTTCCGCGTCTCGCTCGAAGGCGTGGACACCGCGACCGTGAACGAATGGGCGAGGAAGCTGGTGGAGCGGCTGCGTACCGTGCCGGAAGTGCGCAACCCGACGACCGATGCGGGCGCGCAGGGGATGGCCGCCTACGTGGACATCGACCGCAATACCGCCTCGCGGCTGTCGGTCACGGCGAGCTCGGTCGACGATGCGCTCTACAGCGCCTTCGGCCAGCGCATCGTCTCGACCATCTTCACCGAGACCAACCAATACCGCGTGATCCTCGAGGCCCAGCGCGAGGCGCTGTCCTCGCCGCAGGGCCTGGGCAATCTGCAGCTGCGCACCGGCGCAGGCACGCCGACGCCTCTGTCCTCGCTGGCAACGGTGCGCGAGCAGCTGGCGCCGCTGGCGGTCACGCGGGTGGCGCAGTACCCGGCCGCCACGGTGGGCTTCGACACCGCGCCGGGCGTCTCGCTCGGCAGGTCGGTATCGGAGATCCGCGCCGCGGCCAAGGACATCGCGCTGCCCGCGAGCGTGGGCATGACCTTCCTCGGCGCGGCGGGGGCCTACGAGAAGTCGCTGACCAACCAGCTGTGGCTGATCCTGGCGGCGGTGGTGTGCGTGTACATCGTGCTGGGTGTGCTCTATGAGAGCTACATCCATCCGCTGACGATCCTGTCGACCTTGCCTTCGGCGGGCGTCGGCGCGCTGCTGGCGCTGATGGTGACGGGCAACGACCTCGGCGTGATCGGGATCATCGGCATCATTCTTCTGATCGGCATCGTGAAGAAGAACGCGATCATGATGATCGACTTCGCCATCGATGCCGAGCGCCATCAAGGCAAGTCGCCGCAGGAGGCGATCCACCAGGCGGCCTTGCTGCGCTTCCGGCCCATTCTGATGACGACGCTGGCTGCCTTGTTCGCAGCCTTGCCCTTGATGCTCGGATGGGGCGAGGGGGCTGAGCTGCGGCGTCCTCTTGGCTTGGCGATCTTCGGCGGGCTGGTGGTGAGCCAGGTGCTGACGCTGTTCACGACGCCGGTGATCTATCTGGCTTTCGATCGGATGGGGCGGCGGTTTGGAGGAAAGCGTGAAGCGACGCATTCCGCTTGAATCCCTCTTGCTCCCTCTCCCTCTGGGAGAGGGTGGGGGTGAGGGCGTTGGGCCTTTGAATCGCTGCTGTTCTTTGCTGAGGCTGGAGCCGGGTCTCGCCCCGGCGGGCGAGTCACTTTCTTTTGCGTCGCCAAAAGAAAGTAACCAAAGAAAAGGCGACCCCACTGTCTGCGACCCCCTTCGGGGGCAACCTGCGGTGCTCGCGTCGCCGGCCTGCCGCAGAACTCGCTGCGTTCACTTCGTTCACTGCGCTCAGACAGCTGCGGCAAGTCAGACCACGATGCACGCCTGTCCTTCGGCAGGCGTGCGGCCGACGCCCCTGCGCTCCTCGGCGCAGCCAGAGGGGAGTGGCTCGGGCCTTCGCTTCGCTCGGCCGCCAAGAACCCCAACAGCCAACCCCTACACAAGTACGCGCCATGGCGCGTACTTGTTCAATCCCCTCTGGGCGTGCCGAGGAGCGCAGCTTCAGGCGGAAGAAGGGGCGCGCGTGCGGCCGGCGCCGGGCCGCCCCAAGGCGGCCGAACCTCCCCCTTGGGGGGTGGCCAATTACACGCAGCGAAGCGAAGTGAAAAGCCGGGGGGCACAGGTGACCCGAAGCGAGTTTGCGCGGACCCCGCCTGAAGCGAGCACCGCAGGTTGCCCGGAACGAAGTGGAGGGACACGCACAGTGGGGTCGCCTTCTTTTGCTTACTTTTCTTGGCGAGACAAGAAAAGTGAGTCGCCCGCCGGGGCGAACTCCCGGCTTCGGCTTCAACCCAAGCGCAACGTACGAGTCAAAGGCCGAAACGCCCCCACCCCAACCCTCCCCCAGAGGAAGAGGGAGCAAGGCTAAGGCATGAACTTCTCCAGACCCTTCGTCGAACGCCCGATCGCCACGGTCCTGCTGACGATCGGCGTCGCGCTGGCCGGCGTCGTCGCCTTTTTCGTGCTGCCGGTCTCCCCGCTGCCGCAGGTCGATTTCCCCACCATCTCGGTCCAGGCCAGCCTCGCCGGCGCCAGCCCGAGCACGATGGCATCGAGCGTGGCCACGCCGCTGGAGCGCCGGCTCGGCATCATCCCCGGCGTCAACGAGCTGACCTCGACCAGCTCCAACGGCTCGACGCGCATCACGCTGCAGTTCGACCTGAAGCGCAACATCGACAGCGCCGCGCGCGAAGTGCAGGCGGCCATCAACGCGGCGCGCGCGGATCTGCCGGCCACGCTGCGCAGCAACCCGACGTATCGCAAGCGCAACCCGACGGCGGCGCCGGTCATGATCCTCGCGCTGACATCCAAGACGCGCACGCCGGGGCAGATCTACGAAGCGGTATCGAACATCGTCAGCCAGCGCCTGTCGCAGGTCGAAGGCGTGGGCGAGGTCGAGATCGGCGGCGGTTCGCTGCCGGCGGTGCGGGTCGAACTCGAGCCCTTCGCGCTCAACCGCATGGGCATCAGCACCGAGGACGTGCGTGCTGCGATCCAGGCCAACAATGCGAACCGTCCCAAGGGCGCGATCGAGAGCGGCGACCGCCGGCTGCAGGTCTACACGCCCGCTCCGGGCCGCCGCGCCGCCGACTACCGCGACCTGGTGATCGCCTGGCGCAACGACTCCGCGGTGCGCCTGGGCGATGTGGCGCGCGTGATCGACAGCGTCGAGAACACGCGCACGCTGGGCCTGTTCAACGGCGCGCCCGCCGTGGTCGTGCTGCTGACGCAGCAGCCCGGCGCCAACGTCATCGAAACCGTGGACGGCGTGCGCAAGCTGCTACCCGAATTGCGCGCGCAACTGCCGCAGGACATCGACATCCAGGTCGCCTCCGACCGCACCAACTCGATCCGCGCCTCGCTGCGCGAGATCGAGTTCACGCTGATGATCTCGATCGTGCTGGTGGTGCTGGTGGTGGGGCTGTTCCTGCGCAAGGCGCGCGCCACCATCGTGCCGGCGGTGGCTACCGTGGTCTCGCTCTTGGGCACCTTCGGCGTCATGTACCTCCTGGGCTACAGCCTCAACAACCTGAGCCTGATGGCGCTCACCGTGGCCACAGGCTTCGTGGTGGACGACGCCATCGTGGTGCTGGAGAACACCACGCGCCACGTCGAGGCCGGCATGAACCGCGTCGAGGCGGCGCTGCGCGGCGCGCGCGAAGTGGGCTTCACGGTGCTGTCGATCAGCCTCTCGCTGGTGGCGGTGTTCATCCCGTTGCTCTTCATGGGCGACCAGGTCGGCCGGCTGTTCCGCGAGTTCGCGGTCACGCTGTCGGCGGCGGTGCTGATCTCGCTCGTGATTTCGCTGACCACCACGCCGATGATGTGCGCCATGCTGCTGCGCAGCGAGGCGGAAGAGGCGCCGGCCAAGAAGCGCGGGCGCGTGCGCGCCTGGCTCGGCAGCCGCGCCGAGCGCGCCTGGCAGTGGACCCTGCGCACCTACGCCCACAGCCTCGATTGGGCGCTGGCGAGCAAAGGCGTCGTGATGGTGGTGCTGCTGGCGGTGATCGCGCTCAACGTCTATCTCTTCAATGCCATCCCCAAGGGCTACTTCCCGCAGCAGGACAACGGCCAGCTCAACGCGGGCTTGCGGGCCGACCAGAGCATCTCCTCCGTGGCGGTCGCCGAGAAGCTGCGCCAGGCCGTGGACATCATCCGCAAGGACCCGGCGGTCGACACGGTGGTGGGCTTCTCCGGCGGCAGCCGCGCCGGCGGCGGCTTCATGTTCGTGAACCTCAAGCCGCTGTCCGAGCGCACCGAGAAGACGGCCGCGGTGATCGACCGCCTGCGCCCGCAGCTCAACCAGCTCACCGGCCTGCGCGTGTTCCTGTTTCCGGTGCAGGACCTGCGCATGGGCGGGCGCTCCAGCAACTCCAGTTACCAGTACACGCTCAAGAGCGACAACCTCGGCGACCTGCGCGCCTGGTCGACCAGGCTGGCCGATCGCCTGCGCCAGGAGACCGCGCTGACCGACATCGACAGCGACGATGCCGACAACGGCGTCGAGACCTATGTCGAGGTCGACCGCGATGCCGCGGCCCGGCTCGGCGTGACGTCGAGCGCGGTCGACAGCGCGCTCTACAACGCTTACGGCCAGCGCTCGGTGGCCACCATCTACGACGAGCTCAACCAGTATTCGGTGATCATGGAATGGGCGCCGCGCTTCCAGCGCGCGCCGATCGCGCTCAAGGACCTGTACGTGCCCTCGACGCTGAACGCCACCACCACCGCGAATGGGGCGACCAGCATCAGTTCGCTTCAGGCCACCACGGACGCGGCGACCGGCACCTCCACCACCACCTCGGCCAACCCGGCGCTGCGCACCGCTTCGACCGGCCAGCAGATCGCGACCAGCGTCACCAACATGGTTCCGCTCGCGGCCTTCGCCAAGCTCAGCGAGCGGGCGGTGCCGACCTCGATCGACCACCAGGACACCGAGCTCGCGAGCACCGTCTCCTTCAGCCTGGCCGAAGGCGTGAGCCTGGCACAGGCCAAGCGCATCGTCGCTCAGGCCGAGGCCGACATCGCGATGCCGGTCAATGTGCGCGGCAGCTTCCAGGGCACGGCGCTGGCGGCGCAGCAGTCGCAGGCGCAGCAGCTGTTCCTGATCGTCGCGGCGCTGGTCGTGATCTATATCGTGCTCGGCGTGCTCTACGAGAGCCTGGTGCACCCGGTCACGGTGCTGACCACGCTGCCTTCGGCCGGCGTCGGCGCGGTGCTCGCGCTGCTGCTGTTCCGCATGGAGTTCTCGATCATTGCGCTGATCGGCGTGTTCCTCTTGATCGGCATCGTGAAGAAGAATGCGATCCTGATCATCGACTTCGCGCTCGAGGCCGAGCGCGCGCGCGGCCTGAGCGCGATGGAGGCGGTGCGCGAGGCCTGCCTGCTGCGCTTCCGCCCGATCCTGATGACCACGCTGGCGGCCGCACTCGGCGCGCTGCCGCTCGCGATCGGCTTCGGACAGGGCGCGGAGCTGCGCCAGCCGCTGGGCGTCGCGATCATCGGCGGCTTGATCGCGAGCCAGCTGCTGACGCTCCTGACCACGCCGGTCGTCTACGTGCTGCTCGACAAGCTGCGCCGGCGCCCGGCCAACGAAAAATACCTGAGCCGTGCCGCGAGCTCGACATGAAGACCCGATGACGACGAACAGAAGAACCCACCTGGCCCTGGCGCTTGCGGCCTTGCTCGCGGGCTGCGCCGTCGGCCCGCGCTACGAGCAGCCCTCCACCGCCGTGCCCGCCACGTGGAAGGAAGCGGCCGCCGCCGAAGGCTGGCTGCCTGCCGCGCCGGCCGATGCGCTGGACCGCGGCGAGTGGTGGAAGCTGTTCGGCGACCCGGCGCTCGACGAGCTTGCGGCGCGCGTGCAGGTGTCGAACCAGAACATCGCTGTCGCCGTGGCCAACTACGCGCAGGCCCAGGCGCTGGTACGCGAGCAGCGCGCGGCCCTGTTCCCGACCGTCACGGCCGACGGCGGCGCCCGGCGTTCCGGCGCGCGCAATACCTCGCCTTCCACCACGGCCAGCGCTTCGCTGCAGGCCGACTGGGCGCCGGACGTGTGGGGCCGGCTGCGTCAGGCAGTCGGCGGTGCGCAGGCCAGCGCGCAGGTCAGCGAGGCCGATCTGGCCTCGGCGCGCCTCTCGGCCGTGGGCGAGCTCGCGACCAACTACTTCGCGCTGCGCGAAGCCGATGCCGAGCTGCAGCTGCTGGCCGTCACGCTCCAGGGCTACGAACGCAGCCTGGAGATCGCGCGCAACCGCTACAACGCCGGCATCGCGGCCCAGACCGACGTGCTGCAGGCGCAGACGCTCTACGTCAACACCCAGGCCGAGCGTGTCGCGCTGCAGCGCACCCGCGACACGCTGGAACATGCGATCGCGGTGCTGGTCGGCGCCGCGCCGGCCGAGTTCGTCCTGAGGCCTGCCGACTGGAAGCCAATCGTGCCCGGCATCCCCGCCGGCGTGCCCTCGACCCTGCTGCAGCGCCGGCCCGACATCGCCGCAGCGGAGCGCGCGGTGGCCGTCGCCAATGCGCAGATCGGCATCGCGCGCTCGGCCTACTTTCCGAGCCTGACCCTGAATGCCGCGCTCAGCAGCAGCGCGAGCCGGGTCGGCGACCTGTTCAATGCCTCGAACATGCTCTGGTCGCTGGGCCTGTCGGTCGCGCAGACAGTGTTCGATGCCGGCGCCATCGGCGCGCGCGTCGATGCGGCCAAGGCCTCGCACGAGGCGGCGGTGGCGAGCTACCGCCAGACCGTGCTCGCTGCCTTCCAGAACGTCGAAGACCAACTCACTGCAGGCGCCAGCCTCGCGCAGCAGGAGGACCTGCGCCGCGAGGCCTCGGCCGCGGCGGACCTCACCGAGCAGCAGTTCCTCAACCGTTACCGTCAGGGCCAGGTGAGCTACACCGACGTGGTGACGGCGCAGGTCTCGGCGCTTAACGCGCGGCGCACGCTGCTGCAACTGCAGGTCAATCGGCAGGGCGCGGCGGTGGCGTTGATTCAGGCGTTGGGGGGCGGGTGGCAGGCGGGGTGGGGCTCGTCGTCCTCCTGATCTATACGTTGTGCTTGAGTTGAGGCCTGGAGCCGGGAATTCGCCCCGGCGGGCGACTCACTTTCTTTTGCTTCGCCAAAAGAAAGTAAGCAAAGAAAAGGCGACCCCACTGTCTGCGACCCTCCACTTCGTTCCGGGCAACCTGCGGTGCTCGCTTTTCGCGGGGTCTCGCTCGAACTCGCCTTCGGCTCAGACAATCGCGAGCCCTGATCCGCGAAAAGCTGCGCTCCTCGGCGCAGCCAGAGGGGAGTGGGTCGGGCCTTCGCTTTGCTCGGCCGCCAAGAACCCCAACAGCCCAAACCCAAAACACAAGGACGCGCCATGGCGCGTCCTTGTTCAATCCCTCTGGGCGTGCCGAGGAGCACAGCTTCAGGCGGATAAAGGGCCGCGCGTGTTTGAGCGCAGCGAGTTTGCGCGGACCCCGCCTGAAGCGAGCACCGGAGGTTGCCCGGAACGAAGTGGAGGGACACGCACGGTGGGGTCGCCTTTCTTTGCCTACTTTCTTTGGCGAGACAAAGAAAGTAGGTCGCCCGCCGGGGCGAACTCCCGGCTCCGGCCTCAAAAACAAGCGCAACGTACAAATCGTCGGCCGGTGTGCCCACCCCAACCCTCCCCCGGAGGGGGGGAGTAAGACAAGTCAGCCGCCCCGTGGCCGCGGCGCCTGCAGGTAGGCACCCGATTCGAATAACTGCGACTCAGCCTCGTCGATGCGCCGGATCACCGGCCTGCCGGCGCGGCTGGCCAGCATCTCGACCAGCGCCTCGGTGACCGCCACGCCCGCCGCAACCGAAGGAAAGAAGGACGGGCTGTCGATCGCGAACAGCAAGGTCTCGTCTGCCAGCAGCGACAACGGCGAGGCGATGCTGTCCGTGACGGCCACGATGCGGCAGCCCACCGCCTTCGCGGCCTGCGCGACCTGCAGCGCTTCGCGCGAGTAGGGTACGAAGCTGGCCACCAGCAGCGCATCGCCCTTGGCGAAGGCACGCTGCTGCATCTCGAGCGAGCCGCCCTGGCCGTCGACCAGATGCACGCTCGAGCGAAACAGGCGGTAGACATAGACGAAGGAGAAGGCGATCGAAAAGCAGGCGCGAAAGCCCGCCGCGTGCACGGTACCGGCCTTCTCCAGCACGGCGCAGGCGTTCTGCAGCGTCGGCTCGCTCTGGCGATGCGTGTTCTCGAGATTGCGCCGCTGGACTTCGAACATCTCACCGGCCAGGCCCTGGTCCTTGGCGCGGCCGATCAGGGTCTTGGCGCGCGCGCCGTAGGCATCCGAGGAGCCCAGGCCCATCTCGGTGGCCACCGCGTCCTTGAACTGCGGCCAGCCCGCGTAGCCCAGGTGCTGCGCAAAGCGCACCAGCGTGGCCGGCGTGCTGCCGGCGCGCGTGCCGACGCTGCGCATCGAGCTCGTCACCACGTCGTTCGGATGGTCGAGCACGTGCTTCGCGACCTGCTGCAGGGCAGGGCTCAGGCTCTCGTAGCGATGGCGGAGATCGTCCTTGACACCCATGGGGCTTTCCTTCGTCGATGGAACGAATGTACCGGATGGAACAGCGACGCTTCACGGTTTATCTTGACGGAACAAATGTTCCAGAAAATAATTGAGTCAGCACATTAGTTCCAATCCTGGGCATGACGCACGTCTTCCACCGCCACCTCCGCCACACGCCCCAGCTCGCCGTCGCCGCCCAGGGCATGACCATCCGCGACGCCGCGGGCCGCGAGTACCTCGACGCCTCGGGCGGCGCGGCGGTGTCCTCGCTGGGCCACGGCCACCCGTACGTGATCGCCGCGATGCATGCGCAAATCGACAAGCTCGCCTACGCCCACACCAGCTTCTTCACCAGTGAGGTCGCCGAGCAGCTCGCCGACGAGCTGATCCGCACCGCGCCAGAAGGCATGAGCCATGTCTATCTGGTCAGCGGCGGCTCGGAGGCGGTCGAGTCGGCGCTCAAGATGGCGCGCCAGTACTTCGTCGAGATCGGCCAGCCGCAGCGCACGCACTTCATCGCGCGCCGCCAGAGCTACCACGGCAACACGCTGGGCGCGCTCGCGGTCGGGGGCAATGCATGGCGGCGCGCGCCTTTCGCGCCGATCCTGGTGCCGGCCACCCACGTCTCGCCCTGCTACTCCTATCGCGAGCAGCGCGCCGATGAAACGCCCGAGCAGTACGGGCGGCGCCTGGCACATGAACTCGAAGCGGCGATCCTCGGGCAGGGGCCCGACAGCGTGATCGCCTTCGTCGCCGAAACGGTGGGCGGCGCGACCGCCGGCGTGCTGCCGCCGGTGCCCGGCTACTTCAAGGCGGTGCGCGAGGTCTGCGACCGCTACGGTGTGCTGCTGATCCTCGACGAAGTGATGTGCGGCATGGGCCGCACGGGCACGCTCTACGCCAGCGAGCAGGAGGGCGTGGTGCCCGATCTCGCGACCATCGCCAAGGGCCTGGGCGGCGGCTACCAGCCGGTCGGCGCGGTGCTGGCGCAGCGCAAGATCGTCGAGGCGATGTCGCAGGGCAGCGGCTTCTTCCAGCATGGCCATACCTATCTTGGGCATCCGGTGGCCTGCGCCGCGGCGCTGGCGGTGCAGCAGGTGATCCATCGCGACGGGCTTCTCGCCAAGGTGCGCGCGGACGGCGAAGCCTTCGGCGCCATGCTGCGCGAGACACTGGGCGCCCATCCGAACGTGGGCGACATCCGCGGCCGCGGCTTCTTCTGGGGCGTGGAGCTGGTGGCCGAGCGCGCGAGCAAGGCGCCTTTCGCGCCGGCGCTGAATCTGCACGTCCGCATCAAGAAGGAAGCCATGGCGCAGGGCCTGCTGTGCTATCCCTTCGGCGGCACGGTCGACGGCAAGCTCGGCGACCACGTGCTCTTGGCACCGCCTTTCATCGCGACGCGGCAGGACCTGCGCGAGATCGCGACGCGGCTCGCGGCGTCCATCGACGCCGCCATGCGCGCCCTCTGATTTCTTCCACCCTCCCGAGGAGCTTTCCCATGACCTTCCCACGCCTGTCGACCCTGGGCGCCGCGCTCGTGGCCGTCTTCAGCCTGATGCCCCCGGCCGCCGTGCATGCGCAAGACGGCAGCACGCTCGCCAAGGTCAAGGCGAGCGGCACCATCACCTTCGGCTACCGCGAATCGTCCTTCGGCTTCTCGTACCTCGACAGCAACCTCAAGCCGGTGGGCTACAGCATCGAGATCTGCAACCGCATCGTCGAGGCGATGAAGGCCGAACTCAAGATGCCCAGCGTCGAGATTCGCTACCAGGCCGTGACCTCGGCCAACCGCATTCCGCTGGTGGCGAACGGCACGGTCGACATCGAGTGCGGCAGCACCACCAATCTGGTCGAGCGGCAGAAGCAGGTGGCCTTCTCGCCCGACATCTTCCGCTACAACGTGCGCATGCTGGTGAAGGCCGATTCGGGCATCAGGAGCGTTGCGGACCTGCAGGGCAAGACGGTGGTCACCACCACCGGCACGACGTCTTTCCGCTTGCTGCGCGAAGCCGACAAGGGCAAGAACCTCGAAGTGACCAACCTGGCCGGCAAGGACCACACCGATTCCTTCCTGCTGGTGGAGAGCGGCCGCGCCCAGGCCTTCGTGCTCGACGACATCCTGCTCGCCGGCCAGATTGCGAACGCGCGCAATCCCAAGGACTTCATCATCACGGGCGAAAGCCTGCGAACGGAGAACCAGTCGCTGATGTTCCGCAAGGACGATCCGGAGTTCAAGGCGCTGGTCGACCGCGTGGTGGGTGGCATGATGAAGTCGGGCGAGATGGAGAAGCTCTATGCCAGGTGGTTCATGTCGCCGATCCCGCCCAAGAACATCAACATCAACTACCCGATGAATGCCGAGACGAAGGAGGCCTTTGCCAATCCGTCGTCGAAGGGCATCTGAACCTTGTTCATGACGCGCATCGCCCTGATCCATGCATTGAGCCATTCGGTGGTGCCCATCAACGCCGCGTTCGCGCGCGATTGGCCCGAAGCGCAATTGATGAACCTGCTCGACGACAGCCTCTCGGCCGATCTCGCGCGCGGCGGCCGCGGGCTCGACGAGGCGATGCACGAGCGCTTCCAACTTCTCGCGCAGTACGCGGTCGACACGGGGGCGATGGGCATCCTCTTCACCTGCTCCGCCTTTGGCCCGTGCATCGAGGCGGTCGCGCGGCGGCACGCGGGCATGCCGGTGCTGAAGCCCAACGAGGCGATGATCGCGGAGGCTGCATCGGGCACAGGGAAGCTGGGGCTTATCGCGACCTTTCAGCCGACGCTCGATTCGATGCCGCCGGAGTTTCCGCCCGGCATCGAACTCGAGCTCGCGCTGGCCGAGGGCGCGTTCGATGCGCTCAACGCAGTCGACGCGGCGCGGCACGATGCGCTCATCGCGCAGCAGGCCAGCGCGCTGCGCGACCGGGGCTGCACCCGCATCGCGCTGGCGCAGTTCAGCATGGCGCGTGCCCGCGCGGCCTGCGAAAGCGCATCGGGCCTGCCGGTGCTGACCACGGTCGACAGCGCGGTGCGCGCGCTGCATGCGCGGCTGGGCTGAACGCCAGCTGACTTCCGCCCTCGCGATAATCGGCGCTCTTACAAGGAGCGCGCGTGGATATCGTTTTGCTGGTCAAGGCCGCCATCATGGGCATCGTCGAGGGCCTGACCGAGTTTCTGCCGATCTCGTCGACCGGCCATCTGATCCTCGCGGGCTCGCTCCTGGGATTAAACGGCGACAAGTTCAAGGTCTTCGAGATCGCGATCCAGACCGGCGCGATCTTCGCCGTCATCCTGGTCTACTGGCAGAAGATCCATTCGACCGTCGTCGCGTTGCCGCGCCAGCCCAAGGCGCGGCGCTTCGCGCTCAACGTGCTGATCGGCTTCCTGCCCGCCGTGGTGCTGGGGCTCGTGTTCGGCAAGCTGATCAAGGCGCACCTGTTCACGCCGGTGGTCGTGGCCAGCACCTTCATCATCGGTGGCTTCATCATCCTGTGGGCCGAGAAGCGGCCGCCGGGTTCGGTGCATATCGAGAACGTCGACGACATGACGCCGTGGGACGCACTCAAGGTCGGGCTGGTGCAGTGCTTCGCGATGATTCCCGGCACCAGCCGCAGCGGCGCGACCATCATCGGCGGCATGCTCCTGGGGCTGTCGCGCAAGGCTGCAACCGACTTCTCCTTCTTTCTCGCCATTCCGACGCTGATCGGTGCCGGCGCCTACAGCCTCTACAAGGAACGGGCGCTGCTGTCGACCGCGGACGTTCCGCTGTTCGTGGTCGGGCTGGTCTTCTCTTTCATCAGCGCGTGGCTCTGCGTGCGCTGGCTGCTGAAGTACATCAGCACGCACGACTTCGTCCCGTTCGCCTGGTACCGCATCGCCTTCGGCATCGTGGTGCTGGCGACGGCGTGGAGCGGGGCGGTGGTCTGGGCCGACTAGGGCCTGTTAACGCTATTTGCGGGGATCGCGTTGCCCAGCCAAGGGGCTGGATGCAAGGCGCCCGTGCGCAGCAAGGCTCACGCCTTGCAAGCGCGGGCAACGCCGCAGACGGCCCTTGGCTGGGCAACCCGAAGGGAAGGCCTGCCAGGGCGTGCCACTCGGCGTTGCGCTCCTTGTGCGTGCCGACGCACGCACGGCGTCGCGCGCCTTGATTGGCCCGCCCTGGCAGGCCTTCGCGACCCCGCAAATAGCGTTAACAGGCCCTAGCGGGCGGCCGCCGGGCCGGCCTCTCTTACCGGCGTGTTCAGATGAGTTTCTCTTCCGGCGTCGAGATCTTGCGCAGCGCGCTGTGGCGCGTGGCCGGCATCTTGAGCGGATGCGCGGTGTAGGCGTCGTCCCAGACCGGATCCTCGATGCTGTCGAACACCTCGCGCAGCTTCTGGCCCCAGCTGTTGTGCATCATGCGGTAGTAGGGGTTCTCGGCATCGATGCAGGCCACCTTCTCGGTTTCGAGCCGGTTGGCTTCGTAGACCACGAGGTCGAGCGGCAGGCCGACGGAGAGGTTCGACTTCATCGTCGAATCCATCGACACCAGCGCGCACTTCGCGGCTTCGGCGAGCGGGGTGTCGGGCGTCAGCACGCGGTCTAGCACCGGCTTGCCGTACTTGGATTCGCCGACCTGGAAGTAGGGCGTCTCGTTGGTCGCTTCGATGAAGTTGCCGGCGGCATAGACCAGGAACAGGCGCATGCCTTCGCCCTTGACCTGCCCGCCGAAGATGAAGGAGACGTTGAAGTCGAGCCCGGCGTGCTTGAGCGCCTCGGCGTCGCGGTCGTACACATGGCGCACCGCCGAGCCGAGCACGCGCACGGCGTCGAACATGCTCTTGGCGTTCCAGATCGTGATCGGCGGGCTGTCTTCGCCGTCTTCCCTGCTCTCGCGCAGCTCCTCGATCTGCAGGATCTCGCGCACCGACTGCGAGATGCTCAGGTTGCCGGCCGACAGCAGCACCATGAAGCGATCGCCCGGCTGCTCGTAGACGATCATCTTGCGGAAGGTGCTGATGTGGTCGACGCCCGCGTTGGTTCGCGAGTCGGAGAGGAACACCAGTCCGGCGTTGAGTTTGATGCCGACGCAGTAGGTCATGAGGTCGTTTCGCACGAACCGGGCCTAACCCTGCTCGCGCGTGTGGAGTTTCTTGAGTGTGTAGAGCGCTTCGAGCGCTTCGCGCGGGCTCATCGTGTCGGGGTCGAGCACGGTCAGCGCGGATTCTACGGCGCTCACCGGCGGCGCATCCACCGCCGGCGGCGGCGCGAACAGGTCGACCTGGGCGCGTGTCTGCGTCTGTTGCGCCTCCAGCGCCTCGAGGGCCTGGCGCGCATGGTTGACCACCGCGGCCGGCATGCCGGCAAGCCGCGCGACCTGGATGCCGTAGCTCTTGCTGGCCGGGCCCGGCTGCATCTCGTGCAGGAACACGATGTCGCGGCCGGCCTCGGTGGCGCTCACGTGCATGTTGACGGCGCCGTGGTGCGTGGCCGGGAACTCGGTGAGCTCGAAGTAGTGAGTGGCGAAGAGCGTGAAGGCGCGGGTGCGGTCATGCAGCTGCGCCGCGATGCCGGCGGCGAGCGCGAGGCCATCGAAAGTACTCGTTCCGCGGCCGATCTCGTCCATCAGCACCAGCGAATGGGCCGTGGCGCTGTGCAGGATCTGCGCCGCCTCGGTCATCTCGAGCATGAAGGTCGACTGCGCATTGGCCAGGTCGTCGGCCGCGCCGATGCGCGTGTGGATGGCATCGATGGGCCCGAGCCGGCAGGCTTCGGCCGGTACGTGCGAGCCGATCGAGGCCAGCAGCACGATGATCGCGACCTGCCGCATGTAAGTCGATTTACCGCCCATGTTGGGGCCGGTGATCACCTGCATGCGTTGTTGAGGACCCATGCGGGTGTCGTTTGCAATGAACGCGCCCGATGATTTTTCTGCGAGGCGCGCCTCCACCACCGGATGGCGGCCCTTCTCGATCTCGATGCAGGGGTGGGCGACGAAGCTCGGCGCGCGCCAGTGCAGCGTGTGCGAGCGTTCGGCCAGCGCGCACAGCGCGTCGAGCGCGGCCAGGGCGCTGGCCAGCCTGCCGAGCGCCGCGACCGAGGGCTGCAGCGCGTCGAGCAGCTGCTCGTAGAGCCACTTCTCGCGCGCCAGGGCGCGGTCCTGCGCCGACAGCGCCTTGTCCTCGAAGGCCTTGAGCTCGGGCGTGATGAAGCGTTCGGCATTCTTCAGCGTCTGGCGCCGGCGGTAGTTGTCGGGCACCTTGGCGAGTGCGCTCTGCGTGACCTCGATGTAGAAGCCGTGCACGCGGTTGAACTGCACGCGCAGGTTGGTGATGCCGGTGCGCTCGCGTTCGCTCGCTTCCAATTGCAGCAGGAAGGCGTCGCTGTTCTCGCTGATGGCGCGCAGCTCGTCGAGCTCGGCGTCGTGGCCGTCGGCGATCACGCCGCCGTCGCGCACCAGCGCGGAAGGCTCGGGGCCGATGGCCGCCACCAGCAGTTCGACGCAGCCGGGCGGTGGCGCCAGCTGCTCGACGATGCGTTCGAGCAGCGAGGCCGAGGCCGGCAGGGCGGGCGCCAGCTCTTGCGCCTTCGCGAGGGCCATGCGCAGCGCGACCAGCTCGCGCGGACGCACTTGCCTGAGCGCGATGCGCGCCGCGATGCGCTCGACGTCGCTGGTGTTCTTGAGCCGCTCGCGTAGCGTGCGCCATGGCGCGGCGGTGGCGCCTGGCGCCGCGGATTGCAGCGCGTCGATGGCCTCGAGCCGCGCCTCTGCATCGCCGCGCTCGCGGCGCGGCGCCAGCAGCCAGCGCCTGAGCAGGCGGCTTCCCATGCCCGTCATGCAGGTGTCGAGCAGCGAGAACAGCGTGGGCGAGTCCTCGCCGCGCAGGGTCTGCACCAGTTCGAGATTGCGTCGCGTGGTCGGCGGCAGCTCGATCAGCTCGCCGTCGCGTTCGACCGAAAGCCGCTGCACATGCGACAGCGTTCTGCCCTGCGTGTGCTCCGCATAGCCCAGCAGCGCCGCGGCGGCCGCATGGGCGTTGGCCAGCAATTCGGCGTTCCAGGCGGCCAGGCTGTTGCTGCCCATCTGCTCGCACAGCTTGCGCTCGCCCAGGCCGCCGTCGAATTGCCAGGCGGGCCGCACCGAGAGCGTGAAGGGCGCGCCGTTGCGCGCGGCCTTCAGGCGCTGCTCGAAGCCGGGCGTGACCTCTGCGCTGTAGAGCAGCTCGCTCGGCGCGATGCGCGCGATCCAGGCTTCCAGCGCATCGGCCGGGCACTCGGCCAGGCGCAGCTCGGCGCCCGTGACGCTGAGCCAGGCCAGGCCGCAGAAGTTGCGCGAGCCGGCGTGCACCGCGAGCAGCAGCGAATCGCTCTTGTCGTTGAGCAATTCGGCATCGGTCAGCGTGCCCGGCGTGACCACGCGCACCACCTTGCGCTCGACCGGCCCCTTGGCCGCGCCGACCTCGCCGACCTGTTCGCAGATGGCCACCGATTCGCCGAGCTTGATGAGCCGCGCGAGGTAGGTATCGACCGAGTGGAAGGGCACGCCGCACATCACCACCGGCTGCCCGGCCGACTGGCCGCGCTGCGTGAGCGTGATGTCGAGCAGGCGCGCGGCCTTCTCGGCGTCGGCATAGAACAGCTCGTAGAAATCGCCCATCCGGTAGAACAGCAGCGTCTCGGGATGGTCCGCCTTGAGCCCGAGGTATTGGGTCATCATCGGCGTATGCGAGGCGAGCTCGGCTGGGTCGCCTCGGCTCATGAGCGCTCCGTTTTCTGAAAGTACATCGTATTGCGCAAGCCTTCGAAATGGACATCGCAGGTCAGCAGATCAGCGCCCTGGTGTCGCGCCGTTGCGTAGACGATGGCATCCGCCGTCGCCAGCTTGTGCTCGCGGTGCAGTTCGGCCGCGAGAAGAGCGATGGAGGTGTCCAGCGGCACGACCACGCATTTTTGCGTATAGGCGATGACCTGGTCCGCTTGTTCTTCGCCGACCTCGCGCATCAGCCATTTCGACAGTTCGAGTTGGACGATGGTTGGAACGATGCAGCGCGCCTTGTCGGGAAATTCCTTGCCGAGTTTCTTGCCAAGCGCGCTGCCGGCCAGCCATTCGATCCAGGCCGAGGTGTCGACCACGCGCAGTGTCGCCGTCGCCATCAATAGCGGTCCTTGCGATCGCGGTAGCCGTCTTTTCTCGCGCCCTTGGCGATGCCGGACAACTGGTCCAGTTCCGGCACCGGCATGACCAGCACACCTTTGCCCTTGGGCACGAAAACGAACTCCTGGCCTGCCTCCCAGTGCTGTTCTTCGCGAACAGCCTTGGGAATGGAGATCTGGAACTTGCTGGACAGCGTCGCGGTGGCGGTCATGTTCGTACCTCGGGTTGATCGATGCGGATTTGGTAAGAATATACCTTTGGAAGCATGAGCCCACAGGGGGATCCAAGCGACGACCGCAATACGCGAACCGGGGTCTGCGAATCAGCGCCACCCGGCCGCTTGCAGCTGCTGCGCCAGTTGCTGGGCCACCTGCGCATAGCCCTGGGCGTTGGCATGGATGCGATCGGAGCGCAAGGCGGCGTCCGAGAGCACGCGCGCATACACGTTCGGAATCAGGAGCGCCTGCTCGGCCTTGGCGACCTCTGCGTAGAACACCGCGTCGCTGAGCGAGCCGATCGCTGCGCGCATCGGTTCTGGCGCGGGAGTGGCGATCACGCCGACGTGGGGCGTGTGCGCGCGTGCCTGGCGCACGATGGCGGCGAGGTTGTCGATGGTGGCTTGCGATGACATGCCGCGCAGCATGTCGTTGCCGCCGATGCCGACCAGGATCGCGTCGTAGCGATTGGCGGCCAGCAGACTCTCGAGGCGTTGCAATGCGCCGAGGGATGTGTCGCCGTTGAGTCCTTCGTTGACGACCGTCCAGCCGGTCAGTTGCGAGAGCTTGTTGGGCCATGCGTCGTCGGGCCCTGCGCCGTGGCCTGCGGTGAGGCTGTCGCCCAGGGCCAGCACGGTCGCGCCCGGCTTGAGCGCTGCTGCGACCGGCGTGCGTTTGCCGCAGGCGCCGAAGAGCAGGGTAGTTGAGGAAGCGGCCAGCAGGCCAAGCAGGTTTCGGCGGTTCATTGGCGGCGCATCGTCGGCGAAAGCGAAGCGCCGCAGTGTAAGCGGCCCGTGCGCAGCGATGCCGATGCGCCCTTGCTATGCCTACAGCTGACCGCGGCGCCGGCGCGCGACGCGCACGGCGTCGACCCAGGTGTCGATGTTGAAGCGCTGGCCCGACTCCGCGATGCGCGCACCGGTGATCTGCTGCAGCGGAATCCGGCGCAGGTCCCCAGGCAGTTCGCAGTGGCCGTGGAGGATCCTCTTCTGCACGTCGAGATGGTCGACCTGCAGCGTGCACTCCGCCTTGCGCCCACGAGGATCGAGATAGCGCACGCGGATGCGCGGCTGTTCGTCGACGACCGGATGTTCGCCCTTGCCCTGGATGAACCACTCGGGGAGCGTGTCCGGCGGCGCATCGCCGGTGGGGCTCAGGCCGCCGCGTACGGACGGAATCTCGAGCGGTATGTGACCCGACCGCACCCTGGCCGCTGCGATACGGCGTTCGGTTTCGCGCCGCTCGGCGAGGCGGCGCCACGCGATCCACATGATGACGAACAGGAGCAACGCCCCCGTCAACAGCGCAACCAGGAACTGCCATTGCGCAAGTCCGATGTCCATCTGTCCGCTCCCGAGATATAGCTTTTAGTACTCAGCCGGGGAATTCTGGGTGTGCGGACATGAGGTGTCAAACGGCCTCAGGGCATAGGGCGTACGGCCGGTCGCCCGGCGTTCAGTCCTCGTGCGTGTCGTGCGTGGCCACCGCGCCGCGGCGCCAGTAGCCCGAGGCCCGGATCCATTTGGGATGGGCGCCGCGTTCGCCGACCAGGTGGGCGCGCAGCGCCTTGGCGGCGGCCGATTCGCAGGCCACCCAGGCGTGGAAGTCGCCGGCCGGCAGCGTCAGCTTGCGCAGCGCATCGAGAAGGCTGCTGCCGACGCCCGGTTCGGCGCCGCGGCGGTGCACCCACTGCAAGTCCAGGCTGGCGCGGGTCTCGAAAGGGATTTCATCCGCTTCGCTGTCGACTTCCGCCAGCACCAGCGCACGCGCCCCGGCCGGCAACTCGGCCAGCCGGCGCCAGATGGCCGGCAGGGCGGTGTCGTCCCCGATCAAGAGGTGCCAGTCGAAGTCGGTCGGGACGATGAAGGAGCCGCGCGGTCCGCCCACGCCCAGCAGGTCGCCGACCTTGGCCTGTTCGGCCCACTGGGTGGCCGGGCCGGCCTCGTGCAGCGCGAAGTCGAGCTCGAGCGTGTCGGCCGCGGCATCGTGGCGGCGCGGCGTGTAGTCGCGCATGGTCGGCTTCGGACCCTCGGGCCAGAGCGGCCCGTCGGGGCCGACCGTCGGCACGATGAGCGCGCCGGTCCCGGCGTCGGGAAAGAAGATCTTGGCGTGGTCGTCGAAGCCGGGGCTGGTGAAGCCGGCCAGTTCCTCGCCGCCAAGGGTGATGCGGATCAGGTGCGGCGCCACGCGCTGCACCGCGCGCACCTCGAGCTTGCGAAAGCGAAGTTCGTGGCGCACGCGGCGCGGCAGGCGGTCGGCGACAGGAGAAGCAGCGGGAGAAGAAAAATCAGTCATGTTGTCGATTCAGTTGTTGACCGGCGAAGCCAGGCCTGTTCGTGGAACACCGCGGAACCGGCTTTGCCGGGCCGCTGGTGTTGCCCCCGGTGAGGGGAGTGGCGGAGCGACACGAAGTGCGCGAAGCCTGGGGGAGAGCTCAAATCCTTTCGATGTGTTGAGCGGCGCTGTCGAGCACCGCGGCGAATTCGTGGGCCTGTTGTTCGGTGAGGGGTTCGCGCGCGAGGCGCATGCGCATCGCGAGCTTGAGGTTCTCGATGGCGCGCACCACCTGCGGCGGGCGGCCGTGGCGCGGGCCCGCGCCGTCGACGCCGCCTTTCATGCGGGCCATCATCTCATCGGTGATCTCGCGGTTGGCGGCGAGGAATTCACGGCCGGCCTCGGTGATGCTGTAGCGCTTGCGGCCGCCGGCGTCGGCTGCGTCGACGCTCACGCAGCCCATTTCCTCGAGCAGCGTGAGCGTGGGATAGACGATGCCCGGACTCGGGCTGTAGCTGCCGCCCAGGCGTTCCTCGATGGACTTGATCAGCTCGTAGCCGTGGCTGGGCTTGTCGGCGATGAGCTGCAGCAGCACGAAGCGCAGGCCGCCATGGCCGAAGATGCGCCCGCTGCCCCGGCCGTCGCGTGTGCCGCGCAGTCCGCCGCCGCCCATGCCGTCGCCGTGTTCGCTACGGGGATGGCCGTGTAGAAAGTGTTTGAAAGCTCGCATGGAATGAGATTTCGATGTCGTTATCTGATTTTGTAAAGATATATCTAAATACTATCTTAGTCAACCCGCGAGGTGGCTGGTGACGAGCCCGCGCCATACCTACATCGCGCGCATCAACCGCGTGATCGATCACATCGACGGCCATCTCGCCGATCCACTCGATCTGGCCATGCTGGCCGGGGGTGGCGCACTTTTCCTCCTGGCATTTCCACCGCGTGTTCCAGGCCATGACCGGCGAGACGCTGGCCGAGCGCGTGAGGCGCCGCCGGCTGGAGGTGGCGGCTGGCCGGCTGATCGGCCTCCCGCCCGAGCCGGTGCTGGCGATCGCGCTCGACGTCGGCTTCGGCTCGGCGGCGGTGTTCACGCGGGCCTTCAGCGCGCACTTCGGCGTCACGCCCACGGCCTGGGGGCGCGGCGCCTTCCGTTCGTGGGCCGAACGCCACCGCATCGAACTCGGCAAGATTCATCAAGCCGACAGCAAGGCGCATCAAGCCGTGGCCGAGGCTTTCCGACACGATGAACGCTCCTGGCCCAACGGGGCTGTTCCTCGTTCAGGAGACAGGCTTCCGGCCCGAAGGCGAGATCGGCGTGCAGACGGTGGGCGGCGGGCGCGATGCCTGCACCGGATTCAGCGGCCCGTCGACGGAGATCCACCTGGCGTGGGTGAAGCTGTGCGACTGGCTGCCGGACAGCGGCTGGCAGCCCGCCGATGGCGCGCCGATCGAGATCTACGGCCGCGATTTCGCGATGGATGAGAAGACCGGCGCATTCAGCTGCACGCTGTGCATGCCGGTGCGGCCGATCTGACGCTTCCTCTCGGTGCTCCAGCTCGCCATCGCGGCCGGCGAAGCCAGGCCCCTTCGGGAAACACCGCGGAACCGGCTTTGCCGGGCCGCTGGTGTTGCCCCCGGTGAGGGGGTTGGCGGACCACACGAAGTGGGGGGAGCCTGGGGGTGAACTTATCTTTGCGGCATGTCTTTGACCGAGTAGCCCAGGCTCACGGTCGCATCGTCCGGAATGGGCGGCATGCTGGCGTTCCACACCTGCCAAGCCTCGCGCATCGCGGCCAGCCGTTCGGGTTCGCGCTTGGCCTGGTTGGCGCGCTCGCGTTCGTCGGCCGGGATGTTGAACAGGTACTCGTTGCCGTCGACTTGCAAGTACTTCCAGTCGCCGTCGCGCAGGGCGCGCTGGCCGCGGTGGTTCATGCGCCAGTGCAGCGGGCGGCGGAAGCTCGACTTCGCATCGCGCAGCACCGGCAGCAGCGACACACCGTCGAGCGGCAAGCGTGCATCGGCCTTGGCGCCTGCCGCATCGAGCATCGTGGCGGACCAGTCCATGGTCATGCAGTGCTGCGCGCTCTCGCTGCCGGCCTTGACGACGGCGGGCCAGTGCGCGATCCACGGCACGCGGATGCCGCCCTCGGTCAGGTCCATCTTGCCGCCGACCAGCGGCCAGTTGTCCGAGTAGCGTTCGCCCCCGTTGTCGCTGGTAAAGACCACCAGGGTGTTGTCTGCGACGCCATGCTTCTCGAGCGCGGCCATGATCCAGCCGATGCCTTCGTCCATGTGGTGGATCATGCGGCGGTAGGTATGGATGTTGCCGCCGGCCAGGTCGAACAGGTTGTTCTTCACGGCCGGCGCCTTGGCCGCGTCCTCGCGCGTTTCCCAGGGCCAGTGCGGCGCGGTGTAGTGCAGGCTCAGGAAGAATGGCGCGTCCTGGTTCGCCATGCGCGCCACGTAGTCGACCGCGCGCCGCGAGAGCAGGTCGGTGAGATAGCCATCTTCCTGCCGATCCTCCTCGCCCGACCAGAGGTCGTGCCGGCCGCTCGAATCGCAATGCGTGAAGTAGTCGACGCCGCCCGACATCGGGCCGAAGAACTCCTCGTAGCCCGAACGCAGCGGGCCGAAGGCCGGCGGAAAGCCCAGGTGCCACTTGCCGATGAGCGCCGTGCGATAGCCCGCTTCGCGCAACAGCGAGGGCAGTGTCGGGTGCTCCGGCGGCAGGCCCAGCGTGGCGCTGCCGCGGCTCTTGCTGTTGATCGGCTCTTCGGCCGCGCCGCGCAGGCGGTACTGGTAGCGCGCCGTCATCAGCGCGAAGCGCGTGGGCGAGCACACCGGCGAGTTCGCATAGCCCTGCGTGAAGCGGATGCCCTTGGCGGCGAGGCCGTCGAGCACCGGCGACACCGGGCCGAAGTCGGCATCGCGGCCGCCGTAGCAGCCGAGGTCGGCGAAGCCGAGGTCGTCGGCGACGATGAAGACGATGTTGGGACGTTGCATGAAAAAAGCTCAGGGTTGGTAGCCGGATTTCTGAACCACGGGCGCCCACTGGGCGCGGTAGGCCTTGAGCATGGCCGCTGTCTGCTCCTGCGTGCTGGCCACCGGCGTCATCAGCGAATCCCTGAAGCGGCGCACGGTGTCCGGGTCCTGCATGACCTCGCGGATGGCCTGCGACAGGCGCGCGACCTTGTCGCGCGGCATGCTCGCGGGCGCGAAGAAGGCGTTCCAGCCGGTGGCGACCAGGTCGAGCCCGGCTTCCTTGAAGGTCGGCACCTCGGGCGCGAAGGGCGAGCGTTTGGCGCCCGACATGGCGAGGATGCGGACCTTGCCGGCCTGGTGCTGCGGGATCACCACGTCCAGCGTGTCGACGGCGATCGGCACCTGGCCGCCGATCAGGTCGGTCAGGAGCGGGCTGGAGCCGCGATAGCCGACCACCTGCGTCGGCACCTTCGCCTTCTCGCCCACCATGAGGCCGAAGAAGTGCGGCAGGCTGCCGGTGGCGGGCACGCCGACGTTGGCCTTCTCGGGATTGGCGCGCATCCAGGCCAGCAGGTGCGACAACTCTCGCACCGGCACGGCGGTCGCCACCGACAGCGCGAACTCGTAGTCGTTGACATGCGAGACCGGCACGAAGTCGCGCTCGGCGTCGTAGCCGTTGTCCTTGAAAACCAGCGGCGCCACGACCATCACGGCCGGATTGGCCAGCATCAGCACGTTCTGCGACGCGGGCGCGGCCTTGACCTGCTGGGCCGCGAGGCGGCCGCCCGCGCCTGGCTTGTTGTCGATCACGACCGGCACGCCGAGCCTGGCCTGGAGCTTGTCGCCGACGATGCGGGCTACGCGATCGGTGGCGCCGCCCGGCGCGTAGCCCACCACGATGCGCAGCGGGCTGTCCAGCGGCTGGGCCGCGGCGGTGCAGGCGATGGCGGCCAGGGCGAGGGTGCCGGTGAGCCGGCGAAGAAGATGCTTCAGCATGGCGAGATCTCCGTTCAGTCGTTGGCTTGGAAGTTCACGGCCCGCATGATGCCGCCCCAGCGCGCCGTGTCCTCGCGCATGGTCTTCAGCAAGGCCGCGGCATCGTCGCCCACGGGGTACATGCCGTTCTGCAGCAGCTGCTGGCGCACTTCGCGCACATTGACGGCGCGGGTGAACTCGGCCCGCAGCTTGTCGACGATGGGCTGCGGCGTGTTGCGCGGCGCGTAGTAGGCGAACCAGGCGGCCGCGACCACGTCCTTGTAGCCGGCCTCGACGAAGGTCGGCAGGCTCGGCATCAGCGGCGAGCGCTTGTCGCCGCTGGTGGCCAGCACCTTCACGCGGCCGGTGGTCTGCAACTGGAGCGCGCCGCCCACGGTGTCGAAGTAGACCGGCACGGTGCCGCCCATCACGTCCTGGCGTGCCGGCGTCGAGCCGCGGTAGGCCACGTGGACCATCTTCAGGCCGGCGGCGCGGTTGAGCATCTCGCCGAGGAAATGCGAAGGCGTGCCGGCGCCGTAGGAAGCGAAGCTCAGCTTGTCGCCCTGGCTCTTCGCCCAGGCGATGAACTCGGGCAGCGTGTTCGCCGGTACATCCTTATGGACCACCAGCGCGAGCTCGAAGCGCGCTGCATTGACGATCGGCACGAAGTCCTTGACCGGGTCGTAGGAAAGATGGCGGTAGGCGCTCGGAAACATGGTCATCATGCTGGCGGTGCCGAGCAGCAGGGTGCGACCGTCGGGTGGCGCGTTCTTCACGGCCTCGACCGCGATGCGGCCGGCCGCGCCGGAGCGGTTGTCGACCACCAGCGGGCCGAGCGTGTCGCGCACCTCGTGCGCAATGGCGCGCGTCAGCACGTCCTGCGTGCCACCGGCGGGCACGCCGATCAGCACCTTGATCGGCTGGCCGGGGGTGAAGGCCTGCGCTGGCGCGAGCGGGGCGAGCGCGATGCCGCCGAATGCGGCAAGCAGTTGGCGGCGGTCGAACGTGCGATGGGGCATGAGTCAGCGTCTCCGAGGATGTGGATTGGCGCGGCCGCGCGGGGCTGCAGTCCCGGTTGACTTTAGAGTCGCGGCATTCGATTGATCTAATCAACCATTCCCCGGACTAACCCGATGACCGCGCACCGACCGCTCGACGACCTGCTGCTGTACCGGCTGTCGCGCCTGCTGTCGGTTGCGGGCAGCATGGTGATCCGGCTCTGCGAAGGCCGATTCGGGATCACGCGCCGCGAATGGCGCCTGCTCGCGACGCTGGCAAGCCGCGGCGAACTGAGCTCCTCGCAGCTGGCCGAGCACGCCCAGCTGGACCGGGCGCGCACCTCGAAGGCGGTGGGCTCGCTGGTCGCGAAGCGGATGGTCTCTCGCACCCATCTCGCGGGCGACCGCCGCAGCGTGGTGCTGCGCCTCACGGAAAGCGGCCAGGCGTTGTATGACGAATTGTTCCCGCTGGTGGCGCGAATCAATGCCGATTTGCTGGACGCGCTGGACACTGCCGAGGCCGCCCGTTTCGACGATGCGCTGCACCGCCTGCAGGCGCGCGCCGAGCGCCTGGCCGGCGAGGCCGTGCTGCCCAAGGCCGATCGCGGGCGCCGGCGCGCAGGCTGACGCATCGCTTCAATCCACCTTCATGCCGGTGGCCTTGACGACCTTGCCATAGCGCGCCGCGCTCGCGCCCAGGTGCTCCGAGGCCGCGCTGCCCACTTCGCCGACCGCCACCATGTCCAGCGTTGCCAGCCTGGACTTGAGTTCGGGCAATGCGAGCGCCGACCGAAGCGCCCGGCGCAGGGTCTGCATCACGGGCTCGGGCGTAGCGGCCGGCACCATGGCCAGGTAGAGCACCTCGAATTCCAGGTCCTTCAAACCCAGTTCGCTCACCGTCGGCACCTGCGGAAGCAGCGGCGAGCGCTGCCGGCCGGTCACCGCCAGCGGCCGCACCTTGCCGGCCTGCAACTGCGGCAGCAGGCCCGGCGTCGCGAGGATGCCGGCCTGCACCTCGTTCGAGAGCAGGGCCATGACGGCCGGCGCATTGCCCTTGTAAGGCACGTGCGTGATCTTCGCGCCGGTCGCGCTGGCGAAAATCTCGGCCGCGATGTGGCCGGGGCTGCCGTTGCCGGCGGAGCCGAAGGTGGATGGCTGGGCCTTGCTCTGCGCGACGAACTCCGCCAGCGTCTTCGCGCCGACCGAGCTGCCGACGCCGAAGGTCAGGCCCGAGGAACTGAAGATCATCAACGGCTTCAGGTCCTTCGCCGCGAAAGGCATCGACGCGTAGAGGTGCGGATTGATCGTGAAGGTGGTGTCGATCGAGATCAGCACCGTGTGGCCGTCGGCCGCGCTCTTGGCCACCACGTCGGCGCCGATGTTGCCGCCGGCGCCGGGCCGGTTGTCCACGACGAAGGGCTGCCGGAGCTCCTTCTGCAGCGCATCGGCCAGCGCCCGGCCGAGGATGTCGAGCGGCCCGCCGGGAGGGAAGTTGACGACGAACTTCACCGGCTTCGCCGGGTAGCTCGTGTCGGCATGCGCAGGCAAGGTGCAAAGGCCGGCGGCCAGCAGGGCGCAGGCGCTCGCGAGGCCGAGGCGGCGCTGCGCGCCTTTGGAATCGAGGCGGGTCATGGGGTTTTTGTCTCCGTGCAAGAAGCCCCCACTCTAGGAGCGCCCCCGCGGCGGCACAACTGAAAGCTCTTCTGCCAGCTATTCCCGTTGGTTATATTTGGACGGCATGTTCGCGGAACACCGCGGAACCGGCTTTGCCGGGCCGCTGGTGTTGCCCCCGGAGCGGGGGTTGGCGGACCACACGAAGTGGGGGAGCCTGGGGGTGAACGCTATTCCAGCCATGAACTTTGCTCGCCTCAAGCTGCGCCATCTGCAGTGCCTGGTGGTGGTGGCGCAGGAGCGCAACCTGGTCCGCGCAGCCAAGGGGCTCGCGCTCACGCAGCCCGCTGTCTCCAAGACCATCGCCGAACTCGAGGACATCGTCGGCCGCAGGCTGCTGCTGCGCCGCCGCCGCGGCGTCGAGCTGACGCCTGCTGCCGACGTGCTGGTGCGCCACGCCGTCGCCGCGCTGCGCGGGCTGCGCGAGGGGCTGGGCCTGGCCCTCGACCAGCCCGAATTCGATCAGGTCCGCGTGGCCGTCGGCGCCTTGCCGAACATGGCGGCCAACCTGCTGCCGGCGGCCATTGCCGCCCTCCACGCATCGACGCCCGCGCTGCGCGTGCGCGTGGCCAGCGGTACCAATGCGCAACTGATGACCCAGCTGCGCCAGGGCGAGATCGACCTGGTGCTTGGCCGCCTCGCACAGGCATCGGCCATGGCGGACCTGCATTTCGAGCAGCTCTACAGCGAGCCGCTGCTGCTGGTCGTGCGGCCGGGCCATCCGCTGGCGGCGCGGCGGCGCCCGGCGCTCGATGCGCTTGCGGCCTATCCGCTGGTGGTGCCGGTGTCGGGCACGCTGATCCGCCACACGGCCGACGCCTTCTTCGTTGCCCAGGGGATGGCGATGCCGCGCTGCTTCGTGGAGGCGACCGACACCAGCTTCGCGTTCGGCCTGCTGCAGTGTGCCGACGCCGTCTGGTTCGCGCCGCAGGGCGCGGTCGAGGGCTTCGTGGCGCGCGGCGAGCTGCGCCGCCTGGCGATCGACACGGCAAGCACCGAAGGGCCGGTCGGGCTGACGGTGCGGCGCGGCAGCGAACCGACGGAAGGCGCGCGCCTGTTGATCGAGGCGATCCACGGCGTGGTGCGCCAGCGCGGCGCGCGGCGCAAGCCTCAGGCGGCCGGCGCTTGAGCAGCGGCGTCGCGCTGCGGCAGGTCGCCCTCGATGCGCATCCTGGGCAGCCACTGCGGGTACTCGCGCTGCATGAAGTCGATCAGCCCTTCGCGCACCGTGCAGCGCAGGTCGAAGGCCAGCGACGATGACGCCGCGGTGCAGAGCACGCGAATCTGCATGCTGCGATCGGTGGCGTCGGTCACGCGCAGGTTGAAGAAGCGGCCGTCCCATTCGGGTGCCGCCTTCACGATGCGCTCGGCCTCCTCGCGCAGCGGCGCGACCGGCATGCCGTAGTCGGCATAGATGAAAACCGCACCGAGCAGCTCGGAGCTGCTGCGGGTCCAGTTCTGGAACGGCTTCTCGATGAAGTAGGACAGCGGCAGGATCATGCGCCGGTCGTCCCAGATCCTGAGCACGACGAAGGTGCCGGTGATCTCCTCGACGCGGCCCCATTCGCCTTCGACCACGAGCACGTCGTCCATGCGGATCGGCTGCGCCAGTGCGATCTGCAGGCCGGCGATCAGATTGCTGAACACCGGCTTGGCGGCCAGGCCGACCACGAGGCCGATCACGCCGGCCGAGGCCAGGAGGCTGGCGCCGACCTGGCGCGCGCCGGGGAAGGTCATCAGCATGAGCGACGCGCCGGCCACCAGCAGCGCGCTGGCAGCGGTGCGCGACAGCACGCGGGTCTGGGTGAGCACGCGGCGCGCCTGGAGGTTGTCGGTCACGTCGTACGGGTGCTTCGCCAGCACGCCGTCAGCCACGCCGTTGACTGCGCGGACCGCGAGCCAGGTCGCAGCCGCGATCAGCAGCAGGCCGTTCAGGTGGCGCACGCCGGCGATGAAGCGCAGCTCGTCCGGCGCGGCTTGCCACACCATCTGCAGCGCCACCAGCGGCAGCACGAGCCTCGCGGCCGGCTGGAGCTTGATCAGCATGGTGTGCAGCACGGGCATGCTGCGCGTCAGGCGCTTGAGCACGATGCCGCCGATGCGGTGGACCAGCAGCGCGAGCGGTACGGCGATCAGCGCGGCCAGGCAGGGGCCGAACCACGGGTGGGCGAGGAGCATTTCCTTGGTCATCAGGCAGTCTTGGTCTTAGGGACGTTCGTGGCGAGGGGTTGCAGGATGCGTGCCGCGTCGTCGCGCAATTGCGCGGCGATCGCGGTCGCGAGGTCGAGTCGGCGCAGCAGCCAGGGGCTGACGTCGTTGTCGAAGGGGTCGGGAAGCGGGATCGGCCCGGCCAGCGTGGTGGCGGGGGCGCTCTCGGGCATGACCGGGCCGGTCGTGGGTGTGCTGCCGATGGCGGCTTCGATGCGCTCGGCGGTGCGCGCGAGCGGGCCTTCGATCTCGGCCGGCGTGAGCCGGTCGCGCCTGAGCACCAGCATCGACTTGACCGCGCTCAATTGGGCCAGCAGCTGGTAGCTGTGCGCCTGCAGGTGTTCGAGCGGCTCGAGAGGCGGCTGCACGGCGCGCGGTTCCGACAGCGAGCGCTGCGTGGCCTGCACCAGCGCCGAGAGGCTGTCGTAGGCCTCGCGGCGCGCGAGCCGCCATTCGAGCTCGGGGCTGGTGACCACCGAGCGCAGCTGGCCGAGGCCCAGCGCGAGCCGCGCATGGCGCGCTTGCGCCGTCAGCGTGCGGGCCACCAGCGCCGGGATCTGGCTGCGCTCCCACGAGGGCAGCACGTAGCAGAAGGCCCAGGCCAGCGCGGCGCCGATCAGCGTGTCGGCCACGCGCTCGAACAGCGCGAAGGTCGGGCTCATGCCGACGCTCAGCATGTGGGCCTGGAGCAGCCCGAGCACGGTGGCGGCGACGGAGGTGACCAGGTAGCGCCGCACCGCGAAGCCGTGCGCGATGGCCTGCGCCACCGTCACCGCGGCCAGCATGCCCAGCGGCGACGGGTGCGTCGAAAGCAGGCCCACCGCGAGCACGCAGCCGAGCAGCGTGCCGGCGACGCGGCTGTCTCGCCGCTCCAGCGTCTGGGACAGGCTGCCGCGCAGCACTACCACGATGGTCAAGAGGATCCAGTAGTCGTGCGAGCCCCAGGGCAGCATCACCGCGATCGCGTAGCCGGTGGCGACGGCGAGCGCGGCGCGGATCGCATGGCGCAGCGGCGGCGCGTCCCAGCGCCACAGCGTGAGAAAGGGCAGCAGCGACCATTCGGTGGGGCTCACGAACATCTGCCAGTTCGCCCGCACCACCGTGAGGTCGGGCTCGACGTCGCCGCGCGCCAGGGCCACCAGGCGCAGCACCTCGTCGTTGATGTGGCCGATGCGGCTGGCCAGCCCGCGCGCCAGCATGGCGGGGGTCGGCCCGACATGGCCGGCGGGCGGTGGCGCGTCTTCGTCCTCGAGGTGGATGGCCGCCAGCTCGGGACGGCGATCGGGCACCGGCGCAGGCTGCCGGCCCAGCAGCAGCGTGTCGGCCAGCGCTTCGGTCTCGTCGGCCAGCTCGTCGAGCACGCGCTGCATTTCGTAGAGCGCCGCAGCATGGCCGGGATGCGCCTTGAGCGCGTCGAGGTCGAGTTCGCTGGCCAGCAGCAGGTCGCGCAGCTCGAGCACCAGCACCAGCATGCCGGCGAGCCGCTGCCGGCGCGGCGTGCGCGGCGATTCGAGCACGATGTCGCGCGTGGCCTGCAGCTGGTCGGCCAGCGCGGCCTGCTCGCGCAGCAGCTGGCCGAGCAGCGGCGCCGGCACTTCGCGCACGTCGCCGGAATCGTCCCTGGGCGTGAACTGGCGAGCCTCGGTGCGCATCAGCGCTGCCAGCGAGAGCAGCACGTCGGCCATCGCCTGCACGCGGTAGCGGCCGTTGAGCGCATGGTTGGCGAGCACCGCGTAGATCACGTAGAGGCCTGCGCCGATGCCGAAGTGCAGCGTGCGCTGGAGCGCTTCGGCCATGCCCGTGGGCGCGGGCGTGGCCATCGAAAAGATCATCGAGAACATGACCGCGATCGCGATCGGGATGCCGCGCTTCCCCCACGCCATGGCCACGAAAGCGAGGAAGGTCGCGGGCACCAGCAGCAGGCCGAGGCGCAGCGGCGCCGAGTGCAGCAACTGCACGAAGAAAAACAGCGGCAGCCCGATCAGCGGCGAGGGCAGCATCTGCCAGAACTTGCCGCGGCGCGGGCCGGGCAGGTCGGGCGGCGCGCTGACGATCACGCCGACGGCCGCTGCCGAGGCGGCGAGCGTGCCCAGCAGCAGGTGCACGCCGCCGGAGATCAGCATCAGCCCGAAGGCCACCGACAGGCCGTTCGCGACGTAGTGCGAAAGCGCCACGCGCAGCGCGGCGCGGCCCCGGTTCCCGGTGGCGCGCTGCGCCTGCATCACTCGGCGGAGGTGTCGCCCTCGGCGGGCCCGATGGGCGCCTCGCGGCGCAGGCGCGTGAGCTTGCGCGGCGCCGGCGCCGCTGCCGTATCGGCCGGTGCGTCGGCATCGGCCTGCGTACCGACGACGGTGCTGCGCGCGTAGACGTCGCCCGCGTGGGCCGAGGGATCGACGGCGCGCACGCGGTCGCTGGCGCGCAGCTTGTCGTCGACGCCGGCGAACTTCGAATACTTGGCCAGGATCGGCACCAGCTGGCCGTAGATGCGCGGCGCGCCGGCAAGGCATTCGCGCTGATCGAGGAAATCGGGCTCGCCGGTGAAGTTGCCGATCAGCCCGCCCGCTTCGGTGACGATCAGCGAGCCGGCCGCCACGTCCCAGATGTTGAGGCCGGTTTCGAAGAAGGCATCGGTGAAGCCGGCCGCCACGTAGGCCAGGTCGAGCGCGGCCGCGCCGGGGCGGCGCAGGCCCGCCGCGCGCGGCATCAGGTCGGCCATGATGGCCAGGTACTGCTTGAAGTTGTCGCCGGTGCGGAAGGGAAAGCCGGTCGAGATCAGGCACTCGCTGAGCCGCGTGCGCTTGCTGACGCGCAGGCGGCGGTCGTTCATGAAGGCGCCGCGGCCCTTGGTGGCCGTGAAGAGGTCGTTGCGGCTGGGGTCGTAGATGACGGCCTGCTCGACCTTGCCCTTGACCGCGAGCGCGATCGAGACGCAGTAGACCGGGAAGCCGTGGATGAAGTTGGTGGTGCCGTCCAGTGGATCGATGATCCAGACGTAGTCGGAATCCTTGGCGCCGTGCTGGGTGCCCGATTCTTCGGCCAGGATGCCGTGCCCCGGGTAGGCGCCGAGCAGCGTCTCGATGATCGCTCGCTCGCTCGCGTGGTCGACTTCGGTCACGAAGTCGTTGACCTGCTTCTGCGAAATGCGCACCGCTTCGACATCGAGCGCGGCGCGGTTGATGATGGCGCCGGCGGCGCGGGCGGCCTTGACGGCCACGTTGAGCATGGGGTGCAGGTTGGGGGACGACATTGGATTGTGAGAAGAACGGCTGGCGGCGCCGGAATGCGCCCTGGGATGCGGCCCGGCGATGCGGGCGGCGAGAATCGGGAGATTTTACATGCGCACCCGATTCATCCTGATCCAGACCAGCCACGCCGGCAACGTCGGCGCTGCCGCGCGCGCCATGAAGACCATGGGTTTCGGCGACCTGGTGCTGGTGGCGCCGCGCTGGGCCAACGTGCTGCGGCGCGAGGAGACCATCCAGCGCGCGAGCGGGGCGCTGGACGTATTGGCCAACGCGCGCATCGTCGAGACGCTGGACGAGGCGCTCGACGGCGTCACCCACTTGTGCGCGACCGCGATGGTGCCGCGCGACTTCGGCCCGCCTACGCGCACGCCGCGCGAGCACCTGGAGCCGCTCGCGGAACAGGAGGGGCAGCACGTGGCCTTCCTGTTCGGCTCGGAGCGTTTCGGCATGCGCAACGAGGATGTCTATCGCTGCCATGTCGCGCTCAGCATTCCGACCGATCCGGGCTTCGGCTCGCTGAACCTGGGCGCGGCGATCCAGGTGATCGCCTACGAATGGCGGCTCGCGCTCGGCGGCTACGCGGTGCGCGATGCCACTGCGCCGTCGCCTGCGGCCGATGCGCGCGCCCTGGCCGGCATGCTCGAACACTGGGAGCGCTCGCTGGTGCAGATCGGCTTCCTGGATCCCGAGGCGCCCAAGAAGCTGATGCCGCGGCTGCAGCAGCTCTTCAACCGCGCCCAGCCGACGCCGGAGGAGATCCATATCCTGCGCGGCATCGCCAAGGCCATGGCGGATGCGGCACGGAAAACCCCATCACCGGTACGCGAAGACCCGAGCCCTTAGACTGCGCGGCCCATATAGCCATAACAAGAACATCCATGTTCTCGCGCCTGCGCTCCGACATCCAGTGCATCCTCGACCGCGATCCGGCCGCGCGGACGCGCTGGGAAGTGCTGACCCTCTATCCGGGCCTGCATGCCGTGGTGCTGCACCGCCTTGCGCACTGGTGCTGGGGCCACGGCCTGAAGTGGATCGGGCGCTTCATCTCGCAATGCTCGCGCTGGTTCACCGGCATCGAGATCCATCCCGGTGCGATCGTCGGTGACCGCGTGTTCTTCGACCATGCGATGGGCGTGGTGGTCGGCGAGACCGCCGAGATCGGCGACGGCTGCACGATCTACCAGGGCGTGACGCTCGGCGGCACCTCGCTCTACAAGGGCGCCAAGCGGCATCCGACGCTGGGAAAAGACGTGGTGGTCAGCGCCGGCGCCAAGGTGCTCGGCGGCTTCGTGGTCGGCGACGGCGCCAAGATCGGAAGCAATGCCGTCGTCATCAAGCCAGTGCCCGCGGGCGCGACGGCGGTGGGGATTCCGGCGCGCATCATTCCGTCGAAGGCAGGCACCAGTGCCGATGTCACGAGCGCCGACAGGAAGTTCACGGCCTACGGGATCACGATGGAAGACGACCCGTTGTCGCAGGCCATGAAGGGGTTGATCGACAACGCGTCGAGCCAGGATCACCAGATCGCGCTGCTGTGGAAGGCGATCGAGGCCTTGTCCGCGCAGCCGGGAAAGAAGGATTGCGTGCCGGGCGACGCGGCGCGGGAGGAGTGCTTCGAGGCGGAGCGGTTGACGCAACTGGTTGGGAAGTGACTTGCTCCCTCTCCCTCTGGGAGAGGGTTGGGGTGAGGGTCTGGGCCTTTGAATCGCTGCTGCTCTTTGCTGAGGCCGGGGCCGGGAATTCGCCCCGGCGGGCGAGTCACTTTCTTTTGCGTCGCCAAAAGAAAGTAACCAAAGAAAAGGCGACCCCACTGTCTGCGACCCCTGCGCTTCGCTCCGGGGCAACCTGCGGTGCTCGGTTCGCCGGCCTGCCGCAGAACTCGCTGCGTTCACTGCGCTCAAACAGCTGCGGCAAGTCAGATCACGAAGCACGCCTGTCCTTCGGCAGGCGTGCGGCCGACGCCCCTGCGCTCCTCGGCGCAGCCAGAGGGGAGTGGGTCGGGCCTTCGCTTCGCTCGGCCGCCAAGAACCCCAACAGCCAACCCCCACACAAGTACGCGCCATGGCGCGTTCTTGTTCAATCCCCTCTGGGCGTGCCGAGGAGCGCAGCTTCAGGCGGATAAAGGGCCGCGCGTGTTTGAGCGCAGCGAGTTTGCGCGGACCCCGCCTGAAGCGAGCACCGCAGGTTGCCCCGGAGCGAAGCGCAGGGGACACGCACGGTGGGGTCGCCTTTTCTTTGCTTACTTTCTTTTGGCGAAGCAAAAGAAAGTGAGTCGCCCGCCGGGGCGAATTCCCGGCTCCAGCCTCAAGAACAAGCGCAACGTACAGATCGAACGCCCGTGTGCCCTCACCCCAACCCTCTCCCAGAGGGAGAGGGAGAGGGAGAGGGAGAGGGAGAGGGAGAGGGAGCAAGAGATGAATTCAACGCGGCCGAATCGCCGACTTCGGCCGGAACGCCTTGCACACCGATTCATCGGTTTCCAGATAAGGCCCGCCGATCAGGTCGATGCAGTAGGGCACCGCGGCGAAGATGCCCGCTACCACCTGTGCGCCCTGAGGATCCTTCAATCCTTCGAGCGTCTCCGCGATCGCCTTCGGCTGCCCTGGCAGGTTGATGATCAGGCTGCGATCGCGGACCACCGCCACCTGGCGGGAAAGAATCGCCGTCGGCACGAAGCGCAGGCTGATCTGCCGCATCTGTTCGCCGAAGCCCGGCATTTCCTTGTGGGCGACAGCGAGCGTCGCTTCCGGCGTGACGTCGCGCAGCGCCGGCCCGGTGCCGCCGGTCGTCAGTACCAGCGAACAGCCGGCGTCCACCAGCTCGATCAGCGCCGCGCTGATGCCGGCCTGTTCGTCGGGAATCAGCCGCGGCTCGAAATGGATCGGGTTGCGCAGCGCCCGCTGCAGCCACTGCTGCAGGGCGGGCAGGCCCTTGTCCTCGTAGACGCCGCTCGAGGCGCGATCGCTGATCGAGACGATGCCGATGCGAACCGGATCGAAGGCGCTCGCTTCACTCATGCGTCCTCCTCGCGCGCTTGCGCCGAGGCCTCGGCCGCGTGGTCATCGGTGCCGTGCACCTCGAGCTGCGCACGCACGATCTGGAACACCTCGCGGTAGGCCTTGCCCTGGCGCGGCGCTTCGCCGGGCGGTCCAGCCTTGATGTCCTTGCGGGCCTGGCGCACCAGTGCGCGCAGCTGCTGGGCGTCGGTGCCGGGATGGGTCTCGATCCAGCCGCCGAGCGCGTCGTCGTCGGCGATCAGGCGGTCGCGCCAGCGTTCGGCGTCGTGCAGGATCGCCGTCTCCTGGGCCGGGCCGCGGTTCTGCTCGTCGAGTGCGCTGCGCACGGCGTCGAGGGTGGCCGCATCGAGGCCGCGCATCAACTTGCCGATGAACTGCATCTGGCGCCGCTTGCCTTCGAAATTGGTGATGCGCTTGGCTTCTTCGATCGCGTCCTTCAGCTTTTCGCCGAGGTCGAGCTTGTCGAGCAGGCTGGCGCGCAACGTGAGCAGGGCTTCGCCCAGCGCCTGCAGTTCGGTGCTTTCGCGCTTGAGATCGGTCCTGCTTGCTGCGTCGGTGCCCTTGAGCTCGCGCTTGAGCTCCAGATCGAGTTCGCTGCCTTCGGCCACGAACTGGCCGCGGACGAAGTAGCCTTTTTTGGGTTTGCGGGGCATAGAGGCAATCGTTGGCCGCACCATCGGGAACAGGGGGCGCAAGTATCATAGCCAACACATGAGCACATCTTCCTCGCGCGCCGATTCCGGCTTCGCCTACACCCGCCCCTTCTTCGAAAATCTGGTCGATTCGGCCTTGGCGCATGCCAAGAAGCTCGGCGCCACCGACGTCGGCGCCGAGGCGTCCGAAGGCTGCGGCCTGAGCGTCTCCGTGCGCAAGGGCGAGCTGGAGAACGTCGAACGCAACCGCGACAAGTCGCTCGGCGTCACGGTCTACGTGGGCCACCGCCGCGGCAATGCCAGCACCTCCGACTTCTCCGAGGCGGCCATCGCGCAGACCGTGCAGGCAGCCTACGACATCGCGCGCTTCACAGCCGAAGATCCGGTCAGCGGCCTGCCCGACGAAGCCGACATCGTCAGCGGCCAGCCCGATCTCGACCTGTTCCATCCCTGGGACATCAGCAGCGAGCAGGCCGCTGCGCTGGCGCTCGAATGCGAGGCCGCGGCGCTCGCGACGGACAAGCGCATCACCAACAGCGAAGGCGCGGGCGTCTCGGCGCAGCAAAGCCATTTCTTCAGCGCCCACACGCGCGGCTTCCGCGGCGGCTATGCGAGCTCGCGCCATTCGATCTCGGTGGCGCCGATCGCGGGCAAGGGCGACGACATGCAGCGCGACGCCTGGTACAGCTCGATGCGTTCGGCCGACGAGCTGGCGAGCCCGGCGGCCGTCGGGCGCTATGCGGCGGAACGCGCGCTGAGCCGCCTCAAGTCGCGCAAAATCAAGACGACCGAATGCCCGGTGCTTTTCGAGTCGCCGATGGCGGCCGGGCTGCTGGGCGGCCTGGTGCAGGCCACCAGCGGCGGCGCGCTCTACCGCAAGAGCAGCTTCCTGCTCGACTCGCTCGGCAAGCCGGTGCTGGCCAAGCACATCGACGTGCTCGAAGACCCGCACGTCCTGCGCGGCAAGGGCAGCTCGCCCTTCGACGACGAGGGCGTGACCACGCGCAAGCGCAAGGTGGTCGACGGCGGCCGGCTCGAGGGCTACTTCCTGAGCACCTACTCGGCGCGCAAGCTGGGCATGAAGACCACCGGCAATGCCGGCGGCTCGCACAACCTGACGCTGAGCTCGCGCCAGACGAAGCCGGGCGACGACCTGGACGCGATGCTCGCCAAGCTCGGCACCGGCCTCTTCGTGATCGAGCTGATGGGGCAGGGCGTCAACTACGTGACGGGCGACTACTCGCGCGGCGCCAGCGGCTTCTGGGTCGAGAACGGCAAGATCGCCTTCCCGGTGCAGGAGATCACGATCGCCGGCAATCTCAAGAGCATGCTGCTCGGCATCGAGGCGGTCGGCGCCGATGCCTACAACTACGGCGCCAAGACCACCGGCTCGATCCTGGTGAACCGGATGAAGGTCGCCGGCAGCTGACGCGCGTTCGATCGCTCAATCTCGCCCGGCTTCGATCATCTTGCGCGCCAGGAGCGCGGGGTCGGTGAAGCAAAGCTCGTGGCTGCCCGGGCACTCGACCAGCCGGAACAGCCCCAGCCGTTCCGAGAGGCGCGGATGCCACGGAAGGCTGTGCGGCATCGCGCTGTCCTGCTGGCAATTGAGATAGGACTTCCCGACCTCCAGCGCGGCCAGCTCGGTGCGCAGGCTCAAGGGCTCGGTGAAGGTCCGGTAGGGATGCAGATTGAGCATCTCGTAAGTGCGCTGCGCCGTCGCCAGATCGGCGTCGTTGATGAAAGCATCGCGCCAGATCGGAAAGGGCAGCATCACTGCGTCGTCGTTCTGCGCCGCGATGCCGTCGAACAGCGCCTTGTAATGCGGCGGGGCCATGTCGTTCAGGCACTCGCCGTGAAGCGGCACGAAGGCATTCCAGTAGACCAGGCGCCGCACGCGTTCGGCGACCAGGTTCATCGCGCCCGAGATCACCATGCCGCCATAGCTATGGCCGACCAGGCGCACGTCCTGCAGCGCATGCGCCGCGATGTAGTCGGCCAGCGACTGCACCGCCTCGGTCAGTCCGATGGCGCTGCGCGAATCATGGGGACGGTTGCCGGCCAGGGTCGGGCAGTGCACGGTATGGCCCTGGGCCCGGATGGCCTCAGCCACCGGCTCCATCAACTCGCCCGTGTGCCAGGCGCCGTGAACGAGAACATAGGTATCCGCCATTTCAGCCTCCTCGAGATGCAGAGGCGTGCAAGTTAGCGGCGCTTCGGGCCTGCCGCTGGCCGATGCGCGCCGAGCGGATGGCCGTTGCGTGTCAGCCGCAGCCGTCCAGCGCCAGCCGGCGATACCGGCTCGGCGTGATGCTGTGCTCGGCGCGGAAATGGCGCACGAAATGCGAGGCGTCGAGATAGCCGCAACGCCGCCCGATCTCGGCGCTGCTGGTTCGCGCGAAGCGGCGCGAGGCCAGCAGGCGCGCCGCCTCCTCCATCCGCAGCCGGCGCAGCGAGCGCGCGAAGCTCTCGCCCGACGCGAACGCGCGATGCAGGCTGCGCAAGGACACGCCCAGGGCATCTGCGACGTCCTGCGCGACCAGGCCGGGTTCGCCGAGGCGCTGCGCCAGCAGATCCATCGCACGCCGTCGAATGTCGGCGCCCCGGGGATCGTCAGGCGGCGCTGCGCCGGGCATCGCCAGGCTGAGCAGTACGCCGAGCTGGTCGACTAGCAGTGCCGGCGGCAGCCCGGGGGCGGCGGCGAATTCCGGCGACAGGTTGGCCAGCAGGCCGCGCAGCGCAAGACCCCAGCCGGCGTCTCCCGCAATGCGGCGAGCGACGCTGTCGGGCCCGCCAGGAAGCCAGCGCTCGGCCCAGGCGATCGGCAGCTGCAGCGACGCGCAATGCACGCCTTCGCGGAAGTGGAATTCGTAGCGCTCCCGGGAATCGACCAGCACGGCGTCTCCGGCGGCGAGCGCCGTCTCGCGGCCGCGCTGCACCACGCTCCACGGGCTGTCGAACTGGCTGATCAGGTAGTAGAAGTTGTCGCGGCTGCGGCCGATGGCGGAGTGCGTCCGGTACACGTCCTGCGCGCTGGCTTGGACCCGGTTGACCGCGATCGGCCCGAGCGGCTGATGGACGAGACGGGCATTGAAGGCTTCGCGGCGCGAGCTCGTGACGTCCATCTCGAGAAAGGCTTCGCACACTGCGCCGACCCAGTAGTCCAGGCGCTGCGAACCGGGCACGACGTCCGTGCTCCATTGGCGGGGAAGTGCTTGCATGACCGCGGTCTCCAGGCCGGTATCGGCGCCCGCACTATAGAGCGGACACGCGCGGTCGGGTACGCCTGATGAAGTCGAGCATGAGCGGCACTGCTGCGGCGGCGTGTGTCTCGAGCAGCTTATGGCCGGCGTCGAAAACGTGGACTTCCATCCGCGGAAGGTCCTGCCTCCAGGACAGGACATCGGCGAGATCAAAGAATGGATCCTGCCTTCCCCGGAGCAGCAGCGAAGGCGGGGGCTTGCGTCGCATCCCATTGCGGACCGAGCCCGGTTCGATGAGCGTTGGCGTTCTGAACGATGAGGCCCCAAACTCGGTCGGGCGCCTGCATGGCGATGTGAAAACCCACTGGGGCCCCGTAATCATGTAGATAGATGCATCGCGGCCCGATCGAGAGCCGGTCCAGCAGCTCCGAGATTGCGTGACCGAAGGCGGAAAACCGAACTCCTTTTCTCGATCGTCCGATCGCTCGCAATCCCTGCGCAGAGGCAATGCTAAGCGGGAGGCGTCGGAAGGTCCAGCGGGAGCGCCTCGCGCACCCTGGCGATGGCGTTGAGGTAGGGCAAGGTGAATCCCTCCAGGGGTGCATCCGGCGCCAGCCAGCTGAAGCTGAACACGAGCCCGTCTTCTTCGGGGCTGCCCATGGCCACATGGTCGAAGGTTTCGGGCAGCGGCGCCGGCGCGCGCATCAGGAACAGGTGCCAGAGCTGGGCATGCCGGTGCACGTTGCCTTCGATGCCGGCCTCGCATTCGCGCTCCAGCGTGCCCAGCGGCTGCAGTTCGCCGCGGTAGTCGATGCCCGACTCTTCCAGCAGTTCGCGCCGCACCGCATCTTCGGGCGCTTCTCCGGGCTCGACCGTGCCCTTGGGCAACTGCATGCCCCTGTCGCCCGGGTGATGGAAGACCAGCAAGCGGTCGCTATCGTCCACCAGGCAGGCGCAAGCCTTGTGGATCGCGGTGCGTGCCTTCACCCTCAGCCGCCCGAGAGCGCAGCCTTCACCGCGGCGCTGACCTGGCCCATGTCGGCCTTGCCGGCCAGGCGGGTCTTGACGGCGCCCATGACCTTGCCCATGTCGCCGGGGCCCTTGGCGTCGAGTTCGGCCACGATGGCCTTCACTTCCGCGGCGATCTCGTCCGCGCCCATGCGCTGGGGCAGGTACACCTCGAGCACCTTGATCTCGGCGGCTTCCTTGTCGGCCAGGTCGGTGCGGCCGCCCTGGGTGAAGGCGGCGACCGAGTCCTTGCGCTGCTTGACCAGCTTGTCGACGATGGCCACGACCATCGCGTCGTCGAGTTCGATGCGCTCGTCGACTTCCTTCTGCTTGAGGGCGGCGAGCAGCAGGCGGATGGTGCCCAGGCGCTCCGAGTCCTTGGCGCGCATCGCGGTCTTCATGTCTTCGGTGATCTGGTCCTTGAGGCTCATGGCAGGCTTTCTTGACAGGCTAAAAACAAAAGCCGCGGCAGGTATCCCTGGCGCGGCTCTGAACCGGACGCTGGCTTCGACGCCAGCGCGGCGGATGCTCAGTACAGCTTCTTGGGAAGCTGCATGCTGCGCACGCGCTTGTAATGGCGCTTGACCGCTGCGGCCTTCTTGCGCTTGCGCTCGGCGGTCGGCTTTTCGTAGAACTCGCGGGCACGCAGGTCGGTCAGCAGGCCGAGCTTTTCGATGGTGCGCTTGAAGCGGCGCAGCGCGACGTCGAAGGGCTCGTTTTCTTTAACGCGGATGGTGGTCATTTAAAAATCGGTCTTGTTGAATTTGGCCTGGGGAAGATCGGGCCCCGGGCCGGGTTCCTCAACTGAAAAATGGGGTAGGCCGTTGAGGGGAGGCCAAAGTTAGCCCGACATTATAACGCGTGCGCGCAGGCATGCGCGCTGGCCCAGGCCCACTGGAAGTTGTAACCCCCTAGCCAGCCGGTCACGTCGACCACTTCGCCGATGAAGTACAGGCCGCGCTGCTTCGATTCCATGGTCTGGGACGAGAGCTCGCGGGTGTCGATGCCGCCGGCCGTGACCTCGGCTTTCTTGTAGCCCTCGGTGCCGCTGGGCGTGATCTGCCAGCGTGCGATGCGTTCGGCCAGCGCCGCCAGCGCCCGGTCGGCGGCCTCGTTGATCGGGCGCTGCAGCGCCGCCTCCTGCCCGACCCAGGCGTCCGCCAGCCGCGAGGGCACCAGCGCGGCCAGCTCGTTGCCGATGCGCTTGCGCGAGCGTTGCTTGGCCTCGCCGAGCGAAGCCCGCACGTCCACCCCGGGTGCGAAGTCGATGGTGAGCGGCGCACCCGGCTGCCAGTAGCTCGAGATCTGCAGCACCGCGGGGCCCGAGAGGCCGCGGTGGGTGAAGAGCAGGTCTTCCAGGAACATCGCGCGCTCTTTCTTTGTGCCGGTCTCGATCTGCACCGGCAGCGCCAGGCCGGCCAGCTCGGCATAGGGCGACCAGGCTTCGCCGCCGAAGGTCAGCGGCACCAGGGCGGGGCGCGGCGCGACCACGCGCAGGCCGAATTGCGCAGCGATCCGGTAGCCGAAATCGCTGGCGCCGATCTGCGGAATGGAAAGGCCGCCGGTCGCGATCACCAGCTTGGGTGCCTGGACGACGCCGCGGCTGGTTTCGATCCGAAAGCCGGCCTCACCGGAGAACGCGATCTCGCCGACGCTGCAGGGCTGCCAGTGCGCGACGCCGCCGGCCGCGCATTCGGCCAGCAGCATGTCGATGATCTGCTGCGAGCTGCCGTCGCAGAAGAGCTGGCCCTTGTGCTTCTCGTGGAAGGCGATGCCGTGGCGCTGCACCAGTTCGATGAACTGCTGCGGTGTGTAGCGCGACAGCGCCGAGCGGCAGAAATGGGGGTTGTCGCCGATGAAATGGCGCTGCGGCGCGCGCACGTCCAGGTCGCGGTTGGTGAAATTGGCGCGCCCGCCGCCCGAGATGCGGATCTTTTCGGCGATGCGCTCGCCATGGTCGATGAGCAGTACCTTGAGGCCGCGCTGACCGGCGAGTCCTGCACAAAAAAGACCGGCCGCCCCGGCGCCGATGACGACTGCGTCGAACGCGGTCATTCAGCAAACCTCCGCGCTGCGCGCTGCGGTGCGAGCGCCTTCGGGCGGCCGGGCGGCGCTCATCCTTTCCACACGAAGGGGAACTTCAGCTGCTTGAAGAAGCCGTTGGGCACGTAGTCGCCGACCACGCCGTAGCGCTCGGGCCACAGCCTGGTGCTCTTGACGGCCGTGCCGAAGAGGTAGTCGAGAAAGGCGTAGTGCGCGGCGTAGTTCTTGTCGATCGCCTCGTCGTCCTGGCTGTGGTGCCAGTGATGGAAGTTGGGCGTGACGATGAGGTAGCGCAGCGGCCCGAGGCGCACGCTCACGTTGCAGTGATTGAAGACCGCCTGGAAGCCGACCACCACGATGTAGGCGTCGATCACTTCCTTGCTGAAGCCCAGCACGTAGATCGGCGCCAGCACCAGGGTGCGCGTGATCAGCAGCTCGAGGATGTGCTGGCGCGAGCCGGCCATCCAGTCCATGCTCTTCACGCTGTGGTGCACCGCGTGCAGGCGCCACAGGAGCGGCACCTCGTGGTAGGCGCGGTGCGTCCAGTACTGCACCAGGTCGGCCACCAGGATGATCAGCAGCACGCCGGCCCAGAAGGGCAGCCCTGCGACCCAGCCGCGCACGCCGTCGTTGGCGGCCCAGCCGAAGAGCTTGTGCACCAGCAGGTTGGTCGCGAGCAGCACGAAGCCCACGATCATGTGGTTGACGACGAAGTGGTGGAAGTCGGTCTGCCACTCGGCGCGGAACACCGGCTGGTCCTTGCGGTGCGCGAACAGCTTCTCGATGAAGATGAAGATCAGCGAGGAGCCCAAGAGGTCGAGGATGAACCAGTCCAACCCGATGTAGGGCGTGTTGTCGGCGAAGTCGTTGACCGGCACCTTGTGCCCGCCGAGCAGCGCCGCCGCCGCCACCAGCAGGAAGGCGAAGGAGGAGAGCCAGCGCGAGCGGTTGAAGATGATGTTCACCAGCGAGAGGCCGCCGGAAATCACCATTGCCGCGAGCAGCACGATGCGCATCGCGTCGACGTCGTAGCTGCGGCGCAGCTCGGGCGTGCTGAGGTACTGCGGGAAATGGAAGACCAGCACGCCCAGGAAGCACAGGACTGCAAGCGACAGCGCGATGGTGCCCGTGACCAGCCCCTTGCCGCGTTGGAGCTGGCCGTGGCTTTCGGTGAATTCGTTGAGTTTGTCGAGCTCCAGCATCCTGATCTCCCGCCCGTGTTCGAGGGCTGCAGGATTCTAGGGGCGGCGCCGGAACATGCCGACAGGCCGAACGGCCGATTCAGGTGCCGAAGCGCGTCGCCGGCAGGCCCGCCGCGGCCAGGCCGCGCAGCACGTCGCCGACCACGATCACCGACGGACTGCCGAGCCCGGCGGCCGCCAGGTCGAAGGGCAGGCGAGCGAGCGTGGTCGCGATATGGCGCTGCTGCGGCAGGCTCGCATGCTGGATCACGGCCACCGGCGTGTCGCCCGCCAGGCCGTGCAGCAGTTCGTCCTGGATGTGGGCTACGCCCGTGACGCCCATGTAGATCACCAGCGTGAGCCGTGCATCGCGCGCCGTGGCGGCCAGCTGCCGCCAGTCGGTCGGATGCTGGTCGGCCGCATGGCCGGTCTTGGCGTGGCCGGTGACGAACACCACGCCCTGCGCGTGGTCGCGGTGCGTGAGCGGCACGCCCAGCGCGGTGACGGCGGCGAGGCCCGCGGTGATGCCGTTGATCACCCGCACCTCGATGCCTTCTTCACGCAGGTGCTCCACCTCCTCGCCGCCGCGGCCGAAGATGAAAGGGTCGCCGCCCTTGAGGCGCACCACGGTCTCGCCCTCGCGCACCGCCGTGATCATGAGCCGCTCGATGAAGGCCTGCGGCGTGCTCCTGCAGCCACCGCGCTTGCCGACATGGACGATGCGGGCGCCGGGCCGCGCATAGGCCAGGATCTCCTCGCTGACCAGGTCGTCGACCAGGAGCACGGTCGCCGCCTGGATGGCCTTGACGGCCTTGATCGTCAGCAGCTCGGGATCGCCGGGACCGGCGCCGACCAGGGTGCAGCTGCCGAGGGAACCGTGATGGGAAGGGTGGCTCATGCGTGCTCCGTCTGTCGCGCCAGTTGCAGGACGTGCTCGACCTGTTGCGCGATCGCGCCGGGCACCGGCAGTTGGCCGGCCAGCACGCGCCGCGTGTAGTCGGCCGTGGTTGCGACGTCGATTTCCTGAGGCAGGCCGGGCACCTCGGACTGCGTGCCGGGCTGCTGGCTCTGCAGCGTGATGCGCTTTCCGTGCACGAAGCCGTCGACCTGCGCGGTACGGCGCGGGTCGGCCACGCTCTCGCCTTCGAGCCCGCGCGAGAGCAGGGCGGTCATGCCCAGCAGCTCGAAGGTCGCCGCCATCGACTCGGCGTAGGCGGGGTGCGTGTAGCTGCCCACCACCACGCAGGCGCCTTGCGTCGGCTGCATCAGCTTGACGACGCTGTGGCCGGGATTGCGCAAGCCCACCACGCGGCGCACGTCGAGCAGGCGCTTGAGGCCGGGGCTGAGCAGCTCGGTCGGCGCGAAGACCGCCTCGCCGTTCGCGATCGGCCGGATGGCCGCAAGCGGCGGCACGTCGAACGCCGCGAGCACGTTGGAGGCCAGCACCCGGGTCGATTCGGTGGCCGCGCCATGCACCAGCACCGGCAGGCCTTCGCGCGCCAGCAGCAGCGCGAGCAAGGGCGTGAGCACCGGCAGCCGGCGCGCGCCGTTGTAGCTGGGCAGCACCACCAGCGGCCGGCCGGTGGCGGGAAAGCGCGCCAGGCGCGCGTGGGTGGCATCGAGAAAGCCGGCCATCTCATCCGGCGTCTCGCCCTTGATGCGCATGGCCAGGCAGAAGGCGCCGGTCTCCAGGTCGGTCACGGTGCCGTCGAGCACCTGGCCGAAGAGGTCCGCGGCCTGCTCTCGGTCGAGCGGCCGCGCGCCGCGCGCGCCGCGGCCGATTTCCTTGATGTAGTGGCTGATTCCCATGGGTAGGCCCATTGTCCCGCAAGGCTTATGCCGCAATACAGCTGCGCTTATGCCCTGGATGGCAGGAAGGGGAGCCGCCAAAGTGCTCATGATTACTCGGCCAAGGCCGGTGCCGCGCTGGCGCGCACCATGCGCTTGAGCTCGGGCAGGCAGGAGCCGCAATTGGTGCCGCACTTCAGTGCGCCCTGCAAAGCGGCGAGGCGATCGCTCTCCGACCCGGTAGCGGCCGCCAGGTGCTCGCCGATGGCGGTCTGCGTCACGCCGAAGCAGCTGCAGATGACCTTGCCGCGCGCCGCCACGCCCGCCGGGGCGGCGGCGCCGGGCTTGAGCAGCTGGCGGCCATAGGCCTGTGCGGGCAACTGGTCCTGCAGCAAGGTCTTGATCCAGGCCTCCGCACGCGTGTCGCCGGCCAGCAGGAAGCCTTCGAGGTGCGCATCCTGGCCTTCGCGCACCAGCCGCGCGGCGCGCCGCTGCCCGTGCTTGGCATCGGCATAGCGCAAGGTGTCGGCGCCGCCGAGCCCCAGCAGTCCCTCGATGCGGGCGAGCACGTCGTTGGAAGGCGCGTCGTAGGCGGCCGCGCGAAAGAGGATACCGGTGCGCTCCGGCCCGCTGCCCTCCAGGGCGCCGCCGGTGCCGAACGGCACGCAGCTGGCATAGGGGAAGGACAGCATCAGTGCGCGCAGGGCCTCGCGGACGTCTAGGGACGCGTCCCGCGGCAGCCAGGCGAGCGCCAGCAAGGACCAGGGCAGTTCGGCCTTGAGGATCTTGACGGCTGCGTGCTTGAGCTCCGGCTGTTTCGAATCGGGGCAGAAGACCGGTGTCGTGAGCGCATTCACGCCGGCGAGCGGCTCTCCGGTGCTGGAGCGGCCGCTGAGATATTCGCCGCCCCAGTGCATGGCGATGAAGGCCTGGCTCATCCCTACCTCGGCACTGGCGGCGACGGGCAGCACGATGGAGCCGCGCCGCGAGGTGACGTGCACCAGGTCGCCCTCCTTCAACTGGCGGCGCGCCATGTCCTGCGCGTGCATCTGCACCGTCGGCTCCGCCGCGTGGCCGAACAGGCGGCCCAGCGTGCCGGTGCGGCTCATGCCGTGCCACTGGTCGCGCAAGCGGCCGGTGTTGAGCGAGAACGGATAGCGCGCCTCGCGTGCTTCGGCCACCGGCTTGTAGGCGACGTCGGCAAAGCGCGCGCGGCCGTCGGGCGTGGCGAACACGCCGTCTTCGTAGAGGCGCGCGCGGCCGGTGGTCTCGCCTTCGCGCAGCGGCCACTGCCGCGGCGCGGCCTCGAGCATCGCGTAGCTCATGCCGGTGATGTCGAGATCGCGGCCGCGCGTGGATTCGCGATGCTCGTTCCAGACCGCTTCGGCGCTCGCATAGGGGAACAGCGTGTTCGCGCGTGCCAGCCGTGCTTCGAGCCGGCGCGCGAAATCCATCGCGATGGCCCAGTCGTCGCGCGTCTCGCCCGGTGCCGCGACGGCCGGTCGCACGCGCGAGACGCAGCGCTCGCTGTTGGTGACGGTGCCGTTCTTCTCGCCCCATGTGGTGGCCGGCAGCAGCAGGTCGGCGAAGTCGCAGGTGGAGGTGGTCGAGAAGGCTTCCTGCACGACCACGAATTCGCAGCGCTCGAGCGCGCGCCGCACGGTGGCCTGGTCGGGCATCGACTGCGCGGGATTGGTGCAGGCGATCCAGAGCGCGCGAATCTCGCCGTCGGCGGCGGCCTGGAACATCTCGACCGCGGTCTTGCCGGGCTTCTCGGGCACCGAGGGCAGGCCCCAGAGCGCGGCGACCTCTGCGCGATGCTGCGGGTTGGCGAGGTCGCGGTGCGCCGACAGCAGGTTGGCCAGGCCGCCCACCTCGCGGCCGCCCATCGCATTGGGTTGGCCGGTGAGCGAGAAGGGGCCGGCGCCGGGCCTGCCGATCTGCGCGGTCGCGAGGTGCAGGTTGATCAGCGCTGCGTTCTTGGCAGTGCCGGACGACGATTGGTTCAAGCCCTGGCAGTAGAGGCTCAGCGTCGCTGCCGAGGTGGCGAAGAGGCGTGCGGCCGTGAGCAGATCGTCCTTCGAGATGCCGCAGACCTGCGCCACGCGATCGGGCGTGCAGTCGCGCACCGTGGCCTTGAGCGCCTCGAATCCGCTGGTGTGGGCGGCGATGTAGCGCGCATCGGTCCAGCCTTCCCACAGCATCAGGTGCAGCATGCCGTTGAAGAGCATCACGTCGGTGCCCGGCTGGATGGCCAGGTGCAGGTCGGCGATCTCGCAGGTGTCGGTGCGGCGCGGATCGGCCACCACGATCTTCATCGCCGGGTTGGCCGCCTTCGCATCCTCGATGCGGCGGAACAGGATCGGATGCGCCCAGGCCGTGTTGCTGCCGGCGATGAACAGACACGCGGCGTGCTTCAGGTCGTCGTAGCAGGCCGGCGGCGCGTCGGCGCCCAGCGTCTTCTTGTAGCCGGCCACCGCGCTGCTCATGCACAGGCGCGAATTGGTGTCGATGTTGTTGGTGCCGATCAGGCCCTTGGCCAGCTTGTTGAAGACGTAGTAGTCCTCGGTGAGCAGCTGGCCCGAGACGTAGAAGCCGACGGCGTCCGGGCCGTGGTCGTCGATGACCTGCGCGAACTTGTCGGCCGCGGTATCGAGCGCGGTGTCCCAACTGACGGTCTCAGGCGTCGCGCCGCGCTCGGCACGCCGCATCGGCTGCAACAGCCGCGTCTGCCGCGTGACCGCCGCGCTGGCCGTGAGGTGCAGGGTCGAACCCTTGGTGCACAGGCGGCCGAAGTTCGCCGGGTGATCGGGGTCGCCGCGCACGCCGGTGATCTGCGCGCCATCGGACTCGATGACCACGCCGCAGCCCACACCGCAGTAAGGGCAGGTAGAACGGGTTTCAACCATGGCAGGCTAGATGCAGGCTGCGGCGTTCACGTCCACCGCGAAGCGGACCGCCGAAGGCGTGTCCGCAGCCCACGCCGCAGTAAGGGCAGGTAGAACGGGTTTCATCCATGGCAGGCTAGATTTTTTCCATAGCCGGACCTAGATGCCGTGCGGCGCCTGCACGTCGAAGCTCTCGTCGCCCAGCTTGCCGGCCGTCGCAGCGCCGGGGCCGGCGCGAGGTGGAGCCAGGTCGAGCGCCAGCGTGGCCAGTTCGCGCGCGTCCAGCATGACCTGTTCGCCTTCGACCTTGCACGCGAAGCGCGGCGTGCAGCCTTCGTCCGGCGACTTCGCGCAGCCGTCGTCCAGGCCGATGGCCCAGTTGTGCAGCGGGCAGGCCACGCTGGTGCCGAACACGATGCCCTGCGACAACGGACCGCCCTTGTGCGGGCAGCGGTCGAGCAGCGCGAACACCTGGTTCTCGGCATTGCGGAATACCGCGACGTCCACGCCCACGGGCCGCGCCACGCGGCGGGCGCCGAGCACGGGGATGTCGTCGACGCGGCAGATGACTTTCCATTCGCTCATCGGTGTGTTCCTTTTTTCAAGCCGGCTGGGCGGCGTTGTCGACGACGGCGACGGGCGTGAACTGCCGCACGTCGACCGAGGCCTGGCTCGATTCGAACCACGGGTCCGGTTCGCCGTCGAGCGCGAACTGCAGCCGCTCCCACAAGGCCTTGCGGCCTTCGGCGTCCTCGAGAATCTTCTTCTTGACGTAGTCCAGGCCCACGCGGCCGATGTAGTGCACCGTACGCTCGAGGTACCAGCCCTCTTCGCGGTAGAGCTGCAGGAACGCGCCCGCGTACTCCATCACTTCCGCGGAGGTCTTGACCTTCACAAGGAACTGCGCCACCTCGGTCTTGATGCCTCCGTTGCCGCCCACGTAGAGCTCCCAGCCCGAATCGACGCCGATCACGCCCACGTCCTTGATGCCGGCCTCGGCGCAGTTGCGCGGGCAGCCCGAGACCGCGAGCTTGACCTTGTGCGGCGAGTACATGGCCCACAGCGCGCGCTCCAGGTCCTTGCCCATCTGCGTCGAGTCCTGCGTGCCGAAGCGGCACCACTCGCTGCCGACGCAGGTCTTCACCGTGCGCAGCGACTTGGCGTAGGCGAAGCCCGAAGGCATGCCGATGTCCTTCCAGACGTTCTCCAGGTCCTCCTTCTTCACCCCCAGCAGGTCGATGCGCTGGCCGCCCGTGACCTTGACGGTCGGGATCTTGTACTTGTCGGCCGCGTCCGCGATGCGGCGCAGCTCGTCGGGCGTGGTGTGGCCGCCCCACATGCGCGGGATCACCGAGTAGGTGCCGTCCTTCTGGATGTTGGCGTGGCTGCGCTCGTTGATGAAGCGGCTCTGCGGATCGTCCTTCGCCTCCTTGGGCCAGGTCGAGATCAGGTAATAGTTGACGGCCGGGCGGCAGGTGGCGCAGCCGTTGGGCGTGCGCCAGCCGAGGCCGCGGTACACCGCGTCGTGCGTGAGCCAGTGCTCCTTGCGGATCGCGTCGCGCACGTCCTGGTGGCTGGCGTCGGTGCAGCCGCAGACTGCCTTCTTCTTCGGCGTGGCCGAGTAGTCGCCGCCGGCGGTGAACATCAGGATCTGTTCCACCAGGCCGGTGCACGAGCCGCAAGAGGCGCTGGCCTTGGTGTGCTTCTTGACCTCTTCGAGCGTGAACAGGCCCTTGTCCTTGATCGCCTTGCAGATGGTGCCCTTGGTGACGCCGTTGCAGCCGCAGACCTCCGCGTCGTCGGGCATGCTCGCGGCCTTGCTGTGGCCCTCGTGGCCGGTGTCTCCGATGTTGGATTCGCCGAACATCAGCTTGTCGCGGATGTCGCTGACGCTGCGGCCGTCGCGCAGGAGCTTGAAGTACCAGCTGCCGTCGACCGTATCGCCGTAGAGGCAGGCGCCGACCAGCTTGTCGTCCTTGATCACCAGCTTCTTGTAGACGCCGCCGAAGGGATCGCTCATCACGATCTCCTCGGTGCCTTCGCCGCCCATGAACTCGCCGGCGGAGAACAGGTCGATGCCGGTGACCTTGAGCTTGGTCGAAGTCAGCGAACCGAGGTAGCGGCCGATGCCGAACTGCGCCAGATGGTTGGCTGCAACCTTCGCCTGCTCGAACAAGGGTGCGACCAGGCCATAGGCGATACCGCGGTGGGCCGCGCATTCGCCGACCGAGTAGATGCGCGCGTCGGTCACGGTCTGCATCGTGTCGGTGACCACGATGCCGCGGTTGCAGTAGAGGCGCATCTTCTCGGCCAGCTCGACGTTGGGGCGAATGCCCACGGCCATCACGACCAGGTCGGCCGCGACTTCGGTGCCGTCCTTGAAGCGGATGGCCGCAACGCGGCCTTCATCGTTGCCCACCAGCTCCTGCGTCTGCGCGCCGATCAGGAACTTGAGGCCGCGGTCTTCCAGCGACTTCTGAAGCAGCTTGCCCGCCACGTCGTCGAGCTGGCGCTCCATGAGCCAGGGCATGACGTGCACCACGGTCACGCTCATGCCGCGCAGCATCAGGCCGTTGGCTGCTTCCAGGCCCAAGAGGCCGCCGCCGATGACCACCGCGTTCTTGTGCGTCTTCGCGGTCTCGATCATGTAGTCGGTGTCGGCGATGTCGCGGTAGGCGATCACGCCCTTCAGGTCCTTGCCCGGGACGGGCAGCATGAAGGGGTTGGAGCCGGTGCACATCAGCAGGCGGTCGTAGGCGGCCTCGGTGCCGTCCTCGGCCCGCACGATGCGCTTGACGCGATCGACCTCGACCACCTTCTTGCCGGCATGCAGCGTGATGTGGTTCTCGGCGTACCACTCCCAGCTGTTGAGCACGATCTCGTCGACCGTCTGCTCGCCGGCGAGCACCGGCGACAGCAGGATGCGGTTGTAGTTGGGATGCGGCTCGGCGCCGAAGACGGTGATGTCGTAGAGATCGGGTTCGATCTTCAGCAGCTCTTCGAGCGTGCGCACGCCGGCCATGCCGTTGCCGACCATCACGAGTTTCATCTTCTTCATGGGGTGGGACCTTTCAAGCAAAGAGGGGGCTCGCGGCTTGCGCGGACAATCGCGCGCCATGAGCTTCGAAGTAGAGATCGGCTACAGCAGCCACCGCGGGCCGCGCCCGCAGAACGAGGACTTCGCCGGCGCGGTGCATGCGCCGCGCGGCGAGGAGTCGCGCGGGCTGGTCGCGGCGATCGCCGACGGCGTTTCTTCGGGCGGCCATGGGCTGGAGGCCGCGCAGACCACCGTCATCGGCCTCCTGGGCGACTACTTCGCCACGCCCGACACCTGGGAGCCGACGGTCGCGATGGACCGCCTGATCGCCGCCCAGAACGCCTGGCTTGCCGATCACAACCGGCGCCGCCGCCAGGACAGCGCCATGACCACGCTGACCGCCCTGGCCCTGCACGGGCAGAGCTACACGCTGGCCCATGTGGGCGACACGCGCGCCTGGCGCGTGCGCAAGGGCGAGGGCGCGGCCACGCAATTGAGCGTCGACCATGCGCTGGACCACCCCGACCTGCGCAGCCGCCTGACGCGTGCGGTGGGCCTGGACGACCACGTGCGCGTCGACTACATGCAGGGCGAGCTGCGCATCGGCGACTGCTTCGTGCTCAGCACCGATGGCGTGCACGGCGTGCTGAAGCCCGCGCGCGTCGCCGAGCTCGCGCTGGCCACCAACGCGCAGCAGGCCAGCGACGCGCTGGTCGACGCCGCCATCGCCGCCGGCACCCGCGACAACGCCACCGCGCTGGTCATCCGCGTGCTGGGGCTGGATGCGCGCCAGCTGCACGACGAGCTGGGCGATGCGCGCCGCCTGGACCCGCCCGCGGCCCTGAAGGTGGGCGAGGTGCTTGACGGCTACGCGATCACCGCGCTGGTCGCCGACACCGGCGTTCATCGGCTCTACCAGGCCCGCCACGCGCAGAGCCGCATGCTGGTCGCGCTCAAGACCCTGCACCCCTCGCGCGCCAGCGATCCCGAGGAACGCGCCATGCTGGCGCACGAGGCCTGGCTGGGCCTGCGCGTGGGCGTGCGCGGCGAGCCCGGCTTCGTGCGCGTGCACGAACGCGCAGCCGAGGCCAGCGCGCTCTACACCGTGTTCGACTGGCACGGCGGCCGCACCGTCGAGCAGATGCTGCGCTCCGGCACGCGCCCGAACGTGGCCGAGGTGGTGGCTGCCGCGGTCCAGATCTGCAAGGCGCTGGGCCGGCTGCACCGCCACGGCGTGGTGCATCGGGACATCAAGCCCGGCAACCTGCACCTGGGCGACGACGGCTGCTGGCGCATCCTCGACCTGGGCGTGGCGCTCTCGGGCCGCGAGGGCGCGGCGCAGCGCGAGCTGCATGCCGGCACGCCGAGCTTCATGAATCCCGAGCAATGGGAGGGCGCCGTGCCCGATGCCGGCAGCGACCTGTTCGCCCTCGGCGTGGTGCTGTACCAGTGGCTGGGCGGACGCCTGCCCTACGGCGAGATTGAGCCCTACCAGATCGCCCGCTACCGGCGCGACCCGGTGGCGCTGTCGCGCATCCGGCCGGACGTGCCGATCTGGCTCGACCATCTGGTGCGCAAGGCGGTGGCGCGCGATTCGCGGCAGCGCTTCGAGACCGCCGAGGAGATGCTGCTGGCCCTCGAGCGAGGCGCGGCCCGTCCCGTCGGCGCGCCGACTGCCACGCCGCTCGCGCGGCGCGATCCGGCCCTGCTGTGGAAGATCGCGCTGGCCGCGTCGCTGCTCTTCAACGCGCTGCTCGTCTACTGGCTGCTGTTCCTGCCGCGCTGAGCGCAGGAGGGGGAGGGGGCGATGCATGGCCGTCAACGTCCGGCGCTGCGGCGCAGCGGCCGAACCGGCCGATCGCCCTCGTCGGCCGGACCGGTCGGTACGCTGCGTGCGCGCCCGCCCTTTTCGGCCCAGGTCCGCGTCCAGCGGATCTGCATGACCCGCATCACGCCGAGCATCACCAGGGCCAGCACCGCGAACAGCATGAAGCCCCACATGTAGGTGCCCAGGTACTGCTTCGACAGGCCCATCGCATTGGGCACCAGGCCGCCGCCCAGGGCGCCGATCTCGCCGATCATCGAGCCGGCCACGGCGGTGGTCGTCGGCCAGCGCAGCGGCACCAGCTGGAACAGCGCGCCGTTGCCCGCGCCCAGGGCGGCGAAGCACACCATCAGCAGCAGCGTGGTGATCGCGAGCGAGCTGGAACTCAGCCCGATCAACGCCAGCGAGACTGCGGACACCACCAGCACCAGTGTCAGCGTGTTGACGCCGCCCCAGCGGTCGGAGATCCAGCCGCCCATCACGCGCACCGCGGCGCCCATGAAAGCGGCCAGCATCGTCAACTGGCCCGCCTGCACCTTGCTCACGCCGAATTGGTCGTGGTAGTAGGAGGGCAGGAAGGTGGTGAGGCCGATGAAGCCGCCGAAGGTGATGCCGTAGATCAGGCTGAAGGCCCAGCCGTCCTTCTCGAACAGGCAGGCCACGTGCTCGCGCATGCTGGCGTGGCTGTCGACGTCCGGCGGCTCCTGGGCGAACAGCACCATCACTGCCATCGGTACCAGGATGGCCACTGCCGCCACGCCGTAGACGGCCTGCCAACCGAGCCACTGCGCCAGCGGCGGCGCGACCAGCACCGACAGCGCCGTGCCCACGTTGCCGGCGCCCACCAGCCCCATCGCCAGGCCCTTGTGCTGCGGCGGGAATGAGCCCGAGCCCAGCGACAGGGCAACGCCGAAGCTGGCGCCCGCGATGCCCAGCAGCACGCCCATCGCCAGCAGGTCGTTGAAGCTGTGCACCATGAAGAAGCCGAAAAGCATCGCCACCGCGATCAGCCCCATCTCCACCAGCGTGGCGTTCTTGCGCCCGATGTACTGCGACAGGATGCCGAGCGGAAAGCGCATCAGCGCGCCGGCGATGATCGGGATCGACAGCATCAGCCCCTTCTGCGCCGCATTCAGCTCGAAGGCCTCGCTGATGAAGGGTGCCATCGCGCCGTTCAGCACCCAGATGCAGCACGAGAACATGAAGTAGAAGAAGGCCGCAAAGAGGGTGGGTGCGTGCCCGGAGCGCAGGAATGACTTGAAGCTGGACATGGCGGTGGCAATGCGTAGAGCATCCGCACAGCCGTGGCGAGGCTGCGTGGATGGGCGATGGATAAGCGTTCCCCGCCGGGCGCCGGCGGGATGGAGGGGTGGCGAGCGAGTCCCTGCCGGAACCCGGGTCGGCGCGGTTGCCGAGGACTTCACCAAAGCGGTGCTTCGTTACACCGCGCTCTTCACTACGCAAGACGCGTGCCTGCCGCAAGAGGCGTGCTTCGCCTATGCTGCGCTCGCCTCCCTTGTTCGCGATCCAACTTCCATGATTCGACTCCTGCTCGTCTTGCCTGACTCCGATGCCGCGGCGCTGAGCCAAGTGCTGGCGGATGCGGATGCCGCCGCCATCGGCTTCAGCACCTGCGACACGATGGTGCAGGAGGCCGCCATGCTCGCACCGCAACAGGTGCTGATCCACAGGCCGGCGTCCATCCCCGATCTGCAGGCGGCGCTGCAGGCCTGGGCCGGCGCGCCGCCGTATCCGGTCGTCGTGGTCAGCGAGCCGCTCGCGCCGCAGGCGCACGAGGCGCTCGTCGAACTGGGCGTGCAGGCCTGGTCGTGCGCCGAGACCCTGGATGCGCAGAGCCTGCGCGCCGTGCTGGCGCGCGCGCAGGCGCGCTGGCAGCGCGAGGCCGCGCTGCGCGAGACGCTGGCGCGTTCGCTCGCCCACCTCGACGAACGCAAGTGGGTCGACCGCGCCAAGGGCCTCCTGATGTCGGTTCGCGGCATCGGCGAGGACGCCGCCTTCGGCCTGCTGCGCGGCGCCGCGATGCATGCCAACCTGCGGGTCGGCGAACTCTCGCGTTCGGTGGTCGAGGCGGCCCAGTGGGCCGAGGCGATCAACCGTGCCGGGCAGCTGCGCATGCTCTCGCAGCGGCTGGTGCGCCTGGCGGCGCAGGCGCTCGCCGATGTGGATGCGCGGCGCAGCCGCGCCTTGCGGGCGCAGTCGGTCGAACGGGTCAAGGACAACCTCGATCACCTGGCTTCCCTTCCGCTGGATTCGACCTCGATGCAAGCGTTGGCGGCCGTGCGCTCGACATGGGATGCCATGGATGCGGCGCTGTCGTCGCGGCTGTCCGCGGCCTCGCTGGCCGCCATCGACGCCAGCGGCGAAGAGCTGCTGGTCGCCGCCGAGGCGCTCACCGACGTGCTCGAATCCTCCGCCGGCCGCCGGGCCTTGCGCATCGTCAATCTCTGCGGGCGGCAGCGCATGCGCGCCCAGCGCCTGGCCAAGGACGCGCTGCTCGGCGCGATGCTGCCCGGGGGCGCGTGGAGCGCCCGCCTCGCGCCCACCATGGACACCTTCGAGGCCTCGCTGCTGGAGCTCGAGCGTGCGCCGCTGAGCTCGCCCGAGATCCGCGAGGCGCTCCATGGCGCCCGCGACGAATGGCTCAGGCTGGTGCGCGGCGTGCGCCATGCCGACCGAGCCGAGGGGCGCGCCGACCTGGTGCGCGCCAGCGAGGTGCTGGCCGACACCTTCGACCGCTTGACCGCTTCATACGAACACAGCCTGCAGGTCATCATGTCGTGAGCATGGCTCTCCCCCAGGCTGCGCGCACTTCGTGTCGCTGCGCCAACCCCCTCACCGGGGGCAACACCAGCGGCCCGGCAAAGCCGGTTCCGCGGTGTTCCACGAACGGGCCTGGCTTCGCCGGCCGCGGAGTTCATGGGTCGCCGATGGTGCGTCAGGCCGCGACCTTCTCCACGTGCGCCTGGCGCGTGTAGAGAAAGTCGATCACGGCCTTGCGCGCGTGCACGTAGACCGGGTCTTCCGCGAGCTCGACGCGGTTGCGCGGGCGCGGGATGTCCACAGCCAGCACTTCGCCGATGGTCGCGGCCGGACCGTTGGTGAGCATGACGATGCGGTCCGACAGCAGCACGGCCTCGTCGACGTCGTGCGTGACCATCACCACCGTGCTGTGTGTCTTCTGCACGATGGCGAGCAGTTCGTCCTGCAGCTTGGCGCGCGTGAGCGCGTCGAGCGCGCCGAAGGGCTCGTCCATCAGCAGCACCTTGGGCTCCATCGACAGCGCGCGCGCAATGCCCACACGCTGCTTCATGCCGCCGGAGATCTCGCCCGGACGCTTCTGCGCGGCCGGCGCGAGGCCGACCAGCGCGAGCGCCGCTTCGGTGCGCGCCTTGAGCTGTGTCTTGTTCTCGGTCGAAGCGAACACGCGCTCGACGGCGAGGTAGACGTTCTCGTAGCAGGTGAGCCAGGGCAAGAGCGAATGGTTCTGGAACACCACCGCGCGCTCGGGGCCCGGGCCGCCGATCTCGCGGTTGGCGCACAGCAGGGTGCCCTGGGTCGGCGTCGTCAGGCCGGCGATCAGGTTCAGCAGCGTGGACTTGCCGCAGCCCGAATGTCCGATCAGCGTGACGAACTCGCCCTTGGCGACCGCGAGGTTCACGTCGCGCAGGGCCAGGAAGCTGCCCTTGGGCGTCTTGAAGCGCTGCTCGACGCCGTGGATCTCGATGTACTTGCCGTCTTGGTTCATGCCTTCACCTCTTCGAACGTGAATGCGGTGGCGATCTTGATGAGCGCGAACTCGAGCACGAGCCCGACGATGCCGATGACGAAGATCGCGATGATGATGTTGGCGACGTTGAGGTTGTTCCACTCGTCCCAGACCCAGAAGCCGATGCCGACGCCGCCAGTCAGCATCTCGGCCGCCACGATCACCAGCCAGGCGGTGCCGACCGCGAGGCGCACGCCGGTCAGCATGTAGGGCAGCACGGCGGGGAACAGGATCTTGGTGAGGATCTTCCACTCGGAAAGATTGAGCACCCGGGCCACGTTCATGTAGTCGCTGGGCACGCGCTGCACGCCCACGGCGGTGTTGATGATCATCGGCCAGATCGAGCAGATGAAGATGGTCCATATCGCGGCCGGGTTGGCGCCCTTGAAGACCAGCAGGCCGATCGGCAGCCAGGCCAGCGGCGACACCGGTCGCAGCAGGCTGATCAGCGGATTGAACATGCGCGAGAAGAATTCGAAGCGGCCGATCGCGAAGCCGGCCGGGATGCCGACCGCGGCGGCGAGGCCGAAGCCGAGCGCCACGCGCTGGAGCGACAAGAGCACGTTCCAGCCCACGCCCTGGTCGTTGGGCCCCTTGCTGTAGAAGGGGTCGCTGAACACGGTCAGCGCCTGTTGCCAGACGGCCGCCGGCGACGGGAAGCCGGTGGTGCTTTTCAGCGCCACGAGTTCCCAGATCAGGACCAGCAACGAAAAGCCGAGGATCGGCGGCAGCACGCGCAGCCAAATCCAGCTGAAGTCGCGCGGGGCGAGCGGCGTGGCCTCTTCCTGTGCTGCGGGCTCTGCAGACGGGACAGAGGCGGCCGCGGACTTCTTGGCGAGCGCCGGTGGGGCGAGATGCCCTTGGGCAGCCTCGAGCGGGGAGTGAAAGACAGCACTGACCATGGCGGGCTCCTCAGGCATTGACCTTGAACGACTCGGCGTACTTCTTCGGATCCTTGCCGTCCCATATCACGCCGTCCATCAGCTTGCTGCTGCGCATCGTGTCCTTCGGAACGGAGGTCTTGGTCGCGGCTGCAGCCTGCTTGTAGATGTCGATGCGGTTGATCTCCGTGGCCACCTTGAGGTAGTCGGGGTGTTCCTTCAGCAGGCCCCAGCGCTTGTGCTGCGTGAGGAACCACATGCCGTCGGAGAGGTAGGGGAAGTTCACCGCACCGTCGTTGTAGAACTTCATGTGGTTGGGGTCGTCCCAGTTCTTGCCCAGGCCGTTGGTGTAGCGGCCCAGGATGCGCTGGTTGATGGCGTCCACGCTGGTGTTGACATAGCTCTTGTCGGCGATGGTCTCGGCCATCTTGTTCTTGTTCTGCAGGCCGGCATCGATCCACTTCCCGGCTTCGAGAATCGCGGCCGTCACGGCGCGCGCCGTGTTGGGGTATTTCTTGACGAAGTCGCCGGTAGTGCCGAGCACCTTTTCGGGATGGTCCTTCCAGATGTCCTGCGTGGTGACGGCCGTGATGCCGATGCCGTCCATGATCGCGCGCTGGCCCCAGGGCTCGCCGACGCAGTAGCCGTCCATGTTGCCCACGCGCATGTTGGCGACCATCTGGGGCGGCGGCACCACGATGTTCTTCACGTCCTTGAAGGGATTGATGCCCGCTGCGGCCAGCCAGTAGTAGAGCCACATGGCGTGGGTGCCGGTCGGGAAGGTCTGGGCGAAGGTGTATTCCCGCTTGTCGGTGGCGATCAGCTTGGCCAGCGACGCGCCGTCGACCGCGCCCTTGTCGGCCAGCTTCTTCGACAGCGTGATCCCCTGGCCGTTGTTGTTGAGGGTCATGAGCACGGCCATGTCCTTCTTCGGGCCGCTGATGCCGAGGTGCACCCCGTAGACCAGACCGTAGAGCACGTGGGCGAAGTCGAGCTCGCCGTTGACCAGCTTGTCGCGCACGCCGGCCCAACTCGCTTCCTTGCTCGGCACGATCTTCACGCCGTACTTCTTGTCGATGCCGAGCACCGAGGCCATGACGACGCTGGCGCAGTCGGTCAGCGGAATGAAGCCGATCTTGACTTCCTCCTTTTCGGGCTTGTCCGAGCCCTGGGCCCAGACGGCTGCGCGCAGGGCGGGGTCGAGCCCGACTGCGCCGATGGCGGCGGCTTGCAGCACGCGGCGGCGATTCAACTTCGGTTTCAGCAGATCGGTCATGGGGCGAGCTCCGGAATGAAAAAGACGAAAGCACAAAACAAAAAAAGGCGTCCCGACCGCGCAGGGGCCGCTCGATATCGAGCCCTGCGGGATGGGGACGCCTTTGTCCGGTTCGGTGGGTCGCACCCGCCGTTGGATGCCACCTGCCAGAAGACCTTTGCAGGTCTATGCAGGGTTATCTAGCAAACTGCGTGCCAGTGATTCGAAGAGGTGGCCTGCTATTAAATCGATAGCTGCCGAAGTCCGTGCCGTGAGCATGGGGCAGCCAATCCATCGAACCGCGATCGGAGCACAGTTGTTGTGCAGTGCACCAATTCAGGTGTGAGGCGCCCGCGATGCCGGCTCGCGGGGCAGGTACTCGGCCATCGATAGCACCGATTCGGCGACGTCGACCAGCCTGCGGTTCTGGCTCATGGCCGTCTGGCGCAGCATCTTGTGAGCTTCCTCCTCGCTGAGGCGGCGATGCGCCATCAGGAGGCCCTTGGCGCGTTCGACCAGCTTGCGCTCGTTGAGGGCCGCGCGCACGGTGTCGAGTTCGTCGCTCATCGCCTGCAGCCGGTGCGACTGCTCCTGCACCATCTCCAGAATCGATCGCTCCAACTGCCGGCCGTAGGGCGTGGCGGAACCCATGGTTTGCGGATGGCCCGGGGCGTCTGCCGCGGGCTGCTCGTCGAAGAAGATTGCCGGAGTGCCCGCCTCGCGCGCCAGCTTGGCCAGCAGCGCGTCGTGGGCTTGCAGCTCGGCCCTGGCCTGGCTCGTTTTCTGTTCGCAGATCCGGCGCAGGTCGGCGGCCAGCCGCTCTTCGACCGATTGCATCGCGTCGATGCGCCGGCTGCAGCAATCGAACCAGGTCTGGCTCAGATCGGTATCGAGCGCCATGCCGGAGGGTGCCGCGCAAGCGATGCGGCGCAGCCGTTCCTGCTCTGCCAATTGGGCGGGGGACTGGCTGGCGCGCCAGAGCTCGGCGAGATCCGTGCCCGAGAACTCGGCGAAGACCTGGAAGCAGCGCTCCTGCGATTCGATCAGATGCAGCCACTGCTGCTGGCGCGCGCTGTCGTTATGACCCGAGGCAAAGGCCGCCCCGCCGCAGGCGCGCTCCTGGCCGGCGAACTCCTTGCCTTGCATGAAATTGAACATGGCCACCAGCTGGCGAGAGATTTCCGGGTCGGTGGCGCCATCCGCGGCTTCGAACACTACCGCTAGCAGCCCGGCGATCAGCTTGACGAAGGCGGCCGTCGCCTCGGCCGGGCTGAGCTCCAAGGCGCCGACGCGGCGGCGCAGCTCGGGCAGCGCCTCGAGGCCCGGCAGCACCCAGGCGATGCGGCTGAACAGGCGCGCTCCGTTGCCGATGCGGCCGGCATCGGCCTCGAGCCGATCGAACGAAGCGCGCACCGCTTCTTCCACGCGCAGGCATTCGGCGATCTGCTCGCTGCGCTGCGAGGCGAAGCGCTGGCCGCGCGAAGCCAGCAGCACATTCGAGATGCCGCGCTCGCGTTGCAGTGCATGGACCAGGCGGCCGATCGTGCCGACCAGCGCGCTGGTGCGGGCGAGCTGCTCCAGCGCGTCGATTTCGCAGCGCAGGGCGGCAATCAGAAAGCTCAGTCCGGATTTCATCGTGGGTGCGACGGCTGCAGTGCCATCCCAAGGACATGCAGCAACATCCGTGCCCCGATACCGGGCGCACCCTACACTCGTCGCATGTTTGTATTGGGAATCGAATCGTCCTGCGACGAAACCGGCGTGGCCCTGGTCGAGTCCGGCGCGAGCGGCTTGCCGCGCCTGGCCGCGCACGCGCTCCACAGCCAGATCGCGATGCACCAGGCTTACGGCGGCGTGGTGCCCGAGCTGGCCAGCCGCGACCACATCCGGCGCGTGCTGCCCCTGGCGCAGACGGTGCTGTCCGAGGCCGGCCGTCCGCTGGCCGATATCGACGTCGTCGCCTACACGCGCGGCCCGGGCCTGGCCGGCGCGCTGCTGGTGGGCGCGGGGGTGGCCTGCGCGCTCGGCGCGGCGCTCGGCAAGCCGGTGCTCGGCGTGCATCACCTCGAAGGCCACCTGCTGTCGCCCTTTCTCAGCGCCGATCCGCCTGAGTTCCCCTTCGTCGCGCTGCTGGTCTCGGGCGGTCATACGCAGTTGATGCGGGTCGATGGCGTCGGACGCTACGAGCTGCTCGGCGAGACCATCGACGATGCAGCAGGCGAAGCCTTCGACAAGAGCGCCAAGCTGATGGGCCTGCCCTATCCCGGCGGCCCCTGGCTCGCCAAGCTCGCGGAGAAGGGCGACGCCACGGCCTTCAAGCTGCCGCGGCCCCTGCTGCACAGCGGCGACCTCGACTTCTCCTTTGCCGGCTTGAAAACGGCGGTGCTGACCCAGGCCAGGAAGCTCGGCGGCGAACTCGAAGCGCGCAAGGCCGATCTGGCCGCCTCCACCCAGGCCGCGATCGTCGAGGTTCTTCTGAAGAAATCACTGGCCGCCCTCGAGCGGACGGGGCTGGACCGGCTGGTAGTGGCGGGCGGCGTGGGTGCCAACCGGGCTTTGCGCGAACAGCTCGATGCGGCATGCGCGAAGCGCGGGGTGCGCGTGCACTACCCCGAGCTGCATCTGTGCACCGACAACGGCGCCATGATCGCGATGGCCGCCGCGATGCGCCTGCAAGCCGGCCTGGGGCAGGCGAGCGAGCGCTACGCCTTCGACGTCAAGCCGCGATGGCCACTGGCTTCGCTCTGCGCGCCTGAGCCGCAGTTCGGGTAGTCGCGGGCTTCTTGCCGTGCGAGGGCAGGGGCAGCACCTCGAGCACCTTGCGCCAGAGTCGCGACCACTGCGGCCAGTCGTGGCCGCCTTCGGTGGTGAACACGCGCCCGGCAGGCAATGCGTCTGCCAGCAGGCGGTGATTGGCCGCAAAGCGGTCGGCGAGGCCGAAACCCAGGTACAGCGGCGGCAGGCCCTTGGCGGGCTTGGAGGCCGCGTACTGCTGAAGCCAGGGCCATAGCTTGCGATCGACCTCCAGGTCCGGCGGCGGGCCTTCGGGCGCCTTCCAGGCACGCAGGCCGCCGGCCTTGTGGATTTCGGCGCCGAGCGGCCGTCGTCCGAGATAGGGGGCCAGCGCCACGATGCCGTCGACTGCGCCGGGCTTGGCCAGTTCGTGGATCAGGGCGCCGAAACCGCCGATCGAGATGCCCACCAGCCAGATCGACTTGTAACCCGTCGCACGCTGCGGCTGGAGGATGTCGTGATGCAGCCGCTCGATGAAGGTCTGGTCGTAGTAGTACGACACGTCGGCGTCGACGAGCAGGGAGTCGGCTGCCAGATCGCGCTCCCTGACCGCGCTGATGAAGCCTTCGCGCTCGAACTCTTCAGGCTTCAGGAACGCGCCCGGAAGGAACACCAGCAAGGTGTCCGACCGGGAATCGTCGTGAGCAAGCTTCAAGTGGGTTTTCATGGCGCTTCATCGAGCGCCCGAGACTTTTTCTGCTGCCGCAGTCGAAGGTATCGAACGCAAATTAAGAGGAAAGCATTTAAAAAAAACGCCACAAATGCGACGTTTTCTGTGCCTATTTTGAGTTCAGAAATGAAACGGGTCGGCAACAAAAAGTTACCGACCCGTTAACCTTTATTGCCTCTTCTTGGCTTCTGAAACAACTTGGTATCAGTTGATGGCGAGCTGCGCGACGTTGCTCACCGGCACCAGCTTGCCCAGTTTCAGGGTCAGCACGCCGTTCTCGAGCTTGGCTTCGCTGGTTCCGACATCGATGTCCTGCGGCAGTTCATAGGCGCCTTTGAATTGACGTTTTGCATCTGCCTTGCTTTCGATGCGAACCACGGCACCTTCGATGCCGATCGACAGGTCTTCGCGCGAGAAGCCAGGAACATCCAGCGTCAGCGTCCATGTCTTTTCGTCCTGTTCCACATTGAGCGAGCGGCGCGCGGTGGAAAAGACATCGTTCACGAAGCGCTCGAGGCTGCGGTCATAAGCGCGCGGCACGAAGCGGGCGGTGCGAATTGCGGGTTCAAAAAACATGATTGGGAAACTCCTGAATGAACACAACGGGACAAGAATGTGTGTCCCTTACACTGCGCGGCGTTTCAATCAACACAAGTGCCGCTTGCCACCTCATCTAGGCGCGGCGGGAGGCGTTTCAAGATGAGTCTTTCCAGCTTTATTCGGCGCCGCAAGGCCTTGAAATCCGCCGCTCTGGCGCTATGCGCGGCGGCGTTCGCGCCCGTGCACGCTCAGCCGGTGCCGCCGCCGATCCGGCTCGCGCTGGTCGAAAGCATGAGCGGGCCGTTCGCCAATACCGGCGAAGCGGTGTTCCGCAACCTGTTGTGGGCGGTCGAGCGCGTGAATGCGCGCGGGGGCATCAAGCTGCCCGGCGGCGCCCGGCCGCTGCAACTGGACCGCTACGACAGCAAGGGCCAGAACGAAGAGGCCTTGTCGGCTCTGCGCGCGGCCATGGACGACGGCGCGCGCATCGTGCTGCAGGGCAACTCCTCGGCCACGGCCGCCGCGCTGGTGGACGCGATCGAGAAGAACAACGAGCGCGACCCGTCGCGCCGGGTGCTGTTCCTCAACTACTCGGCGGTCGATCCGGCGCTCACCAACGAACGCTGCAGCTTCTGGCACTTCCGCTTCGATGCGCATGCCGACATGCGCGTGACCGCGCTGATGGAGGTACTGAAGAACGACGCCGCGCTCAAGCGCGTCTACCTGATCGGGCAGGACTACAGCTTCGGCCAGGCCGTGCTGCGCGAATCGAAGCGGCAGCTCGGTGCGCTGCGGCCCGACGTGCAGGTGGTCGGCGAGGAGTTGCATCCGATGGGCCGCGTGAAGGACTTCGCGCCCTACGCCAGCAAGATCCTCGCGAGCGGCGCTCAGGCCGTGATCACCGGCAACTGGGGCAACGACCTCACGCTGCTCGTCAAGGCGGCGCGCGAGGCGGGTTTCAGCGGCGGCTTCTACACCTTCTACGGCAACGCGCTCGGTGCGCCGGCGGCCATCGGCGACGCCGGCATCGGGCGCGTGGTTGCCGTGGCGGATTGGTTGCCGAATGTACAGACGCGAGAGTCCGAAGCCTTCTACCGCGCCTTCCGCGAGCGCTTCCCCAAGCCGGCCGAGGACTACGTGCACATGCGCATGCAGTTGCTGGTCGAGTCGCTGGCGCAGGCGATCGAACGCGCCGGCAGCGTCGAGACGGTGGCCGTGGCGCGCGCGCTTGAAAAGGCCGAGGTCACGCTGGCAGGCCAGCGCGGCCGCATGCGCGCCGCCGATCACCAGTTCCAGCAGAACCTGGTGGTCGGCGTGATGGACAGGCAGGGCACGCCCGGCGTGAAGTTCGACGTCGAAGGCTCCGGCTACGGCTTCCGCGTCGTGAAGACGATTCCTGCCGAACGGGCCGAGATGCCCACCAGCTGCAAGATGCAGCGCTCCTGATTTCCAAGGAACAGACACGATGCGCGAAGCCATCCACAACCTCGAAGCCTCCAAGATCCGGGAAGTCGCCAACGCCGGCCTGGGTCGCAGCGACGTGCTGGCCTTCTGGTTCGGCGAGAGTGACGAAGTGACGCCGGAGGTGATTCGCCAGGCGGCGATCGATTCGCTGCAACAAGGAGAAACCTTCTATGCCCACAACCTGGGCCTTCCGGAATTGCGCGGCGCCGTTGCGCAATACATGAGTGCCCTGCACCCGGCGATCGAGGCCGCGCGCATCGCGATCACCTCCGGCGGCGTCAATGCGCTGATGCTGGCGGTGCAGGCGCTGGTCGATGCGGGCGACGAAGTGGTGGCGGTCACGCCCGTGTGGCCCAACCTGACGGCGCAGCCCGCGATCCTCGGCGCGCGCGTGCGATCCGTGCCGCTGGTGCCGAAGGAAGGGCAATGGACGCTCGAGCTCGATGCCTTGCGCGCCGCGGTCACCCCGACGACCAAGCTGCTGATCGTCAATGCGCCCAACAACCCGACCGGCTGGACACTCACGCGCGCCGAGCAGCAGGCGATTCTGGATCACTGCCGGCGGACCGGCACCTGGATCCTGGCCGACGAGGTGTACGAGCGGCTGTACTTCGACCTCACGCCGAAGGGATGCGCGCCGAGCTTCCTGGACATCTCGACGCCGGACGACCGGCTCGTCGTCGCCCACAGCTTTTCGAAGAGCTTCCTGATGACCGGCTGGCGCCTCGGCTGGCTGGTGCTGCCGCCGGCGCTGATGGACGGCATGGGCAAGCTGATCGAGTTCAACACCTCCTGCGCGAGCGTGTTCACGCAGCGTGCCGGCATCGCTGCGCTAACGCACAGCGAGGAAATCACTCCGCGCGTGGTCGCCCATCTCAAGGCCTGCCGCGACACGCTGGTGCCCCTGCTCGCCGACATCCCGGGCGTCCAGGTGGCGCCCGCGCGCGGCGGCATGTACGCCTTCTTCAGGCTCGAAGGCTTCGATGATTCTCTGGCGCTCGCCAAGCGCCTGGTGGCCGAAGCCGGGCTCGGACTCGCGCCCGGCAGCGCCTTCGCGCCCGAGGCGCAGGGCTGGCTGCGCTGGTGCTTCGCCTCGAAGGACCCGAGCCGATTGGTCGAGGGCGTCCAACGCCTCAAGCGCTGGCTTGCGGCGCAGTAAGGCCCGGGCCGAGGCCAGGGATGCCGCCGATCCGGCTTGCCGGTCGGCTGGCATCGCCCCCGGTAGGGGTTGGCGGAGCGACACGAAGTGCGCGCAGCCTGGGGCGAGCTATAATTAACGGCTTTGCATGCCGCAAGGCGCACGGCGGATGCAGTTCCAGCGCCCGTCGCAAGTCAAACATCCCGGAACAGGAAAATCACCAAATGATCGCAGCCTCCATCAAGGCCGAAGTCGTCAAAGACAACGCCCGCGCCGCCAACGACACCGGCAGTCCCGAAGTGCAAGTCGCACTGCTGACCGCCCGTATCAACGAACTCACCCCGCACTTCAAGACGCACGCCAAGGACCACCATGGCCGCCGCGGCCTGCTGCGCATGGTGAGCCGCCGCCGCAAACTGCTGGACTACCTCAAGTCCAAGGACGCCGACCGCTACACCGCGCTGATCGCCAAGCTGGGTCTGCGCAAGTAAGCCGAATCGCATGCAAGAACGCCTGGGTTAGTCCGCTAGCTCAGGCGTTTTTTACTTCGGAGCCGCCAAAACAGAGCGAAGCTGTGTCATTCCAACGAAGTTCGCCCCGAATTTCTCTGGAATGGCATCGTGTTCTGGAAAGCGCTCCGGCCCCGCGGGGTCTGTGATTGCCACGGGCAAACCGCTATCAAAACAGGAGCTAAACATGAGCCTCTTCAACAAAGTCACCAAGACCTTCCAGTGGGGCGGCAAGACCGTCGTCCTGGAAACCGGCGAAATCGCCCGTCAGGCCGGCGGTGCCGTGATCGTGGACATCGAGGGCACCGTGGTGCTGGCCACCGTCGTTGCTTCCAAGACCGCCAAGCCGGGCCAGGATTTCTTCCCGCTGACCGTCGACTACATCGAGAAGACCTATGCCGCGGGCAAGATCCCCGGCAGCTTCTTCAAACGCGAAGCCAAGCCCAGCGAGCTCGAGACGCTGACCTCGCGCCTGATCGACCGCCCGATCCGCCCGCTGTTCCCCGAAGGCTTCTTGAACGAAGTGCACGTGGTGATCCACACGCTGTCGCTCAACCCCGAAGTCGATGCCGACATCGCCGCCATGATCGGCGTGAGCGCCGCGCTGTCGATCTCCGGCATTCCTTTCAGCGGCCCGATCGGCGCCGCGCGCGTTGGCTACATCAACGGCCAGTACGTGCTGAACCCGGGCCAGACCGAGCGCAAGGATTCGCAGATGGACCTGGTCGTCGCCGGTACCGAAGCGGCCGTGCTGATGGTCGAGTCCGAAGCCCTGCAGTTGAGCGAGGAAATCATGCTCGGCGGCGTGGTGTTCGGCCATGAGCAGGCCAACATCGCGATCAATGCGATCCACGAACTCGTGCGCGACGCCGGCAAGCCGGTGTGGGACTGGCAACCGGCTCCCAAGGACGAAGCCTTCATCGCCAAGGTCAACGGTCTGGCCGAAGAGAAGCTGCGCGCCGCCTACCAGATCCGCAGCAAGCAGGCCCGCACCCAAGCCCTGCGCGAAGCCAATGCCGGCGTGATGGCTGCGCTCAAGGACAGCGGCGAGCCCTTCGATGCCGCCAAGGTCGAGGGCCTGCTGTTCGACATCGAAGCCAAGATCGTGCGCAGCCAAATCCTCTCCGGGGAGCCTCGCATCGACGGCCGCGATACGCGGACCGTGCGCCCGATCGAGATCCGCAACGGCGTGCTGCCCCGCACCCACGGCTCGGCCCTCTTCACGCGCGGTGAAACCCAGGCGCTGGTCGTGACCACGCTCGGCACCGAGCGCGATGCACAGCGCATCGACGCGCTGGCCGGCGAATACGAAGACCGCTTCCTGTTCCACTACAACATGCCTCCCTTCGCCACCGGTGAAGTGGGCCGCATGGGCTCGACCAAGCGCCGCGAAGTCGGCCACGGCCGTCTCGCCAAGCGCGCCCTCGTGGCCTGCCTGCCGACCAAGGAAGAGTTCCCCTACACGATCCGCGTCGTTTCGGAGATCACCGAGTCGAACGGCTCCTCGTCGATGGCTTCGGTCTGCGGCGGCTGCCTCTCGATGATGGATGCCGGCGTGCCGATGAAGGCGCATGTGGCCGGTATCGCGATGGGCCTGATCAAGGAAGACAACCGCTTCGCCGTGCTGACCGACATCCTGGGCGATGAGGATCACCTGGGCGACATGGACTTCAAGGTGGCCGGCACCACCAATGGCATCACTGCGCTGCAGATGGACATCAAGATCCAGGGCATCACCAAGGAAATCATGCAAGTCGCGCTGGCGCAGGCCAAGGAAGCGCGCATGCACATCCTGGGCAAGATGCAGGAAGCGATGGGCGAGGCCAAGGCCGAAGTCTCCAGCTTCGCGCCGCGCCTGTTCACGATGAAGATCAATCCCGAGAAGATCCGCGACGTGATCGGCAAGGGCGGCTCGGTGATCCGGGCGCTGACCGAAGAGACCGGCACGCAGATCAACATCGACGAAGACGGCACCATCACCATCGCTTCGACCGACCCGGCCAAGGCCGAAGAGGCAAAGAAGCGCATCGAGCAGATCACGGCGGAAGTCGAGATCGGCAAGACCTACGAAGGTCCGGTCACCAAGATCCTCGACTTCGGCGCGCTGATCAACCTGCTGCCGGGCAAGGATGGACTGCTGCACATCAGCCAGATCGCGCACGAACGCGTCGAAAAGGTGACCGACTACCTGAGCGAGGGCCAGATTGTGAAGGTCAAGGTGCTCGAGACCGACGAGAAGGGCCGCGTCAAGCTGTCCATGAAGGCGCTGACCGAGCGTCCGGCCGGCATGGAATTCAGCGAGCGGCCGCCGCGCGAAGACCGCGGCGAGCGTCGCGAGCGTGGCGATCGCCCGCCGCGCGGCGAGCGCGCACCGCGTTTCGACAACGCCGAACGCGGCGAACAAGCTGGCGAGCAGGCAGTGGCCGTCGAACAGGACCAGCGTCCGCAAGAGCCCAACGGCGGCGACCGCCAGGCCTGAGGGCGAGGGCGGTGACGCCTTTGCCGTCATTTCACCGTGCGTCCGCTCGCGAGGGCGGGCGCTGCAGCGGAGAAAAGAATGAAAGCCATTGAAATCACTTCGTACGGCGCCCCCGAGGTGCTGCGCGTGGCCGAACGTCCCGCGCCTGTCGCGGGGGCGAATGAACTGCTGATTCGCGTGGCCGCGAGCGGCGTGAACCGCCCCGACGTGCTCCAGCGCACCGGCAACTATCCGGTGCCCCCCGGCGCTTCGGATCTGCCGGGGCTCGAGGTCGCGGGCGAGATCGTTTCGGGCGATGTGGCAGCGATGCGCGAGGCCGGCCTCGCCGTCGGCGATCGCGTCTGTGCGCTGATCGCGGGCGGCGGCTATGCGGAACTCTGCGTGGCGCCGGTGGCCCAGTGCCTGCCGGTGCCCAAGGGATGGAGCGATGCGGAGGCAGCGACCCTGCCCGAAACCTTCTTCACCGTGTGGAGCAACGTGTTCGATCGAGCGCGTCTGCAGAAGGGCGAGACGCTGCTGATCCAGGGCGGCTCGAGCGGCATCGGCGTCACGGCCATCCAACTCGGCAAGGCCTTCGGCGCGACGGTGATCGTGACGGCCGGCAGCGACGACAAGTGCGAAGCCTGCAAGAAGCTCGGCGCCGACCATGCGATCAACTACAAGACCTCCGATTTCGCGGAAGAGGTCAAGCGCCTCACCGGCGGCAAGGGCGTCGACGTGGTGCTCGACATGGTGGCCGGCGCCTACGTGCCGCGCGAGATCGAGTGCATGGCCGAGGACGGCCGGCTCGTGATCATCGCGGTGCAGGGCGGCACGAAGAGCGACTTCAATGCGGGCCAGGTGCTGCGCCGCCGCCTCACGATCACGGGTTCGACCCTGCGTCCGCGGCCGGTCGCGTTCAAGGGCGCCATCGCGAAGGCCTTGCGCGAAAAGGTCTGGCCGCTGCTCGAAAGCGGTGCGGTCAAGCCGGTGATCCACAGCACCTTCGCCGCACAGGGCGAGCCCAGCGGCGCGGCGCAGGCTCATGCCTTGATGGAATCGAACCAGCACATCGGCAAGATCGTGCTGACCTGGTGAACGAGACAGACATGACGACGAAGAAAAATCTCATCGCCGGCAACTGGAAGATGAACGGCAGCCTCGCAGCCAACGAGGCGCTGGTGAAGGCGCTGCTGCAGGGCGTCGGCACGCCTTCATGCGATGTCGCAGTGTGCGTTTCGGCGCCGTACCTGGCGCAGGTGCAGGCGCTCGTCGCCGGGTCGCCGATCGCGCTGGGTGCGCAGGATGTGTCGGCCCAGCCGCAAGGCGCATTCACCGGCGAGCAATCGGCTGCGATGCTGAAGGACTTCGGCGTGCGCTACGCGATCGTGGGCCATTCGGAGCGCCGCCAATACCATGGCGAAACCGACGAACTGGTGGCGGCCAAGACGGCTGCCGCGCTCGCGAACGGCATCACGCCCATCGTCTGTGTCGGCGAAACACTGGCGCAGCGCGAGGCAGGGCAGACCGAGGAGGTCGTCAAGCGCCAGCTCGCCGCGGTGATCCATGTCAATGGCCACTGCATCAGCGAGATCGTGGTGGCCTACGAGCCCGTCTGGGCCATCGGCACCGGCAAGACTGCGACGCCCGAGCAGGCGCAGGCGGTGCACGCCGTGCTGCGCGCGCAACTGCATCACGCGGCCAGCGAACACGCGGCGGGCATCCGCATCCTCTATGGCGGCAGCATGAACGCCGCCAATGCGGCCGAGCTGCTGGCCCAGGCCGACATCGACGGGGGGCTGATCGGCGGCGCTTCCCTCAAGGCCCCCGACTTTTTGCAGATCATTGCTGCGGCACGCTGAGACCAGCGCAGCAGCGAACGAATTTAGGAGTTAGAACGAATGAACATGGTCCTCAATATCCTGGTGGGCGTACAGATGCTCACCGCACTCGCGATGATCGGCCTGATCCTGATCCAGCACGGCAAGGGCGCCGACATGGGTGCGGCCTTCGGCAGCGGCAGTGCGGGCAGCCTGTTCGGTGCCAGCGGCAGCGCGAACTTTCTTTCGCGCACCACCGGCGTTCTCGCCGCCGTGTTCTTCGCCTGCACCTTGCTGCTCGCCTACTTCAGCCATGCACGGCCCACGGGCGGCGGCAGCCTGCTCGAGCGCGCCGCGATCGGCGTGCCGGCGCCGACGCCTACCCCCGCACCTTCGGGCCCCGCATCGCAGATTCCTTCCGGCAACGCACCTGCTGCGGCACCCGGCGCGAATGCACCGGCCCCGGCACCTGCTGCACCGGCTTCGGGCGCTGCGCAGATCCCGACCAAGTGATCCTGTCGTTTTCGATGCGGTCACCGACCGAAAGCGACTTCATTTCAGGGTAAACTCTAAAGCTGTCCGGAAAGCCAAAACCCTCTCGGGTTCCTCATGCCATCCGGACACACAAAACCGCGGTCGTGGTGAAATTGGTAGACACGCTATCTTGAGGGGGTAGTGGCGAAAGCTGTGCGAGTTCGAGTCTCGCCGACCGCACCAAATCTCGTCGGCAGGAAGCTTCGTCTTCCTGCCGGCGTCAAGCGGTAAAAGACCCCGATGAACCTCGATTCCTACCTTCCCGTCCTGTTGTTCATCCTGGTCGGAGTCGGTGTCGGCGTCGCACCGCAGGTTCTCGGTTACATCCTCGGCCCCAACCGGCCCGACGCTCAAAAGAATTCCCCCTACGAATGCGGCTTCGAGGCCTTCGAAGACGCGCGCATGAAGTTCGACGTGCGCTACTACCTCGTGGCGATTCTCTTCATTCTTTTTGACCTCGAGATCGCCTTTCTCTTCCCGTGGGCGATCGCGCTCAAGGAAATCGGTCCGGTCGGCTTCTGGGCCATGATGATTTTTCTCGCCATCCTCGTCGTGGGCTTCGTCTACGAGTGGAAAAAGGGCGCGCTCGACTGGGAATGACAAGGAATCCGCAAAATGGCCATTGAAGGCGTCATGAAGGAAGGCTTCGTCACCACCACCTACGACTCGGTGGTGAACTGGGCCAAGACCGGATCACTGTGGCCGATGACCTTCGGTCTGGCCTGCTGTGCCGTGGAAATGATGCACGCGGGTGCCGCGCGTTACGACATCGACCGCTTCGGCATGCTGTTTCGCCCGAGCCCGCGCCAATCCGATCTGATGATCGTGGCCGGCACGCTGTGCAACAAGATGGCGCCGGCGCTGCGCAAGGTCTACGACCAGATGCCCGAGCCTCGCTGGGTGCTGTCGATGGGCTCGTGCGCCAACGGCGGCGGCTACTACCATTACAGCTACTCGGTGGTGCGCGGCTGCGACCGCATCGTGCCGGTCGACGTCTACGTGCCGGGCTGCCCGCCGACCGCCGAGGCGCTGCTGTACGGAATCATCCAGCTCCAGCAGAAGATCCGCCGCACCAACACGATCGCGCGTGCCTGAGAAGCGAAAGACGATGACCGACTTTGCCATTTCTCCCGAGGCACTGCAGACCCAGATCACTGAAACGCTCGGCGCCAAGGCCAAGAGCGTCACGCTCGCGCTCGGCGAAGTGACGGTGGTAGTCGGCGCGGCCGACTATCTGGAAGCTGCGACCCTGCTGCGCGATGCGCCCGGCTGCCGCTTCGAGCAACTGATCGATCTCTGCGGCCTGGACTACTCCGACTACCGCGAAGGCGAGTGGCAGGGCGAGCGCTTCTGCGTGGCGACGCATCTGCTTTCCGTGAGCCTCAACCAGCGCGTGCGCCTCAAGGTGTTCGTGCCGAACGAAGATCTGCCGGTGATCGATTCGCTGACCGGCATCTGGAACGCCGCCGGCTGGTTCGAGCGCGAAGCCTTCGACCTCTACGGCATCGTGTTCGAAGGCCACGACGACCTGCGCCGCATCCTGACCGACTACGGCTTCATCGGTCACCCGTTCCGCAAGGACTTCCCGGTATCCGGTCACGTCGAGATGCGTTACGACGCGGAACAGAAGCGTGTGATCTACCAGCCGGTCTCGATCGAGCCGCGCGAGATCACGCCGCGCGTGATTCGCGAAGACAACTACGGCGGATTGCACTGAAACCGACATGGCCGAAATCAAGAACTACACGCTGAACTTCGGGCCCCAGCACCCCGCGGCGCACGGTGTGCTGCGCCTGGTGCTCGAGCTCGACGGTGAAGTCATACAGCGCGCCGATCCGCACATCGGCCTCCTGCACCGCGCGACCGAAAAGCTCGCCGAGACGCGCACCTACATCCAGTCGCTGCCCTACATGGACCGGCTCGACTACGTCTCGATGATGAGCAACGAGCACGCGTACTGTCTCGCGATCGAGCGGCTCATGGGTCTCGACGTGCCCATCCGCGCGCAGTACATCCGCGTGATGTTCGCCGAGATCACGCGCCTGCTGAACCACCTTCTGTGGCTGGGCGCGCACGGCCTTGACTGCGGTGCGATGAACATGCTCATCTACTGCTTCCGCGAGCGCGAGGACCTGTTCGACATGTACGAGGCGGTCTCGGGCGCGCGCATGCACGCGGCCTACTTCCGTCCGGGCGGCGTCTACCGCGACCTGCCCGACGCGATGCCGCAGTACAAGGTCAGCAAGATCAAGAACGCGAAGGCGATCGAGCGTCTCAACGAAAATCGCCGCGGCTCGCTGCTGGATTTCATCGACGACTTCTGCAAACGCTTCCCCAAGATGGTCGACGAGTACGAGACGCTGCTCACCGACAACCGCATCTGGAAGCAGCGCACCGTCGGCATCGGCGTGGTCACGCCCGAGCGCGCGCTGAACCTCGGCTTTACCGGCCCGATGCTGCGCGGTTCCGGCATCGAATGGGATCTGCGCAAGAAGCAGCCCTACGACGTCTACGACCAGATGGAGTTCGACGTCCCGGTCGGCAAGACCGGCGACTGCTACGACCGCTATCTCGTGCGGGTCGAGGAAATGCGCCAGGCCAACCGCATCATCCAGCAGTGCTCGGCCTGGCTGCGTGCCAACCCGGGCCCGGTGATCACCGACAACCACAAGGTCGCGGCGCCGGCGCGCGAATCGATGAAGGCCAACATGGAGGAGCTGATCCACCATTTCAAGCTCTTCACCGAAGGCTTCCACGTGCCCGAAGGCGAGGCCTATGCCGCCGTCGAGCATCCCAAGGGCGAGTTCGGCATCTATCTCGTGAGCGATGGCGCCAACAAGCCCTACCGTCTGAAGATCCGCGCGCCGGGCTTCCCGCATCTGGCGGCGCTCGACGAGATGTCGCGCGGCCACATGATTGCCGACGCGGTCGCGGTGATTGGCACCATGGACATCGTGTTCGGCGAGATCGACAGGTGAGCGAACGAATGACCACCCACAGCAGCAATCAGGCGCCGCTTTCGGCCGCCACGCTGGAGCTCTTTGCGCGCGAGGTCGCCAAGTACCCGCCGGCCGGCAAGCAGTCGGCCGTGATGGCCTGCCTCGCGATCGTGCAGAAGGACGAAGGCTTCGTCAGCGTGCAGCGCGAGCGCGAGATCGCCGCCTACCTCGGCATGGCGCCGATCGCGGTGCACGAGGTCACGACCTTCTACAACATGTACAACCAGCAGCCGGTGGGCAAGTTCAAGCTCAACGTATGCACCAACCTGCCGTGCCAGCTGCGCGACGGCGCGGTGGCGCTGGCCCATCTCGAGAAGAAGCTCGGCATCCACATGGGCGAGACCACGCCTGACGGCATGTTCACGCTGCAGCAGAGCGAGTGCCTCGGCGCCTGCGCCGATTCGCCGGTGATGCTGGTCAACGACCGCACCATGTGCAGCTTCATGAGCAACGAAAAGCTCGATCAGCTGATCGACGGCCTGCGCACTTCGACGACGGGGAGCACGCAATGATGACACCCGAGCAAGTGCTTTCGCAGTTCCAGGCCACCGGCGTCCAGACCTGCTTTCACGACCGCCACATCGAGCCGCAGATCTATGCCGGCCTCGACGGCACCAACTGGCGCCTGGCCGACTACGAAGCGCGAGGCGGCTACAAGGCGCTGCGCAAGATCCTCTCCGAAGGCATGACGCCCGAGCAGGTGATCGCCGAGGTCAAGGCTTCGGGCCTGCGCGGCCGCGGCGGCGCAGGCTTCCCGACCGGCCTCAAGTGGAGCTTCATGCCGCGCCAGTTCCCGGGCCAGAAGTACCTGGTCTGCAATTCGGACGAGGGCGAGCCCGGTACCTGCAAGGACCGAGACATCCTGCAGTTCAACCCGCACATCGTGATCGAGGGCATGGCCATCGCTGCCTATGCGATGGGCATCAGCGTGGGCTACAACTACATCCACGGCGAGATCTTCCAGACCTACGATCGTTTCGAGGAAGCATTGGAAGAAGCGCGCGCCGCCGGCTACCTGGGCGACGCCATCCTCGGCAGCAGCTTCAACTTCCAGCTGCATGCGTCTCACGGCTTCGGCGCCTACATCTGCGGCGAAGAAACCGCCTTGCTCGAATCGCTGGAAGGCAAGAAAGGCCAGCCGCGCTTCAAGCCGCCGTTCCCTGCGAGCTTCGGTCTCTACGGCAAGCCGACCACCATCAACAACACCGAGACCTTCGCGGCCGTGCCGTGGATCATCGTCAACGGTGGCCCGGCGTATCTGGAATGCGGCAAGCCGAACAACGGCGGCACGAAGATCTACTCGGTCAGCGGCGACGTCGAACTGCCCGGCAACTATGAAGTGCCGATGGGCACGCCCTTCTCCAAGCTGCTCGAACTCGCAGGCGGCGTGCGCAAGGGCCGCCAGCTCAAGGCCGTGATTCCCGGCGGTTCGTCGGCCCCGGTGCTGCCGGCCTCGATCATGATGGAGTGCACGATGGACTACGACTCCATCGCCAAGGCCGGCTCGATGCTGGGCTCGGGTGCGGTGATCGTGATGGACGACAGCCGCTCGATGGTCGAGTCGCTCAGGCGCCTGTCGTACTTCTACATGCACGAGTCCTGCGGCCAGTGCACGCCGTGCCGCGAAGGCACGGGCTGGCTCTGGCGCGTGGTGGATCGCATCCACAACGGCCACGGCAAGCCGAGCGATATGGAGCTGCTCAATTCGGTGGCCGACAACATCCAGGGCCGCACCATCTGCGCGCTCGGCGACGCCGCGGCGATGCCGGTGCGCGCCATGATCAAGCACTTCCGTCACGAGTTCGAAGCCTTGATTCCGGGCTACGTCCCGAAGGCACCCGTCAAGGCCTGAGCGCGAATAACACATACACATATGGTTGAAATCGAACTCGACGGCAAGAAGGTCGAAATCGTCGAAGGCAGCATGATCATGCATGCGGCCGACAAGGCGGGCACCTACATCCCGCACTTCTGCTATCACAAGAAGCTCAGCATCGCGGCCAACTGCCGCATGTGCCTGGTCGACGTCGAAAAGGCGCCCAAGCCCATGCCGGCCTGCGCCACGCCGGTGACGCAGGGCATGATCGTGCGCACCAAGAGCGACAAGGCGATCAAGGCCCAGCAGTCGGTGATGGAGTTCCTGCTGATCAACCATCCACTCGATTGCCCGATCTGCGACCAGGGCGGCGAATGCCAGCTGCAAGACCTGGCCGTCGGCTACGGCGGCTCGTCCTCGCGCTATGAAGAAGAAAAGCGCGTGGTGTTCCACAAGGACGTGGGCCCGCTCATCAGCATGGAAGAGATGAGCCGCTGCATCCATTGCACGCGCTGCGTGCGCTTCGGCCAGGAAGTGGCCGGCGTGATGGAGCTCGGCATGACGCAACGCGGCGAGCATTCCGAGATCGAGACCTTCCTCGGCGATTCGGTCGACTCCGAGCTCTCGGGCAACATGATCGACATCTGTCCCGTGGGCGCGCTCACGAGCAAGCCCTTCCGCTACAGCGCCCGCACCTGGGAGCTCTCGCGCCGCAAATCCGTGAGCCCGCACGATTCGACCGGCGCCAACCTGATCGTCCAAGTCAAGAACAACCGCGTGATGCGCGTGGTGCCGCTCGAGAACGAAGACGTCAACGAATGCTGGATCGCCGACCGCGACCGCTTTTCGTACGAAGCACTCAACGGCCCCGAGCGCCTCTCGCAGCCCATGCTGAAGCAGGGCGGCCAGTGGCAGCAGGTCGACTGGCAGACCGCGCTCGAGTACGTGGCCAACGGCCTGAAGCAGATCAAGGCCGACCACGGCGCGCAGAGCATCGGTACGCTTGCGAGCCCGCACAGCACGCTCGAAGAACTGCACCTGGCCAAGCTGCTGACGCAGGGTCTGGGCAGCGCCAACATCGACTACCGGCTGCGCAACGCCGAGTTCAACGCCTTCGAAGGCGTGCGCTGGCTCGGCACCTCGATCGCATCGCTGTCGCAACTGCAGCGCACGCTCGTGATCGGCAGCAATCTGCGCAAGGACCATCCGCTGTTCGCGCAGCGCATCCGCCAGGCGGTACGCAAGGGCGGTGTGCTCAACGCATTGACGTCGCCCGAACTGCTGGCCGACGACGAAGCCTGGGCCATGCCGGTGGCGAACGCCGTGCGCGTGCCGGCACAGGACTGGGTGGACGCGCTGGCCGAGATCGCCGGCGCCGTGGCCGCCAGCACCGGCGCCGCGGCGCCGGTGGCCGGCAGCGATGCGCCGGGCGATGCGGCCAAGGCCATCGCGGCGTCGCTGCTCGGCGGCGAGCGCAAGGCCATCCTGCTCGGCAATGCGGCCGCCCACCATGTCGACGCCGGCGCGTTGCTGGCGCTGGCGAACTGGATCGGCGCCCAGACCGGGGCCAGCGTCGGCTATCTCACAGAGGCCGCCAACACGGTCGGTGCGCAGCTGGTCGGCGCGCTGCCCGCCGAAGGCGGGTTGAATGCGGGAGAGATGCTGGGCGGCGCGCTCAAGGCGGTGCTGCTGCTCAACACCGAGCCGGTGTTCGACTCGGCCACCGGTGCCGCCGCAGCCGACGCGCTCACGCACGCCCAGATGGTCGTGACGCTGAGCCCCTTCAAGGCCAACGTCGAATTCAGCGACGTGCTGCTGCCGATCGCGCCCTTCACCGAAACGCCGGGCACCTTCGTCAATGCGGAGGGCCGCGTGCAGAGTTTTCATGCGGTCGTGAAGCCGCTCGGCGAAACGCGTCCGGCCTGGAAGGTGCTGCGCGTGCTGGCCAACCTGCTGGGCCTTTCGGGCTTCTCCTTCGAATCGACGGCCGAGGTGCTGGCCGACATCGGCGCAGGCGCCGGCGTGCCGGCCGACAAGCTGAGCAATGGCACCGCGGCCCGCCTCGATGGCGAACGCGCCTCCCATGCCGCGCCGCCGGTCGTCGCCGGCATCTACCAGCTCGATTCGATCGTTCGCCGCGCACCGTCGCTGCAACTGACGGCCGATGCGCGCACAACGCAGGCCGCGGCCGCGCAGGAGGTGTTCGCATGATCGACACCCTGCACGGATTCGGCCTGGGCCTGGTCGCGGCGCCCTGGTGGACCGGCCTGGCGTGGCCGGTGATCTGGACGCTGATCAAGATCGTGGTCGTGGTGCTGCCGCTGATGGGCGCGGTCGCCTACCTGACGCTGTGGGAGCGCAAGGCCATCGGCTTCACGCAGATCCGCCTCGGCCCCAACCGCATCGGCCCGCTGGGCTTGCTGCAACCCATCGCCGACGCGCTCAAGCTCCTGACCAAGGAAATCATCCTGCCCACGGTCGCGAACAAGGGCTTGTTCCTGCTCGGGCCGATCATGACCATCATGCCGGCGCTGGTCGCCTGGGTCGTGATCCCGTTCGGTCCCGACGTCGCACTGGCCAACATCAATGCCGGCCTGTTGTTCGTCATGGCCATCACCTCGCTCGAGGTCTACGGCGTGATCATCGCGGGCTGGGCCTCGAACTCGAAGTACGCCTTCCTCGGCGCGCTGCGCGCCTCGGCGCAGATGGTCAGCTACGAGATCGCGATGGGCTTCTGCTTCGTCGTCGTGCTCATGGTCTCGGCCAGCCTCAATATGACCGACATCGTGATGGGGCAGGGCAAGGGGCATTTCGCCTCGATGGGCATCGGCTTCCTGTCTTGGAACTGGCTGTCGCTGCTGCCGATCTTCCTCGTCTACTTCATCTCGGGCCTGGCCGAAACCAACCGCCATCCCTTCGACGTGGTGGAAGGCGAATCGGAAATCGTCGCCGGCCACATGATCGAGTACTCGGGCATGAGCTTCGCGATGTTCTTCCTGGCCGAGTACGCCAACATGTGGCTGGTCTCGATCCTGTGCGCCGTGCTGTTCCTCGGCGGCTGGCTGCCTCCCTTCGACTTCCTCGCCTTCATCCCGGGCTGGATCTGGCTGGGCATCAAGACCTTCGTCGTGGTCACCATGTTCCTGTGGGTCCGCTCGACTTTCCCGCGCTTCCGCTACGACCAGATCATGCGGCTCGGCTGGAAGATCTTCATTCCGGTCACGCTCGTGTGGCTGGTGGTGGTCGGCGCCTGGATGCAGACCCCGTACAACATCTGGAAATAACTGGAATCGCCATGTCTGCGCACACCGCAATCTCGCCGGCGCCGTTCTCGCTCAAGGACTTCCTGTCCAGCTTCATGTTGGTCGAGTTGTTCAAGGGCCTTGCGCTCACCGGCAAGTACGCCTTCAGCCGCAAGATCACCGTGCAGTTTCCCGAAGAGAAGACGCCGCTGTCGCCGCGCTTCCGCGGCTTGCACGCGCTGCGCCGTTACGAGAATGGCGAGGAGCGCTGCATCGCCTGCAAGCTTTGCGAGGCGGTCTGTCCGGCGCTTGCGATCACCATCGAATCGGACGTGCGCGACGACGGCTCGCGCCGCACCACGCGCTACGACATCGACCTGACCAAGTGCATCTTCTGCGGCTTCTGCGAAGAGAGCTGCCCGGTCGATTCCATCGTCGAGACCCACATCTTCGAATACCACGGCGAGAAGCGCGGCGACCTGTACTTCACCAAGGACATGCTGCTGGCGGTCGGTGACCGCTACGAAAAAGAAATCGCTGCCAACAAGGCAGCGGATGCCAAGTACCGCTGAGGCGGGACGGCCCGATCCTCACAAAAACGAACCCGATCCATGGACGTCAAGACCGGCCTGTTCTATCTGTTTGCCGCGGTGCTGCTTTTCGCGGCCTTCCGTGTCATCACCGCGCGCAACCCCGTGTACGCCGCGCTCTACCTGGTGCTTGCATTCTTCCAGGCATCGGCCATCTGGCTGCTGCTGCGCGCCGAGTTCCTGGCGATCTCGCTGGTGCTCGTCTACGTAGGCGCGGTGATGGTGCTGTTCCTGTTCGTCGTGATGATGCTCGACATCAACGTCGACGCGTTGCGCGAGGGCTTCTGGAAGCACTTTCCGCTCGCCGCCGGCGTCGGCGCGCTGATCGCGCTCGAGATGGCCGCGGTGCTGATGGGAGGCTTCCGTCTCGCCGAGCCGAAGACCGCCATGGCCTCCGGGCCCGGCACTTCCAACACGCTCGAGCTCGGCAAGCTGCTCTACACCGAATACCTCTACCCGCTGGAGATCGCTGCCGTCATCCTGCTGGTCGCCATCGTCGCGGCCATAGCGCTCACGCTGCGCACCCGCAAGGACAGCAAGTACGTGAACCCGGCCGACCAGGTGCGCGTGAAGGCGCGCGACCGCGTGCGCATCGTGCAGATGCCCGTCACACGCGCGGCGCCGCCGGTCGCTCCAGAAACACCGCCAGCCGGGGAGACCAAGGCATGACGCTCACGCTCGGACACTTCCTCTCGCTGGGTGCGATGCTTTTCGCACTCTCGGTGATCGGCATCTTCCTCAACCGCAAGAACCTGATCGTGCTCTTGATGTGCATCGAGCTGATGCTGCTCGCCGTCAACGTGAACTTCGTCGCCTTCTCGTACTTCCTGGGCGACATGCATGGCCAGATCTTCGTGTTCTTCATCCTGACCGTGGCCGCGGCCGAATCGGCCATCGGGCTGGCGCTGCTGGTCCTCTTGTTCCGCAACAAGTCGAACATCAACGTCGACGAACTCAACGCGCTCAAGGGCTAGGACTGACATATGAGCGCAACACTTTCCGCATCCGCATTGTTGGCCGTGCCGCTGGCGCCCCTGGTCGGCTCCGTGCTGGCCGGCCTGTTCGGCACCAAGTTCGGCGGCAACCATATCGGCCGCCGCATCACGCATTCGCTGACCATCCTCGGCGTCTTCGTCTCCTTCGTGATCTCGGTCATGACGCTCAAGAGCGTGGTGGCCGACGGCGCCCGCTTCAACGCCACCATCTACGAATGGATGGTGGTCGGCGGCCTCAGGATGGAAGTCGGCTTCCTGGTCGACGGCCTCACCGCGATGATGATGTGCGTCGTGACCTTCGTCTCGCTGATGGTGCACATCTACACCATCGGCTACATGGAGGAAGACGAGGGCTACAACCGCTTCTTCGCCTACATCTCGCTGTTCACCTTCTCGATGCTGATGCTCGTGATGAGCAACAACATGCTGCAGCTGTTCTTCGGCTGGGAAGCTGTGGGCCTGGTGTCCTACCTGCTGATCGGCTTCTGGTACAACAGGCCGAGCGCGATCTTCGCCAACCTCAAGGCCTTCCTGGTCAACCGCGTGGGCGACTTCGGCTTCATCCTCGGCATCGGGCTGATTGCCGCCTACGCCGGCACGCTGAACTACGCCGAGGCCTTCGCCAAGGCCGACTCGCTCGCCCAGCTGAGCTTCCCCGGCACCGAGTGGATGCTGATCACCGTGATCTGCATCTGCCTGTTCATCGGCGCGATGGGCAAGAGCGCGCAGTTCCCGCTGCACGTCTGGCTGCCCGACTCGATGGAAGGCCCGACACCGATCTCGGCGCTGATCCATGCGGCGACCATGGTGACGGCCGGCATCTTCATGGTGGCGCGCATGTCGCCGCTCTTCGAGCTCAGCGACACGGCCCTTTCCTTCGTGCTCGTGATCGGCGCCATCACCGCGCTCTTCATGGGCTTCCTGGGCATCATCCAGAACGACATCAAGCGCGTGGTCGCCTACTCGACGCTCTCGCAGCTCGGCTACATGACCGTGGCACTGGGCGCGTCGGCGTACTCCGTCGCCGTGTTCCACCTGATGACGCACGCCTTCTTCAAGGCGCTGCTGTTCCTCGGCGCCGGCTCGGTGATCATCGGCATGCACCACAATCAGGACATCCGCTGGATGGGCGGCGTGCGCAAGTACATGCCGATCACCTGGATCACCTCGCTGGTGGGCTCGCTGGCGCTGATCGGCACGCCGCTGTTCGCGGGCTTCTATTCCAAGGACAGCATCATCGAAGCCGTCCGCGAAAGCCACCTCTGGGGTGCCGGCTTCGCGTACTGGGCGGTGCTGGCGGGCGTGTTCGTCACCGCCTTCTATTCGTTCCGCATGTACTTCCTGGTCTTCCACGGCAAGGAACGCTACGACCAGAATCCCGAGAACAATCACCACGGCGACGATGCGGAACCGGATCCGCACGGCCATCACCACGATCACAGCGTGCCGCACGAGTCGCCCTGGGTGGTCTGGCTGCCGCTGGTGCTGCTGGCCATTCCCTCGGTCGTGATCGGCTACATGACCATCGAGCCGATGCTCTACGGCGGCTTCTTCAACGACGCGATCTTCATCGACGAGAGCAAGCACCATGCGATGAAGGAACTGGCCGAGGCCTTCCACGGACCGATGGCGATGGCGCTGCATGGCCTCACCGCCGCGCCGTTCTGGCTCGCGCTGGCCGGCGTGGTGACGGCCTGGTACATGTACCTCGTCAATCCCGCGCTGCCGGCGGCCATCAAGCGCGCCTTCGGCCCCGTCCATCGGCTGCTCGACAACAAGTACTACATGGACTGGATCAACGAGCACCTCATCGCGCGCGGTACGCGCGCCCTGGGCACCGGCCTCTGGAAGGGCGGGGACCAGGGAGTCATCGACGGCGCCATCGTCGACGGCTCGTGGAAGGCGATCGGCCGCGTCGCCGGCGTCATGCGCTGGATGCAGTCCGGCTACATCTACCACTACGCGTTCGCGATGCTGATGGGCATCTTCCTCCTCATGACGTACTTCGTCTGGTTCAACAGGTAAGCGCAAAGCGCCGGAGATAAAACAAAAATGGGTTTGTTGAGCCTTGCCATCTGGGTGCCGATCGCGTTCGGCGCCGCGCTGCTGGCCTTCGGTAAAGACGAGCATGCGAACGGCGTGCGCTGGACCGCGCTGGTCGGATCGATCGCGAGCTTCCTGGTCACCATTCCGCTGTATACGCGCTTCGAGAACGGAACCGCCGCGATGCAGTTCGTCGAGAAGGGAAGTTGGATCGAGCGCTTCAGCATCCACTACCACGTGGGTCTCGACGGCCTGTCGCTGTGGCTGGTTCTCTTGACCGCGTTCATCACGGTGATCGTCGTGATCTCCGCGTGGGAGGTGATCACCGAGCGCGTCAACCAGTACATGGGCGCTTTCCTGATTCTCTCGGGCCTCATGATCGGCTCCTTCTCGGCGCTCGACGGCATCCTGTTCTACGTCTTCTTCGAAGCCACGCTGATCCCGATGTACCTGATCATCGGCATCTGGGGCGGTCCCAACAAGATCTACGCGGCCTTCAAGTTCTTCATCTACACGCTGCTCGGCTCGCTCCTGATGCTGGTCGCGCTGATCTACCTGTACAACAAGTCGGGCGGCAGCTTCGACATCCTGAGCTGGCACAAGCTGCCGCTTCCCGCGGGCGCGCAGACCTTCCTGTTCTTCGCCTTCTTCGCGGCGTTCGCAGTCAAGGTGCCGATGTGGCCGGTCCACACCTGGCTGCCCGACGTGCACGTCGAGGCGCCCACGGGCGGCTCGGCCGTGCTGGCCGCGATCATGCTGAAGCTCGGCGCCTACGGCTTCCTGCGTTTCTCGATGCCGATCGCGCCCGATGCCGCACACGAATGGGCCTGGCTCATGATCGGGCTGTCGCTGATCGCCGTCATCTACGTCGGCCTGGTGGCGCTGGTGCAGCAGGACATGAAGAAGCTGGTTGCCTATTCGTCGGTGGCGCACATGGGCTTCGTGACGCTGGGCTTCTTCATCTTCAACGATCTCGGCGTGTCGGGCGGCATCGTGCAGATGATCGCGCACGGCTTCGTCTCGGGCGCCATGTTCCTTTGCATCGGCGTGCTCTACGACCGCGTGCACTCGCGCCAGATCGCCGACTACGGCGGCGTGGTCAACACCATGCCCAAGTTCGCGGCCTTCGCGCTGCTGTTCGCCATGGCCAACTGCGGGCTGCCCGCCACCGCCGGCTTCGTCGGCGAATGGATGGTGATCCTCGGCGCGGTCAAGGCCAACTTCTGGCTCGGCCTGGGCGCCTCCACCGCGCTGATCTTCGGCGCCGCCTATACGTTGTGGATGTACAAGCGCGTCTACCTCGGGCCGGTGGGCAACGACCATGTGAAGGAACTGAGCGACATCAATGCGCGCGAATTCCTCATGCTAGGCTTGCTCGCGGCCGCGGTGCTGTGGATGGGAATCTATCCCAAGCCCTTCACCGACGTGACGAACGCCTCGGTGGCCGAGCTGCTGCGCCACGTGGCGACCTCGAAGATTCCATGAGTCGTATGACCCCCACGTTTGCGGCTTCGCCGCTGCACTGCCCCCAGAGGGGGCTCCGGCCCGGCTCGGGGCGGCCCAGCGCCGGCCGGCCTCGCTGAACAAGAGAACGAGATGATTGACAAACTCAGCTGGATGACGATCTACCCCGAGGTGGTGCTGCTGGTCATGGCCTGCATCATCGCGCTGGTCGATCTGTCCACCACCAGCACGCACCGCACGCGCACCTACGTGCTGACGCTGCTCACGCTTGCCGTGGTGGCCTTCCTTACCGGGCTGCAGGCCGCCGAAGGCAAGACCCACTACGGCTTCGGCGGCATGGTCGTGAGCGATCCGATGGGCAACTGGCTCAAGTGCTTTGCCACGCTGGCGCTGATGGCCACGCTGGTCTACGGCCGGCCCTATGCCGCCGACCGCGGCATGCTGAGCGGCGGCGAGATGTTCACGTTGAGCATGTTCGCCTTGCTCGGCATCTTCGTGATGATCTCGGGCAGCAACTTCCTCCTGATCTACCTCGGGCTCGAGCTGCTCACGCTGTCGAGCTACGCGCTGGTCGCGCTCAGGCGCGACAACGCGGTGGCCAGCGAAGCCGCGATGAAGTACTTCGTTCTCGGCGCCATGGCCAGCGGCTTCCTGCTCTACGGCATGTCGATGATGTACGGCGCGACCGGTTCGCTCGACACCAACGAAGTGTTCAAGGCCATCGCGAGCCGCAAGGTCAACCACCAGGTGCTGGTGTTCGGCCTGGTGTTCATCGTTGCCGGGCTGGCGTTCAAAGTCGGTGCGGCGCCGTTCCACATGTGGGTGCCCGACGTCTACCAGGGCGCGCCGACCGCGGTCACGCTGCTGATCGGCGCGGCGCCGGAGCTGGCGGCCTTCGCGATCATCATCCGCCTGCTGGTGGAAGGCCTGCTGCCGCTCGCGATCGACTGGCAGCAGATGCTCGCCTTGCTCGCCATCGCGTCGCTCCTGGTGGGCAACCTCGCTGCCATCGCGCAAACCAACCTCAAGCGCATGCTGGCCTATTCGACCATCGCGCAGATGGGCTTCATGCTGCTGGGCCTGGTGGCGGGCGTGGTCAACAACAACACCTACAACGCGCAGTTCGCCTACAGCGCCTCGATGTTCTACATCGTGACCTACGTGCTGACCACGCTGGCGAGCTTCGGCATCATCCTGCTCTTGGCGCGCGAAGGCTTCGAGAGTGAGGAAATCACCGATCTCGCCGGCCTCAACCAGCGCAGCCCGCTCTACGCCGGCGTGATGGCGGTGGCCATGTTCTCGCTGGCGGGCGTGCCGCCGCTGGTCGGCTTCTATGCCAAGCTGGCCGTGCTGCAGGCGCTGATCGCATCGGGGCAGGGCATCTATATCGCGCTGGCCGTGTTCGCAGTCGTGATGTCGCTGATCGGCGCCTTCTATTACATCCGCGTGGTCAAGGTCATGTACTTCGATGCGCCGGTGACCGCGAGCACGGTGTCTGCGCCGCGCGACGTGCGGGCGGTGCTGACGGTCAATGGCGCGCTGATCCTGATCCTCGGCATCGTGCCCGGCGGCCTCATGACGCTCTGCGCGCAGGCCATCGTGGCCACGCTGGCGAACTAGGCTTCATCCTAGGTGTCGCAGGGCGCATCGATCTGGGTCGTGCTGCTGGTGGCGCTGGCGGCCGCCAATCTGCCCTTCGTCAACGAGCGCTTGTTCGGGTTGGTGCCGCTGTCCGCACGCACCAAGTCGCTGGGCCTGCGACTGGCCGAACTCCTGCTTCTCTATTTCGTGGCCGGCGGCGTCGGCCTCCTGTTCGAGCGCCGCGCGGGCCAGATCGCGTCGCAGGGTTGGGAGTTCTACGCCGTCACCGGTGCGCTCTTCATCGTGCTGGCCTTCCCCGGTTTCACCTGGCGCTATCTGCTCAAGCATCGGAAATGACATGGACGACGCACATCTGAGGGAAGAGGGCACGAACAGCGAGCTGCTGTTCAAGGGCAACTTCCTGCACGCCAAGCGCGACACCGTGCGCCTGCCCGACGGCAAGAGCGCGACGCGCGAATACGTGATCCACCCTGGCGCGGTGGTGGTGGTGCCGCTGCTCGACGACGGACGCGTCGTGCTCGAGCGGCAATACCGCTACCCGATCGGCCGCGTGATGACCGAATTTCCGGCCGGCAAGCTCGATGCCGGCGAAGACCCGCTGGTCTGCGGCCAGCGCGAATTGCTTGAAGAAACCGGCTACAGCGCGCGCGAATGGGCACACGCCGGCGCCATGCACCTGGCGGTGGCGTACTCGACCGAGATCATTCATATCTACTTCGCGCGCGGCTTGTCCCTCGGCGACCGGCAACTCGACCACGGTGAGTTCCTCGACGTCACCACGGCCACGCCGGACCAACTGTTCGCCTGGTGCCGCGACGGCACCGTGTCCGATGCCAAGACGCTGACCTGCACGCTGTGGCTGCAAAACGTCCTGTCGGGCGCATGGGCGCTCGATTGGCAAAGCCCCGCCTTGCCCGCCGGCGCCTGATAATCCGGGCATGAAGGTTCTCAACCTCCAATGCGCCCATGGCCACGGCTTCGAGGGCTGGTTCGCCTCCAACGAGGCGTTCGAGACGCAGCTCGCCGGCGGCCTGGTGTCGTGCCCGATCTGTGCCGACACGGCCATCACCAAGCTGCTGGCCGCGCCGCGCCTGAACCTCGGCAGCCCCAAGCCGCCTGCCGAAACGCCGAGCGTCCCTGCCGCTGCGGCTGAAAATTCGCCCGAAGCGCGCTGGATGCGCGCGGTGCGCGAGGTGATGGCCAAGACCGAAGACGTCGGCGAGCGCTTCGCCGACGAGGCCCGCAAGATGCACTACGGCGAAGCCGAGGAGCGCGGCATCCGCGGCCAGGCCACGCGCGAGGAAGCGCAGACCCTGCTCGACGAGGGCATCTCGGTGTTCTCGCTGCCCATCCCGCCGGCGCTCAAAGAAACCCTGCAGTAAAAGCTCTCCCCCAGGCTTGCCCATTTCGTGTGGCCGCCCACCCCCTCACCGGGGGCAACACCAGCGGCCCGGCAAAGCCGGATCCGCGGTGTTCCTGGTATTGAGAAGGCGAAGGCGCGTTGGCTGCCTGCCGGTGTGCCTACGAGGTGAATTGCAGTGCCGCGAGGCGCGCATAGACGCCGTTCTGCGCGACCAGCGTCGCATGCGTTCCCTGTTCCACGATGCCGCCGTGGTCGAGCACCACGATGCGGTCGGCCTTCTGGACCGTCGCGAGCCGGTGCGCGATGACCAGCGTAGTGCGGCCCACCATCGCCGATTCGAGCGCGGCCTGGACCATGCGCTCGCTCTCGGCGTCGAGGGCGCTGGTGGCTTCGTCGAGCAAGAGCAGCGGCGGGTTCTTGAGCATCGCGCGCGCGATCGCGATGCGCTGGCGCTGCCCGCCCGACAGGCGCACGCCGCGCTCGCCGAGGAAGGTGTCGTAGCCCTCGGGCAGCGCTTTCAGAAAGCCGTCGGCGAAGGCGGCGCGCGCTGCGGCATGGACTTCTTCGACGCTCGCATCGGGCCGGCCGTAGCGGATGTTCTCCAGCGCGCTGGCCGAAAAGATCACTGCGTCCTGCGGCACCAGTCCGATGCGCGTGCGCAGTTCGTCGAGCGACAGCGCTGCGAGCGAAGTGTCGTCGAGCATGATGCGGCCTGCCTGCGGGTCGTAGTAGCGCAAGAGCAGCTGGAACACCGTGCTCTTGCCTGCGCCGCTCGAGCCCACCAGCGCCACGGTTTCGCCCGGAGCCACCGCGAGGCTGAAGTCGCGCAGCGCCGGGGTGCCGGGCCGTGAGGGATAGTGGAAGCTGACGCCCTCGAAGCTGACCGCGCTGCCGGCGGCCGGAACGGGCGCCTTGGCCGGCTGGGCCGGCGAGACGATGACCGGCCTGGCGTGCAGCAGTTCCATCAGGCGCTCGGTCGCGCCGGCCGCGCGCAGCAGGTCGCCGTAGACCTCGCCCAGCACCGCGGCGGCGCTCGCCAGGATGATCACGTAGACCACCGTCTGCCCGAGGTGGCCGGCCGTGATGTCGCCGCGCAGCACGGCCTGCGTGCCCTGGTACAGGCCCCACAGCAGCGCGGCCGAGGTCGCGATGATGATGAAGGCCACCAGCACCGAGCGCGCTTTGGTGCGGCGCACCGCGGTGCGGAAGGCGTTGTCGGTGGAGGCGTCGAAGCGGGCCGCTTCTCGCGCTTCGGCCGTGTAGCTCTGCACCACGGGGATCGCATTCAGCACCTCGGCCGCGATGGCACTCGAATCGGCCACGCGGTCCTGGCTGGCCCGCGAAAGCCGGCGCACGCGGCGACCGAACCACATGCTCGGCAGCACCACCAGCACCAGGATGCCGAGCACCTGCACCATCACATAGGGATTGGTCCAGATCAGCATGGCGAGCGCGCCGGTACCCATCACCGCGTTGCGTAGCCCCATGCTGAGCGAGGAGCCGACGACGGTCTGCACCAGCGTCGTGTCGGCCGTCAGCCGCGACAGCACCTCGCCGGTCTGCGTGGTCTCGAAGAAGGCCGGGCTCTGGCGCAGCACATGCGCGTAGACCGCATTGCGCAGGTCCGCCGTCACGCGCTCGCCGAGCCAGCTCACGGTGTAGAAGCGCGCCGCCGAGAAGATGCCGAGCGCGACGGCCACCGCGAACAGGGCGAGGAAATGCTCCCGCAGCGCCATCGCCTGCGCGCCGCGGTCGGAGGCGATCAGGCCGCCGTCGATCAGGCCGCGCAGGGCCAGCGGAAACACCAGGGTGGTCGCCGCCGCCAGGACCAGGAACACGGCAGCCAGCAGGATCTGGGTGCGGTAGGGGCGAAGAAAAGGGGTTAGCCCGGTCAGCGATTTGGGAGAGCCCTTGGCAAGGGAGGGCGAAGCAGGGGAAACCATGACTTCGATTCTAGCCAACGCTTGCCGCCTCAAAGGAAGCCTTGACAATAGTTGTCGCGACAAATAATATCGCGGCCATGTCCGATTCCCAACGCCCAGGGGCCGTACCGCGGGCCGCCGCCGACTTCTACAAGCCGGAAAACTACCAAGCCGAAGAGAGCGTCGGCTACATGATGCGCCGCATCACGACCCTCGTGAGCCAGGCGGTCACGAGCGACATGTGGGAACCGGGCGCACCGACCTTCCCGCAATGGGCGCCGCTCTACAAGCTTCATCTGGGGCACGCCACCACCGTTGCCGAACTCGCGCGCGAATGCCAGCTCGACACCGGCGCGATGACGCGCCTGCTCGACCGCCTCGAGGCCAAGGGCCTGTGCCGGCGCGTGCGTTCGCTTTCCGACCGGCGCGTGGTCAACATCGAACTCACCGACGAGGGCCGCGCCGCCGCCCGGCAGGTACCCCATGTCCTGTGCCGCGTGCAGAACGAGGCGCTCGCCGGCTTCAGCCGCGAAGAGTGGGAGCAGCTCAAGGGCTATCTGCGCCGCATCCTCGACAACACGCAGGCCCTTGCGGTCCGTGGAGAAAAAGATGAATCGGCTTCCTGAGTTCGCGCGCCGCCGAATGCCCGCCGTGGCGGCTGCCGTGGCGGCCCTCGCTCTGGCCGGTTGCGCCGACATGGCCCATATCGATTCGCACGCCAAGCTGCGCGATGCGGACTCGCTGGGCCTGAGCGCTGCGCCGGCCGCCCCTGCCGTCGACAGCCAATGGTGGCTCGGCTTCGGCGACGCGCAGCTCAATGCCATGATCGACCAGGCGCTGCAAGGCAATCCCAACTTGCAGGTCGCGCGTGCGCGCCTCGCCCGCGCGCGGGCCTCGACCGCCATCGCCGAGGCCGGCGGCAAACCGCAGATCGATGGCGCGCTCGATCTCACGCGGCAGAAGTTCAGCGGCAACTATATCTACCCGGCGCCGCTCGGCGGCTCGATCCAGGAGACCGGCACGCTGCAGCTGAATGCCGGCTGGGAGCTCGATTTCTTCGGCAAGAACCGCACCGCGATCGAGGCGGCCATCGGCAGCGCGAACGCCGCGGCCGCCGATGCAGATGCCACCCGTATCCTCTTGGCCAGCAACGTCGCACGCGGCTACTTCCAATGGGCTCGGCTGGCCGACCAGCTGGCCGTGGCGAAGCGCACGCTGGCGCAGCGCGAAGAAACGCTGAAGCTGGTGCGCGACCGCGTCTCCGCCGGGCTCGATACGCGCCTCGAACTGCGCCAGAGCGAAGGCGGCCTGCCGCAGGCGCGCCAGCAGATCGAGGCCCTCGGCGAACAGATCGCGCTCGCGCAGCACGCGCTCGATGCGCTGGTCGCCAAGCCGAACGCGACGCAGGGCCTGGCCCCGCCGGCGCTCGGCGGCATCCGGCCGATCGCGCTGCAGCCCACGATCCCGGTCGACCTGCTGGGCCGGCGCGCCGACATCGCGGCCGCGCGCTGGCGTGTCGAGGCCGCGACCAGCGATGTCGCGAACGCGAAGACGCAGTTCTATCCCAACATCAACCTGGTGGCCTTCGCCGGCTTCTCGAGCATCGGCTTCGACACCCTGGTCAAGTCCGGCAGCCAGCAGTGGGGCGTGGGTCCGGCCATCCGGCTGCCGATCTTCGAAGGCGGCCGGCTGCGCGCCAACCTGCGCGGCAAGGCGGCCGATCTCGATGCCGCGATCGAGAGCTACAACGCCTCGGTGCTCGATGCGGTGCGCGAAGTCGCCGACCAGGTCGCGAGCGCGCAATCGGTGGCTCGCCAGCAGGCCGAGCAGCGCGATGCGCAGAGCGCGGCCGAAGCCGCCTACGACATCGCCGTGCAGCGCTACGGCGCCGGCCTCGGCAACTACCTGAATGTGCTGACCGCAGAGACCTCCGTGCTCGCGCAACGCCGCGAAGCTGTCGAGCTCGCCGCACGCGCCCTCGACACGCAGGTCGGCCTGGCGCGCGCGCTGGGCGGCGGCTGGCAGCCCGCCACATCGTTCACCGCTGCGGCCGGCACGACATCGACTCCGCATCCCTGACGAAAGACATTCCCATGGACAGCAAGGACAACGCCGACACGAGCCTCCCGGCCCAACCCGACGCCGAGGCATCGCCTTCCAGCAACAAGCGCCGCCGCGCGCTGACCGCGCTCGCCTCGGTGGCGGTGCTGGCCGGTGCCGGCTGGGGCGTCTACGAGTGGCTGGTCGCGAGCCACTACGAGTCGACAGACAACGCCTACGTGCAGGGCAACGTGATCCAGATCACGCCGCAGATCGGCGGCACCGTGATGGCCATCATGGCCGACGACACCGACCTGGTGAAGGCCGGCCAGCCGCTGGTGCAGCTCGATCCGGCCGATGCCAAGGTCGCGCTCGACCAGACCGAGGCAGCGCTCGCGCAGACGGTGCGCCAAGTGCGCACGCTCTACGCCAACAACGGCGCGCTGGCCGCGCAGGTCACGCTGCGCCAGTCCGACGTCGTCAAGGCGCAGAGCGACATCGCGCGCGCCCAGGACGACCTGAAGCGCCGCCAGGCCCTCAGCGGCAACGGTGCGGTGTCGAAGGAAGAGCTCAACCATGCCGAGACGACGCTCGCCAACGCGAAGAGCGCGCTCGCGGCGGCGCAGGCCGGCGTGGTCTCGGCGCGCGAACAGCTCGCGAGCAACCAGTCGCTGACCGAAGGCACCAGCGTCGAGCAGCACCCGAGCGTGCTCGCGGCCGCCGCCAAGGTGCGCGAAGCCTACCTCGCGACGCAGCGCGTCGCGATGCCGGCGCCGGTCGAAGGCTATGTGGCCAAGCGCACCGTGCAGCTCGGCCAGCGCGTCGCGGCCGGCACGCCGATGATGTCGATCGTGCCGCTGAGCCAGGTGTGGGTCGACGCCAACTTCAAGGAAGTGCAGCTGCGCAACATCCGCCTCGACCAGCCCGTGAAGCTCACTGCCGACGTTTACGGCAAGAAGGTCGAATACACCGGCCGCGTCGCCGGTCTCGGCGTCGGCACCGGCGCCGCCTTCGCGCTGCTGCCGGCGCAGAACGCCACCGGCAACTGGATCAAGGTGGTGCAGCGGGTGCCGGTGCGCATCGCGCTCGACGCCGAGCAGCTCAAGGCCAATCCGCTGCGCGTGGGCCTCTCGATGGAGGCCGAGATCGACGTCACGCAGAAGGGCGGCAAGATGCTCGCCGACGCGCCGCGCGCCAGCGCGCTGGCGCAGACGCAGGTCTACAGCCGGCTCGACCAGGGTGCCGACGCCGAAGTGCAGCGCATCATCGCGGCCAACATGGGCCGCGGCGGGGCGCTCGCGAGCACCGCGCGGCGCCCGGCGGCGGGCGGAACGCCTTCGCAGGTCAACCCGATCTGATCGACGGCTGGCGCACGATGGCGACCGCTTCGGCTCCTCCCGCACCCCTGCCGCCCCTCGAGGGTTCCGCCCGGCTGTGGGGCACGATCGCGCTCTCGGCCGCGACCTTCATGAACGTGCTCGACACGTCGATCGCCAACGTTTCGCTGCCGGCCATCTCCGGCGACCTCGGCGTGAGCTCGACGCAAGGCACCTGGGTCATCACCAGCTTCGCGGTGGCCAACGCCATCGCGGTGCCGCTCACCGGCTGGCTCACGCAGCGCTTCGGCCAGGTGCGCCTGTTCATGGCCAGCGTGCTGCTGTTCATCATCAGCTCCTGGCTCTGCGGGCTGGCGCCCAATATGACGATGCTGATCGCGTTCCGCGCGCTGCAGGGCTTCGTCGCCGGGCCGATGATTCCGCTGTCGCAGACCCTGCTGCTGTCGAGCTACCCGAAGGCCAAGGCCGGCCTCGCGATGGCGATGTGGTCGATGACCACGCTGGTCGCGCCCGTGATGGGGCCGCTGCTCGGCGGCTGGATCACCGACAACATCTCCTGGCCCTGGATCTTCTACATCAACATTCCCGTGGGCCTGCTCGCCGCCGGCATCACCTGGGGCATCTACCGCAAGCGCGAGAGCACGACGCGCAAGGTGCCGATCGATGCGATCGGCCTGGCGCTGCTGGTGCTGTGGGTGGGTTCGCTGCAGCTGATGCTCGACAAAGGCAAGGAACTGGACTGGTTCCATTCGCCGGAGATCGTTGCGATGGCGGTGGTGGCGGTGGTCGGCTTCGCTTTCTTCCTGGTCTGGGAGCTGACCGACAAGCACCCGGTGGTCGACCTCTCGCTCTTCAAGCGCCGCAACTTCTGGTCGGGCGTGCTGGCGACGGCGGTGGCCTACGGCCTGTTCTTCGGCAACGTAGTGATCCTGCCGCTGTGGCTGCAGCAGTACATGGGCTACACGGCGACGCAGGCCGGCATGATCATGGCGCCGGTCGGTCTGCTCGCGATCGTGTTCTCGCCGATCGTCGGCCTCACGGTCGCCAAGATCGATCCGCGCCGCTACGCCACCTTCTCTTTCCTGGTGTTCGCGCTGGTGCTTTGGATGCGCTCCAACTTCAACACTCAGGCCGACTTCTGGACCATCATGATCCCGACCGTGATCCAGGGCGTGGCGATGGCCTTCTTCTTCATTCCGCTGGTGACGATCACGCTGTCGGGCCTTGCGCCGGACCGCATCGCTGCGGCCTCGGGGCTGTCGAACTTCGCGCGCATCACCGCGGGCGCCATGGGAACATCCATCGCCACCACGGTGTGGGAGAACCGCGCCGCGCTGCATCACGCGCAGCTGGTCGAGTCGGTCAACCAGGGCAATGCAGCCGCGAGCAGCGCCATGGCCGGGCTGGCCGGCAGCGGCTTCAGCACCGAGCAGGTGCTGGGCCAGCTCAACCGCATCGTGGACCAGCAGTCCTTCATGCTGGCCGCGAACGACGTGTTCTATGCATCGGCCGTGCTGTTCCTGCTGCTCATCCCCTTCGTCTGGCTGGCCAAGCCGACGAAGAGCGCCGGCAATTCAGACGCCGCGGCCGGCGCACACTGAAGCTGTCCTGTTCGTGGGGGCCGCCGCGCACGGCCGCCCGAAGCGGCCGGCCCGCCCCCGGCAGGGGTTGGCGAAGCGACACGAAGTGCGCGCAGCCTGGGGGCGAGCTTATCCTGCAGTGCAGCATAGGCATTTGCCCCAGTAGGCAAGTTTGGTTGCCGCTGCAAACAATGTGTTTTCCGCGCAACCATGGTGGTGCGCTCAAGTGGACCGCATGACCGATTCTTCCTTCCAGCACACGGGCGACCGCGCGAGATGAGCGACATCATTCTCGAAACACGCCAGCTCACCAAGGAATTCAAGGGCTTCACCGCAGTCAGCAAAGTCGATCTGTCGGTCGTCCGCGGATCGATCCATGCGTTGATCGGTCCCAACGGCGCCGGCAAGACGACCTGCTTCAACCTGCTCACCAAGTTCCTCGAGCCCACCTCGGGCACCATCCTGTTCAATGGGATAGACATCACGAACGAGCGCCCGGCGCAGATCGCGCGGCGCGGCATCATCCGCTCGTTCCAGATCTCGGCCGTGTTCCCGCATCTGACCTTGCTCGAGAACGTGCGCCTGGGCCTGCAGCGCGCGCTCGGCACCTCCTACCACTTCTGGAAGAGCGAGAAGTCGCTGCTCCCCCTCAACGACCGTGCGCGTGCGCTGCTGGCCGAAGTCGGCCTCGAAGACGTTGCCGACGAACAGACCGTGAACCTGCCCTACGGCAGCAAGCGCGCGCTCGAGATCGCGACCACGCTCGCGATGGAGCCCGAGCTGATGCTGCTCGACGAGCCCACGCAGGGCATGGGCCACGAGGACGTGCACCGCGTGGCCGAGCTCATCAAGCGCGTGTCGGCCGGCCGCACCATCCTGATGGTGGAGCACAACATGAGCGTGGTGTCGACCATCGCCGACACCATCACGGTCCTGCAGCGCGGCGCCGTGCTGGCCGAGGGGCCGTATGCCGAGGTCTCGAAGGATCCGCAGGTGATGGAAGCCTATATGGGCACCGCCGACGGTCAACTCCAGGGTGCGCATTGAGATGACAGCTGCTCTGGAAATCAAGGACCTCCACGCCTGGTACGGCGAGTCGCATGTGCTGCATGGCGTCGATATGGTGGTGCAGCCCGGCGAGGTGGTCACGCTGCTGGGCCGCAACGGTGCGGGGCGTACCACTACGATGCGCGCCATCCTGGGCCTCACCGGCACGCGCAAAGGCAGCATCAAGGTCGACGGCATCGAGACCATCGGCATGGCCACGCACCGCATCGCGCACCATGGCATCGGCTACTGCCCGGAGGAGCGCGGCATCTTCGCAAGCCTGTCGGCCGAAGAGAACCTGCTGCTGCCGCCTGCGCTCAAAGGCGCAGGGCAGGGCATGTCGGTGGACGAGATCTACGCCATGTTCCCCAACCTCGCCGAGCGCCGCAACAGCCAGGGCACGCGCCTGTCGGGCGGCGAGCAGCAGATGCTGGCCGTCGCGCGCATCCTGCGCACCGGCGCCCGGCTGCTGCTGCTCGACGAGATCTCCGAAGGCCTGGCACCGGTGATCGTGCAGGCGCTGGCCCGCATGATCCACACGCTGCGCGGAAAGGGCTACACCGTCGTCATGGTGGAGCAGAACTTCCGCTTCGCGGCGCCGCTGGCCGACCGCTTCTACGTCATGGAGCACGGCCGAATCGTCGAAAAGTTCGGTGCCTCCGAGCTCGACGCCAAGATGCCGGTGCTCCACGAACTGCTCGGCGTCTGAGTCACGCCGCCATTCTTCCGCTTCAACCCACACCAGGAGACACCCATGAAAGCGAAACTCAAGATCGTTGCCCTCATGCTCGGCGCCGCCGGCCTCGCCACCCACGCGGTGCAGGCGCAGGAGAAGGTCGTCATCGGCTACATCAGCGACTTGTCGGGCCTTTATGGCGACCTGGAAGGCAAGGGCGGTGCCACGGCCATCCAGATGGCCATCGACGATATGGGCGGCAAGGTGCTCGGCCAGCCGGTGGAAGTGCTGAGTGTGGACCACCAGAACAAGCCCGACATCGCCGCTTCCAAGGCACGCGAATGGATCGATACCGCGGGCGCCACATTGATTTTTGCGGGCACCAACTCCGGCGTCGCGCTGGCCACGGCCAAGGTAGCGCAGGAGAAGAAGCGGGTGTTCTTCACCAACGGGGCTGCCACCTCGGCGCTGACCAACGCCCAGTGCAGCCCCTATACCGTGCACTATGCCTACGACACCGTCGCGCTGGCCAAGAGCACCGGTGGGGCCGTGGTGGAGACCGGTGGCAAGAGCTGGTTCTTCCTGACGGCGGACTACGCTTTCGGTCACGCGCTCGAAGCGGATACCGCCAAGGTGGTCAAGGCCAAGGGCGGCACAGTCGTCGGTGGCGTGAAGGCGCCGCTCAATGCGTCGGACTTCTCGTCCTTCCTGCTGCAGGCGCAAAACTCCAAGGCACAGGTGCTGGGCCTGGCCAACGCCGGGGGCGACTTCATCAATTCGATGAAGGCGGCCAAGGAGTTCGGCATCGACAAGAGCATGAAGATTGCCGGGTTGCTGGTGTTCCTGACCGACGTCAAGAGCCTGGGCCTGCCCGCCACGCAGGGTCTGCTGCACACCACCAGCTGGTACTGGGATACCGACGACGAGTCGCGCAAGTGGGCCGCACGCTACGAAGCCAAGACCAAGAACAAGCCGACCGACATCCAGGCGGCAGACTACTCGGCGACCATGACCTACCTCAAGGCCGTCGAAGCCGTGAAGTCGACCGATGCCGACAAGGTGATGGCGCACCTCAAGAAGACGCCGATCAACGACTTCTACGCCAAGGGCGTGATCCGTCCCGATGGACGCATGGTGCACGACATGCTGCTGGCCGAGGTCAAGAAGCCGTCCGAATCCAAAGGGCCCTGGGATTTGCTGAAGATCGTCAAGAAGGTGCCGGGCGATCAGGTCTTCACAACGAAGGAAGAGAGCACTTGCGCGCTCTGGAAGTAGGGTTCGCGCTGCGGGCGGCCGGGCACGGCCGCCCTCTGGAATAAAAAGAAACCGAGGCGTCGGGCCTCATTGCATCCATGAACATTTCCCTTCCTGCCTTGTTGAGCCAGCTCCTTCTGGGGCTGGTCAACGGGTCGTTCTACGCGATCCTGAGCCTCGGGCTGGCGGTGATCTTCGGTCTGCTCAACGTCATCAATTTCGCGCACGGCGCGCTGTTCATGATGGGGGCGGTGCTGTCGTGGATGGCGATGAACTATTTCAACGTCAACTACTGGGTGATGCTGGTGGTGGCGCCGCTGATTGTCGGCGTCTTCGGCGTGCTGATCGAGCGCTTGCTGCTGCGCTGGATCTACAAGCTCGATCATCTCTACGGCCTGCTGCTGACGCTCGGCCTCACGCTGCTGATCGAAGGCGGGTTCCGCTCGGTGTACGGTGTTTCCGGACTCGCCTACAGCACGCCGGAAGCGCTCAGCGGCGGCACCAACCTGGGCTTCATGTTCCTGCCCAACTACCGCGCCTGGGTGGTGGCGGTGTCGCTGGTCGTGTGCTTCGCCACCTGGTATGCCATCGAAAAAACCCGGCTCGGCGCCTACCTGCGCGCCGGCACGGAGAATCCGCGCCTTGTCGAGGCCTTCGGCGTCAACGTGCCGTTGATGGTGACGCTGACCTACGGCTTCGGCGTCGCGCTGGCGGCATTCGCCGGGGTGCTCGCAGCGCCCGTCATCCAGATCTCTCCGCTGATGGGGCAGAACCTCATCATCATCGTGTTCGCCGTGGTCGTGATCGGCGGCATGGGGTCGATCATGGGCGCCATCCTCACCGGGCTCGGGCTGGGGGTGATCGAGGGCCTGACCAAGGTGTTCTATCCCGAGGCGTCCGCTACCGTCGTCTTCCTGATCATGGTGGTGGTGCTTCTCATCCGCCCCGCCGGTTTGTTCGGCAGCGAAAAATGAAGAAGATCTCCACCGTTGTCTACGCCGCGCTGCTGCTGGCGCTCATCGCCGCGCCGTTCCTCGGCCTCTATCCCGTGTTCGTGATGAAGGTGCTGTGCTTCGCGCTCTTCGCGTGTGCCTTCAACCTGCTGCTGGGCTACACCGGCATGCTGTCCTTCGGCCATGCCGCCTTCCTCGGCAGCTCGGCCTATGTGACCGGGCATGTCATCAAGATATGGCATTTCACGCCCGAACTCGGGCTCATCGCGGGCACGCTGATGGGCGCGCTGCTGGGGCTCGTGTTCGGCTGGCTGGCCATTCGCCGCCAGGGCATCTACTTCTCGATGATCACGCTGGCGCTGGCCCAGATGATGTACTTCGTTGCCCTGCAGGCGCCGTTCACCGGCGGCGAGGACGGTCTGCAGAGCGTGCCGCGCGGCAAGCTCTTCGGGCTCATCGACCTGAGCAACGACCTGACCATGTACTACGTCGCCCTGGCGATCGTGGTCGCGGCCTTCCTGCTCATCGCGCGCACCGTGCACTCGCCTTTCGGGCAAGTCTTGAAAGGCATCAAGGAGAACGAACCGCGCGCCATCTCGCTGGGCTACGACGTGAGCCGCTTCAAGCTGCTGGCCTTCGTGCTCTCGGCTGCGCTCTCGGGTTTGGCCGGCTCGCTCAAGACACTGGTGCTGGGCTTCGCCTCGCTGTCCGACGTGCACTGGACCGCATCCGGCCAGGTCATCCTGATGACGCTGGTGGGCGGCCTGGGCACGCTCTCCGGCCCGCTGGTCGGCTCGGCGGTGGTGGTGCTGCTCGAGAACAAGATCGGCGAATTCGGCAACCTGCTCGCGGACATCACGCGCATCGAGTGGTTCAACACCCTCGGCGAATCGGTCACCATGGTCACCGGCCTGATCTTCGTGATCTGCGTGCTGGCCTTCCGGCGCGGCATCATGGGCGAGATCATTGCTTTCGTCGACCGGCGGAAGGCGCCGCGTGCGTAGGGCGATCGATGTGGCAAGCTGCTGAGCGCTACCCCGACCCCGCGATCGAGATCCTCGATCCGCGCTTCGCCAAGTACCGCATCGGAAGCGCCGCCGTCGAGCGGCTGGCAACCGGCTTTCGCTGGGCCGAGGGGCCGGTGTGGTTCGGCGACGGCCGCTATCTGCTGTGGAGCGACATCCCCAACAACCGCGTGCTGCGCTGGGACGAGGAGACCGGCGCGGTCAACGCCTTCCGCAAGCCCTCGAACTTCGCCAACGGCCACACGCGCGATCGCCAGGGGCGGCTCTTGAGCTGCGAGCACGGCACGCGGCGCGTGACGCGCACCGAGTACGACGGCAGTATCACCGTGATCCTCGACCGCTTCGAAGGCAAGCGCCTCAATTCGCCCAACGACATCGTCGTCAAGTCGGACGATTCGATCTGGTTCACCGATCCGCCCTTCGGCATCCTCGGCCACTACGAGGGCCATGCGGCCGAGGCCGAGCTGCCCACCCATGTCTACCGCGTCGATGGCCGCACCGGCGAAGCCACGGTGGTGTGCGGCGACGTGAATCGGCCCAACGGCCTGTGCTTCTCGCCCGACGAGCGCCGGCTCTACGTGGTGGAGTCGGGCACGCTGCCGCGCCGCATCCGCGTGTTCGATCTCAGCGACGACGGCCGCCAACTCCAGAACGACCGCGTGTTCCTGCAGACCGAGATGGAAGGTGCGCCCGACGGCTTCCGCTGCGACGTCGACGGCAATCTGTGGGCCGGCTGGGGCACGGGCGAGGGCCGCGACGGCGTGATGGTGTTCGCGCCCGACGCCACGCCGATCGGCCGCATCGCCTTGCCCGAGCGCTGCGCCAACCTGTGCTTCGGCGGCACGGCGCGCAACCGGCTCTTCATGGCGGCGAGCCAGTCGCTCTACGCGCTCTACGTCAACACGCAAGGCGCGTGAGAGCCCACCCCCAGGCTTCGCGCACTTCGTGTCGCGCGCGCCTTCCCCCTTGCAGGGGGCAACACCAGCGGCCCGGCGAAGCCGGTTCCGCGGTGTTTCCCGAACAGGTTCCAGGTCTTGCCCGAAAAGCAGGTCCCAATCCGCATCACATCCGCAGCGCCTGGGCGTACCCCGTCATCTCGAGGTAGCCGCGGCCGACGCGTCGCCCGCTCGCGTCCTGCAGATCGCTCAGGCCCTCCCAATAGACGGCACCGGTCGAACCCCGGCTGTCGAGCTCCTGGTCGTCGAGCAGCGCCTGCACCCTGAAGGTGCCGGCCGGCGTCTGGATGCGCCATCGGGTCGGGTAGGCCGCACGCGTGCGCGGGCTGGTCCAGGTGCTTTCGGCGTCGAAGCGCAGTTCGTCGGGGCCGAACACGCGCAGCGTTCCGTCGGCACTGCGCAGCGACCCGCCGAACCACAGGGCCGATCCGTCGCGGCGCCGGATGCGGAAGGCCATCAGCGCGCCGCCGTCGTCGAGGTTCATGCCGATCCAGTCCCAGCCCGCCGCGTCGGGATGCAGATAGGCCTCGCTCCACTCGTGGTCGAGCCATGCCTTGCCTTGCACATCGAAGCCGCGGCCCTGAAGGGTGAGGCGGCCCTGCGCCGCGAGCTGCGGTTCGCTGTAGTAGTAGCTGGCCTGTTCGGCCTCGGGGCCCTTGCGCGACAGGCCGTCCTTGCCTTGCAGCAGCACCGGCTGGGTGGGCGAGAAGCGCAGGTCGAGCCCGAAGCCTTCGGCCGGCAACTTGGCCGTATAGCCCTGGGCGTCGCGCTTCAGCGTCCAGTTGCGCAGCCGGACGTTGGTGTCCTCTTCGGCGGCCGACGCCACGCCGAAGCCGGCGCGCGCGATGCGCTCGTCGTGCCAGAGCTTGCGGCCTTCGAGATCGGTGAGGGCCGCGTGCGCGAAGATCAGCTGCCGCGCCGCGAAGTGCGAGCGCATCGACTGCGTCGCAGCGATCCGCGATCGGAAGAAGGTGAGCTGGAAGCCGAAGTCGCGCGCGCCGGCCTGGGCATGGCCCGTGATGTACCACCATTCGGTGCGCAGATCCGGATGGCTGCCGAAGTCGCGCGGGAACTGCATCGTCTTCTGCGGCAGGCCCCAGGCATGCGGCGCCGCGAGTGCCGACAGAAGCACGGTGCGGCGCGACAGCATGCTCAGCCCGCCAGGATTGCGTCGACGCGCCGTTGCGCCGCGCTGCAATCGCCGAAGGCGTTCGCCACCCACGCCGCATCGTGGTAGCTCGGCAGGTAGCGCTCGCCAGCGTCGCACAGCAGCGAGAGGATCGAGCCCTGCCATCCCGCTGCGCGCATCTCGCCGGCCAGTGCCAGCATGCCGATGAAGTTGGTGCCGGTCGACGGGCCGACCCTGCGGCCCAGCAGCGCCGAGAGCGCGCGCATCGCGGCGATCGAGTCGGTATTCGGCACTTCGATCATGCGGTCCACCAGCGAAGGGATGAAGCTGGCTTCCACGCGCGGCCGTCCGATGCCTTCGATGCGCGAGCCCGGCGCGGTGAGCGTCGCATCGCCGCTCGCGTGGTAGGCCGCGAACACCGAGCCCTCGGGATCGACCACGCAGATCTGCGTGTCGTGGCAACGGTAGCGCACATAGCGCCCGATGGTCGCGCTGGTGCCGCCGGTGCCGGCGCCGACCACGATCCACGCGGGCACCGAGTACCGCTCGTGGCCCATCTGCTGGAACATGCTCTCTGCGATGTTGTTGTTGCCGCGCCAGTCGGTCGCGCGTTCGGCGTAGGTGAACTGGTCCATGTAGTGGCCGCCCGCGCGCTCGGCCAGCGAGCGCGCTTCGTCGTAGACCTCGGCCGCGTGGTCCACGAAATGGCACTGGCCGCCGTAGAAGGCGATCTGCGCGATCTTCTCGGGCGAGGTGCTCTTCGGCATCACGGCGATGAAGGGCAGACCCAGAAGCCGCGCGAAGTAGGCCTCGCTCACCGCGGTCGATCCGCTCGAGGCCTCGACGACCGTGGTGCGCTCGCCGATCCAGCCGTTGCACAGCGCGTAGAGGAAGAGCGAACGCGCGAGCCGGTGCTTGAGGCTGCCGGTCGGATGCGTCGATTCGTCCTTGAGGTAGAGATCGATGCCGTGCGCGGCGAAGGCCGGCAGCGGCAGCGGGATCAGGTGCGTGTCGGCGCTGCGCTGGTAGTCGGCCTCGATGCGGCGGATCGCGCTGCCGAGCCAGAGGCTGTCGGGAGGGGAGGCATGGGTCACGCCGACGAGTCTACAAGCCCTGTGCGCTCAACCGAAGGTGAATGCATAGGCCTGCGCGCCGGCATCGAGGAATTCGATCTCGAACAGGCGCTCCTTCGCGGATGCCGACTGGCGAACCAGTTGGTAGAGCCGCTGCGCGTCGATCGTTCCGTTGCCCTGGGCGTCGATGTCGGACCCGTGGTCCGCAAGCGGCGGCTTGCCGTCCACCAGCACCTTGAAGCGCACGGGCCTGCCGTCGGCCGAGGGGCCGAGCACCAGGTGCAGATCGCGCGCATGGAAACGGTAGGCGATGCGGCCGTTGGCGCGGTTCGCGACCGCGCGCTCGCGCTCCACGGTCCAGTCGCCGGCGAGCGCCCATTGGTTGGTTCGCAGCGAAGCGGCAGCCTGGTAGGCGTTCGCGCGATCATTCGCGATGCCGCCCGGCGAAGCGAAGCTGTGCGTGCGTTCGTAGCCCAGATAGGTTTCTCCCGACAACGCGGGCGTCGAGCCCGGCGCGGCCTGGACGCCTTCGCCATGCGGCGCGACCAGCCCGGACGGAACATCGCTTCGCCCAGCCTCGGCCAGCAGCTGTTGGATGACTCGTTCCAGTTTCTCGTACCGGTTCTCTCCGAACTGGTGATGGCGGATGCGCCCCTCGGCATCGATGAAATAAAACGCTGGCCAGGCCTGGTTGTCGAAGCCGCGCCAGATGGCGAAGTCGTTGTCGATGGCGACCGGGAAGTCGATGCCGAGATCCTTGGTCGCGCGGCGAACGTTCGCAGGGCGCTTCTCGAAGGCGAACTCGGGCGCGTGCACGCCGAGGACCACCAGGCCCGCATCCTTGTACTTCTCCGCCCACGCGCGCAGGTAGGGCAGGGTGCGCAGGCAGTTGATGCACGAGTAGGTCCAGAAGTCGACCAGCACCACCTTGCCGCGCAGGCCTTCGGGCGTCAGCGGGGCGGAGTTGATCCACTCGGTCGCGCCGGCCAGCGAAGGAAAGACGCCCTCGATGCCGAGCGCTCGCGCGGGTGCCGGTTCGCGGGCGGCTGCCGTCGGGATCAGGCCGGTCTCCTCGGCAAGCAGGCTGGTATCGGCGGGCTGCGGCTTCCGCAGCCCGATCTTCTCGACCAGCGCCTGCTCCAGTGCCGAGGTGGTGCCGACCGAGAGGCGCGCGAGCAGGCCGGTGTCCAAGCCCAGTGCGATGGCGCCCACACCCACCAGCACCGCTGCGCCGGCAGCGCGCCGGATCCATTCGCCGGTGTGGAGCGATCCCTTCAAGGCCGCGAACACGCGCCCGCCGAAAAGCAACGCAGCCGCCAGCGAAGTGCATGCCCCGGCGGCATAGGCCAGGAGCAGCAGCGAGGTGCCGACGCTGGCGCCGTTGAGCGCTGCGCCGGTGAGGATCAAGCCGAGGATCGGACCGGCGCAGGGCGCCCAGAGCAGGCCCGTGCCCACGCCCAGCAGCAGCGGCGACAGAAGGGAAGGCCGTGCGCCGGTCCCTTCCGCCTGCGAGTCCGACAGCCGGATGCCGAGCGCGACCAGCGGCCTGCTCAGGCGGTCGGCCACGCTCGGGAACAGCAGCGTGACGCCGAAAACCGCCAGCAGCGCGATCGCGGCGTAGCGCCCGTACTGGTTGAGCTCGACCACCCAGCCGCCGCCCACCGCGGCCAGCGTAGCAATGAAGGCAAAGGCCAGCGCCATGCCGAAGAGAAGGGGCAGGCCGTGCGTGCGGAACGGCCGATCGGCGCGCGCGAACACGAAGGGCAGCACCGGCAGGATGCACGGGCTCAGGATGGTGAGCACGCCGCCGAGGTAGGCCACGATTAGGAGGAGCATGGTGTTTCTCGATGGGCGCAGCGCTCAGGCTGCGCCGGGTTTGAACAGGGTCACGCGGGCCTCGAGCCCGCCTTCGCTGCGGTTCTGCAAACTGAGCTCCGCGCCCATCGCCATCGCGAGCTGGTGCGCGATGGCGAGTCCGAGGCCGGTACCGCCGGTGCTTCGGTTGCGCGAGCTTTCGACCCGGTAGAAGGGCTTGAGCACGGCTTCGAGCTCGTCGGGCGGGATGCCCGGCCCGTTGTCGAGCACCGCGATGACCAGCCGGTCCGCATCGGCCTGCACCCGCACGCGCACCTCGCTGCCGAACTTCAGCGCGTTGTCGACCAGGTTGACGAGGATGCGGCGCAGGGCATTAGGGCGCGTCACGATCGGCGCGTCGATGCGTCCCTCGAGCAGCACCTGCTGGCCGGAGTCCTCGTAGTCGCCGACCATGCTCTCGAGCAGCGCGTCGGCATCGACGCGCAGGGGCGGCTCGGTGGCGCCGTGCAACGTGCGCGCATAGGTGACGCCTTCCCGCACCAGCGCATTCATGGCGTCGAGGTCCTGCCGGAACTTCAGCTGGTCGCGCTCGTTGTCCATCATCTCGGTGCGCAGCCGCATGCGGGTGATCGGCGTCTGCAGGTCGTGCGAGATGGCAGCCAGGATCTCCACGCGTTCGGCCATGTAGCCGGAGATGCGCCGCTGCATCGCGTTGAAGGCGCGTGCCGCATGCGCCACCTCGGTGGGGCCTTCTTCCTCGAGGTTGCGCGCCTTCAGGTCGGGCCCGAGCTCGTCGGCTGCCGCGGCGAGCCGCGCCAGCGGCCGCGTGACCAGCCGCACCGCGAGCCAGGCGCAAAGGGCCAGCACCCCGAGCTGGATCAGGAGCAGCCACACGACCCAGTTCGACACCGGCATGCCCACCCGCCTGGCGTCGACGATCACCGGGCTGCCGTCCGCCAGCTTCACCTCGATCCGAAGGCCGTCGGTCGGTTCGGCGACCTGCGCCACCTTCACGACCTGGAACGGATGCAGCGCATTGACGATGGCAGTGGCGAACTCCTGCGCCGCCGGCGCCGTGGGCTCCGGGCCCGTGACGCTGCCGCCCAGCACGAAGCGGTAGTTGCGCCGCTCCAGCCGGCCGAGCCAGCTCGCGCGCTCGGCGGCGGGCAGGCGGTCCAGCAGGGCAATCGAACTCGCGATGTCGCGTTCGATGCCGCTCATCATCAGATCGCGCAGCGCCATGCCGCGCTCGTAGCGGATCGCCGCGAAGGTCAGCAGCTGCGCGATCGCGAGGCCCACCACGATGATCAGCGTCATGCGGGAGAACAGCGAGCGGGGGACGAGGCGGTGCATGGTGGGCATGGACGGGTTATAGACCTGCCCGCTCAGACCAGGTTGATCTCGACGCCGATGTTGCCCCGCGTGGCCTTGGAGTACGGGCAGGTCTGGTGCGCGGCGTCGACCAGCGCGCGGGCGACTTCGGGATCGATGCCCGGCAGGCTGACGTTGAGGCGGGCCTGCAGGAAGTAGCCGCCTTCCGCGGTGCCCAGGTCGACTTCGGCGTCGACGGCGAGGTCGGCCGGCAGCTTGACCTTCATGCCGGCTGCAGCTTTTCCGATAGCGCCGATGAAGCAGGCGGACCAGCCGGCGGCGAACAGCTGCTCGGGATTGGTGCCGCTGCCGTTGCTGCCGGGAGACGAGAGCTTGATGTCCAGGTTGCCGTCGGAGCTGCGGGATTCGCCGCTGCGGCCGCCCGTGGTGTGGGTCTTGCCGGTGTAGACGACCTTGTCGATGCGTGTCATGGTGGATTCCTTGGTTGGTTGAAGAACTGACGCAAGGATTGTTGGAGCGAAGCCGCCGGAAGAAAGCGAGCTTCGTATGCCTGTGTATCCGGGCCGTCTTTCACAACAGTAAATTTCACTGTCGTCGCCGGCATCGCGGGCGCCGCGAAACACAATGTCGTGGCCTGCAGCGCCGGATACTTGGGCATACAAAGGAGTCGATTCCGGCGCAGGAGCGGACTACATTGCGCTTGCAACACCTGCTCGAAGCCCCCACTGCCATGACTCCCAAGACCTCCGACCACATCCTCATCGTCGACGACGACCGCGAGATCCGCGAACTGCTCACCACCTACCTGGTCAAGAACGGCCTGCGCGTGGTCGCGGTGCCGACCGGCCGGCACATGCGCGCCGCGCTGGAGGAATCGGGTCCCTTCGACCTGATCATTCTCGACTTGATGTTGCCGGGCGAGGACGGGCTGACGCTGTGCCGCGACCTGCGCACGGGCAAGTACAAGTCCACGCCCATCCTGATGCTGACGGCGCGCAGCGAGGAGGCCGACCGGATCCTCGGCCTCGAGATGGGCGCCGACGATTACCTGGCCAAGCCCTTCTCCGCTCGGGAGCTGCTGGCGCGCATACGCGCCGTGATGCGCCGCACCCGCATGCTGCCTCCGAACATGCGTTCGACGGAGTCGGCGCAGAAGCTCGCCTTCGGCGATTGGCATGTGGACACCACCGCGCGGCACCTGCTCGACGCGAGCGGGACGATGGTCGCGCTGAGCGGCGCCGAGTACCGGCTGCTGCGCATCTTTCTCGATCATCCGCAGAAAGTGCTGAGCCGCGACCAGCTGTTGAGCCTGACCCAGGGCCGGGAAGCTGAGCTCTTCGAGCGCTCGATCGACCTGCTCGTGAGCCGGCTGCGCCAGCGGCTGCGCGACGATGCGCGCGAGCCGAGGTACATCAAGACCGTGCGCAGCGAAGGCTACGTGTTCGCATCGGCGGTGGAAGCGGTCGACTGAGCCGACAGCGCCTAGCCGCGGGCGCGCTTTTCGGGCCCCGCGCGCTGACGGGCCGTGATGCAATGGCAGCTCGTCGGATTGCGGATCTCGTGCGAGATGCCGCCCGCCAGGAAGAGCAGGGCGAACCAGATCTTTTTCACGTCATGAGCCCGCAGGCGACTGCTGCGCAAGAAGCGCCTGGATCTTCTTCTCGGTCTCGCCGTAGCGTCCCTCGCCGAAATGCGAGTAGACGACCTTTCCCTGCTTGTCGATCAGGTAGACGGCAGGCCAATACTGGTTGTTGAAAGCCTTCCAAGTCGCGTAGCTGTTGTCCTGAGCCACGGCGTGCTTGATCTGCAGCTTCTTGATAGCGTCCTTGACGTTCTTGGTGGATTTCTCGAACGCGAACTCCGGCGTGTGCACGCCCACCACGACCAGGCCCTGGTCCTTGTACTTCTCGTGCCATTCCTTGACGTAGGGCAGGTGGTTCAGGCAGTTGATGCAGGTGTAGGTCCAGAAGTCGATGAGAACCACCTTGCCGCGCAGCTCTTCCATCTTCAGCGGCTGGGAGTTGAGCCAGGTGTCGATCTTCTGGAACTCCGGTGCCGAGCGGGTCGCGCCGGCGGCGGTGTCGCCGCCGAGCGGAGGCGCGGCGAAGGTGAGGGCGGCCACCGACGCTGCGGCGGCCACGGCAAGGGGAATTGCAATGGATCGGATGTTCATGGTGATTTCCTTTCGGTGAGCGATGAGACTGGCTTCGGAACGAACGGATTCTTGGGCGCGTTCGGCCTTGCAAGTGCACATCGCGTATGCCTTTGTATCGGCGCGAGAAATCCACACACTACGTTTCGCAGCCATCGCCGATGCCGTCTGGACGCTCGCGTCCCGCGCCTAGTCCGCTGAATCACTGAAATCGGTCGGCGCTGTCCACCCGATGCGGGCGCGCTGCGGCGTTGCAAATGCTCGCGATACCTACGGGTATCGCTGCGCTTTGCGCCTTGCATCGCATCCCGTCTCGGGCGTCCCTCACCGCCCATTTCAATGATTCAGCGGACCTAGCCCGCGGCTGCAATCAGCTTGATGCCACCCAGGGCGATCAGCACCATGCCGAGCGCTGCAGCCAGACGGTCCCCGCGAGGCAGCAGTTTCTCGAGCGCGACGGCGATCGACAGCGCGGCGACCCAGGCGAGGTTCATGACCCCGCCGACGAACAGCAAGGCCATCAACGCCCAGCAACAGCCCACGCAGAACAGCCCGTGCCGCGCCCCCATGACGAATGCACCGTACGCGCCGGGGCGCCATTCTCCGAGCAGGAAGCCCATCGGCGTTCGACAGCGCGAAAGACACATGCGCTTCACGGGCGAGAACTGGTAGATGCCGGCGATCAGCAGCAGCGCGCCGGTCAGCAGCGGCGACGTGCTGAGGATCATCGGGTCGATCCAGCCCGGGAACTGGAGCGCCCACTGCGCGGCCGTGGCACCTGCGCTGAAGACGAACCACACTGTCAGGTACGCGGCGACGAAGCCGCGCGCCCGCGCCATGTCCCCGCTGGGCGCGCTCATGTTGACGAAAGTCAGGACCATCGGCATGGCCGAGGGCAGCATCATCGCGGCCATCATGACCGCCCACATGGACCAGATGGCGAGCACGTTGGACGCGGTCCAGCGCGACGAGGCGGGCATCGTCAGTTGCGCAAAGGGATGGCCCATGTCGATCGCGATCCAGGCCAGGAATGCCCAGGCTATCAAGGCGAGCGCGAGGATCCCGATCGCCCACCTCGGCTGCCGCGCAATGAGAGCGGCCGGGCCCTGCGGCCTGTCCGTCGAATCGCGCCTCTCCTGTTCCATCGACAGCCCTTCCTGTGCGCAACCGCTATTCGATCCAACACCTGTCCCGAACGATCCGCGCCTCGCGGCGGCCTGTCAACCCGCAGCTTGCAGGCACCCGGCGATCGGCATAGCATTCTTTTGGCGGCGCCTTCTCTCGGGGAGAATCCTGATGACCAACTGGCATGTAGACGGCGAGTACATGGAGACATGCAACTGCGCCTTTCTCTGTCCCTGCATCACCTCCAACCTCACGGCACGGCCGACCGAGGGTGATTGCAAGGCCGCGGTCGCGATGCGTATCGACAAGGGCGAGAAGGACGGCGTGAAGCTCGACGGCCTGTCCTTCATCGTGCTGATGCATTCGCCGGGCGCGATGGGCGACGGCAACATCACGGTCGGGCTGATCGTCGACGACCGTGCCTCGGACCCGCAGGCCGAGGCGATCGCCGCCATTGCGACAGGTTCGGCCGGCGGCCCGATGGCGGCGCTCGGGCCGCTCGTCGGCCGTGTCGCAGGCGTCGAGCGGCGGCCGATCCACTTCGACGTCGACGGGCTGAAGCGCACGGTGCGCGCCGGCGAGCTGGTCGACCAGGCGTGCGTCGGCATGGCGAGTGCGGTGGCGCCCGACCAGGCCATCGGCGTGGACAACACGGCCCACCCGGTGAACAGCCGGCTGTCGCTCGCCAAGGCGACGCGCAGCAGCTTTCACGCTTTCGGCATCGACTGGGACGACGCGACCGGCACGCGCAACGGACACTTCGCGCCGTTCTCGTGGGCCGGTTGATTCACCCGAGCGCTGGGCAAGCCACCGGCATCCCCATTGATCAATTTCGGACGAACATACGCAGCGGAACGGCTCCTGAAGAGCGCGGTCTTCACCAAGCTTTTCTTCCCGCTGTTCACGCAGCGGGCAGCCGAAAGGTTTCCGCAGTTCGTCGTCTTTTCCTCCGACCTGATCGGCCAGGGCATCAACCTCTACGGCTACTGGGAGCACGAGGAACTCGAGGCGCTGGCGCAGTGGCTGGAGGACCATCATGTCGTCGGGGGCGCGATGCTCGACGTGGGAGCGAACATCGGCAACCACAGCGTCTTTCTCGCCCGGCACTTCGACATCGTCCATGCCGTGGAGCCTTCTCCTCGGACCTTCGGCGTGCTCCTGATGAATGCTTCGCTGGCCTCCAATATCCAGTGCCACCAGATCGCGGCGTCGGACAGGAACGGGCTGGCCGCATTCCGCCTGGAGACCGTGAACGTCGGGTACTCCCGCATCGTCGACGCCCCGCTGAGCGGCAGCACCATCCAGGTGAGGTGCTGGAAGCTGGACGACTATTTCCAGGAGCTAAAGGACATCCGCCTGGTCAAGATCGATGTCGAGGGGCACGAAGCGCAAGCCATCAAGGGAATGGAAGCAATCCTGCGCAAGTGCTCGCCCATCGTCGTATTCGAACAGCACTTCAGTGCGTTCAAGGACGGCAAGTCGGAGGCGATCGAGCTGCTCAAGGAGAACGGCTACACGGAGTTCTACTTCGTCGACAGGGTTCCTTCGACGCAAGGGGGAGGACGTACCTCCAAGCTCTGGTTCTTCCTCTGTTCGCTCCTCATGGGCTTCAGGCTTGTCGTCAAGAAGCGGTCGGAGTTGGAGCCGGCCTTCTACGAGATGCTGATTGCCAAGAAGGCGGCCGTCACCAGTCTTCCTTGACGGCCAGCACCGCATCGCGCGCGGCCGCCGCGCGGCCCGCCAGCCAGGCGGTGAAGGTGCCGGCCGCCACCACCGCGGCGCACAGCGCGGCCAGGCGTGCCCACGGCACCAGCAGGTCCATGGTCCAGTGGAAGCTCTGCGGGTTGACCACGTGCACCAGCACCACCGCGACCGCGAGCCCGAGCCCTAGGCCGGCCAGAGCGCCGATGGCGGTCCAGGCCGCGCCTTCGCCGGCCACCACCGCGAGCACCTGGGCGCGCGTGAAGCCCAGGTGCGCGAGCAGCCCGAATTCCTTGCGCCGCGCCAGCACCTGCGCGCTGAAGCTGGCGGCGATGCCGAACAGGCCGATGCCGATCGCCACCGCCTGCAGCCAGTAGGTGACGGCGAAGCTGCGGTCGAAGATGCGCAGCGAGGTTGCGCGCAGCTGGCCGACGGAGGCGATCTCGATCGGCTCGGCGGCGGCGGCCGCGCGCACCGCCTGCTGCACCTGCGCTTCCGATGCACCCGGCGCAAGCCACAGCGAGATGTCACTCACGCTGCGGTCGCCGGTCAGGCGCTCGAAGTCGCGCGCGTCCATGGTGATGGCGCCGAACTGCCGCACGTAGTCGCGCCAAACGCCGGCGACGAAGAAGCGCCGGCCGCCGCCGAAGGCCTTGGTGAGCGCTTCGAAATCCGTGCCCGGCTTCGCGCCGTAGAGCTCGACCATCGCCTCGCTGACATAGATGCCGATCCGCCCCGTGGGCACCGGCAGTTCTGCACCGAGCAAGGGCAACGAGCGCGATGCTTCATCCTCCATGTTGCGCGAGATCAGCGTGACCGCCGGCCGCGTGGGATCGAGCAGCAGCGCGCGCGTGCGCAGCGTGCCGGTGCGCGCCACGCCGGGCAAGCGCGCGAGCGCCTGCACGAAGGCCGGCGTGAAGGCCGCCTGCTCGCTCTGGCTCGAGCTGCCGGCCGTGGCGCTGCGCACATAGAGATCGGCCGGCAGCACCACGTCGAGCCAGCGCGTGACCGACTCTCGAAAGCTCGCCACCATGACGGTGAGCGCCACCGCCAGGCTCAGGCTCGCGACCACGCCGCTGACCGCCACCGCGGCCGTGCCGCGCATGCGCCGCGCGCGCTCGATCGCGAGCATCGGCAGCACGCGGCGTTCGAACAGCGGCGCAAGCCGGTCGTAGAGCAGCGCGATCAGCCAGGGCAGGGCGGCGATGCCGCCGACCAGAAGGAAGCCCACCGAGAGGTAGGCCGCGATCGGGATGCCGAAGACCGCCGGCGCCGTCGCCAGCCCCGCACCGGCCGCGATCAGCAGCAGCGCCAGCTTGTGCGCGCCGCTTTGCGCAGGCGCGGCGCCCAGGCCCTTGAGCGTCTGCGCCTCCGGCAGCGCCTGGGCCGCGCGCGCGGGCCACCAGCCGCCGACCGCCGCGGCGAGCAGGCCGAGGCCGCCGTAGAGCAGCGCGGAGCCCGAGCTCCAGCGCAGCGTCGGCGCCACGCCTTCGAAATAGCCGCCGCCAAGGTCGCCGCCCAGCACGCGCAGCGCGAAGGCGGCAAGCGCGGTGCCGAGCGCGATGCCGGCGACGCTGCCGATGAGGCCCAGCACCAGCGATTCGGCCAGCACCAGCCGCAGCCGCTCGCGCGGCGTGAGGCCCAGCACGCCCAGCAAGGCGAACTGCTGCGCGCGCTTGGCGACGCTGAGCGCCAGCACCGAGAACACCAGGAAGGCGCCGGTGAACAAGGCCACCAGCGCGAGCACCGTGAGGTTCACGCGGTAGGCGCGCGAGAGATTGCTCACGCGTTCGGCCGCATCGCCCGGCTCGGCGATCCGGATGCCGGCGGGCCAGCCCGGCGACGCCTGCAGCGAATGAATGAAGGCCGCGCGGTCGATGCCGGGCGCGAGCCGCAGGTCGATGCGGGTGAGCTGGCCGGCGCGGCCGAAGAGATCCTGCGCGGCGCCGATGTCCATCACCGCTAGCGCGCTGCCGCCGGCCGCCACCTGGCCGGCCACGCGCAGTGCGTGCTGCTGCGTGCCGATGCGCAGCTGCACCGTGGTCGCCGTTTCGCCGAGCGCCGCGCGCGCGGCGGCATTGAGGAACAGCGTATCCGGCGCGAACAGCGCGAAGCGGTCGGCATCCGTCGCCGGCTGCGGCATCAGCGCAGGCGCGATCGTGGGCAGCACCAGCGCATCGACGCCGATCACGCGCAACGCGATGCGGCGTTCGCTGCCAACGATCGCCGTCGCCTGCGATTCGAGCACAGGGCTGGCCAGCGTCACCTGCGGATGCTGCGCCACGCGCGCGAACACGGCCTCGTCGAAGCCGCCTTGTGCCGCACGCAGCTCCAGGTCGGGCTGGCCGTTGACCGAGCGCACGGCGCTCGCGAACTCGTCGAGCGCCGAGGCGTTGATGAGCTGCACCGAGAAGGCCAGTGCCACGCCCAGCATCACCGCCAGCACGGCGGCCGCGTTGCGCCAGGGATGGTGGCGCAGTTCCTGCCAGGAAAAGGTACGAAGAAGCGCTCGCATGGAGCTCGCGATTCTGCGCGCTCGGTCAAAGCCGTCCGGCTTGCGCGGCGAGGTAGGCGCGCACCGCCGGGCTGGTGCTGAGGCCGGCCGCGCGCGCCGCGGCATCGATGGCCGGGTGAGCGCAGACGAAGGAGAGGCGCAGCCGCTCGTCCGGCGCGGCCTCGCCCCTGCGGTGTCGGCCGCGAACTCATCGACCAGCAGAAGCAGGCTCTGCGCGGCCTCGTCCTGCACGCAGGGCGCGCGCGGCCCATTCGAGCGCGGTGTCGAGGTCCGGCACCATGACGAAGTAGCCGCCGAGCTGCTCCTTGGTGTCGGCGAAGGGGCCGTCCTGCACCTGCCGCTTGTCGCCGCGCACGCAGCGCGGTGCTGTCTGGACGCAGCCACGTCTCGACGCCTGCCTCAAGCACCGCGACATCCTTCGCCAGCGGCACGAGGACGCGGAATGCGTCACGAACCGAAGGGAAATTGGTGTCGCGTCAGCCATACATACATGTCGAAATATTGGTAACGATCGAATACAACGTTGCTACCGCCCGCAGAATCAGCCCGCTCTCTTTAGTAACAGCTTTGCGTGCGGCCTCAGCAGTGTCCCGCCGCTAGTCGAACGCCTCCTATGCCCAAGCCCAAGTTTCTTCGCCCTCGCCCCCATCGATTTGCATTGGAGAGCCGGCAGCTGTTCGATGGTGCCGCCTTCGTCGAAGCAGCTACGCATTCCGCCGAGGCGCCCGCTGCGGGCGCAGCGCCGGCCGAGGCCCAGCACCATGCCGAGCCCGCGCACCCGGCTCCTGCGCCGACGCCGCACGAAAGCGTGGCGGAGCCGACGTCAGAGTCCCCGGCGACATCCACTGCGCCGCACGAGATCTACGTGGTCGATCAGAACATTGAGAACTGGCAGCAGCTCGCCGCTGCCGTGCCGCCCGGTGCGGAACTGATCGTGCTGGATTCAGGCTCTTCAGGTGTCCAGCAGCTCGCCGATGCGCTGCAGGGCCGCAGCGGGATCACTGCGCTGCACATCCTGAGCCACGGCAGCACGGGCGAGATCACGCTCGGCAACGAACAGGTGAACCTGGCCGGCCTCGATCGCTCCGCCGACGCCTGGCGAACCATCGGCGCGAGCCTCAGCGCCGATGCCGACATCCTGCTCTACGGTTGCGACGTGGCGGCCGATGGCGCGCTGTTCTCCCAGGCGCTCGGCAGCCTGACCGGCGCCGACGTGGCTTCGTCCACCGACGCCACCGGCTCGGCCGCACGCGGTGCAGACTGGATGCTCGAATCCGCGACCGGCCACATCGAAGCGCGCAGCTTCGCAACCGCCGACTTCGATGGCGTGATGGCCGCGCCGACGGTGACGACCACCGCGACCCGCCTGACGGTCGCCGAGCCGAGCAGCCTCAATGCGCCCGGCGCCGACCGTGCGACTCTGAGCGGCTGGACCATCACCGACGACGGCTCGGGCAACGTAACCGTCACGGTCGTCGTGGAGGATCCGACTGCGGGCACGCTGTCCTCGGCCAGCACCAGCGGCGTCACCGCCATTGCGGGCGGCTACAGCTTCTCCGGCAGCGTGGCGGACGCCAACGCCTGGGTCAACCAGCTGGTGTTCAGCTCCGCCGATGTCGAGCTCGGCACCACGGCCGCCAGCACGAGGATCGTCGTGACGGTCACCGATTCGGAGACGCCGGCGCTGACGGCGACGCGCGCGCTCGACGTCACGGTCACGCCGTCGAACGATCCGGTCGCCGTCGCCGATGCGACGCAGTCGGTCAACGAGATCGGCAGCACCGTGCTCACGGTCGGAACGCTGAACGCGATCGATCCCGAGGTCGCACTCGGCACCCAGGAGCCAAGCCAGGTGGTGTACGCGCTCACGGCCGCTCCGGCGTACGGCTACCTGACGGTCAACGGCACGCGCCTGGGCGTGGGTGGCGTATTCACCCAGCAGAACGTGATCGACGGCCTCGTGGTGTACGTCCACACGGCCACCGGCGCCGACCAGAACACGCAGGACGGCTTTGCCGTGCAGATCAACGACGGCGCGACGCCGTCGAACCGCTCCGACTCGGCCACGATCACACTGAACGTCACGCCGCTCAACCAGGCGCCGACCGTCAGCGGTTCGGGCAACATCCTCGAAGGCCAGCCGGCGAACGCGCTCGAGGGCGGCAATCCCGCCTCAGTGGTCGGCGACCTCATCGTCGCGCAGGGCGGCGGCGACGATACCGATGCGGCGCTGACGGTCCGTCTGACCAGCCTGCCGACGGACGGCACGCTGTTCTACACCGGCACGGTCACGATCGGCGGCGTGTCGCAGGCGGTCAGCAACCGTGCCGTGACGCAGGCCGACATCGACGCCGGCTTCGTCTTCGCCTACAGCGCCCGCAGCGGCCTGACCTACGGCAACGCCGGCAACCGCGACAGCGACGGCAACCCCGCGACCGGCTATCCCTTTGCCGACGGCTTCGGCGTCGAGATCAGCGATGGCGGCGGCGGTGCCGGCGGCGGCGCAGCGCAGACCGCCAGCACGACCATCGCACTGAACATCCGGCCGACCGACGACGACCCGGCCCTCGACCCCGCGAGCAGCCTGCAGGCCAACGTCACCGCCCCCGGCGACGGGAGCGGCCCGTACACGGTCACTCTGACCATGGCGATGCTGAATGCCCTCGATGTCGACTCCAGCGACGACCGCCTGAGCATCGCCGTGGTCTCGCAGGCCTTGCTCGACCAGGGCCGCCTGCTGCTCAATGGCGAGGTCATGCCGAACGGCGCCACCTTCACCGTGGCGGACGTCAAGGCCGGCCGCGTGCAGTACGTGCAGCAGCAGGGCGCCGGGCCGAACCAGACCGACAGCTTCCAGTTCCAGATCCGCGACAACACCACCAGCGTGCGCTGGAACGCGGACGGCACGCGCATCCAGCGTGACGGCGGCCACTACGACGACAACGGAACACCGGGCGACTACGGCGACGACAGCCTGCAGACCTTCAGCTTCACGATCAACCTCGTGGAAACGCCGGACGGCAACGGCGGCGCCTTCCCGCCGCTGAGCAATGCCACCGCGCACGCCGACTCCAGCTATGCCGGCACCGACGCCACGGGCGCCTCGCGCGGCAACCTGACGGAAGGCGGGACCATCGTGCTGGCCGGCACCGGCAGCGATTTCAACGCCACGCCGGGGCTGAGCTACACGGCGGACGGCGTCCCGCCCGAGCAGGTGGTCTACACCATTCTCGGCTTCGACGGCGCGAGCGGCGGAGGATGGAACGGCGTGCTGCAGCGCTTCGACGGCAGCGCGTGGGTGAACCTGAACGCCTTCGATACCTTCACGCAGGCCGATCTGAATGCGAACAGCATCCGCTTCGTGCACGACGGCGCCAGCGAGGACTTCGAATCGAGCGTGCGGCTGTCGGCATCGGCCGGCGTGCTGGTCGACGACGGCGCGGGCGGGCTGACAGCGGATGCCTGGGTCACCAGCTTCAGCTTCTACGCCACCCCGGTCAACGATGCGCCGGTGACGGTCGGCACTTCCAACACGGTGATCCCCGAAGGCGAGATCGCCTACATCACCACCGGCCAGCTGCAGATCAGCGACCCGGACGATGCGGTCAGCGAAGGCTACCTGGAAGGCTCGGCCACGCTGCCCGGCAGCGGCGACAACTTCGCCTACAACAACGCGGCCAGCGGCACGGACGCCCTGCGGTTCGAAGTGCTGACGCTGCCGCCGGGCGGCACGCTGCAGTATTCGACCGACGGCGGCGCGACCTGGCTCGACGTCACCGCGAACCAGGTCATCGATGCCGCGCTGATCACCGGCACCGCCGGCACCACCGGCCTGCGCTTCGTGAGCGATGGCTCCGAGGTGCGCAACACCAGCTTCGACGTGCGCGCGGTGGACCGCTGGAGCGCCACCTCGAACACCGCGACGGTCGGTATCCAGATCACCAACCTCAACGATGCGCCGCAGATCGCACCCGATCCGACGCAGGCCGATCCGGAGACCTCGGTCAACGACCCGTTGACGGTGGCCGAGGGTGGCTATGCGCAGATCTCGACGGCCATGCTCTCGGCCTTCGACCCTGACAGCACCACCACGCAGGTGCAGTACACCATCACGGGCGCCCCGGCGCACGGCAGCATCGCCTATTCGACCGATGGCGTCACCTTCCTCAGGCTGGGCGTCGGCTCCGCCTTCAGCGAGGCCGATGTGCTCGCAGGCCGCATCTACTACCTGCATGGCGGCGACGAGTCGGACGGCGCCACCTATCCGAATCCGCCGAGCGACTCCTTCACCTTCAGCCTCGGCGACGGCGACAAGGAGCAGCCGGGCAACCAGTTCTGGATCTACGTCACGCCGGCCAACGATGCGCCGGTGGTGGCGGCGCCGGCCGGCCCGATCCCGGTCGACAGCGCCAGCGGCGCCAACAATCCGGTGCCGGGCTTCAGCGTGGCCGATACCGACATGGACACGCCCCAGGCCGGCGAGACCGACTTCGTGCAAGTCACGGTGCGCCTGCTCGATGCCGGCGGCAACGCGTTCGGCGCCGGCGCCTATACCGGCGTGACGATCGGCACGACTTCGCTCGGAGGCGCGACGATCGACGGCGACAAGAACGGCGCCGAAGACTTCCTGACCCTGCGCGGCACGCGCGCCCAGGTCAATGCGGCATTGGCCGGGCTGACCGTGACCTTCGGCGACGACCGCGACGCGGTCTACCAGGTGCAGGTCATCGCCGACGACCGGCTGCGCGATGCGGGCGGCGCGCTGGTGGACGCCGATGCGGGCACCGGCGGCGTGCAGCCGGGCGCCAACGGCGGCCCGGTGAACGAATCCGATCCGGCGGGCAGCGCCGGCATCGCCATCCCGGCGACCGAGTACGACTGGTACAGCGCCGCGGTGCCGACCGCCGGCGCCATCACCGGCAACGTAGCTGCCGCTTCGGTGCGCATCTACGCCTCGAGCGAGAACGACCCCGCGACGCTGGGCGCCCCGGCCTCGGCCAACGTGGTCGAAGACCAGGCGAGCTACATCGGCGGCGGCTTCGTCGTCAGCGATCCCGAGTCCGCCGCCTTCGATACGCCGGTCACCGTGAGCCTTTCCGTGCCGAGCGGCACGCTGGGCATCGGCGGCGCCGGCGTGCAGACCAGCTTCACGCCCGGCGGTGGCCAGGCGGTCGCCATTGCCGGCGACGGCACCGGCGCGCTGACCCTCACCGGCCGTGCGAGCGACATCCAGGCGCTGCTGAACAGCGGCGCCATCACCGGCCTGACCTACCGCAGCGCGGCCAATGTCAACCACGACACCAACGGTGCCGCCGACGGCGACGTCACGCTCACCGTCTCCTTCCAGGACGCGGGCTCGCGCATCGGCGATGACACCGGCACCGGCAGCGTCGCCAACAACCCGGCCGATGTCACCGTGGCGCTGACGATCGCGCCGGTGAACGACGCGCCCACCGTTTCGCTCAATGGCGGCGCCACGCCAAGTACACCGGTCGTGCTGACCGGCGGCGCGACGCCGACGGCAGTGCCCGGCTTCGTGGTCGGCGACGTCGACGTCACTGGCGACATGGACAACGGCTCGGATTCGGACGTGACCGACGGCGAGACCGACTTCCTGCAGGTCACGGTCCGCATCACCGATGCCGCGGGCAACGCGCTGCCCGCCGGTTCCTACAACGGCGCCAGCAGCGTCACCATCACCTCGAGCACCGCCGGCAGCTCCGGCGTGACGATCGACACCACCAACGACGGTACCGGCAGCGCGCTGGTCATCAGCGGCACCCGGGCCCAGATCCAGGCCTACCTGGACGGGCTCGAGGTCGCTCTGACCGGCGACCTGGCCAACGGCGACCAGGTCTACCGCGTCGAGGTCATCGTCGACGACCGCCTGCGCGACGGCGGCGGCACGGTGACCGGCGCCAACGGCGGCCTGAACAACGACGCGGACAACGACGGCACCGTGATGCCGCCCGCGACGCCGATCGATCCCTACGCGGCCACGCCGGGCGGCCTGGCGAGCAATGTCTCGTCGACCTACCGCACGCTGTTTCCCTCGTCCATCAACGACCCGGCGCACATCGCGGCCGGCAACCTGAACGCCAATGAGGGCGGCAGCAGCGTCACGATCACGGGCATCACCGTGACCGACCAGGATGCGCTGGAGACCAGCATCCTGACCACGACGGTCTCGGTGCCGGACGGCTTCACCATCACCGGCATCGGCGCGGGCACCGGCGGCAGCGCGGTGATTGCGGGCGACGGCCGGTCGGTCACCATCACCGGCACGCTGGCCGAGATCAACAGCCGCATCAACACCATCGCCGTGCAACTCCCGGATGCGCCGGGCGATGCCGCGCGGACGGACTGGAACGGCGCCTTCACCGTCACCGTCCAAGTCGACGACGAGGGCAACACCGGCGGGCGCCCCGGCAGTTTGGCCCCGGGCGACAACAGCACCACCGGCACCTTCGCCTACCAGGACGGTGTCGCCGCCGACCTCCTCACCACGCGCAGCTTCAGCTTCACCGTCAATCCGGTCAACGATGCGCCGGCCGTGGTCAACGGCAACACCGAGACGCTCGCGGCAGTGAACGAGGACGTCGGCAATGCGGCGGCCGGCAGCACCGTCGGCGCGCTGTTCGGCAGCCATTTCGCCGATGCGACCGACCTGATCGACAACAGCAGCCACGACGGCACGGGCGGCAGCGCATCCGACAGCTTCTTCGGCGTGGCAATCACCGGCCTCGCGCTCAACGCGGCGCAGGGCGAGTGGCAGTACTCGCTCGACGGCTCGACCTGGACTGCGGTCGGCGCGCGCAGCGACGCGAATGCGCTGGTGCTCGCATCGAGCGCACAGCTGCGCTTCGTGCCGGCTGCCAACTTCCACGGCACGCCGAACGCATTGACGGTGCGCCTGGTCGAGACCGATGCCAACGGCGACAGCGCCACGCCCGACCCGGCCTCCGGCTCGACCGTGAACGTCTCCGGCGCCGGCAACGGCGGCACGACCGTCTACAGCGCGGGCACGGTGGTGCTGTCGACCAGCGTCGCCAACGTCAACGACCGGCCGACCGCGACCGATGCCGTGCTCGCCACAGGCATCGAGGACCAGCAGGGCCAGCCGGCGCCTGCCGCGACCGTCGCCGGCCTGTTCGGCGGCGCCGGCTACGGCGACGCCACCGACAACCAGAGCGCCATCGCCGGCGGCGGCAACGCCGCCACCGCCTTCGGCGGCATCGCAATCGTCGGCAACGCTGCCACGGCGGCGCAGGGCACCTGGCAGTACTCGACCGACAGCGGTACCAGCTGGGTGAACGTGCCGACCGGTGCTTCCGACGGCAGCGCGCTCCTGCTCGCACCCGATGCCCAGCTGCGCTTCGTGCCGGCTGCCGACTACAACGGCGCGCCAGGCGCACTCACCGTGCGCGTGTCCGATGCGCCGGTGGCAACCGGCTCGGGCGACATCAGCGCCACCGTCGGTGACCAGGCCAGCCAGTGGTCCGTCACCCGCACGCTGTCCACCACCGTGGCGCCGCGCAACGATGCGCCGGTTCTCGTCGGAACGACAGGCGCGACCGCCGTCGAGAACGGCCAGACCGGCAGCGGCACCAGCATCCCGCCGGTGGCACTGCTCACCGGCGCCGCCGTGACCGACCTCGACCTCTCGACCACCCCGGGCCTGGCAACCGGCACCTTCGGCGCCGGCAGCATCACCGTCGGCTTCGATGGCTACCAGCCTGGCGACCTGCTGTTCGTCGACCCGGCCGCGCTGCCCGCCGGCGCCGTCGTCTCCGGCGGCAATGGCGTCCTTCTGGTCGTGCAGTTCGACGCCGACACCACGGTGGCCGAAGTGCAGGCGGTGCTGAACGCGCTCGCCTACCGCAGCACCAGCGACAACCCGACCAACTACGGCGCCGACACCGACCGCGTCTACAGCATCGTCATCAACGACGGCAACAACGTGCAGGCCGGCGGCAATGCGGGCGGGCCTGCGCTCGACAGCAACGTGCTGACCGGCACGCTCACGATCACGGCCACGAACGATGCGCCGACGGCGAACGACGACACGCACAGCGTCGGCGAGGACGCGGTCTCGGTCGGCAGCAACGTGATCACCGGCCGCCTGGCGCCGCAGGGCGACACCGATCCGGACAACACCGTGCTGACCGTGACCGGCGTGCGCACCGGCACCGAGGCCGGCACCGGCACTGCGGGCAGCGTGGGCAGCCCGCTGGCCGGCAGCTACGGCAGCGTCGTGCTCAATATCAATGGCAGCTACACCTACACGCTGGACAACAGCGATCCGCGCGTGCAGGCGCTGACGGCCGGCGAGACCCTGACCGAGGTCTACACCTACACCATCTCCGATGGCGCAGGCGGCACCGACATCGCCCAGCTCACCATCACCATCACCGGCGCCGCCAACGACGGCCCGGCCGACGACCTGCCCGGCATCGTGGTGAACGACCAGAACGGCGCCGCCACCGGCCAGCTCAGCGTGGACGAGGCCGGCCTCACGAGCGCCGACGACACCGGCGAGACGGCCGGCAGCACCTTCACCATCAGCGCGGCAGATGGGCTCTCCGCCATCTCGATCAACGGCACCCCGCTGACGCTGGCGCAATTGCAGGCAGCCACCCCCGGCACGCCGCTGACCATCACCACCGCGGACGGCGTGCTCCGCATCACCGGATTCACGCCGACGCCGACCGGCACGGTGGGCGGCCTCACGACCGCCGGCCAGGTCAGCTACAGCTACACGCTAACGCAGCGGCAGGACCACAGCGGCGGCGAAGTCACCGACCCGTTCGCCTTGACCGTGACCGACCGCGACGGCGACGTCGCGAACGGCACGCTCACCGTGCTGATCGTCGACGACGTGCCGCTGGCGGTCAACGACGCCAACAGCATCACCGAAGATGCGGCGCCGAACACCGCGAGCGGCGACCTGAAGATCAACGACAGCAACGGCGCCGATGCCGGCAACGGCGTGCCGGTCTCGGCCGTGAGCTTCGGCGCCACGGCGGGCACGGTGGGCAGCCCGCTGGCCACGACCTACGGCAGCATCGTCGTCAACGCCGACGGCACGTACACCTACACGCTCGACAACAACAACGCCACCGTCAATGCGCTCACGGACGGCCAGACGCTGACCGAGACGGTGAGCTACACCATCGTCGATGCCGACGGCGACCTCTCCACGGCCACGCTCACGATCACGATCAACGGCAGGACCGACGATGCGGGCGGCCCGTCGATCGTGCCGGTCGATGGCAACGGCGCCGCGGCCGGCGAAACGGAGGTGCGCGAGAGCGGCCTGACCGATGGCGCGGGCGGCACCGATCCGCGCGAAACCAGCGGCGGCACCATCGCGATCGAGGCGGCCGACGGATTGACTTCGGTCACGGTCGGCGGCACCACGCTGACGGTGGCCGAGCTGCAGGCGCTCGGCACCACGCCGGTCACCATCGACACCGGCGAGGGCACGCTGGTGCTCACCGGCTTCACCGCGACCAGCTCGGTCGGCGGCGTGCCCACGGCCGGCCAGCTGAGCTACACCTACACGCTCAAGAACCCGATCGACCAGCCCGGCGCGACCGAGAGCTTCGACCCGATCGCGCTGCAGGTCAACGATGCGGGCGGCGGCTCGAGCACCGGCACGCTGCAGGTGCGCATCGTCGACGACGTGCCGCTGGCGGCGGACGACTCGGCCAGCATCACCGAGGACGCGGCGCCGAATACCGTCAGCGGCGCCGTCAAGGCCAACGACAGGAACGGCGCGGACGACGCCAACGGCGTGCCGGTCACCGGCATCAGCTTCGGCAGCACGGCCGGCAGCCTGGGGACCCCGCTTGCCACCACCTACGGCAGCATCGTTGTCAATGCCGACGGCAGCTACACCTACACGCTGGACAACGCCAACCCCGCCGTCCAGCGCCTGGTGCCCGGCGAGACGCTGACCGACACGGTGAGCTACACCATCACCGACGCCGACGGCGACACTTCGACGGCCACCATCACCATCACCATCGGCGGCGCCAACGACGGCGTGACGCTCGAGCTCATCGACGGCAACGGTCCCGACGGCACCGGCCAGGCCACCGTCGGCGAGCCTGGGCTCGGCGACGGCAACGATCCGAGCGAGACCACCACCGGCCGCTTCGTGATCCGCACGCCCGACGGGCTCGGCAGCATCGAGGTCGGCGGCACCACGCTGACGCCGGCGCAGCTGGCGAACCTCGGCACGACCCCGATCACCATCGTCACCGACAAGGGTGCGATCACGCTGACCGGCTTCGACCCGGCGACCGGCGAAGTCAGCTACAGCTATACCCTGGCCGAGCGCCAGCCGCATGAAGGCGGCGAGGTCACCGACGACATTGCCGTCACCGTGCGCGACCGCGACGGCGACAGCACGACAGGCACCTTGCGCGTGCTGGTGATCGACGACGTGCCGACCGCGCGCGACGACGCCGCATCCGCCGACAGTGCGAGCCCCGGCGCCACCTCGGTGGCCGGCAACCTGTTCGGCCCCAGCGGCCGCGGGCCGGGAGACGTCGGCGACCGCATCGGCGCCGATCTCGTGGCCGAGCCCGTGACCGCCTTCTCCTTCGAAGGACGGCCCGGCGTCATCGGCGGCGCGCCGCTGGCCGGCGCGTATGGCGCGCTGCAGCTGAACGCGGACGGCAGCTACAGCTACGCGGTGGACGTCAACAACACGCGCGTGGCCTCGCTCGGCGACGGCCAGACCTTGACCGAGGTGTTCAGCTACACCATCACCGATGCCGACGGCAGCACGAGCACCGCCCAGCTGGTCGTGACGATCCGCGGCGCATCGCAGTTCCGGCCGCTCACGGGCGACCAGGTCTTGCCCATCGAGCACCCGTCCCAGCAGCGCTACATCGCGCAAGCCATGGAGCCGGCGCTCTTCGTGGAGCTCTCGGTCCGGGAATCGCAACGCATCAGCCAGGAAGCGCTGGCGTCGATCGCCTCGCGCGTGTCGGGCGGTGCGTACAGCTCGCTCGACGAGAGCCGCGTGTACGGCATCGGCCAAGACATGAGCAATATCCAGCACGTGAGCCGAGACGGCGTGTCGTCCTCGCTGCGCGCTCTGCAGGAGATGCAGCGGACGCTGGCGCTGCGCGGACTGGATGCCGGACTGCCGACCGGCGACAACGCGCTGTTCGGCAACTTCTCCGGCTTCGACGCGCCCTGGGAACAGCCTGCGCAGCAGCAGCCCGGCGACGAGCGCATCGTGGTGCCCGGCGCGAAGACCTCGGCCGCGCCGCTCGACGAACGCGCGCCGCAGGCGGAAGCGATCCGCCTGCCGGCCGAGCCCGCCGGCGCCGCGCGTCCCGCGGAGCCGGCGCAAGCCGCGCGCTCCTTCTCGAGCCGGCTGGCTGCAAGCGCAGGCGAACGCGGCACGGTGCGCGACCTCGTGCGCGTCCAGCAGCGCGAGGCGGTGCGCGTCAAGGTGCCTGCCGCCCAGTCGTGATACCAAGCCGGCCATCGCACGTGGGTGCCGCCGGACCCATCTTTCAGAACCCGATATCAACATGCGCGAGAGACTCAACGTGAAGAAATCCAAACTCCCCGCCGCGCCCACCTGGGCGGCCGCGGCCATCGCCGTGCTGCTGGCAGGCTGCAGCGTCACTCCCGTCCAGGTCACTCCGGAGGAAGTCGCACAGCGCGTCCAGAACGACCAGGCGCAGATGTACAAGGACCACGTGCCGGTCGCCGCAGCCATCAGCTACTCCGACGCGCTGGCGCGTGCGCTCAAGTACAACCTCGACTACCGGCTCAAGCTGATGGAGAGCGCGCTCGCGCGCGGCCTGCTCGATGTCTCGGCGGCCGACATGCTGCCCAAGCTGGTGGCCGACGCCGGCTACAACGACCGCAGCAACGATTCCGGCGGCACCAGCATCGGCATCGAGGACCGCATCGTGAGCCTGCGTCCTTCGACCTCGGAAGAACGCACGCACTACTACGGCCGCGCCACGCTGTCGTGGAACGCGCTCGACTTCGGCCTCGCCTACTACCGCGCCAAGCAGAGCGCCGAGGAGGTGAACATCGCCGAGGAGCGCCGCCGCAAGATCCTGCAGAACATCGTGCAGGAGGTGCGCAACGCCTACTGGCGCGCGCTCGGTGCGCAGCGCCTGCTGGCCGAGGCCGACCAGCTCGCCATCCGCATCGAGGACGCGCTGGGCAAGTCGCGCGAGGCCGAGCGCGCCGGCGTGCTGCCGCCGACGCTGGGCCTGGCGTACCAGCGCGCACTGCTCGATGCGATGACGCTGGTCAACCTCAAGCGCCAGGAGATGCAGTTCGCGAAGCGCGAACTCGCCGCGCTCATGAGCCTGCCCCCGGGCACCGAGTTCACGCTGGTCGACAGCCCTGCGGACAAGCTGGTGCCCTCGACGCTGGACATCGACAAGCTCGAACGCACGGCACTAGAGAACCGGCCCGAACTGCGCGAGGAGGACTACAAGGCGCGCATCAGCCTCAGCGAGACCAGAAAGCAGATCGCGGCGCTGTTCCCGAGCCTCAATCTGTACGCCGGTCCGCGCTACAACTCCAACGACCTTCTCTACAACAACAGCTGGACCGACGTCGGCGTGAGCGTGTCGATGGACCTGTTCCGCCTGGCGGCCATCCCCGCCATCAAGCGCACCAACGAAGCGCGCCTGCGCAACGACGAGGCCCGGCGCCTCGCGCTCTCGATGGCCGTGATCACGCAGGTGCGCGTGGCGGTCGAGCGCTACAAGCTGGCGGTGGTGGATCAGGAACTCGCGGCCGAGTCGAGCCGCGTCGACCAGCGCATGGCCAGCGTTTCGCGCGCCGGCAGCAGCAACCGGCTGGAAAGCGAACTGGAGTCCTTGCGCACCGATTCGCGCGCGCTCGTTTCGCGCTTCCAGCTCGCCACGGCCTACGCCGCGACCCAGGCTTCCTACGCTCGCGTGCTCAACTCGGTGGGCATCGACCTGCTGCCCGATGCCGTGACCGGCACCGACATCCCTACGCTGGCCAAGGCCATCGGCAAGAGCCTGCTCGAAGGCGAGAAGGTGGTGTTCGTCCGCACGGCTGCAGTGCAGACAGCCAGCCGTCCGATCGCTGTGCGCGTGCAGAACCTTCCCGTGGGCGTCAGCGAAGCTGCGGTGCGCGGCGCCGTGGAGCGCATCGTGGTGCGCAACGATCTGCAGACCGCGCAGGGCGGCGACGCGCTGCTGCTGACGCTCGCATTCGAACGCATGGAATCGCGCGCCACCGCGCGTGCGCAATGGCGCGTCACGCTGTCCGAACCCGGCGGCCGGCAGCTGCTGTCGCAGAGCTACGTGAGCTTCCTGCCGAACGCGCCGACCGAGCGCGCGCTCGCCGCGTTTGCCGAGGCGGCGACGCTGTCGGTGATCTCCGACCTGCGGCGCCTGGCAAGCGACAGCGCGTCGGTCGCGCAGAAGCCATGAAGCAGCCCGCAAGAGCGCTCGGCCTGCTCGCCGCTTCCATCTGCAGCCTCGGTGTCGGCCTGCAGCAGGCCAATGCCGAACCGGTGCCGGCCCGCGCTCCCGTGCAGAGCGCGGCCAGCGCCGCTGCACCGGTGCGCTTTCTCGTGGTGGCCGCGCAGGAAAGCATCCTCTCGGCATCCGTCGCCGGACGCTTCGCCAAGGTGCATGCGAACCTCGGCGACACGGTGCGCGCCGGCCAGTTGCTGGCCGCTTTCGATTGCGCCGAGGTCCAGGCGCGCCGCGACGCCGCGCGCGCCGAGGCCGAGTCGGCCCGCGTGCAGTACGAGGCCAAGATGAAGCTGCAGGGCCTGCAGTCGGCGGCCGAGGTCGAGGTCGAGCTCGCCGCGGCCAACGTCAACAAGGCGCAGAGCCAGATCCGCATCTTCGATGCGCAGCTGGGCCAGTGCGCTTTCCTGGCGCCCTTTGCCGGCAAGGTGGCGCGCGTGCACGTGAAGGTCGGGCAGGGCGTGAATCCCGGTGCCCCGGTGGTCGAGCTCGTCGGCAACGGCCCCCTCAAGGCGCGCATGAACGTGCCTTCGCAATGGCTGGCCTGGCTCAAGGTCGGCGACCGCCTCGAAGGCACGGTGGACGAGACCGCCGGCGCCTGCTCGCTCAAGGTGACGCGCGTCGCGGGTCGCGTCGATGCGGTGAGCCAGACGGTGGAGATCGAGACCGAGCTGGCCAGCACCAGCGGGCAGGTGCTGCCCGGCATGAGCGGCCAGATCCGGGCGCCGGCCGGGCGATGAGCCCGGGCATCCAAGCGCCGTGACCGACCTCGTCTTTCATGCGCTGGCCGCGAAAGTGCGCGCCGCCGGCCGCGCGGCCGATCTCGCCTTCGTCATCTGCAACGAAACCCATGCGCTCGCCGATTACCGGCAGGCGGCGCTGGTCGGCTACTTCGGCGCGCGGCGCACCCGGCTGGTCGGCCATTCGGGGCTGGCGGACGTGGAAGCCGATTCGCCTTATGCGCTGTGGCTCGCCGAGCTCGCCGACCACCTCCGGCCGCAGCTCGATGCCTTGCCTGCCGCTGCGCGCGTGCTTTCGCTGGCGCCCTCGATGCTGCCTGCTGCGCTGGCGGCATCCTGGGCCGACTGGCTGCCCGACCACGTGTGGGTGCTGCCGCTCGCCGGCCCCGACGGCCAAACGCGTGCCGTGCTGCTGCTGGCGCGCGAGAACCCGTGGCCGGCCGAATTCGACGCCGAGGCGCCCGAGTACCTGCTGCTGCAGGCCGCCGCGACCTACGGCCACGCCTGGTGGGCGCTGACCGGACGCCGGCGCTCGATCGGCACGGTCTGGCAGGGCCTTTGGTCCAGCCGCGCCTTGCGCTGGTCGCTGATCCTGCTGCCGCTCCTGCTGCTGGTGCCGGTGCGCGAATACGCGCTGGTGCAAGCGGAGGTGGTGTCGCTGCGAAGCCAGGTGATCGCATCGCCGCGCGATGGCGTCATCCGGCGCATCACGGTGCCGCCGAACACTGCGGTCGAGGCCGATCAGGTCATCGCCGAGCTCGACGACACCACGCTCTTCAACCGCCTCTCGGTGGCGCAGGCGGCGCTTGCGAGCGCGCGGCTCGAATTGCATCAGGCATCGCAGCGCGCGATCGAATCGCAGAGCGCCAAGGCCGAGCTCAACCTGGCCGACGGCAAGCTGCGCGAGCGCGAGGTCGAGGTGGCTGCATTGCAGCGCGAGGTGGCGCAGCTGTCGATCAAGGCGCCGGCCAAGGGCGTGTTCGTCTACTCCGATCCGGATGACTGGGCCGGGCGGCCGGTGCAGACCGGCGAGCGTGTCGGCCTGCTGGCCGATCCGGGCACGTTGGGCGTGCAGGCCTGGGCGCCGGTCAGCGAGGCGGTGAACCTCGCGCCCGGCGCGCCGATGACGCTGTTCCTGCGCGTGGCGCCGCTCGATCCCGTCTCGGCGCGGCTCGACTATGCCGGCTACCAGGCGGTCGAGGCCCCCAACGGCGTGGCGAGCTACTCGCTGCGTGGGCACATCGACGAGAAGGCGCCGATCGCCCGCATCGGCCTGCGCGGCACCGCGCGCATCTCTGGCGACTGGACCGTGCTTGGCTACCTCATGTTCCGGCGCCCCTTCGCCGCCGTGCGGGAGTGGTGCGGATGCTGAGCCACGCTGCCGCCGGGCCCGCGCCGTGGCCGGCACTGCGCGAGGAACTGCAGATCCATGCCGCGGGCGCGAACCGTGACGGCTCTCCGGCCTGGCACATCTGCGACCCGGTGCGCAACCTGTTCTTCCGCATCGGATGGCTCGAGTTCGAGATCCTGCAGCGCTGGCGCCTGGCCGATCCGCAGCGCATCGCGCAGGAGGTGGCAGAGGCCACCACACTCGAGCCGGCGCCCGACGACATCGCCGAGCTCCAGGGCTTCCTCGGCCGCCACCAGCTGCTGCGCAACGCACGCCAGAAAGCGCCGATGCCCGCATGGCGCTGGCTGCTCAACAACTACCTCTTCGTCCGAATTCCGCTGGTGCGCCCGGCGCTCTGGCTCGAGCGGCTCCTGCCTTGGGTGAGCTGGCTCTTCACGCGCTGGTTCCTCGGCCTGACCGCCTTCGCCGCCTTCGCCGGCATCGTGCTCGCCGCACGCCAGTGGGACACGGTGGAGGCCAACCTGCGCGGTGCGCTGAGCTGGGAGGGCGTGCTGGGCTTCGCCGGCGCGCTGATCGTCTCCAAGCTGCTGCACGAGCTCGGCCATGCGCTGGTCTCGACGCGCCATGGCGTGCGCGTCGGCCACATGGGCGTGGCGCTGCTGGTGATGTGGCCCATGGCCTACACCGACACCGGAGAGAGCTGGAAGCTCGCTCGCTCGCGCCATCGCTTCGCGATCGCCTCGGCCGGCATCGCGTCCGAGCTGGTGCTGGCGGCCTGGTCGACCTTCCTCTGGGCCTTCCTGCCCGAGGGCGACCTGCGCAACGCGCTGTTCTTCCTGGCGACCACGGCCTGGGTGCTGACGCTGCTGGTCAACGCCAGCCCCTTCATGCGCTTCGACGGCTACTACATGCTGACCGATGCGCTCGACTTCCCCGGCCTGCACGAGCGCGCGGGCCAGCAGGCGAGACGCTTCCTGCGCCGCTGGCTGCTCGGGCTGGACGACCCGGTTCCCGAGGCGCTGTCGGCCGGCTTCCGTCGCTTCCTGATCGCCTTCGCCTTCGCGACCTGGATCTACCGGCTGGTGCTGTTCGTCGGCATCGCGGTGGTGGTCTACCACGCCTTCTTCAAGGCGCTCGGCGTGCTTCTGTTCTTCGTCGAGATCGCCGTCTTCGTCGGCCGCCCGGTCGTCGCCGAGCTGCGCGTATGGATGCAGCGCCGCGCCGAGATCCCGCGCCGCCGCAAGACAGTCTGGCTGCTGGCGCTCGCCGCGGCCATGCTGGTGCTGTGGCTGCCCTGGCATGCCGGGATCAAGGCGCCGGGGGTGATCAAGGCCGGCTCGGAGCAACCCTTGTATTCGCCCTTCGCGGCGCGCGTAACGGCGCTGGACATCGCCGACGGGCTCGACATCCAGCCTGGCCGCGAATTGCTCACGCTCGACGCGCCGAGCCAGGCCGAGGCGCGCGACAAGGCGCGCGCGCTGGCCCATGCCTACACCCGCTCCGCACGCGGCGCGCTCGGCATGGACGAGGGCCAGGCCGCGCAACTGGCGGTGGCCGAACAGCAGGCGAGCCGATGGGCGGCGGAGGGACGTGCGCGCGAGGCCGAACTGCTGCGGCTGCGGCTCGTCGCCTCGCAGGCCGGCGAGGTACGCGACGTCGATCCGCTGGTCGCCCAGGGCACCTGGGTCGGACCGTCGCAGCTCATCGCGATGCTGGTGGACGGGCGGCGTTGGCGCGTCGAGGCGCTGGTGTCGGAGCGCGACCGCCAGCGCCTGGCGCTCGATACCGAGGCCACCGTGATCGTGAAGGGGCGCACGCGCAAGCTGCAGGGGCAGGTGCGCGCGATCGACAGCAGCCCGGTCAAGCGCCTGCCGCACATGCTGCTCGCCCAGGACCACGGCGGCCCGATCGCGCTCAATCCGGCGCGGCCCAAGAACGAGCTGCGGCCGGCAGAAGCCTGGTTCCGCGTGCTGGTGGAAGGCGAGTCGGACACGACGCTCGCGGCCGTGCGCGAGGTGACCGTGCATTTCGAAGGCACGCGCGAAAGCATCGCGCCCAACTGGATCGACAGTGCGCTGTCGGTGCTGATCCAACAGGCGGGCTTCTAACATACGGACATGGTGGCTGCCGCAACTGCGCCGCGGCCGACGTTACCTACATCGGTGACCCCGGACTTTCCTGGGCAGGGGACGCGCTTGGATTTCTTGCTGCACCGCTTAGAAGTCGACGCGATTCCACGCACTCCCGCAGCTCACCATGGATTGAACTGGAATCTCTCGTGCCCGCAGTGCACGCTCCAAGCTGCTGATCGCATCGCACCATCCTGTCGAGATCGCGGGCGCGCTGGCCGAAGAGCTTCAGCAGGATCGGCGAAATGGATCGTCATCGCGCGTGACCCGGCCCTTCAGAACGTCCAGTTCAGACTGGCCTTGAATCCAGTGGTCCAGCAGCCGCATCGATGCGGTGGCCGGCTTCGCCGAACAGCTGCGTCGTCGCGCTGTCATAGTCGGCTTTTGAGGGCGTCCGCAAAGCCCGCGAACAGGACCTGGCGGATCGACAGCAGCAGGAAGGGCAGGGTCTGCACCGTGGCCAGCATGCCGATCTCGCCCGGGCCGGCGCCGAGCGCGAGCACCGCCACCAGCGGCACGGCGGCCAGGCTCAGATGCTCGGCCGACCGGTCCGCCAGGTTGGACCAGGCCAGCTTGACGAAGGGGCGGGGGAGATTCGGATTTATGCGCGCCATCTTCGACCGGAGGCCGCCTTGACGCTGGCCGTATGCGGACGCGTGAACGAGCGAAGCGCTTCAGGCCGCGGCCCACACGCGGTGCAGGCTGCCGGCCACGGCCAGCAATTCGTACTCGCGCTGCGGATGGCCGATCAGCTGCATGCCGATCGGCAGGCCTTGCGGCCCCAGCAAGCTGGGCACGGCGACGCAAGGCGGGCCGAGCAGGGTCCAGATGCGGTTGAACACCGGGTCGCCGGTGGCGGCCAAGCCCGCCGGTGCCTCGCCGGGAGCGGCGGGTACCAGCAGTGCATCGACATCGCGCATCAGCTCGGGCAGCAGGCGACGGGCGATGGTGGCTTGCGCCAGCGCCTGTGCGTAGGTCTCGTCGCTGCAGTCGCGGCCGGCTTGCAGCAAGGCGCTGAGCGCCGCGCTGAGCTGCTCGGGATGTTGGCGCCATTCGGTGTCGAGCTGGCTCGCGGCTTCGTAGGCCATCACGGTCTTCTGCGACTCCAGCAGGCCGGCCCATGCGGCGGGCAGGGCGACGTCGCGCAGCGTGACGCCGGCGGCAGCAGCCAGCTTCAGCGCTTGTTCGAAGGCCGCCGCGCCGCCGGCATCGACGGCCGGCCATTCGTGGGTGCGGCAGACGCCGATGCGCAAGGCAGTGGGCGCGGTCAGCGGCAGCGGCGCGAAGGCGGTGCCGTTCATCGCGCAGCGCATCAGTTCGAGGTCGTCGGCGCTGCGCGCCAGCCAGCCCAGGGTGTCGAGCGAGGGCGAGAAGGGCTTGATGCCCTCGAGGCTCAGCAGGCCGAAGGTGGGCTTGAGCGCGAACACGCCGCAGAAGGAAGCCGGGCGGATCAGCGATCCCGCGGTCTGCGTGCCGAAGGCGATCGGCACCATGCCGTCGGCCACGGCGGCGGCCGAGCCGCTGGACGAGCCGCCGGGCGTATGGGCCGGGTTGCGCGGGTTGGCCGTGGGGCCGGGCGAGAAGTAGGCGAACTCGGTGGTCACGGTCTTGCCGATCACGAGCGCGCCGGCCGCGCGCGCGAGAGCCACACAGGCGGCATCGGCAGCAGGACGGAAGCCCTCGTAGATCGGCGAGCCGTAGCGCGTGGGCATATCGCCGGTGGCGATGAGGTCCTTGACGCCGATCGGCACGCCGCCGAGCAGGCCGGGCCGGCCGCGCGCATCGAGTGCGCGCGCCGCGGCGATGGCGCCCTCGGTGTCGACGTGCTGCCAGGCATGGATCAGCGGCTCGCGTTCGGCGATGCGATCGAGGGCGGCACGGGCTGCGGCTTCGGCTGTCATCGTGCCTGCGGCCATTGCATGGCGCAGGGCGACGGCGGTCGACCCCATCAGGCTGCCCTGGCCTGCGCCGGCGCGAACATCGATTCCATCTCGCGGCGGATCTTGTAGGCGTGGGTCGTGCTGTCCATCGCGACGTCGGCCCAGCAGAGGCTCTGGCCCTTCTTCACCGGGCGCACGAGCTTGATGTTGTGCGCGAGGCCCAGCGGCAGTCCGCCGATGCGCATCGAGCGTTCCGCCGGCAGCAGCTTGCCCCACACGGTGTAGCCGCCTTCGCCGTCGAGCGTCTCGCCCGCCGCGAGGTCGCGCTTGGCGGTGGCCACCACGTCGGCGTTCCAGCAGCTCGCGACGCCGGTCGCCTCGCCGCGCAGTGCCACGCTGGCGACAGAGACGCCGACTTCGAGCCCGATCAGGTGCCAGCGCTTGTAGAGCGTGAAGTAGCGCCCGCTCGGATCGGTGTGCGCGTTGTATTCCTCGAAGCAGTTCTTGATGTACTCGGTCTCGGCCTCGACCGTGACCCACACGCCCATACGGATGTCGTAGGGAATCTTGCGGCCGTCGGCCTCGAGCGAGGAGACGACCTCCACCATCCCCTTGCGTTCGAGTACGCCGCCCTCGCTCTTCGGCCGCGTGACGAAGGGGATGTCTTCCACGCTGGCCGGCGGATAGAGCAGGCCGTCGGAAGGCACGCCGAGTCCGGTGGCATTGGCGACCGCGGAGCTTTCGATCGAGGGCTTGGAGCCGTCGAGGAAGCTGTTGAACATCTTCGGGTTGAGCCCGCCGCGCAGCGCCTGCTCGGGCGTGAGGCCGTAGTTGCCCCACACCGTGTCGGGCGTCGACTCGCTGAAATGCGGCAGCCACTTGTGCCCGCGCCCGGCCGCCACCACCGGAAAGCCGCAGGTGCGCGCCCAGTCGACCAAGTCGCAGATCAGCGCCGGCTGGTCGCCGAAGGCGAGCGAATACACCACGCCCGCCTGCTGCGCGCGGCGCGCCAGCAGCGGGCCGCAGAAGGCATCGGCCTCGACCGTGACGTTGACCACGTGCTTGCCGTGCGCGAAGGCATCGAGACAGTGGTCGACCGCGGCCACCGGATTGCCGGTGCACTCGACCACGATGTCGATCGAGGGCTCGCGCGTCACGGCCTGCCAGTCGTCGGTGATCCAGGTGCTGCCGGTCTGCAGAGCTTCCTGGACGGAGCGGGCGCCGGCGCGCTCGGACTTCCAGCCGACGCGTTCGAGGTTGGCGTGCGCCGCGGCGGGCGAGAGGTCGGCGATGGCGACCAATTGCACGCCGGGCGTGCGCGGAATCTGCGCCAGGTACATCGAGCCGAACTTGCCGGCGCCGATCAGGCCGATGCGCACCGGCTTGCTTTCGGCTGCGCGTTGTTGGAGTCGGGTGTAAAGGCTCATGCTTCAGGCCGCCACGGTGTCGATCTCTTCGAGCGAGGTGGTGAGCGCACTCTCGGGCAGACCGTTCTTCCATGGCACGTCGACCGGGTAGGGCTTTAGCAGGCAGTCGTCCGGTAGCATCTCGATCGGCGCAAAGTTTCTGTGCGCGATGTACTCGGGCCGCTTGAAGCGCCGGATGTGGTTGCTGACCGCGCACAGGCTCAGGTACACGGCCACGCGGTTGAAGGGCGAGAGGTTGCTGCCCGAGGCATGCACGAGGCAGCTGTGGAACAGGATCATCGAACCGGCGGGGCCCTTGGGCGAGACGATGCCTCCGTTCTTTCCGCCGGCGCGATTCACCAGCTGACGGATCAGGTCGTTGTCGACCGTCCAGAGCGGATAGCTGGTGGTCGTGAGGTCGTGCTTCGCCTCCACCACGCCCTTCACATGGCTGCCGGGGATGAACATCAACGGGCCGTTGAATTCGCTCACGTCGTCGAGAAAGATCGCGACGTTCATCGCGCGCTCGGTCGGCATCAGGTCGTCGTTGAGCCAGGTGCCGTAGTCCTGGTGCCATTGCCAGACGTCGCCCTCGAAGGCCATCTTGCCGTTGATCTTGAACTGGTGCATGTAGACCTGTTCCTCGAACAGGTCGCTCACGGGGCCGACCATGCGCGGATGGCGCGCGAGGCGGGCGAAGGGCTCGCTGATCAGGTGCGCCGCGAAATTGGTGCGCACGGCGTCGGAACCTTTCTCGCGCACGTTGAAGGCCTCGCGCCGGCCGTAGAGCTCGGGCACGGCGTCCGTGAGCACCTTGGTCTCTTCGGCGGAGAAGTGGCTCGGGAAGAAAAGATAGCCGTCGCGCTCGAACTGCGCGCGCTGCTCGGGGCTGAGTCTCATGCGGTATCTCCTGCGTGGGTGAGGGTGCGGGCGGAAAGACGTTCGGCCAGCCGCTTGCCGAGCGTTTGGCTGGCCTGGGCGCCGTGCTCCTCGCTCAGGCGCGCGGCGGTATCGGCATCGCCGGCCGCAATGGCTTTTGCGATCGCCTCGTGCTCGTCCCACAGCGACTCGCGCTGCGGCTCGGATTGCAGCACCGCGCCCATCGTGCGGCGCAGATGGCGCCAGTGCTGGTCGGCGCTCTGCGCGATCAGCGGGTTGCCGGATGCGACGTAGATGGCATGGTGAAAAGCCATGTCGGCATCGATCATGGCTTCGACGCTGCGGCCGCGCGCGGCACGGCGGCCGCGCTCGATCAGCTTGGAATCGATCTTGAAGTGCTGCTCGGCTGCGAGCCGCGCGGCCAGCACGTCGAGCGCGCCGCGCACCTGGTAGACCTTGGCGGTCCATTCGGCATCGAGCGGCGCGACCAGGAGGCCGCGGCCCGGCGCGTCGAGCACGAAGCCGTCTTTCTTCAAGAGGCGCAGCGCCTGCAGCACCGGCTGGCGCGACACCGCCAGCCGCCTGGCCAGGTCTTCCTGCGTGATGCGCTCGCCGGGCGCCAGCGAGCCGCTGCTGATGGCATCGAGCAGCGCGCGGTAGACCTGGTCGACGAGGTCGGGGGCGGCGGCGATCTGGACGAGTCGGGCTGGCATCGGGCGGGTCGTTCTGAACTCTGTATACAGAATACGACCGGCGGGCTGCCGTGGCGAGCTGGGGCTTTCCCCAGGCCGGGGAATCAGGCCCGGATGCCGTCTGCGCTCAGGTGCAGCACGCGGTCTGCGCGCGCCGCCGCCGCTTCGGAATGCGTCACCAGCACCAGCGAGGCGCCATGCTCGCGCGTCTGGGCCAGGAGCACGTCCATCACCTTCGCGGCGGTCGTCGGATCGAGATTGCCGGTGGGCTCGTCGGCCAGGAGCAGCGCCGGCCGGTGCACCAGCGCGCGCGCGATGGCCACGCGCTGCAGCTGGCCGCCGCTCAATTGCTGGGGCAGCCGCTCGCCGAGCCCGCCCAGCCCGACCGCGTCGAGCATGTGCGCCACGCGCGCCGGATCCTGCTGCTTCAGCAGCATCAGCGGCAGCGCGACGTTCTGCGCGACGTCCAGGTGCGGCAGCACATGGAAAGCCTGGAACACGAAGCCGACGTGCTTGCGGCGCCACAGCGCGCGCGCCTCGGCGTCGAGCGCGCCGATGTCGATGCCGCCGTGCACGACGCTGCCGGCGTCCCAGCTGTCGAGCCCGGCCATGCAGTTGAGCAGTGTCGACTTGCCGACGCCCGATTCGCCGACGACTGCGACGAACTCGCCGGATGCGACTTCGAGCGAAACCTGCTCGAACACGGTCGCCTCGCTGTAGCGCTTGGCCAGCCCGGTGATCCGCAGCGTCATGCGATCTCGCACACCTGCTGCACGATGCGCTCCGCCGCATCGGGCGCCTCGGCCGCGATCACGCGGCGCGTGGGCATGCTGCGCAGCCATGTGATCTGGCGCTTGGCGAGCTGGCGCGTCGCGGCGATGCCGCGTTCGCGCAGTTCGGCCATCGGGAAGAGGCCGTCCAGCGCTTCCCAGGCCTGGCGATAGCCGACGCTGCGCATCGAGGGCAGCTCGGGCGCGAGGTCGCCGCGCGCGCGCAGGGCCCGCACCTCGTCCAGAAAGCCAACGGCGAGCATCGCATCGAAGCGCTCGGCGATGCGCTGGTGCAGCCAGGCGCGCTCGGTGGGTTCGAGCGAGAAGAGCGCGACCGGCGGCATGCCGCCCGCTCCCTGCTCGGCATGGAAGCTGGCCATGGTGCGGCCGCTCGTCAGCCACACCTCCAGCGCGCGCTGGATGCGCTGGCTGTCGTTGGGCGCGAGCCGCGCGGCGGTGAGGGCATCGACTTCGGCCAGCCTGGCATGCATCGCGGGCCAGCCCAGCGCGGCAGCTTCGGATTCGAGCTGCCGTCGCACGGCAGGGTCGGCCGCGGGCATGGCATCGATACCCTCGGCCAGCGCCTTGAAGTAGAGCATGGTGCCGCCCACCAGCAGCGGCAGCCGGCCGCGCCCGCGGATCTCGGCGATGAGCCGCGTCGCGTCTGCCACGAAGGCTGCGGCGCTGTAGGGCTCGCTCGGGTCGCGGATGTCGATCAGGTGATGCGGCGCCTCGGCGCGCTCGGCAGGCGTGGGCTTGGCGGTGCCGATGTCCATGCCGCGGTAGACCAGCGCCGAATCGACGCTGACGATTTCGACCGGCCGCGCGCGCGCAATCGCGAGCGCGGCTGCGGTCTTGCCCGAAGCCGTCGGCCCCGCCAACGCCACATAGCCGGCCTTAACGCCCATGCGACGCGCCGTACTTGCGCACCAGCGTCCAGGCGATCAGCGCGATGCACACGCTCCAGAACCACATGCCGAGCGCGAGCGGCAGCACGGTGCCGTCCATGCGCGCGCCGAGCCAACCGCCGATGCCGAAGGCCGCCAGCATCATCAAAAAGCCGTTGAGTGCAGAGGCCGCGCCGGCGGCCTGCGGAAAGGGGCCGACTGCGCCGCTCTGGCCGCAGGGCTGGTACACGCCGTGCCCCGCCATGATCAGCGTGAGCGGCACCACGATGGCCGCGACCGAATGCACGCCGGCCAGCGCCAGCAGGCCTATCGCGCTGCCCCCGGCCAGCGTCAGGAGCGACGCGCGCGCCACGCTGCCGCGCACGCCGTAGCGCGGCAGCCAGCGCCGGCAAACGAAGGTGCCGGCAATGTAGGCGAGCGAATTCCACAGCATCACCAGGCCGTACTGCGTTTTCGTGAGGCCGAGCACCTGGATGAAGACGAAGGACGAAGCGGCGAGAAAGGTGAAGAGCAGCCCATAGGCCGCTGTCGTCAGCGCCGAAAAGGCGAGGAAGGTGGGATTGCGCAGCACCATCGTCCAGGTGGTGGCGAGCGTGGCGAGGCGCAGCGCATCGGGGTTGGGGCGCACCAGCGTCTCGCCGAAGCGCAGCGCGATCAGCGCGAGCGTGACGCCGCCGAAGAGCGCCGGCACCAAGAGCGCGATGCGCCAGCCGAACAGGTCGGACACCAGGCCGCCCAAGGGGGCGCACAGGCAGGCGATCACGCCGAGGCCGGTGAGCGCGCGCGACATCACGCGTGCGCCGTCGGCCGGCTGGTAGAGGTCGCGCACGATCGCGCGCGCTGCCATCACCGCCGCACCCATCGCCGCGCCCTGCAGCGTGCGCCAGACGATCAGCAGCTCGATCGACGGTGCGATCGCGCCGCCGAGGCTCGCTGCCACATAGCCGGCGAGGCCCCACAGCAGCACGGGCCGGCGGCCGAAGCGGTCGGACAGCGGCCCGAAGACGAGCTGCGCGCAGCCGAAGGCCAGCAGCAGCGCGCTCAGCGTGAGCTGCGCCTGCGACATGCGGGCGCCGAAGCCGCTCGTCAGTGCCGGGAGCGCAGGCAGGTAGAGATCGGTGGTGACGGGCTGGATGCCCAGCAGCAAGGCTAGCGTGAGCACGACCAGCGCGGGCGACATGACCGTGGCACGCGGCGCGAGTTGCGGAAGGGCCGGTGCGTCGGGAGGGGGCGGCATGCGCCCAAGGGTAACAAAGCCGGCGCGCCGGGCGCCGGCGCCGACTCAGATCGCCTGGCCTGTGGACCGGGCTTGCGGTGGCAGGACGATCGCAGGCGCGGCCGGCGCGCCGCTGCCGCTGTCGCGGGCGGCCATCTCGGTCGGCGGCTCCTTCATGCGAAACAGCTGCGACAGGGCCGCGCGGTACTGCGCCTGGCCGACCGAACCGGTGCTGTGGTGCGAGCCGCCTTCGACCAGCACGAACTGCTTGGGCACCGTGGCCGCCTCGTAGAGCTTGCGGCCCAGGGTCGGATTGATCAGGCTGTCGGCCGCACCATGCACCACCAGCAGCGGGGCGCCGATGGTCTTGACCCTGGTGACCGCTTCGAAGCGCTGGGTGATGAAGGGGCCGAAGGGCAGCCAGCCCCACTTGAAGCTGCTCACCACGTCGGCGATGGAGGTGAAGGTGCTCTCGACGATGGTGCCGCTCTCGTCATTGACCCGCGAGGCCAGGTCGATGCCGATCGCTCCGCCCAGCGAGTGGCCGAAGATGTAGCGCGGCTGCTGGGGATGCCGCGCCGCGAGCCAGATCCATGCGGCGCGCGCGTCTTCGCGGGCCGAGTCTTCGGAGGGCAGGGCCTTGCTGCTCTTGCCGAAGCCGCGGTAGTCGATGGCCAGCACCGAGAAGCCCAGCTCGTGCATGCGCCGCATGCGCGGCGCAGAGCCTGCCACGTTGTAGCGCGCGCCATGCAGGTAGAGCAGGACGGGCGTGTCGGCCGACGCAGGCGCACCGCCGAGCCAGAGGCCGTGCAGGCGGGCCGGCTGGCCGGTGACGGAGGACTGGAAGTCGATCCAGACGTGGTCCATGCCCTCGGTCATGGATTCGGAATTGCCCCAGCTGCGGTCGCTCGGCTGGAAGATCCATTCGCGTTGCCGCTCGTCGAGGGTGGAGCAACCGGCCGCCAGCAAGGCGACCAGCGCGGTAGCGGATGCGAACAGGGACCAGGATTTCATGGGCAAGACTGAAAGAGACAGGTGCTCGACCGGAAAGTTCAACGAAAGACTGCATGCAACGTGCGTGCCCGGTCTGCCGATGACCCATGAAAACCCTCAGTTACGTGTCCAACAGCTGCCAAATGTGCGGAACTTGCGAACTTCCTGGGCGCCGCTCGCGGTTCAGCGTCCGCGCAGGAACAGCGAATCGAGCTCGCGGATCGAGACCTGGCGCCAGGTCGGCCGGCCGTGGTTGCACTGGTCCGAGCGCTCGGTGGCTTCCATCTGGCGCAGGAGGCCGTTCATCTCGTCGATGGTCAGCCGACGGTTGGCGCGCACCGCGCCATGACAGGCCATTGTCGACAGCAGCTCGTTCTGGGCCCGCTGCACCACGGTGCTGGCGTCGTGGTTGGCCAGTTCGGCCAGTACGCTGCGGGCAAGCTCCACCGGGTCGCCGTCGGCCAGCGTGCCGGGCACCGCGCGCACCGCAAGAGTGCGCGGCGAGAAGGGCGTGATCTCCAGGCCCAGCGCGGGCAGCACTGCGGCGCAGGCCTCGGCGGTCGCCACTTCCTGCGGCGTGGCGGCGAAGGTGGCCGGGATCAGCAGCGGCTGGCTCGTGATCGCAGCGCCGTCGAGTTGGGTCTTCAGGCGCTCGTAGACGATGCGCTCGTGCGCCGCATGCATGTCCACGATCACCAGCCCTTGGCTGTTCTCGGCCAGGATGTAGATGCCCTGCAGCTGGGCCAGCGCGCGGCCCAGCGGCCAGGCCTGGGCCTCGTCGGCGGCCGGGGCGGGCTTGATCGGTGCAGGCGCGGTGAAGGGCGCGGTGAAGGGCGCGGCCGGCGTCGCGGCAATGTCGTTGCGCTCGCCGGGCCACATCGCGGCCGAATCGCCGAGGCCGCGTTCCGCGGCGAAATGGATGGCCGGTTGCGTCCACGAAGGCACGGGCCGGGGCGAAAGCGGCTTGAAGAAGGGCTCGGCCGCCGCCGCTGCCGCTTCGCCGGCCCGCGGCGCGGCCAGCGCGTTCTCGATCGCGTGGCGCACCGCCTGGTGCACCTCGCGCCCATCGCGGAAGCGCACTTCGATCTTGGTGGGATGCACGTTGACGTCGACGCGCGCCGGATCGATCTCGAGATAGAGCGCGTAGACCGGCTGGCGCTGGCCGTGCAGCACGTCTTCGTAGGCGCTGCGCACCGCGTGGGCCAGCACCTTGTCGCGCACGAAGCGGCCGTTGACGTAGAAGAACTGCTGGTCGGCGCGCGAACGTGCCGCATCGGGAATGCCGGCGCGGCCCGCCACGCGCACCGGGCCCGCGGCGTGCTCGACCGCCACGCTCTGGGCGACGAAATCCTCGCCGAGCGCATCGGCCAAGCGCCGCTCGCGCGCATCGGCGGCGCGCCACTGCTCGACCAGCCGGCCTTCGTGCCAGACCGAGAAGCCCACATCGGGCCGCGCCAGCGCATGGCGGCGCACCGCCTCGATGCAGTGCGCGAGCTCGGTCGCGTCGGTCTTCAAGAACTTGCGCCGGGCGGGCGTGGCGAAGAACAGCTCGCGCACCTCGACCGTGGTGCCGGTCGCGCGCGCCACCGGCCGCAGCTCGCCGGTGCGGCCGTCGAGCGCGAAGGCGCCGTCGGCGGCGTGGAAGCGGGACTGCAAGCTGAGCTCGGCAATGGCGTTGATCGCGGCCAGCGCCTCGCCGCGAAAACCCATCGTGCCCACCGTCTCCAAGTCGTTCAGGCTCGCGATCTTGCTGGTCGCGTGGCGGCGCAGCGCCAGCGGCAACTCGTCGCGCGGCAGGCCCTGGCCGTCGTCCTCGACCGAGATCAGCCGCACGCCGCCGGCCGAGAGCCGCACCGTGACCTGGCGCGCGCCGGCGTCGAGCGCGTTGTCGAGCAGTTCGCGCACCACCGAGGCCGGCCGCTCGACCACTTCGCCGGCCGCGATCTGGCTGATCAGTTCGTCGGGAAGTTCGCGGATCGGACGGCGCGCGACCGGTGCGGGGGAGGAGGGGAGAGCGCTCACCGGGGCATTCTAGAAGGGCTTCTCGAGCGCCGGGCGGTGCCGCCCGGATAATGCGCGTCCATGGAAATCATCAGCTTCTTCATCGACTTCATCCTGCATGTCGACAAGCACCTCGAGGCCTTCGTCATCGCCTACGGGCCCTGGGTCTACGCGCTGCTGTTCCTGATCGTGTTCGTCGAGACCGGGCTGGTGGTCATGCCCTTCCTGCCGGGCGACTCGCTGCTCTTCATCGTCGGCGCGCTGTGCGGCGCGGGGCTGATGAGCTATTCGGTCGCGGTGCCGATCCTCATCGCGGCTGCGATCCTCGGCGACCAGTGCAACTACAGCATCGGGCGCTATTTCGGGCCCAAGGTCTTCCAGTGGGAGAGCTCGCGCTTCTTCAACCGCAAGGCCTTCGACCAGGCCCATGCCTTCTACGAGCGCTATGGCGGCATCACCATCATCCTCGCGCGCTTCATGCCCTTCATCCGCACCTTCGCGCCCTTCGTGGCCGGCGTGGCCGAGATGACGCGCACCAAGTTCAGCCTCTACAACGTCGTCGGCGCGCTGGTGTGGGTGCTGAGCCTGTGCACCGCGGGCTACCTGTTCGGCAACATGCCTTTCGTCAAGGAACACCTGGACAAGATCATCTGGGCGCTGATCATCGTGCCGGGCCTGATCGCAATCTTCGGCGCCTGGCGCGCCGGCCGCACGCCTTCCTCCGTACGCTGAAGCCAACAAAAAAGGCGCGTCCTCGGACGCGCCTTCGATCATGGAAGAGCCGCGAGCTCAGTAGGACGGGCCGTTGTACGGGTAGTAGCCGCCGCTGCGTTGTCCACGGTAGTAGTTGCGCTCGTCGGCGCGGCGACCCACCTGGTTGCCGATCACGCCGCCGATCGCCGCACCACCCACCGTGCTGGCGGTGTTCCCGCCGATGGCATTGCCGAGCACCGCGCCGCCCACAGCGCCGCCCGCGGTACCCCATTGCTCGTTCGGTCCCGCTGCGCAGCCTGCCAAGGTCATGAGGGTCGTGGCCGTTGCGGCCGTGATCCAAAGACGTGTCTTCATGGTGTCCCCTTTCGATGAGTGATGGACACATTTTGTTAAGAACCCGTGCCGCCGGTGTAGGAGCCCGCCGCAGGCCCTTGCCCGAGATCATGCGCTGCATTCGTGCAACAAGGCGCGCGCGTTGCGCAGGCAGGGACGCACCTTCCCAGGGGCCTGTCGTCGTGGCGAACTTCGGCTCCGCCGAACGCGCTAGAGCTGGCGGCTGCGCGCCAGCGGCGGGTTCTGCGCGAAGTAGCGCTGGATGCCGCGCATCAGCGCGTCCGCAAGGTCTTCCTGGTAGGCAACGCTGCGCAGCTTGGCTTCTTCCTCGGGGTTGCTGATGAAGGCAGTCTCCACCAGCACGCTCGGGATGTCGGGTGCCTTGAGCACCGCGAAGCCGGCCTGCTCGACTCGCGGCTTGTGCAGGCGCGCACCGATGCCGCGGATCTCGCCGAGCATCGCGCCGCCGAGCTTGAGGCTGTCGTTGATCTGAGCCGTGGTGCTCATGTCGAGCAGGGCGCGCTGCACCTGGACCTCGTGCGTGCCCACGTTCACGCCGCCGACCTTGTCGGCCTGGTTCTCCTTGTTGGCGAGCCAGCGCGCGGCGCTGCTCGACGCACCGGTCTGGCTCAGCGCGAACACGCTGGCGCCGCGCGCTGCGGGCGTGGTGAAGGCGTCGGCATGGATGCTCACGAACAGGTCGGCCTGCACCCGGCGCGCCTTCTGCACGCGCACGCCCAGCGGCACGAAGAAATCGGCATCGCGGGTGAGAAAGGCGCGCATCGGATTGCCGTTGACGCTGCTCGCGTTGATGCGGTCGCGCAGCCGGTACGCGACCTGCAGAACGATGTCTTTTTCACGCGTGCCGTTGGGGCCGATCGCGCCCGGGTCCTCGCCGCCGTGGCCCGGATCGAGCGCGACGATGATGATGCGGTCGGTGCGGCTCGCGGTCGCGCCGCCGTTGCGCGCGGTGGCGGAAGATGGCGGCGGGAGGGGCGTTACCGGCGTCGTTCCCACCACGGGCGGCAGCGGCGCCGGAACGACCAGCGCCTGTCCGGGCGGCGAAGAAGGCGAGGAGCGCGTCGCCTGCTGCGCCATCAGTTCGCCCAGCGGATCGACGGCCGGAGGCGCGGGAGTGCCCGGCGCAATGCCCGCGACGGTGCCGTCGCGGCCGGCGGCCTTGGGCGCATCGCGCAGCCGCTCGGCGATCAGGGCTTCCAGCGGATCGATCGCCTGTTGCGGATAGAGGTCCAGCACCAGCCGGTGCTGGTAGGCGGCCACCGGTGCCAGCGAGAACACCTGAGGGGCCACCGACTGCTTGAGGTCGAACACGATGCGCACCACGCCGGGCGCGAATTGCCCGACGCGCAGGCCGTTGATGTAGGGGTCGCCGGGCTTGATCTTGCCGACCAGCTCGCGCAGCGCGGGATTGAGTTCGATGCCGTCGATGTCGACCGCCAGCCGCGGCGGACTGCCGACCACGAGTTGCTGCGAGTTCAGCCGGCCGTCGGATTCGATGGTGACGCGCGTGTAGTCGGCTGCCGGCCAGACGCGCACCGCCACGATGGTGGCGCCGCGCGCGATCTCGTGCACGCCGAGCAAGAGAGCGATGCTGCCGCCTTGCAGCAGCACGCGACGTTTGAGTTGGCCGGCTTTCATGAGGAAGCGGCGGCCAGCAGCCGGCTGCCGCGCGGCGTGTTCGCGTGCAGGGTCACGGTGCGGGTATCGTCGATCATTGCTTCGATTTTAATAGCAAGATCCGCAAGCGGAATGCGCCCTGCAGCGTTTTCTGGCCATTCCGCGAGTTTGAGGCCCGAACCCGCGAAGATGTCACGGAAGCCTGCATCGTCCCATTCGTGGGGATCGCTGAAACGATAGAAATCGAAGTGGAAGATGCTGAGGCCGCCGGGCGCTTCGTGCGGCTCGACCACCGCGTAGGTCGGGCTCTTGATGCGCGAGCCGATGCCCAGTGCGCGCAAGAGGTGGCGCACGAAGGTGGTCTTGCCGGCGCCGAGGTCTCCATGCAAAGCAATGAACGCGTCAGCCAGGTCGGGCGACGACGCGAGCGCGCGCGCGAGGGCGTCGCAATCGTCCTCGCTGCGCCAGCGTTGCACGAGGCTTTGCGTTTCTACAATCGGCAGGTGATCGGCAGCCATCAACTCGTGATTCGGATTCAGGCCTTGGCCCGGGAGCTCGGATTCTCCCAAATCGGGATCGCGGGCGTCGATCTGTCGAGCGCGGAAGAGGGGCTCACGCGATGGCTGGCCGAGGGCTTCCATGGCGAGATGCACTACATGGCCGCGCACGGCACGCGGCGCGCGCGGCCTGCAGAGCTGGTGCCGGGGACGGTGTCGGTGATCACCGCGCGCATGGACTACCTGCCGCGCAGCACGACCGACGACTGGCAGGCGGTGGAGTTCGACCGGTTGCGCAGGCCCGTCGAAGGCATCGTGTCGGTCTATGCGCGCGGCCGCGACTACCACAAGGTCATGCGCTCGCGGCTTGCGAAGCTGGCCGAGCGCATCGCCGCCGAGGTGGGGCCTTTCGGCCACCGCGCCTTCACCGATTCGGCGCCGGTGCTGGAAGCCGAACTGGCTTCGCGCAGCGGCCAGGGCTGGCGCGGCAAGCACACGCTGGTGCTGGACCGCGATGCGGGCTCGATGTTCTTCCTGGGCGAGATCTACGTCGACATGGCGCTGCCGCCGAGCGCACCGGTCACCGCGCACTGCGGCAGCTGCAGCGCCTGCATCGACGTGTGCCCGACGCGCGCCATCGTCGCGCCCTACCGGCTCGATGCGCGGCGTTGCATCTCCTACCTCACCATCGAGCATGCCGGGCCGATCCCGCTCGAACTGCGGCCGCTGATCGGCAACCGCATCTACGGCTGCGACGACTGCCAGTTGATCTGCCCGTGGAACAAGTTCGCCAAGAAGAGCGCGCTGCCGGACTTCGATGCGCGCGACGGGCTCACCGGGCGCCAGCTCGGCGAGCTCTTCGCGTGGACCGAGGAGGACTTTCTGCGCTACACCGAAGGCAGCCCGATCCGCCGCATCGGCCACGAGCGCTGGCTGCGCAACGTGGCTGTGGCGCTGGGCAATGCCTTGCGTGCGGGCCATGAGGAGGTGCGTGAGATCCTCGCGACGCGGCGCTCGCATCCCAGTGCGCTGGTGCGCGAGCACGTCGAATGGGCCCTCGACTTCAGCGCCGCATGATGGCCGAGATCTGCGCCGTTCCTGCGTCGAGCGAACGCATCGAGTTCAGCCGCAGCGAGGCGTACTTGAGGACCGGGTTGTTGATCAGCTTGCCGCTGAAATGCCCGTTGAAGCGCGTGTCCTTGCAGCCGCTCACCGTGAGGTCGAGCGAGGCATTGGCCGGCGAGACGAAGTCGACGCTGGAGCCCGTCATCGTGCAGGCACCGCCCGGCACCTGAGCGCGCACCGTGCCGTCGGGATCGATCTGCATCGCGCCCGGATGGACCGCCGGCGGACCCTGCGCGCCGGTGTCCTGCTGGACCACGTAGAAAAGAAACGGCCCGCTCCACGCGCCGTGGTAGCGGGTGTGCTCCTGTGCCTGCACCGCCCCCGCGAGCAATGCTGCGACAACGGCCGGTAGGTAGCGCATCGTCCGATGGTAGCGACTGACGATGACGATGACGATGACGATCAGCGCGAGAGCGCCAGGGCGAAGGGCAGGCTTGCCACACCGAGCAGCGTCGACAGCGTGACCAGGCCCGCCACGTAGGGTCCGTTGTAGCCCATGCGTGCGGCCAACACGTAGGCGCTCGAAGCGGTCGGCACCGCGGAAAAGGTCATCAGCACCGCGGCCTGCGCCCCGTCGAGCTGCAGTGCGCCGGCCAGGCCCCAGGCGATCAGCGGCAGCGCCAGATGGCGGATCGACAGCACCGACACCGCGAGCACCTTGCCGCGCGCGAGCGTCGCGAACTGCATGCCGGCGCCGGCCGCCATCAGGCCGAGAGCGAGCGACGCGGCGCCGATGCGCGTGAGCGTGGGCTCCAGCCAGTTCGGGACGCCGAAGCCGAGCACGTTGGCGACCAGGCCGCTGAGCGTCGCAATGATCAGCGGGTTGCGGATCAGCTGCCGCGCCAGGCCGGTCTGCGCATGCCGCGCCATCGGCCACACGGCAGCGATGTTGAAGAGCGGCACGCAGGCGCCGATCAGCACCGCAATCATGAGGAGCCCGGCGGGGCCTGCGGTCCGCTCGGCCAGCGCAAGGCAGATGAAGGAGTTGAAGCGGAAGGCGATCTGCGCGCTGGCTGCATGGTCGCTGCGGTCGATGTGCGCGCCGATGCCGGGCAGGAAGGGCAGCATGTAGGCGAGCGCGATGCCGGACAGACCGACGCCGACGCCGGCGGTCAGCAGGTGCGAGGTGGCACCGAAGTCGAGCGGGCTGCGCACGATCGAGTGGAACAGCAGCACGGGAAAGAGAAAGTAGTAGACCAGGCTCTCGACCTGGTCCCAGACGCGACGGTCCAGCGGGGTATAGCGGCAAAGCAGCCAGCCGCAGGCGATGAGGGAGAAGTCGGGGAAGAGCAGCTGGGCATAGTTCACCGGTCGAGGATAAACGGCCCATTCCCATGGGTTATCCACGAACTGCGGCGCGCGCAGACCCGTTAGCATCCTGGCTTCGCTTTTTTCGACCTCCAGGAGCTCTTCAATGCAACGTCGTCAATGGAATGCACTCGCCGGCGCCGCCGCGCTGGCGCTGATCGCCGGCCCCAGCTGGGCGCAGGGCTACCCCAACAAGCCCATCGAGCTGCAGGTGCCTTTTGCACCCGGCGGCACCACCGACATCGTGGCGCGCGTGATCTCCGAGCCGCTGGGCAAGGCGCTGGGCCAGAGCGTGGTGGTGATCAACAAGGCCGGCGGCGGCGGCATCGTCGGCGCAGCAGAGACCGCGCGGGTCGCGCCGGACGGCTACAAGCTCGGCGTGGCAACGGTGTCGAGCACGGCCGCCAATCCGGCGATCAATCCCAAGGTGCCCTACGACCCGATCACCGACTTCACGCCGATCATCAACATCGCGGCGACGCCGAATCTCATCGCGGTCCATCCGAGCTTTCCGGCCAAGAACTACGCCGAGTTCGTGGCCGAGATCAAGAAGAATCCGGGCAAGTACTCCTATGCATCCTCGGGCACCGGCGGCATCGGCCATCTGCTGATGGAGCTCTACAAGAACCTGACCAGCACCTTCATCACCCACATTCCCTACCGCGGCGCCGGCCCGGCGCTGAACGATGTGGTGGCCGGCCAGGTGCCGATCATTTTCGACAACATTCCGTCGGCGCTGCCCTTCATCAAGTCCGGCAAACTGGTGCCGATCGTGGTTTCGGCGCCGCAGCGCCTGAAGGATCTTCCCAACGTGCCGACCTTCAAGGAAGTCGCGCTGGAGCCTGTCAACCGCATGGCCTACTACGGCATCCTGGGTCCCAAGGGCCTGCCGAAGGAAGTGGTCGACAAGGTCAATGCCGGCGTGAAGAAATCGCTCGAAGACCCGGCGGTGCGCAAGCGCATCGAGGACACCGGTTCGCTGGTCGTCGCCAACTCGCCCGAGCAGTTCGCGGCGCAGATCAAGGCCGAGTACGAGGTCTACAAGCAGGTGGTCGCCAAGCAGAAGCTCACGCTCGAATAAGCCGGCCTTCTCCCATCAGAGCCGCCCGCGCCACGGGCGGCTTTTTCTTTTGCTATCTTGCACAGCATGACCGCGGCCACCGACACGCCCGAAATCGACGACTTCATCGACGCACTGTGGCTCGAGGACGGCCTGTCGAAGAACACGCTGGCGGCCTACCGGCGCGACCTCGCGCTCTTCGCCCAATGGCTCCAGGCCCAGCGCGGCAGCGCGCTGGACGCCGCGCGCGAGACCGACCTGCAGGCCTACATGGGCGCCAAGCTCTCCGACAAGGGCAAGGCCACTTCCGCCAACCGCCGGCTCACGGTGTTCAAGCGCTACTTCCGCTGGGCCCTGCGCGAACAGCGCATCGCCGCCGACCCGAGCCTGCGGCTGGCGCCGGCCAGGCAGATGCCGCGTGCGATCAAGACCCTGTCGGAGAAGCAGGTCGACGACCTGCTCGCGGCGCCCGAGGTCGACACGCCGCTCGGCCTGCGCGACCGGGCCATGCTCGAGCTGATGTATGCGAGCGGACTGCGTGTGAGCGAGCTGGTTTCGCTCAAGGTGTTCGAGCTGAGCCTCAACGACGGCGTGCTGCGCGTGCTCGGCAAGGGCAGCAAGGAACGGCTGGTGCCTTTCGGCGGCGAGGCGCGGCGATGGATCGAGCGCTATCTGCACGAATCGCGCCCCGCCATCCTGGACGGGCAGCAGACCGCCGACTTGTTCGTCACCGCGCGCGGCGCGGGCATGACGCGCGTGATGTTCTGGATCATCGTCAAGAAGCATTCGCTGGCGGCAGGCATCCACGTGCCGCTGTCGCCGCACACGCTGCGCCATGCCTTTGCCACGCACCTGCTCAACCACGGCGCCGACCTGCGCGCAGTGCAGTTGCTGCTCGGCCACGCGGACATCTCGACCACCACGATCTACACCCACGTCGCGCGCGAGCGCTTGAAGCAGCTGCACGCGCAGCACCATCCCCGAGGTTGAGATGCAGGCCTCGCTGCACGTCGGTTGCGCGGGGTGGAGCCTGCCGCGGCCACAGTGGCCGCACTTTCCGGAAGAAGGATCGCACCTGGAGCGCTATGCGGCGCGTTTCGACGTGGTCGAAATCAACAGTTCCTTCTATCGGCCGCACCGCCGCGAGACCTATGCGCGCTGGGCGGCGAGCACGCCGGCGCATTTCCGCTTTGCCGTGAAGCTGCCGCAGACCATCACGCACGAACAGCGGCTGGCCTGTGCGATGCCGGCCTTCGACGAATTCTTCATGCAAGCCAGCGGGCTGGGCGACAAGCTCGGCTGCCTGATCGTCCAGCTGCCGCCGAGCCTTGCCTTCGATGCGCGTGTGGCGGCACGTTTCCTCGCGGCGGCGCGGCGGCGCCATCGCGGCCTGCTCGCGCTGGAGCCGCGCCATGCAAGCTGGTTCGTGCCCGCGGCCGAGACTCTTCTCGCGCGCTTCGAGACAGCGCGGGTGCTGGCCGATCCGGTGCTGCACGAACGCGCCGCGGCGCCGGGCGGCTGGCCGGGGCTTGTCTACCTGCGGCTGCACGGTTCGCCGCGGCGCTACTGGTCTTCGTATCCCGATGTGCAGCTGGCTCAGCTGGCGCAGCGCTTGCGGCAGGCCGGCCAACAGGGAACGCCTTGCTGGTGCATCTTCGACAACACCGCGGGCAGCGAGGCGGTCGGGAATGCCCTGGCGCTCAGCGACATGATTGCAGCGGCGTCAAAATGAGTGTTCGCAAGGAGACGCAGCAATGAGTGGCACGAAAGCATGGGCCGCGATGGTTCTCTTCGCAGCGGCCGCAGCGGTTTCGGTGGCACAGGCGCAGGCCGTGCCGAAGACCATCCGCATGGTCGTCGCCTATCCGACCGGCGGGGTCAGCGACATCGTGGCCCGCGCACTGGCCGACAGGCTCGGCGCGCAACTGGGCAGCACCGTGGTGGTCGAGAACAGGGCGGGCGCCAGCGGCACCATCGGCATGGATGCGGTTGCCAAGGCGGCGCCGGACGGCGCGACGCTGGGTTTCGCGGCCATCAGCCCGCTGGTCTTGAATCCGCACATCGGCAAGTCGCCCTTCGATCCGCAGAAGGACATCGCGCCGGTGGCGAGCGTCATGTATTCGCCGGTGCTGCTGCTGGCCACGGAAGCGACCGGCACCCGCGACTTCCGCACCCTGATCGACGATGCGCGCGCCCGGCCAGGTGCGGTGCGCTGGGCCACTTCGGGCCAGGCCTCGCTCGGCCACATCGTGCTCGAGGAGTTGCGTGCGGCGGCGAAGGTGAACATCACCCACGTGCCCTACAGGGGTGGAGCCCAGCAGATGAACGATGCGCTGGGCGCGCAGTTCGAGATTCTTTCGATCAATGCCGGGCCCGCCGTCGCGCCGCACATCCGCTCCGGCAAGCTGCGCCCGCTGGCCGTAGGTGCGCCGGCGCGGCTCGAAAGCCTGCCGAAGGTGCCGACGCTGGGCGAGCTGGGTTATCCGGAGGCCAATCTCACTTCGCTGTTCGGCGTCTTCGCCCCGGCCGCCACCCCGCCGATCCTGATCGCCAAGTACAACAGCGAGATCAACAAGGCGCTTGCCAGTCCGGAGCTGCGCGCCAAGCTGACGGCCACCGACAACGTGCCGACCGGCGGCGGTGCCGAGGCCTTTGCCGACGAGATCGCGGCCGAGTACGAGAACAATGCGCGCATCGTGAAGGCGGCGGGCATCAAGTCGGATTGAGGCCTTGCGCTTCATGGCCACGGCGCTCGAGCGCGTTTGAGCGCCGCGTGACAAGATTTCCCGCCCACACCGAGGAGCCACCATGGCCGAAACCCTGTACCTGGAAGACCTGTCGCCGGGCGCTCGCTTCACGAGCGCCGAGCATGCGCTGGACGCGGCGCAGATCATCGATTTCGCGACGCGCTTCGATCCGCAGCCTTTCCATCTGGACGCGGACGCCGCGAAGCGCACCTTCTTCCAGGGGCTGGCCGCCAGCGGTTGGCACACGGCCTCGATCACGATGCGGCTCTTGGTCCAGAGCGGCTTGCCGCTGGCCGACGGCATCATCGGTTCGGGCGGCGAAATCCTATGGCCGAAGCCGACCCGCCCGGGGGATGTGCTGCATGTCGAGAGCGAGGTGCTGGAAGTGATCCCCTCGCGCTCGCGGCCCGAGCGCGGCATGGTGGTGGTGCGCAGCGAGACGCTCAATCAGCATGGCGACGTGTGCCAGCGGCTCACGACCAGGCTGGTGGTGTCGCGGCGCCCCGCTGCCTAGTTCTGCTGCAGATCCTGTAGTTCCTCGTCCGTGAACCCGGCCCGCGCGCGGGCCTCGAGGTTGAAGGGCGCGCGCAGGCGCGGCGCCTCGTGCCTGCGGTACAGCACGCGGTAGTGCGCGATCGGATCGAGCCCTTCGCGCTCGCACAGCCAGCGGTACCAGCGGTTGCCGATGGCCACGTGGCCGACCTCGTCGCGCAGGATGAGGTCGAGGATCTCGCAGGCCTTGAGCGCATCGGGCGCGTTCACGCGCCGGAGCTTGGCCTGGATCAGCGGCGTCGCATCCAGCCCTCGCGCCTCCAGCGTGCGCGGCACCAGCGCCATGCGCGCGATCACGTCGTTCCTGGTCTTCTCGCACATGTTCCACAGGCCGTCGTGGCCGGTGAAATCGCCATAGCTGTAGCCCATGCCGCGCAGATGTTCGTGCAACAGCGTGAAGTGCTGCGCCTCCTCGTCGGCCACGCGCAACCAGTCGCGGTAGTAGGCCTCGGGCATGCCGTCGAAGCGCCAGGCGGCGTCGAGCGCAAGATTGATCGCGTTGAACTCGATGTGGCAGATCGAATGGACCAGCGCCGCTCGGCCGTCGGGCGTGAAGGGCGACCGCTTCTCGACCGCGGTGGCGGCCACGCGCAGCGGGCGATCGGGGCGACCCGGGACGCCGGCCTCGTCGCCGGCTGCGCGGATGGGCTCCGGCGCCATCGGATGCAGGGCGGCCTGCGCCGCCGTGGCGCGCGTCGCCGCGACCTTGCGGTCGGGATCTGTCAGGCGCAGCGCGGCCAGGGCGCCGAGGCGTGGGTGCATCCCTACAATTCTAGTTTTCCCCTTTCAGGAGCACGGCGATGGCCCTCTACGAAATCGACGGCGTGGCGCCGCAGCTCGGCCCGGGCGCCTACGTCGCGGACAGCGCACAGGTCATCGGCCGCGTCGTCATGGGCGAGAACGCGAGCATCTGGTTCGGCGTGGTGGCGCGCGGCGACAGCGACACCCTGACCATCGGCCGCAACAGCAACATCCAGGACCTTTCGATGCTGCATGCCGATGCCGGCGTGCCGCTGACCATCGGCGAGAACGTGACGGTGGGCCATCAGGTCGTGCTGCACGGCTGCACCGTGGGCGACAACTCGCTGATCGGTATCGGAGCGGTGGTCTTGAATAACGCCAGGATCGGCCGCAATTCGATCGTTGGCGCCGGCAGCGTCGTGACCGAAGGCAAGGAGTTTCCCGACAACTCGCTGATCATCGGCTCGCCGGCCAAGGTGGTGCGCACGCTCGACGAAGCTGCCGCCGGCCGCCTTCGGCAGAATGCCGACCACTATGTGAAAAACGCCCAACGCTTCGCGAAGGGCCTGAAGAAGATCGGCTGAAGAAGCCGCTCGGAAAGATTGTCTTGAGCGAGTTGCACAAGTTCCTGTTCGACGGCATGCCGGTGCGCGGCATGATCGTTCGCCTGACGGAAGCCTGGCAGGAGATCCTGGCGCGGCGCGCCTCGAACACTGCGACTGGCGCGTACCCGCCTCCGGTGGCCGAATTGCTCGGCGAGATGACGGCGGCGGCCACGCTGATGCAGGCCAACATCAAGTTCAACGGCGCGCTGATCCTGCAGATCTTCGGCGACGGCCCGGTCAAGGTTGCGGTCGCCGAGGTCAAGCCCGACCTGAGCCTGCGCGCCACCGCCAAGGTGGTGGGCGAGCTCGCGGCCGACGCGCATCTGCCCGAGATGGTCAATGTGAACAACAAGGGCCGCTGCGCGATCACGCTCGACCCCAAGGACAAGCTGCCGGGCCAGCAGCCCTATCAAGGCGTGGTGCCGCTGCACGGCGACGGCGGCGAGAAGCTCGGCCGCCTGAGCGAGGTGCTGCAGCACTACATGCTGCAAAGCGAACAGCTCGACACCACGCTGGTGCTCGCGGCCGACGACAAGGTGGCGGCGGGCCTCTTGATCCAGCGCCTGCCGGTGAAGGGCGAGGCCAACCTCGAAGGTACGTCCGCCAGCGATCGCGATCAGGCGAACGAAGACGAGATCGGCCGCAACGAGGACTACAACCGCATCTCGATCCTCGCCTCCACCCTGACGCGCGACGAGCTGCTGACGCTCGACGTCGAGACCATCCTGCGCCGCCTGTTCTGGGAAGAGAAGCTGCTGCGCTTCGAGCCGCAGGCCGGCATGCTCGGGCCGCATTTCGCCTGCACCTGCGGCCGCGAGCGCGTGGCCCAGATGATCCGCGGCCTCGGCGCCGAGGAGGCCGAGGGCATCCTCGTCGAGCGCGGCGACGTCGAGGTCGGCTGCGACTTCTGCGGCAAGCAGTACCGCTTCGACGCGGTCGATGTCGCGCAGCTGTTCACCGCGCCTGGCGACCAGCTGCCGGCGAGCCCGGTGATGCAGTAGATCGCTCGAAGCCGCTGAAGCGGATGTCGGGCGCGCTCGTGTTGTGGCGCGAAGGGAGGCTGCGGCCGAAGCGCACTTCCGACGCCTGCAGCGTCGACACTTCCGGCAGCGGCTTGGTCTCTAGGGACGATTGCGCCGTGGCCCGCCACGACACTTCGCTCATGTCGGCGTTGTCGGGCGCGACGTACATCGAGCGCAGGACCGCGAATCGGGGGCCGTGCCGGCGTCCCGGCTTCATATCCACGTCGAGCGCAGTCCGCGACTCGCTGATTTCCCGAACATCGACCTTCGCTGCGCCGCCGTTCGCAAACTTGAGCCTGAACCGCAGCGGCTGCGTATCGACGGCGATGTCGGTGATGTTCGCCACCGGACGGCCGGCGTGCTCGACCGGGCCCATCACGAAGGAGGAGCCGTAGACGCCGTCGCCGAAGCGCGGCGCGGGCAGCGGCTTGATGCGCCAGTAGCCGTCGGAGGGGTACATGACCAGCGCTTCGAGCGGCTTGGCGCCGGTCTTCGCGAAGACCTGGATCATGTGGAATCCGCCTGCGGTCTTGCGGCCGTCCACGCGCACCGGCACGCGCTGCGGCCGCCAGAAGCTGGACAAGGTCATGCCGACGACCATCCAGCGCGGCCCGTCGTGCAGCACTTCTCGGCGCTCCTTGAAGGCATAGCGCGGGTCGGTCGGATGCGTGGCGCCGTCGAAGTTGCAGCCCGAAAAATCGGGCGCAGTGATGTCCTTGTCGATGGATGCCAGATACACGGGCGGCAGCGCCTCGACGCGGAACTTGCGGATGTTCCTGCCGCTCAGGTTCAGCGAAACGTTGTCTTCTTCGGCGCAGGCGGTCGCGTGGGTCTCGTTGTCGACCGTCGCCTCGGCCGGCGCGGCCGAAACCGCCGCGGAAGACAGCAGGGCCAGCAGCAGGGCGGCCAAACGGAGTCTGAGATGCATTCCTTCGGTTCCTTTACGAGCGCTGCGCGACGAGATCGCTGAACAGCCTGTGTTCGCATGCGGGGTCGGAGCACTTGTCGCAGGACCACGACCATGCAGCGGCTGCTCTTCCTCGCGCGGCACTCCGGCGGGCGTCCGGATCTGCGGCCGCGTTGATCGCGTTCCATGCGTTGGCCAACTGCTCAGCGCCTTCGCCGTGCACCACCGCAAAGCCCAGATTCGCGTCCATCAGTCCCTGGCGCAGCATCTCGTCGATCCTCGTCGGCGAGGCCGGGGCAATCAGCAGGATGAGGGCATGGCCGCGATACGCCTCGAGCGCGGCCGCATCGAACGCGTGCTCGGGCGAGGAGTCGATCACGAGCGTGGCGTCGATGCCGCGCTGCGCAAGCCGTTGCGAGAGCGCCTCGGCAAGCTGGGTCTTGCCGCTGTCGTCCGCGCCGAGCAGCGCGATCACGCAGCCGGCCGGCAGCGCAGGCGTCATGGCATCAGCGCGCGATCTGCACGAACACTTCGTTGGGCTTGACCATGCCGAGCTCCTGACGCGCACGCTCCTCGACCATCTCGAGCCCTTCCTTGAGGTCATTGACCTCGGAATTGAGCCGGTCGTTGGTCGCGGCGGCGCGCGCATTGGACGCCCTCTGCTCGGCCAGCTTGTCCTTGAGCTGGGCCACGTCGCGCACGCTCCCGCGCCCGGTCCAGAGCTGCCACTGGAGGATCAGCAGCAGCAGGACCAGGATGATCGGGACGATGCGTGAACGCATGTGATCTAGGCCATCTTGGAGCAATGCGCGACGATGCGGCCGCCGCCGGGCCGCCCCAAGGCGGGCCGCGCCTCCCCCTCGGGGGGTGGCGAAGCACACGAAGTGGCAAGCCGGGGGGCTGACATTACCTGAGGTTGTAGAAGGCGCCGCGGCCGGGGTAGCTGGCGACGTCGCCGAGGTCTTCCTCGATCCGCAGCAGCTGGTTGTACTTGGCGATGCGGTCCGAGCGCGACAGCGAGCCGGTCTTGATCTGGCCGGCGTTGGTGCCGACCGCGATGTCGGCGATGGTCGAGTCTTCGGTTTCGCCCGAGCGGTGGCTGATCACGGCGGTGTAGCCGGCGCGCTTGGCCATCTCGATCGCGGCGAAGGTTTCGGTCAGCGTGCCGATCTGGTTGATCTTGATCAGGATCGAGTTGGCGATCCCCTTGTCGATGCCTTCCTGCAGGATCTTGGTGTTGGTCACGAACAGGTCGTCGCCCACCAGCTGCACGCGCTTGCCGAGGCGTTCGGTCAGCATCTTCCAGCCGTCCCAGTCGCCTTCGTGCATGCCGTCTTCGATGCTGATGATCGGGTACTTGTCGACCCAGGTCGCCAGCATGTCGATCCAGTTGCCGGCCGACAGCGTGAGGTTCTCGCCGGAGAGAACGTAGTGGCCGTCCTTGTAGAACTCGCTGGCCGCGCAGTCCAGGCCGAGCGCGATCTGCGTGCCTGCGGTGTAGCCGGCCTTGTCGATCGCTTCGAGGATCAGCTGGATCGCCGCTTCGTGGTTTTCGACGCTCGGCGCGAAGCCGCCTTCGTCGCCCACAGCGGTGCTGATGCCGCGGTCGCCCAGGATCTTCTTGAGCGCATGGAACACCTCGGCGCCATAGCGCACCGCTTCGCGGAAGCTGGTCGCGCCCACGGGGATGATCATGAACTCCTGCAGGTCCAGGCTGTTGTTGGCGTGCGCGCCGCCGTTGATGACGTTCATCATCGGCACCGGCAGCTGCATGCCGCCCATGCCGCCGAAGTAGCGGTACAGCGGCAAGCCCGATTCTTCGGCGGCGGCGCGGGCCACGGCCATCGACACGGCCAGGGTCGCGTTGGCGCCCAGGCGGCCCTTGTTGTCGGTGCCGTCGAGGTCGTTCAGCGTGCGGTCCAGGAAGGCCTGCTCGCTCGCGTCCAGGCCCAGCACGGCCTCGGAGATCTCGGTGTTGATGTTCTCGACCGCCTTCAGCACGCCCTTGCCGAGATAGCGGCTCTTGTCGCCGTCGCGCAGCTCGATCGCCTCGCGCGAGCCTGTCGAAGCGCCGGAGGGAACCGCCGCGCGGCCCATGGTGCCCGATTCGAGCAGCACGTCGCACTCGACGGTGGGGTTGCCGCGGCTGTCGAGGATTTCGCGCCCGACGATGTCAACGATTGCACTCATTCAGTCACCTTCTCAAAAATTCTTTTGTCTTCGAAACCCTCCCCTTGAGGGGAGGGCTGGGGAGGGGTGGGCACATGCGCTCCGAAGGAAAGCCGTCAGGCTACTCCTTCGACGACGATCATTCGCATGATCGCCGCGCCCTGGCGCGACGCGCGCGCCTTGCCGTACTCGGGCGAATCATTGAATTTCTTCGCCGCCTCGACGCTCGGAAACTTGAGCAGCACGAGGCGTTGCGGATGCCAGTCGCCTTCGAGCACCTCGACTTTGCCTCCGCGCACGCAGACTTCGGCGCCGTGCGCCTTCATGGCCTCGGAGGACCACTTCTTGTACTCCTCATATTGCGTCGGATTCGTGACCTCGACATTCGCGATGATGTATGCGCTCATGATTGAAACGAGTTCTCCAGGAATGCGTTTTTCTTGGTAACGCCGTCGAGCGCCAGCAGCGTCTCGAGCAGCGCCTTCATGTGCTTGAGCGGCACGGCGTTGGGGCCGTCGCTCAGTGCCTTGGCGGGATCGGGGTGCGTCTCCATGAAGAGGCCGGCAACACCCACGGCCACCGCGGCGCGCGACAGCACCGGCACCATCTCGCGCTGGCCGCCCGAGCTCGTGCCCTGGCCGCCGGGGAGCTGCACCGAGTGCGTGGCATCGAACACCACCGGCGCGCCGGTCTCGCGCATGATCGCGAGCGAGCGCATGTCCGACACCAGGTTGTTGTAGCCGAAGCTGGCGCCGCGTTCGCAGGCCATGAAGCTGTCTTCGGGCAAGCCCTTTTCCTTGGCCGCCGCGCGCGCCTTGTCGATCACGTTCTTCATGTCGTGCGGCGCGAGGAACTGGCCCTTCTTGATGTTGACCGGCTTGCCCGACTGCGCCACGGCGCGGATGAAGTCGGTCTGGCGGCACAGGAAGGCCGGCGTCTGCAGCACGTCGACCACCTGCGCGGCCGCCGTGATGTCCTCTTCGGTGTGCACGTCGGTCAGGACCGGCAGGCCCAGCTCGCGCTTGACCTTGGCCAGGATCTCCAGCCCCTTGTCGCGGCCGGGGCCGCGGAAGCTGGTGCCCGAGGAGCGGTTGGCTTTGTCGAAGCTGCTCTTGAAGATGAAGGGAATGCCGAGCGCGGAAGTGATTTCCTTCAGCGTGCCGGCCGTGTCCATCTGCAGCTGCTCGGACTCGACGACGCAGGGGCCGGCGATCAGGAAGAAGGGCTTGTCGAGCCCGATGTCGAATCCGCAAAGTCTCATAGTGCCCTCATGCTTGCCACTTCGTGTGCTGCGCTGCTCCCCGAAGAAGCCTTCGCGGCTTGGAGCGGTCCGGTGCCGCTCATGCCACGACTTTCAATGCCTTCTTGTCCGCGCCCTGGTGTTCCAGCGCCGCCCGGATGAAGGCGTTGAACAAGGGATGGCCGCTCCAGGGCGTGGACTTGAATTCGGGGTGGAACTGCACGCCCATGAACCACGGGTGCACGTCCTGCGGCAGCTCGACGATCTCGGTCAGGTGCTCGCGCTGGGTGAGCGCCGAAATCACGAGGCCGGCGCGGCGCAGCTCGTCGAGGTAGTTGACGTTGGCCTCGTAGCGGTGGCGGTGGCGCTCGGTCACCACGTCGCCGTAGATGCTGTGGGCGAGCGTGCCCGGCGCCACGTCGGAGCTCTGCGCTCCCAGGCGCATGGTGCCGCCGAGGTCGGATTTCTCGTCGCGCAGCTTGATCGTGCCGTCGTTGTCCTTCCACTCGGTGATCAGCGCGATCACGGGGCAGGAGGTTTCGGGATCGAACTCGGTGCTGTTGGCGTTCTTGAGCCCGGCGACGTTGCGCGCGTACTCGATGGTCGCGACCTGCATGCCGAGGCAGATGCCGAGGTACGGAACCTTCGTTTCGCGGGCAAAACGCGCCGCCGAGATCTTGCCTTCGACGCCGCGCTGGCCGAAGCCGCCAGGCACCAGGATCGCGTCGTACTTGGCGAGCCGGGCCACGTCCTGCGGTGAAATGGTTTCCGAGTCGACGTAGTCGATCTTCACGCGCGCATGGTTCTTCATGCCGGCGTGGCGCAGCGCTTCGTTGAGCGACTTGTAGCTGTCGGATAGGTCGACGTACTTGCCGACCATGGCGATGGTCACTTCCTTCTGCGGATGCTCGACCTCGTAGACTAGGTCGTCCCAGCGCTGCAGCTTGGCCGGCGGCGTGTTGATGCGCAGCTTGTCGCAGATCAGGCCGTCCAGGCCCTGCTCGTGCAGCATGCGCGGTACCTTGTAGATGGTGTCGACGTCCCACATCGAGATCACGCCCCACTCGGGCACGTTGGAGAACAGCGAGATCTTGGCGCGCTCGTCGTCGGGGATCGGCCGGTCGGCGCGGCACAGCAGCGCGTCGGCCTGGATGCCGATGGCGCGCAGTTCCTTGGCGGTGTGCTGGGTGGGCTTGGTCTTGAGCTCGCCGGCGGCGGCGATCCAGGGCACGTAGCTCAGGTGCACGAAGGCCGAGTTGTTGGGGCCCATGCGCAGGCTCATCTGGCGCGCGGCTTCGAGAAAGGGCAGCGATTCGATGTCGCCGACCGTGCCGCCGATCTCGACGATCGCCACATCGACCTCGTGCGGCGTGCCGAGGCCGGCGCCGCGCTTGATGTATTCCTGGATTTCGTTGGTGATGTGCGGGATCACCTGCACCGTCTTGCCGAGGTAGTCGCCGCGGCGCTCCTTCTCGAGCACCGACTTGTAGATCTGGCCGGTGGTGAAGTTGTTCGCCTTGCGCATGCGCGTGGTGACGAAGCGCTCGTAGTGGCCGAGATCGAGGTCGGTTTCGGCGCCGTCGTCGGTGACGAAGACCTCGCCGTGCTGGAACGGCGACATCGTGCCGGGGTCGACGTTGATGTAGGGGTCCAGCTTGATGAGGGTGACTTTGAGGCCGCGCGATTCGAGGATCGCGGCGAGCGAGGCGGAGGCGATTCCCTTGCCCAGGGAAGACACCACACCACCAGTGACGAAGACGAATTTGGTCATGCCAGTTCCGAACTTGCAGGTCCGGGCAGTGGGAAATGGGGATTATAGGTGGGGCCTCTTGCCCTGGCCGCCGTAGGGCCGCCACAAGGCCGCCGCGCCCCCTCGGGGGCAGCGAGTACACGCAGTGACGCAGCGCGGGGGCGACAGATACACTGCCGGCCATGCAAGACCTCGCAGGAAAACACATCGTTCTGGGCCTGACCGGTGGCATCGCCTGCTACAAGTCGGCCGAACTTTGCAGGCTGCTCGTCAAGGCCGGAGCCACCGTGCAGGTGGTGATGACCGAGGCCGCCACGCAGTTCATCACGGCGGTGACCATGCAGGCGCTGTCCGGTCGGCCGGTCTATACCTCGCAATGGGACGGGCGCGAGGCCAACAACATGCCCCACATCAACCTGAGCCGCGAAGCCGATGCGATCGTGCTGGCGCCGGCGAGCGCCGATTTCATCGCCCGGCTGGTGCAGGGCCGCTCTGATGAACTGCTGAGCCTCCTGTGCCTCGCGCGTCCGGCCGAGCGTGTGCCGCTCTTGATCGCACCGGCCATGAATCGCGAGATGTGGGTTCATCCGGCCACGCAGCGCAACCTGCGCCAGGTCGACGCCGATGGCGCCCGGGTGCTGGGTGTCGGCAACGGCTGGCAGGCCTGCGGCGAGACCGGCGACGGCCGCATGCTCGAGGCGGAGCAACTGCTCGAAGAAATCGTGGCGCAGTTCCAGCCCAAGGTGCTGGCCGGCCGGCGCCTGGTCGTCACCGCCGGCCCGACCTTCGAGGCACTCGATCCGATCCGCGGCATCACCAACCACTCGTCGGGCAAGATGGGTTTTGCGATCGCGCGCGCAGCGCGCGAGGCGGGCGCCGAGGTCACGCTGGTGGCGGGCCCGGTGCACCTGCCCACGCCGCGCGGCGTCGCACGCATCGACGTGATGTCGGCCAGGGAGATGCTCGACGCGACCCTGCGCGCCACGCAGGATGCGGCGGTCTTCGTCGCGACGGCGGCGGTGGCCGACTGGCGGCCGGCCTCCCACAGCGAGCACAAGATCAAGAAAGACGGCAGCGGCAAGCCGCCGGTGCTCCATTTCGTCGAGAACGACGACATCCTGCTAACCATCGCGCAAGGCGAGCGCGCCAAGGCGGGTCAACTGTTCTGCGTCGGGTTTGCGGCGGAAAGCGAAAACCTGGCCGAGCACGCGAAGGCCAAGCGCGAACGCAAGGGCATTCCGCTCCTGGTCGGCAACATCGGCCCGCTGACCTTCGGACAGGACCACAACAGCCTGCTGCTGGTCGACACCAAGGGCGTGCGCGAGCTGCCGCGTGCGCCCAAGCTCACGCTGGCGCGCGAACTGGTGGCGGAAATCGCGGCACGTCTGCCGGCAAGGAGCCAGCGATGAATCCCCAATGGAACACGCCGCCTGATGGCGACTTCGCGAGCTACGTGGAGCGGCTGACCGCGCAGGCGGCGCTCCCCGGGCGCGAGAACCAGAGCGGCGAGCACGGTCTGGACGTCGGCATGACGCCTTCCTCCGAGCCGCACAGCGCGGTCGCGGACGCAGCCTCCGCCGCGCGGCGCAGCGCCCAGTCGAACGGCGAGATGCGCCCGGCGGCGGGCAGCGGCGACGTGATGCGCAAGATGATCAAGGCGCTGGCCATCGTCTGGGTGCTGATCCTGCTGGTGCTGCTGGCGCTCGACGTGCCCTTGGGCATCGTCGCCGTGGTGTTCGCGTTCGGCCTCTGGCTCGCGCACAAGCTGCGGCGTCTGGCGCTTCCGCCCGGCATGGAAAACTGGAAGCAATGGGTCGACGCGGCGGCCAGGAAGCAGCAAGAACATCAGCAGCAAAGGCGTGGCAAGTAAGTGAAAGTCGACCTCCGAATCCTCGATCCCCGCATGCAGGACCAGTTGCCTGCCTATGCAACCCCCGGCAGCGCCGGGCTGGACCTGCGCGCCTGCCTCGACGCGCCCATCACGCTGGAACCGAACGCCTGGCAACTGGTGGGCACCGGCATCTCGATCCACCTGGCCGATCCCGGCTACGCCGCGCTGATCCTGCCGCGCTCGGGTCTGGGCCACAAGCATGGCATCGTGCTCGGCAACCTCGTGGGGCTGATCGACAGCGATTACCAAGGGGAGCTGAAGGTCAGCGCCTGGAACCGCAGCGACACCGCCTTCGTGCTGCAGCCGATGGAGCGGCTGGCCCAGCTGGTGATCGTGCCGGTGGTGCAGGCGCAGTTCCGGGTGGTGTCGGAATTCCCGCCCAGCGAGCGCGGCGAGGGCGGCTACGGCTCGACCGGCAAGCATTGAGGCGGGGCTGTAGGCCCTCTCCCACAGGTAAAGAATGGAACCTGCGATGCAGCTTGCGCATCGAAGGTTTCAACATGTGTGCACGGTCATCGCGCAAGCGTGCGATGCGTTAGGACACATGCATAGGGCGCATTGCGCCAGACCTGCTTCGAGGAGCACTACACCATGAAAACTTCAATCCGCGTTGTTTCAGTCACTGCGTCCGTTCTTGCGCTCGCGACGCTGACCGCCTGCGTGGCGCCGGCGCCCGTCTATCAGACCTCGCGCTATCCGTACCAGCCGGTGCAGCCGGTGGCGCAGTCGCCCTATGTGGAATATGGCCATGTTGCCAACATCGAGGTGCTGCGAAGCCAGACCGCAGGCGCCGGCACCACCGGCGGCGGTGCGGTGGCCGGTGGCGTCCTCGGCGGCGTGGTCGGCAACCAGTTCGGTCATGGCAGCGGGCGTGCGGCGGCCACTGCGCTGGGTGTCGTCGGCGGCGCCTTGCTGGGCAACAGCATCGAAGCCAACCGCAACGCGCCGCGCGTTTACGAAAGCTACCGCGTCTCGATCCAGACCGACAACGGCGGCTATCGCTCCTTCGACGTGCCGAGCCCGGGCGACCTGCGCATCGGCGACCGCGTGCGCATCGACGGCGGCCAGATCTCACGCTTCTGAGCGCGCAGCGCACGCAAGGAAAAGCCGGGCATTGCCCGGCTTTTTTCTTTGTTAGTGCAGCAGGTCGTTCCCCGGCGCCATCGGCGGCACCTTGAAGAAGCCGGTGCCCGCCGTGCCTCTGCCGATTTCTTCTTCGGTGGCTTCGCGCACCGACTTCACTGTGATGTCGAGCCGGATCGCGATGCCCGCGAGCGGATGGTTGCCGTCGAGGACCAGGTGCTCGGGGTAGACCTCGCTCACGGTGTAGATCGCGTCCTTGGGAATGTCGGGATTCACGCCCGCGGGCAAGGCGGCGCCATCGAAGGTCATGCCTTCTTCCGTGCCTTCCGGAAAGAGGGTTCGCGGCTCGAGGAAGAGCAGCTGGTCGTTGAAATCGCCGAAGGCCTGTTCGGGCTCCAGCTGGAGCAGCACCCGAGCACCCGGCCCATGGCCGAGCAAGGCGGCCTCGATCGCATCGAAGAGGTCGTCGCCACCGACCAGGAACTCGACCGGATCGTCGAGTACGTCGAGCACCTCGCCCAGAGTGTCTTTCAGCGTCCAGGTCAGGCCGACCACGCATTGTTCAGAGATTTCCATTGCAGAATTCTCCCATGGAGATTCATCAACCCTTGCCTTTGCTCGGCGGCCTCAGCGCGTCGCAATTCATGCGCCGTCACTGGCAGAAGAAGCCGCTGCTCGTGCGCCAGGCCGTACCTGCCATGGTGCCACCGATCGAGCGCCAGTCGCTGTTCGCGCTGGCCGAGCGCGAAGAGGTGGAGTCGCGGCTGATCCGTTACGGCAAGGCCGGCTGGATCTTGCGGCACGGTCCGTTGCCGCGCAAATCGCTGCCGTCGCTGAAGCAGCCCGAGTGGACACTGCTGGTGCAAGGCGTCGATCTGCATCACCAGGGTGTTCATGAATTGTTGCAACAGTTCCGTTTCGTTCCCGATGCGCGGCTTGACGACCTGATGATCAGCTACGCGAGCGACGGCGGCGGCGTCGGCCCGCACTTCGACAGCTACGACGTGTTTCTGCTGCAGGCGCAGGGCAGCCGCCGCTGGTCCATCGGTAAGCAGCGCGATCTGCGTTTGCAGCCCGAGGTCCCGCTCAAGATCCTGGCGCAGTTCGAACCCGAGCAGAGCTTCGTGCTCGAACCCGGCGACATGCTCTATCTGCCGCCGCGCTACGCGCACGAAGGCGTCGCCGTCGGCGGCGACTGCATGACGTACTCGATCGGCCTGCGCGCGCCGGCCGCTGCCCCGCTCGGCGTGGACCTGCTCGCGCGCATCGCGGAGGCGCAGGCCGAGGCGCTGGAGGATGCGCCGGCGAACACGGCGCTTCACTACCGCGATCCCGCGCAGCCCGCCGTGGAGGCGCCGGCGGCGATACCGCCCGCCCTGCAAGCTTTTGCGCGCGATGCAGTGCTGGCGGCCTTGCGCGACCCGGACGCGATCGACCGTGCGCTGGGCGAATCGATGACCGAGCCCAAGCCCAAGGTTTGGTTCGACCAGGGCGAGCAGCCACCGGCGTTGACCGGCGTTGCGCTCGACCGCCGCACGCGCGTCCTCTACGACGCGCGGCATATCTACATCAACGGCGAGAGCTTCCGCGCCTCCGGCCGCGATGCGAAGCTGATGCGCCTGCTGGCCGATCAGCGCGCGCTCGGCACGCGCGATCTCCGAGGCGCGAGCGAAGATGCGCTGGCGCTGCTGGGCGACTGGTGCGAAGCGGGGTGGTTGCATGCCAAATGAAGAAGTCGACGATACGTCATTGCCCGAGGGGGCCTTCGATGGCCGCCACGCCTTCCAGGCCCACCTGCATACGGCGCTCGCTGCCGCTGCGCAGCAGAACTGGCGCGAAATCATCCTGTCCGACCCCAGCTTCGGCGACTGGCCGCTGGGCGAGCGTGCCATCGCCGACGCGCTGCAGGCCTGGTCGGCCAACGGGCGCAGCTTGGTGCTGCTGGCGCAGCGCTTCGACGTGTTCGAACGTGAACATGCACGCTTCGTGCATTGGCGTCGCATGTGGAGCCACATCGTCGATTGCCGAGCCTGCGACGGCCCGGGCCTGCCGCAGGTGCCGAGCGGCATCTGGACGCCGTCCTGGTTTCTGAATCGCATCGATGTCGAACGCAGCCGCGGGGTCTGCGGCCGCGAGCCCGAGGGCCGGCGCGCCTTGCGCGAGAGAATCGACGAGTGCCTGCGCCACGGCCGGCCGGCCTTTCCGGCTTCCACGCTGGGTTTGTAAGCCAATGCCGCGAATCGCCCCTCCGTACGTCATCTTGAGAGGGCGCAGGTCTAGAATTTTTCTTTCGAGACCTTCATCCAAAGGAGTCCTGTAATGAGAAATTCCGTCCTGCTCGCCTCGCTGATCGCCGCTGCTGCACTGGCTGCTTGCGGCAAGAAGGAGGAACCCGCGCCGGCCGTCGTCACCCCGCCGCCTGCCGCGGTCACGCCGGCGCCCGCGCCTCCGCCTCCGCCGGCAGCAGCGCCTGCAACGCCCGACACGTCAGCCACGACGCCTGCACCGTCGCCCGGCTCGCAGTCGGCACTCGACGCGGCCAATGCCGCGACCGACGCAGCCAAGAAGAAAGAGGACGCACCCAAGCAGTAAGCTGCAGCAAATGCTCAAGAGGCCGCCTTCGGGCGGCCTTTTTCATTTCCTAGAGATCGAGCCAGGGCGAGCCCTCTGCGGCGTTCGCCGTCAGCATCTCGTGCTCGCCGGCACCGAGCGCCTCGGCCATCGCGCGCCGCACGATCTCGGGCCGATTGTTCTGTTCGCTGAGATGGGCTGCCAGCAGGTGGCGCAGCCCGCCGTGATGCACGGCGCGTGCGATGGCTGCAGCAGCGGCGTTGGACAGGTGGCCGTAGTTGCCGCCGACGCGCAGCTTCAGGAAGGGGGGATAGGCCGACCCGGCCAGCATGTCGCTGTCGTGGTTGAACTCGAGCAGCAGCGCGTCGAGCCCTGCCAATCGGGCCAGCAGGTATGGCGTCGCATGTCCAAGGTCGGTCAGCACGCCGAGACTGCGTGCGCCGTCGGTGCAGCGCAGCTGCAGCGGCTCGCGGGCATCGTGCGGTACGGTGAAAGGCTGGACCAGGATGCCGCCGACCTGGATGTCGGCGCCGTCGCGCGCGAAGCCGAGCCGGCCTTCGAAATCGCGTGCGCCGGTGGCGAGCCAGGTGCCCTCGCTCATCCAGACCTGGAGGCGGTCACGGCGCGATAGCGCATGGGCGCAACCGATATGGTCGCCGTGTTCGTGCGTGACGAAGACCGCATCGATGTCGCAGGCCGCGAGGCCCGCGCGCGCGAGCCGCGCGTCGAGCTGCCGCAGCCCGAAGCCGCAGTCGACCAGGAGCCTCGATGTGCGGCCGCCGCTCGTCGCTTCGACCAGCGTGGCATTGCCCGTGCTGCCGCTACCCAGGCTGCGAAAGCGCAGCATCTCTAGACGGACCCGAATCCCGTTCCAGAAACACCGCGGAACCGGCTTTGCCGGGCCGCTGGTGTTGCCCCCGGTGAGAGGGTTGGCGTAGCGACACGAAGTGCGCGAAGCCTGGGGGAGAGCGTCATTTCAGATCGTCGGCAATGACCTGCACGATGCGCTGCGCGTTGGCCGAGGTCTCGGGCGCGCCGCTTTCATTGAGTACCGCCACCGTGCTGGCCTCGCCCTGGCCCTTGACCAGGATGCGGTACTTGAGCGGCCCCTCGGTCTTGCCCGAGCCGCCGAAGGTGAACAGCTTGCCGAAGAAGCCGGGCTCCTTCTTGTCCGGGTTGGGCGCCACATATCGCACGAAGTAAGTGCCGGCGCTGCGGTCGCGGTCTTCGACGGTGAAGCCGGTGCGGTCCAGCGCGAGGCCGACGCGGCGCCATGCCCGCTCGAAGTTCTCGTTGATCTGCACCACGGGCTGGCCGCCGACGTTGGCGACGCTGGCCGTGCGCGCCGGTGCGCTGGTCGCGGCGAGCAGTTTCGACTGCTCCTGCGAGACGCCCAGCTTCACCATCAGGCGGCGCAGGAATTCGGTTTCGAGCTCGGGATCGGTGGCGCGCGGCTGCCAGACCGTCTGGTCCTTGCGCGCGGTGTTGTAGACCTCTTCCATGCCGCGGTGGCTCACGAAGATCTCGGTGCCGTTGGGCGTGCGCTCGAGGCGAGTGCGAAAGCGATCGAGTTCGCCGGTGGAGTACACCGAATCGACCAGCTTGCCGAGCGTGCCGCGGATGATGTCCTGCGGCAGCTTGGCACGGTTCTCGGCCCAGTCGGTCTCCATGATGCCGAGGTTGCGCTGCTCGGTGGTGAGCAGGAAGCCGTTCTCCTGCCAGAAATCGCGCACCGGCTCCCAGAGCTGGTCGGGCGAGCGGTTGACGACGATCCAGCGCTGCGAACCCGAGCGCTCCATGCGCACGTCGCCGATGTTGCCGACGGCCGTCGGAATGCTCGGTGCGTTGGCAATGCCTGCTTGATAGCCGCTGGCCGTGACCGCGCCGCCGGGCACCGCGTAGCGGTTTTCGCGCGAGAGCTGCGTCAGATCGGGCGGCACCTCGAGCGTGGGTGCCTTGCCGGCGCTCTTGTAGTCGATCTTGTCGCTCTCGAGGACCGAGCAGGCGGCGAGGCTGGCGATCAGGGCCAGCAGTGCGAATCGCGAAATGGTTTTCAACGTCGTCTTCCTTGTGGAATGTTTAGCTCAATCGATGGGCAGCAGCGTCCCGCTGTGTCAGAGCGCCGGCCGCGCAAAAGGTTGCCGGCGCTCGCGAACGGCGGAGGGATGGGATCAGTCCTTGAGCAAGCCGCTGGCGCGCAGCGCGGACTCGACCACCGGACGGCTTGCTTCGGCGAGCTCGGTCAGGGGCAGGCGCAACGCGCCGCCGCACAGGCCGAGCCGGGCCATGGCCCACTTGACGGGGATCGGATTCGGTTCGACGAACAGATGGCGATGAAGCGGCATCAGCTCGAACTGGATCTGCATCGCGCGCTTCGCGTCGCCGGTGATGGCGGCCATGCAGAGCTCGTGCATCTTGCGCGGCGCCACGTTGGCCGTGACGCTGATGTTCCCCTGGCCGCCGCACAGCATCAGCGCAACGGCGGTCGGATCGTCGCCCGAGTAGACCGCGAAATTCTTCGGCAGGTCGCGGATGAGCCACTGCGCGCGCTCGATGTTGCCGGTGGCTTCCTTGATGCCGACGATGCCGGGCACCTGCGCCAGGCGCAGCACGGTGTCGTGCGCCATATCGGCCACCGTGCGGCCCGGCACGTTGTAGAGCACGACGGGCAGGTCGCCCACGGCCTCGGCGATGGCCTTGAAATGCTGGTACTGGCCTTCCTGCGTCGGCTTGTTGTAGTAGGGCACCACCTGCAATTGCGAATCGGCGCCTACGCCCTTGGCGAACCTGGCGAGCTCGATCGCTTCCTTGGTGGAGTTGGCGCCGCAGCCGGCCATCACGGGCACGCGGCCTTTGGCCTGTTCGACTGCGATGCGGATGATCTCGCAATGCTCCTCGACGTCGACCGTCGGCGACTCGCCGGTGGTGCCGACCACGCCGAGGCAATCGGTGCCTTCGTCGATGTGCCAGTCGATCAGCCGACGCAAGGCGGGATAGTCGACACTGCCGTCATCATGCATCGGCGTGACGAGCGCGACGATGCTGCCTGTCAGTTGCTCCAAGGGTGGTCTCTTTGTCGGGTGGACGAAAAGCAGCCATTCTACTAACTCAGCGGCGGCCCCCCGGCGGCCGCGCCGGCTGGTCTGACGGCGGCGATCCGCTGCACGAATCGCGCCGGCGCCGGCAGGAAACCGTCCTCGTAAGCCACGACCCGCAGCCCCGCGCAGACAACCAGCAGTTCGCCGGGCTGCAGCAGGAAGTCGGGGCGCGAGGGCTTGCCCACGGTCTCGTTGCCCGCGGCGAAGGTTTCGTAGAGCAGCACGCCGCCGGGCGCGACCGCTGCGACGATGTCGGGCAGGCGCGGCCGCCAGAGGTAGTTAGTGACGATCACCGCTCCGAAGACCCGGCCTGCAAAGGGCCAGGGCCCGGACTCGATGTCGGCGACCAGTGCCTGGCCGAACCCGGCCGCGGAGGCGACGGCCTCCGGCGACCGGTCCACGCCGGTCACCGGATGGCCGCGTTCGGCGAACCAGCGCATGTGCCGGCCCGCGCCGCAGGCCACGTCGAGCACGGAGGCGCCGGGCGCGAGCAGGTGCGACCAGCGCACGATCCACGGGGAGGGCGGGAGGTCGTGGCTCAGAAGCAGGCCCAGATCTGGTCCGCCAGCGTCACCAGGAAGCCCGGGCGGGTGTAGAGCGCGAACACGCCTAGCAGTGCCAGCGCGGCCGCCCCCAGCCAGCCGGCTTGCACGAGGCGATGGCGTGTGCTCGGACGCATAGCGGGAGGACCTCTCAGGCCGGCTGAGGAAGCGGACGCGCGATCGCGCCTTCCTTGACCGGCAGGTTGACGAGCGCCGCGAACACGCCGAACGCGATCGCGAGGTACCAGACGATGGCGTAGCTGCCGGTGCTGTCGTAGAGATAGCCGCCGAGCCAGACACCGAGGAAGGAGCCGACCTGGTGGCTCAGGAACACGAAGCCGCCCAGCATCGAGAGATGCGCCACGCCGAAGATCTGCGCCACGATGCCACTGGTCAGCGGCACGGTCGACAGCCAGAGGAAGCCCATCGCGCTCGCGAACACGTACACCGTGAGCGGCGAGATCGGCGCCAGCAAGAAGATCGCGATCGCCGCCGCGCGGCTGAAGTAGATGGCGGCCAGCAGCTTGCGTTTGGCCAGCCGGGTCCCCAGTGAGCCCGCGACGTAGGTGCCGAAGACGTTGAACAACCCGACCAGCGCCAGCGCATAGCTCGCCACCTCGGGCGAGAGCCCTTTGTCGCGCAGGTAGCTCGGCATGTGCACGCCGATGAACGCCAACTGGAAACCGCAGACGAAATAGCCCGCCATCAGCAGCACGAAGCTCGGGTACTTGAAGGCCTCGCCCACCGCCTGAAGGATGGTCTGGTCGCGGGGCACGACGGCGCCGGTACCGTGGCGCGGCTCGCGCAGGCCGAGCGCGAGCGGCACGATCAAGAGCACCATGAGCGCCAGCACCAGCAACGCCGTCTGCCAGCCGAAGCCCGCTATCAGGTGCCCCTCCACCGGCACCATGAGGAACTGGCCGAAGGAGCCGGCCGCGGCGGCCACGCCCATGGCCCAGGAGCGTCGCTCCACCGGAATCTGGCGGCCGATCACGCCGTAGATCACCGCGTAGGTGGTGCCGGCCTGAGCGGCGCCGATCAGCACGCCCGCCGTCAGCGCGAACATGAGCGGCGTGGGCGAGAGCGCCATGCCCGCGAGGCCCAATGCGTAGAACACAGCCCCCGCCACCAGCACGCGAAAGGCGCCCAGTTTGTCGGCCAGCATGCCGGCGAAAACGCCGATCACGCCCCAGGACAGGTTCTGGATCGCGAGCGCGAGCGAGAAGCTCTGGCGCGACCAGCCCTGTTCCAGCGTGATCGGCTGCAGCCAGAGACCGAAGCCGTGGCGGATGCCCATCGAGAGGGTGACGATCATGGCGCCGCAGAACAGGACTTGCTTGAGCGACAGCGGCTTCAGGGTGGAATGCATCCAGGCAATGTATCCAAAAGCATGGATACCCGTGTGCCACGGCGGCGACGGGCATTGTTGATATTTTCGGGGCGCGCTGATGCGCGGGCTGCATCAGAGGGGCTTCTGTATGTCCATACAGGTTTTTCGCCGGGCCACGCATACAATCCGCCCCCATGGCGACCCTCAGCAAGACTCCCCCGGCCTATTCGGAAGGCTCGATCCGCGTTCTCAAGGGCCTCGAGCCCGTCAAGCAGCGTCCGGGCATGTACACCCGCACCGACAACCCGCTGCACATCATCCAGGAAGTGCTGGACAACGCCGCCGACGAGGCGCTCGCGGGCTACGGCAAGAAGATCAAGGTCACGCTGCACGCCGACGGCTCGGTCAGCGTCGAGGACGACGGCCGCGGCATCCCCTTCGGCCTGCATCCGGAAGAAAAGGCGCCCGTGGTCGAACTGGTGTTCACCCGGCTGCACGCGGGCGGCAAGTTCGACAAGGGCTCGGGCGGCGCCTACAGCTTCTCGGGCGGCCTGCACGGCGTGGGCGTGTCGGTGACAAATGCACTGTCGAAGCGCCTCGAGGTCCAGTCCTACCGCGAAGGCAAGGCGGCACAGCTCGCGTTCTCGGGCGGCGACGTGATCGAGCCGCTGGTCGTGCGGCCGATCGACGGCGGCGAACGCAGGCAGGGCACCACGGTGCGTGCATGGCCCGATGCCAAGTACTTCGAATCGCCGCAGCTTCCCATCAACGAACTGACCCACCTGCTGCGCAGCAAGGCCGTGCTGATGCCGGGCGTGACCGTCACGCTGGTCGTCGAGAAGACCAAGGAAACGCAGCAATGGCTCTACAAGGGCGGCCTGCGCGACTACCTGATGCAGACGCTCAACGGCGATCCGGTGATCCCGCTGTTCGAAGGCGCGGGCCATGCCGACAAGAATGCCGACAACTTCGCCGAAGGCGAGGGCGCCGAGTGGTGCGTGGCCTTCACCGAGGACGGCCAGCCGGTGCGCGAGAGCTACGTCAACCTGATCCCGACCAGCGCCGGCGGCACGCACGAGAGCGGCCTGCGCGACGGCTTGTTCAACGCGGTCAAGAGCTTCATCGAACTGCACTCGCTCTTGCCCAAGGGCGTGAAGCTGCTGCCGGAGGACGTGTTCGCGCGTGCCTCCTACGTCCTCTCGGCCAAGGTGCTCGATCCGCAGTTCCAGGGCCAGATCAAGGAACGGCTCAATTCGCGCGACGCCGTGCGGCTGGTGTCCAGCTTCGTGCGGCCCGCGCTGGAGTTGTGGCTCAACCAGCACGTCGACTACGGCAAGAAGCTCGCCGAGCTGGCCATCAAGGCGGCGCAGACGCGCCAGAAGGCCGGCCAGAAGGTCGAGAAGCGCAAGGGCTCGGGCGTCGCCGTGCTGCCCGGCAAGCTGACCGACTGCGAGAGCAAGGACATCGCGCACAACGAAGTGTTCCTGGTCGAGGGCGACTCGGCCGGCGGCAGCGCCAAGATGGGCCGCGACAAGGAAAGCCAGGCCATCCTGCCGCTGCGCGGCAAGGTGCTCAACACCTGGGAAGTGGAGCGCGATCGCCTGTTCGCCAACACCGAGATCCACGACATCTCGGTCGCGATCGGCATCGATCCGCACGGTCCCGAGGACACGCCCGACATGTCTGGCCTGCGCTACGGCAAGGTGTGCATCCTGAGCGATGCCGACGTCGACGGCTCGCACATCCAGGTGCTGCTCTTGACGCTGTTCTTCCGCCATTTCCCGAAACTGATCGAAACCGGCCACGTGTATGTCGCCAAGCCGCCGCTGTTTCGCGTCGACGCGCCGGCGCGCGGCAAGAAGCCGGCCTCGAAGGTCTACGCGCTCGACGAGGGCGAGCTGGTCGCCATCCTCGACAAGCTGCGCAAGGACGGCGTGCGCGAAGGCGCCTGGAGCATCAGCCGCTTCAAGGGACTGGGCGAAATGAGCGCCGAGCAGCTGTGGGAGACCACGCTCAATCCCGACACGCGTCGCCTGCTGCAGGTGCGCCTGGGCCGCTTCGACGTTTCGGGCACGCAGGGCGAGATCACCAAGCTGATGGGCAAGGGCGAGGCCGCGGCGCGGCGCGAGTTGATGGAGCTGCGCGCCGACGATGTGGAAGTCGACGTTTGAGGGCGTGACGCTGAGAGCGTTCAGGCCGAAAATGCAGCTCCCCAACCGTTCGGACTGAGCTCGTCGAAGTCACGCCCCGAACGGCAACTCCCATGCGCACCCTTGGTCGTCTCTTTCCGCTGCTGTTGGCCCTGCTGTTGTCGATGACGCAGCTGTCTGCGCACGCGGCCGACATCTACGGCTACGTCGACGCCAAGGGCGTCGCGCATTTCGCGCCCGAGAAGCTCGACGAGCGCTACCAGCTCTTCTTCCGCGGCGGCCAGAGCTTCGACACCGCCGACGGCATCGGCCCGCTTTCGCGCGGCCGCGGCGGCAGGATCGACGGCAAGGTGCCGCGCGCCTCGCAGACGCTGCTCGCGCTGTTCGAGGCCTCGCCCAGCTACAAGCCCGCCCAGGGTGCGTTGCGCGAAGCCGCCAAGCGCCATGCGATCGACTACGAACTGCTGCAGGCGCTGATCGCCACCGAGTCGGGCTTCGACGCGCAGGCCGTGTCGCCCAAGGGCGCGCTCGGCCTCATGCAATTGATGCCGGCCACCGCGCAGCGCTACGGCGTGCGGGCCGACAAGCGCGGCTCGCTCGAGAAGAAGCTGTTCGACCCGCGCGTCAATATCGCGGCCGGCTCGCGCTACCTGAGCGACCTGATCGAGATGTTCCCCGGCGACATCGAGCTCGCGCTTGCGGCCTACAACGCGGGCGAGGGCGCGGTGCAGCGCGCCGGCAACAAGATACCGAACTACCGCGAGACGCAGAACTACGTGAAGACGGTACTGCAGCTCTATGCCTATCTCAAGCCCTCGGCGGTTGCAGGTCGCGGCGGCAAGGCGCCGGGCCGCGTGCGCATGGAACTCGCACCGCCGCGCGGCGGCGCCATCGGCCGCGGCAACCTGCCGCCGGATTCGCGCAGCGTGCCCGCGATGCCGTCCCTGCCCGAGCCGCCGCAAGGGTTGCGGCTCGATCCCGCGCTGTCCTGAGACGCTATGCAACGCCGAAACTTCGTTCTCGCCACCGCGCTGGCCGCCACGACCGGCGCGGCGCGCGCGCAGCACCATCTGCCCGTGAGCCCGTCTTTGGTCGAGCCTTACGCCAAGCTGCAACGCGGCGTGCCGCATCTCACCTTGGCCTGAGCGCAGTCCTTCGCATCTTTTTTTTCTTCTTCTTCCAGTCTCTTCTTCATGGATTCCCAGCCCCCGCTCGATCTTCTAGCTCCCGACGACGATGGCGACAACGCCCTCACGCTGGCCGACTACGCACAGACCGCCTACCTCGAATACGCGCTCAGCGTGGTCAAGGGCCGCGCGCTGCCCGACGTCAGCGACGGCCAGAAGCCGGTGCAGCGGCGCATTCTTTATTCGATGTCGCGCATGGGCCTGGGCTTCGGCGGCGCCAACGGCACCGTGGGCGCCAAGCCGGTCAAGAGCGCGCGCGTGGTCGGCGACGTGCTGGGCCGCTTCCATCCGCACAGCGACCAGGCGGCCTATGACGCGCTGGTGCGCATGGCGCAGGATTTTTCGCAGCGCTATCCGCTGGTCGACGGACAGGGCAATTTCGGCAGCCGCGACGGCGACGGCGCCGCGGCCATGCGCTACACCGAGGCGCGGCTGGCGCGCATCACCAGCCTGCTGCTCGACGAGATCGACGAAGGCACGGTCGACTTCATCCCCAACTACGACGGTTCGACCGAAGAGCCGCGCCTCCTGCCCGCGCGGCTGCCCTTCACGCTGCTCAACGGCGCGAGCGGCATCGCCGTCGGCCTGGCCACCGAGATCCCGAGCCACAACCTGCGCGAGATCGCCGACGCCTGCGTGGCGCTGATCAAGTCGAACGGCAAGCTCAGCGAAGAAGAGCTGTTCGCGCTGGTGCCCGGCCCCGACTATCCCGGCGGCGCGCAGATCATCAGCGGCCCGGCCGACATCGCCGAGGCCTACCGCACCGGCCGCGGCTCGCTCAAGGTGCGCGCGCGCTGGAAGATCGAGGATCTCGCGCGCGGCCAGTGGCAGCTGGTGGTCAACGAGCTGCCGCCGGGCGTCAGCACGCAGAAGGTGCTGGAAGAGATCGAGGAGCTCACCAATCCCAAGATCCGCGCCGGCAAGAAGGCACTCACGGCCGAGCAGACGCAATTGAAGGCGGCCGTGCTCTCGGTGCTCGACGTGGTGCGCGACGAGTCCAGCAAGGACGCGGCCGTGCGCCTGGTGTTCGAGCCCAAGACCTCGCGCATCGGCCAGGAGGAGTTCATCACCACGCTGCTGGCGCAGACCTCGCTCGAGAGCTCCTCGCCGATCAATCTCACGATGGTCGGCATCGACGGCAAGCCGACGCAGAAGTCGCTGCGCCAGATGCTCAACGAGTGGATCGCGTTCCGCGAGATCACGGTCGAGAAGCGCTCGCGCCATCGCCTGGGCAAGGTGCAGGACCGCATTCACATCCTCGAAGGCCGGCAGCTGGTGCTGCTCAACATCGACGAGGTGATCGCGATCATCCGCGCAGCCGAGGACCCGAAGGCGGCGCTGATCGCGCGCTTCGACCTGAGCGAGCGGCAGGCCGAGGACATCCTCGAGATCCGCCTGCGCCAGTTGGCGCGGCTGGAGGCGATCAAGATCGAGCAGGAGCTGAAGGGCCTGCGCGAGGAACAGAAGAAGCTCGAGGACATCCTCGCGAGCCCGGCCGCGCTGCGCCGCCTGCTGGTGAAGGAGATTGAGCAGGACGCGCGGAGCTTCGAGGACCCGCGCCGCACGCTGATCCAGGCCGAGAAGCGCGCCGTCGCCGAGGTGCGCGTGGTCGACGAGCCGGTGACGGTGATCGTCTCGCAGAAGGGCTGGGTCCGCACGCAGAAGGGATGGGCCAGCGAACGCGCCGCGGGTGCGGCCGCGCCCGAGTACAGCTTCAAGTCCGGCGATGCGCTCTACGGCGCCTTCGAGTGCCGCTCGGTCGACACCTTGCTGGTCTTCGGCACCGCCAAGGACAAGACCGTGCGCGTCTACACCGTGCCCGTGGCTTCGCTGCCCGGCGGGCGCGGCGACGGCCAGCCGGTCACGACGCTGATCGATCTCGACAGCGGCACGCACGTGGCGCACTACTTCGCCGGACCGCCCGGGGCGGCGCTGCTGCTCGCCAACACGGGCGGCTACGGATTCATCGCCTCGGTCGAGAACATGATGTCGCGCCAGCGCGGCGGCAAGGCCTTCGTCGACGTCGGCGAGGGCGAGCAGCTCACCCGGCCTTCGCTGGTCGGCGGCGCGAGCGGCGCCGAGCCGATGCCGGCGGCGACGCATGTGGCCTGCGCCTCGACGGGCGGACGCATCCTGACCTTCGAGATCCTCGAGATGAAGGCGCTGCCCAAGGGCGGCCGCGGGCTCATGCTGATCGACCTCGACGCCAAGGACACGCTCGCCGGCGCCGCGGCCTACACGCGCAGCGTGAAGATCGAAGGCATCGGCCGCGGCGGCAAGGAGCGCGAGGAGACGCTCGAGATCCGCACGCTCAACAACGCGCGCGCCAGCCGCGCGCGCAAGGGCAAGGCGGCCGACCTCGGCTTCAAGCCCGCGAGCATCGTACGCGTGCTCTGAGGACAGGAGACACGCATGGATCTCGGACCCGTCGGCATCTTCGTGCTCGTGGTCACCAGCGCCTGCAGCTTCCTGCTTGCACGCTGGCTCAGCAAGCGCTGGCGCGATGCGCGCCGGGAGCGCGAAAAGCGCGCCGCGGAGGCTGCGCAAAGCCGGCAGGTGCGGCGCGCGCGCGAGCGGTCCAAGAGCCGTTCGGGCTGAGCTTGTCGAAGCCAGCGCCCCGGCTTCGACAAGCTCGGACCGACCGGACAGCGCGGCCTACTTCAAGCGCTCCCACCAGCGCACATTCGTGCGCGGCCGGCCGATGGTCAGCACCTCGCCGATCTCCGGCGTCGCAAGCTCGATCTTCTTCGCCTGCGACAAGTCCGCAATGCGGTCCAGCGGATCGCGCCAGGTGTGGAAGGCGAGGTCGAAGGTGCTGTTGTGCACCACGTAGAGCATCTTGCCGCGCAGCTCCTGGAAGGCTTGCACGCTCTCTTCGGGCGACATGTGCACCGAAGGCCAGTAGCTGTCGTAGGCGCCGTTTTCCATCAGCGCCAGGTCGAAGCCGCCGAAGCGCTCGCCGATCTGCCTGAAGCCGCCGAAATAGCCCGAGTCGCCGCTGTAGAAGATGCGCTCGCCGCCGCTCTGGATCACCCAGGAAGCCCAGAGCGTCTTGTTGCGGTCGTTCAGCGTGCGGCCCGAGAAGTGCTGCGCCGGCGTCGCCGTGAGGCCGACACCGTCGTGTTCCGTCGCCTGCCACCAGTCGAACTCGGCCACGCGCTCGGCCGGCACGCCCATCTCGACCACGCGGGCGCGCACGCCCAGCGGCACGAAATAGCGCTGCACGCGCTGCGCGAGGTACTCGATGGTCGCGACATCGAGGTGGTCGTAGTGGTCGTGCGAGAGGATCAGCCCCTCGATCGGCGGCAGCTGCTCGAGCGTGAGCGGCGGCTTGTGGAAGCGCCTGGGGCCGACGAACTGGAAAGGCGACGCGCGTTCGCTGAACACGGGATCGATCAGCCAGTACTTGCCGCGCAGCTTGAGCAGGTGCGAGGAATGGCCGAGGCGGATCACGTGGTTCGCCTGCGAATCCAGGGCCTCGAGTTGCGCGGTGGTCATGGCGCGCACGGGGATCGGATCGACGGGCACGGTGCCGTTCTTGTTGGCCGTGAGAAAGCGCGACCAGATCTTCCAGGAGCCCTGGGAGGGCAGCGCCTGCGGATTCGGCATGTTCTCGAAGACGCAGCCCTTGAATTGCGGCGAGGCGCCGTACGGGCTCTCGCAGGCGCTGGTGCTGCTGGCGCAGCCGGCGATCAGGCCGAAGGCGGCGGCCAAAAAGAGACTCTTGAACATGAGGTCGTTTGTCATCGCCGCGAGCTTAACCACTGCAACCTGCATCCGGCATAGACCGTTTGCGGCATTGATACCCCTCGCCAAGCGTGAAATATTTCACGCGGAACGACGAGGAGCCGCATGGACGACACCATCCAAGAGCTGGTGGCAACGCGCCGCAAGGCGCTGGCGGGCGTCGACGACGGCCGCCGGCCCTGGGGCTTGGCCCTGTCGGGCGGTGGCATCCGCAGCGCCACCTTCTGCCTCGGCCTGATGAAGGCGCTGGCCGCGCGCCGGCAACTGCTCAAGTTCGACCTGATCTCGACCGTCTCGGGCGGCGGCTACATCGGCGCCACCCTGGGCCGGCTCTGCACCGAAGCGAAATCGGCCGAAGAGGTGCGCGACATCGAGCGCGCGATGGGCGACGTCGACCGCGCGCGCTTCGGCTGGTGGCTGCGCAGCAACGGCCGCTATCTCATTCCGGGCGGGCTGCGCGACACGTTGTTCGCCAGCGCGCTCTACCTGCGCAACCTGCTGGGCACGCACATCGAGATCGCGATCGCCGCCGGCCTGATCGGCATGGTGCTCGCCGCCGTCAACCTGCTGCTGTGGGACACGGTGTTCCGTGCCGTGGACCTCAACAGCCTGCCTTCGGATGTGCTGGCCGGCGCCACCGATCTAGCGAGCGTGCATTCGGCGCGCCTGCTGGTGCAATGGTCGACGCAGTGGCCGACGCTGTGGTTCACGCTGATCGGCCCCTTCATCGCCTCGGTGGTGCTGGCCTGCGCCTACTGGTCGGTGCGCGACAAGCCGTCCACCTCGTCGATGCTGGTGCAGGTGGCGATGTGGTGCGCGCTCGGCGCCGGCGCCTGCTGGATCGGGCCGCGCCTGGTGCTCCACTACAGCGGGCCGCTCTGGCTGGCGCCCGCCTTCGTGGCCTTTGCGCTGTGCTGGGTCGTCGCGCTGCTGTGGGTGCTGTGGCGCAGCAACAGGCGCACGCCGGCGCAGCTGCGCAACGAGCTGACCGAGGCGCTCGCGGCCGTGATCAACTCCGCATTGCTGATCGTGATGCTGGGCCTGCTCGACCGCAGCGCCTGGTGGCTCGCCGCCGAAACGCAGCGGGAGCGCGCTTCCTATGGGGCGGCGCTGCTGATCGTTGCGGCGGCCTTGCGCGGCGTGCTGCCGATGCTGCTGTCGCAGAAGCGCGAGGCGCCTGGCATCGGCAAGACGCTGATGCTGACGCTCGCCAGCCTGTTCGGCCTGGTGCTGGCCTTCTGCCTCGCGGCCTGGTGGGTCGGCGTGGTCTATTCGGTGGCGCTGCTGCCCGTGTTCACGCCCGAGGGGCTGGACTTCTCGCGCGGCTGGGTCTGGCTCGGCACCATCGCCGTCATCGTCGGCAGCTATGCGCTGGTCACCGGGCGCAACTTCGGCTTTCTCAACGTCTCCTCGCTGCACATGTTCTACAAGGCGCGCATCGTGCGCGGCTACCTCGGGGCCGCCAACGCGAAGCGCCTGGGCGCCAGTCCGACGGACGCGGTCTCGGGCCTGGAGCCGCCGCGGGTGCCGGTCGGCGAGGTCGACGCGCGCGACGACATCTCGCAGTTGCGCTATGCGCCGCACCTGCATGGCGGGCCGGTGCATCTCGCCAACGTCTGCATCAACCAGACGCACGACCCCAAGCAGCGCCTGTTCAACCGCGACCGCAAGAGCCAGCCGCTCACCATCGGCCCGCTGGGCTGGATGCAGGCCGGCGGCGCCAACTGGGCGCAGGCGCACGGCGATGGCGCGCTCACCCTCGGCGCATGGACGGCGATTTCGGGCGCGGCCTTCGCACCCGGCCTCGGCCGGCTCACCAAGCGCGGCATCGCGGCGCTGTCGGTGTTCGCGGGGCTGCGCCTGGGCTACTGGTGGAACAGTGCCGAAGCCGGCATCGTGCAGCGCGGCGCAGCCGTGCATGCCAGCCCGTTGCTGATGAAGACGCGCTTCATGCTGCTCGAATGCTTCGGCGCCTTTCCCGGCAGCAGCTCGGCCAACTGGTTCCTGAGCGACGGCGGCCATTTCGAGAATACCGGCGCCTACGCGCTGCTGCGCCAGCAGGCCTCGCTGATCGTGATCGCCGATTGCGGCGCCGATCCGGAGTACCGCTTCTGCGACCTCGAGGTGCTGATCCGCCGCGCCCGCATCGACCTCAACGCAGAGATCACCTTCATGAAGCCCCGGCCCGGCGCCGACTGGGCGCACCTGGGCGCCTTCGGTTCGCTCAACGATCTCGCCTCGTCCCACAGCCAGGCCTGCCTGGCGCTCGCGCAGGTGCGCTATGCGAGCGGCGCGACGGGACAGATCGTGCTGGTCAAGCCCAACGTCTCGGCGACGCTGCCGGTCGACCTGGTGAATTTCAAGGCCTCCAATCCGCTCTTTCCGCAGCAGCCGACCACCGACCAGTTCTTCGACGAAGCCCAGTGGGAGAGCTATTTCCGGCTCGGCGCCGAGATCGGCTCGCGCCTCGAAGGCGAGATGCTCGACGAGGTGGCGATGGGCGCGCCGGGGCTCTTCGTCCCCGACGATGGCCAGGCGCAGCCGCCGGTGCGTGCGGCCGATGCCGATCGCGACGACAAGGACAGCGCAGCCGCACCGACTGCCGGCGCGATGAGCCGGCTGCAGGCCCGCGTGATGAGGGCCGGCGCGATGACGGCCTCGGTCGGACTCGGCACGGCCGCCACCTTCGGCGTCGCGGCCTGGCAGGGCATCGACAGCTGGCGCGTGCAGCGCGCCGAGACGCAGAAGGCCGAGAACAGCGCGTTCAAGGACCTCACCGAGCTCTGGGCCCGCCTGCGCGCCGGCACCGCGACGAACGAAGCGCCGGCGCTCCTGGCTGCCGAGCTGCTGCGCACCGGCGACCTGCTGTGCCGCGACGGCAGCGAGAACTTCATGGCGAAGTTCCGGCTCTCGGTGCGCATCGTCGACGATGCCAAGCAGGCCTGCGTCAACGAAGCGGCCGAGCAGCGCACGCCGGCCTGCGCGCGCCTGCTCGACCCCGGCAACGGCATCGACTGCCTGCAGCCGGCGCAGGCGCCGGCCTGCGCGCCGCGCTACTGGGCGCGCGACTATTCCGGGCAGACGGGTTCCAAGCAGAACTGCAGCGGCACCTTGCCCGAGCCCTGGCCGGTGGTGGTGTGGCTGCGCGATCGGATCGCCGGGCCGCCCGGGGTGCAGGTCGCCGCCGCGCCGCCGCCGGTCGTGCAGGGCGCGCAGCCGCCTTACATGCCGCGGTCGGCCCAAAACGGCGAAACGCCGGCGAACGGCGCGCCTGCCGCACCGGCCGCGGTCGCACCGCCGCCCGGCGTGTGCAACGATACCGTGGTCTACATCCAGACCTACGGCTCCGCGCTGCGGGACAAGGCCCGCGCGTGGCGCGGACCCTGGCGCGCGCTGGGCGCTTCGGTGCCGCCGATGGAGGACGTGCTCAGCACCTCGCGCCGGGCCGGACGCTCGCCGCCCACCGGCCATCCCGAGCCTAGCGTGATCATTCGCGACGAGACGGCGCGCGCCTGTGCGCAGGCCCTGGTGCAGACCGCTGCTTCCCCGACCGGCCAGCCCTGGGTCATCAAGCTGCTGCCGCGCTCGATCAGGGCGGCGCCCGGCGCGATCGAGGTGTGGCTGCCGCGGAGCAAGGACGCGTCCGCGGGTTGACGAATCATGGCCACATCCGACAAGCCCGTACGAATCATTCGACCCGAGCAGCTAGGCTTCGGCGAAGGCAGCATCAGCCCCTCGGATTTCGGCTGGCACATGCTGGCCGACGGCGACTCGTGGTTCTCCTTCGGTTCGCTCTTCGGCAACAACCTGCTGAACCGGCTGGTCCTCGGGCGCAGCACGCTGGTGACCAGCACCGCGCGTCCGAGCGACACGTTGGCCCGCATGGTCGACTGGTGGCGCGACCCGGCCTTCGCCAGCTTGGTCGACGGCGGTCCGCAGGGCCTGCGGGCCTGGAAGTTCGATGCGATCCTGCTGAGCGGCGGCGGCAACGACCTGGTCGATGCGGTCAGCGACAAGCGAGTCGACCAGCAGCTGCTGCGCAAGCTGCCGCCGGGCAGCGATCCGGCTTCGCCCGCGGACTGCATTCATCCAGAGGCCTGGGTGCTGTTCGAGCGCTACCTGCGCGAGAACTTCCGGCTCGTGTCGCGCCTGGCCGCGGACAGCGCGCTCAACAGCGCCACGCCGATCTTCGTGCACACCTACGAATACCCGACGCCCCGCAACGCGGCGGCGGCGCCGGGCAGGGGCCCCTGGCTGCTGCCGGCCCTGGTTGCGCATCGCATTCCGAAATCGATGCACCTGGAGCTCGCGAAGCACCTGATCGACCGACTGGCCGGCGTCGTGCGCACGCTGGGCCTCGCCAACGTGCATGTGATCGACACGCTGGGCACCACATTGACACCCGCCGATCCGGACAGCGAAGGCGACAGCAACGATTGGCTGAACGAAATCCACCCCAATTCGAAAGGCTACGGCAAGCTGGCTGACGTGTGGCGCGATGCGATCGAAGCGGTGATCGCGCCCGTCACGTAGGCGCGACCTGGCCCGCGGCGGCTCGCTGCGCAATCCGCCCGCATCGAACGAGAACAGCGCGAACTTGACCGACGAGGAGCCGGCGTTGAAGGTGATGACGTGGCCGGACACGATCGCCCTCAATCGGAGCCCGGCCGCCAGACCCGCATCAGCACCGCCAGCTTGGTGCGAAAGGTGTGGCGCTCGTCCGAGAGCGCATCCAGAAAGTCCGACAGCCGCTTCGACTTGACCATGGTGTAGACCGTGAGGCAGGTGGTCAGCACGCCCACCACCGCGAACCATGTCAGCTTGCGCGAGAGCGGCGCCTCGGCCTCGGCCAGCAGGTTCATGCCGAGGAAGCCGGTGGTGATGGTGCCGATCAGGCCGAACAGCGTGACTACCGTGAGCCGCACCACCGTGTTGGCCTGGCGGCGCAGGCTGTCGGCGTCCAGATACGTGTTCATGTCGGCGATGCGTACCTTGACCTCCTCGTAGAGCGGATCGAGCCCGAGGTGCGTGGTGCACAGGTGCGACAGCGCGCGCACCTGCGCCTGTTCCGAGATCTCGTGAAACCAGTAGCGGTGCGTGAAGCGAAGAAAGGTCTCGAAGCTCCTGCGGATCGTGCGCTTGAAGCGCTTGACGCTGGCCACGTCGTGCACGTTGAGCATGCGCAGCGCCTCGACCAGGCGGTCGGAGAACATCAGCAACGCGGCCTTCTGGAAATGCGCGATCAGGAACAGCAGGAAGTGCTGGTGCCGGAACTGCGCCAGCACGCCGCGGTCGCGGCAGCAGAAGAATTCGGAGCGCGCGTCGCCGACCACGACGAGCGCTCGGCCGTTGCACATGTAGCGCGTGTTGGGCGCCGCGCCGGCATCGACCCAGAAGCGGTCGTAGCAATACTTCTGCTCGAAGTCGGCCACGTGTTCCTCGGCGTAGGGCAGAGGGCCGGCGCCGCCGAGGGCCGGCTCGGCCGCGCCCGTGACCAGGGCCAGGCGGACGAAGTCGTTGCGCGTGAGCCGGCGCGGGTCGTCGAGCGAGAGGTACGCCATCACCGGCATGCGGTAGTACTCGAGCTGGCGGAAGCGCAGCTCGCCCGGCTGCTCCGAATGGTCGCTCACCAGCGGCTGCATCAGCCAGGCCCAGTGCGCGGCAATGCGCGGCGCGCGGTGCTCGGCCACGTGCGAGAGAAAGGCCTCCCGGTTCTGCACGTCCGAACTCGAAAGCACGCTGCCGTCGCTGCCCAGCCATTCGACGCTGTGCATGCAATGCAGCGCGGCGCCCTGGGCATCCCAGCCGCCCGGATAGGCGCGGCCGAAGCGGTAGAGGATCTCCTGCGCCAGCGGCAGGCTCAGGTCGTCGGAGCCGACTTCCAGGTTGAGCAGCACCAGGTCGACGTCGTAGAAGAAATAGAGGTCAACGTGCACTACCCGCAGCACGACGGGCGCATCGCCGGGCCGGGGCACCACGCGCACGGCGGCGATGTCGCGCCGGCGGAAGATGCGCATCGGCGAATCGCCGCCGTCGGGGCCGCCGGACTGGCGCCGGGCGCGGCCTTCGCCGTAGAGGAAGCGCTGCACGTAAGGCAGGAAGCTCACGAACTCGTTGTAGTGGCGCTCGTGGAAGCGCTCGCTGTTGCCCGTGTACTCGTCGATCTCCTCGCGCCAGGGCGAAGCATCGCCGAGCTCGCGCAGCGCGTCCCAGGGGCTGCGCTGCGCGTGGCGGGGCTGCGTCGTCGGCATCAGCCGCAGGGGCCACAACAGGGCCTGCCGCAGATGGCGCACGGTGGGCGCGGCGACCGCACTTTCGCCCTCTGTAGCGGCGTCCGGCAGAGTGGGGGTCAGCATCGGGCGAGTGTAGGCAGAAGGCTCGCTAGGGGAAATCCCTGATGTGATGCTGAAACCGGTTTCATACACTTCGTTCGCTCGCGCCGAAGTCCTGTTCCCTCACCGGGGCAACACCAGCGGCCCCGCAAAGCCGGTTCCGCGGTGTTCCTGGAAGGAGGCACATGAACGTCCTGATTTCTTTGTCGTCCTTCGGCGCGGCCGAGGTAGGGCGGCATGGTCAGCCCTGGTGCGCGCAACTGGCCATGGCAGCCGGCGCCGACAGCGTCGAGGTGCGCGGCGAGCTGCTGCGTGACCCCGCGGCCGAGCTGCCTGCGCTCGCGGGCCTCGCCTCGGTCTACTCGAGCCCCGAAGGTCTCTGCGCCGAAGGCGGCTGGCTCGACAGCGCCGCACTCGCCCGTGGCCTCGCTGCCGCGACCACGCTGGGCGCGCGCCGGCTCAAGATGTCGATCGGGGACTTTCGCGCGTCCTCGCACAGCGCGCTGGCCGGCCTGCGCGCGCAGCTCGCCGAAACGCCGATCGAGCTCGTGATCGAGAACGACCAGACCGTGGCGGCCGGCACGCTGCCCGCGCTGCAAAGCTTCTTCGATGCAGTCGACAATGCCGGGCTCGATCTCGGCATGACCTTCGACATGGGCAACTGGCACTGGCTCGGCGAATGCCCGCTGCAGGCGGCAGAAGCACTGGCCTCGCGTGTGCGCTACGTGCATTGCAAGGGGGTGCAGCGCTTGGCGGCCAAATGGGTCGCGGTGCCGCTGGCCGAATCCGCGGCGCCCTGGCGCGCCGTGCTGCGCGCCTTGCCGGCCGAGGTGCCGCACGCGATCGAATACCCTCTGGTCGGCGACGATTTGCTCGCCATCACGCGCGACCAGGTCGCGTATATCCGGGCATTGCGAACATGACAAACCCAGCCTTCGACGTCGCGCTCTTCGGCGAGGCCATGCTCTTGCTGGTGGCCGACCGGCCGGGACCGATCGAGAACGCCACCGCCTTCCACAAGCGCACCGCCGGTGCCGAAACCAATGTGGCGATCGGCCTCGCGCGCTTGGGCCTCAAGGTGGGCTGGGCCAGCCGGCTCGGCGCCGATTCGATGGGCCGCTCGCTGTTGGCCACCATGCAGGGCGAAGGCATCGATTGCTCGCATGTGATCAGCGACGCCACGCAGCGCACCGGCCTCCAGTTCAAGGGTCGCGTGACCGACGGCAGCGACCCGCCGATGGAATACCACCGCAAGGGCTCGGCCGCGAGCCACATGAGCCCGGCCGACGTCGACGAGGCCTGGCTGTGCTCGGCGCGGCACCTGCATGCGACCGGGGTGTTCGCGGCCATCTCCGACACCAGCCTGCAGGCCGCGATCAAGAGCATGGAGGTGATGCGCGCGGCGGGCCGCACGATTTCCTTCGACCCCAACCTGCGGCCCACGCTGTGGGCGTCGACCGATGTGATGCGGCGCGCGATCAACGACCTGGCGGCACGTGCCGACTGGGTGCTGCCCGGCATGGAAGAGGGCCTGCTGCTCACCGGCGAGAAAACGCCCGAGGGCGTGGCACATTTTTACCGGCAGCGCGGCGCGAAGCTGGTGGTGGTCAAGCTCGGCGCCGAGGGCGCCTACTATGACGGCGATGCGGCCGGCACCGGCCGCGTCGAAGGTTTCCCGGTCAAGCAAGTGGTCGACACCGTGGGCGCCGGCGACGGCTTCGCGGTCGGCGTGATCAGCGCGCTGCTGGAAGGCAAGACCGTGCCTGAGGCGGTGCGGCGTGCTGCCTGGATCGGCGCCCGTGCCGTGCAGGTGCTCGGCGACACCGAGGGCCTGCCGACGCGGGCGCAATTGAACGAAGCGAGGTTGTGATGCGCAAGAAGATCCTGGTCTTTCGCGAACTGCCAGACGACCAGTTGGCACGCCTGCAGGCGGTGCACGAGGTCACGGTCGCCAACCCGCGCATCGCGGCCGAGCGCGAGGCCTTCGAGGCCGCGCTGCCGCTGGCTCAGGGCCTGATCGGTTCGAGTTATCCGGTGGACGATGCGCTGCTCGAACGCACGCCCCAGCTCGAAGTGATCTCCAGTGTCTCGGTCGGCGTCGACAACTACGCGCTGGCCGTCCTGCATGCGCGCGGCATCATGCTGTGCCACACGCCCGGCGTGCTCGACGAGACGGTGGCCGACACCGTCTTCGCGCTCCTCATGGCGACCAGCCGCCGCGTGGTCGAGCTCTCCAACCTTGTGCGCGAGGGCCGCTGGTCCGAGAACATCGGCGAGGACCTGTTCGGCTTCGACGTGCACGGCAAGACGCTGGGCCTGCTGGGTTTCGGCCGCATCGGCCAGGCCATCGCGCGCCGCGCCGCTCTGGGCTTCGGCATGCCGGTGCTCTATCACGCGAGGCGCCCGGTCGACCTGGCCGTGCAGTCGCCCGAGCTGGTGGGGCGCGCGATGCACACGCCGCTCGATGAGCTGCTGGAACGCGCCGACTTCGTGGTCGCGATGCTGCCGCTCGCGGACAGCACGCGCGGCATGATCGACGAGCGCGTGTTCGGTCTCATGAAGCCGGGCGCCATCTTCATCAACGGCGGCCGCGGTGCCACCGTGCAGGAACACGCGCTGCTCGCCGCGCTCGACCAGGGCAGCTTGCGCGCCGCCGGCCTCGACGTGTTCGCGACCGAGCCGCTGCCTTTGGATTCGCCCTTGCGCACCCATCCGCGCGTGACGCCGCTGCCGCACATCGGCTCGGCCACGCACGAGACGCGGCATGCGATGGCCGAGCTGGCCACCACCAACCTGCTGCAGGCCCTGGCCGGCGAGCGGCCGGCGGCGGTTTACGACACGGCCTTCGCCTGAATTTGCGATCGCCCATGCAGCGCCCGGTCAAAGCAACGATTGCGGACGTCGCCAGGATGGCGGGCGTCTCCAAGGCCACCGTTTCGCGCTTCCTCAACCACCGCGAACGCCTGCTGAGCCCCGACATCGCGGCGCGCGTCGAGGCCGCGGTCGCGCAGCTGGCCTACACGCCGAGCCCGATGGCGCAGGCGCTGAGCCACGGCCGCTCGCGCCTGATCGGCCTGGTCGTGGCCGACATCACCAACCCCTACTCGGTCGCGGTGCTGCGCGGCGCCGAGAAGACCTGCCAGGACGCCGGCTACCTGGTGATGCTGTTCAACCTCGGCAACGACATCGACCGCGAGCGCGAGGCCATCGATGCGCTCGCCGGCTACCAGGTGGACGGCTTCATCCTCAACACGCTGGGCCGCGGCGCCGGCCTGGTCGATGTCGACGCGCTGCACGGCAAGCCGGCGGTGCTGGTGGATCGCCGCCATCCCGGCATGCACACCGACTTCGTATCGCTGGACAACCCGGCGGCGATGCAGGCCGCCTGCGGCCATCTGGTCGAGGGCGGCTATCGCGAGCTGCTCTACATCACCGAGCCGCAGAAGGGCGTGAGCTCGCGGCGCGAACGCACCGCCGCCTTCGGCGACTGCATCGCGGCGAACGAACCAGGCGTCGCGGGAGACGTGTTCGAGAGCACCGGCGACGACAGCGAGGCGCTCGATGCCGCGCTGCGCGCCCTGCACAAGCGCGCCAAGCGCGGGCGCCGCGCGGCTGTGCTGGCCGGCAATGCAGTCGTGACCTTGCGCGTGGCCTCGGCGATGGCGCGCCTGGGCTGGCGCTTCGGCGAGGAACTCGGTTTCGTCGGCTTCGACGATCCCGAATGGGCGCCCTTGATCGGGCCGGGTCTCAGCACCATCGCGCAGCCGACCGATGCGATCGGGCGTGCCGCGGCGACCTGTCTGATCGAGCGCCTGCGCGGCCTCGAAGGCCCCCCGCGGCAATTGCTGCTGCCCGGCGAGCTGGTGGTGCGGGGTTCGTCCGCCCCGGCCTGACCATTCGTTCGTGCGCGGCGTCGTTCCGCCGGAAACGCGCGACTTCGCGACGCATTGGCGGCTTCCGGCTGCCAGCACCTGCTCCTACAGTTTCTTCATCCAAACGATGAGGAGATGCTCGATGAGCCCGCAAGACATCCGCAAGGTCCTGGTGCTGGGCGCCGGCAAGGTCGGCAGCACGGTGGCCGACATGGTGGCCGAGTACCACCACCTGCCGGTCACGCTCGCGGACCGCACGCATGCCCATGCCGAGCCCGGCGACCGGCTGGTCGAGCGCATCGTGCTGGACGTGGAAGAGGACGCGGCGCTCGCGGCCGTGCTGGCGGGGCACCAGGTCGTGATCAACGCCTTGCCCTTCTACGTCACGGTGCGCGTCGCCACGGCTGCGCGGGCGCAGGGCGTGCACTACTTCGATCTCACGGAGGACGTGTCGGCTACCAGCGCCATCCGTGCGCTGGCCGAGGATGCATCCACCGTGCTGATGCCGCAGTGCGGGCTGGCACCGGGCGTGATCGGCATGCTCGGCATGCAACTGGCCGGCCGCTTCGAAACGCTGCATGACCTGCATCTGCGCGTCGGCGCGCTGACGCGCCATGCCACCAACCGGCTGCGCTACAACTTCACATGGAGCATCGACGGCCTGATCAACGAGTACTGCAACCCGTGCGCCGCTGTCGTGCAGGGCCGGCCGGTGTCGCTGCAGCCGCTGGAAGGGCACGAGACCCTGGTGCTCGACGGCGAGGCCTTCGAGGCCTTCAACACCTCGGGCGGGCTGGGCACGCTCGGCGAGACGCTCGCTGGCCGCGTACGCAACCTCGACTACAAGTCCCTTCGCTACCCAGGCCACCGCGATGCGATGGACTTCCTGCTGCACGACCTGCGCTTGGTCGAGCGCCGCGACCTGCTGCGCCAGGTGCTGGAACACGCCGTTCCCCACAGCCGGGAAGACGTGGTCATCGTGTTCGCATCGGCATCGGGCGAGCGGGGCGGGCGCTTCGAGCAGCAGACCCGCCTGGCCCGCATCGACGGCGGCCGGCTGCGCGGCGTGGACCGCACCGCGATCGAGCTGGCCACGGCCGCCGGAGTGGTCGGCGTGTTCGAGCTGCTGCACACCGGCCGGCTGCCGTCGCATGGCTTCGTGGGGCAGGAGCAGGTTTCGCTCGAAGCCTTTCTGTCCACGCGAGTCGGCGATTGCTATGCCGCGCTGGGCGACACCAAGACCGCCGCGCCAACGGCGCCCGCGGTGCCGCATCGGGCGCTTCGTGCAGGCAGGCGCGTGCGCAGCAACTCCGCGAAGCAGACGTAGAGGGCCGGGGTCGATTGTTGGTGAAGAGGAAACGGTGAGCTTCCGCCGGGCGCCTTCGGCGCTGCCGATGCGGCTTCAAACTCGCCACCTTGCACTGCAACAAGCCTCGGCACATGACGCCGGGGCTCCCTTCCAAGGCTTCTCCACCCATGACTGCTCCCTGCACCTCATGCGCCGATGCGCTGCCCTCTACCCCTGAAATCGCCGAAACCTCCCGCTCCGCCTGGCTCGCAGTCGGCTCGATCGCCGTCGGCACCTTCTCGATGGTGACGACGGAATTCCTGCCGATCGGCTTGCTGACCGACATCGCCACCGGCCTCGATGTCAGCGACGGCACGGCCGGCCTGATGGTCACGATCCCCGGCGTGCTGGCCGCCTTCGCCGGGCCGGCGCTGATCGTCGCCTCGGGCCGTCTCGACCGCCGCACCGTGATGATCGCGCTCTCGGCGTTGCTGGTTGCATCCAACCTGCTGGCCGCCATCGCGCCCAACTTCGCGACCATGCTGGTGGCGCGCCTGCTGCTCGGCCTGTGCATCGGCGGCTTCTGGACCTTCGCGCCGGGCGCTGCCACGCAGCTGGTGCCCGACATGTCGAAGGCGCGCGCCATGTCGCTCGTGCTGGCGGGCGTGTCTGCCGCCACGGTGTTCGGCGTGCCGGCCGGCGCCTTCATCAGCAACTTCGCCGGATGGCGTGCGGCCTTCGCGGTGACCGGACTGCTCGCGGCCGTCGTGCTGGCGGCGCAGATCTGGCTGCTGCCGGCGCTGCCGCCGGCGCGCGCCATTCGTCCGCGCGACCTGCTGACGCCGCTCACGCGCCGCATGGCGCAGGTCGGGCTGCTCGCCGTGCTGTTCCTGATCGCCGGGCATTTCGCGGCCTACACCTACCTCACGCCGCTCCTGCAGCAGACCTTCGGCCTCGCGCCGGGCGCAGTGACGGCGCTGCTCTTAGTCTACGGCGCGACCGGCTTCATCGGCACCCTCGTCGGCGGCAGCCTGGTGGCGCGCAGCGTGCGCGGCACCACGCTCTTGGCGACGGTGCTGCTCGCCGCGGCGCTGCTGCTGTCGACAGTGGCCGGCAGCGGGATCGTGGCCGGGGCGGCCGTGGTGGTCATCTGGGGCCTGGCCTTCGGCCTGATCCCGGTCTCGCTGACCGGCTGGATGATGGAAGCCGTGCCCGAGGCGCAGGAGGCCGGGCAGGCGCTGCTGGTGAGCGGGTTCCAGGTCGCCATTGCCTCGGGCGCGCTGCTCGGCGGCCTGACGGTCGACAACCACGGCATCTCCAGCACCATGCTGCTGAGCGCCGCGCTGGTGCTCGTGGCCACCGCCGTCGTCGGCACGCTGGGCCGTGGGCAGCGGCCGCAGGCGCGCTCAGCCGCTTGACGGCACCGCGCTGCGGCGGTCGACCTTGCGGCTCAGCACCACCGAGGTATGGGTGTGCTGGATGCCTTCGATCAGCCCGATGCGGTCGAGCAGGGCGTCCAGCTGCTCGTTGGTCTCGCAGCGCAGGGCCAGCATGTAGTCGTACTGGCCGCTGACGGCCGAGAGCTCCTCGACCTCGGGCAGCCGCTCGAGTGCTTGGATCACGGCGGTGGCCGACTTCGGCGCCACGCTGAGGCCGCAGTAGGCGCGCACCGCGGCCTGCTCGAGCTGCTGGCCGAGGCGTACGCCGTAGCCGCCGATCACGCCCACGCGTTCCAGCCGCGCGATGCGCGCCACCACCGTCGTGCGCGCCACCTTGAGCTTGCGCGCGAGCTCGGCAGCGGGCTCGCGGGCGTTGGCCTGCAGCAGGCTCAGCAAATGGCGATCGGTGTCGTCCAACTATTCCACTTCGGCGATCAATTCGATTTCGACGCAGGCACCCAAGGGGACCTGCGCCACGCCGAAGGCACTGCGCGCATGCGCGCCCTTCTCGGGGCCGAAGACCTCGGCGAAGAACTCGCTCGCGCCGTTGGTCACGAGATGCTGCTCGGTGAAAGTGCCGACCGAGTTGACCAGGCTCATCACCTTGACGATGCGCTTGACCTTGTTCAGGTCGCCGACCGCAGCGTGCAGCGTGCCGAGCAGGTCGATCGCGATCGCGCGTGCAGCCTGCTTGCCTTCGTCGGTGCCGAGCGTGGCGCCGAGCTGGCCGACCCAGGGCTTGCCGTCTTTCTTGGCGATATGGCCGGAGAGGAACACCAGCTTGCCTGTCTGCACATAGGGCACATAGGCCGCGGCGGGGGCCGAGACCGGCGGCAGCGTGATGCCGAGGCTGGAAAGTTTGTCGTAAACGCTCATGAAGGGTCCTCGTCTTGTTGGGATTGCGATCGGGGTTGGGACTGCGATTGTGATTGCGTCTGAGTCTGTATTCGTGTTGGCGCCTCGGCCGGCAGCTCTTCGAGCGGCCGCACCGTGACGCCGACGTCGAGCGTATGCCGTGCGCCGCCGTGCAGCACGCCGCGCATCGGCGAGACGTCGGAATAGTCGCGGCCGATCGCCAGCGCCACGTAATCCTCGCCGGGTTGGCGGCCGTTGGTCGGGTCGAACTCGGCCCAGTCGCCGGGCCCGTCGTCGCCGGGCAGGTAGACCGAGACCCAGGCATGCGAGGCGTCGGCGCCGACCAGCCGCGGACGTCCGGGCGGCGGCTGCGTCAGCAGGTAGCCGCTGACGTAGCGCGCCGGCAGGCCCAGCGTGCGGAAGCAGGCGATCATGATGTGGGCGAAGTCCTGGCACACGCCGTGGCGCTGCGCCAGCGCCTCGATCGCCGGCGTGCTGATCTCGGTGCTCTCGGTGTCGTAGACGAAGTCGCGGTACATGCGCAGCGTGAGGTCCATTGCCGCGTCGAACACCGGACGGCCGGGCGCGAAGCTCGGCCGCGCGTAGGCGGCGAAGTCCTCGTGCCGCGGCACGTAGCGCGAAGCGAAGACGAATTCGGAGGCCGCATCGAAGAGCAGGCCCTTGGCGTAGCGGAAGCGCTCGCGCACCTCCTCCCACGGCAGCGCGAGCGACGCCGCCGGCGACAGCAGCGGCGGGCCGGTCTCGACCACGCTCTCAGCCGTGACCACCAGTTCCCCGTGCGTCGAATCGAGCGCGAAGAAGGCGCGCACGTTGCCGTAGACATCGGGCGACTCGCCGCGCTGCGCGGGCTCGGGGCTGATCGCGAGCGCGTGGCTCACCAGCCGCTGGGAGCCGGTGGCCAGCGGCTTCAGGTGCGCGAGATGCTGCGCGGTCTCGACCGGCGGCGTGTACGCGTAGCGCGTTTCGTGGGTGACGTGAAGCAACATGGTCTGAAGCTTATCGGCGGCCGCCGCCGGGCCGCCCCAAGGCGGGCCGCGCCTCCCCCGCGGGGGGTGGAGTTACACGAGCGCAGCGAGTGAAAAGCCGGGGGGCCGTCGCCATGCGGCCGCCGCCGGGCCGCCCCAAGGCGGGCCGCGCCTCCCCCGCGGGGGGTGGAGTTACACGAGCGCAGCGAGTGAAAAGCCGGGGGGCAGACATTTCTAGGCACCGACCGAGCGCAGGGACTCGGAAGTCAGCGTGAAGTAGCGGATGCCGATGGCGTCCGACACATGGTAGGCCGCCGTCTCGCAGTTCTCCAGCACGTTCTCCAGCGCGGGATGGCGTCCGTCGGGCCCGGCTTCGCAAAGATGTTCGAGCGTCCACGTGGCCGGGTCGGGCAGCTCGTGTGAGAGCGCGGTGAGCTTGCCCGGCGCGCTGCCCGCCAGCCGGGCGATGCGGCCGCGCAGCGTCTGCGTCACCCAGGCCAGCGAACGCGGGTTGTCGCCGTCCTGTACCAGGAGGTCGACCAGTGTCGCCACGTCGCGGCGTTGCTGATAGCGAGCATGGAAGGTGATCGTGCTGTCGAACAGCGCGACCATGGCCTCGAAGCCGCTCACCTCGTGCACCGAGCCGATCTCGAAACCGGCCGCCAGCGAACTGGAGAGGAAGCCCAGCCGCTCGATATGGCGGCCGATCGAGAGCAGCCGCCAGGCGTCGTCGCGCGTCATGCGGTCGGTCTGGGCGCCGGTGATCGCGGCCAGCGCGGCGCTGGTCGATTCGAGCATGCGCAACGCGACGGCGCTCGCGTAGCCGCCTTCGCCGCGCTCGCCGGCCTGCTCGGCGGCGCGGCGCAGGAATTCGGCCTCGGCGCGCACGATCTGGTTCCAGTTGTCCTGCGACAGCCGCTCGCGCACCGCGGCCGCGGCCTGTCGCACGCAGCGCAGGCTGTAGCCGACGCTGCCGCCTTCTTCGACGTCGCCCAGCTCCGCGATCAGCGCGCGTTCGAACACGCGGCGCGACTTCGGGATGGTCGGTACATCGCGCGGCACCAGCGCATTGCGCAGCGTCAGCCGGTGCAGCCAGCTCAGGAGCGCCGGCGAGGACTGGTCTTCGCCGCCGAGCACGTCGAGCGTGAGCCGCGCGAGGTGCACCGCGTTCTCGGCGCGCTCGGTGTAGCGGCCGAGCCAGAACATGTTCTCGGCCGCGCGGCTGGTGACCGGTGCACGGTGCCGCGCCAGCGAGGCCGGCGTGGCATGGGGCTGCAGCAGCGTGGTGCGGTCGACCTCGCCATGGGTCTGCACCCAGACGTCGGCGCTGCTGCCGCCGCGTTGCATCGAGGCGATTTGGGCATCCGCGCCCGCGAGCCGCGCCAGGCCGCCGGGCAGCACGCGCCACGACCTTGCGCCGTCGCTCACCGCGAACACGCGCAAGAGCACTGCGCGCGGCGTGATGTGGCCGGGGCCGAGGTCCTGCGTCCAGGTCGGCATCTGCGACAGCGGCAGGTAGCTCTGCACGGTGTGCTCGTCGCCCTGGCGCACGATGCGGCCGGCCCACTCGTCGAGCTCGCGGCGCCCCATGCGGCTGCCGAGCACGGCGTCGAAGCTGGTGTGGGAATCGTCGCCGGGATAGGTGGACTTGATCGCGCAACTGTCGAGCTGCGGCAGCACCGCTTCCATGGCGGCGCGTTCGCCGCACCACCAGGTCGGCAGGGCCGGCAGCTGCAGCTTCTCGCCGATCAGGCGGCGCGCCAGCGCCGGCAGGAAGCCGAGCAGCGCAGGAGACTCCAGGAAGGCCGAGCCCGGCATGTTGGCCACCAGCACGTTGCCGGCGCGGATCGCCTGCAGCAGGCCCGGCACGCCGAGCGTGGAGTCGGGGCGCAGCTCGAGCGGGTCGAGGTACTGGTCGTCGAGCCGCTTGATCAGCCCGTGCACCGGGCGCAGGCCCTGCAGCGTCTTGAGGTAGAGGCGCTGGTCGCGCACCGTGAGGTCGCTGCCCTCGACCAGCGTAATGCCGAGATAGCGCGAGAGATAGGCGTGCTCGAAATAGGTTTCGTTGTAGGGCCCCGGCGTGAGCAGCGCGATATGCGGCGGCTGGCCGGCCGGGCACATGTGCTGCAGGCCTTCCATCATCGCGTGGTAGGTCGCGGCCAGGCGCTGCACGTGCAGCGCCTCGAAGGCCTGCGGGAACTGGCGCGCGATCGCGAGCCGGTTCTCGAGCAGGTAGCCCAGGCCCGAGGGTGCCTGCGTGCGCTGCGACACCACCCACCAGTTGCCGTCGGGTCCGCGTGCCAGGTCGAAGGCCGCGATGTGCAGCCAGGTGTCGCCGGGCGGCTTGACGCCGTGCATCGCGCGCAGGTAGCCCGGATGGCCGTGCACCAGCGCGGGCGGCAGGAGGCCCTCGGCCAGCAGCTGCTGCGGCCCGTAGACGTCGGCCATCACACGGTCGAGCACGCGCACGCGCTGCAGCACGCCGGCCTCGATCTGGGCCCAGCTTTCGGGCGAGACGATCAGCGGAAAGAGATCGAGCGACCAGGGCCGCTGCGGCCCGTCGGCGTCGGCGTAGACGTTGTAGGTGACGCCGTTGTCGCGGATCTGCCGCTCGAGGCTGACCGCGCGGCGAGGCAGGTCGTTGAAGCCGTCGGTGCCGAGCTGCTCGAAAAAATCGGCCCAGGCCGGCGCCAGCGGGGGGCGCTCGCGCGGCGGCATCTCATCGGCATCGGCGGCCGCAGGCACGGACGAAGCCTCGTAGAGCGGCGCCGGCTGGGACGGGCCCCCGACGCGCGCTGCCGTGATCGGCGTCGCGGCGCCGCGCAGCTCGTCGAAATGCCCTGGCGCAGCGGGCGGCGCGAGCGCCGAGGCCAGCTCGGCGGGCGCTTCGAGCGCCTGGGCATCGAAAAGGGAATCGTGCAGTGGGTCCAAGATGTGCCGATTGTCACATCGGCATCATCCTCGTCTCAAATCGAGCGTGAACGGGAATTCGCGGCTTCCGGCAAGTTCGATCGTCGCCGGCGGCGTGCGCAGCAGGCCCGGCGTATGGCCCATGCGCGAGAAGCGCGAGTGGCGCCGGCTCTCGGCCTCGTAGGCGTTGACCGGGAAGGTGTCGTAGTTGCGCCCGCCCGGATGGGCGACGAAGTACTGGCAGCCGCCGAGCGAACGCTTCATCCAGGTGTCGACCAGGTCGAAGGTGAGCGGCGCGTGCGCGCCGATGCTCGGGTGCAGCGCCGAGGGAGGGTTCCAGGCCTTGTAGCGGATGCCGGCCACGAATTCGCCGACCGTGCCGGTAGGCTGCAGCGGCAGCACCTTGCCGTTGACGGTGACGACGTGGCGGCTTTCGTTGAGGCCGGTCACGCGCACCTCGATGCGTTCGAGCGAGGAATCGACATAGCGCACGGTGCCGCCGGCCGAGCCTTCCTCGCCCATCACGTGCCAGGGTTCGAGCGCGTTGCGCAGCGACAGCTCGACGCCCATCGCCTGCACCTGGCCGACCAGCGGGAAGCGGAACTCCAGGTGCGGCGCGAACCAGTCCGGATCGAAGGCGAAGCCGGCTTGCCGCATCTCGCCGATGACGTCGTCGAAGTCCATCTTGACGAAGGTCGGCAACAGGAAGCGGTCGTGCAGTTCGGTGCCCCAGCGCGTGGCGGGCGCCTGGTAGGGCTCGTCCCAGAAGCGGGCGATGAAGGCGCGCAGCAGCAGCTGCTGCACGATGCTCATGCGCGCATGCGGCGGCATCTCGAAGGCGCGCAGCTCCAGCAGGCCGAGGCGGCCGGTGGCGGAGTCGGGCGAGTAGAGCTTGTCGATGCAGAACTCGCTGCGGTGCGTGTTGCCGGTGACGTCGACGAGGATGTTGCGCAGCGTGCGGTCCACCATCCAGGCCGGCATGTTCTGGCCGTGGATCTCGCGGCTCTGCGCGATTTCCTTGAGGGCGATCTCGAGTTCGTAGAGCTGGTCGTTGCGCGCTTCGTCCACGCGCGGCGCCTGGCTGGTCGGGCCGATGAACATGCCCGAGAACAGGTAGCTCAGCGACGGGTGGTTGTGCCAGTAGAGCAGCAGGCTCGCGAGCAGCTCGGGCCGGCGCAGGAAGGGGCTGTCGGCCGGCGTGGCGCCGCCCAGCACGAAGTGGTTGCCGCCGCCGGTGCCGGTGTGGCGGCCGTCGGTCATGAACTTCTCGGCCGACAGGCGTGTCTCGAAGGCCGCGTTGTAGAGGAACTCGGTGTGCGCCACCAGTTCGCGCCAGTTGTGCGCGGGATGGATGTTGACCTCGATCACGCCCGGGTCGGGCGTGACCTGCAGCATCTTCAGGCGCGGATCGCGCGGCGGCGGATAGCCTTCGAGCACCACCTGCACGCCCAGCTGCTCGGCCGTGGCTTCGACCGCGGCGACGAGGTCGAGGTAGTCCTCCAGCCGCGCGAGCGGCGGCATGAAGACGTAGAGCACGCCCGAGGCGCTGCCGACCTTCTCGGCTGCCGGCCCGTTGGCGCGGCGCGGGTCGCGCACCTCCACGCACAGCGCGGTGCGCGTGACCCAGTGCGCCGACTCGCCGCGGCGCGGCTCGCGGGTCGTGGTCGGATCGGAGGAGGCCGCGGCCGCGCGCGCCGCCGCCGGGTTGCCGTGCGCGGCCTGGAAGCGCAGCGCCGACGGCGACTGCTGCGGCACGCCGAAGTCGTAGGGCACGGCGCCCAGATCGGCCGGCGCGCCGGCGAGCCCGCCTTCGTAGCGCGCCCGAAAGAGGGTGGAGGCGGGCAGGGGCGCGCGCGGCGCAGTGGGGTCGCGCTCCACCAGGTAGGGATAGTCGCCCTTGCTGACCCAGGGCTGCGAATCGAGCGGCAGGCGGTAGCCCATCGGCGAATCGCCGGGGATCAGGTACATGCGGTCGTCGCGCAGGAACCAGGGGCCGGTCTTCCAGCCCGGACCGGCGAGGGCGGGCGCATCGGTGTCGGCGTTCGCGGCCTCGATGGGCAGCATGTAGCCGATCACCGCATCGAGCTTCTGCGTGAACACGCGGCGCAGACGCACGCGTTCCAGCTCGTCGTCGAGCTTCGAATCGAAAGGGTCGACGTTCACCGGCAGCCGGCGCTCGCGCCAGAGGTAGTAGTAGACGTCTTCGTAGCCGGGCTGCACGAAGCGGTCGGTGAGGCCGAGCTTGTGTGCGAGCGCGCTGGTGAAGCGGCACGCGTCTTCGCTCGTGTAGTGGGTGGGCGTGCGCTCGTCGGCGAAGAGCTCGGGCTTGTGCCACAGCGGCTGGCCGTCGGCGCGCCAGAAGATCGACAGCGCCCAGCGCGGCAGCTGCTCGCCCGGGTACCACTTGCCCTGGCCGAGATGCAGGAAGCCGCCCTGGCCGTATTCGGCGCGCAGCTTGTGCACCAGCTCGGTCGCGTAGCCGCGCTTGGTGGGGCCGAGCGCATCGGTGTTCCACTCGGGCGCATCGCGGTCGCTGGTGGCGACGTAGGTCGGCTCGCCGCCCATCGTGAGGCGCACGTCGCCGGCATTCAGGCGCGCGTCGACCGCCTCGCCGAGCGCCAGCACTTCGGCCCATTGCTCCTCGGTGTAGGGCTTGGTCACGCGCGGCGATTCGTGGATGCGCGTGACCTTCATCTCGTGGGCGAAGTCGACCTCGGCTTCGTCGACCGCACCCTCGATCGGCGCCGCGCTCGAAGGCGTGGGCGTGCAGGCGAGCGGAATGTGGCCCTCGCCGGCCATCAGGCCCGAGGTGGCGTCGAGCCCGATCCAGCCGGCGCCGGGCAGGTAGACCTCGCACCAGGCATGCAGGTCGGTGAAGTCGACGGTGGTGCCGCTCGGGCCGTCGAGCGCCTTCACGTCGGGCGTGAGCTGGATCAGGTAGCCCGAGACGAAGCGCGCCGCCAGCCCGCAATGGCGCAGCAGTTGCACCAGCAGCCAACCCGAATCGCGGCAGGAGCCGGAGGCGTTGGCCAGCGTCTGCTCGGGCGACTGCACGCCGGGCTCCATGCGGATCAGGTAGCCGACGTCCTTCTGCACCTGCTGATTGAGGCCGACGAGGAAGTCGATGGTGCGCTGCGTCTTGCGGTCGATCTTCTCGAGGTAGGCCGCCACCAGCGGCGTGGCGGGGTCGGCCACGAGGTAGGGCGCGAGTTCCTGCGCCTGCGACTCGGTGTACTTGAAAGGGAAGTTCTCGGCCTGCGGCTCGAGGAAGAAGTCGAAGGGGTTGTAGACCGCCATCTCGACCACCAGGTCGACCGTGACCTTGAACTCTCGCGTCTTCTCGGGGAACACCAGGCGCGCCTGGTAGTTCGCGAAGGGGTCCTGCTGCCAGTTGACGAAGTGCTGCTCGGGCTCGACGCGCAGCGAGTAGGAGATCACGTTGCTGCGGCAATGCGGGGCGGGACGCAGGCGGATCACCTGAGGACCCAATTGCACCGGACGGTCGTACTTGTAGTGGGTGACGTGGTGGAGAGCGGCGTGAATGGACATTTTTTCTCGTGACGTCGAGGGTGCCTCGGGGTGAGACGCATACTAGCCCACACGGATAGCAATTAGCGCGCCACAGAGAGCGTGTCAGGGAGTGATTGCTGCATGTCATCGAGGACCGTTGCATGAGGCCGGGTGCGGAGCCGCGCGGCCTGTCTTTCTTTGCCGCCATGGCCGGCTCGGTGCTGGGCGCTGCGCTGCAGTTGCAGCAGGCTGCGCTGTGGGGCTGGGCTGTTTATGCCGGACTGCTGCTTGTCGCGGCTGCCGCGTGGCTGTTGTTGCGCGGATGGCGGCGCTCGGCGCTGGCCATGCTGCTGCTCGGCGCGATGACCGGCGGCGGTCTCGCGGGCTGGCGCGCAGCCGCCTATGCAGGCGATGCGCTGGCGCCCGCGCTCGAGGGACGCGACCTGCAGGTGGTGGGCATGGTTTCGCAGATGCCGCAGCGCGGCGATGGCACCGTGCGCTTTCTCTTCGATGTCGAGTCGGCGCGCTGGGCCGGCGGCAATGATGGTGGCATGCCGCGCGTGCCGCCGCGCATCTCGCTCGGCTGGTATGCCGACAACACCAGCCTCTGGGGCAGCGCGGCCGACGATGCGCTGCGCGCCGAGAGCGCCGCCGCGCCCGGCCCGGTGCATGCGGGCGAGCGCTGGCGCCTGACGGTGCGCCTCAAGGCGCCGCACGGCAATCTCAATCCGCACGGCTTCGACCACGAGCTGCGCTTGTGGGAGCAGGGCGTGCAGGCCAGCGGCTATGTGCGCACCGATGCAACGAACGCCGAGCGTATCGGCCAGAGCTGGCGCTATCCCTTCGAGCGGGCGCGCGAATCGGTGCGCGATGCGATCCTGGAGCGGGTGGCCGATCGTCGCCTTGCCGGCGTGATCGCAGCGCTGGTCACGGGCGACCAGAACGCGATCGACCGCGCCGACTGGGACATCTTTCGAGCCACCGGCGTCGCACACCTGATGTCGATCTCGGGGCTCCACATCACGATGTTCGCCTGGCTCGCTGCCTGGCTCGTCGGCGCGCTCTGGCGCCGCAGCGGCCGGCTGATGCTGTGGTGGCCGGCGCCGCATGCGGCGCTGGCGGGCGGGGTGCTGCTCGCGGCGCTCTATGCGCTCTTCAGCGGCTGGGGCCTGCCTTCGCAGCGCACCGTATGGATGCTGGCCACGGTCGCGCTGCTGCGCCTCGCGGGGCGGCGCTGGCCCTGGCCCTTCGTCTGGCTCTGCACCTGCGCGGTGGTGGTGGCGCTCGATCCGTGGGCGCTGATGCAGCCGGGCTTCTGGCTCAGCTTCGTCGCGGTCGGCGTGTTGTTCGCCGCCGGCGCCGCGGGGCCCGAGGCCGGCGTCACGGGCGTGAAGGCGCGGCTTGCGCGAATGTGGCGCGAGCAATGGACGGTGACGCTGGCCTTGGCGCCGCTCGGCCTGCTGCTCTTCCAGCAGGTGTCGGCCGTCGGCCTGATGGCGAATGCGATCGCGATTCCGTGGGTGACGCTGGTCATCACGCCGCTGGCGATGCTCGGCGTGCTGCTGCCGCCGCTGTGGAACGTGGCCGCGTGGGCGGTGCAGGCGCTCGCGCTGCTGCTGCAGTGGCTGGCGCAGTGGCCGCTGGCGACTTTCTCGGCGCCCGCGCCAGCGCTGTGGGCGGCGGTGGCGGGCGTTGCCGGCGGCGTGCTGCTCGCGATGCGCCTGCCGTGGTCGGTGTGCGCGCTCGGCCTGCCGCTCGTGCTGCCGGCGCTGCTGTGGCAGGCACAGCGGCCGGCGGCGGGCGAGTTCGAACTTCTCGCGGCCGATGTCGGGCAAGGCAACGCAGTGCTGGTGCGCACCGCCACCCGCAGCCTGCTCTACGACACCGGCCCGCGCTACAGCGTCGAGAGCGATGCCGGCCACCGCGTGCTGGTGCCGCTATTGCGCGCGTTCGACGAGAAGCTGGCGACCGTGGTGCTGAGCCACCGCGACAGCGACCACACGGGCGGCGCGCCCGCGGTGCTGGCGATGCAGCCGCAGGCCGAGCTGCTGAGCTCGATCGAGGCGGCGCATCCGTTGCAGAAGCTGCGCGCGGCTCGGCGCTGCGCGGCTGGCCAGCGCTGGAGCTGGGATGGCGTGGACTTCGAGATCCTGCATCCGGTCGAGGCCGACTACGCCGGCTTCACTAAGCCCAATGCCGTCTCCTGCGTGCTGCGCATCGGCAATGGCCGCGCCGCGGCGCTCCTGGCCGGCGACATCGAGCGCCTGCAGGAAGCGGCTCTGGTGGCGCGAACGCCAAGCTTGCGCGCCGACCTGCTGCTGGTGCCGCACCACGGCAGCAAGACCTCGTCGAGCCCGGCGCTGCTCGATGCGGTGCGGCCGCGAATCGCGCTGGTCCAAGCCGGCTACCGCAACCGATTCGGGCATCCGGCCGAGGAAGTGGCGGCGCGTTATCGCGAGCGCGAGATCGCCATCGTGGACTCCGCACACTGCGGTGCCGCCAGCTGGTCCAGCAGGCAGCCGAGCGAAGTGCAATGCCAGCGCCGGACTGCGAAACGCTACTGGCACCACGTTGTCCCGTAGAGATACTGGCCCTGAACTTGCTAAGCTACGCGCAAGGAGATTGGTCGTTCCATGCACAAATTCGACGAGATGTACGAACAGCTGCCCTACAGCGGCGCAGCAGTTCGAAACCACTACAAGCGCTACGACCAATGGCTCGCGAAGCAGCCCGCCGAGGTGATGCGATCGCGGCGCGAGGAGGCGGAAATGATCTTCCGCCGGGTCGGCATCACCTTCGCCGTGTACGGTGCGAAGGACGAGGACGGTTCGGGCACCGAGCGCCTGATCCCCTTCGACCTGCTGCCGCGCATCATTCCCGCCCACGAGTGGGAGAGCATGGAGAAGGGGCTGGTGCAGCGCGTGACCGCGCTCAACCGCTTCATCCACGATGTCTACCACGGGCAGGAGATCGTCAAGGCCGGCGTGATTCCGTCCGAACAGATCTTCAACAACGCGCAGTACCGCCCCGAGATGGTGGGCGTGAAGGTGCCGAACGACATCTACGCGCACATCTGCGGCATCGACATCGTGCGCGCGCCCGACGCCGCCGGCAATGGCGAGTACTACGTGCTCGAAGACAACCTGCGGGTGCCCAGCGGCGTGAGCTACATGCTGGAGAACCGCAAGATGATGATGCGGCTCTTCCCCGAGCTGTTCAGCCAGAACCGGGTCGCGCCGGTGGCGCACTATCCCGACCTGCTGCTCGAGACGCTGCGTGCCTGCGCGCCGCCGGCGACTGCCGAGCCCACCGTGGTGGTGCTCACGCCCGGCATGTACAACAGCGCCTACTTCGAGCATGCCTTCCTCGCGCAGCAGATGGGCGTGGAGCTGGTCGAAGGACAGGACCTCTTCGTCAAGGACGACTTCGTTTACATGCGCACCACGCGCGGCCCCCGGCGCGTCGACGTGATCTACCGCCGCGTGGACGACGATTTCCTCGACCCCGAGGTGTTCCGCCCGACGTCTACGCTCGGCTGCGCCGGCCTCATGCGCGCCTACCGCGAGGGCAACGTCGTGATCTGCAATGCAGTCGGCACCGGCGTGGCGGACGACAAGTCGATCTATCCCTACGTGCCGAAGATGATCGAGTTCTATCTCGGCGAGAAGCCGATCCTCAAGAACGTGCCGACCTACATGTGCCGCAACAAGGACGATCTCGACTACACGCTCTCCCACATGAAGGACCTGGTAGTCAAGGAAGTGCACGGCGCCGGCGGCTACGGCATGCTGATCGGCCCGGCGGCAACGCATGCCGAGATCGAGGATTTCAAGAAGGCCGTGCTTGCCAAGCCCGACGGCTACATCGCCCAGCCGACGCTGAGCCTGTCGACCTCGCCCACCTTCGTGGAGGCCGGCATCGCGCCGCGCCACATCGACCTGCGCCCCTTCGTGCTCTCGGGCAAGGAGGTGCAGATGGTGCCCGGCGGCCTCACGCGCGTGGCGCTCAAGGAGGGCTCGCTGGTCGTCAACTCGTCGCAGGGCGGCGGCACCAAGGACACCTGGATCCTCGAAGGGGACCGGCGCGTCAAGCCGCGCGCGGAGTCGCAGTCGCAATCGCAAACCCAGTCGTCCTGATCACGGGAGCTTCGCATCATGTTGTCACGCACCGCCGATCACCTCTACTGGATGTCGCGCTATACCGAACGGGCCGAAAACACCGCGCGCATGTTGGACGTCAACTACCAGACATCGCTCTTGCCGCAATCCGCCGAGGTCGCCAAGTACGGCTGGCAGGGCCTGCTCTCCATCAGCGAGCTGCTGCCCGCCTTTAACGAGAAGCACGACCAGATCAATCCAGGCGAGGTGATGGAGTTCATGGTCAAGGACGAGTCCAATCCCTCGTCGATCGTCTCCTGCCTTCGTGCCGCGCGCGAGAACGCGCGGGCCGTGCGCGGTGCGCTCACCACCGAAGCCTGGGAAACGCAGAACACGACCTGGCTCGAGGTCAACCGTATGCTGCGCGCCGGCGAATTCGAGCGCGACCCGGGCCAGTTCTTCGAATGGGTCAAGTTCCGCTCGCACCTCTCGCGCGGCGTGACCCTGGGCACCATGCTGCAGGATGAGGCTTTCCACTTCTCGCGCCTCGGCACCTTCCTGGAGCGCGCGGACAACACGGCGCGCCTGGTCGACGTGAAGTTCCATGCGCTAAACAGCGAATTCTTCGGCACCGCCACCGAGGAAGACCAGGAGTACGACTTCTATCACTGGAGCGCGATCCTGCGCAGCGTCTCGGCCTTCGAGGTCTACCGCAAGGTGTACCGCGACGTGATCAAGCCGGAGCGCGTGGCCGAACTGCTCATCTTGCGCGCCGACATGCCGCGTTCGCTGCATGCGAGCCTGGTCGAGGTGGTGAGCAATCTGGCAAAGGTGCAGAACGACCAGAGCGCGGAGACGCAGCGGCGTGCGGGGAAGCTATTGGCCGATCTGCAGTACGCGCGGGTCGATGAGATCCTGGCGACGGGACTGCATGCCTACCTCACGCAGTTTCTCGATCGGGTGAATGAGCTGGGGTGGCGGATCAGCCAGGACTTTTTGGTGCCTGGGCACTGAGGCTATGGGGCTGCTGGATTGAGGCGGCGCCCGTTCAAACCAGCGTCGCCCTCCTTACCGCCAGCTCCCACCGCTCCATCTTCTCCTCAGCCTTCGCCCGGCTCAGCGTAGGCATGAAGCGCCGCTCGACGCGCCACTGCTTCGACAGCTCACCCACGTCGCGGTAAACGCCGGTGAAGAGGCCTGCGAGGTAGGCCGCACCCAGGGCCGTGGTCTCGATGACCTCAGGCCGCACTACCGGAATCCCCAGCAGATCCGCCTGAAACTGCATCAGCAGATCGTTGACGGCTGCGCCGCCATCGACGCGCAGCTCCGCCACCGGCGTGCCGCCCGCGGCGACGGCGTCGCGGCTCATGGCCTGCAGCAGCGCCGCGCTTTGGTACGCGATGCTCTCCAGCGCCGCGCGCGCGATGTGCGCGACCGTCGTGCCTCGCGTGAGTCCAGTGATAGTCCCGCGCGCGTCCGCGTTCCAATAGGGCGCGCCGAGGCCGGTAAAGGCCGGCACCATCATCACGCCGCCCGCATCGGGCACGCTCTCGGCCAGCGCCTGCACCTGCGCGCTGCCTTGAATCGCTTTCAAGCCGTCGCGCAGCCACTGCACGACCGCGCCGCCGACGAACACGCTGCCTTCCATCGCGTACTGCGGCTGGGCGCTGGTCTGGGCCGCGCTGGTCACGAGCAGGCCGTTCTGCGAGGGCTGGAAGGCGCCGCCGGTGTGCATCAGCAGGAAGCAGCCGGTGCCGTAGGTGTTCTTGGCCATGCCGGCCTCGAAGCAGGCCTGGCCGAAGAGGGCGCTCTGCTGGTCGCCGGCCACGCCGCCGACGGGCAGGCTGCGTTCGAACAATCCCACGTCGGTGTCGGCGAAGTGCGCGCTCGAAGGCTTCACGTCGGGCATCAGTGAAGCGGGGATGTCCAGCGCCTTGAGCAGATCGGCATCCCACTGGTTGCTGCGCACATTGAAGAGCATGGTGCGCGAGGCGTTGCTGACATCGGTGACGTGCACCTTGCCGCCGGTCAATTGCCAGATCAGCCAACTGTCCACCGTGCCGAAGGCCAGCTCGCCGCGCTCGGCCGCGGCGCGCGCGCCGGGCACGTTGTCGAGCAGCCAGCGCAGCTTGGTGCCGGAGAAGTAGGCATCGATCACGAGGCCGGTCTTGTCGCGGATGGTGTCGGTCATGCCGTCTTCGCGCAGCTTCGCGCACAACGGCTCGGCGCGCCGGTCCTGCCAGACGATGGCGTGGTGCACCGGCTGGCCGGTCTTGCGGTTCCACAGCACGGTGGTCTCGCGCTGGTTGGTGATGCCCACGGCATGGATGTCGGTCGCCTTGAGCTTGGCCTTCGTGAGCACCTCGCGCGCGGTCGCGAGCTGGCTGCTCCAGATCTCCAACGGGTCGTGCTCGACCCAGCCGGGCTGCGGGTAGATCTGGGTGAGCTCCTGCTGGGCGATGGCGACGATGCGGCCCTCGCGATCGAAGACGATGCTGCGGGAGCTGGAGGTGCCCTGGTCCAGGGCGAGCAGGTAGGTCATGGGCTGAGTTCTCTCTGTTAAGTGCGGCCGAGGCTTCGACAAGCTCAGCCCGAACGGCTCGGGGACGCGATCTCGCATCGCACTTGCGCTCGTTCCAACAGCTCCGGAAACGGCGGCGGCGGCTCGGCGTCGGTAAAGAGGCAATCGATCTGCGACAGCTTCGCCAGCTCGATCATGGCAGGGCGGTTGAACTTGCTCGCGTCGGCCGCGAGCCAGACCTCGCGCGCCTGCGCAATGATGGTCTGCGCCACTTTCACCTCGCGCAGGTCGAAGTCGCGCAGCGTGCCGTCGGCCTCGATGCTGGAAACGCCAATCAGCGCAATGTCGACTTTGAACTGGCGGATGAAGTCGACCGTGGCCTCGCCCACGATCGCGCGGTCGCGCAGCCGTACCGAGCCGCCCGCCACGATCACCTCGCAATTCGGGTTGTCGCTCAGGATGGTCGCGACATTGAGGTTGTTGGTGATCACGCGCAGCCCGGTGTGCTGCAGCAGCGCCTTCGCGATCGCCTCGGTGGTGGTGCCGATGTTGAGGATCAGCGAGCAGTCGTTCGGCACCCGCGCGGCCACGGCGCGCGCGATGCGCGCCTTGCCTTCGGCATGGAGCGTCTCGCGCTGCTGGTAGCCGATGTTCTCGGTGGTCGAGCTCGGCACGCGCACGCCGCCATGGAAGCGCGTCAGCAGGCCTTCGTCGGCCAGGCGCTGCACGTCGCGGCGCACGGTCTGCAGCGTCACGTCGAGCATCTCGGCCAGCTGTTCGACCGTGATCGAACCACGCGCGCGGACGGTGTTGAGCAGCTTGAGTTGACGGGGATTGGAATTCACTGAATGGAAAGAGAGCGCGCGGCGCGCTACTTTAGAACGAAAGAAAACGAATGGATTTAAGGGTTAACGCCGAGGAGAATCGCGCCGTAAGGAATCAAAATGAAAGAATACGAAAACGCCACCGGCGAAATAAGTGAACACATTCACAGGTCCCTTCCTCCTTCTGCCGTGAGCGCCATTCCCCCGTCCACCTCCGCCGCCATCACCGACTGCGACGTGCTCATCGTCGGCGGCGGCATCAATGGCTGCGGCATCGCGCGCGATCTCGCAGGCCGCGGCTTTCGGGTGCTGCTGTGCGAGAAGGACGATCTCGCGGCGCACACTTCGTCCTCCTCCACCAAGCTGATCCACGGCGGGCTGCGCTACCTCGAGTACTACGAGTTCTCGCTGGTGCGCAAGGCGCTGCAGGAGCGCGAGGTGCTGCTCAAGAGCGCGCCGCACATCATGTGGCCGCTGCGCTTCGTGATGCCGCACGACCCTTCGATGCGGCCGGCGTGGATGGTGCGCATCGGCCTCTTCATGTATGACCACCTGGCCAAGCGCGAGGTGCTGCCGGGGTCGCGCGCCATCGACCTGCGCAGCCACGCGGCGGGCGAGCCGCTCAAGCCGCAATTCGAACGCGGCTTCGTCTACTCCGACGGCTGGGTCGACGACGCGCGGCTGGTGGTGCTCAATGCGCTCGATGCGCGCGCCAAGGGCGCCGAGGTGCTGACGCGCACGCGCTGCGTGAGCGCACAGCGCGATGCCGGCGGGTGGACCGCGCTACTCGAATCCGCGGACGGCGGCCAGCGCACCGTGCGCGCGCGCGCCGTGGTCAATGCGGCCGGGCCTTGGGCCGAATCCTTTCTGCGCGGCGTGGCCCATGCGGCGAAGGGCGAAGCGCTGGCCACGCGGCATCTGCGGCTGGTCAAGGGCAGTCACATCGTGGTGCCGCGCCTCTTCAAGCACGACCACGCCTACATCTTCCAGAACCCCGACAAGCGGATCATCTTCGCGATCCCCTACCAGGACGACTTCACGCTGATCGGCACCACCGACATCGAGCTCAAGGGCGACGATCCCGGCGCGGCGCGCATCGGCCAGGACGAGATCGACTACCTCTGCACGCAGGCCAGCCGCTACTTCGAGAAGCCCGTCATACCGGCCGACGTGGCGTGGACCTACTCGGGGGTGCGGCCGCTGCTCGACGACGACTCGGGCGACCCCTCGGCCGTCACGCGAGACTACATGCTCGAATCGAACACCGCTGCGGCGCCGCTGCTCTCGGTGTGGGGCGGCAAGATCACCACCTTTCGCAAGCTCGCCGAAGACGCGGCCGACGAGGTCGGGCGCATGCTCGGCGAGGCGCGGCCGGCATGGACCGAGGGCGCCTTTCTCGCAGGCGGCGACCTGTCGGACTGGATCGGCGCCGCCGCGCGGCCCGACGACGACTTCGAGCGCTTCGTGGCAGCGGTGCGCTCGAAGCACCCGTGGCTCGACGCCGCGCTGGCGCGCCGGCTCACGCGCGCGTACGGCGCCCGCATCTCGAAGGTGATCGGCGACGCGCGATCGATGGCCGAGCTCGGCGCCCCCGTGGCGCCCGGCCTGCACGAGCGCGAGCTGCGCTACCTGCAGGACGAGGAATGGGCCTGCAGCGCCGATGACGTGCTGTGGCGCCGCTCCAAGCTGGGCCTGCATTTCACACCGGAACAACGCGAGCGCGTCGGCGCCTGGATGCAGGCCAACGCCTCGCGGCAGCAAGAGGCGATTTCATGCAACTGACACTCGAGCGCGTCACCAAGAAGGTGGGCGCCCAGACCTGGCTCTACCCGCAGAGCATCGCGCCGAGGCACGGCGCGGTGACGGTGCTGCTGGGCGCCACGCAGGCCGGCAAGACCAGCCTGATGCGATTGATGGCAGGACTCGACACGCCGACCGAAGGCATGGTGCTGGTCGACGGCAAGGACGTGACCGGCGTGCCGGTGCGCGAGCGCAACGTGGCCATGGTCTACCAGCAGTTCATCAACTATCCCTCGCTGACCGTGGCCAAGAACATCGGCTCGCCGCTCAAGCTGCGCGGCGAAAAGAACGTCGACGCAAAGGTGCGCGAGCTGGCCGACAAGCTGCACATCGGCATGTTCCTCGACCGCTACCCGGCCGAGCTCTCGGGCGGGCAGCAGCAGCGCGTGGCGCTGGCGCGCGCGCTGGCCAAGAACGCGCCGCTGATGCTGCTCGACGAGCCGCTGGTCAACCTCGACTACAAGCTGCGCGAAGGCCTGCGTGAAGAACTCACGCAGCTCTTCGCCACCGGCGACTCGACCGTGATCTATGCGACCACCGAGCCCGGCGAGGCGCTGCTGCTGGGCGGCTACACCGCGGTGATGGATGCCGGCGAGCTGCTGCAGTACGGGCCGACGGCCGAGGTGTTCCATGCGCCGCAGTCGCTGCGCGTGGCGCGCGCCTTCAGCGATCCGCCGATGAACCTGCTGGCTGGCCGCGCGGTCGCCGGCGGCGTGCAGCTCGAGGGCGGGCCCATGCTGCCGATCGCGCTGCCGGACGGCGTGGAAGGCTCCGTGACCATCGGCCTGCGCTCGAGCGCGCTGAACGTGAACGCGGGAGAGGGCGACATCGCCTTGCCCGGCAAGGTCGAGCTGGCCGAGATCTCGGGTTCCGACACCTTCGTGCATGCGGAGACGCTGGTGGGCGAGCTCGTGGCGCAGCTCACCGGCGTGCACCGCTTCGAGCTCGGCACTGCCATCACCTTGTACTTCGCGGCATCGCAGGCCTACGTGTTCGACGCCGGCGAGCGGCTCGCCGTGGCGCCGGCATGGCGCAGGAAAGGAGACTGACATGGCCCGCATCGAGCTCGACCTCGCCCATGCCTACCGCCCCAATCCGAGGGAGGACAGCGACTACGCGCTGCTGCCGCTCAAGATGAGCTTCCGCGACGGCGGGGCCTACGCCTTGCTCGGCCCCTCGGGCTGCGGCAAGACCACCATGCTCAACATCATCTCGGGCCTGCTCGCGCCCTCGCAGGGCAGCGTGCGCTTCAACGGCCGCGACGTGACGCTGGAGACGCCGCAGCAGCGCAACATCGCGCAAGTGTTCCAGTTCCCGGTGATCTACGACACGATGACGGTGGCGCAGAACCTCGCCTTCCCGCTGCGCAACCGCCAGCTGCCGGCCGAGCAGATCAAGAAGCGCGTGGGCGAGATCGCCGAGATGCTCGACATGAGTGGCCAGCTCAACCAGCGCGCCGCCGGCCTTGCCGCCGACGCGAAGCAGAAGATCTCGCTCGGCCGCGGACTGGTGCGCAGCGACGTGTCGGCGGTGCTCTTCGACGAGCCGCTGACGGTGATCGATCCGCACCTCAAGTGGCAGCTGCGGCGCAAGCTCAAGCAGATCCACCGCGAGCTCAAGCTCACGCTGATCTACGTCACGCACGACCAGGTCGAGGCGCTGACCTTCGCCGAAGAGGTGGTCGTGATGACGCGCGGCAAGGCGGTGCAGGTCGGCAGTGCCGAGGCGTTGTTCGAGCGGCCGGCCCACACCTTCGTCGGCCACTTCATCGGCTCGCCCGGCATGAACTTCCTGCCGGCGCAGTGCGCGGGCGGCGTTCTGGAGATCGCGGGCAACCGGCTCGCGCTGCCGCGGACGCTGCCCGAAGGCGCGCTCAAGCTCGGCATCCGGCCCGAGTACCTCGCGCTGGCCGAGCTCCAGTCGCCCGGTGCATTGAGGGCGACGGTGACGCAGCTGCAGGACGTCGGCACGCACCAGATGCTGAGCGCCCAGGTCGGCGACAACCTGCTCAAGGCGCGCCTGCATTCGGATGCACGCGTGCCGGCCGTGGGCGAGCCGGTCTGGCTCAGGGTGGTGGACAAGCACACCTGCTATTACCGCAACGAGGAGCTGGTGGCATGAGCGCAGCGCAGAACCGCTTCAAGCAAGCTCGCGCCCCCCTTGGGGGCAGCGAGGACACAAAGTGCCGAGCGTGGGGGCAGACATGAACGGAACCGTGAAACCCATCAACCAGAAGGCCTGGTGGCTGGTATTGCCGGTGCTGCTGTGCGTCGCCTTCTCGGCCATCGTGCCGCTGATGACGGTGGTCAACTATTCGGTGCAGGACATCATCTCGCCCGAGCGGCGCGTGTTCGTCGGCACCGAATGGTTCGCCGCGGTGATGCGCGACGACGAGTTGCACGCAGCGCTGTGGCGCCAGCTCGGCTTCTCGCTCGCCGTACTCATGGTCGAGATCCCGCTGGGCATCTGCCTTGCGCTGTCGATGCCCTCGACCGGCTGGAAGTCCTCGGCCGTGCTGGTGGTCGTTGCGCTTTCGCTGCTTATTCCGTGGAACGTCGTCGGCACCATCTGGCAGATCTTCGGGCGCGCCGACATCGGCCTCTTCGGCTGGGCGCTGCAGAAGCTGGGCATCGACTACAGCTACACCGGCAACGCACGCGATGCCTGGCTCACGGTGCTGGTGATGGACGTCTGGCACTGGACGCCGCTGGTCGCGTTGCTTTGCTACGCCGGGCTGCGCTCGATCCCCGACGCCTACTACCAGGCCGCGCGCATCGACGGCGCGAGCAAGTTCGCGGTGTTCCGCTACATCCAGCTGCCCAAGATGCGCGGCGTGCTGGTGATCGCAGTGCTGCTGCGTTTCATGGACAGCTTCATGATCTACACCGAACCCTTCGTGCTGACCGGCGGCGGTCCGGGCAATGCGACCACCTTCCTGAGCCAGTATCTGACGCAGAAGGCCGTCGGCCAGTTCGACCTCGGTCCGGCAGCGGCCTTCTCGCTGATCTATTTCCTGATCATCCTGCTCCTGTGCTTCGTGCTCTACAACTGGATGCAGCGGGTCGGCACGCAAGAGGTGGAGGAACCACAATGAACGAACGCCGCTTCCGCAAGCGCAGCTTCTTCCTGCTGCTCTACATCCTGTTCGCGCTCCTGCCCATCTACTGGATGGTCAACATGAGCTTCAAGACGAACGAGGAGATTCTTTCGAGCTTCTCCTTCTTTCCGCAGCAGTTCACCTGGGCCAACTACGCGCGCATCTTCACCGACGAGTCGTGGTACTCGGGCTACATCAACAGCCTGATCTACGTCGGCATCAACACGGTGATCTCGCTTACCGTCGCGCTGCCGGCGGCCTATGCCTTCTCGCGCTATTCGTTCCTCGGCGACAAGCATGTGTTCTTCTGGCTGCTGACCAACCGCATGACGCCGCCTGCCGTGTTCCTGCTGCCTTTCTTCCAGCTCTACACCACGGTCGGGCTGATGGACACGCACCTGGGCGTGGCGCTCGCGCACCTGCTCTTCAACGTGCCGCTGGCGGTGTGGATCCTGGAAGGCTTCATGAGCGGCATTCCGCGCGAGATCGACGAGACCGCCTACATCGACGGCTATTCCTTCCCGCGCTTCTTCCTCACCATCTTCCTGCCGCTGATCAAGGCCGGCGTCGGCGTCGCGGCCTTCTTCTGCTTCATGTTCAGCTGGGTCGAACTGCTGCTGGCGCGCACGCTCACCAGCGTGAACGCCAAGCCGATCGTGGCCACGATGACGCGCACCGTGAGCGCCTCGGGCATGGACTGGGCCACGCTGGCAGCGGCCGGTGTGCTGACCATCGTGCCGGGCGCGATCGTGATCTGGTTCGTGCGTCACTACATCGCCAAAGGTTTTGCGATGGGGCGGGTTTGATGACTTGCTCCCTCTCCCGGAGGGAGAGGGAACGAAGAAAGGAGATTTGAAATGTTTGAATGGATGGTCTGGACCACCCCGGTGGCCGTTTTCTTCAGCTGCATCGCGCTGATGCTGGTCGGCATGACCGTGTGGGAATTCAAATCGCCGACGACCTTGCGCCGCGGCTGGCTGCCGATGGAAACCACGCGCGGCGACCGGCTTTTCATCGGGCTGCTCATCGCGGCCTACATCAACCTGGCCTTTATCGGCCTGGCCGGCCAGTTCCAGGAGTGGTTCGGCCTGGAGGCCGAGCCGTCGATCTGGATCAGCTTCGTGCTGTCGATGCTCGCGCTCGCGCTGGTGATGCGCAAAGGTTGAAATGAAGCTCTCCCCCAGGCTCCCCCACTTCGTGTGGTCCGCCAACCCCCTCACCTGGGGCAACACCAGCGGCCCGGCAAAGCCGGCTCCGCGGTGTTCCCCCGATCGACGTGCGCGGCTTCATGCGTCGCGGGTCGCGCGAAGCGCGGCTGAGCAACTGAGATGATTTTTTCGCTGTCCGGCTCTTCGCTTTCCCGGGGCCGGGATCTGCACAACACCGGGAAGCACCATGAGGAGACATCCATGAAGATTCGCTATACAGCGTTGGCACTGGCAGCGGCGACACTCGCCTTGCAGAGCGCCTGGGCCGGGGAGCCGGAGGCCAAGAAATGGATCGACAGCGAATTCCAGCCGTCGACCCTGAGCAAGGACCAGCAGACAGCGGAGATGAAATGGTTCATCGACGCCGCCAAGAAGCTGCAGGACAAGGGCGTCAGGGAAATCTCGGTGGTGTCGGAAACCATCACCACGCACGAGTACGAATCGAAGACGCTGGCAAAGGCCTTCGAGGAGATCACCGGCATCAAGGTCAAGCACGACCTGATCCAGGAAGGCGACGTGGTCGAGAAGCTGCAGACCTCGATGCAGTCGGGCAAGTCGATCTACGACGGCTGGATCTCCGACTCCGACCTGATCGGCACCCACTACCGCTACGGCAAGATCATGAACCTGACCGACTACATGGCCGGCAAGGGGAAGGAGTACACCAACCCGGGCCTGGACCTGAAGGACTTCATCGGCACCAAGTTCACCACCGGTCCAGACGGCAAGCTCTACCAGTTGCCCGACCAGCAGTTCGCCAACCTCTACTGGTTCCGCGCCGACCTGTTCGCGCGCCCGGACCTGAAGGAGAAGTTCAAGGCCAAGTACGGCTACGACCTGGGCGTGCCGCTCAACTGGAGCGCCTACGAAGACATCGCCGAGTTCTTCAGCGTCGACGTGAAGACCATCGACGGCAAGCCGATCTACGGCCACATGGACTACGGCAAGAAAGACCCGTCGCTCGGCTGGCGCTTTACCGACGCCTGGCTCTCGATGGCCGGCACCGCCGACATCGGAGCGCCCAACGGCGTGCCGATCGACGAGTGGGGTATCCGCGTGGGCGACGACAAGTGCACGCCGGTCGGCGCCAGCGTCTCTCGCGGCGGTGCGACCAACTCGCCCGCGGCCGTCTATGCGCTCACCAAGTACATCGACTGGATGAAGAAGTACGCACCCAAGGAAGCCACCGGCATGACCTTCGGCGAAGCCGGCCCGGTGCCGGCGCAGGGCCAGATCGCGCAGCAGATCTTCTGGTACACGGCCTTCACCGCCGACATGACCAAGCCCGGCCTGCCGGTGGTCAACGCCGACGGCACGCCCAAGTGGCGCATGGCGCCCGGCCCGAACGGCCCGTACTGGAAGCAGGGCATGCAGAACGGCTACCAGGACGTGGGCTCGTGGACCTTCTTCGCCGCGCACGACGAGAACCGCACGGCCGCCGCCTGGCTCTACGCGCAGTTCATCACTTCCAAGACCACCTCGCTGAAGAAGACCATCGTGGGCCTGACGCCGATCCGCGAGTCCGACATCCAGTCGAAGGCCATGACCGACATGGCGCCCAAGCTGGGCGGTCTGGTCGAGTTCTATCGCAGCCCGGCGCGAGTGGCCTGGTCGCCGACCGGCACCAACGTGCCCGACTATCCGAAGCTGGCCCAGCTCTGGTGGAAGAACGTGGCCGAGGCGGTGACGGGCGAGAAGACACCGCAGAAAGCCATGGACAACCTAGCCGACGAGATGGACAGCGTGATGGCCCGCCTGCAGCGCGCCGGCATGGCCAAGTGCGCGCCCAAGCTCAACGCCAAGGGCGATCCCAACAAGTACCTGAGCGACCAGCACGCGCCATGGAAGAAGCTCGCGAACGAAAAGCCGAAGGGTGAAACCATCGACTACAACAAGCTGCTGACGGCCTGGAAGGAAGGCAAGGCACGCTGAGCGCCTAAGCGCAAGGCTTCGAGGGCTGCTGTGCGAAGGCGCAGCAGCCCTTTTCGCTTTGGGGTCGATCGCGCTTTGCTAGCCTCGCGCGATGCTCAGACGACGTGAATTCGCCTTACTCGGCTTGGCCGCCGCCGGCTGGGCCCATGCCCAGTCCGAAGCGGATCCGTTCGTCGAGCGGCTGCGCGCGGGCCGGTGTGCGCTGCTGTGGCGGCATGCGCAGACCACGCCCGGTGTCGGCGATCCGCCTGGCTTTCAGTTGAATGTCTGCAGTACCCAGCGCAACCTGAGCGAGGAAGGGCGCGCGCATGCCCGTGCCGCGGGCGAGTGGTTCAAGGCACGCGGCCTGCGCCCGCGCGCGGTGCGCTCCAGTGCCTGGTGCCGGTGCAAGGACACGGCGGAGCTGGCCTTCGGCGCCTATGAGGTGTGGACGCCGCTCAACTCCACCTTCGGCCGCGGCGACGCTGCGAACAGCGGCAGGCAGGCGTTGCTGGAGCGGCTGGGCCGCATTTCCGCCGGCGCCTTCGAGGTGTGGGTCACGCACCAGGTCAACATCACGGCGCTCACCGGCGAATTCGCCGCCATGGGCGAGGCCGTCGTCGTCGACGCTGCGGGCAAGGTGATGGCGCGCAGCAGCCTGCGCTGATCAGCCGATCGCCTTCTGCAGGTTGAGGCGCGCCTGAGCTTCCAGTTTCGTTCGGATGGATTCAGTGAAATAGATGGGATCGCGCGCCAGGAAGCGGCCGAGGATCTCGCGCCGCCGCGGCGCGAAGACTTCGGGCGGCACGTGCGCATACTCGATGCGGATCTGCCGCTCGTATTCGGCGAAGCGCGCGGCCGGCGCACCGAGGATCGAGAGGTCGATGTCGACCAGCAATTGCGCGTCGGTGCCCTCGGGCTGCGCATCGTGGCGCGTGGCCATCACCAGCGCGTGGACACGCCGGGCCGCATCCTCCGCGACGCCGGCGGCCCGCAGCGCCTGTTGCGCCCAGTCGGCGCTCCGCGCCTCGTTGTCGTGCCGGTGCACGTCGTAGATCGCGTCGTGGAACCAGAGCGCGAGCGCAATCTCGGCCGGGCGCTCTGCATGGCTGCGTTCGCGCGCCAGGCCGGCCAGGCATTCGTCCAGGTGCTGCAGCGTGTGGTAGGCGCGATGCGGCTCGCTGTATTGCGCCAGCAGTTCGGCCAGCAGCGCCTCTTCGGGCGCAGCGGCGCCGAGTTCGCGCCAAGCATCGAGCCACGAAGCGCGCCGCGCGCCGGCGTCCATGGCTACTGCTCCATCGCGGCGCGGACTTCGCGGCCGAGATCGATCACCGACATCGCGTAGTAGCTGCTCCAGTTGTAGCGCGTGATGACGTAGAAGTTCTGCGTGCCGGCCACGTAGCTCGGCGCATCGGCGCCGTTCTGCAGCTCGATCAGCGCGAGCAGGCCCTTGTGCGTGAGCGCCTCGCCCTCGAGCACGGCGCCGCCGGCCACGAAGGCGTCGGCGCTGAAGGTGGGCAGGATGTCGGGCGCCATCAGCACGTCCTTCTTGAGCCGAGCCTCGTCGAAGCCGACCGGGTAGATCGACGGCATGCCCGGCTGCCAGCCGAAGGCCCTGAAATAGCTGGCCACCGAACCGATCACGTCGACCGGGTTGTTGACCAGGTCGATGCGGCCGTCGCCGTCGAAGTCGATCGCGTACTTGGCGATGCTGCTCGGCATGAACTGCGGCATGCCCATCGCGCCCGCATAGCTGCCGACCGGCACCATCGGGTCTTCCGCGGTACGGCTTTCGGTGCTCAGAAAGCTCTCGAGTTCGCTGCGAAAGAAGGCTTGGCGCTCGGCCGCGCGCGGATGGCCCTGCGGGAAATCGAAAGCCAGCGTGGCCAGCGCGTCGATGACGCGGAAGTTGCCCATGTTGCGGCCGTAGATGGTCTCGACGCCGACGATGCCGACGATGATCTCGGGCGGCACGCCGTACTCGGCTTCGGCGCGCGCCAGCGTATCGGCATTGGCGCGCCAGAAGCGCACGCCGGCCGCGATGCGGATCGGATCGATGAAGCGGCTGCGGTAGACGCGCCAGTTCTTCGCCGTGCCCTTGGGCGCCGGCAGCATCAGGCGCGGCACGTTGGGCAGCAGCCGCGCGTTGCCGATGGTTGCGCGCACCCATTTGCGATCGAGGTCGCGCCGTTCTGCGACGTCGTCGGCGAACTGCATTGCATCCTCGCGCGTGGCATAGGGCGTTTCGCCGCGCACGGTTTTCTGGGCCGATGCGGGGATCGGGGAAGTCAGCAGGAGGAGGGCCAGCGGAAGAGCGGTCGAAAGAAGGCGTCGCATGGCCCCGATTGTGCCGCCCGTGCCCTGCGCCCCGGCGCGGGACACATGCGGTTTCAGTGCGGCCAGGCCAGGCGGCGGAACTCGGACTTGAGCGCGGCCAGCGCGGGCCCGGGCGTTCGGGCGTAGCGCTGCGCCTCGAGCTTGAGCAGCCAGTCCGCTGCGCCTTGCGCGCCGGCGCCGAAGCGTTCGGCCAAGCGGGCCGCCATCTGGCGCGGCGGCATCGCATCGGGCACCTCGATGCCGGCTTTCTTCATGCGCGCGCGGGCCTGGCCGAGCAGGCGCAGCCACGGGTCGTGCTGGCTGCGTTCCCACAACGTCCACCCGGCGCCCGCCAGGCTGGCCACGACCAGCAGCGCGAGCAGCACGGTGGCGAGGTCTTGCAGGCTCGGCGCTTCGAAGCCCAGGTTCTTGAGCAGATCGAGCTGGCGGCTTTGCGTGTAGTTGAGCACCCACTGGTTCCAGCCGTTGTTCACGGCTTCCCAGGCGGCGCGCAGGTTCTGCGCCAGCGTGGGGCTCATCACGTTGATCGCACCGGCGAAGAGGCCCGGCTGTGCTACCAGGCGCTGGAACTGGCCGACGCGGTCGGGCGAGATCGCGCCGGTCGGATCGACGCGCACCCAGCCCGCGCCTTCCTGCCACACCTCGGCCCAGGCGTGCGCATCGCTGTGGCGCAGCGTCCAGAAGTTGTCGACGCCGTTGATTTCGCCGCCCTGGTAGCCGGTGACGATGCGCGCGGGAATGTCGAGCGCGCGCATCAGCACCACGAAGGCGGAGGCGATGTGCTCGCAGAAGCCGGCCTTCCTGTCGAACCAGAACTCGTCGGCGGTGTCGTTGCCGTAGACGCCGGGTTCTAGTGTGTAGCTGTAGCCGCCCGTGCGCAGCCGTTGCATTGCGGCCTGCACGAAGGCTGCCGTGGCGGCGCCGGCAAGGGCTGGGTCGCTTTTCATCTGCGCGGCCAGTTCGGCCGTGCGCGGGTTCGAGCCCGGCGGCAGCGCGACGTAGGGCTGCAACGCGGCCGTTCGACGCTGCGGGCCGCTCTGGAACTGGGTGAAGCTCTCGGCCCGGTAGCGCACCAGATCGCCGATCGGCCGGTTGGCGAACCACTGCAGTTCGGGCGTGCCGAACAATTCGTAGCCCGGCAGCTCCGGCTTGGCCGGCGCGGCATCGAGCGTCAGCAACCAGGGCCGGTTGCTGGGCTCGAGCGTGACTTCGTAGCCGACGGCGTCCCCGCGCACGCGCAGGTTCTGCGCCAGGAAGCCGCGCGAGAAGAGCGGCGGCGAAGTCCATTCACGGCCGTCGAACTGCGACAGCACCGGTCCGCGAAAGTACAGGTCGCGCTGCGCCGGGACGCGGTTGCCGTCGAACCTGATGCGCGCCGCGATGCCATCGTCGAGCGCGAGCCGCGCGATGCTGCCCACGCGCATCGTGCTCGAGAGGCCGGTGCGGCCGGTCATCGCGTCGTTGGGCGTGCCCCAGAGCGGCGCCATGCGCGGGAACAGCAGGAACAGCACCAGCATGATCGGCGCGCCGAGCAGCGCCATCCAGCCCGCGGTGCGCGCCGCCTGCATGAGCGGCGGCTTGCCGACCGGCATGTGGGCGTTGACCAGCGCGGTCAGGAGCCCCAGCAATGCCAGCAGCATCGCGAAGGCGGTGGGGAGCGACTGCGAGTAGAAGAAGTTCGTGAGCATCGTGAAGAAGCCCAGGAAGAAGATCACGAAGGCATCGCGCCGGGCGCGCAGCTCCAGCGTCTTGAGCGCGAGCAGGATCACGATCAGCGTGACGCCGGCGTCGCGGCCCAGCAGCGTGCGGTGGGTGGCGTAGGTGGCGACCAGCGTGACCGCGAGCAGGCCGGCACGCCACCATCTGCTGGGCAGCGGCTTGGCCTGCACGGCCAGGACGCCGCGCCAGAACAGGACGATAGCGGTGAGGGTGCTGCACCACCAGGGCAGGTTGGGGACCTGCGGCAGCAGGATGAGCGCGATCACGCCGAGCAGGAAGAGGGTGTCCCTGGCTTCCCTGGGCAAGGACTGGAGCTTGGTGGCTAGGCGCATGGCGGCTTTACTCCCTCTCGCTCCGGGAGAGGGTTGGGGTGAGGGCACTGGGCTTTTGGATCGTTGCTGTTCTTTGGTGAAGCCGGAGCCGGGAATTCGCCCCGGCGGGCGAGTCACTTTCTTTTGCGTCGCCAAAAGAAAGTAACCAAAGAAAAGGCGACCCCACTGTCTGCGACCCCGCAGCTGCGCTGCGGGGCAACCTGCGGTGCTCGCGCAGCCGGCCTGCCGCAGAACTCGCTGCGTTCACTGCGTTCACTGCGCTCAAACAGCTGCGGCAAGTCAGATCACGAAGCACGCCTGTCCTTCGGCAGGCGTGCGGCCGGCTGCGCTGCGCTCCTCGGCGCAGCCAGAGGGGAGTGGCTCGGGCCTTCGCTTCGCTCGGCCGCCAAGAACCCCAACAGCCAACCCCAACACAAGGACGCGCCCTGGCGCGTCCTTGTTCAATCCCCTCTGGGCGTGCCGAGGAGCGCAGCTTCAGGCGGAAAAAGGGCCGCGCGTGTTTGAGCCGAAGGCGAGTTTGCGCGGACCCCGCCTGAAGCGAGCACCGCAGGTTGCCCGCAGCGAAGCGGAGGGACACGCACAGTGGGGTCGCCTTTCTTTGGTTACTTTCTTTGGCGAGACAAAGAAAGTAACTCGCCCGCCGGGGCGAATTCCCGGCTCCGGCTTCAAGCCAAGCGCAACGTACGGAATCAAGCGGACAAGTGCCCCCACCCCAGCCCTCCCCCGGCGGGGGAGGGAGCAGTAAACCGCTCAACATAGAGCCAGCACCTCCAGGCACCGCCGCTTGTGCGCCTCTCCCTGAGAAGGCGCAACCACCTTCCCGCCCACCCGCAACCCGTAGTCCACGCCCAACCGGTCCGCCATCAGCACCCACGCGCAAAGCCGCGACAGCCGCGCCTCCCAGCCGGGCAGGCCCGCAGCTTGCGCGTCCAGCCACAGCTCCTGCCGCTGCGCCTGCTGCGTGTCGCGGCTCACGAGTTCTTCCGAGCCCGTGGCCTGCGCCCGCGCCGCGCGCTTCCACACCACGAGCTTCAGCGGGTCGCCGCGCCGGTATGCGCGCACGCCGTCGTACTCGCCGGCCACGTTCGCACGCAGCATCGACGCCGCCGCCTGCCCGGCCAAAGGTTCGCCGGGCGGCAGCGGCGGCGGGTTCGGCTCGGGCGCCGGATAGACCAGCACCTGCGAGGCCGGCCGCCATACCGTCCAGACGCGAAAGGTGCCGAGCGGAAAGCGGGTCTCGGCGGTAAGCGTCGGCACCGGATGCAGGCCGCGCCGTTCGGGCTTGAAGGCGACCTCGACCGTTGCGCTGCCCTCGGCCGGCACGTCGCTCCACGACCATTGCCCGCTGTGGCGCACGGCCAGGCCGATGCCGTAGCGCGTGCTGCGCCGCCGGTTGTGCAACATCACGCGGAACACCGCGGCAGCGCCCGCGTAGCGCGCATCCGGTGCCATCAGGCGCAGCGCCAGACCACGCAGCGTCGCGTGGCACACATACATGCCGACCGCCACGCAGCCGGCCAGCAGGAAGGTCAGCAGGTAGCCGAGGTTGAGCTGGTAGTTGATCGAAGCGATCAGCAGCAGCAGCAGCGTGCCGGCCAGCATCCAGCCCGCGGGCGTCGGCACGATGTAGACGTTGCGCTGCGTGAGCTCGAGCGTGTCCGAAGGCGGCCGGCGCGAGAGGAACCAGCCGTCGATGCGCGAGCGAAGCGGCGCCAGCAGTTTCACGGCAATGGGACTGCGGCGGTCATGGCGCGCACCTGCTCGACCGCGCCGCGGCCCGCGTCGCCGAGCGGCGTGAGCCGGTGCGCGATGGTCTGCGGCAGCACGGCCTGCACATCGTCGGGCGCCACGTAGTCGCGGTTGGCCAGAAGCGCCTGCGCCTTGGCCGCGCGCAGCACCGCGATGCCGGCGCGCGGCGAGAGGCCCTGCAGGAACCAGCGGCCCGAGCGCGTCGCGGCGATCAGGTCCTGCACGTAGTTCAGGAGCGGCTCGGCCGCATGCACCTGCAGCACGCGCTGTTGCAGCGCCGTGAGCTCGCCCGCGGTGAGCAGCGCTGGCAGGCCCGCGAGCATCTCGCGCCGGTCGGCGCCGGCCAAGAGCTCGCGCTCGGCCGCGCGGTCGGGGTAGCCCAGCGAGATGCGCATCAGGAAACGGTCGAGCTGCGACTCGGGCAGCGCGAAGGTGCCCAGCTGGTCGTGCGGGTTCTGCGTCGCGATCACGAAGAAGGGGGTGGGGAGAGGGCGCGTCTCGCCTTCGACCGTGACCTGCTTCTCTTCCATCGCTTCCAGGAGCGCGCTCTGGGTCTTGGGGCTCGCGCGGTTGATCTCATCGGCGAGCAGCACCTGGGCGAAGATCGGTCCGGGGTGGAACACGAAGGCCTGCTGTCCGCGGTCGTAGATCGCCACGCCGGAGAGATCGCCCGGCATCAGGTCGGCGGTGAATTGAACCCGCGAGAACTGCAGGCCGAAGGTGTGCGAGAGCGCGTGGGCGAGGGTGGTCTTGCCGACGCCCGGCACATCCTCGATCAGCAGGTGGCCGCCGGCCAGAAGACAGGCCACGCAGTCGCGTACCTGTGCCTCTTTGCCCACGATCACCGTGTTAAGCTGGCCGAGCAAACTGGCGAGCTTCGCGGCAACGTCCATTTTTGTATCCATATGCAAACAATACCGTAAAGCCATGCAGCCCTGCGTTGCATCAGGCTACGACGTGATCGATCCATGGGCAAAACCGGCTATTTCACCCACCGCGACTGCTGGAAACACGAGATGGGCCCGGGGCATCCCGAATGCCCCGAGCGGCTCGATGCGATCGAGGACCGGCTGCTGGCGACCGGCGTCGCCGATGCGCTCGAACGCGCAGAGGTGCCGCTGGCCACGCTGGAGCAGATCACCCGCGCGCACAGCGTCGAACACCTGGAACTCCTCGAGGCGCTGAGCCAGCGGCTGATCGCCGACGCGCCGGCCGGCGGCCCGCGCTACGCGCAGCTCGATCCCGACACCGCGCTCTCGCGCTTCAGCGTGCTGGCCGCCCGCCGTGCCGCTGGCGCCGCCATCGCCGCGACCGATGCGGTGATCGCCGGCACGCTGGACAACGCCTTCTGCGCCGTGCGGCCGCCCGGCCACCATGCCTGCCGCGACAAGGCGATGGGCTTCTGCGTCCTCAACAACGTGGCGATCGCTGCGCGCCACGCGATCGAGGAGCACGGCCTGAAACGCGTCGCGATCGTCGATTTCGACGTGCACCACGGCAACGGCACCGAAGACATCCTGAGCAACGACCCGCGCGTGCTGATGGTGGGCTTCTTCCAGCATCCCTTCTATCCGTACAGCGGCACCGACCATCCGGCGCCGAACATGCTCAATCTGCCGGTGCCGGCCTACACCAAGGGCATGGACGTGCGCGAGCTGATCGAGGCCTGCTGGATGCCGCGGCTCGAAGACTTCAAGCCGCAAATGATCTTCGTGAGCGCGGGCTTCGACGCCCATCGCGACGACGACCTGGGCCAGCTGCGGCTCAACGAGAACGACTTCGCCTGGATCACCGAGCGCATCCGCGATGTGGCCCGGCGCCATGCCGGCGGGCGCATCGTGTCGATGCTGGAGGGCGGCTACAACCTCGATGCGCTCGCGCGCAGCGTCGAAACGCACTTGCGCGTGCTGGCCGATCTCTAGGGCGAGCCCTGGGATGGATTTCAGCGCCTTCACTCAGCGCCTCGGGCAGATCGACGCGCGCAGCCTGTCGATCGAACTTGCTGCCCTGGTGGGATGCGTGGCGCTGGCCTGGGCGGTCTGCCGCTGGTTCGGTCGCGACCAGCCCAAGGATTCGATCTGGTTCGGCGAGCGCACCTTCGACGGCCTGCTGTTCCCGCTGCTCGCGCTGCTCCTGACCGACCTGGCGCGCCGCTTCGCGCTCGAGTTCCAGCCGGTGCTGGTGCTGCGCATCGCGGTGTCGGTGTTCCTCTCGCTGGCGGCGATCCGCCTGTTCGCGCGGGTGCTCAAAGCCGTGTTCCCGGCCTCGGCGCTGGTTCGCCTGATCGAGCGCACGATTTCCTGGCTCGCATGGATCGCGGCCGTGCTCTGGATCGTCGGGCTGCTGCCGGTGGTCCTTGCCGAGCTCGAGAACGTCACGCTGGCCTTCGGCAAGACCCGCGTCAGCCTGCGCACGATGCTGGAAGGCATTCTGTCGGCCGCCATCGTGCTCGTGATCGCGCTGTGGATCGCCTCGACGATCGAAAAGCGCATCCTGCGCACCTCGGTGACCGACCTGTCGATGCGCAAGGTCGCGTCGAACGCGATCCGCGCCTTCCTGCTGCTGATCGGCCTGCTGTTCGCCTTGTCGGCGGTAGGGGTCGACCTGACGGCGCTCTCGGTGCTGGGCGGCGCGCTGGGCGTCGGCTTGGGCTTCGGCCTGCAGAAGCTGGCCGCCAACTACGTGAGCGGCTTCGTGATCCTGCTGGAGCGCTCGATCCGCATCGGCGACAACGTCAAGGTCGACGGCTTCGAGGGCCGCATTACCGACATCAAGACGCGCTACACGCTGGTGCGGCAGGGCAACGGGCGCGAGTCGATCGTGCCGAACGAATCGCTGATCACGAGCCGGGTCGAGAACCTTTCCGTGTCCGACCTCAAGTTCCACATCACGACCAACATCGTGGTCGGCTACGACAGCGACGTCGCGCAGGTGCAGGCCATCCTGCGCGATGCGGCCGCCGCGCAGGCGCGCGTGCTGAGCGACCCCGCGCCGGTCGCATTCCTCGTCAACTTCGCGCCCGACGGACTGGAGTTCAGTCTCAATTTCTGGATCGCCGATCCCGACAAGGGCAAGGACAACCTCCGCTCGCCGATCAACATCGCGATCCTCGAGGGCCTGCGCGCCGCCGGCATCGACATTCCATATCCCCAGCGCGTGCTGCGCGTCGAGTCGCTGCCGCCGGGCCTTTCGGCGCCTGAGGCGGCTCGCCTATAATCGCAAAAAAAGCACGATCGTTCTTTTTCTCGCGCCCCACGCTAGGTGATTGAAATGAACAGCTCGCGCGGAGGTCGGCGCCTAAAATCTTCGCATCCTCTGCACCCCCGGTTTCGCAATTCAATGGAGTCAAGCCAATGAAGGTCCTGGTCCCCGTCAAGCGGGTCGTCGATTTCAACGTGAAGGTGCGCGTCAAGAGCGACGGCACCGGAGTCGACATCGCCAACGTCAAGATGAGCATGAACCCCTTCGACGAAATCGCCGTCGAAGAGGCGGTCCGCCTGAAGGAAAAGGGCGTGGTCACCGAAGTCATCGCCGTCTCCTGCGGCGATGCCAAGTGCCAGGAAACCCTGCGCACCGCCATGGCCATCGGCGCCGACCGCGGCATCCTGGTCGAGACCTCCGAAGAGCTGCAGCCGCTGGCCGTGGCCAAGCTGCTCAAGGCGCTGGTCGACAAGGAACAGCCGCAACTCGTCATCCTTGGCAAGCAAGCCATCGACGACGACGCCAACCAGACCGGCCAGATGCTGGCAGCGCTCGCGGATTTGCCCCAGGCCACCTTCGCTTCGAAGGTCGAGGTCGAGGGCGACAAGGTCAAGGTCACGCGCGAAGTCGACGGCGGCCTCGAAACCATCCAGCTCACGCTGCCCGCGGTCATCACCACCGACCTGCGCCTGAACGAGCCGCGCTACGTCACCTTGCCCAACATCATGAAGGCCAAGAAGAAGCAGCTCGACACCTTCAAGCCGGAGGACCTGGGCGTGGACGTCAAGCCGCGCCTGAAGACCCTGAAGGTCAGCGAGCCGCCCAAGCGCGGCGCCGGCATCAAGGTGCCCGACGTTGCCACGCTGGTGGACAAGCTCAAGAACGAAGCGAAGGTGATCTGAACATGACCGTACTTGTTATTGCCGAACACGACCACGCCACCGTCAAGCCGGCGACCCTCAACACCGTGACCGCGGGCATCGCCTGCCAGAGCGGCGACGTGCACGTGCTGGTGGCGGGCGCCAATGCCGCCGAAGCCGCTGCCGCTGCCGCCAAGATCGCGGGCGTCGCCAAGGTCATTGCCGCAGACAGCCCGTCGCTGGCCGAGAACCTGGCCGAGAACGTCGCCGCCCAGGTGCTGGCCATCGCCAAGAACTACAGCCACATCCTGTTTCCGGCCACCGCCAACGGCAAGAACGTGGCGCCGCGCGTGGCGGCCAAGCTCGACGTCGCGCAGATCAGCGACATCACCAAGGTCGACAGCCCCGACACCTTCGAGCGCCCGATCTACGCGGGCAACGCGATCGCGATCGTGCAGAGCAGCGATGCGATCAAGGTGGTCACGGTGCGCACCACCGGCTTCGATCCGGCGGCAGCCACCGGCGGCAGCGCCACGGTCGAGAACGCCGAGGGCGTGGCCGATTCGGGCAAGTCGAGCTTCGTCGGCCGCGAAATCACCAAGAGCGAGCGTCCCGAACTCACGGCCGCCAAGATCATCGTCTCCGGTGGCCGGGCGCTCGGCAGCGCCGAGAAGTTCACCGAAGTGATGGCGCCGCTGGCCGACAAGCTCAACGCGGGCCTCGGCGCCAGCCGCGCCGCGGTGGACGCGGGCTACGCGCCCAACGACTGGCAGGTCGGCCAGACCGGCAAGATCGTGGCGCCGCAGCTCTACATCGCCTGCGGCATCTCCGGCGCGATCCAGCACCTGGCGGGCATGAAGGATTCGAAGGTGATCGTGGCGATCAACAAGGATCCGGAGGCGCCGATCTTCTCGGTGGCCGACTACGGCCTGGAAGCCGACCTGTTCGCGGCGGTGCCGGAACTGGTGAAAGCGCTCTGATCCGCTTTCGTCGAACAGAGAAAGACAGGTGAAGGGCATCGTTCGCGATGCCCTTTTCGTATCCGCCGCACAGGAGACACCATGAGCTACACCGCCCCCATCAAGGACATGCTGTTCGATATCGAGCACCTCGCGAACATCGCGCAGGTCTCGCAGATGCCGGGCCTCGAAGACGCCGGCCTCGAAACCGCCCAGGCCGTGCTCGAGGAGTGCGCGCGTTTCAACCGCGACGTGATCGCGCCGCTCAACGTCGCGGGCGACCGGCATCCGTCCTCGTTCAAGGACGGCCGGGTCGCGACCACGCCCGGCTTCAAGGAAGCCTTTGCGCAGTACGTCGCCGGCGGCTGGCAGGGCCTGCAGCACCCGGCCGATTTCGGCGGCCAGGGCCTGCCCAAGACCATCGGCGCGGCCTGCGGCGAGATGCTCAACTCGGCCAACATGAGCTTCGCGCTGTGTCCCTTGCTCAGTGACGGCGCCATCGAGGCGCTGCTCACGGCCGGCTCCGACGAACTCAAGACGACCTACCTCGAGAAGCTGGTGAGCGGGCAGTGGACCGGGACCATGAACCTGACCGAGCCGCAGGCCGGCAGCGACCTCGCAATGGTGCGCAGCCGCGCAGAACCGCAACCCGACGGCACCTACAAGATCTTCGGCACCAAGATCTTCATCACCTACGGCGAGCACGACATGGCCGAGAACATCGTGCACCTCGTGCTCGCGCGTGTGACCGGCGCGCCCGAGGGGGTGAAGGGCATCAGCCTGTTCGTGGTGCCGAAGTTCCTCGTCGACAAGGACGGGTCGCTCGGCGAACGCAACGACGTGCACTGCGTGAGCATCGAGCACAAGCTGGGCATCAAGGCCAGCCCCACCGCCGTGCTGCAGTACGGCGACGGCATGGCGGCGAGCATCGCAAACAGCGCCGGACCCGGCGCTGTGGGCTATCTCGTAGGCCAGGAAAACCGCGGCCTCGAGTACATGTTCATCATGATGAACGCGGCCCGCTACGCCGTGGGCATGCAGGGCATCGCGATCGCCGAGCGCGCCTACCAGCAGGCGGTGGCCTACGCCAGGGACCGCGTGCAGAGCCGCCCGGTCGACGGCTCGATCAATGCCAGCGCGCCGATCATCCATCACCCCGACGTCAAGCGCATGCTGATGACAATGCGCGCCTATACCGAGGGCTGCCGCGCCATGGCCGCGGTGGCCGCGGCCGCATACGACGCGGCGCACCGCCACGCGGACGCCGACACGCGCCGGCAGAACCAGGCCTTCTACGAATTCATGGTGCCGCTGGTCAAGGGCTACAGCACCGAGATGAGCCTGGAGGTCGCGTCTCTGGGCGTGCAGGTGCACGGCGGCATGGGCTTCATCGAGGAGACCGGCGCGGCGCAGTACCTGCGCGATGCCAAGATCCTCACCATCTACGAAGGTACGACCGCAATCCAGGCCAATGACCTGGTGGGCCGCAAGACCGCGCGCGACGGCGGGCAGACCGCGAAGGCGATTGCCGCGCAGATCGAGAAGACGGAAGCCGAGCTCGCGAAGCAGGACAGCGCCGCGGCACGCGCAGTGCACAAGCGACTCAAGGCCGCGCGCGAAGCCTTCGTCGAGGTGGTCGACTTCGTCGCCGGCCAGACCAAGTCATCGCCGAACGCGGTTTTCGCGGGCAGCGTGCCTTACCTGATGCTGGCAGGCAACCTGGTGGCCGGCTGGCAGCTCGCGCGCTCGCTGCTGGTGGCCGAGAAGCTCGCTGCGGCCGGCACCGACACCGCCTTCATGAATGCCAAGATCGCCACCGCGCGCTTCTATGCCGAGCACATCCTCAACAAGGCGCCGGGCTTGCGCGACAGCATCGTCGACGGCGCCGAGAGCGTGACGGCGCTGGCGCTCGACGCTTTCTGAATTCATCGTCATCAACATCGCCACGGAGACCCCATGTCCAAGCTGCCCCCCGTTCTCGCCAACCTCCCGCTGCCGATCATCGGCTCGCCGCTGTTCATCATCAGCAACCCCAAGCTCGTGATCGCGCAGTGCAAGGCCGGCGTCGTCGGCGCGATGCCAGCGCTCAATGCGCGGCCCGCGTCGCAGCTCGAGGACTGGCTGGCCGAGATCACCGAGGAGCTCGCGGCCTACGACAAGGCGAATCCGGACAAGCCCGCTGCGCCCTTCGCCATCAACCAGATCGTGCACAAGAGCAACGACCGGCTCGAGCACGACATGGAGATGGTCGTGAAGTACAAGGTGCCGATCGTCATCACCTCGCTGGGCGCGCGCACCGATGTCAACGATGCGGTCCACAGCTACGGCGGCGTGACGCTGCATGACATCATCAACAACGCCTTCGCGCGGAAGGCGATCGAGAAGGGTGCCGACGGCATCATCGCCGTGGCGGCCGGCGCCGGCGGCCATGCCGGCATCAAGAGCCCCTTCGCGCTGGTGCAGGAAATCCGCCAGTGGTTCGATGGGCCGATCGCCCTGTCGGGTTCGATCGCGACCGGCGGCGCGGTGCTCGCGGCACAGGCCATGGGCGCCGACTTCGCCTACATCGGCACCGCCTTCATCGCCACCGAGGAGGCGCGCGCCAGCACCGAGTACAAGCAGGCCATCGTCGACGGCACCTCCGACGACATCGTCTATTCGAACCTCTTCACCGGCGTGCACGGCAACTACCTCGCGCCCAGCATCGTGGCTGCCGGCATGGACCCGGCCAACCTGCCGCAGGGCGAGCTCAAGACCATGAACTTCGGCGGGGGCGATGGCAGCAAGGCCAAGGCCTGGAAGGACATCTGGGGTTCGGGCCAGGGCATCGGGGCCGTGACCGAGGTCGCGAGCGCAGCCGCCTTCATCGAGAAGCTCAAACGCGAATACGACGAAGCGCGACGCCGCCTTGCGCTCTGACGCCGCTGCGGCCGCCGCGGCGCGCATGCCGCTGCTCGATGCGGTGAAAGGCCTGGCCTGCGCCGTGATCGTCGGGCATCACCTTGCGCGCTACGGCCCGCTGCCGGCGGGTGCGTCCTCTCTGGCGCCGGGCCTGTTCGATTGGCTGGCGCAGGACGGCCGGCTCGCGGTGCAGGTGTTCCTGGTGCTGGCGGGTTTTCTGGCGGCGGGCAGCCTGGCGCCGGACGGCGTGCTGCGGATCGACAGGCCGCTGGTCCGGGTGTTCCAGCGCTACGGCCGGCTCGCGATGCCCTACCTGGCCGCGCTCTGCTTCAGCGTGCTGGCCGCCGCGCTCGTGCGGCCGTGGCTGAACGACGAGGCCGTGCCCGCGGCCCCCATCATGGCGCAGCTGCTGGCGCACGGGCTGCTGCTGCAGGACCTGCTCGGTTACGACGCCTTGTCCACCGGCGTCTGGTACGTGGCCATCGACTTCCAGCTCTTCGTGCTGGCGCTCGCGGCGATCGGCTTCTCCGAACTGCTGCAGCGGCGCTGGTCGATGCGGCCGGAGCGATCGCGCTGGCTCGCCGTGGCGCTGGTGCTGGTGCTGGCCCTCGCCTCGCTGGCGGTATTCAATCGCCACGCGGAGCTCGACGACACGGCGCTTTACTTCTTCGGCGCCTACGGCCTGGGCATGGGCGTGTTCTGGATCGGCCGCGCGACGCGGCGCAGCACGTGGCAGTTCGGCATCGTGCTGCTGCTGCTGGTCGGCGCCGCAGCGCTGGCGCTCGACTGGCGCAGCCGCATCGCCACGGCGCTGGTCACGGCCTTGCTGCTGGCGGTGATCCAGCGCCGCGCCGGGCACGAGCCGGCCGCATGGCCGCCGCTCGCGCAGCCGTTGCTGCGGCTGGGGCGCATCTCGTATTCGCTGTTCCTCATCCACTTTCCGGTGCTGCTGCTGGTGAGCGCGGCCTTCGATGGGCTTGCGCCCGATGGGCCCTGGGTCGACCTGTTCGGCCTCCTGGCCACCTTCGCGCTGTCGATCGTCGCGGCGATGCTGCTCTACCGCTGGGTCGAGTCGCGGCCCGCCACCTGGCGCGCCGTGCTGGCCTTGTTCGCGGCCCTGCTGCTCTGCGGGGCGGTGGCTGCTTCCTGAATTGCTAGCGGCCTGCCGCGAGCGCCTGCGCGTAGTGCGCCGAGAAGGTCTCGGCGACGACCTCCCAGTCGTAGCGCTTGGCACGCTGCTGCGCAGCCGTCGACATCGCGGCGCAGCGCTCGGCGTCGAGGCTCGCGACCTCGCGCACCACGGCCAAATCCTTGGCGCCGATGTCGAAATCGAGGAAGAAGCCGTTGACCGAGGGCTCGACGAAGCCGTTGATCGGCGTCATGTCGCGGCACAGAACGATCTTGCCGGCGGCCATCGCCTCCAGGATGCCGATGCCGAAGCCCTCGTACTCGCTGCCGGTGACGAAGACCGTGCGCTGCTGCAGCTCACGCAGCAAATCGGCGTCTTCGATGTAGGGATGCAGCCTGACCGCGTCATCGAGCTGGAGGGCGCCGATTTGCGCCTGCAGCGATCCGCCCAGGTTGTCGAAATCGGGCCCGGCGATCAGCAGGTCGATCTTGACTCCCTGATCCCTCGCCATGGCCACGGTGTCGATGACCGCGTCGATGCGCTTGTTGCGCGACCAGCGGCCCCAGTAGATCCACTTCGTCGGATCGGGCGCACCGGTGAGGCGCCCGCCCTGGAACTTCGAGTAGGCGATGCCGTTCTCGCATTTCTCGACCCGGTCCGAGAAGCGGCTGAAGTAGGCGGTGTCGGATTCGCTGCTCGCGAGGATCTTCCGGTAGTGGCGCAGCAGGCGGCGCATCAGCACGCGCTCGTGCAGCCACTTGATCGCGCCGTGCTTGGCCGTGTGGCGAAAGCCGCCGTGCGTGCTGAGCACCGCGGGGATGTCGCGGCATTGAAGAAGCACGTTGCCGGTGAGCATCATCAGTTGCGGATCGTGCACGTGCAGCAGGTCGTAGCCGGCAGCCAGCCGGCCGAGCTCGCGCGCATAGCCGGCCAGGCGATTGCCCACCACGGGCACCTGGTACACCTTGATGCCGTCGAGCTCGCGGGCCGAAAACACGCTGTGGCGCGACGACACGTACGCCACGTCGACCTGGCTGCCCTTGTCCGAGCTGCGCAGCGCAAGCTCGCGCACCACGGACTCGATGCCGCCAACTTCGGGAAGGTAAGTCGGTGTGATGGAAAGGATTTTCAATTTCACTCTCGCGGGGCCGGAGTCCGGACGATCGTAGCATCGGCCTCGCGGCGGTCTCAGGGCGAGCGGACGGCGGCTTCCGCCGGCGGCGCTGCGCCGTAGCTCAGGGCCTGGGCGCGGCCCCAGAACACGCGGTACATGAAGATCGTGTAGCCGATGATGGCCGGCAGCGTGATGGCGACGCCGATCAGGATCACGACCAGCGCCTCGGTCGAACTGGCGGCCTGCCAGATGGTCAACCGGTCCAGTACCACGAAGGGGTAGATGCTGTAGGCCAGGCCGAGGAAAGCCAGCAGGAAGATCAGCACGGTGCAGGCGAACACGATCCAGCCATAGCCTGCCGCGACCACCCTGGGCTTGGAGATCACCTGAAAGATCGCGAAGAAGGCGGCGCCGCAGGCGAGCGGAATCGGCAGCAGCCCGATCAGCTGCGGCAGGCTGAACCACTTGTCGAACACATTCGGGCTGACGATCGGGGTGGCGATCGAGATCGCGACCAGCGCGATGCCCATCGGCCACAGCACCGCGCGGGCCCACCGGACTGCCTTCTCCTTCAGCGCGTCGCCGGTCTTCATGATGAGCCAGCCGGCGCCCAGCATGGCGTAGGCGGTCGGCAGCGTGAGCGCGATGCCGAGGCTGAAGGCCAGCGAGAGCCCGCTGTGACTGAAGGCGGTGAGATAGCTGCCGAGCATCCAGCCCTGCGCCATGGCGGCCACCAGCGAGCCGATCGAGAAGGCCCGGTTCCACGCGCGCTTGTGCTCGTCGCGCGCCTTCACTCGGAAATCGAAGGAAACGCCGCGCAGCGTGAGCCCCACCAGCATCAGCGTGACGGGCAGGTACAACGCGCTCAGCACCACGCCATGCGCCAGCGGAAAAGCCACCAGCAGCACGCCGATGCCGAGCACCAGCCAGGTCTCGTTGGCATCCCAGAAGGGGCCGATGCTCGACACCATGACGTCCTTCTCGTCGTCGGTGGCGAAGGGCAGCAGGATGCCGACGCCCAGGTCGTAGCCGTCGAGCACGACGTAGATCATCAGCGACAGGCCCATCACGGCCATGAAGATCAGGGGCAGCGCGGTAGCCCAGTTCAGTTCTTGCATTTCAGCTTCCCAGTGCGGCGGGGTCGGCGCGGGTGGTTACCGGCTTCGGGGCCGAGGGGGCGGGTGTCGAAGGATGCTCGGCCATGTACTTGAGCACCGCCACGTACGAGCCGAGCAGGATCACGTAGAGCAGCAGCCAGGCCACCAGGGTGCCGCCCACCAGCGCGGGTGGATGCTCGGCCACCACGTCGGCGGTGCGCAGCAGCCCGTAGACGATGAAGGGCTGGCGGCCGATCTCGGTCACGTACCAGCCGGCCAGCGTCGCGACCCAGCCGGAGAAGGTCATGGCCGCCAGCGCCCACAGCAGCCGGCGCGGCTCGGGCGCTTCGGCGCTGTGTTGCTTGCGGCGGCGAAGCAGCACCCAGGCGGCCCACCACGACACCACCAGCATCAGCACGCCCATCCCCACCATGACGCGGAAACTCCAGAACACCGGCGCAACCGGCGGATGCGCATTGGGAAACTCGTTCAGGCCCTTGATCTCGGCGTCGATGTCGTGGGCGAGGATCAGGCTCGCGAGCTTCGGCACCTGGATCGCGTAGTCGGTGCGGCCTTCTTTTTCGTTCGGCCAGCCGAAGAGCGTGAGCGGCGCACTCTTCTCGGTGTGCCAGACGCCTTCGATGGCGGCGATCTTCGCCGGCTGGTGTTGGAGCGTGTTCAAGCCGTGCAGGTCGCCCATGAAGATCTGCAGCGGGATCGCGATGGCGGCGATCGCGACGCCGGCGCGCAGCGCCTTGCGCGTGCCTGCATGGGGCGTGTTGCGCAGCAGCTGCCAGGCGCTCAGGCCGGCGATCAGAAAGGACACTGTCAGCGTCGAAGCCAGCAGCTTGTGCGCCAGGCGGAAGGGGAAGGACGGGCTGAAGATCACGTCCCACCAGCTCAGCACGTGGAAGCGGCCGTCCACGATCTCGTAGCCGCTGGGCGTCTGCATCCAAGAATTGAGCGCCAGGATCCAGAAGGCCGACAGCGTGGTGCCGCCCGCCACCATCAGGCTCGCGACGAGGTGCATGCGCTCGGACACGCGGTCGCGGCCGAACAGCATGATGCCGAGGAAGGTGGCTTCGAGGAAGAAGGCGGTGAGCACCTCGTAGCCGAGCAGCGGCCCGGCGATGTTGCCGGCCTTTTCCATGTAGCCCGGCCAGTTGGTGCCGAACTGGAAGCTCATCGTGATGCCCGAGACCACGCCGAGCGCGAAGCTCAGCGCGAACACCTTGGTCCAGAAATAGTAGGCGGCCTCCCATTGCTGCGCGGCCGGCGTGCCTCGCGCGCTCATCGTGCGCAGGCGGAAGAACACCAGCACCCAGCCGAGCGCGATGTTGATGGTGGGGAAGAGGATGTGGAAGCTGATGTTGGCCGCGAACTGGATGCGCGACAGGAGGAGGGTGTCGATGTCCACGTTCACTGTTCCTTTTTGGCGGGCTTCGACACCCTGGAGGCCGCGGGTGGCCTGGGCGCCGTGCGGCCGGTGAGGCGATCCTTGAATTCGAGCACCTTGGTCACCTTCGCACCCATGCCCATGAGCTGCATGGCGGTCTCCGGCGCCAGCTTCTGGACATCATCGAACCAGGTCATGAGCCGGTCAATCAGCTCGTGCATCTCTTTCATGCGGGCCTGCGCGTGCCGCTCGGCCGCGCTGGTGGGCGATTCGAGCAAGGCATTGCGCAGCATCGACAGCGTGGGTTCGATCTCGCGCCGGCGCCGCTCTTCGGCCAGCACGCGGAAGATTTCCCAGACGTCGGCCGGCGCCTCGAAGTACTCGCGGCGGTCGCCGGGCAGGTGGCGCAGCCGCACCAGGCGCCAGGCCTGCAGCTCCTTCAAGCCCACGCTGACGTTGGAGCGCGAGAACTCGAGCAGCTCGGCGATCTCGTCGGCGTTGAGCGCGCGTTCCGATATGAAGATCAGCGCATAGATCTGGCCGACGGTGCGGTTGATGCCCCACTTGCTGCCCATCTCGCCGAAGTGAGCGACGAACTGGCGGCTGAGGGGAGGGAGTTGCGCGTTGCTGTCGGTAGCGTCGTGGTCGGCCATGGCGCGATTGTGGCGTCAATTTGCTGTAATTTCAAGAATTACTGAAAACTCAGTAAGCCAACGAGGTCTTGGCCCTCGGCCGCGTGCCTACTTTCCGAGGCGTAGGAGCGGGAACCCGCGTGCGGCTTGACAAGGGTGCTGCGCGCTTCGAAACTCAACCGCATGGTTCACTCTGATGCAGACACCCTGGATGCCGTCTTCGCCGCGCTTTCCGATTCGACGCGCCGCGCGGTGCTCGAAACGCTGGAGGAGGGTGGCGGCCTCACCGTGTCCGAACTCGCGCAGCCGCACGGCATGTCGCTCACCGGCTTCATGAAGCACCTGCGCGTGCTCGAGAACGCCGGGCTCGTCTCCCGCACGAAGGAGGGCCGCATCGTGCGCTGCGAGCTCTCGCCACAGCCTATGCAGGAGGCCGCCGTGTGGTTGTCGCGCTATGAAAAATTCTGGGCCGAGCGCCTCGACGCCCTGGCCCGCTTCCTGTACCACCAAGAGGAGACCGCATGGCGAGCCCTGCCACCCGAGACCAAGAACGCCCCTCGCTCACGCTCCGCCGGCACTACGAAGTCGACAGCGAGAAAGTCTGGCGGGCGTGGACCGACCCGCAAGCGCTGAAGCTGTGGTTCGGCCCGGCCGAGATCGTCTCGGTGCCAGCCTGCGAGATCGACCTGCGCGTGGGCGGCCGCTTCCGGGTGGTGATGCTGGACGCGAGCGGCGAGCGGCACGAGGTCGGCGGCACCTACCGCGAGATCGTTCCGAACCGCAAGCTGGTCTTCAGCTGGGCCTGGCACAGCACGCCCGAGCGCGAATCGCGCGTCACGGTGCTGATCGAGCCCGCGGGCCGCGGCTGTGAGCTGGTGCTGCGCCACGAGCAGTTCGTCGACGAGGCCGCGCGCGAAGGCCACGAACACGGCTGGACCGGCTCGCTGGTGAAGCTGGAGGCCTTGCTCGGCAACGCGGAAGCGGCCTGATGGCAACAGCGCCGGCCGCGGTGCGCGAGGCGGTGGACGCGCTCTACCGCAGCGAGTCGCGCCGCATCTTCGCGACGCTGGTGCGCCTGCTCGGCGATTTCGACCTGGCCGAGGAGGCGCTGCACGACGGCTTTCGCGCGGCGCTCGAGCAGTGGCCTGCGAGCGGCATCCCGGGCAACCCGCGCGCCTGGCTGGTGTCCGTCGGACGCTTCAAGGCCATCGACGTCATCCGCCGCCGCGCACGCTTCGACGCCTGGGAGGACGCAGACGGCGCGGTCGAGGGCATCTCCGACCCGGCGCTCGCCTGGGACGAGCGCGATGCCGATGCCGAGGCGCTGGAGGACGACCGCCTGCGCCTCGTCTTCACCTGCTGCCATCCGGCGCTGGCGCCCGATGCGCAGGTCGCGCTGACGCTGCGCGAAGTCTGCGGCCTTGCCACCGAGGACATCGCCAATGCCTTCCTGGTGCCGGCGCCGACGATCGCGCAGCGCATCGTGCGCGCCAAGGCCAGGATCCGAGAGGCACGCATTCCCTACCAGGTGCCGCCGGTAGCCGAACTGGCCGAACGGCTCGATGCCGTGCTGCGCGTGGTCTACCTGGTGTTCAACGAAGGCTATGCGGCCTCGTCCGGCGAGACGCTGACGCGTCCCGACCTGTCGGCCGAGGCGATCCGGCTCGGCCGGCTGCTGCTCGAACTGCTGCCCGAGCCGGAGGTCATGGGCCTCTTGGCGCTGATGCTGCTGCATGAGTCGCGGCGTGCCGCGCGCAGCTTGCCGTCGGGCGAGATGGTGCTGCTCGACGAACAGGATCGCAGCCTGTGGAACAAGTCATCGATCGAGGAGGGTTCCGCGCTCGTGATGCGCGCGCTCTCGTCGCGCCGCTTCGGGCCCTACACGCTGCAGGCCGCCATCGCGGCGGTGCATGCCGAAGCCGCGGATTCGCAATCCACCGACTGGACCCAGATCGCCGGCCTCTACGAGGTGCTGCTGCGCGCCGAGCCTTCGCCGGTGGTGGCGCTCAACCGCGCGGTCGCGATCGCGATGCGCGACGGGCCAGCGGCCGGCTTGGCGCTCATCGATGACATCCTCGCGCGCGGCGAGCTCGCGGACTACCACTTGGCCCACGCGGCACGCGCCGACCTGTGCCGGCGCCTCGGCCGCACGGCGGAAGCAAGGGCATCGTACGAACGTGCGCTGACGCTCGTGCGCCAGGCCCCCGAGCGGCAGTTTCTCGAGCGGCGGCTGGCCGAGCTTGCATCCTGAAACAAATTCGAGCGCACGCGGATGTCGATCGGCGGCCTCTGCGTTCGACCAGTGGTGTCAGCCACCCCATTTTTCTGGAGATGCCCATGAAATACCTCTGCATGGTCTATTTCGACCACAAGCTGCTCGAGACGATGACGCCGAGCGAACGCGCCACGCTGGACGCCGATTCGATGGACTACGACAAGGAGCTCGATGCGCGCGGCCAGCTGATCGTCGCGGAAGCCCTGCAGTCGGTGAAGACCGCCAAGGTCGTGCAGGTGCGCAACGGCAAGCTGTCGCAGACCGACGGCCCCTTCGCCGAGACCAAGGAGCAGCTCGGCGGCTTCATCCTGATCGACGTCCAGGACCTCAACGCGGCGATCCAGGTGGCCGCAAGAATTCCGCTCGCGAAGTACGGCAGCATCGAGGTGCGCCCGGTCGCGAAGGTCGAAAGGATCGCGCCATGAGATATCTCTGCATGATCTTCGCCACCGCCGAACAGATGAGCGTGCTTTCGCCCGGCGAGCTGCGCGACTTCGTGAATGCCCATCTCGACTACGACGACCAGCTGCGCGCCAGCGGACAGCTGGTCGCATCGGAGGGCCTGGAGGCCGCGCGCACGGCCGCCGTCGTGCGCGTGCGCAATGGCAAGCTGTCGGTTACCGACGGCCCCTTCGTCGAAACCAACGAGCAGCTCGGCGGCTTCTACCTGGTCGAAGCCGCGAACGAGGAAGAGGCTGTGCGCCTCGCCGCCGGCATTCCGTCCGCGCGCGTGGGCAGCATCGAAGTGCGGCCGGTGGTGGTCTGGGAAGGCAAGCCATGAACAGCTCGGCCGCCGGCGCCAGGGCCAGCACGCGCGAATGGATCGGCCTGGCCGTCATCGCGCTGCCCTGCATGATCTATTCGATGGACCTCACGGTCCTCAACCTCGCGGTGCCGCACCTGAGCGCCGCCTTGCATCCGACCAGCGCCCAGATGCTGTGGATCGTCGACATCTACGGCTTCATGCTCGCGGGCTCGCTGATCACCATGGGCACGCTGGGCGACCGCATCGGCCGGCGCCGGCTGCTCTTGATCGGCGCGGCCTGCTTCGGCATCGCCTCGGTGCTGGCAGCCTTCTCGACCAGTGCCGCGATGCTGATCGCCACGCGCGCGCTGCTGGGCATCGCGGGCGCCACGCTCGCGCCCTCGACGCTCTCGCTGATCCGCAACATGTTCCTCGACGCGCACGAGCGCAGCGTGGCCATCGGCATCTGGATCGCGAGCTTCTCGATCGGCGGCACCATCGGCCCGCTGGTCGGCGGCGCCATGCTCGAGTACTTCTGGTGGGGCTCGGTGTTCCTGATCGGCGTGCCGGTCATGTTGCTGCTGCTTGCGCTCGGGCCCTGGCTCTTGCCCGAGTACCGCGACGCGCAGGCCGGGCGGCTCGACCTGCTGAGTGCGGCGCAGTCGCTGCTGGCGGTGCTCGCCGTGATCTATGGGCTCAAGCGCATCGCGGAAGCGGGCGTGGGCGTGCTGCCGCTGGCGGCGATCGCGGTGGGCGTGGCGATCGGCATCGCCTTCATCCGCCGGCAGGGGCGGCTGGCCGATCCGCTGATCGAGCTGCGGCTGTTCCGCGTGCCGGCCTTCAGCGCTGCGCTCGCGATCAATACGCTGGCCTTCTTCATCGCCTTCGGCGGGTTCCTCTTCATCGCGCAGTACCTGCAGCTGGTGCTCGGTCTGTCGCCCTTGCAGGCGGGCCTGTGGAGCGTGCCTTCGGGCGTGGCCTTCGCCATCGGGTCCACCATCGCGCCGCGGCTCGTGCGGGTGGTGCGCCCCGGTTTCGTGGTGGCGGGCGGGCTGGCCGTGGCCGCGGCGGGCTTCGCCTTGCTGAGCACGGTGGACCGAATCGACGGCCTGGTCAGGCTGGTCGTGGCCTACGGGATCCTGTCGCTGGGGCTTTCGTTCGCGTTCACGCTGGCGGTCGATCTGATGGTCGGCACCGCGCCGCCCGAGCGCGCCGGTGCGGCATCTGCCATCTCGGAAACGAGCTCGGAGTTCGGCGGCGCGCTGGGCATCGCGATGCTGGGCAGCGTGATCGTCGCCATCTATCGGCACGCCATGGGCGAGGCGCGGCTGGACGGCGTGCCCTCCGAGGCCATGGAGGCCGCGCGCGCCAATCTCGGCGTCGCGGCGGACACGGCGGCGACGCTGCCCGGACCTGCCGGCGCGGCCTTGCTGGATGCGGGGCGCGAAGCTTTCGCGCGGGCCTTCGAAATGACGGCCACCATCAGCGCGGCGGTGGCGCTCGCGGCCGCGGTACTGGCTGCAGTCATGCTGAGGCGCGTGGGAACGCCGCCGGCCGAGCCATCGGGGGATGCCGAGGCCACTTTGTTGGGATAATCCGCCGCATGAGCGCAGCGCAGAACCGCTTCAAGCAAGCGAAGGCCCCTTCGGGGGGCAGCGAGGACACGAAGTGCCGAACGTGGGGGCTGGCATGAGCGGCAACACCTTCGGCACCCTTTTCGCGGTTACCAACTTCGGCGAGTCCCATGGTCCCGCCATCGGGTGCGTCATCGACGGCTGCCCGCCCGGCATGGCGCTCAGCGAGGCCGACATCCAGGGCGACCTCGATCGCCGCCGCCCCGGCACCAGCCGCCACGTGACGCAGCGCAACGAGCCCGACGCGGTGCAGATCCTCTCCGGCGTGTACGAGGGCAAGACCACCGGCACGCCGATCGCGCTGCTGATCCAGAACACCGACCAGCGCAGCAAGGACTACGGCCAGATCGCGCAGCAGTTCCGTCCCGGCCATGCCGACTTCGCCTACTGGAAGAAATACGGCATCCGCGATCCGCGCGGCGGGGGCCGCTCGTCGGCGCGGCTCACGGCGCCGATGGTCGCGGCCGGCGCGGTGGCCAAGAAGTGGCTCTTCGAGAAGTACGGCACGGTGTTCCGCGGCTGCATGGCGCAGATCGGCGACATCGCGATTCCCTTCGAGAGCTGGGAGCATGTGCCCAACAATCCCTTCTTCGCGCCCATCGCCGACGTCTCCCAGCTCGAGGCCTACATGGACGCGCTGCGCAAGGCCGGCGACTCCTGCGGCGCGCGCATCCGCGTGACCGCCTCGAAGGTGCCGGTGGGCCTCGGCGAGCCGCTGTTCGACAAGATGGACGCCGACATCGCCTGGGCCATGATGGGCATCAATGCCGTCAAGGGTGTGGAGATCGGCGCCGGCTTCGCGAGCGTCACGCAGCGCGGCACGGTGCACGGCGACTCGATCACGCCCGAGGGCTTCGAAAGCAACAACGCCGGCGGCACGCTCGGCGGCATCACGACGGGGCAGGACCTCGAGGTCAGCATCGCGATCAAGCCGACCAGCTCGATCATCAGCCCGCGCCGTTCGGTCGACGTCAACAACCAGCCGGTCGAGGTCGTCACCAAGGGCCGGCACGACCCCTGCGTCGGCATCCGCGCGACACCGATCGCCGAGGCGATGCTGGCGCTGGTCGTGATGGAGCATGCGCTGCGCAACCGCGCGCAGTGCGGCGACGTGCAGGGAGAGCAGGAGCAGGGGCAAGCCGCCGACGAGGCGCAGCCGTCGCCGCAGTCGTCCTTCCTCTAGTGCCGACGCCGGGGCCGACCTCGACCGGCGGCCGCGGCCACCTGCTGGCCTTTGCGGCACTCTCGGCCAGCTACTTCGCGCACATCGGCTTCTTCAACCCGTACCTGCCGCTGTGGTTGAAGGATCTGGGGCTGCCGATCTTCACCATCAGCCTCTTGACCTCGGTGCAGTCCGTCACGCGGGTCTTCGCGCCGTATGCGTGGGGCGCGTTGAGCGACCACACGGGCCAGCGCGTCCTGCTGCTGCGCATCAGCGCGGCGGTAGCGCTGGTCTCCTCGTTGGGGCTGTGGTGGCACGGCGGCGCCTGGTGGCTGGGCCTGGTGCTGCTGGTGATGTTCACGCACACCAGTTCGATGATGTCGCTCACCGAAGCGGCCATGGCGCACCTGGTGGCCGGCGACTGGGGGCGCTATGGCCGCATCCGGCTCTGGGGATCGGCGGGCTTCCTGGTCACGGTCTTCTTTGCCGGCGAATGGTTCGAGCAGTTCGGCATGGGGCACTTCCCGGCCTGGGCGGGCGGCACGCTCGCTATCGTGCTGATCGCGACGCTGCGCCTGCCCGACGTCCGGGAGCCGGCGGTGGCCCACACCGAAGCGAAGGAGCCGGTCGGGCCGGTGCTGCGAATTCCGGCCGTGCGCTGGTTCTTCATCTCCTTGTTCTTCCACGTGATGGCGCACTTCGCGGTCTACGGCTTTCTCTCGCTGTACCTCGATTCGCTCGGCTACGGCAAGGGGACCATCGGCCTGCTGTGGGCCTTGTCGGTGGTGGCCGAGATCGCGTGGTTCTACCTGCAGGGCAGGCTGCTGGGCCTGTTCGCGATGCCACGCTGGCTCCTGATCTGCGGCATCGCCGCGGTGCTGCGCATGGGCATCACCGCGGGATGCGGCCCCTGGGTCTGGGCGCTGGTGGTGGCGCAGGCTCTGCACGCGCTCTCGTTCGCCGCGCACCACACGGCCTGCATCGCGATGGTGTCGCGCCACTTCCCGGGACGGCTGCGCGGGCGCGGGCAGGCGCTCTTCACGGTGATCGGCTACGGCTTCGGCGGCGTGCTCGGCGTGCTCGCCGGCGGCGCGATCGCGCAGCAGTTCGGCTATGTGGCGATGTTCGGCGTGGCGACCCTGCTCGCCGTCGTGGGCAGTGCTTGCGCGTGGCGGGCTCAGAGGCTGGAAGCGGGCGGTTGACCTCTCGGGGATGGATGGCTAAAGTAAGGATTCCTTACTTTAGGAACATCCCCATGCTTGCCAAGATGACCTCCAAAAACCAGCTCACGCTGCCGCGCAGCGTGACGGACCAGGTCGGGGCCACGGAGTACTTCGACGTCGCGGTGCACGACGGCCAGATCGTGCTGACGCCAGTGCGGATCCAGCGCGGCGATGCGGTCCGCGCCAAGCTTGCGGCGCTGGGCTTGAGCGACGTGGACGTCCGCGACGCCATTGATTGGGCGCGGCAGGGAGCCGAACCGGCTGCGCTGATGGCGGCCGAGCCGCCGCCCGCCTATCGCGTCAAGCGTGCACGCTCGGCCGGCGGCGCTCCCGCCACAAGGCGCAAGGCCTGAGCGCGTGGCCGCCCGGCGGGTGGTGTTCGACACCAATGTGGTTCTTTCGGCCTTGCTGTTCGGCGGACCGGCGACGCGGCGGCTGCGCGAACTGTGGCAGCAAGGCGCCTGCACGCCGCTCATCAGTACGGCGACCGCGGGTGAGCTGGTGCGCGTGCTGGGCTACCCCAAGTTCCGGCTCTCGCCGCAGGAGCGCGAAGAGCTGCTGGCCGACTACCTTCCCTTTGCTCAGGTGGTCACGCTGCCCGATCCCCCGCCGGCAGTGCCGGTGTGCCGTGACCCCTTCGATCTGCCCTTCCTGCAACTCGCGGCCGCCGGCAAGGCGATGTTGGTGACGGGCGACCGCGATCTCCTGGTGCTGTCGGGGGCAACCAAGTTCCCCATCCTCGCCATCGAGCCATTCATCGAAGGATTCGGCGCGCTCTGAAAAGCCTCAGCTCAGCTTGTCCCGCCGCGGCATGTCTGCGCCGCGACGCGAACAGGTGATCGCGGCGGCGCGGGCGGCAAAGCCCAGCAGGTCGGCGAGCGACGCAGGGTCGAGCGCCGACAGCGCCTCGGGCGTGAGCGCATCGTGTTCGTCCAGCCAGGTCAGGAGCGCGGCCTGGAAGGTATCGCCCGCGCCGACCGTGTCCACCACCTCGGTCTCCGGCGAGGGCACCTCGGCCTGCGCCGCCCGGGTCCATGCGCTCGCCCCATGGGGACCGCGCGTCACCGCGACCAGGCTCGCGCCCCGCTCGAGCCAGCGTGCCGCCACCTGCGGCGGCGTTTCGGCCGGATAGAGCAGCCCCAGGTCTTCGTCGCTGACCTTGACCAGGTGCGCGATCGACACCATCTGCTCGACCACCGCGCGCCAGCGCGCGAGGTCGGGCTCGACGTTGAGCCGCACGTTGGGGTCGTAGGCGATCAGCAGCCGTTCGCGCTCGCGCGCCGCCAGGGCGCGCAGCGCGCTTCCGACCGGTTCCACCGCGAGCGCGTAGGAACCGAACTGCAGCACGCGCGCCGCTTTTGGCAGCGGCGGCAGCGTGTCGAGCGTGATCTGCCGGTCCGCCGCGCCCGTGCCGTGGAAGGCATAGCGCGGCACGCCTGCAGCGTCGACGCTGATCACGCTGAGCGTGCTCGGCGCATCGCTGCGCAGCACCAGCGAGGTATCGACGCCTTCGTCGCGCAGCGAGGCCAGCAGGCGCTCTCCGCAGGCATCGGTCGAGAGGCCGGCCAGGAAGGCCACCGGCCGTTCCAGCCGCGCCAGGCCTTGCGCCACGTTGAGCGGCGAGCCGCCGATGCGCGAATCGAGCGTCATGCCGGTGGCCGTCCATTCGCCCATGTAGACATCCATCAGGGCTTCGCCGCAGACCACGAACATTGCTGTACTCCCTGTTGTGCGATCAGCGTGGGGCCTGCCAGCCCTTGTAGTCCTTGACGTTCGTGCGCGTGATCAAGGTCGAGGGCAGCAGCGTCATCGGCTGGGCGGGCTTCTTGCCGTTCATGATGTCGTGCCCGATCTCGACCGCCTTCTGCGCGATCATGTACGGGTCCTGGCTGGCCGAGGCCTGCACCTGCGTGTCGCTCTTGAGCGCCGTTTCGATGTCGGGCGCGCCATCGACCGAAGTGATGACGATGTTCTTGCGGTTCAGCTGCCTGGCCGCCAGATCGGCGCCGATGGCCTGCGGATCGTTGATGGCGAACACGGCGTCGATCTTGGGGAAGCGCGTCAGGTGGTTCTGCATCACGTTGAGCCCGCCTTCGCGCGAGCCCTTGGCGTCCTGGTCGTCCGACAGGATCTTGATGTCGGGGCTCTTCTTCAGCACCGTCTTGCAGCCGTTGACGCGGTCGATCACCGCCGACACCTGCGGGCCGTTCTGGATGATCACGTTGCCCTTGCCGCCGAGCTTGTCGACGATGTACTGGCAGGCGAGCTCGCCGGCCTGCACGTTGTTGGTCTGCACGGTCGCGTCGGCGCCGTTGGCCGCCACGTCCACGCCCACCACCACGATGCCGGCCTTCTTGGCCTTCTGCAGCGCGGGCTCGATGGCCTTGGCGTCGACCGCATTGACCAGGATCATGTCCGTGCCCGAGGCGATGAAGCCGTCGATCTGCGAGAACTGCTTGTTGAGGTCGTAGTCGGCAGACAGCGCATTGACCTTGGCGTTCGGGCTGTATTGCTTCACCTTGGCTTCGGCGCCCTTGGCGAGCGAGACGAAGAAGGGATTGCCGAGCGAGCCGAGCGTGATGCCGACGCTCTTGATCTGCTTCTGCTGGGCTTGCGCCGCAGGGGCAGCGAGTGCCGCTGCGATGACGGCGAGTGCGAACAATGACTTGCGCATGGAAGAGTCTCCTTGGTTGCGGTGGGAAAAAGCATTTGCGGGGAACACCGCGGAACCGGCTTTGCCGGGCCGCTGGTGTTGCCCCCAGCGAGGGGGTTGGAGGAGCGACACGAAGTGCGCGGAGCCTGGGGGAGGGCTCATGTTCTGGCGGAATCTTTGCGGCGATAGCGATCGAGCGCGACGGCGCCGATGATCACCAGGCCCTTGACGATGTACTGCCAGATGTCGGAGACGCCCATCAGGATCAAGCCGTTGGTCAGCACCGCGATGATGAGCGCGCCGATCAGCGTGCCGAGGATCGAGCCGGTGCCGCCGACGAAGCTGGTGCCGCCGAGGATGACCGCCGCGATCGCGTCCAGCTCGTACGAGGCGCCGAGCTGCAGGCCGTTGGCCGCGTAGAGCCGCGCCGAGGCCATGACCCCGCCCAGGCCCGAGAGCAGCCCGGAGGTGCAGTAGACGAAGAGCAGCACCGCCCAGACCTTGATGCCCGCCAGGCGCGCGGCCTCGGGGTTGCCGCCGACCGAGTAGATGTTCAAGCCCAGCACGGTGCGGCGCAGGATGAACCACGACAGCGCCACTACCGCGAAGGCGATGATCACCAGCCAGGGCACGCCCAGCACCTCGCCGTTGCCGATGAAGGCGAAGGGCAGCTGCGGGTTGAACACGGTGGTGTCGTTGCCGAGCAGCCGCGCGATGCCGCGCACCGCGGTCAGCGAGCCCAGCGTCACGATGAAGGGCGGCAGCTTGACGAAGGCGATCAGCACGCCGTTGATCAGGCCGAACAGCAGCCCGCAGGCCAGGCCGGCGGCAATGCCGAGCATGCCGAACTCCGGCACGTTCGACACCAGCATCGCCACCACCGCGGAGCCTGCGAGGATCGAGCCCACCGACAGGTCGATGCCGCCGGTGAGGATCACGAAGGTCATGCCGGCGGCCAGCACGATGTTGATCGAGGCCTGCTGCGTCATGATCGACAGGTTCTGCAGGCTGAAGAAGTTGTCGCTCGCGAAGCTGAAGCCGATGCACAGCAGCACCAGCACCGGCAGCATGCCGAGGGCACGCATGATCTCCTTGCCGGAGGCGCCGCGCAGGGCGGAGGGCAGGGCGGCGTTGTCCGGTGCCGGGATGGCGGGGGAGGTCTGCTTGGTCATGGGGATGTCTCCTGTTGCGCCGTTTGTTTGGCTCAGTGCAGAACGGGGGCGTGGATGGCGGCCGCGCCGGTGGCCAGCGCGACGATGTTTTCCTGGGTGATGGGCAGGGCGCTCGCGCCGCCCACCTCGCCGACGAGGTGGCCTTCGCGCATCACGATCACACGGTCGCAGATGCCGACCACCTCGGCCAGTTCGCTCGAGATCACGAGCACCGCGACGCCGCGTCGTGCCAGCTCGTCGATCAGGCGGTAGATCTCGCTCTTGGCGCCGATGTCGACGCCGCGCGTCGGCTCGTCGAGGATCAGCACCTTCGGCGCCAATTCGAGCAGCCGGGCCAGCAGCACCTTCTGCTGGTTGCCGCCGGAGAGCGAGCCTACGTTGACCCGCGCCGAGGGCACGCGGATCGACAGCTGCGCGATCGCGTCGCGCGCGCGCTGGGCGGCGCGCTTGCCGTCCATCACGCCGCCGGCGTTCGCGTCGCGCGGGCACACCATCACGTTGATGTTGTCGCGCACCGATTGGTCGAGAAACAGGCCCTGGCCCTTGCGGTCCTCCGTGAGGTAGAGGATGCCCGAGCGGATCGCGTCGATCGGCTTGGCGATCTTCAGCAGCGCGCCGCTGCCATTCAAGGAGATCTCGCCGCCGGTGCTCGGATCGGCGCCGAAGATCAGGCGCGCCAGCTCGGTGCGGCCGGCGCCGACCAGGCCGGCCAGGCCGAGCACTTCTCCCGCATGCAGCTCGAAGCTGCAGTCGTGCACGCGCTGTCCGTCGCCGAGGCCGCGCACCGTGAGCGCGCGGTCGCCGGTGTGCTGGCCGTGGTGCTCCTTGCGGTAGAAGCCCGAGAGATCGCGGCCCACCATCATCTTCACCAGCTTGTCGCGCGAGAACTCGGCGCGCGTGAGCGTGCCGACGTAACTGCCGTCGCGCAGCACTGTGACCTCGTCGGCGAGCTCGTCGATCTCGTCCATGCGGTGGCTGATGTAGAGGATCGCCAGGCCCTCGTCGCGCAGGCGCTTGATCAGCGCGAACAGGCGGTCGGTCTCGTGCGTCGAGAGCGGCGTGGTCGGCTCGTCCATCACCAGGATGCGGCAGTCGAAGTGCACCGCGCGCGCGATCTCGACCAGCTGGCGCTGCGCGATTGAAAGCGTCGCGACGCGCGTCGCCGAGCCGAAGTCGGCGCCCAGGCGCTGCAGCGTGGCCGCGCAGGCGCTTTCCATGCCGGCGCGGTCGACCAGGCCGCCGCGTCGCAGGGCCCGGCCCATGTAGATGTTCTCGGCCACGCTGAGGTTGGGCGCGAGGCTCAGCTCCTGGTAGATCACCGAGACGCCGAGCTGCTTGGCCGCGAGCGGACCGTCGATATGGACCTGCTTGCCGTCGATCAGGATCTCGGCGCCGGGGTCGGGCATGTAGGCGCCCGACAGCACCTTCATCAGCGTCGACTTGCCGGCGCCGTTCTCGCCCATCAGTGCATGCACGTGGCCGGCGCTGGCGCGCAGCCGCACATCCTGCAGCGCCTTGACGCCGGGAAAGGTCTTGGAAATCTTGCGCAGCTCCAGCAGCGCGGGGGGTGCTTCATGCATTCGCTGTCTCCGGGTGGCGGGGGCGTGAACGTCCGCGCAGCACGTCCGCGCGCGGCGAGAAGTTGAAGAACATCGGCAGGCTGGCCGCGCCGATCGCACCGGCGTCGGCGCGGAAGCTGCCGCGCAGGATTCGCGGGGTCTGGCGCGCCTCAGGTGCGATCGCGCGCAGGCCTACGTCGAGGCGCTTCATGAGCTCGTCGATCAGGCCGCTGTCGATGTCGCAGTCGATCACCACCACCGGCAGGTCGAGCACGGCCAGCGATGCGCGTGTCGACGGCACCAGCGCATCGATGCAGTCGTCGATCCATTCGCGCACCTCGGGCCGGCTGGACTTGACGCAAGCCTCGAGGTCGGCGTGGCCGCGCACGGCGATGCCGTGGTGGCGCAGGTGGCGCGCCAGCGCGTTGAGCGAGGCGCGCGAGAGCAGGATGTCCCAGCGCCGGTCGGACAGCGGGGCCGAGGCCAGGCGGCTGGGCGGCACCGGCATCAGGCCGAGGTCGGCCGCGTTGCCGGTGGGGCCGCGCAGGCTTTCGCCGCCGATCACCGCGCCCGCGCCCAGCGCCGCGCCGATGAAGATGTAGAGGAAGTCGTTCTCCTCGCGGCCGATGCCGAAGAACAACTCGGCGATCGCAGCCGCGTTGCCGTCGTTCTCCTTGAAGACGGGCTGGTCCACGGCGCGCGCCAGCATCGCGCCGAAGTCGACCTCGTCCCAGATGCGGAAGTCCGCCTTCAGGTCCAGCTCGCGCAGCCAGCTGCCGAGGTTGTAGGGCTGCGCCAGGCCGACGCCCATGAGCCGGCGTTGCTGCGCCGCGTCGAGCGTGGCGATCATCCGGCTCACGTCCTTCTGCACCAGCGCCAGCGCGCGGTCGGGGTGGGGCAGCAGCATGTCGTGGGCCGCGCGCGCCAGGATCTTGCCGCCGAGGTCGATCATCACGGTCTCGATGCTGGTGCGGTCCAGCCGCACGCCGATGCCGTAGGCGCCTTCGGGATTGATGCGGTAGAGCCCGGCGGGCTGGCCGCGCTGGCCTTCCTGCCGGCGGCCCGCGGGCTCGATCAGCCGCGACTCCTCGAGCGACTGCACGATGCTGCCGACGGCCGTGTTGGTGAGCTGGGCCCAGCGTGCCAAGTCGGCCTTCGACGCCTCGCCGGCCCGGCGCAGCCGCTGCAGCAGGCTGCGCTCGTTGTAGAGGCGCAGGTTGACCGAATTGGTGCCCCGACCGGGACCGGCTGTCGTCACTTGGCTGTCTCCTGACCCGGGAAGGGAGTCAATTAATTAATTCAAGTTGAATAAATAGTAGAAGCAAGCGTTGGCGCCTCAGCCAGGGGTTAACCCGGAAAAATGCAAAAAAGTATGTGTGCGGGCCTTTGCGTACCGTCGTGAAAAGGGTGCGAAAGCAAGACCGTATCGGTCAGGCAGCCCGCCTCGCGCACCCGGGGACAAACCCCTATTCCGCGCGAAAGTCGCACGAGATTGTTCGATCATCGATCGCACCCTTGTTCCGCTGCATTGCCCGCGCTCCGGCGGCGCACCTACAGTCGCCTCGCCCCTTCCCAATGGAGACACCCATGAGCAAACCCCAGGCGCACGAGCCGCAAGGCCGGCACCAGTCGAAGAAAGCCGCCGCCAGCGGCTGGATCGGCTCGGCCCTCGAGTACTACGACTTCTTCATCTACGCCACCGCGGCAGCGCTGATCTTTCCGCAGATCTTCTTTCCCAAGGGCGATCCGAATATCGCCATCGTCGCCTCGCTCGCGACCTACGGCGTCGGCTACGTGGCGCGGCCGATCGGCGCCTTCTTCCTCGGCCACTGGGGCGACACCCACGGCCGCAAGCAGGTGCTGGTCCTGTGCATGTTCCTGATGGGCTTCTCGACCATCGCCGTCGGCCTCTTGCCCACCTACGACCAGGTCGGCCTCTTGGCGCCGGTGCTGCTCGTGATCTGCCGCCTGGTGCAGGGATTCGCGGTGGCCGGCGAGATCTCGGGCGCCAGCTCGATGATCCTGGAGCACGCGCCCTTCGGACGGCGCGGCTTCTTCGCCAGCTTCACGCTGCAGGGCGTGCAGGCCGGCCAGATCCTGGCGGCGGCGGTGTTCCTGCCGCTCGCGCACTACATGCCCGAGGAAGCCTTCAACAGCTGGGGCTGGCGCATTCCCTTCCTCTTGAGCTTCATCGTCATCGTCGCCGGCTACATCATCCGGCGCGAGGTCGACGAGACGCCCGCCTTCGCCGAGGAAGGCAAGCAGAACGAGCGTCCGCGCTCGCCGATCGTCGATGCCTTCAGGTACAGCTGGAAGGACATGCTGCGCGTCGTGCTGATGGCGCTGATGAACGTGATTCCCGTGGTCGCGACCATCTTCGGCGCCGCCTATGCGGTGCAGTCCGCCTACGGCATCGGCTTCGCGAAGGACATCTACCTGTGGATCCCGGTGCTCGGCAACATCCTCGCGGTGCTGGTCATTCCGTACGTCGGTAACCTCTCGGACCGCATCGGCCGCAAGCCGCCCATCGTCTTCGGCGCGCTGGCCTCGGGCCTCTTGGCCTTCGGCTATCTCTACGCGATCAGCATCAAGAACGTGCCGTTGGCGATCTGCATGTCGCTCCTGATGTGGGGCGTTGTCTACCAGGGCTACAACGCGGTCTTCCCGAGCTTCTACCCCGAGCTGTTCCCGACCCGCACCCGCGTCTCGGCGATGGCGATCTCGCAGAACATCGGCACCGCCGCCACTGCGATGCTGCCCGCGCTGTTCGCCACAGTGGCGCCTCCGGGGGCGGCCAACATCCCGCTGATCATCGGCTCGCTGGCCTTCGGCATCACGGTCATTTCGGCACTCGCCGCGCTGAGCGCGCGCGAGACCTACCGTGTCCACATGAACGATCTCGGCAATCCCGACGCGGTGCCGGTGCCGAAGCCGGAGTATGAGCGCATGCGGGAGCAGACGCTGGCCGACGCGCGGTTGGCGAAGGCCGCGGCCTAGGGTCTGTTGACGCTATTTGCGGGGTCGCGAAGGCCTGCCAGGGCGGGCCAATCAAGGCGTGCGACGCCGTGCGTGCGTCGGCACGCACAAGGAGCGCAACGCCGAGTGGCGCGCCCTGGCAGGCCTTCCCTGCGGGTTGCCCAGCCAAGGGGCCGTCTGCGGCGTTGCCCGCGCTTGCAAGGCGCAAGCCTTGCAAGCGCGGGCGCCTTGCATCCAGCCCCTGGCAACGCGATCCCCGCAAATAGCGTTAACAGGCCCTAGATCAAATTGCGCATCGCCTGCGCAGTTTCGCGCAGCACCGGGAGGACGCGGGCGACCGCGTCCTCGCTGCCTTCGTGGCCCATGGGCATCGTGATGTTGAGCGCGCCCACCAGCTCGCCGTGGCGGTCGCGCAGCGGCACGGCGATGCCGCGCGAATTGAGGTCCAGCTGCTGCTCCGACAGCGCCCATCCCTGTGCGCGAATGCGCGCGAGCTCGAGCTTCATGCGCTCCTTGCTCGAAATGGTGTGCGAGGTGAAGACGGTGAGCTCGTGCGTGGCCAGCCAGTGGTTGAGCTCCTCGTCGCCGCGCATCGCCAGCATCAGCATGCCGGAGGCCGTGACCTGCGCCGGCACCCGCGCGCCCAGCACGTAGCCGGTGCTCATGCTGCGGTTGGGGCCGTTGCGCGCGATGTAGACCACCTCGTCGCCGTCCATCACGCTGAGATACGCGATCTCGTGCGTGCCGGCCGCCACCCGCTGCAGAAAGGGCTGCACGATGCGCGGCAGTCGCGCCGACTCCAGGTACGACTGGCCGAGGCGCAGCACCCGCGGCGTGAGCCAGAACAGCTTGCCGTCCCCGGCCACGTAGCCCATGTGCTGCAAGGTGAGCAGATAGCGCCGCGCGGCGGTGCGCGTCATGCCGGTGCGCTGGCCGGCCTCGCTCGCCGTCATGCGCGGATGCGCGTCGTCGAAGGCCTCGATGACGGACACGCCGCGCTCCAGGCCGGCGATCCAGTCGCGCTTGTCGAGTTCGGGCGGGGCAGGGCGGGTATCGATGCTCATTGGGGACAAACCCTGGAATCGTTCGATGATCGATCACGAGGGTGCGATCAACGCGCTATTTTCACGCCCCGAACTTGGATCGCGCAAGCGGGAACCCTACATTAGCGACCGTTCCTGCCAAATTGCGCGATAGCCGAACAACTCTAGAGCGAGACAGCACCATGTTCCCCTCCATTGCCGGCAGCACCGACCTCTACCTGATCCCCGGCGATCCGGTGACAAACGTGCGCTTGCCGCGCATGTTCAACAGCGTCTTCGAGCGCTTCGGCATCGACGCCGTGATGGCGCCGGTGCAGGTGGCGACGCGCGACTTCGCCGTTTTCGTCAAGGCCGCCTTCCTCGCCAGGAACGTGCGCGGCATGGTGATCGCGCCGCCGCACAAGCCGCGGGTGGTGGACCTGCTCGACGGCGCCGGCCTGTTCGGCCGCGTCGCCGGCTCCGTCAACGTGGTGCGGCGCATCGCCAACGGCGAGCTCGAGGGCGATCTCTTCGACGGCGAGGGCCTGCTGGGCGCGCTGGACCACTACAACATCCCGTTCCGCGGCAAGCGGGTGCTGATCCTCGGCGCCGGCGTCAGCGCCGCGGCCATCGGCGTCGCGCTGGCCGAGGGCGGCACGGTCAACGGCGCCGAGCACATCGCCTTCCACGACATCTCGGCCGGCAAGGCGGCAGGGGTCGCGGCCAAGCTCGACGCCTTCTTCGACGCGACCACGGTCGCGGTCGACAGCAGCGATCCCGAAGGCTACGACCTGGTCATCAACGCCACACCGCTGGGCCTGAAGGAGGGCGATGCCCTGCCGGTGGACGTGGCCCGCATGGAGGCGCACGCGGCGCTGTTCGACATCCTGCTGCGCAACCAGCCCACGCCGCTGGTGCGCGCCGTCCGTGCGCGCGGGCTCAATGCGCAGGCCGGCTTCGAAATGCTGATCCAGCAGATGCCGTACTACCTCGACTACTTCGGCCATACGGCCGCGGCGCATGGCGTGCGCGACGACGCGCGCTTCCTGCGCGAGCTGATCTATCCGGACGCAATGGCTGCGGAAATCGACGCGCCGCTGCGCTACCACTCCGACAGCGTGGCCTGAGGACGCCATGGCCATCGCCCTCGACCGCTTCGGCTTCAACACCGTCACCATGGGCGGCGACCTCGGGCACAAGCTCGAGTGCATGAAGGCCGCGGGCTTTTCCGGCGTCGAGCTGTGGGCGCGCGACCTGATCGCCCATCCGGCCGGTGTCGAGAAGGCGGCCGAGCTGGTCAAGGCCAGCGGCCTCAAGGTGACCGACTTCCAGCCGCTGCGCGACTTCGAATGCGCGCCCGATGCCATGCGGCCGCACCGGCTCGAGATGGCGCGCGAGCAGTTGCGCCAGATGGCGCTGGTCGGCGCCGACCTGCTGCTGGTGTGCTCCACCACCTCGCCGCTGGCCGTCGACGACCCCGAGCGCGCGGCCGAAGACTTGCGCACGCTCGCCACGCTGGCCACGCCGCTCAACATCCGCATTTGCTACGAGGCCCTGTCCTGGGGCCGCCACGTCAACCGCTGGCACCAGGCCTGGGACATCGTGAAGCGCTGCAACCGAGAGAACGTCGGCCTCAATCTCGATTCCTTCCACATGTCGGTGCACGGCGACGACACGCCCGAGACGCTCGCGCAGCTGGCCGAAGTGCCGGTCGAGAAGATCTTCCTGGTGCAGCTGGCCGACTACTTCTTCGAATACAGCGACCGCCAGGCCGACATGATCGAGCTTGCGCGCCACCAGCGCCTGTTTCCGGGCGAGGGCCTGCACGACGTGCGCGACCTGGTGCAGCTGCTCGAGGACAAGGGCTACCGCGGCCACTACACCTTCGAGGTGTTCAACGACGACTATGTGAATTCCGACCCCATGGTGGTCGGCCAGCGCGCAATGAAGAGCGCGCGCTGGATCAGCGAGAGCCACGTGAGCACCAGCAATTCAACCCCAAGGAGACAAGCATGACCATCGTTCCATCGCGTCGCTTCGCGATCCAGCTCATCGCCGCCTGCGCGGTGGCCGCGGGCGCTTCCGGCGCCTTCGCGCAGAACACGATCAAGATCGTCAACATCGTCGAGCTCTCGGGCGGCGGCGCGACCGCCGGCACCAACTTCAAGAACGGCGTCGAGCTGGCGGTGAAGGAGATCAACGCCTCGGGCGGCATCCTCGGCAAGAAGATCGAGTCCAGCACCAGCGACACGCAGAGCAACCCCGGCGTCGCCAAGGGACTGACGCAGAAGGCGGTGGACAACGAGGTCTTCGCCATCTTCGGCCCGGTGTTCTCGGGCTCGATCATGGTCAGCATGGCCGAGAGCCGCCGCGCCGAGATTCCCAACTTCACCGGCGGCGAGGCGGCCAGCATCACGCAGCAGGGCAACAAGTACATCTTCCGCACCAGCTTCACGCAGACCACCGCGATGCCGAAGCTCGCGCGCTACATCGACCAACAGCTCAAGGCGAAGACGCTGGCCGTGATCTACGTCAACAACGACTTCGGCAAGGGCGGCCTCGATTCGATGAAGAAGGCGCTGGCCGCCACGCCGGTGAAGATCGCGTCCGAGATCTCGACCGAGCCGGGCCAGATCGACTTTTCCGCCGCGGTGCTGCGCGCCAAGCAGAGCAATGCCGATGCGCTCTTCGCCTACAGCAACGAGGAAGAGTCGGCGCGCCTGCTGCGCGAGCTGCGCAAGCAGGGCTGGAGCAAGCCGGTCGTGGGCGAGACCACGCTCACCGGCCAGAAGGTGATCGACCTCGCGGGCGAGGCGGCCAACGGCGCGATCGCGCACGTGGGGCTCACGGTCGACGCGCCTAACCCGGCCATTCGCGCCTTCCGCGCCAAGTTCGAGAAGGAATACAAGTACGTCTCGGACCACAACGGCATGAAGGGCTACTCGGGCGTCTACCTGCTCAAGGCCGCGATCGAGAAGGTCGGCAAGCTCGACCGCAAGGCCGTCGCCGCCGCGCTGCACGGCCTGAAGGTCAGCGCCGCGCAGCAGCCCGGCGTGCTGATGGACGTCAGCGTCGACGCCAACGGCGACCTCGACCGCGAGAGCTTCATGGTGGAAGTGAAGAACGGCAAGCAGGAAGTGATCGCCACGTTGCCGGCCCTGGGCGCAGCCGCCAAGTAGCCTCGCATGACGGACTTCATCCAGCTCTTCATGAGCGGGCTGGCCACCGGCAGCATCTATGCGCTGGCCGCGCTGGGCTTCACGCTGCTGTGGCAGGCCAGCGGCACCATCAACTTCGCGCAGGGCGAGTTCGTGATGCTGCCGGCCTTCGCGATGCTCGCCTTCATGTCCTTCGGCGCGCCGCTCCCCGTGAGCTTCGTGCTGACGATCGTGGTGGCGGTCTTCGTGCTGGGCTGGCTCTTCAAGCGCGGCCTGGTCGACCCGCTGTTCAAGTTCGGGATGATGCCGATCGTGGTGGCCACCATCGGCCTGTCGATCGCGCTGCGCAACGGCGTGCGCGCCGGCTACAGCGCCGAGGCCCATCCGTTCCCGAGCCTCTTCGCCGACAAGCTCTTCAACGTGGCGGGCGTGACCGTCACGATGGCCGACCTCGGCACCTTCGGGCTGGCGGTGGCGATCGTGCTGGCCACGCAGGCCTTCATCTCGAAGACCGTGACCGGCCGCGCGATGCAGGCGGTGGCGCAGAACACCGAGAGCGCGAGCGTGCTGGGCATCAACGTGCCGCGCATGATCTTCTACACCTTCGCCATCAATGCGGCGCTGGCGGTGGCGGCGGCGCTGCTGGTCACGCCCACCTACCTCGCCAAGTTCGACATGGGCGAGGGCCTGGGTACCAAGGCCTTCTTCGCGGCCATCATCGGCGGCTTCAACAATTCGCGCGGCGCGCTGCTCGGCGGCCTGATCGTCGGCGTGGCGGAGAACCTGGCCTCGGCCTATATCTCGCCGGCCTACAAGGACGCGGTGGCGCTCGTCATCTTCATGGTCGTGATCCTGTTCAAGCCGCAGGGCCTCTTGGGCAAGAAAGAGGAGCGCAAGGTATGAAGAAGACGCATCTCGCGCTGATGGCCGCGGCTGCGGCCGCGCTGCTGGTCGCGCCCAACTTCCTCAAGAACTACGGCATCTACCTGCTGAGCTACTGGCTGGTGTTCATCATCGCCACCATGGGGCTCAACCTGACGGTGGGCTATGCGGGCCAGAAATCGCTGGGCCATGCGGCCTTCTTCGGCATCGGCGCCTACACGGTGGCGATCCTCATGAAGGCCGGCATCAGCTTTTGGCTCGGCCTGCCCGCGGCGGCGCTCTTGTGCTTCGCGGTCGGCCTGGCGCTGGGCTTTCCGGCGCTGCGCGTGCAGGCGATCTACCTCGCCTTCGCCACGCTGGGCTTCAATACCGCGGTCTGGCTCCTGATGCGCAACGAGGAGTGGCTGACCGGCGGCACCTTCGGCATCAACAACATCCCGCGGCCCGAGCTGGCCGGGCTGTCGCTGGAGGGCAACCTGGCCTACTACTACTTCGTGCTGGCCGTCGCCGTGCTGCTCGCGCTGCTGCTGTGGGGGCTCTTGCGATCGCCCTGGGGCAAGGCCTTCACCGCGCTGCGCGACAACCCGATCCGGGCCGAGAGCCTGGGGATCAGCGTGCGCAGCTACACCTTGCTGAGCTTTGCCATCGGCGCCGCCTACGCGGGCATCGCCGGCGCGCTGTTCGCCTCGCTGGTGCAGTTCATCGAGCCGGCGCCCTTCACCGTGGCGGCCTCGATCATGATGTACCTGATGGTGGTGGTTGGCGGCCCCGGCTACTTCTGGGGGCCGGTGCTCGGCGCGGCCGTCGGCGTGATCGTGCCCGAATGGCTGCGCGACGTGCCCGGAGTGGCCGACTGGTACCTGCCGCTGTTCGGCGCTGCCGTGGTGGTGCTGATGGTCTGGCTGCCGGACGGATTGCTCTCGATCCCCGATCGCATCCGGGCGCGGCGCGAGGCGCGCGAAGCCTCGGCCGCGCGATCGGCGGCTGCCGCGAGCATGGGAGCCATCACATGAGCGCCGTACTTGCGGAGGCCATCGTGCCTGAGCAGCAGGTCGTGCCGGTACTTCGCGTGAGCGATCTCAAGAAGGCCTACGGCGCCATCCAGGCCGTCGCCGGCGTGAGCTTCGAAGTGCGCCCCGGCGAGATCTTCGGCGTGATCGGCCCCAACGGCTCGGGCAAGACCACGCTCTTCAACAGCATGCTGGGCCAGATCGCGCCCGATGCCGGCCGCATCGAGCTCAAGGGCGAGGACGTGACCAAGCTGGGTCCGCTCGAACTCAACCGGCGCGGCGTCGGCCGCACCTTCCAGACGCTGCAGGTGTTCGGCAAGATGACGGTGCGCGAGAACCTGATCGTCGCCGCGCAGGAGCACCAGGGCAGCATGTGGAGCCGCATGTTCGCGCCCGGCGACTCGGGCCTGGGGCCGAAGGCCGACGCGCTGATCGACCAATTCCGCATCCGCCACGTCGCGAACAAGAAAGCCGGCACGCTCTCCTACGGCCAGCAGAAGCTGGTGGACATCGGCATGGCCTTCATGAGCGAGCCCGACCTGGTGCTGCTCGACGAGCCGTGCGCGGGCGTCAATCCCAGCCTGGTCGGCGGACTCTCGACCCTGCTGAAGGACCTGAACCGCACGCGCCGCGGCAGCTTCGTCGTGATCGAGCACAACATGGACTTCGTGATGGACCTGTGCCACCGCATCATGGTGATGGTCGAGGGCAGGGTGATGGCGATCGGCACGCCGGCCGAGATTCGCGCCAACAAGCAAGTTCTTGATGCCTACCTCGGGAATTGATCATGACCACCACCGACACCTGCATCGAGTTCGACAACGTGCTGGCGGGCTACAAGGATTTCATGATCCTCAACAACCTGTCCTTCAAGGCCAGGCGCGGCAAGATCACGCTGCTGCTCGGGCCCAACGGCGCAGGCAAGTCGACCGTGCTCAAGACGCTGTTCGGCCTGCTCAAGGTGCGCAACGGACGGATCCTGCTCGACGGCCAGGACATCAGCGGCGCCAGTCCGAAGGACCTGCTGGTGAAGCACGGCATCGCCTTCGTGCCGCAGGGGCGCAACCTGTTCGGCCAGTTGACGGCCTACGAGAACCTCGAGCTCGGCGGCATCACGCTGGGCATGAAGACCACGCACGAGCGCATCCCCGAAGTGCTCGAGCTTTTTCCGCGCGTGAAGGAGCGCATGCACAGCGCGGCCGCCACGCTCTCCGGCGGCGAGCAGAAGCAGCTCGAGGTCGGCCGTGCACTGCTGCTGCGGCCCAAGGTGCTCCTGATCGACGAGCCCTCGATCGGCCTGTCGCCGATCGTGGTGCAGGACGTGTTCAGGCTGCTGCGCAAGCTTGCCGACCAGGGCACCACGGTGCTGATGGTCGAGCAGAACGTGAAGAGCGCGCTGAAGATGGCCGACGAGGCCATCGCACTCGAATCGGGCCGGCTGGTGCTGCACAAGCCGGCCTCCGAGCTGCTGGCCGATCCGAACATCGAACGCCTGTTCCTCGGTGGCGCGCCTGCCGCGGCGCCGGTCTGATCCCTATCGAAAGCCACGCATGATTTCCGGCAAGACCACCCTCATCGCCCATCTCGGCTACCCCACCGCGAGCTTCAAGGCGCCGATGATCTACAACCCCTGGTTCGAGCAGCAGGCCATCGACGCGGTGGTGGTGCCGATGGGCATCAAGGCCGAGGACTATGCGGCGGCCTTCGCATCGCTGTTCCGCCTTACCAACATCCGCGGCGCGCTGGTGACCATGCCGCACAAGATCACGACCATGGATCTGGTCGACGAGCTGACGCCGGCCGCCAGGATCGCGGGCGCCTGCAACGCGGTGCTGAAGCGCGAGGACGGCCGGCTCGTGGGCGACCAGTTCGACGGTGCCGGCTTCGTGCGCGGCGTGCTGCGCAAGGGCCGCGCGCTCGAGGGCGCGCGCGTGCTGGTGTCGGGCTGCGGGGGCGTCGGCTCGGCCATCGCCGCCTCGCTGGCCGCGGCCGGCGTCGCGCAGCTTTCGCTGTTCGATGCCAACGCGGCGTCGGCGAAAGCGCTCGCGGGCCGGCTCACCACGCACTACCCGAAGCTGGGCGTCGCCACCGGCTCCTGCGACCCCGCCGGCTACGACGTGGTGGTCAATGCCACGCCGCTCGGCATGAAGGAGGGCGATGCGCTACCCTTCGATGTCGATCGCATCGCGCCCACCACCTTCGTCGGCGAGGTCGTGATGAAATCCGAGTACACCCCGCTTCTGCGGGCCGCGCGCGACAAGGGCTGCGCGGTCCAGATCGGCACCGACATGCTGTTCGAAATGATCCCTGCGTACCTCGAATTCTTCGGTTTCGGCACCGCCACGCCGGAAGAGCTGCGGGCCGTGGCGAAGATCGCCTATTGAGCAGAACTCGCCATGAGCATCTTCGAGGGCTTCCTCTCCACCTCCGAAACCCTGGCCGCCTTCAGCGACCACAACTTCGTCGGCGCGATGCTGCGCTTCGAGGCCGCGCTCGCGCGCGCGCAGGCGGCCGAGGGCCTCATTCCGGAATCGGCAGCGCATTCGATCGCCGGCAGCTGCAAGGTCGAGCTGTTCGATGTCGCCAAGATCGTGCGCGACAGCGGCCGCGCCGGCAGCGTGGCGATCCCGCTGGTCAAGAGCTTGAAGGAGGCGGTGGGATTGTTCAATGCCGAGGCGGTGCCCTACGTGCATTTCGGCAGCACCAGCCAGGACGTGATCGACAGCGCGATGGCGCTGGTTACGCGCGAGGCAGTGGCGCTGGTCGAGGCCGACCTGCTGAAGGCGGCGCAGGCGCTGCTTGCGCATGCCAAGCGCCACGCCGCGACGCCGATCCTCGCGCGCACGCTGATGCAGCCGGCCTCTGTCACCAGCTTCGGGCTCAAGTGCGCCGGCTGGGCCGCGCCGCTGGTGCGCAGCCGCGCGCGGCTGGCCGAGGCCGCGCGCCGCGCACTGCAGCTGCAGCTCGGCGGTGCGGTGGGCACGCTGGCGCAGATGAACGGGCAGGGGCCGGCGGTGCGGCAGCGCATGGCCGAGGAGCTGGGTCTCGGCGATCCGGGCTCGACCTGGCACACCCAGCGCGACGAATGGATCGCGCTCGGCTGCGAGTTGGCGCTCATGGTCGGCAGCCTCGGCAAGATCGCGAAGGACATCGCGCTCATGGGCCAGTACGAAGTCGGCGAACTGGCCGAGCCCAGCGAGCCCGGGCGCGGCGGCTCCTCGGCGATGCCGCACAAGCGCAACCCGGTGGCCTCGATGGTGGCGCTGGCGGCCGCGCAGCGCGCGCCGCAGCGCGTGGCTGCCTTGCTGGCCGCGATGCCGCAGGAGCACGAGCGCGCGCTCGGCGCCTGGCAGGCCGAGCTGGGCGAGTGGCCCCAGCTGCTGATGTCCGCCCACGGCAGCGTCCGCGCGCTGGCCGGCGCCTTGCCCGGCCTGCAGATCGATGCGGCGCGCATGCGTGCCAACATCGACCGGCTGCGTGCGGAACTTCCGAGCGAAGCCGCGGACGAATGGTTTGATCCGGCACTCGCCGAGCCGGCCGGCACCATCGCGCTGGCGCAGGTCAAGGCCTTGCAATCCCAACTCGACACACGAAATACTGCACGATGACTTCCCCCGACTACGAAGCCGGTCTACTCAACCGCCGCCGCATCCTCGGCGACGCCTGGGTCGACAAGTCGCTGGCCAACCGCAATGCCTTCAACAGCGAGTTCCAGGAGCTGATCACGCGCCATGCATGGAACGACATCTGGGGCCGTCCGGCGCTGGGCGACAAGACACGCCGCTTCATGGTGCTGTCGATGATGCTGGGCATCCACGCGTATGAAGAATTCGCGATGCACATGCGCGCCGCGCTCGACGGGCCGCCGGAATCGCGGCTCTCGCCCGAGGAGATCAAGGAAGTGATCATGATGGCCGCCATCTACTGCGGCGTGCCGGTGGCCAACCACGCCTTCGGCATTGCCACCGGCATCCTGCGCGAGAAAGGCCTGCTCGAAGAGATCAAAGCGATCGAAGGAAATCCATGACCCGTCTGAATGTCATTCGCGAGGGCGGAGGCCCTATCGTCGTGCTGAGCCACGCGCTGGGCTGCGACCTGCACATGTGGGACGAGGTGGCGGCCGTGCTGGCCCGCGCCCACACCGTGCTGCGCTACGACCACCGCAACCACGGCGGCTCCGAGCGGGTGCCTGGCCCGTTCAGCATGCAGGCGCTGGCCGAGGATGCGGCAGCGCTGATCGAGCGCGAAGCCGAAGGCGAGCCGGTGCACTTCGTCGGCCTCTCGATGGGCGGCATGGCCGCGCAGGCGCTGGCGCCGATGTATCCGCAGCTGCTGAAGAGCATCGTGATCGCCAATTCGTCGGCGCACTATCCCGACACCGCGCCTTGGCGCACGCGCGTCGAGACCGTGCAGGCCCAGGGCGTGGCCGCGATCGCGCCGGGCGCCGTGGCGCGCTGGCTCACGCCCGCCTACATGGCCACGCCCGAGGGCGCCGAAGCCGCGCGCCGCCTGAGCGACACGCTGGTCGGCACCGATGCGGCCGGCTACATGGCAAGCTGCGGCGCGGTGAGCGCGATCGACTTCCGCGAGAGCAATCGCAGGATCGCGACGCCCGCGCTGGTGATCGCGGGCCTGCGCGACGAGGCGACGCCGCTCGCCATGTCCGAGGCGATGGTGGCCGCCATCCCCGGCGCGCGTCTCGCGACCATCGACGCGGCGCACCTGAGCGCGGTCGAGCGGCCGGTGGAATTCAGCCAGCTGTTGATCGACTTCTGGCGCAGCCTCTGACGAGAAGGAACACCGATGACATCCCGCCTCAAGATCGATTTCGTGTCCGACGTGTCCTGCCCCTGGTGCGCCGTCGGCCTCGGTGCGCTCGAAGCCGCGCTCGAGCGCGTGGCGCCCGAGATCAGCGCCGAGCTGCACTTCCAGCCCTTCGAGCTCAACCCGCAGATGCCGTCGGAAGGCCAGGATGCCTTCGAGCACCTGAACCAGAAATACGGTTCCTCGCGCGAGCAGCAAGCGCAGGCGCGCGAAGCGATCCGTGCGCGCGGTGCGGCGGTGGGCTTCGAGTTCCGCGAAGAAGGGCGCTCGCGCGTCTACAACACCTTCGATGCGCACCGCCTCTTGCACTGGGCTTCGCTCGAAGACGGCGTCAAGCAGGTGGCGCTCAAGAAGGCGCTGCTCAAGGCCTGCCACACCGACGGCGAGAACCCTTCCGACCCCGAACTGCTGGTGCGCCTGGCCGCCGAGGCCGGCCTCGACCCGCAACGTGCGCGTGCCATCCTGGAGAGCGAAGAGTACGCGGCGGAAACCCGCGAGCGCGAGCGCCTCTACACCGATGCCGGCATCCACTCGGTGCCCGCCATCATCATCAACAACAAGCACCTGATCTCCGGCGGCCAGCCGGTGGAAGTGTTCGAGCGCGCACTGCGGCAGATTGCCGGCGCGGAGCCGCCGGCCACGGCGCTGGCCTGAGCGGGCGGCCTATACCGACTCACGAGCGTGCCGCGCGCTGCAAAGGCGCCCACGGGTCCGGCGCGGCGCGCCACTGTGGCGGTCGGCGCCTAAGCGCCGACTCCCCTGCGATGCTCGCGCAGCCGGCCTGCCGCAGAACTCGCTGCGTTCACTTCGTTCACTCCGCTCAAACAGCTGCGGCAAGTCAGATCACGAAGCACGCCTGTCCTTCGGCAGGCGTGCGGCCGGCTGCGCTGCGCTTCTCGGCGCCACACAGGCGCGCCGCACCGGCCCCGCGGACGCCTTTGCGGGATGCGTTGCGCCGGTTTCCGGCTTCCCCAAACACCCCCGACGCCTCCTCCGCGGAAGGTGGTCTGCGGACCGGGCGACTTCTGGGGCGGCGAGGAGCGCAGCCTGGGGACGGGCGCGTGCGCAGCACGCGCTTCGTGAACTGACTCGCCGCGGCTGTTTGAGCGCAGCGCCCCGCAGGGGCGCGTAGAGTTCCGCGGCGCCGCCCTCAGGCGAGCACCGCAGCGAAGTCGGCGCAACGCGCCGACCGCCCCAGCAGGAGCCCGGGCCGCAGACCGCCTTCGGCGGCGCGCAAGGCCTGCATCACCACCATCGGCATCAGGCCTTGCCCAGCATCTCGATCAGCCGCGCCAGCGCCACCGAAGGCGTGCCGCGCCAGACCAGATGCGTGCGGTTGCTGCGGACGCGTTGCGGCAGGGCGTGCTGCTGCACGTCGGCGGTCGCGCGCAGCGCCTTCAGCACCGAGAGCGGCACGATGGCAAAGCCCGTGCCGGCCGCGACGCAGGCGATCATCGCCTGGTAGGACGAGAACTCCAGCGAGCGCGCCGGCACGATGCCGCCCTTGCCCAGCCACTGCTCCAGCAGCCGGCGGTACGAACAGCCCTGCGCGAACGCGATCAGCGTGGCGCCGGCGAGATCGCCGGGCCGCGTGACCGAGGCGATGCTGCGCGCGGTGACCAGCACCAGTTCTTCCTCGAACACCGCCAGCGTTTCCAAGCCTGACGCCGAGAAGGGCTCGGAGACGAAGGCTGCCTCGATATCGAAGGCGTCGACCTTCTTCAGCAGCGCGCCCGTGGTGCCGGTGGCCAGCTCGACCACCACGCCGGGATAGAGCTTGTGGAAGCGCGAGAGCACCGGCGCGAGCCGGCTGCCGGCCGTGCTTTCGAGCGAACCGAGCTTGAAGGTGCCGAGCGGCAGGTCGCTGCGCAGCTCGCTCTCCGCCTCGTCGGCCAGGCGCAGCAGGCGATCGGCATAGGGCAGCAGCTTGCGCCCCGCCGGCGCCAGCGCGAGCGAACGGCCCTGACGCAGGAACAGCTTGTGGCCGAGCCGCTCTTCCAGCTGCTGGATGCGGGTCGTGATGTTCGACTGCACGCGGTGGAGCTTGCCGGCGGCGCGGATCACCCCGCCTTCGGCCACCACGGTGCGGAAGATCTCCAGCGAGTCGAGATCGATTGTTCTCATACCAAGAATGGTTGTTCTGAATAATTCATTTGTGGCGCATTCGCATTCTGCGTCTAATCACTGGCCATGTCGAATGCCGCTGTCACCGCGCCGAAGCCTTCCTTCCTTGCCGTCTGCACGGCGGGCCTGCTCGCGCTGGCGATAGCGATGGGCATCGGGCGCTTCGCCTTCACGCCGATGCTGCCGCTCATGATTCGCGACGGCAGCGCCGACGTGGCGGCCGGCGGCTGGCTCGCCGCCGCCAACTACGCGGGCTACCTGCTGGGCGCACTCAGCACGGCGCGCATCCCGCTCTCGCCGCAGCGTGTCGGGCTGCTCGCGCTGGCCGCGATCGCGCTCACCACCGCGGCGATGGGCTGGACCGATTCGCTCGCGCTCTGGCTCGTGCTGCGTTTCGTGGCCGGCGTGGCGAGCGCCTGGGCGCTGGTGAGCACCAGTGTCTGGTGCCTGGCCTGGCTCGCGCGCTTCGACCGTCCCGCGGGGCCGGGCCTGCTCTACGCCGGCGTCGGCGCCGGCATCGCGCTGGCCGGCCTCTACTGCTGGCACGCCGGCGCGGCCGGCGTCGCGCCCGACGCGCTGTGGCTGCAACTGGGTGCGCTGGCGCTGGTGGGGCTGCTCGCGGTGGCCGTGCTGATGCCGCGCGGCACGGTCGCGCAGGCCTCCGCGAGTGCAACGTCCGGCGGCGCGCCCTGGGGCCTGGTCATCTGCTACGGGATTCTCGGTTTCGGCTACATCCTGCCGGCCACCTTCCTGCCGGTGCTGGCGCGCGCGGTGGTCGACGATCCGGCCGTGTTCGGCGCTGCCTGGCCGGTGTTCGGCGCGGCGGCCGCGCTGTCGACGCTGCTCGCCAGCGTGCTGCTGGCGCGGGTCGCGCGGCGCCATGTGCTGGCCGGAAGCCATGCCTTGATGGCGCTGGGTTGCCTGCTGCCGGTGCTGCACCTGTCGGCCTCGACCGTGCTGCTGGCCGCGCTGCTGGTGGGCGGCACCTTCATGGTCGCGACCATGGCCGGCATGCAGGAGGCGAGGGCGCGCACCGTGGGCGACCCGACCCGCGCCCTTGGCCGCATGACCGCGGCCTTCGCCATCGGCCAGATGGCCGGGCCGGTGCTCTCGTCCGCGCTGAGCGGCAGCGCACAAGGCTTCGGCGGCCTCTTCATCGCGCTGGCCGTCGGTGCCGTCGCGCTGCTCGGCAGTGCGTGGTGGCTGCTGCGCGCATGATTCCCGTCTCTGTTTCTCTCCATTGAAAAAAGGAACCGTTCATGTTCGAACAAGGCCATACCCGTCCCTGGACCGAGCGCCTGCCGATGCCGGCAGCCGACGCGATGTCGCAGGCGCAGCGCGCCGCCGCCCAGGCGCTGATCGACGGTCCGCGCAAGGCGGTCTTCGGGCCCTTCGTCCCCTTGCTGCAAAGCCCGGTGCTGATGGAACGCATCGGCAGCCTCGGCGAGTATCTGCGCTTCGACAGCCAGCTCAATGTGCGCGTGCGCGAGCTCGTGACCTGCGCGGTCGCGCGCCACGTGGGCAACCAGTTCGAGTGGGTGCTGCATGCGCCGGCCGCGGTCAAGGCCGGCGTGAGCGCCGACGCCATCGAAGCGCTGCGCCTCGGCCGGCGCGCGGCACCGTTGGCGGAGGACGAACAGCTTGCGCTCGATCTCGCGCTGGAGCTGCTGCACCACCACGGCGTGAGCGAGCCGACCTACGCCGCGGCGGAGGCCCGCTTCGGCAAGCCGGCGGTCGTCGAGCTCAGCGCGCTGGTGGGCTATTTCGCGATGGTCTGCTGGGTGATGAACGTGGCGCACACGCCGGTCAAGGGCGCCGAGGGACAGCCGGGGCTGGAGGCCTTCCCGCTCTAGGCCTTGCCTCAACTGATCTCTTTATGGCGTTCAAGTCGATGAAAATAAATCGCTTTTAGAAACGGGTGCCCGCTTCGAAAATCTGCCGCAACGCAACCTTCTCGAAAGCTCCCGATGAAATTTCGACTCTCACTGACCTTGGGCCTCTGCGCCGCGCTGCTGTGCTCGACCGCGCTGGCCCAAAGCGACACGCTGAGCAAGATCAAGGCGAGCGGAAGCATCTCGATCGGCGGCCGCGACAGCCAGATTCCGTTCTCGTACAAGCCTACCGGCGGCGGCGATCCGGTCGGTTTCACCAACGACATCTGCCTGAAGATCGTGGAGGCGATCAAGGCCAGGCTCGGCATGCCCAACCTGGAAGTGCGCTACACGATCCTGACCTCGACCAACCGCATTCCGCTGTTGACCAACGGCACCGTCGACCTCGACTGCGCGACCACCACGAACACGGTCCAGCGGCAGCAGCAGGTGGCCTTTGCGCCGAGTCATTTCGTCACCAGCATCACCGCCGCGGTGAAAAAAAATTCGGGCATCAATTCGTTGGGCGAGCTGAACGGCAAGACGGTCTCGACGGTCGCCGGCAGCACCGGGGTCCAGCTTCTGCGTGCCTATCGCAAGTCCGGAAACATCGAGGTCGAAGAAGTCGCGGCGAAGGACACGGCGGACGGATTCCTGCTCCTCGCCTCCGACCGCACGGCCGCCTACATCCTCGACGACGTGCAGCTCGCTGGCCTGATCGCCACTTCCCCGAAACCGGGCGACTTCAAGATCCTCACCTCGGAGTCGCTGCGCCAGGAGCCCTACGGCATCATGTACCGCAAGGACGACCCGCAGCTCAAGGAACTCGTGGACAAGACGGTGACCGATCTGATGAAGTCGGGCGCCATCGAGCAGATCTATGCCAAGTGGTTCATGAAGCCGATCCCGCCGACCAATGCGAACCTGAACTTTCCGATGACCGAGGCGGTGAAGGAGATCTACAAGAACCCCAACAACAAGGGCGTGTGAACCTCATCCCTTGACGGCCTGAAACATCCGGGTGAAGTCGCAGCACGACTGGGCCAGCATGATGATCGACGCCAGCAACGAACTCCGGTGCTCTCCCTTGTACATCGCGACGTAGGTGACGGGCGGAAGGGCGGGCGTCACCTTGATGAGCGCCAGCGATCCTTCTTCCAGCATCTGGCTCACCGCTTCCTTCGGCAGGTAGCTCACGCCGAGGCCGGAGATCGTCAATCCGATCAAGGCCACCAGGTTGTGGATGACGATGGGGTTCGAAGGCTGGACCCCCAGATCCTTCATCCAGCTGTCGTAGAGCAGACCCGTCCCGGACTTGACGCCCTGGAGCAGCATTCGGTGGCTCGCCAGTTCGTGCAGGCGGATCGGCTTGCCGCTCTTGACCAGGCCCGGCTTGCACATCCAGGCGCTTTCGACCTTGCCGATCGCCTTCTTGGGAATCCGCGTATCGGCGAAGGCATCGGGCACGACGATCAGGTCCAGTTCGTCTGCCAGCACCTTCTCGCGCAGGTTGACGCTGCTGTCCACGTCCGGCTCGAGGGTGACCTTGGGGTAGTGCTCCTGGATCAGCTCGACCCAGCGCGGCAGCCAGGTCATCGCCGTGAGCTCGGTGACGCCGATGCGAACGCGGCGTTCGATCACGTCGATGCGGCTGAACTGCTCGACGGCGGCATCGCGCTGATCGAGCAGCTTCCTGGCCAGCACGAACATCTCCTCGCCCTTGTCGGTGAGACGCGCGGAGCGCTGGCTGCGATCGAACAGCTCGGTGTCGAACACCATCTCGAGCTCGTGGACCCGCTTGGACACCGCCGATTGCGAGGTGTGCAGCTTGTGGGCGGCCAGCGCGAAGCTGCCGAGCTCGCCGATCCAGTACAGCGCCTCGAGCTGCTTGAAAGTCATCATGGTCGGGCCTCTTTTTCTCATCGAGTCAAATCGAAAAATATCGCTTTTGGAAATCTTTTACCACTTCGAAAATCGGCGCTGCCGAACCATGGAACAACCCGATGAACATCGCTGAAGGCGAACTCTTTTCCGGCGCTTTGATGAAGGAGGTGAAGAGCCGCTTCCACTACGTCGACCACGACATGAACGGCCGCGAGCGTCTCTTCTTCGACAACGCGGGCGGGTCGTTCCGATTGAAGGCTGCCGTCGATCAGTTCGCCCGCATCGACGCCTTGCCTGATTGCCCGGAGCGCATCCACGAACTCGCGGTCTTTCTGCAGCAGGTCCAGGCCAGGGGAACGGAAGACCTTCGCACGATCCTGAATGCCAGGGGCGGCAGCGTCTACGCCTCTCTCACGGCCTCGGGGGGGATGTTCGACATGGTCCGCGCGGTGGCCGAGAACGTTCGCGGCACGAACATGGTGACCACCGTGCTCGAGCATCCCTCCTCTTTCGACGCCATGTCCCTCTACGCCGAGCGCACGGGCAAGGAGCTGCGGGTCGCGAAGTCGAACCCGGCCACCGGCGGGATCGATGTGGAAGAGATCGTCGGCCTGGTCGACGAGAACACCTCCTTGCTGAGCGTGATCTATGCGTCCAACATCTCCGGCGCCAAGCTCGACATTCACGAGATCGTGAAGCAGGCGCGCGCCATCAAGCCGGACCTGTACGTCGTCGTGGATGCGGTGCAGCACGCGCCGCACGGCCTGATCGATCTGCAGCGGACGCCGGTGGACGGCATCAATATCGCGCCCTACAAATTCTTCGGCTGCAGGGGATCCGGCATGTCGTGGCTGTCGGAGCGCGCCTCCGTTCTGCCGCACCACAAGCTGGCCGGCAAGAAGAAGGACTTCTGGGACCTGGGCAGCGCCGCACCCTGGCAGTTCGCCGTCGTGACCGAGATCGTGAACTACGTGTGCTGGCTCGGCAGCCGCTTCGTCGCGAGCGACAACCGGCGCACCCTGTTCGCGAGCGGCATTCAGCGAATCGAACTGCACGAACGCGCGCTGCTCGCGCGCATGCTCGACGGCAGCGAGGGCATCGCCGGCCTTCGGCGGATGCAGGGCGTGAGGGTATTCCTCGACCACGAAGACCTGACGAAGCGCGACCTGATCCTGGCCATCGGCATCGAGCATCTCGAGCACGCCCAGGCCGTGCGCGAGTACGAGAAGCGCGGGGTCATCGTCTATGAACGCGTCGCCAGCAGCCTGTACTCGAAGCGGATGCTGCATTCCTTCGGCCTCGAAGGGGCCGTGCGCGTTTCGCCGCTGCATTGCAATTCGGCGGCGGACATCGACCGCTTCCTGAAAGTCACCCGCGAGATCAGCGAAGAATTTGGCCGGGTTCGCGCAGGTCTTGCCTAGGCACAGCGGCGGCCTGCCGCGGGCCAGGGTCCGGCAAACCCGACCCTAGACCTCGGCGTTCACAGGACGTTACCAGTGCGGTGGCTGCCGCGGGGCGCGAAATGGCGTCCAATGACGGGGCTCATGAAAGGAGATGCTCCATGGCCGAACGCGAGAGCGCAGATTTCAGGCCCGCACGCGAAACCTCGCTGTGGATCGTCGTCGTCCTCATCGTGCTGGCGCTGGGAGCCGGCGCGGTCTGGTGGCGCTGGTCGAAGCAGCAAGCTGCGCCAGCGGAAACACCGCCGGTCGCTTCGGCGCCGCAGCCGGATGCACCGGCACCGGCCGCGGCACCACCTGCCGAACCCACCGAGCCGCAGCATCCGGTCGACGCCGCCGCCGACGCGGACCTGCCCAAGCTCGACGACGCCGATGCGAAGGTACGTTCAGCGCTGACTGAGCTGCTCGGCGACAAGGCCGTCGCGTCCTTCCTGCACGTCGACGGCTTCGTGCGCCGCTTCGTCGCTACCGTCGACAACCTGCCGCGCGAGAAGGCGGCCGCGCGCATGTGGCCGGTGCAGCGCACGCCGAGGCGTTTCGAGGTCAGCGGCAGCGAGGGGGCGCAGACCATCAGCCTCGACAACGGCGCGCGCTACACGCCCTTCGTGCTCTTCGTCGAATTGGTGAACGCGCAGCGCGCTGCGGCGCTCTACGCGAAGCTCTACCCGCTGTTCCAGCACGCGTACGAAGAACAGGGCTATCCGGGCCGTCACTTCAACGACCGGCTGGTGGCGGTGATCGACCATCTGCTGCAGACGCCCGAGCCCGCCGGGCCGCTGGCGGTGAAGCTGGTCGAATACAAGGGCGACGAACCTTCCGACCGGCCTTCGACGCACTACGAGTTCGTCGACCCGAAGCTCGAGCACCTCTCGGCGGGGCAGAAGACGCTGATCCGCACCGGCCTGGTCAATGAACGCCGGCTCAAGGCGAAGCTGCGCGAGCTGCGCGCGCAAATCGCCGGCGGCGCGCTGGCCAAGAAGAACTAGAGCCTGTTATTGATAACAGGTCCTAGGAAGGGCTGCCCGAGCAGGCCAGCGCTCGCATCAAGAGCAGCTTGCGCTCGCGCGCATTGCGCGTGAGCGATGCCGCATGCTTGAACTCGGCGCATGCCTCGGCCTTGCGGCCCAGCTTGGCGAGCAAGTCGCCGCGCACGCTCGGCAGCAGGTGGTAGCCCAGGAGCCGCGGCTCGTCGCGCAGCGCATCGACCAGTTCCAGGCCCACGGCCGGTCCGAAGGCCATCGACAGCGCGACCGCGCGATTGAGCTCCACGATCGGCGAGGGCGCGAGCTGCGACAGCGCTTCGTAGAGCGCGGCGATGCGCGTCCAGTCGGTGTCCTGCGCGGTACGTGCGCGCGCGTGGCAGGCGGCGATCGCGGCCTGCAGCGCATAGGGACCGAGCGCGCCGCCCAGAGCCTCGGCCCGCGCCAGCGCCGCGAAGCCGCGGCGGATCAGCAGCTGGTCCCAGCGCCCGCGGTTCTGGTCGAGCAGCAGCACGGGTTCGCCCTCGGCGTCGACGCGCGCGGCCGAGCGCGAGGCCTGGATTTCCATCAGCGCGACCAGGCCGTGCACCTCCGGTTCGTCCGGAACGAGCTCGGCCAGGATGCGGCCCAGGCGCAGCGCTTCCTCGCACAGCGCGGGGCGCATCCAGTCGTCGCCGGCGGTGGCCGAGTAGCCTTCGTTGAACACCAGGTAGATCACTTCCAGCACCGAGGCGAGGCGCGCTGCGAGTTCGTCCGCACGCGGTGCCTCGAAGGGCACGCGCGCGGCGGCCAGCGTGCGCTTGGCGCGCACGATGCGCTGCGCGATGGTCGGCTCCGGCACGAGGAAGGAGCGCGCGATCTCGTCGGTGGTGAGGCCGCCGATCATGCGCAGGGTCAGCGCCACGCGCGCCTCGGGCGAGAGCACCGGATGGCAGGCGGTGAACACCAGGCGCAGCAGGTCGTCGCCCACGTCGTCGTCGAGCGCGGCATCGACCGCGTCGGCGAAGTCGGCCGCCGCCATTTCGTGCTGCGCGTCGATCTCGCGGCTGATCTCGCCCTCCTTGCTCGCATGCAGCTTGCGCCGGCGCAGCAGGTCGAGCGCGCGGTGCTTGGAAGACTGCATGAGCCACGCGGCGGGGTTGTCCGGCACGCCCTCGCGCGGCCATTGCTCCAGCGCGGCGACCAGCGCGTCCTGTGCCAGCTCCTCGGCCACGCCGACATCGCGCACCATGCGTGCGAGCGCGCCGATGATCTTTGCAGACTCGATGCGCCAGACGGCGTTGATGGTGCGGTGAATGTCGGCGTCGGTCGTCACGGGAGTCGTCTCAACGCTTCTGCATCTCGGTGAAGCCCTTGGCGGCCTTCTGCACATCGGGCGGGAAGTCCTCCATCTCCTGCACCTGGCGGATCTCGATGGTCTCGTTCTCCGACGCCGGACAGCGCGAGGCCCAGGCGATCGCCTCTTCCTGCGACTTCACATCGATCATCCAGTAGCCGCCCAGCACTTCCTTGGCCTCGGCGAAGGGGCCGTCCGTCACCTTGGGCTTGCCGGCGGGGAAGCTGACGCGGGCGCCCTCGGAGGGCGGGCGCAGGCCGTCGAGCGTGATCAGCACGCCGGCGTCCTTCAGCGCCTTGTTGTATTTCATCATCGCCTCGACGGCCTTGGCATCGGGCATGGTGCCGGGCGGCGCGCTCTCGTAGCCCTTGGGGATCATCAGCATCATGAATCGCATGTCAGTCTCCTTGCGGTTGGGGTAGAAGAGCCGGGTTGCGTGGCTCTCTCTTGAACGTCGAAGCACGGACGCCGGAATCGACAAGACCTTCAGGAATTCTTCTTCAGCGCCGCGTCATGGCTGTGCCACCGGGCGAATCTCGACCTCGGGCCGTGCCTGCGCATAGGGATAGCGATGGACCCAGGCGATCGCCTCGTCCAGCGAATCGGCCTGGATCAGCCAGAAGCCCGCGACCAGTTCCTTCGCTTCCGCGAAAGGCCCGTCCATCACGTTCGACCTTCCGCCTGCGAACTTGACGCGTGTGCTGCTGGCGGTCGAGCGCAGTCCGTCGCCAGCCAGCAGCAGGCCGGCCTTCACGCCTTCGTCGTTGCGCCGCGCCATGGCCGCCAGCCGCACCGGGTCGCTGGGCGCCTCGGCTTCGGTGTCCGCATCGGCCTTCAGCAGGATCAGGAAGCGCGGCTTGGTCGCGGCGACCGAGGGATCGACCCCAGGCAGCCCGCCTGCGCAGCCGGTCTCGCGGATCTCGAACTCGGCTTCGGCATCGCCGACTGGCGCGTCGCGCAGCCAGTCGACCGCAGCCTGGCGCGAGTCGGCCTCCACGATGGCGAGGCCGGCGACCACTTGGGTCGATTCGGTGAACGGCCCCGGGGCCTGCCGCGGCCCTTCATCCGCGAAGCTGATGCGCACGCCGGCGGCGCTGGGCTGCAGCTCGGTGCTTTGGTGCAGCACGATGCCGGACGCAGGGGAAAGAGGAGGAAAAAGGCCGGCCTCGCTGTGCGGGCCGGCTTTGCGCAGGATCACATATCTCATCCGATGCAGTCCTTGTCGAGGAGCCGCAAGGATATAGCGTCGAGACCGCGTCAGCTTCCGCCCGAAGCGCGCTTCCCGGCCGCTTCGCGCAGCCACTCTTCGTGCTTGCGCATCTCGGGCGTGAACTCGGCGCCGAAGTCCTCGGCCTCATAGACCTGCCGGATCTCGATCTCGACGTTGCCGCCGCCGTCGATCGGCGGCCAGCGCTTGACCCACTCGATCGCCTCCTCGCGCGACTTCACCTGCATCAGGCTGAAGCCGGCGACCAGCTCCTTGGCCTCGGCAAAGGGGCCGTCGATCACCGCCGGCTTGCCGTTGCTGAACTTGACGCGCGCACCCTTGGCGCTGGGCTGCAGGCCCATGCCGTCGAGCATCACGCCGGCCTTGATCATCTCCTCGTTGTACTTGAGCATGTCGGTGACCAGCTGCTCGGTCGGCATCATGCCGGCTTCGGTATCCGGATCGGCTTTGCGAATGACCACGAATTTCATCGCGGGTCTCCTCAGGAGGACTTGCGGTTCTTTTCCGCTTCGGCCATCACGCGCTTTTCCTGCTCGCGCAGCTCCGGCGTGAACTCGGCGCCGAAGTCCTCCATCTCGAAGACCTGGCGCAGCTCGAGCTCTTCGTTGTCGGTGAAGGGTGCGCGCTTGAGCCATTCGATCGCTTCGTCCTTCGAGCGCACTTGCCACAGCCAGAAGCCGGCAATCAGCTCCTTGGTTTCGCTGAAGGGCCCGTCGATCACCGTGCGCTGCTTGCCTTCGAACCGCACCCGCGCGCCTTTCGAGCTCGGCTGGAGGCCCTCGCCGGCGAGCATCACGCCGGCCTTCACGAGCTCTTCGTTGTACTTGCCCATTTCGGTGAGCATCTGCTGGGTCGGCATCACGCCGGCTTCCGAATCCTTGTTCGCTTTCACAATGACCATGAATCGCATGTCGTTCTCCTGAAAAAAAGGTTGAGTCGGGGTCGAGCTTTTTCGTCGGCTCTGTCAGGACGTCGAAGCAGCGCAGCCCGGATCGACATCTTCCGGCAGCCTGGTTGTAAATATTTGTTTCTCACTGTCCGCTCAGCGTTGGCCGATCGACTCGATCAGTGCCGGCACCTCCGCCGCCAGTTCGCGCGCGAGATAGCCCAAGGGGCCGAAGCGGCCGGCCAGTGCGTCGCCGGCGCGCGCATGCATCAGCACGCCCCAGCCGGCGGCCCGCACCAGCGGCAGGCCGCGAGCCGCGAAGCCGCCGATCAGGCCGGCCAGCATGTCGCCGGAGCCGGAGGTCGCAAGGCCCGGCGAACCGCCGTCGAAGCGCCAGGCGCGGCCGTCGGGCTGCACGATGAAGGTGGTGGCGCCTTTCTGCACGATGCAGGCGTTCCAGCGCCGGGCGGCTTCGCGCGCCACGAGGAGCGGGTCCTCGACAACCGCGTCCTTTGCCAAGCCGCTCAGGTGGGCCATCTCGCCGGCGTGCGGCGTCAGCAGCACCGGCTGGTCGAAGGCGCCGTCGCGCACCACCGCCATCGCGACCGCGTCGATCACGATCGCGCTGTCGCGAAACAGCGCAAGCAGCCGGCGCACGAAGGCCGCGCTGCGCTTCTCGTCGCGCATGCCCGGACCGAGCACCACGGCGGACGTGCTTTCGGCCAGCGGTGCCAGCGCCTCGCAGCCGCGCGCATCGAAGCCGCCGCCGCGCGTTTCCGGCAAAGCGATCACGCGCGATTCGGGAATCGCCAGCGCCAGGCCCTGCGCAATGCAGCGCGGCGCGGCGATGGTGAGCTTGCCGGCGCCGGTGCGCAGTGCGGCGGTGCCGGCGAGCAGGGCGGCGCCGGGCGTCTCGCCGCTGCCCGCGACCACCAGCACGCGCCCGCGGCTTTCCTTGTCGGCATCGTTGCCCGGGTGGGGCAGCGGCCAGCGCGCCAGGGTGGCCTCGGTCAGGGCTGTGGCACGAGAGGGGGCCATGGCGCGGACAGGGCGCTCAGGGCTTGGGCGCGGCAGGCTGGTCGGGCGCGCTGGTCACCGGCGTCGCAGCCTCGCGCAGCGGTGCGAGGAAGTTCACGAGGTCGAGCCGCATGACGGCGTCTTCGTCCTGCCGCCGCTCGGCGCGGTAGGAGGTGACGGCGCAGTTGGGCACGTCGCCCTGGCGGTCGATCTCGAGGATCTTCTGCTCGTCCATCTGTTCGAGCAGGTAGCGCATGCAGTTGACGGTGACCTGGTGCGCCACCACCAGCACGCGCCGGTCCGCGTATTCGCGCGTCACCATCTCGAGCAGGCTGCGCAGCCTGAGGATCACGTCGCACCAGCTTTCGCCGCCGGGCGGGCGGAAGTAGAACTTGCCCACGTGCACGCGCTGTTCGTTGAGCTCGGGATGCTTCTGCCGGATGCCGAGCTTGGTCAGGCGGTCGAGGATGCCGAATTCCTTCTCGCGCAGGCGCTCGTCCACACGCAGCTTGGCCACGGTGTCGGACAGCCTGCTGCCCTCGGCGACGAGGCGTGCGGTCTCGCGGGCACGCAGGTAGGTCGAACACAAGATCACCTCGGGCTGCTCGCCGGCCGGCAGCTTCGCGAACCAGTCGCCCAGTGCGACGGACTGCGCCACGCCGAGCTCCGACAGCGGCACGTCGATGTCGCGCCAGGCCAGGTCGATCAGCGCCAGCCCGCCGGCTTCCGCGGCGTCGCGCGCCAGATTGCCAGCGCTCTGACCGTGGCGCACGATCCAGAGGGTTTGCGGCCAGTTGGATTGCATGGGAGCGCCGATGATAGGAAGCGCTCCAGGCCCGGGCCGTAGGCCGAAGCCTATTCGCCGGGCGCGCCGCGGGCCTCTTCAGGCGTACTCGCCCACCGGCACGCAGCTGCAGAACAGGTTGCGGTCGCCGTAGACGTTGTCGACGCGGCCGATCGGCGGCCAGTACTTGGCCTCCTTGAGCGTGGCGAGCGGAAAGGCGCCGAGCTCGCGCGAGTAGGGATGCGTCCATTCGCTCACGAGCAGGCTGGCCGCGGTGTGCGGCGCATGCTTGAGCGGGTTGTCGTCCTTCGGCCAGACGCCTTCCTCGATGCGGCGGATCTCGCCGCGGATCGCGATCATCGCGTCGATGAAGCGGTCGAGCTCGGCCAGCGGCTCGCTCTCGGTCGGCTCCACCATCAGCGTGCCGGGCACCGGGAAGCTCAGCGTCGGCGCGTGGAAGCCGTAGTCGATCAGCCGCTTGGCCACGTCTTCCGCCGTCACGCCGCTCGAGTCCTTGAGCGGGCGCAGATCGAGAATGCATTCGTGCGCCACGTGGCCGTTGGGGCTCGCATAGAGCGTGGGGTAGTGCTCCTTGAGCCGGGAGCTGATGTAGTTGGCGCTCAGGATCGCGATCTCGGTGGCGGCCTTCAGGCCCACGGCTCCCATCATGCGGCAGTACATCCAGCTGATCGGCAGCACCGCGGCATTGCCCAGCGGCGCCGCCGACACGGCGCCGACGCCGTTGGAAGCGACACCCGCGGTCGCATGCCCCGGCAGGTAGGGCACCAGGTCCTCCACCACGCACACCGGCCCGACGCCCGGGCCGCCGCCGCCGTGCGGGATGCAGAAGGTCTTGTGCAGGTTCAGGTGGCTCACGTCGCCGCCGAACTCGCCCGGCGCGGCCACGCCGACCAGCGCGTTCATGTTGGCGCCGTCCACGTAGACACGGCCGCCGTGCGCATGCACGATCTCGCAAAGTTCCTTGACGCGCGTTTCGAACACGCCGTGCGTGCTGGGGTAAGTGATCATCACCGCGGCCAGCTTGTCGCCGTGCTTCTCGCAGGCGCGCTTCAGGTCGTCCATGTCGACGTTGCCCTGCGCGTCGCAGGCCGTCACCACCACCTGCATGCCGACCATCTGCGCGCTCGCCGGATTGGTGCCGTGCGCGGAGGAGGGGATCAGGCAGATGTTGCGGTGCCCTTCGCCCTGGGCTTCATGGAAGGCCTTGATCGCGAGCAGGCCCGCGTACTCGCCTTGCGAGCCGGCATTGGGCTGCAGGCTGATGCCGGCATAGCCGGTCGCCTCGCAGAGCCAGGCGCACAGCTGGGCGTCGAGCTGCGCGTAGCCCTGCAGCTGATCGGCCGGCGCGAAGGGATGGATGTTCGCGAACTCGGGCCAGGTGATCGGGATCATCTCGCTGGTCGCGTTGAGCTTCATGGTGCAGCTGCCGAGCGGGATCATGCTGCGGTCGAGCGCGAGGTCCTTGTCGGAGAGGCTGCGGATGTAGCGCAGCATCGCGGTCTCGCTCTTGTGCGTGTTGAACACCGGATGCGTGAGGAAGGCGCTGGTGCGGCGCAGGTCTTCGGGAATGCGCGGCGTGATGCTGCCGGCGAGCTCGTCGAAGCGCGGCATCGGCGTGCCGGCCGGCACGAACAGCGCCCACAGCGTCTCGATGTCGGCGCGCGTCGTGGTCTCGTCGAGCGAAATGCCCAGGTGGTGCTGCAGGCGCTGGCGCAGGTTGATGCTCGCCGCCTGCGCGCGCTCCTGGATCTTCGGCGTGTCGTCGCCGGTCTTGACGGTGAGCGAGTCGAAGGCGGTTTCGTTGACCAGCTCGCGGCCCATCTGTTCGAGGCCTTGCGCCAGCACCGCGGTGAGCGCGGCCACGCGCTGCGCGATGCGGGTGAGCCCTTCCGGCCCGTGATAGACCGCATACATGCTCGCGACCACGGCGGGCAGCACCTGCGCGGTGCAGATATTCGACGTGGCCTTCTCGCGCCGGATGTGCTGTTCGCGCGTCTGCAGCGCGAGCCGGTAGGCCGGCTGGCCGTGCGTGTCCACGCTCACGCCGACCAGGCGGCCGGGCAGCGAGCGCTTGAACTCGTCGCGGCAGGCCAGGTAGGCCGCGTGCGGGCCGCCGTTGCACATCGGCATGCCGAAGCGCTGCGTGGTGCCGCAGACGATGTCGGCATCCCATTCGCCGGGCGGCGCCAGCAGCGTGAGCGCCAGCAGGTCGGCCGCGACACAGAAGGCGGCGTCGCACGCGTGGGCATGGCCGGCGAGCGGGCGCAGGTCGTGCACATGGCCGGTGGTCGAGGGGTATTGCGCGAGCACGCCGAAGAAATCGCCGCTGGTCATCAGGTGCGGCAGGGTCTCGGACACGGTGCTGACCTTGACCTCGATGCCCAGCGGCGCAGCGCGCGTCCTGATGACCTCGATGGTCTGCGGGTGGCAGTCGCCCGAAACCAGGAACACGTTGCTCTTGCTCTTGACGCTGCGCTTGGCGAGCGTCATCGCCTCGGCGGCCGCGGTGGCCTCGTCGAGCATCGACGCGTTGGCGATGGCCATGCCGGTGAGGTCGCACACCATGGTCTGGAAGTTGACCAACGCCTCCATGCGGCCCTGCGAAATCTCGGCCTGGTAGGGCGTGTAGGCGGTGTACCAGGCCGGGTTCTCGAGCACATTGCGCAGGATCACGCCGGGCGTGTGGGTGCCGTAGTAGCCCTGGCCGATGTAGCTCTTCGCCACCTTGTTCTTCGCCGCGATGGCCTTGAGCTCGGCCAGCGCGTCGGCCTCGGTCACCGATGCGGGCAGGCGCATCGGCTTCGAGCGGCGGATGGCCGGCGGCACGATGCCGTCGATCAGCTCGGCGCGCGTGGTCGAGCCGACGGCGGCGAGCATGCGCGCTTCGTCGGCGGCCTCGATGCCGATGTGGCGGGCGATGAATTCCTCGGCGTTCTCGAGTTCGCCGAGGGAGGGCAGGGAAGACTTCGGCATTGGCGTGTTCGGTTCAGTTTTCGTCGGCGAATTTCTGGTACGTGGTGGCGTCGAGCAAGGCATCGAGCTGCGAGGCGTCGCTGATCTTCACCTTGAAGAACCAGCCCTCGGTTTCGGGCGCGCTGTTGGCCAGCGAAGGGTCGGCGCGCAGCGCCTCGTTGACTTCGGTGATCTCGCCCGTGATGGGCATGAACACGTCGGCCGCGGCCTTGACCGACTCGACCACGCCGGCGACGTCGCCCTGGCTGTAGCTCTTGCCGACTTCCGGCAGGTCGACGAAAACCACGTCGCCCAGCGCGTCCTGCGCGTGGACCGTGATGCCGACGGTCGCGATGGCGCCGTCGGCGGCCTGGACCCACTCGTGGTCCCTGGTGTATTTGATGGTCATGAAGAAGCTCCTACAAAAAGTGATGACGGTTCGTATCGATTCGGGGAACACCGCGGAACCGGCTTCGCCGGGCCGCTGGTGTTGCCCCCGGCGAGGGGGAAGGCGCGCGCGACACGAAGTGCGCGAAGCCTGGGGGAGAGCAACAAGCCTTCGCGGAACCGGCTTCGCCGGGCCGCTGGTGTTGCCCCCGGCGAGGGGGTGGCGTAGCGACACGAAGTGCGCGAAGCCTGGGGGAGTACTCATATCAGCCGCGGTAGTAGCGGGCGGGGACGAAAGGCATGGTGCTCACCTCCATCGGCACCGGCTTGCCGCGCACGATGGCCTGGATGCGGGTGCCGGGCTCTGCATAGGCGAGCGCGACGTAGGCCATTGCGACCGGCCGGTCGACCGTGGGGCCCAGCAGGCCGCTGGTCACCTGGCCGATGGGCACGCCCTCGAAGGATTCGAGCAAGCTGCCGTCGCGCACCGGCACGCGCTCCAGCGCCACCAGGCCGACACGCTTGCGCTTGAGCGTGTGATGGTCCAGGTGGCCTGCGGCGCCATTCGCCGCCGTGAGTTGCGCCAGCACCTTGGCCGCGCCCGGAAAGCCGCCTTCGCGCGCGCCGCCTGCGCGCCGCACCTTCTGGATCGCCCAGTTGAGCGAGGCCTCGACCGGCGTGGTGGTCTCGTCGATGTCGTTTCCGTAGAGGCACAGCCCCGCTTCGAGCCGCAGCGAATTGCGCGCGCCCAGGCCGATGGGTTTGACCTCGGGCTGGGCAAGCAGTAGCCGCGCGAGCGCCTCGGCATCCTTGGCGGGCACCGAGATCTCGAAGCCGTCTTCGCCGGTGTAGCCGCTGCGCGTGGCGAAGGCGGCGATGCCGCCGATCTGCACCGCTCCGCCGGTCATGAAGACGAAGCGCTCGATGCCGGGCGCGAGGCGCGCCAGTGCGGTCACGGCCTGCGGGCCCTGCAGCGCCAGCAGGGCGTGGCCGGGCATCGGCAGCACCTGGCAGCGCGCGCCGATCTTCGCCTGCACGTGCGCGATGTCGGCCGCTTTGCAGGCGCCGTTGACGATCACGAACAGCGAGTCGTGGCCTTCGTTGAAGAACATCAGGTCGTCGAGGATGCCGCCTTCGTCGTTCAGGAGCAGCCCGTAGCGCTGCTTGCCGGGGGCCAGGCCGATCACGTCGACCGGCATCAGGCTCTCGAAGGCGGCAGCGGCATCGGGGCCGACGAGGCGCAGCTGGCCCATGTGGGAAATGTCGAACAGGCCGGCGGCCTCGCGCGTGTGCTTGTGCTCGGCCATCAGGCCCGCGGGGTACTGCACCGGCATCGAATAGCCCGCGAAGGGCACCATGCGGGCGCCGAGCGCCATGTGCAAGTCGTAGAGCGGGGTCTTTTGCAGATCGTCGGGTGCGGAGGCCAAGGCACTCTCCAAAGGGGCAGTCAAGTTCCATGACGCTTATGCCATGGGCCACCCCTGCTGTCCGCTTTACCTGAGAGATTCGCCCCGCGATCGGGGTTTGCTCCTTCGGTGGACGGCGCTGCGAACCAAACGCGATGCGCCGCCTCTCTCCAGCAAGGAAACGCCCGGAAACGGGCGCTTCGTCAGTCCTTTTGCCTGAGCGTTCGGGCCCGCTTTTTCGAGGGGACCTGCGCCTTCGGCGGCCCCGCGCTCTCGAGGCTCTCTCCTGACCCGTCCGAGTGTAAGGGATGCGCCCGCTGCCGGCGCTCAGGAGCGCTGCAGGCGCAGCCGCTTGAGCAGGAACTTCTCCCACAGCTTGTCCGCGACGAGCTGCAGCGAGCTGCGAATGTGCGCCCGGGCGTTGCGCGCGTCGTAGGGCGATCGGATGTCGGCGCCCAGTTGCCGGGCACGCACGCTGAGCATGCTCTCCGAGAGCACGCAGCGCGCTTTCATGCGCAGGTCGTCGAAGTTCTCGGCAGAGAACGGACTGGCCTTGTGCCACTCGTGGTCCCACTTGAACCTGCGCTGCCTGGACGGGTCGCTCTCGTCCTTGATCAGCCAGGCTGACACGAAATCGACATAGGCCTCGTCGACGTTGTCGCGAAACAGACGGCGCTCGGGTTCGAAGCTGTCGTAGACCAGCGAGTCCAGCAGTTCGTTGCCAGGCGAGAGCGTGCCGAGCTGGCGGCGCAGGTTGGCGTTCATCGCGAAGCAGTAGGTCGAAACCCATTCGAGCAGCGGACCCAGCGGCGTCATGGTCGAACGCGGAAAGTCGTTGATCTCGCCGAACAGCCACGGCCCGGGGTGCACCCCCAGCCGCTTTATTTCGCTGCTGAATCCGGCGACCCGGCCTTCGCTCCAGGCATGGGTGCGGGCGATGGTGTCGTTCGAGAAGATCCAGGCGTCGGGCTCGCCGCTGCGCGCGAGGAGGGCTGCAATCCCTCTGTCCCAGCCTGTGAACTCGCGGTTGGAGTTGTCGCCAGCGATCAGGAAGCTGTCTTCGAATTCCGTATCGCGCAAGGCTTCGCCGCCCGCGGACCTGGCGTTGTCCACGATCGCAAGAACGAAGCGATTGCTCCCGTCGGCCAGCTGCCGTCGCAGCTTGGTCAGCACCTGGAGCGAATGATCGCGATGCTGACCTCCGTACTCCAGATGAACAAAACCGTAGTTCGTCATACCTGTTGACAGAAAAAAGAAGGGAGGGTCGGGGCGCCGGAGGGGCGCGAGGCGACGAGTATCCCTCCTCGTCTTGTCAGCCGAGACGCCGAGTTGCAGCCGGCGCGGCCAGGACGGCCGTCGCGCCCGCTTTCAGTGCATCAACTCGGGCGGCAGCAGCCGGTCGATGCGTTCGCGGATCGATTCGGCGCGTTCGGCGCCCGCGATCTTCTCGATTTCGCCGAGCATCTCGGCGGCGGCGGTCAGCATCGAGTCGCGGTCGCGCGCCTGGCGCAGGATCTCGCGGAACTGCCCGGCCAGGACCGGATCGCGCCGGACGAACATGCGCTCGCACAGGTCGAACAGGAACATCCGCGTGGTGGCCAGCGAACGCTTGCCGTCGAAGACATCGGCCGCGACCGGCGGCTCAAGAGGGCTCGCTTCGTGCGCAGGCGCCGCCTGCACCGCCGGCGCAGCGGGCTGCGAACGATGCAGATAGCCCTCCTGCACCAGGTGCAGCGCCACGCGGCCGGCTTCGTCGCGGCTGCCGAAGAGCTGGCCGAAGTCGGTCACCGAGCGCTGGCCGTCGGCCATCAGCAGCAGTGCGCGCTCGCGCTGGCCCAGCGTGCGGCGGCCGCCCGGCTGGAGTTCTTGGCGGGCCTTGTCGGTCTTGAGGAGGAACATGGGATGCAGTGGCGTTCAGAGTCGAGCGCCGCAGCATCGGCCAGCCGCATGACGTCCCCGTGAAAACAGGGCGGCGAGCGTGAACTACTTCGCGTAAACGAGATCGCGCAGCGCCAGCGAGATGCTGGGCACGTAGGTGATGACCATCAGGCAGGCCAGGATCACGAGCACGAAGGGCACCAGGTCCTTGACGATGCGGTCCAGCGAGATGCGCGCCACCGTGCAGGCCGCGAACAGGTTGACGCCGAAGGGCGGCGTGATCATGCCGAGCGCAAGGTTGACCACCATCACCAGCCCGAAATGCACCGGGTCGATGCCGAAGTGCATCGCCACCGGTGCGAGGATCGGTGCCAGCACGATGATCGCGGCGCTGGTTTCGATGAACATGCCGATCACGAACAGCGCTGCGTTGATGCCCAGGAGGAACATCGCCGGCGACTGCAGCACGCCTTCGAGCCAGTGGCCGATCGCCTCGGGCACGCCGGCGCGCGTGATCAGGAAGGCGAACAAGCCGGCATTGGCGATGATGAACATGATCACCGACGAGGAGATCACCGACTTGCGCAGCACCGCGTAGAGCTGCGCCGGCTTGATCTCGCGGTAGATCAGCATGCCGACCACGAGCGCGTACAGCACCGCCACGGCCGAGGCCTCGGTGGGCGTGAAGATGCCGCCATAGATGCCGCCCAGGATGATGACCGGCATCAACAGCGCCCAGCCGGCGCGCCAGGTCGCGATGCCGACGCCGAGGCGGCCATCGCCGTCGTTCTTGCCCAGGCCCTTGATCTTGCAATAGATGTAGACGAAGGCCATCAGCGCGAGGCTGATCAGGATGCCGGGACCCAAGCCGGCGATGAACAGCTCGCCGATCGACACCTCGGCGCTGACGCCGTAGAGGATCAGCGGGATCGAGGGCGGGATGATCACGCCCAGCTCGGCGCTGGTGGCCTGCAGCGCCGCCGCATAGCCCGTGGGGTAGCCGTGCTTGATCAGGGCCGGGATCAGGATCGCGCCGATGGCGAAGGTAGTGGCCACCGAGGAACCCGAGACCGCGGCGAAGATCATGCAAGTGAGCACGCAGGTCATCGGCAGGCCGCCCTGCACGCCGCCGACCAGGCTCTTGGCGAAGTCCACCAGCCGGCGCGAAATGCCGCCGGTTTCCATCAGGTTGCCGGCCAGGATGAAGAAGGGAATGGCCGCGAGCGGAAACTTGTTGATCGCGTTGAACATCTCCTTGACGGAGATCAGCATGTGGGCGTTCGAGGCCTGGATGCCCACCACGGAGGCCAGGCCGATCGAGACCGCCACGGAGATGGTGAGCGCGAAGCACACCACCATGGTGGTGACCATGACTGCGCTCATAGGACCCCCACGCTTGTCACTTCGTGTACTGCGCTGCCCCCCAAGGGGGCCTTCGTGCCTTCGGGCGGCCGAGCGGCGCTCATAGGACCCCCCACGCTTGTCACTTCGTGTACTGCGCTGCCCCCCAAGGGGGCCTTCGCGCCTTCGGGCGGCCGAGCGGCGCTCATTGCGCAGTCTCCAGCTCATGCCGCTGCGGGTCGAGGAGATTCGCAACGATGCCGATCACGCAGAACAGGCCGCCCACCGGCATCGCCACATAGGCCCAGAACATCGAGACCGATTCCAGACCGGCCATCGATTGCACGCTGCCGCGTTGCGCATAGTCCCAGCCCCACCAGATGATGACCGCAATCAGCGTCAGCGCCGCGAGGCACACAACCCAGTCGAGCACGCGCCGCACCTTCGGCGGGCTCCAGCGGTACAGCACGTCCACGCTGACCATCGCGCCCTGGCGGAAGGCGGTGGGGATGCCCATGAACACCATCCAGATCAGGCTGATGCGGATCAGGATCTCGGACCATTCGGCCGGCTGCTCGAGCACGAAGCGGGTGACGATCTGGAACACGCCGAGCGCGGAGGCGATCACCAGCATGAGGCAGGCGATCGCCAGGGCCAGCGACGTGGTCCAGCGATCGAGTTGAAGGATGGCTGTTTTCATGGATGCAGGGAAGGGGTCAACAAAAACGCCCGCCAGCCCAGGCTGTGCGGGCGTCTGCCGCCGCGACGGCATCGCGGCAGGTCGCGTTACTTGAAGTTGCGGATCTTGTCGAGGTTGGCCTTGCCGAACTGCTTCTCGAAGTCGGCGTTGACGGGAGCCAGCATGCTGACGAACCTGGTCTTGTCGACGTTCTCGATCACGGTCATGCCCTGGGCGCGCAGCTCCTTCACGCCGTTGGCGTCGTCCTGGTCGACGCGGTCGCGGTTGGCCTTCGCCGCCACCTTGGCGGCCTCGAGGAAGGCGGTCTTGTCGGCCGCGCTGAGCTTGTCGAAAGACGCCTTGTTCATCAGGAAGATGCAGGGCGAATAGACGTGGCCGGTCAGCGTGAGGTGCTTCTGCACCTGCGAGAACTTCGCCGACATGATCACCGGCAGCGGGTTCTCCTGGCCGTCGACCGTGCCCTGCTGCAGCGCCGTGAACACTTCGGGGAAGGCCATCGGCGTGGTGATGATGCCCAGGCCCTTGTAGGCCGCGATGTGCACCGGGTTCTCCATCGTGCGCATCTTCAGGCCCTTGAGGTCCTCGGGGCCCTTCACGTCGCGCTTGCTGTTGGTCATGTGCCGGAAGCCGTTCTCGGCCCAGGCCAGCGCCTTGAAGCCCTTGGCGTCGAACTTGGTCAAGAGCTCCTGGCCGATCGGTCCGTCGAGCACGGCGCGCGCGTGCGCCTTGTCGCGGAACAGGAAGGGGACGTCGAGGATCTTGGCCTCGGGCACGAAGTTGGGCACCGGGCCGGTGGAGGAGAAGGCGAGCTCCTGCGTGCCGAGCTGCACCGCCTCGATCGATTCGCGCTCGCCGCCGAGCGAGCCGTTGTAGAAGGTCTCGATCTTGTAGCGACCATTGGTGCGCGCCGCGACTTCCTTCGCGAAGGTGTCGATGGCGACGCCCTGGTGCGAGTTCTGCGTGGTCGAAATGCTGATCTTCATGGCTGTCTGCGCGAAGGCGGCGCAGGCCATACCGAGGCCGAGGACCAGGCCTGCGGCCAGTCGGTTCAACTTCATGAGGGGGTCTCCTGTTTGGTTAACCTATGACTATGCATCAATGTGCAGCTTCACAGCGTCGGGATTTTCACGGACGAAGGTGCTGTTGCTCCCTCTCCCTCTCCCTCTCCCTCTGGGAGAGGGTTGGGGTGAGGGCTCTTGGGCCTTTGATTTGAGCGCTGCGTTTGGTTTGAGGCTGGAGCCGGGAGTTCGCCCCGGCGGGCGACTCACTTTCTTTTGCGTCGCCAAAAGAAAGTAACCAAAGAAAAGGCGACCCCACTGTCTGCGACCCTCCACTTCGTTCCGGGCAACCTGCGGTGCTCGCTTTTCGCGGGGTCTCGCTCGAACTCGCCTTCGGCTCAGACAATCGCGAGCCCTGATCCGCGAAAAGCTGCGCTCCTCGGCGCAGCCAGAGGGGAGTGGCTCGGGCCGTCGCTTCGCTCGGCCGGTCGAACAGCCAATACCGACCACCCAAACCACAAGGACGCGCCATGGCGCGTCCTTGTTCAATCCCCTCTGGGCGTGCCGAGGAGCGCAGCTTCAGGCGGATAAAGGGCCGCGCGTGTTTGAGCCGAAGGCGAGTTTGCGCGGACCCCGCCTGAAGCGAGCACCGGAGGTTGCCCGGAACGAAGTGGAGGGACACGCACGGTGGGGTCGCCTTTTCTTTGGTTACTTTCTTTTGGCGAAGCAAAAGAAAGTGAGTCGCCCGCCGGGGCGAAATCCCGGCTCCGGCCTCAAACCAAGCGCAACGTACAAATCAACGGCCAAGAAAGAGAAAGAGAAGGAGGGAGAGGGAAATCCCAGACGTGCTGGAGACGCGCTACATCCCCACGTAGTTCGGCCCGCCGCCGCCCTCGGGCGTGACCCAGACGATGTTCTGCGTCGGGTCCTTGATGTCGCAGGTCTTGCAGTGCACGCAGTTCTGCGCGTTGATCTGCAGGCGCTGCTTGCCGCCTTCGCCCGGCACGAACTCGTAGACCCCCGCCGGGCAATAGCGAGCCTCGGGGCCGTCGTACTCGGCCAGATTGATCTCGGTGGGCACCGCCGCGTTCTTCAGCGTCAGGTGCGCGGGCTGGTTCTCTTCGTGGTTGGTGTTGCTGATGAATACCGAGGAGAGCCGGTCGAAGGTCAGCTTGCCGTCCGGCTTGGGATAGGCGATCTTCTTGCAGGCCGCGGCCTTCTTGAGGCGCTCGTGGTCGGCCTGGTGGCGGTGGATGGTCCAGGGGATATGGCCGCGCAGCACGTACTGCTCGATGCCGGTCATCAGCGTGCCCACCGTCAGGCCCCTCTTGAACCATTGCTTGAAATTGCGCGCCTTGTAGAGTTCCTTGTGCAGCCAGCTCTTCTCGAAGGCAACCGGGTAGGCCGTGAGCTCGTCGTGCTGGCGGCCGGCCATCAGCGCGTCGTAGGCGGCTTCGGCCGCGAGCATGCCGGTCTTGATCGCGGCATGGCTGCCCTTGATGCGGCTCGCGTTCAGGTAGCCGGCGTCGCAGCCGACCAGCACGCCGCCCGGGAACACCGTCTTGGGCAGCGAGAGCAGGCCGCCCGCGGTGATGGCGCGAGCACCGTAGCTCAGGCGCTTGGGCGCCTTCAGCCCCTTGTCCTGGCCTTCGAAGTACCAGCGGATGTTGGGGTGGGTCTTGAAACGCTGGAACTCCTCGAAAGGGCTCATGTGCGGGTTCTGGTAGTCGAGACCGACCACGTAGCCGATGATCAGCTGGTTGTTCTCTGCGTGGTAGACGAAGGAGCCGCCGTAGGTGTCCGGCGACAGCGGCCAGCCCGCGGTGTGCACGGCCAGGCCGGGCTCGTGGCGCGCGGGATCGATCTCCCACAGCTCCTTGATGCCGATGCCGTAGCTCTGCGGGTCCTTGCCGGCATCGAGCTTGTACTTGGCGATCAGCTGGCGGCCCAGGTGGCCGCGCGAGCCTTCGGCGAATACCGTGTACTTGGCGTGGAGCTCCATGCCGAGCTGGAAGTTCTCGGTCGGTTCGCCGTCCTTGCCTACGCCCAGGTTGCCGGTGGCGACGCCGCGCACCTTGCCGTCATCGGTGTAGAGCACTTCGGCCGCCGGAAAGCCCGCGAAGATCTCGACGCCCATGCCCTCGGCCTGCTGCGCGAGCCAGCGCACCACGTTGCCCAGGCTCACGATGTAGTTGCCTTCGTTGTGGAAGTTCTTCGGCAGCAGGAAGTTGGGCGTGCGCGTCGCGCCGGTCTCGGAGAGCATCAGGAAGGTGTCCTGCGTGACCGGCTGGTTGAGCGGCGCGCCGAGCTCCTCCCAGTCGGGCAGGAGTTCGTACAGCGCACGAGGATCCATTATCGCGCCCGACAGGATGTGGGCGCCCGGCTCTGAGCCCTTCTCGAGCACCACGACCGAGATCTCCTTGTGGTGCGAGGCGGCCAGCTGCTTCAGGTGGATCGCGGTCGCGAGCCCGGCAGGGCCTGCCCCGACCACGACCACGTCGTATTCCATGGCTTCGCGGGGTCCGAACTGGGCGAGTATTTCGTCGTGCGTCATGTGGGGTCTCGTCGTCGATAATGATTTTGAAGGTGCGAGGCACCGCGAAGGGGCCGGGTCATTTTATGCGGCGCCCAGAGCGGCTCTAGGCCCGTCGCATCGGCGACTCCAACAGGACTTTTCCCCATGGCTTACAGCATCGATCTTTCGGGCCGCGTGGCCTTCGTCACGGGTGCGTCGAGCGGCCTCGGCGCGCAGTTCGCCAAGACGCTGGCGCGCGCCGGCGCCGCGGTGGTGCTCGCGAGCCGCCACACCGACAAACTCAAGGAGCTGCGCGCGCGCATCGAGGGCGAGGGTGGCGATGCCCACGTGGTCGAGCTCGACGTGACCAGCATCGACAGCATCAAGGCCGCGGTGGCGCGCGCCGAGACCGAGGTCGGGCCGATCGACATCCTGGTCAACAACTCGGGCGTGAGCACCACGCAGCGCCTCGAAGAGGTGAAGGCCGAAGACTACGACTTCATCTTCGACGCCAACGTCAAGGGGGCATTCTTCGTGGCGCAGGAAACGGCCAAGCGCATGCTGGCGCGCGCCAGGGGGGCGGCGCCCGGCACCTATATCGGCGGGCGCATCATCAACATCGCTTCGGTGGCGGCCTTGAAGGTGCTGCCGAAGATCGGCGTCTACTGCATGAGCAAGGCTGCGGTGGTGCAGATGACCAAGGCGATGGCGCTCGAGTGGGGCCGCTTCGGCATCAACGTCAACGCCCTGTGCCCGGGCTACATCACGACCGACCTCAACGAGGAGCACTTCGCTTCCGACGACGGCCAGAAGCTGGTGGGCATGCTGCCGCGCAAGCGCCTGGGCAAGCCCGAAGACCTGGACGGGCTGATCGTGCTGCTCGCCAGCGGGCAGAGCCATTTCGTCAACGGCGCGGTGATCGCGGCGGACGACGGATTCGCGCTCTGAGTCCGCGCGCGTTGATCGGCATTGCGGCCGGTCTGGCCGCGGGTGCGCTCTGGGGGCTGGTGTTCGTCGCGCCGCGCATGGTGGGGCACTTCGGCATGGTGGACATCACGGCCGCGCGCTTCGTGGTCTTCGGCGCGGTCGCGGGGCTGGCGGTCTGGTGGCGGCCGCCCGAGCGGCGCTGGCCCGGCGCGCGCCAGGCGCTCACGGTGCTCGGCCTCAGCGGACTCGGCTTCACCGGCTACTACTTGCTGCTGGCTTTTTCGATCGTGGCCGCCGGCACCGAGGTCCCGAGCCTGATCATCGGCACCATCCCGGTCTGGATGATGCTGCTGGGCCGTCCGGCCGGTTTGCGCGTGCAGGCCTTGTTGCCGGGGCTGGCGCTCACCGCGGCCGGCATCGGGCTGATGGTCGCGGGCGCCTGGCCGCAGGGCGAGGCAAGCGGCACGCATTTCGGCTGGGGCCTGGTGCTGGCGCTGCTCGCGATGGCGAGCTGGACGGCATTCGGCCTGCTCAACGCCGCCTGGCTCAAGCGCCATCCCGAGGTGCATGCAGCGGACTGGACCAACTGGCTCGGCATCGCCACCGGCCTCGGCGCCTTCCTGCTGTGGCTCGTGGCCGGCTCCGATGTCGCGACGCTGCGCGCGCAACCCGAGGGCACGCTGTTCGTGCTGCTTGCGCTGGCCGGCGGCCTCGGGTCTTCGTGGCTGGCGACCGTGCTCTGGAACGTCGCGAGCCAGCGGCTCTCCGCGAGCTTGTGCGGCCAGCTGATCGTGAGCGAGACCTTGTTCGCTTTGCTTTATTCTTTTCTGTGGGACGGGCGCTGGCCGCATGCTGTCGAGCTGATGGCCGCGCTGCTGTTCGTCCTCGGCATCCTCGCATCCATCAAGGCACACCGATGAGAATCGAAATTCCCGAAATCAAGAAACTCGTCTACGAAATGACGATCCCGATCCGCTGGGGCGACATGGACGCGATGGGCCACTTGAACAACGCCAGCTACTTCCGTTACCTCGAGACGGCGCGCATCGACTGGTTCCACTCGCTGGGCGCCGAGCCCGCGCCGGATGGCCAGGGCGTGGTGATCGTCAACGCCTTCTGCAACTTCTACAAGCAGCTCGAATACCCGGGCGATGTGCGGGTCAGGATGTACGTGAGCGACCCGGGCCGCACCACCTTCGAGAGCTGGGCCACCATGGCCCGGACGGACGCGCCCGACGTGGTTTGCGCGGCCGGCGGCGCGACCACGATGTGGGTCGACTTTCCGAAGCAGAAGGCGCTGCCGCTGCCCGACTGGCTGCGCGCGATCGTCAGC
>NZ_RWKI01000040.1 GCF_003984645.1 Variovorax sp. MHTC-1
TTCCGCCCACGCGCCGGAACGGCCAGCTGCGAGCGCATCGACCAGCACGCGGACCTCAGGCTTCCATCACTCCTTGAACCCGGAATTCCTCAAGACGCACTTCAGTCAGCCGGCAGAAAAGCAGAAATGCGGTCTGATGCATGGCGCCGCGGCCGCATCAAGGTCGATCGGGCCTGATGTCCGGTGCGGGAGTCGAGGACACCCCCTGCGCCTTGGCGGCGCTCGATTGCGCAGCCATTGCGGCCTTGAAGCCCGGGCGCGCCTGCAGACGCTCCCAGTAAGCCGCCACCGAGGGCATGAAGCGCTCTGCCAGGCCCAGGTGCTCGGCCAGCAATAGCGCATAGCCGACCGACACGTCCGCCGCGGTGAAACGGCCCGCGCAGAGGTACTCGCGCGCGGCGAGCAGCGGCTCCAGCGTCCGCAGGCGCGCCAGGAACCACTTGGCATAGTCGTCGGCGACCTGCGGCTGCTTTCGCTCCGCCGGCTCGAAGTGCGCATACCGCAACACGAGCGTCTGCGGAAAGGTCAAGGTCGCCTCGCCGAAATGGAGGTAGTTGAGGTAGGGCCCGAAGTCCGGCTCGCCGCAACCTACATCCAGTTGGCCGGCGGAGAACCGCGCCGCAAGGTAGTGACAGATCGCGGCCGATTCGGTCATTCGCAAGGCGCCATCGGACAGCATCGGCACCGTGCCGAGCGGGTTGACCTCGAGATACGGCCGCGATAGCACGCGCGGTGGAAAGGGCAGCATCTTGAGGTCGTAGGAAAGCCCGATCTCTTCAAGCGTCCACAGGGGCCGGAACGAGCGTGCGCTGACGCAGTGGTGGAGGGTGATCATGTGTCGGGAGCAACTGCTCATTGCGGAGATATGAACAAGGATTCGATTTCCCGGGCCGCAGAGGCGATGCGCGCCTGCATGCTCTGCAAGTATTCAGGCGACGAGTACCGCGTGCTCGTTCCCGAGAGTGAAAGCGCGCCGAGCAACTTGCCTCTTGCATCGAAGACCGGCGCGGCGACGGCCGCAAGTTCCGGATCGCGCTCTCCAAGGCTCGTCTGCACATGGCCATGGTGCAGCTGGGCGACACCGAACTGGTACCCATGCCCGATCGAACGCAAGCTTGGGGCGTGTATGACCTGTGCCAGCGTTGCGATGGCCAGATGTTCGATTGGCTCCCGGCGCCTGCAAATCCAGGCCGAACGGAGCCACTCTACGATCTCGTATTTGAGGAAATCGACGAATTGGTCAAGGTGATTTTCGGCATTGCCAGCCTTAACCCTGCCTTCTTCGTGTCTGGCCTTACTCCGCGTGCTCTTGCTGTCCTCAACGAAGCCAATCAGCATGCGATATTCGACGCCTAAGGTTAGTCTGCACCGACGACGGGTGGCCCAAAAGTGCGACGAGCAGGCTTCGAACACCAGTGGCCGTTCGTGCCAGCAGCAGGAATGCAAGGGACGATTTGCAGGCGCGAGCCGCGTTGAGCAGCCACTGCTTCGCCAAATCAGTGAATCAGGACGAGCATTCTCACCTCAAGTTCGGTCCAGCTACGTACTCTGCGGTCGCGGCAATTGCATCGGCAACGATGATGTTCGATTCCGTTAGACCCTGCGGAAGCACGATCACGCCGTCCTCATCGGCGACCAGCCGGGCGCCAGGAATGAATGTGATTCCACCGAAGCGGACCGGGAGGTCCATCTCGCCCCTGCCACCGATGTCGGCTCGGCGCGGAATAGTTCCAAGCGCTTTTACTCCGATGTCCATCTCGTCAATCTCTGCCCGATCGCGGATCATGCCGTTGACGATCACGCCGGCCCAACCGTTGCGCGTCACCAGACCGGCCATGACATCTCCAAATAGCGCACGCCACTCCAAACCGTCGGCGTCAATGACGAGCACCTGTCCATTTCCGGCTTGATTGATCAGGACGCGAAGCGCGCTGATCCCATCCGTGTAGCGCGCCGTGCGGATGTCGCCCGCAAAAGCGCGTCTCAGGCCGAATCCCACAAAGGGAAGCTCGCATACCTGCGCGCCATCGCAGGCGTCGCAAAGATCGGTTGTTTTGAAGCGCATGCGCACATGGTAGATGCGCGCAGTTGCCAGCGGATAGCGCATTCCGCGATAGCCCCGATGCCGTCTGAGCACTCGTGCCTGTAGCGCTGGCGCTGCGGCGAGCCTCCACAAGCTATGCCAAGCGGCGATAGCCCTTGTGGCGCATCAGCACTACACGCGCAAGTCCGATGGCCCCTAAAGTGCCGCCACAAGGTTCAACCCATGACGGACATCCAACTCAATTCGCGCATCCTTTTCTTGAGCGATGACCCCGAAGTCGTCGAGCGGCAGCTCCAAGGTGAAAACCTCGCGTTGGTCGAGGCTGGCGCGCTCCGGGACAGCATTTCAACGGACGAGATCACCCCGGCAACGGTAGGCACAGTCTGGGACGAGCGACTCGGCCGCTATCCCTACACGGGCTTCGTATCGGGAGGGCGTTGTCCAATCGGGATCGATGCGGTCAAGAACGGTGGTTTTGCGGTCACCGTCGCCGGCAAGCGTTACGGCAAGGGCTCTTCGCGCGAGCACAGTCCGAGGTCAGAGCGAACAGCCGGTATTCGTTTGGTGATCGCGGAAAGCTTCGAACGGATCTATCGCCAGAACGCGGACAACCTCGGCCTGTTTACCTCCACCGACTTCAGTCTCGTCGAGCGAATCCAGAATGGCGAGCCCATCGACATCGAGGAGCTGGTGGCTTCGCGTGACGCTCAGGCGGCGGCAATCCTGCGCCATGGAGGGTTGCTGCGCTATGGGCGCGAGCGGATGAAGCAGATCAGCCTGCCGCCCACGGATGCCGCCAGCAACGGTCCCCGAACGCTGGTCGAGAAGATCATCGCGACGCACTTGGTCGTGACCGGCGACAGCGGCTCAGGTGTGAAGGCGGGCAGCGGCGCCTTCGTTCGGCCCGACTGGCGCTTTCTTATCGAGTACTACACACCGATGTGCGCGCACATGCTGCACGCAGAGTTCGGCCGGCCACTGCAGTTGCACGATGCGCAGAGCGTGCGGCTGTTCGAGGACCACACCTCCTATGTTCATCGCAGCATCGCCCACGCGCGCGCCGGATTGATGCCTGCCGTTCAGAACGTCGTCCGCGAGCACCGCAAGTTTGTCGAGGAGTACGGCTTGATTGCCCATGGCCTGTTGACGGATGGCGTTGGCAGCGAAGGCATTTCGCACCCGATGATGTCCGAGCGGTATGCACTGCCCGGCCAGATCGTTGTCGGCACCGACTCGCACACCACCCACAGCGGCGCACTCGGCTGCATTGCCTTCGGTGTCGGCAGCACCGAGATGGCCAACGCCCTCGTCACCGGATTGGTTCGGATCACCGTTCCTGCGTCTCTGCGAATTGAACTCGCGGGCCGACTGGCAACGGGGGTGAGTGCCAAGGACGTCGTGCTACACCTGCTGGCTGACCCTCGTATTCGAGCCGGTTCCGGAGTCGGCAAGGTGTTTGAATTCGCCGGTCCGGTGATCGCCCAGCTTTCCACCGACGAGCGGGCCACCCTGACGAACATGACCGCGGAGCTCGGTGGCTTCACCGGCATCGTTGCTCCCGACCAAGAAACCGTGCGCTTCTTGCGCGAACGCCGGGGCATCGACTTTCAGCTGGAGGATTGGATGCACAGCGACGCGGGGGCTTCCTATGCGGAGATCATCCAGGTCGACTGCTCTACGCTCGCGCCGATGGTGGCTCGTCCCGGCGATCCAGGCAACGGCGTGCCTGTCACTGAGTTGCAGGAGCGCCCCAAGGTCGACATCGCCTATGGCGGCTCGTGCACGGGCGGCAAGCGCGAGGACTTCGATGCGTATCACCAGGTGCTTTCGTGGGCTGTGGAACGGGGCTTGCGCGTGCATCCGGACGTGAAGCTCTATCTCCAGTTCGGCACGATCGATGTTCGCGATTACTGTGTGAAGAAGGGCTATCTCGATGCCTTCGAACGCGCGGGAGCTGAGATGCTGCAGCCCTCCTGCGGCGCGTGCATCAACGGGGGGCCCGGGACGTCGGAGCAAGCGGGCGAGGTCACCATCAGCGCCATCAATCGCAACTTTCCTGGGCGATGCGGTCCTGGAAAGGTGTGGCTCGCCAGTCCCGCCACGGTCGTGGCGAGCGCGATCGCGGGTGAGGTCGCGTCTTTTGCGGAGGTGCAGGCCCGTGTTGACGCAGGATCCTTGCATGCGGCCTGAACAAGAATGCCATCGGCACTCCGACGCCAAGCTGATCCTCCACCACCAAGAGCGCGAAGCAATCGCCGGCGATCCGTGGTTCTCGTCGCTTTCGGCGAGCCTTCGTCACGACATCCTGCGACGTGCCCGGGTGCGACGCCATCCTGACGCCGATGTGATTTGCCGGCGCGGTGATCCCGCCGATGCCTGGCTGGCGGTGTTGGCCGGCGCGGTACGCATCGGATCCCATACACCCGAGGATAGGCAGATCACGCTGCGCTATGTCGAACCGGGCGTGTGGTTCGGGGAAGTCGAGATGTTCGATCTGAAGGGTCGCCCCTACGACGTCCTGGCGCACGGGAAAACCACTCTGCTGCGTGTCGGGCGGGAGGACGTGCAGCAGCTTCTGGTCGATCATCCCGAGTTCTGTCTTGCGCTGTTGCGTCTTCAATCGCAGCGCGCGCGGCAGCTATATCGTCTCGCGGAGGATCTGAAGACCAAGTCGCTGCGGGCTCGAATCGCACGACAGCTTTCGCAACTCGCACGCACCTACGGAGAGCCAGCGGGCGCAAGCGGTCCGGGGGTGCGGATCGCCTTGCGTCTGCGGCAGAACGAGCTTGCCGACTTGGTAGGTTGCTCGCGGCAGAGGCTGAACCAGGAGCTGAAGCTGATAGAGCGGGACCGAACGATCCGCATCGAAGCCGGCGGCGTCGTCGTGTGTAACGACGAGGCGCTGCGGCAGATCTACGAACGCGCTTCATAACTGCCGACCCTGGGCGACAATCCAGTCCCCCAGTCCCGGCCCAGGAACATGCGTCGCGTCGATCCCGTCAGCCTTCAATTGTTCCTCGCCGCCGCGCGCGAAGGCTCGATCAAGCGCGCAGCGGATGCCGAACACATTGCACAATCCGCGCTCAGCCGGCGCATTGCCGACCTGGAGCACGCGCTGGGAGTGCAGCTCCTGAGCCGCTCCCCCCTCGGTGTCACCCTCACGGAGGCGGGGCAACGAGCGTATGCCCTCGGTGAAAAACTCGACGCCGATATCCAATCGTTCGCGCGAGAGGTGCAGGCGTTGAGCGGGGAGGTCGCCGGCACGGTACGCCTGTTTGCCAATCTCTCCTCGATAGTTGGATTTCTCCCTGAGCGGCTGCATGCGTTTCGGGTCGAGCACCCGAACGTGGAAATCGTGCTCCAGGAGCGCTCGTCGAGCGAGTGCATCCGAGCCTGCCTGGACGACCGTGCGGATGTGGCGATCTGCCTCGCAGGCGTGGCCGCACCGCCTGCGCTTGAGTCCTGGCATTTCGCTGACGACCCGCTGATCGTGATCCTGCCGCCGAATCATCCATTGACCAAGCAGCGCGCGATCCGTTTCGAGGAGCTGCTGCGTCACCCGATCGTGCGCATCCAGTCCGGTGGAGCGGGCGACAGCTTTATACAAGAGCAGGCTGAAAAGCTCCGGATGCCGTACACACCGGTTGTTGCGGTCAGCAGTTACGAGGCCGCCTGTCGCATGGTGGAGGTCGGCCTGGGCGTCGCAATCATGACCGGCAGTGCGTTGCGAGCGCTCGCCGGCACGAAGCGCTTCGTGCGACGACCGCTCGACGAGCCTTGGAAGGACCGGGAACTGCGCGTGTTTGCGCTCAAGAAATCAAGCCGGCTGCGGGCGGTGGACGCCATGATCGCTGCTCTACACAGCTGATCCTCGCACGCGCTTTCTGCTCGGCCCGAACCATCTGGGCCGCGTCGCCCAGCGGCTTCGTGCAAGGGTATCGCGTACCGAGATATCCCTTCTGACGCAAGAGCACTTCGCCCATCGACGGCATCCCACCTACAGTCCCCTCGAGCGAGCATCGCTCTACAAGAACTGCCAGGCGGCGCGGCCGCTGAGGCAGCGGCACCTTCCGCCAATCCTACGGAGACATCCATGCGCCTTTCATTGCTTCTCGGCCGCAGAGCCGCTGTCGCCCTTTCACTTTTGAGCCTCGCCGGCGCGTTCACGCCGGCGCAGGCGCAAACGGCCGATAGCAGGCCCCTGCGCCTGATCGTTCCCAACCAGGCAGGTTCCGGCGTGGACGCCGTGGCTCGTTCCATGAGCAACGGCCTGGCTGCTGCCTTCGGGCGGCCGATCGTCATCGAGAACCTGCCCGGAAGTGGCGGGTTGATCGGGACGCAGCAGATCGTGCGTGCCCCGAAGGACGGTTCGGTCCTGGGCATGGTGTCCTCCAATCACGTCATCAATCCCTTCATCTACAAGCACGTACCGTTCGACGCCATCAAGGACATCACGCCAATTTCCGTGATCGCGTCATCCGCTCTTGTGCTGGCGGTGAACCCGGACACGGTCAAGGCTAGGAGCACGCGCGAGTTCATTGCCGAGCTGAAGGCCAGCCCCAAGAAGTTCTCCTACGGTTCGGCCGGCAACGGAACAGTCCTGCACTTGGCAGCGGAGTATTTCCTCGGCGAGGCAGGAGTCCAGGCCCAGCACATCCCGTACAAGGGCACCGCCGCCATGACCACGGACATCATCGGCGGGCAGGTCCACTTCGGCATGTTGCCTCTGGTCGTGGCGGCCCCCCAGATCAAGGCGGGCAAGCTGCGCGCCCTTGCGGTAAGTACCGCGTCGCGCAATCCAGCCCTGCCGGATGTGCCGACAGTGGCCGAGAGCGGCATTCCGAACTTCGAGTTCGACAGCTGGGTCGCTGTCATCGGTCCGGCGGGCATGGCGCCCCAGTTGGTCGCGAGCACGTACCAGAAACTCAAGGAAGCGATGGCAACAAAAGAGATTCATGACAGCTTCGTGGCGCAAGGCTTCACGCCGATGACGACCACTCCCGAGCAGACGCTGCCATTGCTGGTGTCCGAGCTGGAGAAGCACGGCAAGCTCGTGAAGCGGTCCGGCGCCACGGCTGACTGATCTCCCGCAATCCTGATCCCTGATCCAAACGGAGAAGAAGGCATGAGCACGGTGGTTTCCCTCAACGACAAATACGAGTTGCCGAAGGGCCGCGTGTTCATGACTGGCACGCAAGCGCTCGTGCGTCTGCTCATGGCGCAGAAGGCGCGCGACGAAGCAGCGGGCCTGAAGACCGGCGGCTTCGTCTCTGGCTACCGCGGCTCACCGCTTGGTTCCGTCGACCAGGAGCTCTGGAAGGCCAGGAAGCTTCTCGAGCAGAACAAAGTCACTTTCAATCCTGGCCTCAACGAGGAGCTTGCCGCCACCTCCGTATGGGGATCCCAGATGGCCGGCATGGACCCGAAGGCCACGGTAGATGGCGTGTTCGCCATGTGGTATGGCAAGGGCCCGGGCGTGGACCGCAGCGGCGACGTTTTCAAGCACGCGAATGTCGCGGGCACATCGAAGTTCGGCGGCGTACTGGCGATTGCTGGCGACGACCATACGTGCAAGTCATCGACCCTGCCGCACCAAAGTGAACAGGCCTTCATCGCCGCCGCGATCCCCGTGCTCAATCCTTCAGGCGTACGCGAATTCCTGGAGTTTGGGCTTCACGGCTGGGCAATGTCGCGCTACTCGGGCTGCTGGGTCGGCTTCAAGGCCATCAGCGAAACCATCGAGACCACGTCGTCCTTCGAGATCGACCCGATGGCGATCGAGATAAGGGTGCCGGACAACCAGCAGGTGCTGGCGGGTTCGCTGTCGATCCGTTGGCCGGATCCGCCGATGGAGCAAGAGGCGCGGCTGCTGCGCGACAAGCTTCAGGCCGTGCTCGAGTACGTCCGGCTGAACGGATTGAACCGGCAGGAGTGGAAAGTCCCGAACGCAAAATTGGGCATCGTGACCACGGGCAAGAGCTATCTGGATACGCGTGAAGCCCTGTCGCTGCTCGGCATTGACGAAGCCGGCGCCAAATCCCTCGGACTGCGTCTGCTGAAGATCGGGGTATCCTGGCCGCTCGAGCCTGACTGCGTCGCGGAATTTGTCCAAGGCTTGGACGAGATCCTCGTCGTGGAAGAGAAGCGAGGTGTGCTCGAGCCGCAGATCAAGGAACAGCTGTACAACGCGCCCTCCGATTCCCGCCCGCGCGTTGTCGGCAAGGCGGATGGTGGGGGGGAATGGGTCCGATCGACGAACGGCTTCTTGCTGCCTCCGAACGGCGAACTCACGCCGGCGCTGATCGCCAAGGTCATTGCGCAGCGCCTGCTGCAGGTGTTCGGCGCTGGCGCACTGCCGCATTCGGCGACAGCAGTTCTGGCGGACGCCGGCTGTGCGGCCGCCCTCGATCCGACGCTACCACAGCGGCTGCCGTTCTTCTGCTCTGGGTGTCCGCACAACACTTCGACCAAGGTCCCTGAGGGCTCGCGAGCAGGTGCGGGGATTGGCTGTCACGGGATGGCGACCTGGATGGATCGCAACACGGGCAACATCACGCAGATGGGCGGTGAAGGCGCTGCCTGGATCGGCCATGCACCGTTCACCTCCGAGGGCCACGTCTTCCAGAACCTTGGCGATGGCACCTACAGCCACTCTGGTTCGCTGGCGTTGCGCGCCGCCGTCGCCGCCGGCGTCAACATCACCTACAAGATCCTGGCGAATGACGCAGTCGCGATGACCGGCGGACAGCCGATCGAAGGAAGCCTGAGCGCCATTCAGATCTTGCAGCAGGTTGCGGCGGAGGGTGTCAAGAACCTGCACTTGGTGTCCGACGACCCCGCGTCCTGGCAGGCCCTGGGCGGGCTGCCCGCCGGAGCGGTCGTCAACCACCGTGACCAGCTCGACGAGGTGCAGCGGCAGTTGCGGGAAACGTCCGGCGTTTCCGTCATCGTCTACGCGCAAACGTGCGCCGCCGAGAAACGCCGCCGGCGCAAGAAGAAGGAAATGGCTGATCCGCCGAAGCGCATCGTGATCAACGAGGAAGTGTGCGAAGGCTGCGGCGACTGTGGGGCGCAGTCGAACTGCGTCTCCATCGTGCCACTCGAAACGCCGCTCGGCCGCAAGCGAGCGATCGACCAGAGCTCGTGCAACAAGGACTACTCCTGCGTCAAAGGCTTCTGCCCCAGCTTCGTGACCGTCGAAGGCGGTGCTCTTCGCAAGGCTGCCAGAACCAAGAATGCGCTTCCTGCCAACCTGCCCCAGCCCATCATTCCGGCGCTGGAGCAGCCGTACAACGTGCTGATCACCGGCGTCGGCGGCACCGGCGTGGTCACTATCGGTGCGCTCATGGGCATGGCCGCGCACCTCGAAGGCAAGGGCGTCATCATCTTGGACATGGCGGGTCTGGCGCAGAAGGGCGGCGCAGTGATGTCGCATGTGCGCCTGGCTGCGCGGCCCGACGCACTGCATGGCGCGCGAATCGGCCAGAAGCAGGCGGACCTGCTGCTGGCCTGCGATCTCATGGTCGCGGCAGGAAAGGAGGCGATGGCCGCATCCGGCATCGAGCGGACTGCCGCGGTCGTAAACACCCAGGTCGCGCCCACCGGCGGCTTCACGAAGAGCCCGGATTGGCAGGCGCGTCCCGACGACCTGTTGGAGCAGTTGAAGTCGGGGGTGAAGCAGGCCACGTCGATCGACGCTTCGCGGCTTGCTACCAAGCTGCTGGGCGACGCAGTGGCGACGAACGTCTTCATGCTCGGGTTTGCCTGGCAGCTAGGGCGGGTCCCCCTGTCGGAAGCAGCGCTGCTGCGCGCCATCGAACTCAACGGCACCGCCGTAGAGATGAATACCTCGGCGTTTGCCTGGGGACGTCAGGCGGCCCTCGAGCCGGACAAGGTGCGTGCGGCGGCCGGCGTCGACACGCCGCAAGTGATGCTACTGCCGCCGCGCGTACCTGCATTGGACACGGTGATTGCCGATCGAAAGACGCGGCTTGCCGGCTTCCAGAGCGAAAAATACGCACAGCATTTCGAGGACCTTGTTCGTGAACTGGCCGCCCTCGAGAACTCGAGGTTGGGGAACGGCCGCGTGGCCCGCGAGGTCGCCATCAGCCTCTACAAGTTGATGGCGTACAAGGACGAGTACGAGGTGGCCCGCCTCTACACGGACAGCGGGTTCTTCGAGCGCATAGACCGCGAGTTCGAGGGAGACTACAAGCTGCACTTCCACCTTGCACCGCCACTCTTGGCCAAGCGAGACGGCAATGGGCGTTTGCTGAAGAAGGCCTACGGGCCCTGGTTGGCCAAAGCTTTCCGATGGCTCGCCAAGGGCAAGATCCTGCGGGGCACGCCTTTCGACGTTTTCGGCTACACGGCGGAGCGCCGCAGCGAGCGTGCCGAGATCGAGCGTTACCTCGGGCAGATGCGGCAGGTGCTCGCCGAGGCGCGGCCCGAGCAGACTGCAACTCTTCTGGAACTCGCGAGGCTGCCGCAGACCATGCGCGGCTATGGGCATGTGAAAGAGGCGAACGTGAACGCTGCGCGCAGGCGCGAGGCTTACCTTCTTGAACAGCTGCATCAGCCGGTCGCAGCGAAGGATGCACAAGTCCAGGACCGTGAAGTCCAGGTTGCCTGAGGAAATGACATGAAGAACCAAGATGTATTCGTCGTCGGTGCCGTCCGCACCGCCATCGGCAGCTTTGGCGGATCGCTGAAGGAAATTCCGCTTTCGCACTTGGCGACCACGGCGGTCAAGGCCGCACTGGAGCGTAGCGGGGTCGATCCTGAAAGCGTCGGCCATGTCGTAATGGGCAACGTCATACCCACTGAACCGCGCGACGCTTATCTTTCACGCGTTGCCGCGGTCGAAGCCGGCATCCCGCATCAGACTCCGGCGTTCAATGTCAATCGTCTCTGCGGATCCGGCTTGCAGGCCATCATCTCGGCCGCGCAGACGCTTTTGCTTGGAGAAGCGTCGATTGCCGTGGCCGGAGGCGCCGAATCCATGAGTCGAGGGCCCTACCTGCTGGCTGCTGCCCGCTGGGGCGGCCGGATGGGAGACATCCAGGCGACGGACTACATGATGGGCGTTCTGCACGACCCGTTCCATCGGATCCACATGGGAATCACGGCGGAGAACGTTGCTGACCGAGCTGCGATCACACGCGAGATGCAGGACGAACTGGCGCTGGAAAGCCAAGTGCGGGCTGCCCGCGCCGTTGCCGAAGGCTGGTTCAGGTCACAGATCGTTGCCATCGACGTCCCGAGCAGGAAAGGAACGGTGATCTTCGATACTGACGAACACGTGCGCGGCGGCACCACCCTCGAGCAACTTGCAAAGATGAAACCCGCGTTCAAGGAGAACGGGACTGTCACGGCCGGCAACGCTTCCGGTATCAATGACGGTGCTTCCGCCGTGGTGCTGGCTACAGAGGATGCCCTCCGGCAGGGAAAGTTGAAACCGTTGGCACGGCTCGTGAGCTATGCGCATGCGGGCGTGGATCCCAGGTACATGGGGCTCGGCCCCGTGCCTGCGACTCATCTGGCGCTGCAGCGGGCGGGATTGACCGCAGACGACATTGACGTGATCGAATCGAATGAGGCGTTTGCGGCGCAGGCTTGTGCGGTGAGTCGGGCACTTCATTTCGACCCTGCGAAGGTCAACCCCAATGGATCCGGCATCTCGCTCGGACATCCTGTGGGAGCGACCGGCTCCATCATCGCCACCAAAGCCGTCCATGAGCTGCGGCGCATCGGCGGAAGGTACGCACTGGCTACGATGTGTATCGGTGGCGGACAGGGCATTGCGGCGATCTTCGAGCGAGTGTGAGCATAGCTAGGGAAGGTCTTGTATGGGCTGCGGATTACAAGAACCCGTGTGTATGAAGAATCAGGAGGCAGGGCTGCAGTCTTATATTCGGCCTGTTGTGCAGGCTGATATGCCTGCTGGCTCCGCAGTGTCTGGATGCGCACACCGCAGCGGAACCGAACGTCTGCCTGCTCAGCGCGCTGTGCCACGCCGGTCGTGAACTTGTGGACGTCGCCCGATTCGTCGGCGCTCGTGTAGGTGACCCCTGCGAGGCGAGGCCGAATGTGCGCCATGGCAGGTTCAAGCTGGACGACCTCATCAGGCCCGATGACCTCTCTCTCGCAGCCGAGTTCACGCATGATGCGCGCCGGCTCGACGGCGAGGTCGAACTCTTTCTGGCTCGTGTAGTAGTGCAGGATGCCTTTGGTCAGATGGTCGTATTCAATCCCGGTGTCACGGCGCAACTGCTGAAGGCTCGCGCGGCAGGTTGAGCAGCTGGATCATGGTGTGCGTGGACCGCTTGGCCGGGCATTCCATCAGAAACTTCAGGCCTCACCGCCATTGGTCCGGGTCTGCGCGCAGACGAAAGCCATCACCACCACACTGGCCGCATTCGTTTCCGAGAACACCCCTCCCACGCGCGCAGCTGCCAGAGCGCTCACTGCAAGCTCCGGACCGAAGCGAGCCTCATCACCTCGCTTCGAGCCTAGGACACCAGAAGTTGACGCGTTTCGTGTAGGGCCCCAAGGCAAGTTGCGATCCGTGTCGCTACGCGATGGCCTTCCGGCATATCGTGTCGCTGTTCAATTCCGGCATAGCATGTCGTTCGCGACAAGATATGCCGGAATCGCAACCACCCGGTCCACCCATGAAAGTGGCCTGCCCGGAGGGGATCGAACCGTCTTCCCAGAAAAACCAGGAACAAGGCAGCACACTTTCGCGAGGGGAGCCGTGTGCTGGGCCGTGCTCCGATGTGGGGATTCTTCCTCGGATTCCACTTCGCGTAGGTGCGCAGGAACATCTCGACCGAGTGCCCCAGCTGCTTCGCGCCGTAGGCCGGCGCCACCCCGGCCATCAGCAGCATGGTTGTGTATGTGTGGCGGGTCTCGTAGGGGCTGCGGTACCGGATGCCCAGCCGCTTGAGGGTGGGGCGCCAGTACATCTCGCGGGCGGGGCATTGCCATTGCGCAGGGGCGTGCCGGGCAGGCGGGCAGGCGGGCAGGCGGGCAGCATCTACGTGATCGGCTCGGGCGAGATGCCTGGGTCGAGATAGGACCTTCTCCATCACAGCCCCGCTTCCGGCCGGTGTGCCGGGTGCTGTGTCGATCGCCGCCAGTACATCGGCTCGTCGCCCCGCATCATCATGAGGTGCGCGACCACGTCATCCGTGGGCGTCATCGCGCCGGCCCAGGACCGCGCGTAGTAGGCGATCGGGTGCATGCACAGCGCGCCCATGACCCTCGTTAGCGGCAGCTCGCGCTCCTCATGAATGCCCAGACCTTTAGACGTCCTATCCGATCGAAACCGTCGGGAGTGGTCTGCGCCGGTCACTTTACCTTTGTTCTATCCGTGATTCGATTGGATAAAGCCGTCCCGGGGATGACGCCAGTTATAAAACCGTTCGTCCCAGTAAACGCCTCACTGAAAACATGTTCGTAGAATCGGTACCTGTGGGTCGACCCAGGGACCTCACTTTTCCCGTCGCCACTAGCAGTACTGCTGTAGGCTCCATCGGGGGTGCCGGTAAAGCTCATGTGTAGCGTTGCCCCATAAGTGCCAGTGCAGCCCGGCGCGGACGGATCAAGTGTGGCGTTGACAGTGGTTGCGCCGTTGCCCGGATTGACGGAAACAATGTTCGCGTACTCCGGCCCTTCGCAATATAAATAGGTGAGGGTGGGTCCAGCTAAATAGTAAGCCTCAACAGTCCCGGTCAGCACCCCATTCGCGTCTTTCGTCTCCGCAGTGAACCCGGAGCATGCCCCGCTGACGCATACGCTACCCTGCGCATAATCCCTCATTGTGTCGAATTTGGTAACGGGTGAGCCGCCCAAAGGGGGGGCGCTAAAGGCAGTGGAAGAAGCGCCCAGGGCAATTGAGACAAGGCATGAATAGATAAATTTCATGATCCAACTCCATTCATATGTGGAGTCGCGTTGCCTGTGTGAACCCCAGCGTGATCCGTTCCACAGTTCGGTTGCCCAACGCGGCCAGTTGTCTGTGCCTCCCGCCATACGCACTCAAAGCATGATATACCTGTGACCGGCGCCAGGGCCGATCAGTGGCCTACTCTCTACTCGTTTTTGCTTAGGCCGTCCTGTCATATGCAATAGATCGAATTGGGTGGGTTGAACTCTCGGATAGGGCGCGCGGCGGCTCTGGCGACTGCACGACCCTCGAAATTCCCTAAACCGTTGGGCCGTCCCAAGCCTCCCGAGCTACCTCGACAGGGTCGCGTCTGCGGTGAACGGGGTAGAACTCCGTCGCCCTGCCAGCGCGCGACCGTGAGCCTATAGCCCGGCCGCGGTGGCCGTCTTGTAGGCGAAGTCGCAGCCCTTCCCTTTCACGGTGCCGTCTTCGCTTTCGCCTGTCGAGAGCATTAACGTACGGAGTGCGAGCACAAAGTACACGATCACCGCACCGATGCCGAAGGCATACACGAGACCAACTGTGATCCGCGGACTGAGAAGAAGCACGAGTGATCTGGACATGGCGCCATCATGCGCAGCGACTGCGCATTCGTCAGTGACAGATTTAACGGAGGCCCGTTGCTTCGTTGTCGAAGTGGTTCACGAAGAGCACGCCCGGCGCCGCGTTCTTGAACGTCGTGGCCCTGGTCGACCAGCAGATCGAAGACGCAGTAGGTGACGGAGCTCGAGGGCCTGGTGGCGAAGAGGAAAGACAGCGTCTACCTGCCCGGCGTGCGGACCGACAACTGGGTGAAGGTGAAGCGGAAGAACGTGATCCCAGCGCAGCGTTCCCAGCGCGGGCCGAAGAGCAAGGACATTTCGATCGGGCCGTGACCAGCCTCGCCGTAGCGGCGTTTGCACACCCTATTCCGTGTGCCTAAACTTGGGTAGCTGCTACCCGCAGCTGACCTCATGAAATTGCGCTCCGACCCGGAGGCTGCGGCTCATGGATCTTCCAGGAGCCTCGAATGGACAACACGCTCCGTCAGAGGAAGTTCGCCTATCGAGGCTTGGTGATCACTACCGAGCTGACAGGTGATGGTGATCAGATCTCCGCGCGTGCAGATGTGCACAGAGATGGGCAATTCGCAGGCCGCGTCGTATTGACCGCGAGCCAAGCCGAACGGGACACCTTTTTCGACAGGCTCGATGGCAAAGCGAAAGAGCTCGCCGACGGACTCTTGGCCGCCGGCTAACCGGCCGTCGCCGGGCCGGAGAGCAAGGACATCTCGATCGACCTGTAGGTTGGCCTGGGTGACGTTGAAGCGGAAGGGCGCGGTGCCTGCGGAGCGGTTCAGAAGTGGGGCCGGGATGATGGCTAGTTGAGCTCCATCTTTATCTCAGAAGTGCCAACTGCCCGCCCGAATTCCAATCCAAATTGCGTCGGTTGAATTACCCCCTTGGCAACTGTCAGCGTACACCCCTCTGGCACTGATTTCGTGAGCTCTAGATATTCTGGACGTTGCGTCGCAAATTCATATGCCAACTCATCGGTCATCCTAAGATCGTATGCCACCATGATCAGTCCTAAGCGAGTCCAATTATCAACAAACACCGGGAGTTCTGGCATCTCAGCTCTCTCGCCTGTTTGCTCGTTGCGCGCGTCCATGACATGAGTTCGTGCGATTCGATGCCCTCCGTCGGCCACGGTGTACCGATACTCAACTATCGGATGCATCTGCTGCTGTGAGACAAATTGAACTAATTGGCGCGCTTCGATGGCTGTTAGCTGCTTGATGATTTCAACAAAAGCAGGGTGCGCCCGACTAGCCACTCGCTTGTCCATTGCCGCTGCTATCAAAGACAGGTACATGTCTCGGAGAGCCGGCTCTTCATGAGAGAAAGCGAGCCCTTGCAACGCAGGTCCTGCGATAGAGGCCTTTGGCTCGATTACATCCTCGGGAGGAATGACTGCGATGCGCTTTTCTATGTCCTTAGAGAAGCGAGTTTCGAAGTAGGTTCTTGCCTTGGTGAACGAATAGTTAACTACGGCAATCGGGAGGAGAAAATTGTTAATGGCGGCGGTCACTGTAACCGCCGTCTGTCCTAAGTTTCGCGCCGCTTCCTTCACCTGCGGATCGTCACCTGCGACCTTAACCAGGTCGGCAACCACGTTCACGATCGCGCCCGCTGTCTTAACCCCGTCTTCCGGTGACATCTCGGCCATTTGGATCTGATCCTTCAAGGAGTTGCGGAATTCCTCCCTGATTCTTCCCTGGACGGCTGAAGAACGTGGGTTTTTCCCAATGAAATGCATTGGCCTGCCCGGAGGGGATCGAACCCCCGACAACCTGCTTAGAAGGCAGGTGCTCTATCCAACTGAGCTACGGGCAGATGGGTGCGCGATTTTACGGTGGTGGCCGGCGTCGGCGCCGGACGACAAGGGCTCTGGCCTTTGCCCGAGGTCGGGACGTGTCTCGAAGAGCGAAGGTGGGCGCTCCGAATGGAGTTCAACATGAGCAACGACGACACCACCCGACCCGCTTCGCCTCGACGCCCGGTCACCAACGAGGAACCCGAGATCGCCTTCGAAGAGTCGATCCCTTCGGACGGCAAGGACCCGGTGGGCGAGAAGATGATCGATGAGCTCGATCAGGCCAAGCCCGATGAAACCAATCCGGATCGAACCGAGCCCAAGAAGGAGCCGCCGCCCGAACCGATGCCGGAGCAGTTGCCGGTGAGTTGAGGCGGAAGAGAGACGGTCGGGGCGAACGCTGCAAAGCTTGAGCTGGCTGGCGACTCAGCGCGTTGTTTTACCTGTCTTCGTACCCTTGACCGATGGGTTCGGTGACCCGAGTTTGTTGTCGGGCGTGAGCACGGGATCGTTCGGTCCGGCAGGGGCGTCCTCGTCCGTGGTTTTGGTGTCAGTGTCTTTCGTCGAGAGCTTCCTCATCGCCTTCTCGGCGGGGCTGGGCTCATTGCCAGAGCCTGGCTTCGATGATGGTTTCATGGCCGTTTGCTCCTACGTAGGAAACCAACCTAGCACCGCCTGGGGCGGGACGTATGTAGGAGCGTGCGTCGTTCAAGTGCGCTTCGCAGCTGGCCGTGCTCCGGCCAAGCAAAACCTGCTGAAGTGTCGTTTTCGCTGTGTGCGCCGTTACTCGAAGCTCACGCGGGTGGCAATCAGCACGCCGTCGACGACCTGCGCGCCTTCGACGGTTACGGCGACGCCGTTGCCCAGGTTCGCCGCGCTGCCGTTGACGAACACGACGCCCGCACCGCCGGCATTGACCGGTTGTCCTCGCACCCAGAAGCTCGATGCGGAGCTGAAGTTGCCGATGGCCCCGATCAGGGTGAACGACGCCGGCCCGCCGGTGCCCGGCACATGCCTGATCCTGAGCTTGGTCGCCTTGAGGACGCCGTTGGACATCGTGCCGGCCACGTCCACCTTCACGCCATTGCCGACCGAGGCGGCAGGCCCGCCGGTGATCTGCGCGGAAGAGGCGTCCACCGGTGTGCCCAGGACCCGAAGCGAACCCAGGCCCGCGTAGTCGGTGACGACGCCTGCGAGCTGGACCGGCGTGGCGTTCGCCGTCGGCACCGGGTACCACCACTGCACGAGCGTGGCAGGCAGGCGCCCCGGCAGGGCGAAGC
>NZ_RWKI01000041.1 GCF_003984645.1 Variovorax sp. MHTC-1
AGCACGGCTGCGCGGAGCGATCATGCGAGCCACAACATCCGCCGGACTGCCAGCCCGCGATCGGCCTTCAGGGGGCGGACTGATGGCGCGCAATCGCTGCCTGCAGTTCTTCGAGCAGACGCGGATCGTGCGTGGCGCGCGCCAGGAAGCGCTCGTTTGCCATGGCGCTGGCACAGCGCTGCCAACCCTGCGCCGCGGCGGCGGCACGGCCCCAAATCTGGTTGACTAAGAAAAACGCGGTGTTCCCCATTGCGCGCTGCTGACGCTGGTCGAAGAAAGAAGTCATCGTGATCCTCCCAGGAACGAGTGGCCGAGGCCGAAGACCGAAGACCGAATGCTAGGGTGTTCCCTTACTTCTGGGCTTCCTGATACTTGTCATTCAGAGCGCTGATAGCGGCCTTTTTGCCTACGGGCGTCGAAGAACATGACGCGGTCCTCACCCCAGTTCTGCTTGCGAGTGGCAAGCACCAGGCGTCGACCCGGGTATCGCTTCACTTCGACGGAACACCTGCAGGCCCACCTGGCGCGCTGGATGCGGAAGGTTGCCGACCTGCGCGTGCACGGCCGCAGGCAGCGCAACAAGCGAGACGTCGGTTGATGGCCTGGTCAGCCAGCTCACGCCCACCAAGTTCGAGCCGACGATGCCGGCCAGATGGGCACGCTCGATCACCGTGACGCGCCGGCCTGAGTTCTGCGCATGGCAGGCGACCCCTTGACCGGCGTAAAGGACCCGAACCTGCCGCTCGGCCGCGACCACGGTCGCGCTCTCGCCGATGAGCTTTCACGGCACGCTGTAGCGGTTGGTGTCCAGCTCGATGCAGGCGTCGCTGTGGACCCGCCGGTGAGTTCGCGCACCTGCGGAAAGGGAGCCCGGGCGGCGAGCGGCGCGAGTGCCTGGCGCTCGTCGCGCTCAAAGCGCTGCGCCGGAGGCTCTGCCGTCGTGCCATGCCCGCCGAGGTGCTGCGTCCCCTGGCCGAATACGAGAGCGCCCTCGGAGGTCGCTGGTGATGGCCGCCGGCAAGAAGGCCAAGGCCGCGGCGCTGGAAGTGTCGGGCGACCTGGAACCGATGCTCACGCGCCTGAAGCTGACCGCCGTCCGCGATCAGCTCGACACACTGCTGGACCAAGCCGGGCGTGCCGAACTGAACCTGCGCGAGGCGCTGTCGATGCTGTGTGCGGCCGAGGTCGCGCGCAAGGATGAACGGCGCATCCCAGATGGGCATGTCGATCGCCAAGTTCCCCTGCGTGCGCACCCTGGAGGGCTTCGAATACGAAGCACAGCCATCGGTGGACCCCAAGCAGATCCGTGAGCTTGCCACTTCGTGCTGGATCGGCAACGTCGCGGCGAGCAATGTGGTCCCGGTAGGGGTTGATCCGCGGCTGAAACTCATCGCGTTCTACCAGCTCCGTGAGGAAGCCGATCCTGAGCAACTCTTCGCTGTCCATCGTCATCCCGGTCAGGAAGATCTTCTTGCTTGCGGAACAGCCCAGCAGTGTGACGAAGCGTCGCAGCCCGCCCGGGTAGTAGTGCGCGGTCGAAGACCTCGAGTCGCAACTGTATGAACTCCCAACCCCGTTGGCGCGGGGCAGGCAGGTCGAGCGCTTCTTGCTAGGGCTGTTGCGGACGAGTGAAGGCGATCGACTCGTCGAGCGATCCGTGACGCACCTGTGCAGCGGCAGTACAACATGAGCGTTGCGCAGATGGCTCGCGAGTTCGGCGCCACGGAACGCACGCTGGAGCGCCGCTTTCGCCGCGCCATCGGCGTGCCGCCCCAAGCTCTTCGCGCGTGATGCGCCTCCGGGCTGCACTCATTGCGCCGGAGTCGCCCGAACGCTGGTCCGAGCTCGCGCTGCGCCACGGCTACTACGACCATTCCCACCTGAATCGCCAGGCGAAAGCGATCCTTGGCGCCTCGCCCTCGACCATGCTGAAACCTCCGGCCAGTCAGATGGCACAAGGTTTCCAGAACCTGGCGCGCGAGACGGCCTTGTCAACGAAAATCTTGGTAGCGCAGCGCGGCCCCTCGCGCACCAAAGCTCCGAAGTACGCCTCCTTAGCATAGCCCGCCGTCGGTCTGCAGTTGGCGTGCCGCAAGCTCCACGCCAAAAGGGGTTGACCTTGTTTTCGATCTGGAACCAACGCGGAATCGTCCGCGCATCGCAGAAGGGCATCAAATGCCCAACCCGGCCGACTACTCCACCCTGAACTTCAACGCGCCAGCAGTTGCAGCAGGCTGTTGGCGACGACCAACGTCGCCTTGTGCAGTTCGTCCAGTGGAACGCGTTCATCGGCGCGGTGCCCGTTGGCTTCGAGCAGCGTCCGCGGCCCTGCGCCGTACATCACGGTGGGGATGCCGGCCTCGCTGTAGAGGCGCGCGTCGGTATAGAGCGGCACGCCGATCGGCGTCACCGACTTGCCCATCACGGCGCCGGCTTCGCGGCACAAAAGATCGGCGAGCGCCTGGGCGCCGGGCGCCGGCGCGAACGGCCGGGCCAGCAGGATCTGCCGGATCTCGACCGAGATGCCGGGCAGCGCGCGGCAGGCGTCCTCGATCACGCCGCGCAGCTCGGTCTCCGCGGCTTCGGGGACTTCCTCCGGAACGATGCGCCGGTCGATCCGCAAGCTCAGCGCGTCGGCGACCACGTTGGTGTTGATGCCGCCGTCGATGAGGCCGATCACCATCGTCGGATGCGTGATGCCGGGTGTCTGCGAAGGCCGGCCGGCCAATACGTCGCGGTAGCGGTAGAGCGCGGGCAACAGCGTCGCCGCGGCCTCGATGGCGTCGTGGCCGGTGTCCGGCCGCGCGGCATGGGCCGATTTGCCGCGCAGCGTCACCTCGAGGTGCAGGCAGCCGTTGTGCGCCACCACCACGTGGTGCGAGAAGGCTGCCGAGAGTACGTAGTCGGGCCGGCTCAGGCCTTGCGAAAGAATCCAGCCCGGCCCGGCCATGCCGCCGGTTTCCTCGTCGTAGGTGAAGTGCAGCTCGACCGTGCCGGCGAGAGGCATGCCGGATGCGTGCAGCTGCTTGAGCGCGCGCAGGGCAAAGGCATAGGTCGTGAAGTCGGACTTCGACACCGCTGCGCCGCGGCCGTAGAGCCAGCCGTCCCGCACCTCGCCGCCATAGGGGTCGACGCTCCAGCCCGAGCCCGGCGGCACGACGTCGCCATGCGCGTTGAGCGCCACCACGGGGCCGTCGCCGAAGCGTTCGCGCACGATCAGGTTGGTGACGCTGCGCATGCCGTGCATCGCCGCGAACTCGGCCGGCACCGCATGCCTTTCCACCTCGAAGTCCATGCCTTCGAGCAGCTGGGCCGTGAGTTCCGCATGCGGCGCGCAGTCCCCGGGTGGATTGTCGGAAGGGCATTGCACCAGTTGCGCGAGCGTGCGCACCTGCTCGTCGAAATGCGTGTCGATGAACTGGCGCAGTGTGTCGCGCGCGGAAGAAGGGTCGGTCATGGTGGAGGTTCAGAGAAAACGGTCGATGCGAAACGGGGTGATGTCGATCTCGGTGCGGCCGTGCACGATCAGGTCGGTCACGAGGCGTGCGACGATGGGCGCCAGCGTGTAGCCGTTGGAGCTGACGGCGTTGTAGAAGCCGGGCACGCCGGGCACTTCGCCGAGGATCGGCGCGCCGTCGATGTTGACGTTCATGCCGGCCCAGCAGCGCACCATGTGCAGGCCGCTCACGGCGGGCAGCACCCGGCGCGCCACCCACAGGCTGCCCTCGATGCTGGCGCGCTCGGCGCGGTTCAGGCGCATGTCCTCGTGGAAGGCGGCCGTCCAGCCGCCGCCGATGATGAGGCCGCCGCTGGCCGCCTGCTTGAGGCTCAGGTGCCGGTCGGCATGCGCGATCAGGTGGTCCACCAGCGGCGGCGCCGGCTCGGTGACGATCATCTGCAGCGGCGCGCCCTTGACGGGGATCTTCACGTCCAGCATGTCGCCGACGGTGCTCGACCAGGCGCCGCTCGCGTTGACGATGCGGCCCGCATGGATGGTGCCGCGCGAGGTGTGGACCGTGAAGCCGGCGCCATCGCCGGGCAGCCGCTCGATGTCCTGCACATTGCAGCCGCGCAGGATGCGCGCGCCTTGCTGCTGTGCGCGCGTCGCTACCGCGTAGGTCGCGCGCAGCGGGTTGATCTTGCCTTCCATCGGGCACAGCTCAGCACCCAGCAACTGCTCTGAAAGCGCGGGCGAGAGCCGCCGCAGCTCGGTGCCGTCGATCACTTGCGCGTCGATGCCGTGCCCGCGCTCCAACTCGGCCTTGGCCTCGATGAAGCGCATGCCGGCCACGCTGTCGGCCACCATCAGGCCGCCGGTGATCTTGATCTCGAGGTCCTCGCCGCAGTCGGCCTCGATCTGCTGCCAGAGGCGTACCGACATCGGCCCGAGCGGCAGCGTGGCCGCGGCCGGGCCGCCGCCTTCCTGTGCCTTGGCCCCGAAATCGAAGGACAGCAGCTGCACGTGCAGGCTGCCCGCGTTGGCGCCGGAGGCCTGCAGGTTGATGTCGTCACGCTCCACCACCGTCACGTCCCGGCCGGCCTTCGACAGGTAGTAGCCGAGGCACGATCCGAGCACGCCGGCGCCGATCACCAGCACCTCGGTGCGCAGCGGCGCGAAGGGCGCGTGCTCCACGGGCCGGGCGAGGTTGGGGGTGATGGCAGGCTTGTGGCCGCCCCATTCGGGCTTCTCGAAGCCCAGCGCACCGGCCGGCACCGGCTTGGCCGGCGGGCGTGGCGCGAAGTACTGCTCGACCTCGGGCGGCCGCCCCGTCAGCTCGCTCACGAGCTTCGCGGCGGTCACCGCGCAGTAGCGGCCCTGGCAGCGGCCCATGCCCAGGCGCGTGTTGCGCTTGAGCGCGGCCAGCGTGTCGCGGCCGGCGCGGATCTGTTCGCGCACCGAGCCGAAGCTGATCTCCTCGCAGCGGCACAGCAGCGTGTCGTCGGGCGTCGTTGCCAGCGAGATCGGCGGTGCCTGGTAGAGGGACCACAGCGCCTGCTGGAAGCACTCGGCCTTCCGCAATTGGCCGAGCTCCTTGCGCGGCTCGGGCGCGCGCAGGTCGAGGTTGCGCGCTGCCGCCGTGCCGGCCAGCGTGCCGCGTGCCAGTGCGACGCGCGAGCCGCCCATGTCGGCACCGTCGCCCACGACGAACACGCCGGGCAGGCTGGTGGCGCCGTCTTCGCGCGTCACCGTGGCGAGGTAGCCGAGATGGCGATCCACCGTGCGGTGCTCGCAGCCCAGCATGCGCGCCAGTTCGGTGGAAGGAATGAAGCCGTAGCCCAGGCACAGGGTGTCGGCCTCGAAGCGCAGCGTCGCCGATTGCCCATCGATCGCCGCGGCCTGCACGGCGCGCAGTTCGTCCTCGCCTTCGGCGGCGACCACCGCGTGGCCCCACAACAATGGCACGCGATGGGCGCGCAGTTGTCGCATGTAGCGCCAGCCGTCGCGCAGCAGCTCGGGTGCGGTGCGCGCGGCCGTCGCTAGTTGTCGCCATTGGCCCTGGGAAGGGCGCATGGCCGATTCGAGCACCGCGACGACCTCGGCGCCGCCCGCCAGCAGCTCCGCGGCCAGTTGCAGATTGAGCGGCCCGTTGCCCGCGATCACCACCCTTTGGCCCGGCGCCACGCGGTAGGCCCGCACGAGCGTCTGCGCGGCGCCGGTCGTCATCACGCCGGGCAGCGTCCAGCCGGGAAAGGGCACCGGGCGCTCGTAGGCGCCGGGTGCGATCACGAGTTGCCTGCAGCCGATCACGGTCGCGTGCCCGTCGATCAGCGCGCCAACCTCCCGGGGCGAGAATGCGGCCCACACCTGTGCGCCTTGCTGCACGGTGACGCCGGCAGCGCGCACTTGCTGTTCGAGCGCGAGGCCATCCGCGAACTGGCGATCGGGCGGCGCGGCCGCCTGGTGGGAGGGCGCCAGCGGCTTGTAGAACTGGCCGCCCGGCTGCAGGCGTTCGTCGAGCACGAGCACCTCGGCCCCGGCACGCCGCGCCGCGAGCGCCGCCGACAGGCCCGCCGGCCCGGCGCCGATCACCAGCAGGTCGACCTGAAGGCTTGCCGGTTCGGCGGCCGCTTCGGGCGCGAGCGGGCGCAGCGGGTCCGCCGGCGTTCCCGCCGCCATGGTGGAACGCACCTGCTGGTCGTCGGCCACCTTCGTCAGACAGGCGCGCTGGCTGGCGCGGCCGTCCACCGTCACCAGGCAATCGAAGCAAGCACCCATGCCGCAGTACAGGCCCCGGCGTTGGCCGCCGCGTGTATGGCGCAGCTGCCGGATGCCCCTGGCCGCCAGGGCGGCCGCAATGGTTTCGCCCTCCAGGCCGTCGATGGGCCGGCCGTCATACCAGAAGCGCACGGGGCGCCCGCTCGCAGTGATGGAAGGGTGGATCAGTCTGGCGCTCATTGCGGTCGAAGCGAAAACCGCATTGACGCGGTCTAATGTATACGTATACTACACGTATACATATACTTCGTCATTCGATTTCAACCGAGGACCGGGCATGACAGCGTTCCGAGGCACCTACACGGTGCTCATCACCCCCATGACCGCGGACGGCAAGCAGGTGGATGTGCCGGCACTGAAGAAGCTGGTCGACTGGCAGATCGAGGAGGGCATCCACGGGCTGATCCCCTTGGGAAGCACCGGCGAATTCCTGTCGCTGACGGCCGAGGAAAGACAGTTGGTGATCGAAACCTGCGTGAGCACGACAGCAAAACGCGTGCCCGTGCTGATCGGCACCGGCGCGGAGTGGACCGACGAGTGCGTGCGGTTGAGCCGCGAGGCCGAGACCATGGGCGCCGACGGCGTCATGATCATTCCGCCCTTCTACAGCACGCCCACCGACGACGAGCTGTTCGCGCACTACCGCAAGGTGGGGGAGGCGATCGGCATCCCGATCATGGTCTACAACAACCCGGCCACGGCCAACGTCGACCTCAAGCCCGAGCTGGTGGCGCGCCTCTCGCGCATCGACAACTGCAAGTACATCAAGGAGTCGACGCTCGAGGTCACGCGCGTGCGAGACATCATCGAGCTCTGCGGCGACCGCATGACGGTGTTCGCCGGCATCCTCGGCTACGAGTCCTTCTGGCTCGGCGCCCAGGGCTGGGTCGCGGTGTGCTCCAACCTGATCCCGAAGATGTCGGCGCGCCTCTTCGAGATGGTCGCCGACGAACGCGACATGCCCGCCGCGCTCGCGCTCTACAAGAAGATGCTGCCGATCGTGCGCTGGGTCGGCGGCCATCGCTACGTCGCTGCCTCCAAGGACGGCCTCTCGATGATGGGCCTGCCGGTCGGCAAGCCCCGCGCGCCGCGCCTGCCGCTGCCCGAGGCCGATGCGGTCGACCTCCGGCGTGCGCTCGACCAGCTCGGCCTGCTCGACTCGATCCGCGCCTGAGCGCCCCCCCTTCCCCTTGCTCGTCTCGTCCATCCCCTGAAGGAATCCACCATGAAATTGCTTCCCGCTCTCGCATCGGCATTTGCTCTCTTCGTCTTCGGCGTGGGCGGGGTTCAAGCCCAGGCCCAGGCCCAGGCCTGCAAGTCGCCGGTGCCCGACTCGGCGCTCGTCAAGAAGGGCACGCTGGTGATGTCGGTCAATCCGACCTTGCCGCCGATGCAGTTCGTCGACCAGACCGGCGCGCTCAAGGGCATGCGCGTGGAGCTCGGCGAAGCCATCGCCAAGCGCCTGTGCCTCACGCCCGAATACGTGCGCATCGAGTTCTCGGCCATGATCCCGGGCCTGCAGGCCGGCCGCTGGGACGTGATCAACACCGGGATCTTCTACACCGAGGAGCGCGCCAAGCTGATGCAGATGCTGCAGTACGAAGACCAGGCCATCAGCATCAGCACGGCCAAGGGCAACCCGCTCAAGATCGCCAAGCCCGACGACCTCTCGGGCAAGAGCATCGGCGTGGAGATCGGCGGCTTCGAGGAGCGCAAGGCGCGCGAGCTCGACAAGCAGCTCACCGACAAGGGCATGAAGGGCATGACCATCCGCACCTTCGAGAACTTCGCGATGGCCTTCCAGGCGCTGCGTGCGGGCCAGGTCGAGGTGGCGCTGTCGATCGACTCCACCGGTGCCGAATACCAGAAGCGCGGCGATTTCGATCGCGTGCTCCATGGCCTGTTCCCAACGCCGGTGGCGCTGGCCACGCGCAACAAGGAGCTCGCCGTCGCGATGGCCAAGGTGCTCAACGACATGAAGGCCGACGGCAGCTTCCAGAGGCTGTTCGACCAGTATGGCGTGAAGGCGATCGACGGCGCCGTGACCGTCAAGGGCCCCGCGAGCTGAGCTGCGGCACCGCCCCTCTGCACACGAAGGAAAGTCCATGAATCAAGGCTGGAACTGGTCGGGGTTCTTCGACTACCTGTTCAATCCGTACATCCTGAACGGTGCAGTCACCACGCTGTGGCTCACGCTCGCGGCGATCGCGGGCGGGCTGGTCCTGGGCTGCGCGCTGGCCCTGGCCCGGCTCTCCAGCCAGCGCTGGCTGGCTGGGCCGGCGCACTTCTACATCTGGGTGTTCCGCGGCACGCCGCTGCTGGTGCAGCTGATCATCATCTACACCGGGCTGCCGCAGCTGGGGCTCAAGCTGTCGGTGATCGAGTCGGCGCTGCTCGGGCTGATCCTCAACGAAGCGGCCTATCTCGCGGAGATCATTCGCGGCGGCATCCAGTCGGTGCCGGTGGGCCAGACCAACGCGGCGCGCGCCGTCGGCTTCAGCAATGCGCAGACCATGCGCTACGTCATCCTGCCGCAGGCAATGCGGTTGATCGTCCCGACGCTGGGCAACAGCATCAACGGCCTGCTCAAGACCACCTCGATCACCTCGGTGATCTCGATGGAGGAACTGCTGCGCCGCACCCAGGTGCTGATCCAGGAGAAGTTCATGGTGCTCGAGCTCTTCCTCGTCGCCGCAATCTACTACCTGCTGATGACCACCGCCTGGGACTTCGTGCAGCGCCGCATCGAGCGCCACTACGGCCGCGCCTACGGCAACGCGAGCGCGCCGGTCGTGGCCGCCGACGTCGTGCTCGAGCAGCGCTAGCGAGGGACCTCTCATGAGCACTTACGACCTGATCCTTCGCAACGCCGACATCGCCACCGTCGGCGACCGCTACCGGGCCGACATCGGCGTGCGCGACGGGCGCATCTGCGCCATCGCGCAAGGCCTCGATGCCTCGGCCGCACGCGAGATCGACGCGGCCGGCCGCCTGGTCACGCCCGGCGGCGTCGACGGCCATTGCCACTTCGACCAGCCGACCAGCGACGGCTCGCGCTTCGCCGACGACTTCTTCAGCGGCACGCGCTCCGCCGCCTGCGGCGGCACCACCACCGTGCTGCCCTTCGCCGCCCAGCAGAAGGGGCGCAGCATCCAGGAAGCGGTCGACGACTACCACCGGCGCGCCGAGGGCAAGGCGGTGATCGACTACGCCTTCCACCTGATCGTCGCCGACGCCACCAAGGACGTGACGCAGCGCGAGCTCCCCGCGTTGATCGAGAAGGGCTACACGTCGTTCAAGATCTACATGACCTACGACGATCTCAAGCTGAACGACCGGCAGATCATCGAGGTGCTCGCGGCCGCGCGCCGCCATGGCGCGATGACCATGATCCATGCCGAGAACAGCGACTGCATCGCCTGGCTCACCGAGCAGCTGCTCGATGCCGGCCTCACGGCCCCGCGCTACCACGGCAGCTCGCGGCCGATGGCCGTGGAGCGCGAGGCCACGCACCGGGCCATCGCGCTGGCCGAGCTGGTCGACACGCCGATCCTGATCGTGCACGTGTCGGGCCGCGAGGCGGTCGAGCAGATCCACTGGGCGCGCGGGCGGGGGCTTCCCATCCACGCGGAAACCTGCCCGCAGTACCTGTTCCTGAGCGCCGAGGATCTGGGTATCGATCCCGACGACCCGATGCACGGTGCGCGCTGCATCTGCAGTCCGCCGCCGCGCGACAAGGCCAATCAGCAGTTCATCTGGAACGGGCTCGCGAGCGGGCTCTTCACCATCTTCTCGTCAGACCACGCACCCTTCAACATGAACGGCGCCGACGGCAAGCGCGTCGCCGGCGACCAGCCTTCCTTCGACCGCATCCCCAACGGCATTCCGGGCGTGGAGACGCGCCTGCCGCTCCTGATGAGCGAAGGCGTGCTCGCGGGCCGCATCGACATCCACCGCTTCGTCGAACTCACCGCAACCAACCCGGCGCGCCTCTATGGCCTGTACCCGAAGAAGGGAACGATCGCGGTCGGCAGCGACGCCGACTTCGTGGTCTGGGACGTCTTCGCCGCCGGGCAGGAGAAGCGGATCTCCAACGACATGCTCCATCACGCGGCCGACTACACGCCCTACGAGGGCATGGCGCTGCGCGCCTGGCCCGGCGTCACCGTTTCGCGCGGGCGCGTGGTCTGGCAGGACGGCGTGTTCTCGGCCGAGGCCGGCTCAGGCCGCTTCCAGCCCTGCCTGCGGCCGCGCGCGCCGAACGACGGCAACCCGTTGGACAAGTGGCTGTGACGATTGCCGTCCTCGCAATGCCGGCCTGATAAGCTTTTCCCCATCCCTCGTGGAAAGAGCCTCTTCTCGCATGCCAAGCCTCCCCAGTCCGACGCAACCCGCCACCATCACGATCGCACCGCTCGAGGTGCGCTCCGCCAGCCTCGCCGAGCAGGCCTACGAGCGGCTGCGCACGCTGATCCTCGACCGCCAGATCTCCGCCGGCAGCCCGCTGCAGGAAGGGCGCCTGGCGGAGGATCTGCGCATCTCGCGCACGCCGATGCGCGAAGCGCTGGTGCGCCTGGCCGGCGAGGGGCTCTTGGTGCGGCGCGACGCGCGCTCCTATGCCGTGCGCGCGCTGGGCACCAAAGAATACTTCGACTGCATGCGTGCGCGCGAGGTGATCGAATGCGAAGCCATCGCGCTCGCCGTCGGCAAGATCACGGATGCGGAAATCGACACGCTCGAGGCCGACATCCGCGAACTCGACAGCGGCGAGCACAACGAAACGGAGCACTGGCATTTCGACGACCGCTTCCATCTTCTGATCGCCACCGCCAGCGGCAACGTGGTTTTTCCCCGGCTGGTGGAAGAACTGCGCGTCAATGCGCGGCTGTTCCGCCTGCACAGTCCGCTGCATCGTCAGCGCGAGAACCACGACGAGCACGGCGAGATCGTTCGCGCGCTGCGCGCCCGGGATCCGGAGCGGGCGAGGACGGCGATGCGCAAGCACCTGCGCAGCCTGCAGGAAGACGTTAAGCGCGCGCTCATCGAGTGATGCCGAAATCCTCCTCACTTTGCGATCCAAGGGGAGTGCCACTTCCTTGAGCGGCCTGCGATCCGCATTGACTGCCGAGCGAAGCGCAAGCAGCCCGGCCACGACAACCAGAGCGGCACCGATCGCGTGCCCCACTGAAATCGGCTAGGGAAATGCTGATCAATAGGTTGCGGCGGGCACGGCCCGTGCATGCGTGAAGCGACCGCAAGTCACAGCACCACCGAGATGAACCAACGCAGCTTTGCCAGCGCCGAGTACGCGATGAAAAGGAAGCGCACGCGACGCGAGAAGTTTCTGGCCGACATGGAGCGCGTGGTGCCGTGGGCGCGCTTGATCGCCGTGATCGAGCCTCTGTACCCCACGAGCGGACGCGTCGGCCGCCAGCCGATCGGCGTGCCCCGGATGCTGCGCATGTACTGCCTCCAACAGTGGTACGGCCTGGCCGACGAGGCGCTGGAGGACGCGCTGTACGACAGTCAGGCGCTGCGCGACTTCGTGGGCATCGACCTGTCGCGCGAGTCGGTGCCCGACGCCACCACGCTGCTGAAGTTCAGGCGCCTGCTGCTGGACAACGACCTCACCAAGGCGCTGTTCGAGGAGATCAACGCTCATCTTGCCGAGCAAGGTCTTCTGATGCGCGCGGGCACCATCGTGGACGCGACCATCATCGCTGCGCCCAGCTCGACCAAGAACGAGGGCAATAGGCGCGATCCCGAGATGCACCAGACCAAAAAGGGAAACGCCTGGC
>NZ_RWKI01000042.1 GCF_003984645.1 Variovorax sp. MHTC-1
CGAGACCGAGCGCAGTACCGGCAAAAACAACTACAACCGCATCGTCATGAACACGCTGTACGGGTCTTCGGCATAGTCGCCAAAGGGCCCGCAGCGCGCGAAGCCGAAGGTCTCGTAAAGCTGGCGCGCCGGCTCGAAGGCCTCCTGCGAACCGGTCTCGAGACTCAGGCGACGATAGCCGCGCGACCTTGCGACGTCGATGATGTGGGCGAGGATCGCGCGTCCGGCGCCTTGCCGGCGAAGCGCATTGGGCGTGCGCATCGACTTGATTTCGCCGTGCTCGGCATCCAGTTCCTTGAGCGCGCCGCAACCCACCAGGAGCGAGCCCTTCCAGGCCGACCAGAAGGTGATCCCGGGCTGGCGAAGCTTTGCCAGATCGAGCGCGTGAACGCTCTCGGGCGGCGCATACATGTTCTGCAGGTGCTCATCGAGCAGTGCATGGATTTCGGGGCGCGAGAGGTCGTCGATTTCGATGTTCATGTGTCGCGCGATTCTCAATCAAAAAAAGCCCGCAACGCGCGAGCGCTGCGGGCTTTTGCGGCCGACTTCCTGCTTACTTGCCGACCCCGAGCGAGCCCGACCCTTGAGCCTTGCCGCCGGCCTTGGCGCCCGCGCCGCTGGGCTTCAGTGCACCGCCGGCCGAGCCCGCGGCACCGGCCGCGCCATCGACCGTGCTGCCCACGGCATTCGTGGCACCGCCTACCGCATTGGTCGCGCCGCCCACCGCACCGGTGGCACCCCCGACCACGCCGCCGAGGGTGCCGCCGGCGCCGCTCGTCGCGTTGCCGACCGCTTCGGTGGCCGTGCCGGTGCCTGCGCCACCCGCTCTCGTCTGCGCGCCCGCATCGGTGCGTGCGCCCGCCTTGGCGCCGGTGCCCGCGGAGCCCGATGTGTTGACATCGGCACCCACGCCTACCCCCACGCCGACGGACTGCGCCTGCGCGAATCCGCTCATCGCGAGAAGACCCGCGAGCAATGCGCCGAGCGCGATACGGTGTTGGTTGTGCATCTTCATGTGTGACGTTCCCTTTCGTTAATGGTCACTGACAACGAACCGGCTTGCTGCCAGTTCGGGGTGAACCGTAGGGGAGGCGTCTCATGTCGCCATGTGCGGATGTGCCCTGCATGGCTGTGGGAACTGACTGTCGGCGAGATCGGGGGCTCGTGCGTTGGGCCCGCCGCCTTCATCATGTGCGAGTTCTCTGAAGGACGACAAAGCTCCAACGAATATCAGGGCGGCCCTGCGCGTCGTCTTGCGCACTCTGATGGATCCCACGCAATCCGAACCGCGCGCCGAGCTCGATCGTTTCTTCGGCGGACACGTCGAACATTCTCCGTCCCGGTGGCACCGGGCCATGACGCAGGGACATCGATACCAGACCGCACTCCCTGAGCAGCGCGGCGATCGTCCCCATCGCGGTCGATCGCTCGGTCTCGTCCAGGTGCATCCAGACGGCGGTGAGCAGGATCAGATCGAAGCGCCGCTGCGAACGCCGCAAAGTCTCCAGCGACGGCAAGTGCTCATCGATCCATTCGATCGGAAGGAATGCATGTCGCCGCTGTCCTTCGCTGCGCAATTCCGCCGTCGGCTCGACGGCGACGACACGATGGCCGATCTGCGCCAAGGCCGCGGCGTCCCGCCCGGAGCCCGCGCCGATGTCCAGAACATCGCTGGGTCGAGTCGGAAAAAGATGAAGCACGCCGCGATGCACCCTCGCGAACGTGAGGCTTTCGTATTGTTCGGACAGGGCAGCGGCATGGGTGCCGTAGCCTGCGGCGCTCGCAATCGGAGTTGTCATGGGATCTCAAATTCGCCAGGGCTGCTGATCGCTCGATCAGCAGCGCGTGCCTTCGACTCAGTGTCAGTCGATCCAGGGACCCCCGAGCATCGCTTGTATATACGCTGCGACCTTGACCAGGTCCTCATCAGACATCGGGATCGGAGGTGCGTCGACGAGGTGCTCGGCGACCAGGTGCAGCTTTGCCGATGCATTGGGCTGCTCTTGGAGCAGGACCGCGATCGCTGCGGTTTGGGCGACAGCTCGCAACTCGAGCGAACGGAGTCGCGCGTTGACTTCTTCCATTTCCATTTGTCCCATCTCCCCGGGGTCCAAGTTGAAGAATCTGGATTCTGCTTCGGAAAGGGCGGGCACGTCATCGAATGCGCGGGAGGGCTGAGCTTCGCGTGCGGCTGCGGTGAGCTCGCGACGAGCGGGACATCAACATCAGTCGTCGTCTTACAAACAGGCACATTTCAATATAAGACAGGTGACCCAGGCGGCGAGGCCGCCTGTTGCTGATCCGCCTCCCAGCGTCGCGTCGCGTCGCCGGCTCCGGGTCCGTTGGAATTGCGAGCGCAGATCCTGCCAGCGGCAGCGCCGGTGATGGTGGCGGCGGCGGTTCGGGTGCTGCTGGCGCAGCCGGTGGCGGAGGTGCTGGTGGTGGTGCTGGGGCAGGCGGCGGGGCAGGCGGTGGCGCGGGCGGTGGACCTGGCGGCGGTGGCCCCCCGGGGACGGCCCCGGCGGTGGCGGGCCAGGCAGATGATTACCTGACCTGCGCTCCCAGCCCGCGCAGCATTCCTAGCGTGACCCCTCCGGACAGCAGAGGCCTCACGCCTTCCTTGCGCGGTCGATCAGCCGCTGAGCACGGGGCGCGCGCTGAGCAGGCTTGCGCGGCCCGAGCAGCTCCGCGATCGCCGTCGGTTGCACGCCCTCCTGCGGCGAGCGATCGGGCAGCTGATCAAGGACGCGGCCCATGCCGATAGAGAACGCCTGCACCGACCGCTGAAATTCAGCGACAGCCTCCAAGTACTCGCGACGTGCGGCCTTCGTGTTCATGACCGGAAGGTACTCCTATTCGACTTCTGTCAAAAGAACTTCCCTCTTGAAAAGCCTGCCGACTGCTCCTATCTCGAAGGCGCTCCTATTTGGTCATCGAGAAACGGAGGACCCGAAATGGCCATGGACATGCTCAGACAGCTCGCCGGCTCCCCGCTGCCGGCCACCTTCCGCACCCCGGCGGAGATCGACCAGGTCAAGCTCTTGCGAGCGGCCGGTCTGGTCATCGCCCTGACGCCGGCGTCATCGAATCCGCCCACGCCTTCCGGCGTCGGCGACGCAGCCCAGGTGCTCGCCATCACCGAAAAAGGCAGAGAAGAACTGGCCAGGTTCTCCCTTCCTGGTGACCTGCCCCCGATGCCGAGGGCGCGAGCGCCCTGGTGGAAAACCATGCTGGGCGCGCGAGACCATTCGCACCGCGACATGTGATGGAGGCGCCGATGCAAGAAGCTTCCTCACGGCCGTTCGAATACCGGGGCATCTCCATTTCGATCAAAGTCGACAGCGCAGCCGACAGCGTCTTTGGCCACGCCGATCTCTTTGCGAACGATGAGTTCAAGGCCAGGCTCTCGCTCGGGAGCGCGCGAAGTCGACCCGACGAAGTGCGCGACAGGCTGCGGTGTCTGGCCAAGGCGAAGGTCGACGTGTGGGCGACCTGCAGGTCGGCCATGGCCCATTGAAGGGCTGGCGACCGGCGCAGCTGGACGTGCCGCTAATTGTCGAAGCGCTGCACCGCAGCCAGCCTGACGGCCAGAGCGGGCGGGGTGCCTTGCTTCACAAGACCCTTCATCGCCTCGTAGACCTCGAGCATCACGTCCTCCTTGAATTCGGCGGAATCGGGATCGAGGACGGGGTAGTCGCGCTCGACCGAGCGCAAGGCGAGCTCGTATTCGTCAATGAACGCAGTCCAAACCACGCCGTTGCGGCGCGCAGTGTCGGCCTTCGTTGCGCTTGGTAGTGCATCAGCTCTCATGTCATATCCATCTGGTGGGGCCAGGCTGGATACTGGAGCCACTGATGCAAGCAGGGGCTTCGTCTACGTGCGCTCCTCATGTAGGTTTCTGCCTTTGGCCGCCGTCGGCCAATTGCGCAGGTCTACGCCCTCAGCGCGCGATGAACGCTGTGACGAGGACTGCAACAACGAGGAGCGCGGCGACGGACAGGTTGCGCCGCCAGCCGGAAGCGCGCCGCTCGCTCTCCTCGAGCCGATGGTGAAGGGTCAGTTCCTGCAGCCGGGAAGGGGCGCTGTCGAGTTCGGCAGCGAAGCGGTTGTGGGTGTTGGATCGTCGTCTTGACATGGCTTAGAGATTGGCTGCTGGAAAGAGAGAGGAACGTTTCCATGGCCGTCAAAGCCTTGGTAAGAGATGGAAACCTGATTCTGAGTGCGCCAAGATGAATACCAAAGGATTCATTTGTCTTACTCGCTCGAAGTGTGAGATATCGCACGGATGAGGCGCCGAGTCTGGCGGCCAGCCCGATCAAGCTCAGCCCCCAAGGCGGCGCCGACCAGGATGCTGCGGCCCCTCCGCGGAGGCCAGCGGCTCGAGCCACAGCCTGGCCGCATCGTTGGGCGCGAGGGCGCGCAGCCTCTCGTCCTTCCACAAATCCGCCGCCAGCTCGTCAAGCTGCTCGGGGTCTACGGTGCGCCACTGTCGTTGCAGCCGGTGCGCACAGACGGCAATCCAGATTTCGCGGTCCATGGATGACACTGTACATTCATCCAGTATTCTTGCGAAATGTTAGCCATGGTTGCCGATGTCGGCGGGCGGGGTCGCCGGCGGAGGCGCGGGAGAGGAGAGGGAGAGGCAGGCGGGATAGAGCGGCAACTGATGCGCAGCCGGCGCCATCGGTCATTGACGCGGTGACCCCCCACGCTGCTCAGGTCGAGCAAGAGGTAGAAAATCTTGGACCCAGGTCGTGTTGACAACTCACGAGGCGGGCCCTGCGATGACAACCAATTCCGGCGGCAAGGCCGAACGGGCCGGCGACAGCGCGTCGCTGAAGGTGCTCGCCCGCGTCGGGTTGATCGCTTACGGCGTGGTACACCTCTTGATCGGCTGGCTGGCGCTGCAGATCGCCTGGGGCGCGCCGGCCGGCAAGAGCGCCGACATCTCCGGGGCGCTGGGAACATTGGCTGATCAGCCCTTTGGCAAGATTCTGCTTTGGCTGGTTGCGGTCGGCATGGTGGCGCTCGCGCTCTGGCAGGCCAGTGAAGCCATCTGGGGCTATCGCCACCGTGAAGGCGCCAAGCGGGTCCGAAATCAGGCCGCCAGCGGGGCCAAGGCCGTGATCTACGCCGCCCTGGGGGTCAGCGCGGCTTCGGTGGTGCTCGGCGGGGGGTCGTGGGATTCGCAGTCCCAGCAGCAAACCACCTCAGGTGTGCTGGCGTGGCCCGCCGGGCGGGCAATCGTAGTGGTCACCGGGCTGATCATCATTGGCGTCGGCGTGGCCGGGATGGTCAAAGGCATGAAGAAGTCCTTCAACGAGGAGATTGACACTTCGTCGATGTCCGCAGTTGCCCAAAAGGGCGTGGCGCGATTGGGCCAAGTCGGATACATCGCCAAAGGGGCGGCTCTGGGCGTGGTGGGCGGCCTACTCAGCTATGCGGCGTTGACATTCCATCGGCAGAAGGCACCGGGGCTGGACGGCGCGCTGCATGCAATCCTGGCACAGCCGTTGGGGAGGCTTCTCCTTACGGCCGTTGCGCTCGGATTCGTGGCCTTCGGCCTGTTCGCGATGTTCGAGTCGCGCTACCGCCGGATGTAGCCCTTCCGGACCGCGTGAACGTACGCCTGGTTTCAGCAGCCGGAGCGGGCGTGCGTCTCGGCCGCCATCTCCAAGAGTCAACTGCGCGAGGTGCGGAGAAGCCTCAGAGATTGTCTGCGGCAGAGGGGCTCGCACATCGAGGACTTCGGGCTCGGGCGAATGGCGTCGACGGCCATTTGCCCAGAAGCAGCCAGCCGGCCGCACTGCCGGAGCCACGCGCTCACGACACCTTTCGCTCGTTACGCCTCCCACCTCGATGTCCCCTGAACTTAAATCCGCGCGCCACTTCTTGGACTGCATGGTCATACCGTCGCGACACGTTTGCTCTTTTGAAGTCGACGTTTGGGGCCGCCCTGCTGCGCGGCATTGATGGCAATTGCTACTCAAAGTCTGTAGACGCGAGGCGCGCAGAGCCTGACTCTCAATGCGTCATGCCCCTCGCGCTCCTCCGCCGCATCTCCCGCGAATGCCTTCCCCTGATCCTGATGAGCAACGAGGATGTCGAGGCCGCAGCCATCCTGGTCCTCGCGGGTCATGTCAACGCGGCGATGCAGGTCGTCTTCGACCGTCGCGGCGGCGCGCAGCCGGGGATGGTGGTGACGGAGATTACTCGCTTGGGGTGGAGGATGTTGGAGGCGTTCCGATCTCTCCAAAGCCGACGCTAAGCCGCCCGGGCGGCTCCGCACCTTCTCCTCTCCAGCAAAAAGTACCCATTGACCGCGCACTCCACGTCCTCCACCACCTGCTCCGCATCGGGGCAGGACTCCTGCACAAGCAAGGCGTGCTTGGCCATCGCATCGACGATGGAAAACGCATTCAATGCGACGCGCTCGCGATCGAGCTCCGCTGGCCAGTCCGATGCCGACGCGAAGGCATCGCGAAACAGGTGGACGAACTGTTTGTAGAGCTCGCGATAGGTTTCGGAAGAGGAGATGCGCCGCTCCAGAATAAAGAGGGCCCGCCATTCCGCAGCTTGGCTCAGCAAGGTTCCCACAAGCGCTTGCGCCAGGGCATGAACGGTCTGCTCCAGCGTGCGCGGGCTCGAAGCGGCGCCGGCCTCCTCCACCAGGGCGGCCACTCCGCGCAGCCTGCTGCGAACGGTGACGGCGGCGATGGAGTCCTTGCCCGGAAAGTACTGATAGAGCGTGCCAAGGCCGACGCCCGCGACAGCCGCGATGTGGCGCATCGACACCTTCTCGTACCCGCGCTCGAGCAGAAGAAGGACGAAGGCATCCTGAATGGCGCGCGAGGTCATCCACGCCCGCGCCTGCGAAGGCTTGCGGCGAGGCTTAACAGTCAAGTTCATGTGCTGTCTGCTGGGGTGGCACCGAAGGCTTCATCTTCCAAAGCTGAACACTTGCTTTCCGTGGAGCCGGCACGCCGCTCGTTCGAGCAGGCGCCACGAGCGAGAAGCACGTGCCATTGCGACGCGCGTGCATGGGCGGGAAAACCGAACACGCCGAGCGTACATCCCGCCTAAGCTTTGGGGGCGCCTTCGCACTCGAAAACTGGGGATCGCCCGCCATGACACTGCAGACCTCCGCTTCGCCGCCTGCGACGCTGGCCGATCTGATTCAACGGCTCGATCACGCCCGTTCGACCGGCGAGCGCGAGATGGGGCCCGAGGCAGGCACGGTGCCCGTCAGCCACTACACCGACCGCCATCATTGGCAGCAGGAGCAGGACATCGTTTTCGCGCAGTGGCCGATCGTCGCGGCGCACAGCTCCGAGGTGCCTGCAGGATCGGCGCTGCCCTTCGATGCGCTCGGCGTGCCCATGGTGGTGACCCGATCCGGCGACGGTCGCGTCCGCGCGTTCTTCAACGTCTGCAGGCACCGCGGAATGGCGCTGGTCCAAAGCGAGGGGCCGGAGCCCGCAACGGCCAGGAGCTGCAAGACGCTGGTTTGTCCGTATCACGGCTGGACCTACGAGCTCGACGGGCGCTTGCGCCATCGCTTGCATGCGGAGACCTTCGATGGCATCGACCCGGCCACGCTGAATCTGGTCGAGCTGCCTTGCGCCGAAGCCGGCGGGCTGATATTCGTCAAGCGCACGCCGGGTCCGGCGTTCTCGGCTGCCGGCTTCCTGCACGGGCTCGACGAGCACCTGCAGTGGCTGGGGCTGGCGGACATGAAGGTGTTCCGCAAGATCGATCGGGTCTATGCCGCGAACTGGAAGCTGACCGTCGACGCATTTCTCGAGGGCTATCACATCCGCGTGCTGCATCGCGACACCATCTATCCCTTCTTCGCCGATGCGTTCACCGTCAACCTGGATGCCGGCCCGCACCAGAACTCGCTGGTCGCTCGGCGCAGAGCCTTCGAGGCATTCGAGACGCCGCGCGACCGCGATGCGCTGTGCAAGCTTGCGACGCCGACGCAGTTTCTGTTCCCGAACACCTTCCTGATTTGGCACCCGGACTATGTCAGCCTCATCGGCATGTTCTCGCCGGCGGCCGGCGAAGTGCGGTGGATGCACACCATGCTGATTCCCCCCGATCGCATCGGCGACGACTGGATTCCGCACTGGGAAAAGACCTTCCGGCTGATCGAGGAGACGGTCTTTCAGAAGGAAGACATCGCGACGGCGGTGGCGATCCAGCGCGGCCTGCACAGCGGCGCCAATGCGGGCTTGCAGGCAGGTCGGCTCGAACACGGGATGCTGCGCTTCCATCGCGGCATCGACGCGGCGATCGGCGGGGCGCTGGTGCCGGAGGGATGCCAGGTCGAGATGAGCTCGGGCGTCGGCGGCGGAGGGGCTTACCTGGCCAGGAGCGGTATCGGGTAAGCGACGTCCGCGAAGGCGGTGGCCTCGAATTCCGAGTCGTCCGTCTCGCGCGGCGAGGACGTGGGCAAGGGTTCGGGGATATCCATGAAGTCGGTGCGCGCAAAGCTGGTATCGGCAGGGCGCTCTGGCTGCTGCGCCAGCGCATGCCGCTCGCTGGCCGTCTGGCGCAGCCGCGCCAGGTCGGCCCTCACCTCTTCGAGCGAGCGCATCGTCTTCGCGCCGGCGGTCTCTTCAAGCGCAGGCACTTCCACGACGGGCGCGGGCTCGACCGGCGGGGCCGGCACGGGCATGGCAGGCGCGTCGGGCGGGCTGCGCCGGACGCGAAAGAGCGCTTCGAGAAGGCGAGGGGCGGTCATGGCTGGAGGCTCGAAATAGATCGGGTGCCATTGTCAAACGCGAGCGAATGAAGTCGAACGAATTACATTGCGCGCCGCGGCGCGAATTGCGTACTACTGCACGAATCAGCGCGGTGCTGGAGACCTGGGGCCCGAGGCTCCCGTCGGCTTTGTCCTTGGAAGACAGAGCATCGCTTCCTACGCCGGCCGGGAGCGCGCCGCGAGAGCTTGCAACGCATGGAAGCGAACGCTCGAATCAATGGCCAGGTCGACTACCGCGCAGGGGACGGACCGCTGCTGCGCGTGCCGCCAGGTCCCTGCACAGTCGAACCGGGGGCCGACAGCACCGTGCTGAGCTGGGAGGAAGACGGCAAGGCGATGAGCGCGGCCATTCCGAGGGCCGACTACGACCGCTTCGTCAAGGAAGGCCTGATCGTTCTGCGCGGAGGCTAGCCATGCCGGCTGAAGATCTCTGGGAGCTGGAAGAGCGCTTCTGGCTCGGCGATGCGCTCTTCTACGAGCAGCACCTGGCAGCCGATGCGCGCATGGTCTTTCCGCGGCCCGTCGGCATGATGGGTCGCGCGCAGATCCTGGCCTCGATCGATGCGGACAAGCGCTGGCGCCGGGTCGAGTTCGCGGATCAGCATCTGCTCGATCCCGTCGAGGGCACGGCGGTGCTGGTCTATGCCGCGGCCGCCGATCGCGGCGTTGCCGGCAGCGCCTATCGCGCGCAATGCAGTTCGGTCTATGTGCGCTCAGGCGGCCGCTGGCAGCTGGTGGCGCACCATCAAACGCCGGCCGACTGCAAGATCAGCAGCTGATCGGCCGCTGCAGCCTTCGGCGGCTGCGGCTTCGGCTCGCAGGCGGCGAGCGCTGCCAGGGCGGTGCATGCCAGCGCCAGAGTGAGCTTTCGATAGGTCATGGTCGTCTCCTTGGAGCGCGTGGGCACTTCGTCACGATTCTGCGGCCGCGCGGTGCGGCTGGATGTCGGCGCATGACCTACAGCGCCACCGATCCCCACGCGATGTTGCGCACTATGACTCGAAAGTCCTATCCGGCGTTGGCGCGCGTTGACCACAGCGCGAGGGCCTGACCTATTCTGCGGGCTCGCAACTACTCGAGACATCCGTGATGGAACACAGCGCCGATCGCAACGCAAGCTTCGCCCCTTGGGCCGCAGCCTTCCTGCTGGCTGCTGTCGCTCCGGCCCATGCGCTGGTGCTCGGCGTGACCGAGGGCGTGACCTACAAGGCCACCGACAGCCAGATAGAAGCCAAGTTCGAGCCGATCGCCGAGGCACTGAGCAAGGCGCTCAAGCAGCCTGTGACCATCAAGATCCTGAGTTCGTACCCCAGTGCGCGCGAAGCATTGAGGCACAACCAGGTCGACCTGGCCTTCGTGCATCCGGCCCACCTCGCCTTCGAGGCGACCAAGGGCGGCAGCTACAAGACGATCGCCTGGACCGCGGGCTTCACCGACTACAAGGTCTCGTTCCTGTGCAAGGACCTGCAAGCAATCTCGAATTGGAAGGAGATCGCCGGCAAGAGCCTGGTCATGCCCGACCCGGATTCCATCACCGCGGTGATCACGCGCGCGATGCTGCGTGAGCAGGGCCTGCAGGACGGCGCGGTCAAGACCAGCAACACGCGCTATCAGGACGCAGTGCCCTTCTATGTGCAGAACGGCTTCGCCGCCTACGGCGCCACGGCCTCCGCCGGGGTGGTGAAGGCCTGGAAGTCCACCGGCGGCAAGACCTGCGCCGAATCGCGCGCCGTGCCCATCAAGCAATGGCTGTCATCGAGCAAGCTCGACGGGAGCACGGCCGCCACGGTGCGCGACACCTTGCTGGGGCTCGGGCAGTCGGAAGGCGGCAAGCGCGCGCTCGCCACCTCCACCTATTCCGGCTTTGTCGCGCCGTCAGCTGAGGTCGAGAAGACCCTGATGGCCTGGCTCGGGATCTAGCCCGGCGAGCGCCGGCTGCGCTGCTTCGTGGAGGCGATGCGGGAGGCCATGCCGGCGGTGGCGGGGATGCGCCAGCGCGATGAAGTTATCCTAGGCAAAACCTGATCACGGGCCCACGGCCTCCCGCCCCCCCGTCGACCTGACCATCTATCCGAATGAGCAAATCCATCCTCGCATCCCTGGCCTTGGCCGCATGCTGCGCCGGCGCCCTCGCGCAGCCACTCAAGCTTCCCGTGGAAAGCGGCGACCAGGGCACCCTCTACGTCGCGCCCCACCTGTCGCCCACCGAGACCTCGGCCCGCGCGAACGGCGCAACGATCGGCACGCAGCGCCCCGACGGAAGCGGCGCGTACGGCGGCGTCGACACCTCCGGAGCCCGGCCCAACTACTCGCTCGGCGCCAGCACTGGCGGCAACACCTCGTTTTCGGCAGGCGCCCATTCGGACGGCAAGAGCAACGCCGGCATCAAGGCCGGCGTGACGATCAAGTA
>NZ_RWKI01000043.1 GCF_003984645.1 Variovorax sp. MHTC-1
CTCGCGCTGCTCGGGTGCGAAGAGCAAGCGGTCGACGAGTTCGGCACGCGGCAGGCGCACGCCGCGGATGCTGATGAAGGCGCGCGGCCGCTGGAAAGGCGCTTCGGACGAGGCGCCGGACAAAGGTCGCTCGGGAACTGGCGCGTCGAGCGGAAACGAGGGCACGGCACACACGGCACACCTCCGCGAACCAATATCGCCGAATCCACCCAGATTCGATGTAAGCCGCCGCCGTGTCTCAAGTTCGAGACAAGATCCTCAAAACCCGCTTGCCGAATGAACCAGCCTCCTATCCGCGGGATTTTGTGAATGGGCTTCTGGAATACTCACATGCAACGAAAGCATGCAGCATGCTGGTCTTGGCCGATGAGCACGGCGCTGGCATCAACGTGAACTCGGAGACTTTGGATGGCAATCGCACCGCAACACCGCAGCCGCTCGTCGGGGCTGAGGACGTTCTCGCTCGAATGCGTGGCCGGTGCGGTTCTCATGTTTGTCGCACTCGGCGCAGCGCATTCGCAGCCGCGCAAGGACGTCCGAGACGATTGGCAGCTGGCCTCCCCGAGCGAGCAACGCCTCGACATCAAGCTCCTGGCGGAGCTCGTGGACAAGCTCAAGTCAGAGGAACTGTCCGCAGCGTGGTGATCGTCCGCAACGATGAGTGTCGTTTCGACGCTAGTGGGCGTGGCGCTTCGCTTCCGGGCTCGCTGGAGCGCCAGCGGGTGGCTGCCCTTGCACCTTGCGGATCCCCAGGCGGTCATCGCGGCGAGCGGCCTGGCGGAACTCATCGAATATCTGCCGAGCGAACCGTCGAAAGGGACCTATCTCAACCAGTGGTTCCTGAGTTCAGACCTTGGAAGGGGGAAGATCTTCTCCTCTTGACGTTGTACGGCAAAATACCGTACATTCTAGAGCAGAGAGGTCTTCCATGTCCACCGATACCACCCGAACCGAGCGTGTCGAAGCTCGCATAGCGCCTGATGTCCTGGCAGTGGTCCGACGCGCCGCAGAAATCGAAGGACGCAGCATCAGTGACTTCCTCGTCGGGGCCGCGCAAGAAGCCGCGCGTCGCACGATTGAGCAGACGCAGATTATTCGACTCTCGATGGAAGAACAGCAGCGCTTTGCCGCATTGCTGCTCGATCCCCCTGCGCTCCCTCCTGCGATGGCACGCGCGGCTAAGGCACACAAGAAATTGATCGCTTCCTCGCGGTGACAGTTCAGTTCCGCATAGAAGGGCTTGCGCCCGACCATGACCGCGCAGGCTTTGTCTGTGGGAGCGATGCGCTCGACAAGTACCTGCGTGAGCAAGCGTCGCAGGACATACGCCGCCGCACCAGCGCATGCTATGTCGCCATCGACACGAAATTGGATGCGATCGCCGGGTACTACACCCTGGCAGCAAGCAGCGTGCCCCTCACGGACCTTTCCGTGACGATGGTAAAGAAGTTGCCGCGCTATCCCCTTGTTCCTGTGGCACGCATTGGCCGTCTCGCCGTGAGCGTTGCGTTTCAGAAAAGGCAACTTGGAGCGGCGCTGCTGTGGGATGCAGGGCTGCGCGCAATGCAGTCGGGCATGGGCGTTTTCGCGTTGGTTGTCGATGCCAAGGATGAGGTTGCAGCCGCGTTCTACGAGCATCACGGCTTCACTGCATTCAGTAGCAACCCACTGACCTTCGTCCTTCCAATTGCGACGCTTGCGAAGAAGAACTGAGCGGGCCGCGAAGGCCCGTTCTCCTTGAATGTTGGCGGAGTGGATGACTCGTATCCGCGACCGGGTGATATCAGGTATCGAATGCGCTCCCTCTTTGACATAACAAGGCTTGCCCTGCTCGCAGCTGTGGGAGCAAAGTCGTAATGTCGCAGCTCAGGCGCGGCTCGAGCAACAGGAGCACCAGATCCGGGAATCGCTTCAAACGATCTCCGCTGGCCGCCCCGGCGATGCCGAGCCGGAGGTGCGACGCCGCGTTGCCGTGATGCAGCGCCGCACCGGCCTGCCGATCGACGAAGCAGCGCAGCGTGCGAGTGCTTCCGGCGCCGAAAAGGTCTGGGGTAGGACCATCGATTTTGTTGACGTGGCGTTTCTGGAGCGTGGGGCTCGGGCAGCCAGAGCCGTTGCTCGCGTCGTCACGCAGGACGGTCAGGGGCTCGGCACCGGATTCATGCGTCTCGCCGACGCTCTTCCTGACCAATAACCACGTCATCGCCACAGCAGGTCAGGGCCAAGGAACTGCTGGTCGAGTTCGACGACGAGTGCGATCTGGCAGGCCTGCCCCGCCGGGTGACCAGGTTCGCGCTGGCGCCGGCCACCTGCTTTCTCACCAATCATGAAAGCGACCTTGACTACACGGCGACCGCGTAGGCCTGAGCCGCGAAGGCTTCGTTGGAGATTCACTTCACTTGGGTCCGATGTGCGGTAACGCACCGACCCGTGGCAAGTGCGCGTGCACTCTGCCTGTTTGCCCAAGGGCAGGATCAACGCAATGACCGCGAACGCTCAGCATGCGCCGATTCGAGCCGCTCTCTGGACCAGCGATGCCAATGCAACTGCTGAAGCGCCTCTGCGAAGCTCAGCTACCAATGGCCTTCATTGATGATGAGGACATTGCGAAGTGCGGCGTGCTCGCTGCCACGAAGCTGATCGAATTGCGACCTCGCCGCTTCGATTGTCAGACCCTTATGTGGGTTAGTGCACCGACGGCCTCATGGTTCCTATATAGATTCCGGCGTCCACTTAGAAAACGATGGCCTGCGGCGACCCGCTGGAAAAAACAAATGAACAATATGCTGAGTCTCAAATCCCCAGCAAGAGGGTTCACCGCTCTAGTGGTTGCCTTTATGGTCGGTTGCGGGGGCGGCGGCGGCGGAGGCCTAGACCCCATACTGGGCACTCCTCCGGTGGCTTCCGTCGTCGGGCCGGTCGTCACAAGCACGTCTCCGACTGGGAGCAATCCGCCGGTCAGCGGCGTAGCGACCAACAGCCGCGTCGTGGCCACCTTCAGCAAGCCCATGGCGGCGCCAAGCCTCAATGCGGCGAGCTTCACGCTGGCCTGTCCGGCTGGCACTTCCACCAGCGCAACTGTCTCCTATGACGCCGCGACGCGGGCGGCGACCTTGACGCCTGCGACCGCACTTCCGCCGAACACGCTATGCGTGGCTACCGTCACGACGGCAGCCCAGGACACCACCGGCCTGGCTCTGGCAAGCAACTTTGTATGGAGCTTTCGCACCGGCGCTCTCGCAGACACAACACGGCCCAATGTCATCGTGGTGGTGCCTGCGGCAGCCGCTGGCAACGTGCCGACCAATACGAAGATCACAGCCACCTTCAATGAAGACATGAACCCGGCCTCGCTTGCCGGCAGCAGCTTCGTAGTGACGAACACCGCCCTAGGAACGCCCGTGGCAGGAAACGTGAGCTACTCGGTCGCCAACCGGACAGCTACCTTTACGCCCTCCTCTCCTGCAACGTTGGCCCTCAACAGCCCGTTCACCGCCACGATCACGGCAGGCGCAACCGACAGCGCAGGAAATGCCCTGGCCGGCAACACCGCAGTGGCGCCGAATTCCGGTAACCACGTCTGGGCTTTCACTACCGGCGCCACGGCCGATACCACTCCGCCCACGGTCACCTTGATCAACCCCGTCAGCGGAGCCACAAACGTCTGCCGAACCCAATCCATCAACGCCACCTTCAGCGAGCCGATGGACGGGACGACATTCGACGCCACGACGTTCAGGGTGACGGACAACGGGGTGGCCGTTGCAGGCGTCGTGAGCTATGACTCCGTCAGCCAGGTCGCCAGCTTCAACCCCGTTGGCGCAACCGGCTTCTCGGCCGGTGCGTCACTGGTCGTCACCATTGCTTCCGGTAGCGCAGGCGTGAAGGATCTGGCTGGCAATGCATTGGCGACCGACCGGACCTGGAACTTCACGACCAGCGCGCAGAGCTGTGCCCCCGTCGTCGATTTGCAAACGGTCGCCGGCTTCGGTGCATTCGGCGGCGCGGCCGGAGTGACGAACCAGGGCGTCAACACCATCATCAACGGCCACCTCGGCACCACAGCGGCTTGTACGCTGATGACCGGTTTTCACGACGCATCGAATGTCTACACAGAAACACCGCTGAACATCGGTGGGGTCAACGGCACCATCTTCTGCGCGCCGCCTGCACCGGGAACTACCACGACCCTCGCCATCGCCACGCAGGCGCGCGCGGATGCGCTTGCCGCCTACAACACGCTGGCGGCCATGCCAGCTGGAAGCGACCCGGGCGCGGGCCAACTCGGCGGGCTCGTCCTGCTGCCAGCCGTCTATACCGCAGCGGGCGGCACGTTCGCCATCACGACTGGCGACTTGACGCTCGACGCGCAGGGCAATCCTGATGCAAGCTGGGTGTTCCAGAGCGCTGCTGAGCTGACGGTCGGCCTGCCCGCCGTACCGCGCCGCGTGTTCCTGATCAACGGCGCCAAAGCCGCCAACGTGTTCTGGCAGGTCGGCAGTGCCGCTCGCATTGAAGACGGCAGCTCCATGATCGGCACGATCATCGCGCCGGCAGGCGTCACGATCTCGACCGCCGGCCAGACCCTGCAAACCACGTTGACTGGGCGTGCCATCGGTCTCACGGCATCGGTGACCATGGTGAACACCACCATCGTCGCACCGTGACGCCGACAGCCGTGCACACGCTCCGACTTCGTATGGCCAAAACAAAGAACGCTATGAAATCCACCCGCAGCCTGCGTCTGTTGAGTCTTGCCGGAGTCGGCGCGCTCATTGCAACCACGGCCTTGGGACAGGAGGGCGGCTACTACTATGGCGGCCTGTCCGTGGGCCAATCGCATTCCCGAATCGACGACGAACGGATCACCGCGGGATTGCTTGGCGCCGGGCTCTCCACGACCTCCATGTCGCTTGATGAGCACGACGCAGCGTTCAAGCTGTTCGGCGGCTATCAGTTCAATCGATACCTCGCACTCGAAGGCGGCTACTTCAACTTGGGCAAGTTCGGATACATGGCGACCACATCGCCTGCAGGCACGCTGCACGGCAAGATCAAGCTGCAAGGTCTCAACCTGGATGTGGTCGGCACGCTGCCGCTCAGCGAACGTTTCTCGGCAATCGGCCGAGTAGGCGTCCAGGTCGCCAACGCCCGAGACAGTTTCAGCGGCACAGGAACTGTCCAGGTACTCAATCCCAGCCCGAGCAAGCGCGACACCAACTACAAGTTCGGCGTTGGATTGCAGTACGAATTCAGCCCGTCGTTCCTGGTACGCGGAGAGGTGGAACGCTACCGCATCAACGACGCCGTGGGCAACAAGGGCGACATCAACCTGTTCTCCGTGACGCTGGTTTTTCCACTGGGGCGCGTACCTGCGCCGACGCCACGCGCGGCGGTCGCTTCCACCTACATCGCGGCCGCGCCCGAGCCCGCATCAGCTGCGGCGGCCCCCGAGCCGGTGGTGGCGGTACCCAGTCGTCGGGTGAGTTTCTCCGCCGATTCGTTGTTCAACTTCGACCAGTCGACGCTCCGCCCCGAGGGAAGGGCCGCGCTCGACCAGTTCATGACGGATCTGACCGGCACCCAGTTCGATGTGATCGACGTCGAGGGTCACACCGATCGCCTCGGCTCGGCGGCCTACAACCGAAAGCTGTCGCTGCGAAGGGCCGAATCGGTGAAGGGCTATCTCACGACGAACGGACAGATCGCCGCCGCCAAAGTCTCGGCCGTGGGAAAAGGCGAATCGGCTCCTGTGACGCGACTGGAGGTTTGCACGGGAAACAGACCCAGCAGGACGTTGATCGCCTGCCTGCAGCCCGATCGCCGTGTGGAAGTCGAAGTCAGCGGGATCCGGTGATTCGGTGCTGCGACTGAACTGATCTCAGCCTGTCGTCCGCTATCCCGCGTGGAAGTTCGCTTCGTTCGTGCTATTGAACCAACTGCGCTCAGCGCCCGCCGCTCCGCGAGCCTCGTTGAACACGATGTGATGGAACTCTTGTCATTCTCACGGGAGGGCGCGCTCACGCAGCGTGAGGAAATGAAGAACCATCGACCCGCGCAATCTGAGTCTGGATCATCCGGACGAATGTCAAGAATTCTCGCTGGAATTGCCAGAGCAAGTCAGTTCCCCGAACTTCGTGAAAAATCCGTCCCAAAGCGGCGAGGCGTCAAAATGCTGCCGCGGCAAATCGCCCGAACGACTGAAGCGGTGAACTCTCTGATGTCGATTTGCGGGCGCGAGCACCGTAAAGCGCGCTGCCAATTCGAAGACCTCATGCCGGTAGATCGCCCGCTGCGAACCATCCAACGAAGCTCTCGGCAGATCGAGTGAACTGTCCGAAGCTCTGTCGCACTACGGCCGCGCGAGTTAACTGGAGCGGGACCTCTGCTGGATGAAGGCATGATCGAATTGAAAGATCAGAAGTGTCGGGCGTTGTCGACGGGGCCGTCAGACCCAGTTTTCAATCACCAGATCGTCGATGCGGCAGAACTCACGCTCGTTGTTGGTGACCAGCACCCAGCCTTCAGCGCGGGCATGAGCAGCGATCCAGAGGTCGTTGTTGCCGATGGGCTGACCTTTGCGCTCGAGGACGCTGCGGATCTGGCCGTAGTGCTGGCCCACTGCTTCCGTAAGCGGTGCGACCTGGATGACGTTTTGCAGTTGCCGTAGCGCGGCCAGGGCCTTGGCACGGGCTTGGCTCTTTTCCGCCCCGTGTTGCAGTTCGCCCAGCGTAATGACGGACATGGCCAGGACGTCGGCGCTAAGTTGCTCAAAGCGCGCTCGAACAGTGGCGGGAGTGTGCTTGGCGATGTAGATGCAGATGTTGGTGTCGAGAAGGTAGTGAATGGCCATTCAAAACGGCTCCCGCTCTTGGGGAGGGCTGTCGCCGCGGCCATCGGCCATGAAGTCGGCAGGCATGCCGACGAGGGCGTCAAAGATCGCGGCCGCACTGACGGGCCGCTCACGCAAAACGATGTCGTTGCCTTGGCGGAAGATCTCCACCTGCTCGGCTGTGAATCGAAACTCCTTCGGCAAGCGCACAGCCTGGCTGTTCCCGGACTGGAAAACACGGGCGTAAGTCATAGGGAGCCTCCTTGGTATATACAGAAAGTATATACATGCGCCCTAGCCGTGTCAATCCCCTGCCCCTGCTACAGGTAGACCAACCATCATCGCTTCAAAATGATCAGGTCGGAGGTGACGACAACGCTCCTTATCGAGGTAAATATTCGGCGGGGCATGGCGGTCGTTTGGAAGTACGTGGGTCAAATGGCTGAAGTTCGACAAACACCCTCCCGCGGGATCCAGGAAGACGACGTCTGGGGCGCGGCCGACGTGCTGCTTCACGAAGGCCTGCGGCCCATGGTCGAGCGCGTGCGGCAGAAGATCGGACGCGGATCATCGAACACCGTGAGCCCGGTGCTCGAGCGCTGGCGTCGCTCGGGCAACGGCTGGCCGGCGGCGCGAATCCATCGGCAAATCTCGCGGCGGGCAATGATGCTGTCAGTGGTCTTCCAATAATCCCCAGTTGGGGATTATTGGAAGACCACTGACAGGCGCGGTTCAATCGCAAGGCGTGGCGCTGCAGCAGCGCCTGGACGACCTCCAACAACAGTTCGGTGAAGAGAAGAAGGCGCATGCGGAGACGCGCGCGCTGCTCGCCGGAACTTTGGCGGCCGCGCGCAAGACGCCTGGGACACGCAAGTCCTCTTCCTGCGGCAAAGCCTAGCTCGCCATTGGTGACGGGATCGATTTGAGAAAGCTCCCGGGGCTCGCGCCCCGGGAGTAAATCCACCAAGAGGGGTGGAGGAGACAACCGGTTCAGTCTGGTGCGCCTGCCAGGCGGGCGCACAGAATGTAGAGATGCTACGCAAGCCGTGTGCCATCGCGCTGCAAAGGCCATGCGACCCGGCGCAGCAAGGACAGTCAGCTTTGCAAGTTGAGGTGCTGAAAGTGGGGAAGTTCTGGCGGAGTTCAAGCGCCTTGAATGTCGGCTACCTCCGCCCTTTCAGGACAAAGCGCGCGGTAAGAAGTAGCCCTTGATGCAAGCGCGGTCTGGATGTGGTTCTTTGCGCAGATCGACGTCCCCTCGTAGAGCGGATCGCCTTCGACGAAGCCAGAACGCACCGTTTGGTAAGGCAAGAGCTTGACGCCGCCATCGACGTTCTCGCGCAGCTTGTACATGTACTCAATCACCTCTCGGTCAAGCCGGCGAAGGAGCTGGGTATTGCCGTTCGAGGGCAGCGGCAGGCTGAATTCGTCCAAGAGTTTCTTGAGCACGTTGTGTGCCTGCGCAGCTCTTTCAGGGCAGCCTGATCGAACAGATTGCAGCAAAGGCCCAGGTCTATGACGGTGCCGACGAAGCAAAAACATTTGGTTTCGCGTCATCTGTTGCAATCTGTAATTATAGAACTTTTGACGTATGGACATCTGGGCATAACATTTGTAGAACGTTTTACTTACACGCGCGACTGTCTGCTCACTGTGAACAAGGGGATTTTTCAGGCCAGCCCCATGTCAGTACACGTTTGCACGACGCCCATGTTGTCCGTCAAAGGCGCAGTGTTGGCTGGGCTATGCCTTGTGACGCTGACATCGCAATTAAGTGCGGCGCCTGGGTTTGCGCCTGAGGCGACGTCGTCATTGTCGCCGGACCCGTTAACAGAACAATTCGACGCGGAGCCGGGGCAATTCGCCGAGTCTGCTTCTGAAAGTCATGGCGGAGCGATTTATAGCCCATTCAGCACAATTTCGGAGGCATCTACGGCGCCGCCTGGGGAGACCTCCGCAAAGCCAATTCGGAATGTCGGAACAGAAGAAGCGCCCGACCTGATGGCGACCATGCTGGCGGCAGGTATCGCCGCCGGATTGTTGGTCTATCTCGTGCGCGTACTAATTAGTCTTTGAGCCGGCATGAACTAAGTTATTGCCACCGACCCACTCAGGTCAACCATGTATGTGAAAACGCTGCCGTATTAAGCTGAGCGAAAGGAGGCCATTTAGGGAAACCTATGCTTTTAAAATTACCGACTACATTCAATAGCACGATTTGTTTAAGCAATTTGTCAAATGAATGGAGGTTATTTGTATGCATAAACTATCCACAATTGCGGTTTGTGCCCTCGGAGCCCTGGCCCTTCCCACGGCGTGGGCGGTGACCAATTTCGGCGGCAATACGGCGCCAGCTGGAGCCCATTACTCGCAGGGCTCTAGCGAGCCGACATGCTCTGTCAGTGGCCTCACCGTCTCATGCACCGGGACCGCCATCGGCGGTGTCGGCAACACGGATGCCGACCTGGTCCTGTCGGCCTCGTATTCGGCCACCGTGCAGTGCAGGAACAGAGGCGGTCAGATAGTTGATGTCAAGACGCAATTCACGACCTCCAGTTCGTCCGATTCCGACACCAGAGTTAGAAACGGGACGCTAACTGTCTCCCCGATTAGTTTAACTGGGCCGTCGGATGCTACTTTCACGAGCAGAGCCACCTGCCCCAACGGGAATTGGACCAAGGTACTTTTGGAGGGCTCCCCCTCACTGACGGCTTTTAGTTACACCCTCACCTTCGAGGGCTACTTAGAGCCTGCCATCACAGTCACGGGACCATAAGACTCTGAGGCGCGCCGCCGCCCCCCGCACAGTGCGGGGGCGTCTGTTCCTAGGTGCTCACCCCTGTTGACGGCCGCACCGCGGCCCATTGGAGTGGCACTGAGGGCCACCCTCTTCGTTTGCCGTGCACCACCCTCTGTCATCGAGCATGGCGATAACGAAGGGGCATGATGTTGGTGACGCTGCTCACCTCCCAAGGTGCTTTCCGAAGTAATAGTCCGACGACTACCGTTCTTGACGATCAGTCCTCGCTCTGGCTCAACCGCTTGTTGACCTCGGCGATGTCGAACGCGGTTGGATCGAAGGACCCGCCGATCCATTCCTTGAGATCCTCATGCTCTGGATCATTGGGATCGGCCAGTGCGGCCAAGAACTCTTCATAGCCTGGAGCACCGCCGACGTCTTCGGGTGGGCACGCGTTCTCGCCGGCGATGCACACAGCCAACGAGATCGGCGCGTCGAGCGCGATGATCTTCTCGACCTTGACCCGGTGGCGCCAGTTGTCCCCATAGTCATAGACGTAGACGAACGTCTTGCGCGCACCCAGCGCTGCCTTCAGCGTTACTTTCTCTTCGTTGAGCACGCCGTCCGGCAGTTCCCATGTGGGCTCGACCGGGCCGTAGTTCGCATCGCCGAAGACGAACTCATGCAGGTGACCGCCATCCCAGCCAGTGCTCCAGAGAAGCATGACGTGCAGCAACGGCAGCTTGATCGTGATGGGCACCAGCAGTCGCCGCCAGACCTTGGGGTGGACCCCCTCAAGCTCGACATGAAGTTGGTACGCCTGGGTGGCGCTCGGCAAGGAGGTGGACGACTTGGCGCTCATGGCCGTTACTCTAGCGAACTCGCACCCTTGGCGCGCCGCCGACCACGACAGCCTTCGGGCCGTTCAGGTTGCCTGCGCCAGCCCGTCGCCGCCTTGCCAGTGGGGGCCGACCTCGCCGGCAATCACCCATGGCAACAGCTCATCGATGCGGTTGCTCTCAAGATCCGCGATGCGTGCCAGCACGTGACGCAGGTAGGCCTGAGGATCGATGCCGTTGAGTTTGGCCGTGCCGATCAACGTGTAGATCGCCGCCGCGCTGTGACCGCCAGCGTCAGAGCCAAGGTGCAAGTAGTTCTTGCGGCCAATGGCGACACCACGCAACGCCCGCTCGGCCGCGTTGTTGTGCGCCTCGATGCGCCCGTCGTCCACGAAGCGCACCAGCGCGCGCCAGTTGCTCAGCGTGTAGCCGATGGCCAACGCTATTGGCGATTTCGCCGAGAGCTGGCCCAACGTGTCGCCCAGCCACACGCGCAGGGCATCCAGCAGCGGGCGAGTCCGCCGCTGCCGTTCCTGTCTTCGTTCATCGGGCGGCTTGCCGCGGATGTCGGTCTCCACCGCGAACAATGACTCTCTGGGCGATGCGGGCGTGGTAACGAAACGGCGCAGCAACTACGATCCTGCGTTCAAGT
>NZ_RWKI01000044.1 GCF_003984645.1 Variovorax sp. MHTC-1
ATTGATCACCGGCCCAGGCGAGCCCCCGCCGGCCGAGAGCACCGTGCCGTCGGGCAGCAGCAGCGCGCTCGAGTGGTAGAGGCGAGGTTTCGTCGCCGCTGCGCCGGTGGTCCACTGGCCGGTGGCCGGATCCCAGATCATGGCGCTGAAGGCGGTGTCGACCAGCTCGTTGTAGGTGGCCGAGCCGCCGGTGACCAGCACCTTGCCGTCCGCCATCACGGTCGCGCTGGACCAGATGCGGTTGGGGCCGGGCCCCGGGATGGAGGTCACGACGGGGGTGGCGCCATTGAAGTCCAGCACCATCGCGCTGCCGTCCTCGGCGATCAGCAGGATCTTGCCGCGGTCGAACATGGCCCAGGGCATTGCCCAGTTCGCCGTCTTCGGCAGCGTGCCGATCTGCTGGATGAAAGGGGCCTCGGTGTTCATGCTGAACAGCTGGTTGCCGCTGGTCACGAGCACGCGGCCGTTGGGCGCCAGCGTGGCGCGCGGATAGAACCAGTCGGCCGGCCAGTCCTGCATGTTGAGGGTCTGCCAGCCGAGCGTGGGGCGGTAGATCTCGGGCGCGCCGGAGCCGGCGCCGTTGGCATCGATGCCGGCCAGCGCCAGCACGCGGGCGTCGGCCAGCGGCACCAGCGTGCCGTACCAGCGCGCATAGGCCATCGGCGGCCCCGGGCTGATCGTGACTGCGGTCGGGTCGTAGAAATTGACATCGCGCACGCCGCCGTTGACCTGGCTTGGCGTGATGCCGCGGGTGTCGCCGCCGGCCAGCAGCACCAGCCCGGTCTGCGCCGAGGGCGGCAGCACCAGCTGGGCGCTGCAGAAGAGATCGGTGCGGGTGCTGTGCTGCAGCAGGCTGTGCGCGTTGGTGGCCGGCGTCCACACGTCGTAGTAGAGCTGGGCGCCCTGGGCGCCACTTGGGTCGGTGCCATAGCTCATGACCTTGCCGTCGGGCGTCAGCACGGCATGGATGGGGTTGATCGGCCAAGTGATCGGGGCGGCCCATTGGCCGCCGGCGCTGGGAGCCACTGCGGCTAGCACGGCTGCGGTGGACCCCTTGAGAGGTACCCCTGGCCCGAGACCGCGGTCGACGGGCGCGGGGCGATCCCGCTCCAGTTCGCGCAGCCGGGCGATGTCTTCCAGCGTCCTGACCGCCAGGCTGATGGGCGAGGGGGTGGCCGGGGGTTCAGTCGTCGTGGCGGACGGCGCGGGAGCCGGAACCTTGCCGGCGCCGGCAGCCCCACCGGCGACATCCGGCCCCGCACTGCCTCCACCGCCGCACGCGGTGATCACCAAAGGGGCACAGAGGGCGATCCACATCAAGCCCGAAGCACGCGGGTCCGGCGGGGCACTTGGCATATCCCACCTCTAAAGTGAGAACTTTATGGTTATACATCAGCCAAGCTTGAAACGCGTTCTCCAATCTACGTAGAGCCAAAGACCTAAGGTAAGGCTTTAATCAACATGCAGCGCCCGCTCCCGCCGGGATTTGGCGAAGCGTGCGCAGGGCCGCCTCGGCTAGACTTGCGGGGATGCGCCGCAGGCTTGCCCTAGTCCTCCTACTGTTCTCTGTGTTTTGGCAGGCTTTCGCCATCGCGGGTCAGGCCACTGCATTTGCCGAGGTGGAAGAGGTTGCTCATGCCATGCTGCACTGGCAGGGCGAGGCGCATCATCACAACGATGACGGCTCTGTGGCCCAGGATGACTCGGACGAGTCGATGCAGCACGTCGTGGCCGACGGCTGTCTGGGCGCCTCAGCCATCTGGGCTTCTGCTTCTTTCTCCTTTGCGCCTGCCGAAACGGCACGGCCCCTGATGGTCGACGAGATGGCCAGACTCTGGCCGCCGCTCGACCGGCTTCGACGACCTCCACGCCTGACGACCTGAAAACGCCACTGCTCGCCGCGCGCCCGCGCGGCTGAGCCGTTTTCATGTTGGCGATTCGCGCACCCAGATCCAGACACACGTTGCGTGTGTTCCTTCTGCGGGCTCGATCGCCGCCGAGCCAGTCAGGAGTTCCGTGAAATCAGTCCCATGGTTTGTGGCCTGTGCCATTGCAGGCAGTGCGCTGGTGGGGGCGATCGCGCCCGCTGCCGCACAACCATCCCCGTCTTCCGTTCAATCAGGCGCTGCCGGCGTGACCCTGGCGCAGGCCACAGAGGCCGCTTGGCAGCGTGCGGTCCAGTCTCGAGAGGCTGAATCCCAGCGCCGGCGCGCCCGGGCCGAACAGACCGCAGCGGCCAGCCTCTGGGCCGCGTCTCCAGCGATGGAGCTCAACCACATCAACGACCGTGCGCATTCCAATGCCGGGCGTCGGGAAACAGAGGTCGGATTCGTGTGGCCCTTGTGGCTGCCGGGACAGCGCGATGCACGGACTGCTGCGGCCGATGCCGAGCTGAAGCTGGCCGACATCGGCACCGAGGCGGCGCGATTGCGCGTTGCTGGTCAGGTGCGTGAGGCGGCCTGGCGACTGTCGGCGACCCAAGCAGAAGTCGAGTCGGTGGCTGCCCAGCGTCAGTACCTGCAGCGGCTTGCCGGCGACGTGCAGCGTCGCGTACAGACGGGGGATCTTGCGCGGTCGGACGCCCTGGGCGCACGCGCGGAACTGCTGGAGGCCCAGGCACTGCAAAACGAGATCGATCAACGCCTGCAGGCCCTCAGGGCTCAATGGCGAACATTGACCGGCCTCGATGCGATGCCGGATTTGCCTGCACCGACAACGTCACGCGCTCCCGAAGACCTCGCCGCGAGCGCCGAGCACCCTGAGCTGCGCCTGGCCGTGCAAGCCGTCGAGCGCGCTCGCAAGCGCGTGGATGTCGTGAGCGCGTCAAGACGGGACCCGCCCGAAGTCACGTTGCGGTATCGCGAAGAGGCGCCGGGAATGGGCGAGAGCACCCAACGTGGCATCGGGATCGGCTTTCGGATCCCGTTCGGTACCGATGGTCGCAATACGCCGTTGCAAGCGGCGGCTTTCGGAGATCTGGATGTGGCCGAAACCACGGAGCAGCGGCTGCGCGAACGGCAGGAAGCGGACGTGCGCGTCGCGCGCTCGGCCCTGCAAAGCGCTGTGCAGCAACTCGACGGCACGCGAAGCCGGGCCAGTCTGCTGCGCGAGCGCGCCCAGCTCATCGACAAATCATTCCAGGCAGGAGAGTCCTCCTTGCCGGAACTGCTGCGCGCTGCCAACGCAGCGGCGCTGGCCGACGCGGCCCTCGCGCGCCAGCAGGCGGCACTGGGCCTGGCCCAGGCCCAACTCCAACAAGCGCTCGGACTCTTTCCATGATTGACCTTCTCCATTCCCTCCAAAGAACGCGTTACCGGCTGATGCTGGCCGTCGTGCTGCCGCTGGTGCTTCTCCTGTCCGCCGGCGCCTTCGCTGCACCTGGTGCCCATGGTCCCAACGGCGAACATCTGGATAACCCTGCGGCGGCGACCAGCGCCGCCGCCACCGCGCCGCGCATGGAAGCCAAGTCAGAGGCGTTCGAACTGGTAGCTCACCTGCGAGACGACGAACTCTCGATACTCATCAATCGATTCGAAACCAATGAGCCTGTGCTCGACGCCAAGGTAGAAGTCGAATCCGGCCAAGTCAAGGCGGTCGCCAAATTCCATTCCGACCTCGGCGACTACGCCATCGACGACCCGGCATTCCTCAAAGCCCTCAAGGCGCCCGGAGCGCATGCACTCGTGATCACGGTCGTGGCCGGCGCCGACGCGGATCTCCTTGAAGGCACGCTCAACACCGAAGGCGCGGCCGCCGGGGGGCACTCTCACGATGACGAGCATGGGCATGGTGTGCCGGTCATCGTCTGGATCGCATTGGCGCTCTTGACATGCGGCGTTGCCATCTACGTCCTCAACCGTGGCGCCCGCGTGCGTGATCCGATCGGAGGTGCTCAATGACGCACGGATTTGGACTTGAAGTCAGCGCCTCGGCAACGCGTCGCTCGGCAATCCTTGGCGTCGTCGCACTGACGATTGGTGCGCTCTTCCCTGCTGCCTTGCTCGCGGCTCCGGGTGCGCACGGGCCCAACGGCGAGCATCTGGATGCGCCGGGAAGCAACAGCACCGCATCCGGCCTCGCGCGACTGCCGGACGGCAGCGTGCAGGTGCCGATGCTGGCGCAGCGGCGCATGGCCATCCGGACCATCCTGGCCATCGAGAGCGAAGCGTCAGCGACCGTGGAACTGCCCGGCCGCGTGGTCATGGACCCCAATGCTGGCGGCCGCGTGCAAGCGATCCACGGGGGGCGAATCGAAGCTGGCGCCCGCGGCTTGCCCGTGGCCGGCCAGGCGGTACGTCAAGGCGAGGTGCTCGCGCATGTGAGGCACCATGCCGAACCTTACGCACTGGCGAGCCAGCAGGCGCAGTTGGCCGAGCTGCGCAGCAGCCGGCAACTAGCCGCGCAGCGGGTCGAGCGCCTGCAGTCTCTGGAGGGCACGGTGCCTCGCAAGGACATCGAAGCCGCTCGCGCCGAGCTGCAGAGCCTGTCTGAGCGAGAAAAGAGCATTGGCGCGAGTCTGGGCGCGCGCGAAGCGCTTGTGGCGCCCGTGTCGGGTGTCATCGCGCGGGCCGACGCCGTATCCGGCCAGATTGTCGAAGCCCGTGACGTGCTCTTCGAGGTGATTGATCCGGCCCGCGTCTTGGTCGAGGCGACAACCGCTGATCCGGCGCTGCCCGCGCGCGTGGGCGACGCAACGCTGCCGGGCGCACCTGGCGTGAAGCTCAAGCTGCTGGGTGCCGCCCACAGCCTTCGCGATGGCGTGTTGCCGCTGACGTTCCGGGCACAGGCCGAGAAACAGGGCGCTGCCATGCCGCTCGCGGTCGGCCAGCCGGTGACCGTGGTCGCGTCCCTCAACGAACGTATCAAGGGTTATGTCCTGCCGGCGCAGGCCGTGGTGCGCAACAGCGCCAACGAACCCATCGTCTGGATCAAGTCCGGCGCCGAGCGCTACATCCCGCAGCCGGTGCAGTACCGTCCCTTGGACGCCTCGACGGTGGTCATCACCCACGGACTGGGTGCCGACAATCGCGTCGTGGTGCAAGGTGCTCCGCTGATCGCGCAGATCCGCTGAACGGAGCCTCTGCATGTTCAATTGGATCGTTCACAACAGCCTGCGCGGGCGGCTCTTCGTGCTGGCCCTGGCGGCGCTGCTGCTGGTCTATGGCGCCATCACCGCGTGGCGCACGCCGGTCGACGTCTTTCCGGACCTCAACAAGCCGCTGGTCACCGTGCTCACGGAAGCGGGCGGCATGGCGCCCGAAGAGGTCGAGCAGCTCGTCACCTTTCCCTTGGAAACGGCGCTCAATGGCATGCCGGGCGTAACGCGCGTGCGTTCCACCTCCGGCGTTGGCCTGTCCATCCTCTATGCCGAGTTCGACTGGGACACCGACATCTATCGCAACCGCCAGCTCGTGGCCGAGCGCCTGGCGCTGGTACGCGAGCAGCTGCCTGCTGGCATCACGCCCGCCATGGGGCCGGTGTCCTCGATCATGGGCGAGGTGATGCTGATCGCGTTGCCCCTGGAAGGAAACGGCAAGACGGCCGCGGACCCGATGCGGGCGCGCGAGTACGCCGACTTCGTCTTGCGCCCGCGCTTGCTGTCCATCGCCGGCGTTTCCCAGGTCATCCCGATCGGCGGCGACGTGCGGCAACTGCGCGTCGAACCCGACACGGCGCGCATGGCCCAGTACGGCGTCTCCCTGACCCAGGTCGAGCAGGCACTGCGCGGCTTCGCCAGCAACGCGGGCGGCGGCTTCATCGACCTCAACAGCCGGGAGTTCCTGATCCGCCATCTCGGCCGTACCAACCGCGTCGAGGATCTGCGGGGAATTGCCGTTGCCTGGAAGGACGGCCGACCTGTCCTGTTGGAGCAGGTGGCCAATGTGCGTTTCGCCGCCAGCATGAAGCGCGGCGACGCCGGCTACAACGGCTTGCCGGCGGTGATCGTCAGCGTGCAGAAGCAGCCCGCCGCGGACACCGTGAAGCTCACGCGCGCCATCGAGACCGCGCTGGGCGAGCTGCAACAGGGCTTGCCGCCCGGCTTGGCCCCGCCCAAGGTGCTGTTCCGTCAGGCCGACTTCATCGAGGCTTCGATCCGCAACGTCAGCGAGGCACTCCGAGACGGCGCCATCATGGTGGCGATCGTCCTGTTCGCCTTCTTGCTCTCGGCGCGGACCACGCTCATTTCCCTGGTGGCGATCCCTCTGGCGCTGGCGGTCACCGCGCTGGTGTTCAAGCTACTGGGGCAGTCGATCAACGTGATGACGCTGGGTGGCCTGGCGATCGCGATCGGCGAGCTGGTCGACGACGCAGTGGTGGATGTGGAAAACATCCTGCGACGGCTCAAGCAGAACCGCGCGGCCGGCAATCCGCTGTCCACGATGGAAGTCGTGCGCAGGGCCAGCGTCGAGGTGCGGTCCGGCATCGTGTACGCGACTGCCATCGTGGTGCTGGTGTTCGTGCCGCTGTTCGCGCTGCCTGGCATCGAGGGGCGGCTCTTCTCGCCGCTGGGCATCGCCTACATCGTCTCGATCCTTGCTTCCATGCTGGTGTCGATGACGGTGACCCCGGTGCTCTGCCTCTACCTGCTGCCGAAGATGAAGCGCATCGACCGTGGCGACAGTCCATTGGTCGCTCGCCTCAAGCGCTGGGACGAGAAGGTGCTGGGCTGGTCCTTCGCGCGCGCCAAGCTGCTGATCGCGATTGCTGCGGTGGCGGTTGCCGCCGCGGCGGCCAGTGTGCCGTTCTTCCCAAGAGCCTTCCTGCCGGCCTTCAACGAAGGCTCCTTGGTGCTCGGCATGATCTTCAATCCCGGCACGGCGCTGGCTGAAGCCAACCGCATGGGTTCGCTCGCCGAGACGCTGATCGCGGAGGTGCCGGAAGTCACCCAGGTCGGGCGCCGGACCGGCCGCGCCGAGCTCGACGAGCATGCGGAGGGCGTGCACGCGGCCGAGATCGATGTGGACCTGAAGCGCTCCGCACGCGACCGGGCAACCGTGATGGCGGACATCCGGGCGCGGCTATCGGTGCTGCCGGCGCAGGTCACCATCGGCCAGCCGATCTCGCATCGTTTGGACCACCTGCTGTCGGGCGTGCGTGCGCAGATCGCGCTGAAGATCTTCGGCGACGACACCGACACCTTGCGCGGGCTCGGCGAGCAGATGCGCCAAGGGCTGTCGGGCGTGCCGGGCCTGGTCGACCTGACGGTCGAGAAACAGGTGCTGATCCCGCAGATCACGGTCCGGCTCGATCATCGGAAGCTTGCGCAGACAGGCCTCTCGCCGGGCGAAGCGGTGCGGGTGCTGCAGGCACTGACGGATGGCGCGCACGGTGCCCAGATCGTGGACGGCCTGCGCCGGTACGACCTGGTGCTGCGCCTGCCGGACGGCCGCCGCAGTCCGCAGGACCTTGCCGCGACGCTGATCGACACGCCGGCCGGCCGCCTGCCGGTCTCGGCGATCGCCACTGTCGAGGAAACCGACGGACCCAACCAGATCGGCCGCGAGAACGGGCGCCGGCGCATCGTGGTCTACGCCAACACCGACGGCTCCGACATGGGCCGGGTGATCCAGGACATTCGGGGCGCGATCGCCAAGACACCCTTGCCGCCGGGGACCTTCGTGAGCCTGGAAGGACAGTTCCAGGCCCAGGAGCAGGCGATGAACCTGATCGTGGGTCTGTCGCTGATCTCGCTGGCGATGATCTTCCTCGTGCTGTATGCGCGCTACAAGTCCGCGGTGCTAGCCGGGATCATCATGGCCAACATCCCGCTCGCGCTCATCGGCAGTGTGGTGGCCATGTGGCTGGCGGGCGTGAGTTTGTCTGTGGCGTCGATGGTCGGCTTCATCACGTTAGCCGGCATCGCCACACGCAACGGCATCCTGAAGGTCAGCCACTACATCAACCTGTGCCGCTTCGAAGACGAGAGCTTCGGCATCCCCATGATCGTGCGCGGCTCGTTGGAGCGCCTGACGCCGGTGCTGATGACGGCTCTGGTGGCGGCCTTCGCGCTAACGCCGCTTCTCTTGGCCGCCGACGCGCCGGGCAAGGAGATCCTGCATCCGGTGGCCGTGGTGATCTTCGGCGGCCTGGTCAGCTCGACCGTGCTCGATACGCTGCTCACGCCGGTGCTGTTCTGGCTGCTCGGCCGCCGCGCCACCGAACGTTTGCTCGAGGTGGAGTCACCCGGACCTGGCCTCCCGCCGGTGCCGCAGGAGTCGTACTGAGGTGGCCCTGGCACCCGTTTCCATTTCCCAAGGCTTTGCGGCGCCGTCTTGTAAAAGTGCGCCTTCCCCTGACCAAAGGACGATCCGAATGATCCTGAAAAACTCTCCCTTGCGCCTTCTCGCCGCGGCCGTGGTCCTGGCTGCGTCCACGCTGACCGTGAACAGCGCTTTCGCGCATGGCGCTGCGAAAGCGCAGCACGGCGGCATCGTGCAGAGCGCGAGCGACCTGTCGTTCGAACTGGTCGCAGCCGGCGACGGCGCCACCATCTACGTCCTCGATCATGAAGACGAGTTCGACACCGCCAACACGAGCGGCAAGCTCACGGTGCTCAATGGCGCCGAGAAATCCGAAGCCGAGCTGAAGCCGGCGGGCGGCAACAAGCTGGAGGCCAAGGGCGTCAAGCTGGGCAAGGGCTCCAAGGTCGTGGCCGCGCTGCGGACGGCGGACAAGAAGACCATCACCCTGCGCTTCACGTTGAAGTGACCTGCAGCACGCCGCAGCTTGTCGGGTTGCGCGGCGTTGCCGAGTGCGGCGCTCGCCGGCCCGTTGCACGGGTGCAGCAGCCTGATGGAAGGGCGCGCTCGTTTCCTGGACAGGGGCGGCCAGGCGGATCGTGCAGATCAACGCGGGCGCGGCCATCAACGTGTCGTTGGCCAGGGATTGCCGCAAGGAGGTGATGCCGGAAGCCGCGGCTCGGAACCGCTACGCACTGGTGCGCTATTCCGAGGCGCCCAGCCGCTATCGACACCGGATCGCTCCTCACACAATGTGGAGCCCTGGAGGGGCGTCGACCGTGTCGATCACCCGAGGTGGCCATAGTGATGACTGGCGGGTCGTGAGTCCTCTTGCAGCGCCTCGCGACCTCAGTCGAGAGTCACCACCTTCACATAGAGCTCTACCAGGCCCCAACCAATCAGTGCCGCAGCGCCGATCGCAAGAATCGCCGACCCGACGATTCCCCCAAGCCGTTGAAAAGCGTTCCGCGCCGCCGGGCTTTTGGGCTCCCGATCAATGGAAGGGGTATCCATGATGACAATTGTCGATCGAGGCGCTTGCCTGTGGACTAGATCTTGACGCCGTGCACCTGCGCCGTAACGTTTGGCAATCTTCTTCACGCAGCGCACCCGCGAGGCCGCCCTCGCGTTGCTTGCAGGCATGGGGGACATTCGTCCACCCTCTGGAGCTTCCGTGAACATTGATCGTTCTGCCGTTTTCAAATGGATTGCCGCAAGTGCTGTGGCAGCCGGTGCACTCTTCGCTGCAGCATCCGCCAATGCCGGTACGAGTTGGTCGGTTGGTATCAGCGCACCAGGCGTGGCTATCGGCGTCGCCGAGCCACGCCCGGTGTACTACGAACCAGCGCCCGTCTATTCGCGTCCTGCCCCGGTCTACTACGAACCGGCGCCTCCCGTGTACTACCGTCCGCCGCCTCCCGTGTACTACCGCCCCCCGCCTCCGGCCTACCGTCCGGCTCCGGCGTACTACGGTCCGCCGGCAGCGGTCTACTACGGGCCCGGCGAGCGCTGGCGCCATTGCCATCATCACCGTCGAGATTGGGACGATAGAGACGACTGAACGCCTGCGCTCACGAATGGCCAACCTGGCGTGGCAAATGCGCATGGCGGAGTTGGCGCGCGATGGCGCCCAAGCAAGCCTCCTGGAAACCGGCAGCAGCGCTTCAAGCATTGGCGCCTTGAAGCTCTAGAGGCGG
>NZ_RWKI01000045.1 GCF_003984645.1 Variovorax sp. MHTC-1
CCCGATTTGAGTCAATCTTCTGGACCGGCGATGTCAATGCAACTCCTGAAGCGCCTCTGCGACGCTCAGCTACCAATGGCCCTCGTGGCAATCATTGCCTGCCTCCCCCATCTTGGTCGTACTCCAGATGATGGACGCCGGGCGAGCCCCGATAGCGCCACTGTGAACCAGGGGGCGCTAGACTCGGCGCAAATACCGGCACATGTTCGCTACCGAACATAGCGAATGCACATTTCGCCCACCTCTTCCGACTGATGCTGCGCCGTGTCGCAGCTGCCGCAATGAAAGCCCCCTCGATGGTGTTGGAAGACCCGAAGAAGAACCACTTGATCGCCGCGCTCCCAGAGTCAGAGTGGCAACGCTGGAAGCCGCAGCTCGAACCAGTCGAGATGAAGCTTGGTCAGGTGCTATACGAGTCTGGCGACACGATGAGATATGTGTACTTCCCGACCACGGCCATCGTCTCGCTTCTGTATGTGATGGCTGACGGCGCTTCGGCCGAAATCGCCGTCGTGGGAAATGAGGGACTTGTTGGCGTTTCACTATTCATGGGCGGCGAATCCACACCTGGCCGGGCCGTGGTGCAAAGCGAAGGCGGAGGGTGCCGCCTGCCTGCGGCGACTCTCAAGGAAGAGTTCAAGCGCGCACCGGTGCAACATCTGCTTCTACGGTACACACAGGCGATGATCTCGCAGATGGCACAGACGGCTGCTTGTAACCGGCACCACTCACTGGACCAGCAGCTGTGCAGGTGGCTGCTCTTGAGTCTCGACCGACTCCATGGCGATAAGCTTGTGATGACACAGGAACTCATATCCAACATGCTCGGCGTGCGGCGTGAAGGCGTCACCGACGCGGCCCTCAAGCTGCAAAGGGCTGGTCTTATCGAGTACAGACGCGGCCGCATCACTGTGTTGAATCGAGTAGGCCTCGAGGAGCGCTCCTGTGAGTGTTATGCGGTTGTCAAGAAGGAGTACGACCGTCTCCTTCCTGCAAGAGGAGCTACGTAGGCTTCGCGGGGCCCAACCACCCGCACTCCCTGGCCGATAGGCATCAGAGGCCGGCCGTCAGCGACGTCCAATCCGTCTGCCTTCCGTTCGTCAACGCGCTCAGCGCTTCCGAGGTGCCTTCCCGATGTCAGGAATGCGCCGTGCTCCGATTCCACGGCGCCAGTTCAACGCTACGTGACATCCACCGCTCTACGCCCGAGATGACGGATTCGCCACTGTGACCGAACATGCCTATTTTCGACAGGGGCAACCCGAGGCGATGCAGGACCTGCGCCAAGCCTTTTCCGTCGATGCAACGCACCTCGTACGTGCTCTCAACATTGGCTTCATTTTTGCTCTCGAAGTGAAGCCAGCACTCGCGATGAAAAAGCTGCTTTTCCACCAAGAGAGTGCCGGTTCTTGCATCGTAGCCAGTGAATAGATGCCACCTGTCCTGCAGCCGGTTGCGAGAGATGCCCGCGTAGAGGATGACGTAGTCATCGCCTGCCACCAGGTAGAGACAGGGCCTCAACGCCTCCCAGGCCGCTTTGTCGAGAATTTCGTACCGGGCACGGAGAAAGGGTCCACCGGCTTGCGGGCCCTTGGAGACGTCGCGCTTCCAGCGTCCGCTAAGGCCGCTGATGCGGATGACGGGTGTTGCCGCCAGGAATATCTGTCGAGCGTCGTCGACTGCAGATGCGGTCATGAGGAACCTAACCCGCCGGAAGGTAACGGCGATACCAAGTGATAGCACCTTGTGAGGGTGTGCAGTGTCGGCGACCGCCGCCTCGGCCTATTCTTTTCGCCTCTTCGACCGTCCGTACGGCAGCGCACAGAACGCCTTCTGCTCCCGCTCGCTAAAAACGCCCGCTCATGATCCCCGACCGTCTTTTCGGCCCTGACACCCACTGGATCGAAAAGCGCCTGGCATGAGCGCATGCCTCACCCGCGACGACGACCTGGTCGGCCTACATCCGCGATCTCTCTGACAGCCATCGAGCGGACATGAAAGCGCAGATGTGCGCCGCCATCGAACCCATCTCGTCGAGAACTATGGCCAGGCCCTGCGGACAGAGACCAGGGAGCAGCGGATGCTTTCGCGCTCGCACGAGGGCCTCCATCCCGGACTCCCCCGACAGGAAGAGGTCCATCACAACCAGGTCCCACTCGGCTGTGTGCGCAAGCTCGCCGAGATGAAGAGTGTTGATTGCCGCCAAAAACTGACCCGGCAGTCGACATCGTGAAATTCGTCCTTTCCCAGCCGGCAGGTCGCGCGCCAAATACAACCTTCGTACTAATATGAGGTGGCACGGATGAACAAGGACCTTGAGATGACGGTCGATCAGCCCATTGCTGGTCATTTCTACTGGACGATCGTGCGGCTTGGGCCGTCGGGCGATGTGTCACGAGTAGTCGAGTACGCCCGTGGCCCGATGCCGACTCGCGGCGCAGCCACGGCAACCGGTCTCGCTGCGCTGCTGCGCCACCAAGAGACAATCGGCGACATCTCTCCGCCGACGCACAGCACGCACGCCAATCCGTTCGCGGAGACGGTGCGGTGCGTCCTTCACTAGGCGCAGCGATACCCGTAGGTATCGCGAGCGGCCGCATTGGCGAATCGGCGACGCATCTCAGCCTCGAGTTCGTGGGCGTAGCCGCGCGCGTGCAGCACGCCTCGCAGCGCCTCGCGCCCACTCGTGGGCTCTGGTCAGCAGTTCCCCATCGGAAAGTTGTCCGGATTCGGTCATGTGACAACTCGGCATGCCACATCCCTGCTCGATTGTCGCGACCGCGTTTGAGTGTGATTCCGTGTCTTTCTTCATCGTCTTCTTCCGAGCTGGTTGGAATGAGTCCGAGTGTGCGCAGAAGCCCGGGGCCGTTCTGTGCGATAGCAAACTTTGCAAGCTAGCGCTTGGAGTTCGTCGCCGACGCGGGTACTGAGTCCCGCCGGGGCCGTACGTGGGGCAGAAGTCGCGCCGACATTCAGCTTCATGGTCGCCTTCGGACGTTGCGTGGAACAAGCCGGCGGATGCCGTGCATCAGCACACCGCACGCAGTCCGAACGGCGCGGGCACCGCGTTGACGATGCGAGTGAAAAGCGCGCCATAGTCCGGCTCGGGCGCACAACCGGTCAAGGAGTCACGGTTGGCGCTGAACGCCCGATCGAGCTCTGCCCAGTCGTCGTCCCTCAGCACCCGCTCCGCCAGGGGCAGGATCTCCCGTTCTTCCATCACCATGTGAGCGAGATAGAACTCGGCATAGCGTTCGACCGCCTGCTCGAAGGCATGCCGACGCGGCTCGCCGACCATCTCGAAGCCGAGCAAGGCGTGCTCGACATCTCGGATCCTTCGCTCCCAGCGCGCATGGTCGTCGTCCAGCTGGTCGAGCAACCCGCGCGAAAGCGGTGCTCGCGCGCGCAGCTTCGGAAACAGCAGTTCGGATTCCTTGCGGTGATGTCGCTTCCCGGAAAATTCGTCGACGTAGAAGAGCATCGCGCGCAATGCGCCGAAGTCGGGCAGCGTGCGTTCCCGGCGATGCTGCGCCAGCAGCATGAGGATGGAACGCAGCATGGCCGAAAGGGCCGCGTGTTCGTCAAGAATGGTCTTCGTGGTGATGTGCGTCATGCGAGTCGGCGATGGAAAACCCTAGCCTCCCACGGCGGACATATGGCGAGCTTGCGGCAGATCAAGGGAGCGCCGCCTCGGCCTTCACGGCGTGCGGCGCTGGCACTTCGCCGCACGCCGGATCGAGGCCGGTGCTGCGCAGGTGGAGCGCGAGCGCACCTGCAGCACCCTGCCCTCGCCGGCCCGCGCCCAGCGTGCGGCACACAACCCCCGTCGGTGTCCTAGCGCACCGACGGAGTGTCCGTCGATCGGTATACACGGACCAACTTCCACGGCCGGCGCAAGCCGCAAAAGGTCTCGATGCAAAACATCACGCACCCCCTCGTCAACCTTTCCACTGCCAATGCAGAGCTCATCACGCGCTTCGCGCAGTCGCCGGAGATGGTCGAACTGGCAAACACCAGTGCGCAGAAGTACTTCGAGCTGGCGCAAAAAGCCTTCGGAGGGACGGCAGCTTCCGAAGCCCACGCCGACCTGGTCCGCAGTCTCACAGAAAACTATTCGACGTTCGCACGCGAGAATGCGCAGAGGCTCATGGGCATCGCTGCCGAAGGACAGGCCCAGTTGGCTCAGCAGGTGCAGTTGGCGACCGAGCGCCTGGCCGCAGCCGCCTCGACGGTCGCGGACGCTTCGAAAACGGCAGCACCGCCGCGCGCCAAGTAAAGTGCCTCGCAGACTCCGCGCGCTCCTGCGACCTGGCGAACCGCGCCGTCCGCCTCAGGCCACGACAGAAGTTCGTGCTGCGCGAGCAGTTGCATCGGCATCGGGCGATCGTTCGAGGGCACGCCATGGCGACAGAATGAATGTGCAGTGGCGAGCATGCAAGCCTTTGGGTTCGGCGTGACTACTTCGATTCATCTCGCCGTACTCGACGACGAAGCCGACATCACAGTGCTGCTCGCGAACTACCTGCAAGGTCAAGGTTTTCGCGTCAGCCAGCTGCATTCGGGCAGCTCGCTCATGACGCTGATGGCGCGGGATGCGCCGGCGCTGGTCCTGCTCGATCTCGGCCTGCCGGGCGAAGACGGCTTCGCGATCGCACGCCAGTTGCGCGAGCATTGGCGCTGCGGGTTGGTGATCGTCACGGGCCGGGGCGATGCGGTCGACAAGGTGGTCGGCCTCGAAGTCGGGGCCGACGACTATGTGACGAAGCCTTTCGACCTGCGCGAACTGGTCGCGCGCATCAAGGCCGTGCTGCGTCGCATCGCACCTGCCGCGCCTGCTGCTGCGACTCGGGATGCAGCAGAGCCCACACGCCTGCGCTTTGCCCAGTGGCAACTCGACACCGCAGCCAGGCGCCTGGTGAACCCACTGGGAGAAGAAGTCGCCCTAACCACAGGCGAGTTCGATCTCCTGAAAACGCTGGCAACCCACCCGGGACGCGTGCTGTCGCGGGATTTCCTCCTCGAGCGTACCCGGGGTCGCGAGGGCGGGCCCTTCGATCGCACCATCGATGTCCAGGTCGGGCGGTTGCGCCGAAAGCTGGAGGATGACCCCAACAATCCACAGATCATCAAGTCGGTCCGCGGCGCGGGCTATCTCCTGGCTCCCAAGGTCGAGGCGACCTGATGACGGGCCAATCCGTCGTTCCCGGGTTCGACGACGGTGCGGTATTCCGTTCGCTCTTCGCTGCCTACCCGGACGCACTCCTGCTGGTCGATCTCCAAGGCGTCATCGCCCTGGCCAACCCCGCCGCGCTCGAACTGCTGGGCTATTCGGCCGACGAACTGGTCGGCCGGTCCGTCGACGAACTGGTCCCCGACGCCATCCGGCCGCGCCACGCGGCCTACCGCCATGCCTATGCCGACCGCCCCCGCGCTCGACCGATGGGCATGCAGATGGATCTGGTCGCCAAGCGGCGCGACGGCAGCACGGTGATGGTCGAGATCGCGCTGAGTCCGTTGAAGGATCAAGGCCTTCCCTACGTGGTCGCCGCGATCCGCGGCGTCGGCGCGTATCCCCGCGTCAAGCAGGCACTCCAACGGGCTCGCTACGCCGAATACCTGGCGCAGTTCGGACGCCTCGCAGTGGATGCACGCGAGTCGCAGAAACTGCTCGAACTGGTCCCGACCATCGCCGCGGAAGCCCTGCAGGTCGAGATGGCAAAGGTCCTGCTGTTGGAGCCGAACGGCCTGGAATTTCGCATCATTGCCGGCGTCGGCTTGCTGCCGGAGGAGACCATCGGCCAACGAATTCCGAATGAGCCCGGATCTTCTTCCGGCTACGTGGTGGCAGAGGGCAAGCCGGTGCTGATGAGCGACTATGCGAAGGAGCGGCGCTTCACGATTTCGCCTCACTACATCAAGGCCGGCCTGGTGTGCGAGCTCTCCGTACCGCTTGCGGACCGCGGCCGCACGATCGGGACGCTCGCCGTGCGCTCGCGTACCCCCCAGCGCTTCGGCGACGACGAGGTGCGCTTTCTGGATTCCCTGTCGAGCCTGCTCGCCACCGTGCTGCAGCGAGAGAGCAGCGAAGAGGCGCTCAACCACGCCCAGCGGCTCGAGACAGTCGGCCAGCTGACCGGCGGCGTCGCGCACGACTTCAACAACCTTCTGACCATCATCTCGGGCAACCTGCAGGTAGTCGAAGACACTCCCGCGTATGCTGCGGACCCTCTCATTCAACAGCTCGTCGGCGCTGCCGCGCGCGCCACCCGGCGCGGCGCCGAGCTGACGAGCAAGCTGCTCGCGTTCTCGCGTCGCCAAGTGCTGCAACCCACGGTCGTCGACACCGCCGCGCTGCTGCATTCGCTGACCGACATGTTGCGCCGCACGCTCGACCAGCGCGTCCTCATCATGCTTGGTGCCGAAGATATGCTGTGCATGGCGGACGCGGGGCAACTCGAATCCGCACTGTTGAACGTGGCCATCAACGCCCGCGACGCAATGCCGCAGGGCGGTACGCTGGCCTTTGCCTGCCGCCCGGTGCCGTCGCTGCCGGCGGGACTCGATGCCGAACGCGCGCAGGCCGAAACGGACGGCTACGTGGCGATCTCCATATCGGACACCGGCGACGGAATGCCCGAGGCCGTGAAGGAACGTGCCTTCGAGCCCTTCTTCACCACCAAGGAAAGCGGCCGCGGCACCGGCCTCGGCCTCTCGACCGTCTACGGCTTTGCCAAGCAGTCGCGCGGCGCCGTCAGTCTCGACAGCGCGCCGGGCGCGGGGACCACGGTAACGCTCTACCTGCCGCGCGTCGCTGGCGCGAGTGCTGCCGACGAAGACTTCGACGCGGTACCAACGGGCAGCGTACCCGCCGGGCTGCGCGTGTTGCTGGTCGAGGACGACGTCGAGGTCCGAAGCGTGCTGCAGAAGTTTCTCACCTCGATGGCCTGCGAAGTCATCGCCTGCGCCGACGCAGAGGAAGCATTGCGCGTACTCGCATCGGACCCGGCCATCGGGCTGCTGCTCACCGACATCCTGCTCGGTGCCGGCATGCGCGGCATTGAACTGGCCCACGCGGCGGGCAAGCAGCTACCCAGCCTGCCGGTATTGCTGATGTCGGGCTATTCGAGCGAACTGCTGGACGAACCCCAGGGCTGGGAATTGCTGCGCAAGCCCTACACGCGAAGCGAGCTCGAGCGCGCCATGGTGAAGGTCCTGAGCACTGCTCAATGAATCGCAGCGGCGCTCAACGGCATGGCCGTAGCCGCGCGCATGAAGCGCGTCAGCGCCTCCACCTGCGGAATGTGGATGTCGCGCCGGCCCTTCTCTGTGAAGCGGATCACGTCGCCGCGCGCCATCCGCGATAGCGCCCGGCTCACCGTCTCCAGCGTCATGCCGAGGTAGTTGCCGATCTCGGCTCGCGTCATGCGCAGCGTGATCTGGTCGGTGCGCAGACCGCGCTGCGCGAGCGCGTCGGCCCAATAGCGCAGGAAACCGGCCACGCGCGCGTCGGCGGGCAGCGTGGAAAGCGACAGCATCGAATCGTGATCGCGGGTGAGTTCGCGGCTCATGGCCTCATGCAGCGCGGTCAGCAGCGCAGGGGTGCGAACGGCCGCCTCGCGCAATGCGTCGTAGCGGATACCCCAGACCTCGCCGGTGTCCATCGCGACCGCGTCGCAACCGTACTGAGCCGCCGCGATGCCCTCCAGGCCCATCCAGTCGCCCTTGAAGTGAAGACCGACCACCTGCTCGCGGCCTTCGCCGGACAGGTTGACCATCTTGAAGAAGCCCGAGTTCACGACGTAGAGGCAGCCGAACTGCTGCCCCACCTGGTAGACCGTGTCGCCTGCGCGGACGATGCGCCGCTGAATCGGAAGACTGTCCTGCAGCAGTTGCAGCACGTCGGCAATGCGCCGGACGGCAGACGGGGTGTACTTCGGGACGCTTGTCGCATCATTCATCACTGGCTCCTCGCAGATCGATGCCTCGAAGCTTAGAAGGCCACTGCAACGGCAGCGCCAACACTGCGGCGGTCTCGGAAACAGTGGGTGAATGCTCGGTAACCGGCGGGTATCGACGGCCGCCGGGTGCCGGATTGTTGACGGCGATCAAGGCTCGAATCGCGGCAGGGCCTACCTTCGCTGTTGTGAAATCCGGTTTCCTCACTCCTGTTCAGCGGCTGTCCTCGAGCGAGCCGCTGGCAGCGGGAGACATCCTCGCAACCTTTGCCGCTGCCCGACGGCTGCGTGTCGATGCACGCACGGGAACGATCGGCAAGCCGCTGCGCGGCAAGAACCTGGCGCTGCTGCTCGACGGCCCGCCCGGCGGGGAACCGTCAGTCCTCCATCGCGCCGCGCTGGAACTGGGGGCCCGGGTCGCCGAAGTCCGATTCACAGACCCGACCGGCTCGGCGTCCGCACGAGACGAGATTCGCGCCCTGGCTCGGATGCTGGGGCACATGTACGACGCGATCGACTGCGCGACGCTGGCCCCGGCCACCGTGCGCCGGATCGAGCAGGAGGCGTGCGTGCCGATCTACGAAGGACTGGGTCTGGACAACCATCCGGCCCGGGCGTTGGCGGACCTCATGACGCTCTGCGACCATGGGTCGCCACCGGCGTCGGAAGCATCGATCCTGTTTCTCGGCGACCCCTGGACGATCCGGGCTCGCGCCTTTCTGGCGGCTGCCCGCGAGATCCGCTTCAAGGTACGCGTCCGCAAGCGTTCACGGGCCGTGTCGAGCGACGCGACCTTCGTGGTCGATGCCACGCGCGCTCCCCACTGGTCGCTGCGTGCACAGGCCAGTCCCCTCGACGAGGCTCGGCGTTCGGAGAACCATCGCTGCGTGATGCAGACGGTGCTGCTCGACACGATCGTCAAGGCCTGACCTTCTTCCTCCGGACATCTCTTGACCATTCACCATCTCGATCGCCTGCTGTCACCGACCCGGTTCGTGCTGCTGTGCCGGCAAACCGCGAGCTGATATGCCTAA
>NZ_RWKI01000046.1 GCF_003984645.1 Variovorax sp. MHTC-1
GGCGGACGTTCCGGGTCCGGGGAGCGGAAGATTGAACGAGGCGCGCGGAATACCATCGCCTACAGCGTCCCTGCTTCGACTTGGCAGCGTCTGCAAGGCTGTGCACTGGGCGCCACATCGATCGGGAATAGTTCACAACTTGGTGAACACACCGCTTCACAGATGTCACACACGCGGGGCGCTCCCTAGAATTCGCGCGTTTACAGCTGTTTCATAACGTAAATGAACTCGATGACCAAATTAGCGAGCGCCGCCTGTCTGGTGGCCATCCTTGCCGCGTGCGGTGGCGGCGGCAGCAGCACGGGTGGCATCCCACCGACGAGCTCCGGCGGCAACCCTACCACCCTTGCTGTGACCGGCACCGCAGCAACCGGCGCTCCGATCGCCTCCGGTCAGGTCGAAGCGAAGTGCGCCACTGGCACCGCCAGTGCGACGACGGTGGCCGACGGCCGGTATGAGCTCGCCGTTACCAACGGTGCTCTGCCTTGCGTCATCCGCGTGACCAAGGACGGCACCACGCTGCACTCCATTGTCGAGACGGGCGCGGCGCTGCCCGCGGTGGCCAACGTGACGCCCCTGTCGGAACTGCTGGTGGCGCAGCTGACCGGCGGCCCGGCGGCCAATCTCTTCCAGAACTTCAATGGCGGCGCACAAGCCGGCCTGACTTCGAGCGCGGTGACCGCGGCGACAGCCAAGGTCGTGTCTGCTCTATCGGGCATCATCGACTTCAGCGGCGACGACCTCCTGCGCGGCACCCTGGTGCCGGCCGTGGACGGCAACGTCGGCAACCTGCTGGACCAGAAGCTCGACGCGCTGGCCCGCGCGCTGTCCGAATCGAACACCTCGCTGGCCCAGCTGTCCGCCGCTTTGGTCGCCGCACCCGGTGAGGCGCCCACCGCCCTCGCCAGCGTGCCGGCCTCCGCCACCACCTGCCCGGCGCTGCGCAGCGGGACGTACTGGGGCCTGGAAGCCGAGGACCCGCAGCTCTCGGTCGATCCCTTCGAAGTCGACGCGCGTGCCCTAACGGTGCTCTATGGCGGTGAGCCCGAGAAGGTCCACCTGGTGCCCTTCCCGGGCGAAGCCTGCCGCTTCACCATCGGCGACGACGGCGGGATCGACGGCGTGGAGCACGTGGTGGTGTCGCGCGCCGGCGTGATCGTCAGCCACTTCCCGGAAGACGGCCTGCGCAAGCCCTTCCTTGGCTTCCCGAAGCAAGATATATCGCAGGCGGATCTTGCCGGTGACTGGAACTACGTCGGTTGGGTCGGCCCCATGGCGACCCTGACGCCGATCAACGGCTCCTTCACGCTGGACGCGGCCACAGGCACGATGAGCAACATCGCCAACTACATCGGCACGACGCTTGAGGCAGAGCCCGCCGGCGAAGTGCATCGGATCGTGAAGAACGCCGAAAACGGCGCCTTCAACCAGATCGCCAACGGCGAGGTGCGCCCGGCATATTTCCTGCCCTTCCGCGGCCTGGACGGCCAGGTCTACCTGGTGGCCAATCCACAGGACGGCCCGCAAGGCCTGGTCTTCGCAGCGAAGAAGGCGACCCTGCCGATGCCCACCGTCGGCACCGTCAACTCGTACTGGGAAACCGAGATCCTGGCCGCCACGACGCCCGGCGGCATCGGCCAGGCGAAGCAACTGGAGGCGCGCACCACTACCACGATCGAAGTGCAAGGCGACGTGATCAAGCGCCGTCGGCCCGCGATCAGCGAAGCCCCCGAGCGCATCGACGTTGTGAAGGTCAACGGTCCGCGCGATGGTATGCGTCTGCGCCAGCAGAATGCCTGCACGGATCGCACGGGTGCGGCAATGACCTGCGCCGGCATGGTCCAGCTGCCACTGCCTGGCATGGGGCTCACGGCTACGGCTGGCTTGTTCGATCGCAGCTTCGCTTCGATCTCGGTCACCCGCCCGTAAGCGGACGCCTCGAAGCGCAAAAGGCGGCCCCTCGGGGCCGCTTTTTTGCTGTACAGCGCTCCGAACATATCGCCGCCGATGCGACTTCTGCAAGGGGCCGCCTAGCGGCCACAAGCGGTCGGTCGCCTGCGCCATGCCTCAAGACCTGAACGCTGTAAGCTGAGTTTCCCGAGTATTGGAGGTGCCATGGCCGCCTACGTTGTCTTTGACGTCGAGATTCGCAATGCCGAGCGATACCAGGATTTCATGCGCCAGGTTAAGCCGGCGCTCGAAGCTGCTGGCGCGAGGTACTTGGCCCGGGGAGGCGCTCACAAGGTCTACGAGGGAGACTGGTCACCGCGAAGAATAGTCCTCCTCGAATTTCCTTCGATGCGGGCGTGGGAGACCTTTTACAACGGTCCTGTCTACCAGGGCCTGAAGACAATTCGGGACGAATGCAGTTCGGCGCGCCTCGTTAGCGTCGAGGGCCTCGACCCCTAGGCCGGGCGCAACCGGCCGAGGCCGTGTGCAAACGGCGTTGACTTGCGAGTATGCCGAACACGCGGCCTTGTGGCCGTTGTCGGCTCCACGGGGTCATCCAGTGGTCTTGTCACGCAAACTCAGAGTTGCTCACGCATCAGAGTCGCTGCAAGAGTCGCAAAGGCGATCGATGGGGGCTCACGCCCCCATCGATCGCACCGCCGTCATCGTTTTGGCAATACCCAGGATCGCGATCACCCGCTTCAGGTTGTATGCCAGCACGTGCAGGCTCATCTCGGTGTTCACGTGCTCCAGCTTCTTCGTCAGGAAGTGCGTCCAGCCCATCCAGTGTTTGAGTGTCCCGAACACGTGCTCCACGGTGCACCTTCGCAGCGTCATCGCGACAGGCTTGCGGTCCAGGCGTTGCTGGACGCGCTCAAGCACCTCTTCGTGCTCCCATCGGCGGATGCGACGGTAGTCAGCGGTTGTGCACTGCCCTTTGAGTGGGCACGTGGGGCAGGCGCTGGTCCAGTAGACGCGAAGCTTGTTGCCGTTCTTCTCGAACGTGGTGAACCTGTAGATGGCCCGATGAATTCTCCCCGCCCAAACCGGCAATAGTGCGCACCGCCGCGGAACCGCCCTCTACGCAGCACCGGCAAGTCTGATGCACGCTTCAAGCCCCAGTTCAAGAAGAAGAACGGATCGTGGTCATTCCAAGACTGCTCATGTGCCTTGCGCTCGCATGCCTTGCCTCGTCACCGAGCGCCACCATGTCCACGCTCGGCCGTTGTGCGCCACAAGAGGCCGTGGAGCATGGCGGCGGGCTCAACGCCTGCGGTTGCCACTTCAACAGGCGCACCGGCGAGTGCCATTGCCACCAAGCCCGGGGCTGTGGATGCGAGTGCCAGTCGGCGGCGTGCCCATGATGAGGTCGTATCGCCTTTCTTTGCTATCTGCCTTGGCCTGCATGCTGATGCCCACGATGGCCAGCGCGGGGCCAACGGTCTACCGCTGCGAGACGGCAGGCAAGGTCGCGTATTCCGATTCGCCCTGCATCGGCGCAACCGTCGTGGACGCGGCGCCCACGCAAGGCATGGACAAGATGAGCGGCCAGAGCCGCGAGGGCAAGGACGTCCAGCAAACTGAATTCAAGCGTGTCTTCGACAACGCCTTGAAGCCGCTGACCGGCCGGTCTACCGAAGGGATGGATGTGCTTCGACGACGGGTCAAGTTGCCTGGTCCAGACCAGCAGGCATGTGCGCGGCTCGATGGTCAACTCCCGAGGCTGGAGCTGGATGCCCGGGAGACGCAAGGAGCAGCAAAAGCCCGGGCTGAGTTTGATTTGTACGGGGCGCGAAAGAGGTACTTCGAACTGAAGTGTTGAGGAGCTGCGTCAAGGCAGCCGGCCAAAACCCGGCACCCGCAGGGCCCTGTCGTCCACGTCGATGCCGAAGCCCAGCCCCAGTAGATTCAGCTCCAGGCCCTCGTCGCGTGCCACCGTCACGCCCGCCAGGCCCAGCAACGACAGTTGCCAGCCGGTGCCGCTGGGTGCGTGGTCGATGATGGTGGTCAACCCGAGGTAGTCCTTGCCGATGGCGGTGGGTGGCAGGTCCAGCCGCAGGTCGGGCACCTGTCGGGCCACCCAAGCCACGAAGGTGTTGCTGTTGGGGCCTGGCCAGAGGCGGTAGGACGAGCGCCAGGGATAGGCCGCCACTGCAGATTCGATCTGGTCGATCATGGCTTCTGCCCGGGCACCTCGATGGTCGGCCAGCAGCTGCGGATTGGCGCCGAACCATTGAACGCTCGGATCGTCGACTTCGCTGGTGACCAGTGCATCCCCGCCGCGTCGGGCCCGCCAGCCGACGATGTGGTACGTGGTATAGCGTTCCGCGCCGGCGCGCTTGACGGCGATCCAGGGGTGGATGCCGAAGGCGCCGCGCCACCGCACGATGCGAGCGCCGTACACCTGCACGACCGCACCGCGTTCGGATGCAGCGTCAGGCGCCTGCTTGGTGCTCTCACGACTCATCATGTACCAAGGCGTGTGCAAGTCCAGGTTGCCGAACGCCAGCACACCCACCGGGCCCAGCATCAAGAGTGCGAGCGGGCCCAGCAAAATCATGGGCCAACGTAACCAGCGCGTCGAGCGCTTCCGTGTGGGAGGCGAAGTGGCGGCGTCGGTCATGTCGAGAGTGTCGCCAGCCCCCTGAAACGGTCACAAGCGGTGCGTCGCGAGCCTACGACGCCATGGCGCCTATACCCAGGACCGCCAAGGCTACGAACACGATGGCGACGATCAGGAAGATGAAGAACAGGATCTTCGCGATCTTTGCCGCACCGGCGCTGATCCCGGTAAAGCCGAAGACACCTGCGACAACCGAAACGATGGCGAAGATGATGGCCCACTTCAGCATGAGGTTTTTCCTTGTTGGAGCCTTGTATTGTTCGCAATGGTCAGCATGCCTGAGGTAGGGCTGAGGCTCACAGCAGCGTCAGCGAGCTGCGTACCGCACCACCGGGGTAACCATGAACCAAGACGATCCATGCATCCAGTGCGACGAAGAGCATCAGGAAGAACGTCCCGACCTGCTGGACGCCTCCGAGGAGCCGCAGTCCACGCCGGCTGACCGATTGGGCTTCGAGCCCTTCCAGTACACCGAGCGCAGTTAGATGATGCACAACATCTCTTGCCTCCTGAAACCGCGCCATGAACCGCCAAGCTGTTCCACCCGCATCGCTCGTCTCGCATCTGCGCACCGCACGCCGCATCGTGGTCTTGACCGGTGCCGGCATGTCGGCGGAAAGCGGGATTCCCACTTTCCGGGACCAGGGGAGCGGCCTCTGGTCGCGCTTCGATCCGCAGGCGCTTGCGACGCCGGAGGCGTTCAGGCGCGATCCTGAAACGGTGTGGGCGTGGTACGAATGGCGGCGCCGCCATGCGTCGCTTGCCGTTCCGCATGCGGGCCACTTCGCGCTGACCGCACTTGCTGCCGGGACTGGGGTGGAGGCGCTCACCATCGTGACGCAGAACGTCGACGACCTCCATGAACGCGCGGGTGCCAAGGCGGTCCTTCATCTTCACGGGAGCCTGTTCGCGCCCCGCTGCTTCGACTGCGGACGCGCGTGGGTCGGCCTCGCGGATACATCGGGGCCGGAACCCGAGCGCATTAGTACGCGCTTGGCACCTCCACGCTGCGCCACTTGCAACGGCCTGATCCGTCCTGGGGTGGTCTGGTTCGGCGAAGGCTTGCCGGAGGCGGTCTGGCGCGAGGCTCGTCGCACGATCGAGCGTGCGGATCTGTTGCTGGTGGTCGGAACATCCGGCCTGGTGTACCCGGCAGCGGGCCTGCCGGACGCTGCGCGTAGCCGCGGCTGCGCTGTTTCGGTCATCAATCCTGATGCCGCCAGCATGACGGGCCACTGCGCCATGGATTGGCAGATCCAGGCGGGTGTCGGGCTTCCCGCATTGGTGTCGAGTCTCGACACTTGAAGGCATTGCAGGCCGGCCGCCGCTTCAGCGCGCCGCCATGCGAACCAGCCGTGCCGCCTCTTCGGCACGCGCGTCTTCCACCTCGCGCAGCACCCCGCCCAAGTCCACCGGCCCGCTCGGACGTGCGAAGCTGCCCGTGAGCGCCGAGCCCGTGTGAAGCTCGCCGCGCTCGTAGAGGTTCCATATTTCCTCGCCGTAGCGGGTGGAAAGCAACTCGGGCGCGAACTGCCCGAAGAAGTCCGCAAGATTCCCCACATCACGCAACAGCATGCGCCGCGCGTGGTTGTTGCCCGCGGCATCGACGGCCTGCGGCAAGTCGATGATGACCGGGCCGTCGGCGGCGAGCAGCACGTTGAACTCGGAAAGGTCGCCATGCACCACACCCGCGCACAGCATGCGAATCACCTCCACCAGCAGCGTTGCGTGGTGCAGCCGCGCGTCCTCCGGCGTGAACACCACGTCGTTGAGGCGCGGTGCGGCATCGCCGTGCTCGTCGGTGACCAGTTCCATCAGCAGCACGCCGTCGGCAAAGTTGTAGGGCTCGGGCACGCGCACGCCCGCCGCGGCCAGCCTGTAGAGCGCATCGACCTCGGCGCTTTGCCAGGCTGCTTCGGTGGCCTGCCGGCCGAACTTGGTGCCCTTGGCCATCGCGCGCTGCAGACGCGTGTTCTTGACCTTGCGGTTTTCGGTGTAGTCGACGGCCTGGCGGAAGCTGCGCTGGGTCGCTTCCTTGTAGATCTTGGCGCAGCGCGTCTGGTCCCCGCAGCGCACCACGTAGACCATCGCTTCCTTGCCGCTCATGAGCTGGCGAACCACGCTGTCGATCAATCCCTCGTCGATCAGCGTCCGTAGTCGAGGGGGTGCTTTCATGGTTCATTTTGCCTGCATGCGGGGCTGGCCCGGGACGCGGAGGCCGGCTGATCCAGTCAATCCGAATCGAAGCTGCAGGCGCCGGTCTCCTCGTCGGTCAATTCGAAGAGCAGGTATTCGAGTGGCATACCTGGAGGATGCCGCAATGTCGAAGGGTCCGCTTCCGCAGATGGACGATCTTTAGGTTGAAGGAGCGTTCACCTCAGCACATAGCCTCGCATCGCATCGAGGCGTTCACCGATCCGCGCAACGCATCGAGTTGCAAGCTTTTGGAGCGAATCGGGTTTACTTGCGAAGGTGGGCCTTTTCGTCAGCGAATCCGACTTGGCAACGGAGCGTTAGGAGACCAGATGGCTTATGCACTGCTCAAAAGCGAACGCGCCTGATAGGTCTAGTCGCGATGATGGCTCTCGAATCGCGGCTCGCTGCCTCTACGACCGGTATGGGGCTGACCGAGGGGCAGCAATGGGGCTGCGGATTCAACCGGTCGATGCAACGATTTGGCTGAACATCTCAGCCGGTGTGTGGAAGTCGAGGGTCTTCCTTGGTCGCTCGTTCAATTGTCTTGCAACGGCATTCAGCTTGGCCTGTGAATGGCTCGAGAGATCGATCCCTTTAGGGAAGTACTGCCTGAGCAAGCCGTTCGTGTTCTCGTTGGTTCCGCGCTGCCAAGGATTGTGCGGATCGCAGAAGTAGACTTGGACGTCGGTCGCCAGGGTGAAGCGCTTGTGAGCCGCCATCTCCTTGCCTCGATCCCAGGTCAGCGACTTGTACAGCTCCTGCGGCAGCTTGCGAGCGTTCTTGATCAGCGCATTGACGACGGTCTCGGTGTCCGTGCCCCCAAGTTTGACCAGCATCACGTAGCGTGTTTGACGCTCGACCAGGGTGGCAATCTGACTGCTCGTGCCCCCGAACAGCAGGTCGCCTTCCCAATGACCAGGCACTGCCCGATCTTCCACCGTGGCCGGGCGCTCGCTGATCGATACGGTGTCAAGGATTCTTCCGTGGTTATCGGTCTTCTGCGTGTGATGGCGCGAACGGCGCATGACCCGCGTGCGTCGCAGATGCTGCAGCAGTTCCTTTCTTCAAGGCCCCACGGGCTTGGATAAAGAGGCTGCGATAGATGGTCTCGTGTGACACCTGGAAGTCCTCGTCGCCAGGATAACTATGCTTGAGCCACCCCGCGATCTGCTCGGGCGCCCACAGCGATTGGAGCTTGGCAGCAACGATGCGCGCCAAGGCTCTGTTCCTCGCCAGTTTGCATCTCTTGGGACGGTGCCCGCGGTCCCACGCCGCCTGGTCGGCCTGAGCAGCCCGATAGCCCTCTCGACCGCCGTTGCGCTTGATCTCCCGGCTAACAGTCGATGGCGCTCGCCCGAGGATGCTGGCGATCGCTCGAATTGAGAAGCCGGCCACCACAGCACGTGAGATCTCCTCGCGCTCGGCCAATGTCAGTGCCAAGGAGGACCGGCACCGCTCTGGCGGCGGTATTCCGCCTGTTCGGGACAGAATCCCTTCGACCGACGAATGCGATCGATCAAACAACTGGGCTATCTGTTGAAGGCTGTCGCCTGCTTTCCAGCGCTCCCACAGCAGGGCCTTCTGGTTGTCCGTGTAGTAGGTCCGCGTTCGATACTTCATCTACAACACTCCTTCTGCCTACGCAGTTT
>NZ_RWKI01000047.1 GCF_003984645.1 Variovorax sp. MHTC-1
CGATTGCGCGTAGGAGAGAGAAAGCGGCCGCGCCCGCCGCGCCGCATCGAGCACGGGGATGGCAGCCACCGGCGCGGCCGGCGCCTCGCCTGCTACCAACGCAGCCAGCGCGCTCAGGCTCCGGCTCTCGAAGAGTTGACGCGGCGAGATCTGCACGCCGCGCTTGCGCGCACGCCCCACCACCTTGAGACTCAGGATCGAGTCGCCGCCCAGCGCGAAGAAGTTGTCGTCGCGGCCGATGCGCTCGAGGCCCAGCACCTCGGCCCAGACGGCCGCCAATGCTTCCTCCACCTCGCCCACCGGTGCCGCTCCGGCCCGCTCGCCGCCCTGCTCCGGTTCCGGCAGCGCCCTGCGGTCCAGCTTGCCGTTGGCATTCAAGGGCAAGGCCTGCAGCACCATGATCGCGGCCGGCACCATGTACTCCGGCAGGCTCCGCGCCAGTTGTGCTCGCAGCGCCTCGCCATCGATCGAAGCGCCCGCCGCGCCGACGACATAGCCGAAAAGGCGCGTGCGTCCATCCTCGCTGTCGCGCGCCAGGACTTCGGCCTCCTGCACGCCAGGCTGCATCCGCAGCGACTGCGCGATCTCCTTGAGCTCGACGCGAAAGCCGCGCACCTTCACCTGGTCGTCGACGCGCCCGAGAAACTCCACGCTTCCGTCCGCCAGCAGGCGCACGCGGTCGCCGCTGCGGTACAGCCTCTCGCCGGCCGCGAACGGATTGGCGACGAAGCGCTCGGCCGTCATGCCGGCGCGACCGGCATAGCCGTGCGCCAGTCCCGCGCCGCCCAGGTACAGCTCGCCGGCCACGCCCCGCGGCACCGGTTGGAGATCGGCATCGAGCACATGAGCGGCACTGTTGGGCAGCGGCCGTCCCACCGGCAACGTGGCGGACCGCCGCAGCGCCTGGCCGGCATCCTGCGTCAGGATGCCCACCGTGGTCTCGGTCGGCCCGTAGTGATTGAGCACGCGCATCCGCGGGCGCATCGCGGCGACGCGATCGAGTAGCGGCCAGCGCGTGGCCTCGCCGCCCATGATGAGCAGCTGGCGCGGAAGTACGTCCGCGGGCTCGCGCGCGTTCAGCAAGGCCTGCAGATGGCTGGGCACGATCTTGAGCACGTCGACGCGATGGCGGCTCATGTACTCGGCGAAGCGGTCCGGATCGAAGGCCCGTTCCGCCGAAATCAGATGAAGCAGCCGGCCGGCGCACAGCGCGCCGAAGAGCACGGTGTGCCCCAGGTCGGCGGCGACCGTGGAGACCATCGCCATGCTGGCGGCGCTTTCCGGCAGTTCGAGCCGCGCCAGCACGCCGTGCACGTAGTTGGCCAGCGCGCCGCGATCGATCGCTACGCCCTTGGGACGCCCGGTCGAGCCGGAGGTGTAGATGAGGTAGGCGGTCTGGCGCGGATTCGGTGCGGCGATCGGGAAGTCCACCGGCGCATCCGCGGCGGCCGACAGCGAGAGCGGCAGCACCGCGATCCCCGGCGTCCATGCAGGCTCATCCACGCTCAGCATCAGCGCCATGCCGCTGTCGCGCACCTGGTAGGCCAGCCGATCGGCCGGCAGCGCCGGGTCGAGCGGCACGTACACGCCGCCCGCCTTGAGCACGGCCAGCAGGCCGAGCACAAGTTCGATCGAGCGCGGCGCATGCACGCCCACGCGGACCTCGGGCCCGACTCCGCGCGCGACCAGCTGCGCCGCCAGCGCCTGCGCCATTGCATCGAGCCCGGCACGCGTGACCACCTGCTCCTCGCAGCGCAGAGCCGGCGCCTCGCCGGCCGCGGCCACGCTGCGCGCCCAGCAGGCGATCACGTCGTCGGCGGCCTGGCGCGTCAGCGTCTCGCCCACCGCCTGCGACGGCGCCACGGCGGGCAGCAGCTCGACGAGCGGCCGATCGGGCGCGGCCGAAACGCGCTGCGCCATCTCGGCCAGCAGCTCGGCCATGCGCGCCACGGTGCTCGCGTCGAAGATGTCCACCGCGTACGCAAACTCGCAGGCGATCTCGCGCGGCCGGACCGTGAAGTCCAGGCTGAGATCGAAATGCGCATGCACGGCGTCGGCGCCGCGCATGTGCAGCGCCAGGCCGCCGAAGCGGTCGAGCCCGGCGGCCTCCTGCTGCTCGGTGCACTTGACCTGGAACAGCGGATGGACGCCGGCCTCGCGCTCGACCGCGAGCGCGGACACCAGCAGATCGAAGGGACACTCGGCATGCGAATGCGCATCGAGCACGGTCTCGCGCACCGCCGCCAGCAGGGCCCGGAAATCGGCGCGCAGGTTCAACTGCGTGCGCAGCACCAGCACGTTGGTGAGGTAGCCCACGAGCCGATGCGTCTCGGCCCGCCTGCGATCGGCCACCGGCGTGCCGACGTGGATATCGCCCGTGCCGCAGCAGCGCGCCAGCACCAGCTTCAGCAGCGCCAGCATCACCATGAATACGCTGCTGCCGGTGGATTCGGCCAGCCGGCGCACGCCGGCGGCCAGCGCATCGGACAGCACGAAGCGGTGCAGCGCACCGGCGTCGCTGCGCACCGGCGGGCGCGGCCGGTCCATCGGCAAGGGCAGCGCCGCCTGCTGCGCATCGCCGAGGCGGCGCTTCCAGTGCGCGAGCTGCCGCTCGATCTCGCCCGCCGCACTCCACTCGTGCTGCCACGCCGCGTGGTCGGCGAACTGGATCGGCAGGGTCGGCAAAGCCGCGACCCGGCCCGCCACGCGCGCTTCGTACAGCGCAGCCAAATCCTGCACCAGCACCGCCTCCGACCAGCCGTCGGCCGCGATGTGATGCGCCACGATCGACAGCCAATGCGTACAGGCGTCCAGCCGCACCAGCAGGACCCGCCACACGGGGCCGGTTTCCAGGTCGAAGGGTTGCAGCGCATGCCGCTGCGCCCGCGCATGCGCTTCGGATTCGCGCCCGGCCGCGGGCCAGACCGAAAGGTCCTCCACCTGCAGCAGACCCGGCACGCCCGGCTGCGGCAGCTGCTGGAGCTCGCCCTCCGCATCCGGACGGAAGACCGTGCGCAGCACTTCATGGCGCAAGGCCAGGTCATCCACCGCCGCGGACAGGGCCTCGGCATCGAGCGCGCCGCCCAGCACCAGCGTGCCCGCCAGGTTGTAGGCGGCGCTTTGCGGCGCCATGCGCCAGGTGAGCCACAGGCCCCGCTGCGCGTGGGATGCGGGTAGCGGCTCGTCGCGCCGGAAAGGCACGATGGGCAGCGCCGATGCATTCATGCCCTGTTCCGCCAGGCGCCGCAGCAGGGCCAGGCGCTGCGGCTTGGGCAGAGCTGCCAGGCGTTCGGCGAGTCGTTGCGCCTCGAGTTGCATAGGTCGTCTATTCCAGTTCGGCAAGCAGCGCGTCGATGGCTGCAAGTTGTTGGGAGCGCTGCTGTGCCTTTCGGCCATGCGCGGCCTGCGCGTTCGACAGGCCGGCCAGGGTCGGCAGCTCGAAGATCGTTCGCAGGGGAAGCTCGATGCCGTGCCGCTGCCGCGCGATGGCGGCCGCTTCCATGACCTTCAATGAATGGCCGCCAAGCTCGAAAAAGTTGTCGTGGCGACCGATACGCTCGATGCCGAGCACCTCGGCCCAGATGGCGGCCAGCGCCTCCTCCAGCTCACCCTCCGGCGCCTCGTACACGCCCTCGGCGCCGTAGGTCGGCACCGGCAGCGCGCGCCGGTCGACCTTGCCGTTGGCATTCAGCGGCAGCGCCTCCAGCACCATGATCGCGCTGGGCACCATGTACTCCGGCAGCGCGTGCCCGAGCCGTTCGCGCAGCGCCGCGCTTGCGCGCTCGTCCTCGAACCCGTGCCCCTCGCGCAGCGCCACGTAGCCCACGATGCGCGTTTCGCCGGCAGCCTCGTTCGCCACCACCATGGCTTCCCTGACCTCGGGCTGCCGCAGCAGCCCGGCCTCGATCTCGCCGAGCTCGATGCGGAAGCCGCGGATCTTGACCTGGTGGTCGATCCGGCCCAGGTACTCCAGCTGCCCCTGCGCATTCCACTTCACCAGGTCCCCGGTGCGGTACAGCCTGCCGCCGCGCTCGTCGAAGGGATCGGCCACGAAGCGCTCGGCCGTCAGGGCCGCGCGGTTCAGGTAGCCGCGCGCCAGGCCGTCGCCGCTGACATGGAGCTCGCCGGGCACCTCGACGGGCGTCAGGTTGAGCTCAGCATCCAGCACCCTCATCCCCAGGTCCGGGATGTTCACGCCCACCGGGCTGCGCCGACCCTCTTCCAGGTCCGCGCGCGTGATCGGCCGGTACGTCACGTGCACCGTCGTCTCCGTGATCCCGTACATGTTGACCAGCTGCGGCCGCTCGTCGCCGAAGCGCTCCATCCACGGTCTGAGCATCTGCGGCTCCAACGCTTCGCCACCGAAGATCACGCAGCGCAGCGCGAGGCCCTGGCCCTGGTCCGCATCCTGTTCCACCGCATGGATCAGCTGGCCGAATGCCGACGGCGTCTGGTTGAGCACCGTCACCTGCTGCTCGCGCAGCAGCGCCAGGAACTCCTGCGGCGAGCGGCTGACCCAGTACGGCACCACCACCAATTTGCCGCCCGTGCTCAAGGCGCCGAACATCTCCCACACCGAGAAGTCGAAGGCGTAGGAGTGGAAGAGCGTCCACACGTCCGAGGTGCCGAAGCGGAACCACGGCTCGGTGGCGGCCAGCAGCCGGCTGACGTTGGAGTGGCTCAGTTGCGCCCCCTTGGGCCGGCCCGTCGAGCCCGAGGTGTAGATCACGTAGGCCAGGTTCCGGCCGTCGACCCGCACCTGCGGGTCCTGCGCCGGTTCGTCCTTCAGGTCCAGTGCGTCCACTTCGAGCACCCGAAGGTCGCCGCTCACCGGAACCTTCTCCTTCAGGCTGCCGTCCGTCAGCAGCAGCCCGATGCCGCTGTCGCCCACCATGTACGACAGCCTTTCGGACGGATAGTCCGGGTCCAGCGGCACGTACGCGCCGCCCGACTTCAGGATCGCAAGCAGCGCCACCACCATGTCGAAGGAACGCTGCAGCGCGACCCCCACCCGCACGTCGGGGCCCACGCCGCAGCGAATCAGGCGATGCGCCAGGCGGTTGGCCCTGGCGTTGAGCTCGGCATAGCTCAGTTGCGCATCGCCGAAGACGAGCGCCGTGGCATCCGGCCTCTCCTGCACCTGCCGCTCGATGAGCCGGTGCAGCGGTTGCACATCCGGATGGCGCTTCTCGTTGATGCCCCATTGCCGAAGCTGGCGTTGCTCGGTCTCGCCCAGAAGTTCGAGCTCGCACAGCAGCCTGGCAGGCTCGTTCGCGAGCGCATCGGCCAGTCCCTTCAATGCGGCATGCAGCAGGCCGACCAGGCGATCGGCGTCCACGGGGACACTGGCCTGGATCGTGAGCTCGAAGCCTGCTTCCAGGTCGTCCACCGACACGGTGATCGGGTAGTTCGTGCGTTCCTCGCCGCCGAGCACCGTCATGCCTTCCCAGCCCTTCAGGCGTTCGGCCTCGTCATGCGAAGACCGGCCATGGCGGTAGTTGAGCAAGGTCGAGAACAGCGGCGTGCCGCCGGGCAAGGCGCTGCAGCGCTGCGCCAGCGCGAGGCTCGCGTGTTCGTGGTGCAGCAGATCGGTCAGCAGGGCATGGGTCTGCCGCAGGCAGGGCTGCGCTTCCTGCGCGCCGACGCGGATGCGCACCGGCAGCGTGTTGATGAACATGCCCAGCGCGCGCTCGGCGCCCGCACCGCCCTGCATGCGGCCGAACAGCACGGTGCCGAAGACGACGTCGCGCTGGCCCGTGATCCGGGCCAGCACCATGGCCCAAGCCAGGTGGAACAGCGCGGCGGCGCTCACCCCTCGGCTGCGCGCCTGCCGGCGCAGGCTGCGGGCCAGTTCCGCCTCCAGCACGAGCCGCGTCTCGAGAATGCGGGAACCATCGCCCTGCACGTCCAGCAGGCCGAAGGGCGCGGTGGGCTCGTCCACGTCGCCCAGCATGGCCGAGAAGAAGGCCTCGTGCTCGGCCCGGCCAAGGCCCCGCCGCGCCTGCGCCACGAAGCGGCGGAACGGCACCGGCCGCGGCAGCGTGCCCTCGCGGCCCTGCCGGATCACTGCCGCCTCCTCCACCAGCAGCTCCATCGTGGCGTGGTCCAGCACCAGATGGTGGCAAGGCAGTTGCAGCAGCCAGCGGCCATGGGCCGGATCGCGCGCCGCAACGGCGCGGATCATCGGCGCCTGACGAACGTCGATGCGGAAATCGCCGGCGCGCACATGCGCGCTCAGCCGCTCGGCGACATGGACGTCCTCGCATGCCAGCCATTCGAGCGCCAGCGACGCCTGCCGCTGCACCACCTGCACCGGCGCCGGAAGCCCCTCCCACAGCACCGCGGTGCGCAGGATGTCGTGGCGCGCGATGACCCGGCCAAGCATCTCCATGAAGCCGCGCAGCCCCTCTTCGGAGTCGAAGCTGATCGCGCCGTGCGTAATGTAGACATCGCCCTGCACTTGCAGCAGGTGGTGGAACAGGATGCCTTCCTGCAGCGGGCCCAGCGGATAGATGTCCTGCACGTTGGCGGCGCCGCCGGGCACGCAGGCCGCGATGCGCAGGATCTGCTCGGCGTCGAGCGCGACCAGGTCGAGCATGTCGGGGCGGATGGCTTCGCAGCCCTCGGGAATGCCCGAGAGATCGTGCTGCGCCGGGTCCGCAGCAGCAGCATCGCCGCTGCGCTCCAGGGTCAGCGCGAAGGCCTGAAGCCGCGGCGCCTGGAACAGCGATCGCACCTGTGCACCCCAGCCCCGAGCGCGCATCCGCTCCAGCAGCTGGATCGCGAGCAGCGAGTGGCCG
>NZ_RWKI01000048.1 GCF_003984645.1 Variovorax sp. MHTC-1
GAGTTGAAGAAGGAACCCGACGGACAACGTTCGCTCACCGATCCCGATGCGCGTTCGATGAACTCGCAAGCCACAGGCTCGGGCCTGGTGGGCTACAACGTCCAGGCGGCGGTCGACGCCAGGCACCACCTGATCGTGGCGCACGAGGTCACCAACGAGGGCAACGACCGCGCGCAGCTCAGCAACATGGCCAAGGCTGCGCGCGAGGCGATGGGCAAGACCAAGCTGCAGGCCCTCGCCGACCGCGGCTACTTCAACGGCACGGAGCTCAAGGCCTGCGAGGACGCGGGCATCACGACCTACGTGCCCAAGCCAATGACCTCCAACGCCAAGGCCGAGGGGCGCTTCGACAAGAGCGACTTCATCTACATCGCGAAGGCTGATGAGTATCAGTGCCCTGCGGGCGAACGGGCCATCTACAGGTTCAGCACGCTCGAGAGAAATGGCCTCCAAGCGCGCCTCTACTGGACCAGTGCCTGTCCCTCATGCCCGATGAAAACGCAGTGCACAACCGGCGACTATCGCCGCATCCGTCGATGGGAGCACGAGGATGTACTCGAACGCGTCCAGCAACGCCTGGACCGCAAGCCCGTCGCGATGACGCTGCGGAGGTGCACCGTGGAGCACGTGTTTGGAACGTTCAAACACTGGATGGGCTCGACGCACTTCCCCACGAAGAAACTGGAGCACGTCAACACCGAGATGAGCCTGCACGTGCTGGCATACAACCTGAAGCGGGTGATCTCGATCCTGGGTATTGCCAGGACGATGAAGGCGGTGAGATTGATGGGGGCGTGAGCCCCTTCCAAGGCCTTTGCGACTTGCGCGGCGACTCTGATGCGTGAGTAACTCTGAGTTTGCGCGACAAGACCACTGGATGACTCCGTGGCGCCGATGACGGCCACAAGGCCGCGTGTTCGGCATACTCGCAAGTCAAAGCCGTTTGCACACAACCTTGGCCCTTTGCAGACCTTCGAATTGCTCCGAAGCAGTCCTTTGGCGCATTACGAGTTACTGAAGAGCGCGGCGTAAAAAGCCCACCACCTCGCGGTTGAACGCGCTGTGAAAAGCCACGCGGTCGAATCCCTTATTGTCGGTGCAGATCTCAGGTGCCGCCCGGGTCAGCGCAGGCGTGCACGGCGCCAGAAAGGCGAAGTGTGCCGCGTTGGCCGCTAGGCGCCATTCGGGACGTTTGGGCAAATCGCGGCGAACCGCCTCAACGCTTGCTGGCGTGACGCCGTCGCCCCCATGCTGAGAAGCCCATAGTTGAATGGGCACCGCTACACCTCTCAGCCCCTCGGCATTGAAGAAGCTCAGTGGATCGACGATTACTGCTGCCTTGATGCGCGGGTCTGGCACCGGCGGAGTGGGCTGCTCGTCGCCACGAATCTTTCGGCACAGAGAATCGAACGAAAGCGGCGGGCAAAGATCCCTGCGCAGTTTAAAGTTCGGAACAGCTCCAGCCGCAACCAGCCCGGTATAGCCGCCTCGCGAAAAGCCGAAGATGCCAACTCGATCTGGATTCAGCGTCGAGCGACCCGCCCAGCCGCCGAGCATGTAGTCCGCCAATCGCTTCATGTCGGCAGGACGTGAGGTGAATATCGACAGATCGCCCCGACGGCTCCGATCCTGGAAGTTATCGCCTGGGTGGTTGATCGAGGCGACTACGAAGCCGGCGTCTGCCAGAGCGCTCGCGGTGTCGTGATGCCCGAGAAGCGAGCCACCTTGACCATGCGACACGATGATGAGGGGAAGTCTTGTTCCTTCGATCGGGCAATTCTTCACCCCATCAATCACCAGGGGGTCGAGCTCGATGCGGCCAACTGGAGCCTTGCAGGGCGTCCAAACCGCGCCGCGTAACGCAGGACCATCATTGCCGGCGGGCACCTCGACTAAGCTGAAGCCGGCCGCATGCGTCAAGGTTGTCGCCAAACACAGTGTGGCGGCGAGAGAAAAGAGACGGGTCAGGCTCATTGGGCGCTCGCGGAACGAATGGGGATCAGGAGGCCGGTGCGCAAGTCTGCTTGGTTGGCGATGCGCGGAGAGTTCAGATAGTGCTCTAGCGTCGGCCGATCGTCCGGCTCATAACCACTACTCGGCAGCCACCGGCTGTAAAGTGCATTGATTGCGGCGCTGATGCGGGTGTAAGGACCGGAAAGGCAGTGCAGAGCGTAACGGCCGGCCGGGATGTCCAGCATTTCGATCTCTGCGTCGACGACCGGCCAAGGCTCGGGCGACAAGGCCGCAGCGTAGTACCTGAAGCCCTCAGCGTCCTCAGGATCGCCGTAGGACACCCCGAGCGATTCCGACACCGCGTTGGTGTCGGAATGAAGGTGCAGGCGCCTTTGCGTGTGAGGAATGGTTGCAAGTGGCCCGCGATGTCGCAGCGCATACACACGCTGCGCAGGGCGATCGACTATCCGCACGATTGGTACTGTCTGAGTGCCAGATTCATGCCGTGCCTCGCCGGCGTTCAGCTCCAGCCGGTGCATCTGCCCCTTGAACTCGCTGGGGGACTGGCCCGTGAATTGGCCGAAGGCACGGGTGAACGCCTGCGGGCTCTCATAACCTACGGCCAGAGCAACCTGAGCAATGCTCTCGGCACCGTTCTCCAACAAACGTGTCGCAAGCGCCAGGCGCACGCGACGCACAGTCGCAGCAACGGTCTCACCAGCGATGCTGCTGTAGACGCGGTGGAAGTGGTACGGAGAGAAATGCGCCATGCGCGCCAGATCTTCGAAGCGATGCTCTGCCATCGGGTCAGCAACGATCACCGCAACGATGCGCGCGACACGGTCCCTGTAGTTCTGCTCAGCTCGATCAGTTCTCATCACTGCCAAGTGTGCCGCTGCCGTGGGCGGTCTGCTTAGCCGATCTTGCGATTCTCAAGACCCGACCCATATCAGCGGCGAACGTCAGGCGTTGGCCGACTGTAGATGCTATGCAGGGCTGGGGGGCGTAAAACAGACGCCCCCAGTTTGGTCGAAAGGAGCTCGAAAATGTCTACGGCGCGAACAGCCCTACATCGCAAGGATACGGCCAAGCCGGGTGACCTGTACTTGAGCTTTGAGCTCGGCGACAAGAGCTGGAAGTTGACCATTGGTGACGGCGGCGGCGCCGTGAGTCGCTACACGGTGGCCGCCGGCGACAAGAGCGGCGTTGCTGATTGCATCGTGCGTGCCGGCAAGCGGTTCAAGACGTCGGCGCGCGCACAGGTACATAGCTGCTACGAAGCCGGTCGCGATGGCTGGTGGCTGCACCGCTGGCTCACCGGGCTGGGCGTGGACGACATCGTTGTCGACGCCGCCAGCATCGAAGTCAACAGGCGAGCGCGGCGCGCCAAGACGGACCGGCTCGATGGCGAGAAGCTGCTGACGATGCTCGTGCGGCACCACCATGGCGAGCACGTTTGGTCGGTGGTGCGCGAGCCCACCGCAAGTCAGGAAGATGAGCGGCGTGAGCACCGCGAATTCGAGCGGCTGACCCACGAACGCACGGCGCACACAAATCGCATCGGTTCGCTGCTGGTGCTGCATAACCTGCGTCCAGGCGTACCCATTGGTGGGCGCAAGTGGGCCAGTTGGTGGACACGGCACCGCGAACAGCTTGGCCAAAAGCTTCGCGCGGAGATCGAGCGCGAACTCGTGCGGCTAGCACTGGTCAAGGAGCAGGTCCGTCAGATCGAGGCGGCTCGCCAGGCCGAACTTCAGGACGGCCGGCAGCCGATAGTCGCGCAGTTGATGCGCCTGGTCGGCATCGGCGCCAAGGGTGCGTCTGTACTCGTGCACGAGATCTTCGGCTGGCGGCAGTTTGCCAATCGACGTGAACTCGCCGGCTGCCTAGGTGTTGCACCCACGCTACAAGGGCTTCCCCAACAAGTCGAATGCGTTTATCCCTCAAGCCTTCCCGTCCGCTCTTAGCGGCTTCGCGATAGTGGAGTCAAGGTGCGGACTGGCGATGCTACAAACGGTCATTCGTGCAGCGCATCCGCTGCGGACCCTGATGAAAGACGCACGCGGGGGCCTCATTCCTTATGCGAGAAAGGCAGTTACCGTCTCCCGTGGGTGCTCAGGCACTCCCCGCGCAGGTCCAACCTTGTTCCATCACTACGAGCCGTCAAGCGGCGGTGGAAATCAATTCGGCGCAGTTGCCGGGTTCGAAAGTTTCGAGTTGCTGCTCAATGGGTCATGCCGGCATTACGAACTGCTCCCCTCGAGACAGTACCGCCCAAGCCATGCGGGCATTCTTGGCAGCGATAGCCACGACCGCTCGCCAGTAACCGCGGCGTTCGGCCAGCGCTGCGGCCCATCGGCTGACCGCATCAGTTTTGTTTTTGGCTGAGTTGAGTACCGATCGAGCGCCCAGGACCAACAGCGATCGCATGTACGAGTCCCCTGTCTTTGTGATGTGCCCGAGCCGTGCCTTCCCACCCGAGCTGTACTGGCTGGGCACCAGGCCAAGCCAAGCTGCGAACTGGCGACCACATCTGAACTCATGCCCGTTACCGATCATCGCCAGCAGCGCGGTGGCGGTGGTCTGGCCGATCCCGGGCAGGTGCATGAGCTGCTGGGCCCGAGTGTCTTCGCGTGCCATCTGCGCGATGTGCCGGTCGTAGAGCGAGATACGCTCGTCCAGCCGCGTCAACTCGCTGAGCAGATCGCCGATGACCGTGTTGCTCCACCCAGGCAGATCCTCCAGACACGCCATGGCTTGGCTGCGTACGGTCGATGCCTTCAGCGGCAGCACGATTCCGAACTCACTGAGCAACCCGCGGACCCGGTTGATGGTTGCAGTGCGCTGGTCAACAAATCCCTGGCGCACGCGGTGCACGCTCAGTTGCGATTGCTGCTGCAGGCTCTTGATCGGCACGAATCTCATATTCGGCCGCTGCACCGTTTCGCAGATTGCCGCCGCGTCGGCCGCGTCATTCTTGCCACGCTTGCCGGACAGGCGATACGGGCTGACGAACTTCGGTGCCATGAGGCGCACCGTGTGACCGTGGGCCATGAACTGGCGCGCCCAGTGGTGCGCACCGGAGCACGCCTCCATGCCGATCACGCAAGGCGGCAGCGCGGCGATCAACTCAAGCAATTTGGTGCGCGTCACATTCGGACGCACGAGCTCTGGCTTGCCGGCTTCGTTGACGCCGTGGACGGCGAAAACATTCTTGGCGAGATCGATGCCAACATACAAAATAGCCATGGACTTCCCCTTTCCGAGTGAGTTGATGGAGATTCGCAACCCCATCGTGGCACTCTGTTGCCGGCAGCCGCAATACGCAGCGGCTTGATCGGGACGGGGAAGTCCCTTTCATTCCTTATGCAAGCGGCGACAGTCAGATCGAGCGCGGAATCAGCAAGGCCAGCAATCGCAGGGCAAGAACTCTACTTGTGGAGCTTGCTTGGAGCTGGCTGCGTCTGCAGCCCAGCAGTACGATGGCCAAGTGGTTTAACCAGCGCTTCGCGCGAGGAGGCCCGCGCATGCGGCGTATCGGCATCGTGGCCTTGGCCAGACGCTTGGCCATCGCCCTATGGCGTTTCCTGCGCGACGGTGAAATCCCGACTGGAGCCCGCATGAAGGCCCTCCGAACTTGAGCTGCGCGCGCTGAAATACCGAGCGAATCAATCACCATGATCAAAGGTCAACGCGCCCGTGCGACCGGCGGGTCACCTCTGCGTCGGGACCGATACTGTAGATGGGGCGTGTTGCGAAGTGGGAACCCGCCAGCGCAATTGGTGCGCATGCAGCATGAGGTGTCGGGCCAGCGAGCCCACACGGATAGAAGCTTGTCCGAGTATGACGTCGGACTCCTTATGGTTCCCGGCCTACCATCGTCTTGTTCTGGTGACCGGCCTCCTTGAGGGGGATTGACATGCCAGCCCTCATAGAAGCCGGTTGCGGCCTTCGGAGCTTCGGGCCCTTTGCAGACGTCGCGGCCTGATCACAGCATCGAGTGCGAGGTCTATCATTTCTGCTGGTCCTCTGGCGGAATGCGAGCGTTAGATTCTTCAAGGAAATCCCGTGCCCTACCTGCAACTGGACGTCAACGACAGCTATCCCGAGGACTTGAAGCAGCAGCTCGCGGTTCGGATGTGCGAGACCTATGCTTCGATGATGAGCGTTGACATTCGGAGGATATCCGTAGCGATTCGGGAATTGGGCGCGGGCGGTATCTGGCGCATCGCCGAGGTAGGCGAGGTTCCTGTTCCCGTCTCCTTGCTGATGTTGGACATCCGCCGGGGTCGGCCAGCCGAACTTCGGATGGAGGTAGCCAAAGCGTTGTGCGCGCACTGCATCGAACTGCTGGGCCTACGTGAGGACCGATTGAATGTCGAGTTCACTCAGCACGATGGCGACGAGATGTATCACCCCACGCTGGGGGGCTTCAGCCCAGATTGGAAGCCGGAAGAAACCTGAGACCGACATCCGTTCAAATGACCGGTACT
>NZ_RWKI01000049.1 GCF_003984645.1 Variovorax sp. MHTC-1
GCTTGAATGCAGGATCGTAGTTGCTGCGCCGTTTCGTTACCACGCCCGCATCGCCCAGAGAGTCATAGCCAGCGACCCATTTGCGCAACGACGCCACGTTCACGCCCTGGGCCGCTGCCGTCGCGAGCAAGCCACCGCCACCTTTCCTGTACGCCTTCACTGCGTCCAGCTTCTGCTTGTCTGTGTACCTGATCATCCCGTTTTCCTAGATTCGGTTCGTCCAGGTTTTGGGGGTCAGTTCAAACACAACGTGGACACGTATGTCAGAGATCAACACAGAGTTGGTGAGCCGGTTGGTGACCGGTCGCAAGCGAGATGGCCGCCGTACCTATGACGCAGAGGCGAAGGCCGAGATCATGCGGGCATGCATGCAGCCTGGCGTATCGGCGGCATGGATCGCGATGCAGTTCGGCATCAATGCGAACCTGGTGCGGACGTGAATTGGCAAGAAGCGAGGCGTTGAGGTGGCGCGACCGATCGAGCCGGTCTCGCGATTCGATAGCGTCGCGGCATTCGTGCCATTGAAGATTGAGGCCGCCAAGGCTGAGCCCGATCGCGCGCCGGTGGTGTTGCGTTTGCACGTACGCCTGCCCAACGGGGTCGAGTTCGATCTCGGCGAAGCTGGTCTCGAGGAGCTGTCGTCTGTCATGCGAATTCTCGGCGGCATGTCATGTGCCGACTCGACGAAGCGATGACGGTGTACCGTTCAATTGACGCGCCCTTGCACTTCCATTCTTCCTTGTACTCGCCGTGCCGACAGCTCCTGGGTGAAATGCCGTACTCGCGTCGGATGAATGCCATTGTTCGGGCGCCGTGAACGCCGCGGCATCACCACTTCAGCCGGACGCCAACCGATCCGTTGACCGAGGCCCCGACCTTGGCGTCGCCGCCCGTTGCCCAGACCCGCCCGATCTCGCCGTAGAGGCTGCTCGACCGGCCCATGCTCAGCGCGAAGCCGCCGGCCAGTTCGGTGCTGGTGCGGCCGACCGGTGCGGCAATGCCGCTTGCGAAGGCGCCATTCGCGAAGCGTGCCGTGTCGTTGCCATTGGTGCTGCGGTAGATGTTGACGCGCCCATAGAGCTGCAGCAGGCCGATGCCGGTCTCGACCGCGCCCTTGAGCCGCACGCCAAGGCGTGCGGTCCAGCCGTTGTCGGCCTGGGACTGCACGAGCGCACCCGGGATGGCGACATCGTCCATGTCCAGGCGCTGGTGGATCAGTTGCAACTGCGGCTCCACGGCCCAGCCGCTCGCGCCCAGTGCGAAGGGCTGGCCGATCTCGACCGATGCGGAGAGGCTGCTGCCCTTGCCCTCGGTGGCGGCATTCCACAGCGGCCGCGCGGTGTAGCGGTGGCGGCCCGCCTGCAGCACGCCATCGGCGTAGAAGCCGCTGTCGGCGGTGTAGGTGCCGTACCCGCCCAGGTACTGGCTGCGCAGGTCGTTGCGGCCCGCGCGCAGGTTCTGCTGGCCGCTCGCGAAGCCGTTGACGCGCGCGTCGCCTTCGAGCTGGCCGACGTACACGCCGGCGCGCCAGCCCGGCGCGCTCTGCAGGTCCGTGCCGGCCTGGAAGCCGGACCAGCCGCCCTCGCTGGCGGGCGAGACGGTGCCGCCCTGGCGGAAGTCGATGTCGGAGGCGATCAGCCGCCCCCAGGCGCGGCGGCCGGTGTCGGCGGCGGCGCCTGCGCCGGCCTGGCCCTGGCTCGCCTTCACGTCGTCGTCGCCGATGCGCTTGTGCAGGTCCCCGAGCATCGCGAAGCTTCCTTGGCGCAACTGGCTGGGCAGTGCCGCATACAGCGCGGCTTCGGGGCGGTAGGTGACCACGGGCGCGGAGGTGCCGGTCGGGGCCGCATGGGCGCCGTCGATGGTAGAACGCAGGTACCAGTTCTCGCCGCTGCCGTTGGCATCGGCCGCATACAGGCGGTACTCGTAGGCGCCCGCGTTCACATGGCCGCCCGCGAGCACGAAGGCGTCCTTGGTGGTCTGCGCGGTGGTGGTCGCGCCGTTGATGCCGCTGATCACCTCAATGCCGCTGCCGAGCGTGGGCGCGCCCAGCCCCGCCAGACTCGCGAGCTGGACCGTCGTGCGGCCGCTCGCGGTGGCGCCCGCGCCATCAAGCACGAGCCGGTCGCTCACCGGCACGCCGCCCGCGAGGCCCGTGCCCACGCGCAACAGGCCCTGTGCCGTGTAGGCACCAGCGACCGTCAGCGTGCTGCCCGCCCTGGCGCTCGCGAGGCTCACCGTGCCGCCGTTGTCCAGCGACGCGACCCGCTGGTCGAAGCCTGCCGTATCTAGCGTGGCGCCCGGCGCGAGCGTGTGCGCCGAGGCGGCGCTGAAGGTGCTCTCGCTACCCGCCTGCAACGTCCCGGCCGTCACATCGGTCGGGCCAGCGTAGGAGTTCGCGCCGGCGAGGGCCACTGTGCCGTCACCCGATTTCGTCAGTCCGCCCGCACCGGCGATCGCGCCAGCATGCGTGAGCACGACGCCGGCGGGCGTCTCCAGCGTGCCGCCCCCGGCCTCGAGCGTGGTTGCGCGGGCGGTGGTGAACGAGGCGGTGCTTCGCAGGGTGCCGCCATCCAATGCGAGCGGTCCCGTTTCGACACCGAGGTTGGCATCGGCCGCCACCTGCAGCACGCCGCCGCGGATGGCCGTTCCCCCCGAGTAGATGTTGATGCCGCCGAGCACCAGGGTGCCGAGGTCCAGCTTTTCCAGCGAAGAGGTCCCCGACAGCACCGAGTTGATCGTCGCGGTATAGCCGGCACCGAGCGCGGTGCCGTCGCCCACGCGGATGGGCGTGCGGGGCGCACCCACGAGCGCAATGCCGCCGCCATCGACCAGATAGCCGTCGCTCGCGAACTGCATGCCCGACACGCTGACTTGGCCGAGGCTGTTGTCGACCCGCACGGTGCCGGGCTGCGCCATGAAGACGGCGAAGGACCCGTTGGCGAAAGGCGCATTGGCCACGCCGGTGGCTTCGGTCCAGTTGTCGTTGCCGTTGATGTTCTGCCAGACGCCGTCGCCGCCGTTGACGACGGCGTTGTTCTTCGGGCCCGCCGCCCCGTCCCAGAAGTTGAGCAGCTCGCCGGAGGTCGCGACGAGGTTGACCTGGTTGGCGACCGAGGTCTGCACGAAGACGTTCGCCGACGGCATGGCGCCGAGCGTCAGGCCCTGGTTGTCGAGCGTGCCGCCGTAGCTGAAGACGCGGTAGACGCCCGTGTCGAACGCGCCGCCGGACGGGACGATGGCGTTCAAGGTGCCGTCGAGCCTCAGGTTCCCGGCAACGTTGGTCAGGTCGTTGAAGGCGCCCCCCGCCACGTTGGCCTGGCCGAAGCTGTAGTTCAGCGTCGATCCGCTCGCGAGCGAGAGGTCCCCGTTGATGGTCAGCGTGCCCGGCGCCGGACTCGCGCCACCGGGCGAAAGCGTCGCGCCATCGGCCAGGGCCACGTTCCCGCCGATGGTGCCGCGCCCGCCCAGCGTCGCGCCCGAAGCGACGCTCGTCGCGCCAGTGGCGGCCGACTGGTTGCCGTCGATGTAGAGCGCGCCGCTCGTCACGCTGGTGGCGCCCCGGTAGGTGTTGGTGCCGGAGAGCACGGTGGTGCCGCTGCCCGATTGCGTCAGGCTGCCGCTGCCGCTGATAACGCCGGCCAGGCTCGCTTCGTTCGAGTGGTTGACCACCAGTGCCGCGTTGTTCAGGACCGGCCCGACGATTGAGCCCGTCGTGCCGCCGTCGCCGAGCTGCAGCGTCCCCTCGGCGATGGTCGTGCCACCGTCGTAGGTGTTGGTGCCCGAGAGGATCTGCGTGCCTGCGCCGACCTTGACGACTGCGCCGGTGCCGCTGATGGCGCCGCCGAAGCTGGTGCTGGCGCCGTTGCCTCCCGTGGTCAGGGTGGCCGATCCTAGCGTCACGTTGCCGCCGGCCGCGCCGCCGCCGCTGAGCGAGCCGATGGTCTGGTTGAAGCCGTCGAGGTTCAGCGTGGCGCCCGCCGCGTCCGCGAGCGTTACCGCCGAAAGCGTGCCGAAGGCCCGTTCGCCCGCAGCCGCGCCGGCCTGCAGGGTGCCGCCCTGAATGACCGTCGGGCCGGTGTAGGTGTTCGTGCCCGACAGGATCGCGGTGCCGCTCCCGTCCTTGGTCAGCGTGCCCGTGGTGATGCCGACGAGGCCCGTGATGGTCGTGCCACCCGCCCCGCCGAGCATGAGATCTTGCCCCGCGCCCGTGATGGTGCCCAGCGTCAGCATGCCCGCGTCGGCGTTGATGCGCACCGCGCTGCCGAGCGTGATCGCGCCGCCGTAGGAGTTGGCCCCGGACATGTTGCGCAGCGCGCCGTCGTTCGCGATGCCGGTGCCGTTGAGGGTCAGCGCCTCCGCTCCGACGGCGATGCCGCCCTCGATCTGCAAGGCCGCGCCAGAGGCCACGGTGGTGCCGCCGGCGGTGGTGCCCAGCGCGGTGTTGTTCCTGATATTGATGACGCCGACGTTGATGTTGGTCGCGCCGGTATAGCTGTTCGCGCCGCTGAAGATCTGGGTGCCGGTGCCCACCTTGGTCACGCCGACCACGTTGGTCCTGCCGCTGCCGCGAACGATGCGGCCGCTGAACAGCCCGCTGTCGTTCGTGTGGCCCAGCACGATGGTCGAGCCGAAGTTGCCGATGGGGTTGCGATTGGCAACGATGATGCCGGTTCCGGACAGCGCGCCCATGTTGAAGCGGCTCGTGCCGAAGCCGTTGGCCCATCCCAATCCCTGGTCGGCCAGCTCGATGGTGCCGTTGAGCACGACGTTCGCATTGATCAGCGCATTGCTCGTGGCGGGACCGCCGAGCGCCAGGCCGCTGCCCGCGCCCGCCGCCGAACTGGCGATGCCGTTGATTACCAGCGTGCCGCCGAACGTGCTGTTGTTGTTGCGCAGGCTCACGAGATTGCCTGCATTGGTGGTGTTGATGGTGACCATGCCGCTGCCGTGCAGGCCGGCATCCAGAAAAAGCCCGCGGCCACCCGCGCCCGCGGGCTGATCGATGGTGATCGAGGTGCTGCCGCTGCTGGTCAGGGCGCCGTTCAGGATCGTGAAGCCCAAGGTGTTGAGGGTTTCCACCGCCGCGCCGTTGGCAAGCGTGATGGGTGCCGCCGTCGTCACGTTCGTCGCGCCGGTGAAAGCCAGCGTCGCGCCGGCGTTGACCGTGGTGGCGGAAACGTAGCCGGAGGCGTTCTCCAGCTCCAGCCTCCCGGCCTCGACGACGGTCGCCCCGGTGTAGGTTTTCGCGCCGGAGAACGTGAGGGTGCCGGCGCCCCGCTTCACCAGCGAAGTTCCTGCGCCGGTGATTGCGGAAGCGATGGTGGCATTCGTCGTTGCGGTGATGCTCGCCGCGGCCGCCAGATCCAGGGCGGCCCCGCTGACGGTATACGACTGTGCGCCGCTGGTCCCAAACGTCAACGAAGTGACCGAGACCGGCGCCGCAGCCTGGATGTTCACCAAACCGCCGGTTCCCTCGAAGACCGCGTCGGTCCCGAGGCCTGCGTTCCAGGTCACGTTGTAGGCCCCCCCGGTTGCGAGGCTCCAGGCGGGCGTCGTGAGCTGGTCCCAGTTCTGGGTTCCGCCGGCCGCGTCGAAATACAGGATCGCCGCGCCTGCGCCCGAGGGCGAGATGGTTGCGCCCACTAGCCAGCTCATCGTGACAGTCAAGCGGCGAGCCATCTGCCATGTCCCGACGTTCGCACCTCCTCCGGCGATGCGCGGGCTGCCGCGCGCGGGGGCGTCAGCCCGGAGGCCGGTTCGCGCTCTCTCCACCTTCCATGAAGACTTCCGGGCTCCTGCCTGCCGCACCGCGCTCATGCCCCGCCTTTGCAGGCAAGAGCGAAATGCCGGCCTCGATCACGTTGCGATGATGGTTCCCAACTCGTGAAGATCCTTTGCATGGGACGCCTCGAAGGTAACAATCGGTCAAATATTGTAGTGAGCCCTTTCAGTTAGTGAATGCCCTGAGGGCATCACGCTGCGTTTAGTGGTGCCAGCGGACTTCGGCGTCGATCAGACTCAGCCGAATTCCACCTTCGATTACTTGCAGGACTACTTCACGAATCGAAGCGGCGGCAT
>NZ_RWKI01000005.1 GCF_003984645.1 Variovorax sp. MHTC-1
GCGCGGCAAGACCAGCCGAAACGCACTGCCTCGCCCCGGCGGCGTCTCGAGCAGCACCTTGCCCCCGTGCCGTTGAGCCACGGTCTTGACGAAGGCGAGCCCGAGCCCCGCTCCATCGATGTTCGCCGTGGCAGGGCCCCGGATGAACGGCTCGAACAACTGGGTCCGGAGTTCGTCGGCGATGCCGGGTCCTTCATCCTTCACCAGCACGGCCCATGCGCGCGGCAGCGATTCGACCGCGCAGGTGATCGACGAGCCCGCCGGCGAGAACTTGAGCGCGTTGCCCAGGAGGTTGTTGATCGCGCGGGCAACGAGCTCGCGGTTGATCAGGCTGTAGGCCTCCTCCGGCGACGGCGCCATCGTCACGCGTATCCGGTGCCGGCGGGTCGCTTCCCACGCGTCGTCCACGCATTCGAGCAGCACATCCACCAGGTTGTAGCGTTCGAAGTGGTAGCTGTACGACTGGGCACGCACCAGCTGCGTGAAGTCGTCGGCCAGGCCCAAGGCCTTCTTCGCATGGCGCTCGATGCGCTCGTGGAACTGCTCCTGCGGCATCGCGGAGGGGTTCTGCCGCTGCAGGCTCAGCAGCGTGAGAACGGAGGCCAGCGGCGCGCGCATGTCATGGCTGAGGAAGCGCATGGCATGGTCGCGCTGGCGCTGCGCCTGGCGGATCTCGGTCACGTCGACGAGCGAAAGTATCCAGCCCAGGTGCTCGCCGGTGCCGCTGAACGAGGGCGCCCGCTTGACCAGCAGGTCGCGCTCGCGGCCATCGTGCGCCGCAGTGCTGCCCACCGTGGGCGGGCCGGCAAAGATCGCCGGAAGCACGATGGGCTGGCGATCCGCCTGCGACAGCACGTCGTTCATCAGGGTCGCGGCCTGCGCGCCTTGCAGCAGTTCGCCCGAGGCGACCTCGAAGTGCCGCGCCGCAGCGGCGTTGGCCAGCAGCACGGTTCCATTCCTGTCGCATACGAGCGTCGCGTCGGGCAGGGCTTCCAGGCTGTCGCTCACGAAGCGGTGCAGGTTGCTCAGTTGCTCGGCGACCTGCCGCAGCGCATGGATGCGGCGACCCAGGAAGTCGCCCGAAGCGGCCGTGCTGCCGGACGCGGCCACCGCGCGGCCGCTGCCGTGCAGGCGGCTGAACTCGTCCATGAGGTAGCGCGTGGCGGCATCGAGCTTCCTCCAGCTCCACAAGGCATAGCTCGCGCCCAGGGCGAGCATCCCCGATGCCGGACCGAACTGCAGGCCGAAGCCCGCAGCAGCGGCCGCCGCCGCAGGCAGCGCCACCATCAGCCCGAGGGTCAACAGCAGCGCGGGCAGCGGGCCGATGAAGGCCATGCCCAGCAGGGCCAGCAGCGCGGGGATGGCATTGAGGGCTGCGTCGAGCCATCCAGGCAGCCGGGTGATGCTGCGTTGGCTCTCCAGGCTGTCGAGCACGTTGGCGGAGAATTCGACCCCCGACATCAGCTTCGAGCGCCGCGCCGAGACGGGCGTGGCGTAGACCTCGCCGATTCCGGCGGCGGTGGCGCCGATCAGCACATACTTGCCCTTGAACGTTCCCGGGGCGACGCTGCCGTCCAGCACGTCGACGTAGGACACCTGCGGGAAATGACCGGGCGGTCCGGCGAAGGGCACGATCATCTTGCGCGAACGCTGCCAGGTGGAGACGGCGTCCGGGCCGCCTGTTTTTGCATCGGGCTCGCGTTCTGCGGGAACATCTGCGTGTTCGGGCCCGGCCGCGCCGGCCGTGTGCATGGCGACGCTGAGATGGTCCCAGGCGCGCCCGCCGAAGCCCTCGCGCAAGTACACGCCTCGCGCCACGCCGTCGTCGTCGACCGCGATGTGCACGTGCGCGAGGCGTCTTGCATGGCGCTTCAGCGAGGGGATCGGCTCGACGACGAAGGGCGCCCCGTTCAGGCTTTGCATCATCAGCGGCAGCACCACCTTGCCGCTGCGCGACATGGCGGCGGCGAGCGCTGCGTCGTCCCCGGGAAAGCGCTCGTCCACCTCGGTCAGGAGCACGTCCATTCCGATCGCCAGCGGCGCGTCCTTGTCGATGCGGTCGATCAGCTCGGCGTGGAAGGAGCGCCGCCACGGCCATCGTCCCAGGGCGGCAATGCTCTTGTCGTCGATGCCGACGATGATCACGTCGCCGCGATCGACAGCGCGCTCCTGCATGAACATCAGCGTGTCCTGGAGCAGCCGGTTCGGTCCCCGCAGCCACCCGGATCGCTCCAATGCGAACACCAGGCCGATGGCGATGATCGAGAGCGCGAGCCATTCGACCCCGCGCGAGGGCAGGCGAAGACGTGCAGCGGCGATGGGCTTGCTCGGCACGACGCTACTGCCGGCGGACCGGACTGCCGCCCGTATCGCGAACGGCGGCGCCGCTGGCGTCGCGCAGCACCGCCTCGATCCGCACGACCTGCGGCGGGGAAAAACTGCCGGCCTCGCCGTCGGGGGCGATCGCCTGAATCCGCACGTGGTAGCTTCCCGGCGGCAGGTCCGCCAGACGCAGGGAGGCCTCGGTCCGCGTGTCGGCATGCACGAGATCGGCGAAGCCGGCGTCGCGCGCGACCTGCACGAGATAGCGGTAGCCCGGCTGGGCGGACCAGTACAGCTGCAGCGCTGCGTCGTCGCTGCTCACCTTGGGCGGCGGTGCGGCCGGAGGCGGCTCGACCATCTCGAAGGCTCGGCTGCCGCTGAAGGGACCCTGGTCCGGCGTGCCATCGGGCGCGGCGCCCACGGATGCCACGCGCCAGAAGTAGCGACCCGGCGGCAGCGTGGCCGAACGCCGGCATTCGGTGAGTGCCGCGTCGTCCACCAGAAGCGCCTGGAAGCCCTCGTCGCTCGCGATCTGCAGCCTGAAGCGCTGGACGCCGGCCGGCTGCGCGCAGGCGAACTCGACCGCGCTGCCGACGATTCTTTCTCCGGGCGCGGGGCGCTGGGCGAGCGGGGCCACCGGACGCGCCTTGACCCGCAGCGTGCGCGTGCTCTCGCGGCTCGACAGCCCCCAATCGTCCATCGCGCGCGCGCCGACCGTGTAGCTGCCGTCTTCGAGGCCGGCGAACTGCAGCTCACCGGCCGCCGACACGCCGTTGCGCACGACCTGCTCCAGCGACGGGTCGGTGGAAATCCGGACGCGGTAGGCGGCAATGCCCGCGACGGCGGGCAGCGGCAGGCGGACGAAATCGATGTCGGTCACCGTGTCCGGCAGCCCCGTCAGGTCGGGCGCTTGCGGCAAGGGGCGCACCGGCCCCATCACGCCGGCGCTGCTCACGCGGGCGCCCTGTCCCTCGCGAAGCCGATGCTGCCGGATGCCGCGCCCGCCAGGAGGGCGCCGGCGGCCTCTCAGCTCGATGCTGCCCTGCGTCACCTCGCCGGTGACAGCGGCATCGGCCTGGATGGCGACGCCGAATTCGGTGCCGCGCACGCTGGCCACCGCCAGCGGTGTCCGGATCTCGAAGCGGCTCGCCTTGTTGCGCTGCGGTTGCGCCGAGGCATCCACGCGGCCGGTCTCCAGCTGGATGAGCGTGTCGCTGGCCTGCGAGGCGTCCTGCCGTCGCACGCTGACCAGGCGGACCTGGGAATTGGCGGGGATGCGGACCGTCGAGCCGTCGCTCATCCGAAGCCGCACATATCCATCGGCGCCCACCTCGATGCGCGTGCCTTCCGCCAGCAGTGCGCCCGGCTGCAAGGGCTGCGGCTGGACATCCTGCGCAGCAAACTGGCGAACGCTGCCCGTGACATGGCTCACCGTCGCAAAGCTCGGGGCGAAGCTCAGCAGCGCGGCGGGGATGCGCACCCGGGTACCCGGTGCGATCCGATGCGGATCCGCAATCCCGTTGTAGTCGCGCAATTGAAGCCAGCGATCGGAGCGGCCCGTGTATCGCGTGGCAAGACCGAAGAGCGTTTCACCGGGCTGCACCGCATGCACGAGATCCTGCGGCGAAGTCGGAGCCTGCGCGAGCGCCAGCGCAGCATGCAGCGCCAGGTGCACGCCGAGCGACCATCGCGCGAAGCGCACGCCCGCCCGGCGGCTTGCGGCACCCGCCGCAAGCTCAGACAGCGCTGCTCTCATCGCTCGCGATCGTCTCGAATCGATATCCCTGCCCGTAGATCGAGGCCAGGCGGTAGCCGCTTTCCGGTCGCAGGCCGAGCACCTTGCGCACACGCGAGATGTGGGTGTCAAGGGAGCGCGACATCAGTTCGGTTCCCGGCGGATTGCTCGCGCCCCAGATCGTCTCCAGCAGGTGCTGCCGGGAAATCAGACGCCCCGAGTTGCGAAACAGGAACAAGGCGAGGTCGAATTCCTTCTGCGTCAGCGCAACAGGCCTGCCGTCGATCTCCAGTTGGCGGCTGGCAAGCACGAAGCGGTAGCGTCCCCAGACCTGCTCTTCGGGCAGCGCGTCCAGGTAGGCGCGCCGCAGCAGCGCACGCACGCGAGCGGCCAGCTCGCCGACACGCATGGGCTTGACCATGAAGTCGTCCGCTCCTGCCGCCAGTCCCTCGACGATGTCGCGCTCTTCATGGCGGTTGGTCACGAAAAGAATGGGAATGCGGTCCTGCAGATTGGCGCGAACCCAGCGAACGATCTCCGGCCCGGTGATGTCGGGCAGGTGCCAATCCAGGACGAGAAGATCGAAGGTCTCGCGCTGCAGCTCGCGGCGTAGCGCAGCGCCTTCGGCGAACACATGGCAGTCATGCCCGATCGCCTGCAACGTGCACTTGACGAGGTCCAACTGATCGACGTCGTCGTCCAGCGCCGCAACTCGCATTTTCTTCTTCGACCTTCCAGTGGGTGCCCGGCGCCGACAGCCGGCTTCGTGAAGCGACGAAGTGTACGGGCGCCCCTGGGCCGGCCAGCGCAGGGAATGTCAAGCAATGTCAATTCGCTCGCGATTTCGCCAAGAAAGACGCATGCACAGCGGAGAGCTCGCGTTGAAAGGCCCATCTGGCGCGCGGCAATTCTCATGCATTGTCAAGTCGATTGCCGAGCGCGGACCGCGTCACTACATTCGCGCTCCATACGCAGCCCGGGTCCAGTGCGGTCAGCACCGAAACCCGGCTGCCCGCAATCTCGACACAACGAATGAACAACTCATACAGAACGCCAGGCGGGTCGTATCCGCAACCTATCGAACTGCTGCGCCGGCTGGCGAACGCGCGACTGCCTGTTCATGTCGTGGACCACGCCGAGATCGAAACCTTGAGGATCCTGAAGCTGGGCGGCTCGATCAAGGCAGCCATTCCCGATGCTGCGCGAGTGCCGGGCGGACTTGACTCCTCGCATCGGCAGTTGCCCGCGACGGTCGACGAAATCACAAGGGTGGGACGCAGCCTGCTCGATCTTTTCGCAAGCCGCCGGACGCTGGCGCACTCAGGCGCGCATTGCCTCTGAGCGCCAACCCAATGTCTACAAAGCCCTCCATGATGAGCATCTTCAATCAGCCGGTTGTCTCTCCTCGGGCAACCACGACGATGGACCTCTTGAAAATGGCGCTCGAAAAAGACAACCTGCGTGTCTGGGCGCGAAAGCTCGGCCTGTCGGAAGAGGCGCTGCGCACCGCCCGCAGCAGGGGCCGGCTCTCGCCTGTGATCGCGGGTGCGCTGGCCGAGGATCTTCAGCAGGATCCGGCGAAATGGATCGTCATCGCGGCGCTCGAAACCGAGCGCGAAAGCGCATGCAAGACACGGATGGTCCAGCGCTTCTCGGCCACGGAATCCTGGCCGTTCCTTCGTGAACCGCACGCGGCGATGAAGCCTTGATCGGCTGAATGCCTGCAGAGAAGGGCCGCCGGCCTCGCCTAACCCTCGCCTAATTCTTCGCTAACGATCGGCTCAATCTGCCTGCCTAGAGTGAACCCCGGGTCAGCCGTGATGCATGTCGCATGCGGCGCGAGACCCCCCTGTTTTGGAGTTCACCACCATGCCAGCAGCCTCCCTGAAGTTCCTCGCCGTCACCGCCTTCAGCGCCCTCGCCGCGCTGGGCTCGGTCGCCGCCCAGGCCGAAAGCTACGACGGTGTGCACGCCCACGTGTCCGCCCTGAGCCGCGCCGACGTGGATGCGGAAGCGATTCGCACCGCCGCCGCACCCAACCAGAACGTGGTGCGCGGTTCGCGCGGCGCGGAACCCTTCAAGGCGGTTGCCGACCGTGGCGCCGTGGCGCAGGAAGCGATGCGCGCAGCCTCTGCGCCGGACCAGAACGTGTCCTCCGGCTCGCGCGTCAACAGCAAGGTGATCTCGACGATGCGCAACCCGATGGATCAGCGCACCGCGGCCGGCGCCAGCAGGCTCTGATTGACAGCGCCCGTTCACCGAGCGCGGTCGTTTCCGGCCGCGCTGTCTTTCATCCTGATCGCCTTCATGACCACCCTCGGATTGAGCGCCTGCGGCACGGCCCGCCATCCCGAATCGCCGCAGTTCCGCGATGGCCGCGGCGTGCAGCTGATGACGCCTCAGATCGGGCAGGCGATCGACATGAAGGCGCCGTTGGCGACCACCGCCTGGCGGGCACGGGCCGACTGAGGAGACGAGAAGCCATGTCGCAAGCGAACTGGGATCGCAGCACGATCGGCCGAACGGGCCGTTTCGAAGGCAAGTTGATCGTCGTCGCCGACGGCGGCGCCTCGGGCATCGGCCACGCCGTGGGCGCTGCGTTCGCGGTCGAAGGCGGCCGCGTGCTCTTCTGCGGCCGTGGCGCAGCGCCGGGGCCGGAGATCGAGGCTGCCCTTCGCGCGGCCGGCGGCGAGGCGCTCTGCGTGCGCGCCGACGTGCTGCGGGAAGACGCCCTCAAGGCCTTCGTCGAGCGAGGTCAGCTTGTTCTAAGCGCGGCTTCTTAGCGTTCTCGAGGATCGATCCGCTGCAGCGCATGTCGCACCGCGGCGCGATCGCCCATTCTTGTCGAGGCTGAACCAGGCCTCAGTCGTCCGACAGCACCAGCCGGTAGAGCAGCGCGCCAATGATCGCGCCGGCGATCGGCGCGACCCAGAACAGCCACAGCTCAGGGAGCGCATAGTCCGGTCCGAACACGGCCGGACCGGTGCTGCGTGCCGGGTTGACAGAGGTGTTGGTGACCGGGATCGAGATCAGGTGGATGAGCGTCAGGCACAGCCCGATCGCCAGGCCGCCGAATCCGGCCGCCGCATGCCTGGCGGTGGCGCCGAGGATGACGATCAGGAACAGCGCCGTCATCGCCACTTCGCAAAGCAGCGCCGCCATGAGGCCGTAGCGGCCCGGCGAGTGCTCGCCATAGCCGTTGGTGGCGAAGCCGCCGATCTCGGCGCCGGGCTTGCCGGTGGCGATCAGGTAGAGCACGCCGGCCGCGGCGATCGCGCCGATCACCTGGGCGACGATGTAGCCCGGCAGCTGCCTGGCCTTGAAACGGCCCGCCAGCGCCAGGCCGATCGAGACCGCCGGATTGAAGTGCCCACCCGAGATCGGGCCGAGCGCATAGGCGCCCGTGAGCACGGTGAGCCCGAACGCGAGCGACACGCCCGCAAAGCCAATGCCCAGGCTTGGAAAGGCTGCGGCCAGGACGGCGCTGCCGCAGCCGCCGAGCACGAGCCAGAAGGTGCCGATGAACTCGGCCGCCAATTTCTTCGAAACGCTGTGTTCCATGGTTGTTCTTTCTTGGTATCCGAAACGACCTTCGCCGCCGGTGTGCGGCGGTGGATTGTCGGCCGTCCCCGCGCCGCATACATGTCGTGCGGAGGATGTCGGCTCGATGTCGCTCAGAGACCGTGCACCAGCAACAGGCCCTGCGGCGGCGTCGGAACCTTCAGCGTCGTCTCGCCGACGCGGTGGAAGCGGTATTCGCGGCCGTTGAGCATCACGCTGGGCTTGTTGGTCCAGACGCGGTACTCGTACCCGTCCGTCACCGGCGTCACCTGCAGCACGCGGAACACGGGCGGAATGATCACCGTGAAGTTCAGGCCCCCGGTCGCGCTGTTCACGCCGAGCGTGGTCTCGGCTGTGCAGGCCAGCGGCAGCAGCAGCAGGGCGGAGAGGGCGCTTTTCATGCAAACCCCCGTGGAGAACGCGCTTCCGTACATATGGCGGCACCCAAGAAAAAACAGGACGAGCAGGCGTCGCATCGACGACCGGTCTCTTGGATATCGGCGGAGTCACGGAAAAATGAAGGGTCGGCGGGATCCGTGGCTCCGTTGCCGCACAGTAAACACCCTGCCGTGGTGCAGCGCAATCGACAGAGGTCGTAGAACCCGTCGAAAACGCGCTGCCGCGCGGCAAAGATTGCGCTTCAGCGCTCTTTCTGGATCGGGAAATCGGCCGCGGCGGTGTCGCGCACGTACACGTCGACGCGCCGCGAAGCCGAGCCTGCGCTGCTCCAGGGCAGCGGCAGGTTGTCCTGGATCAGTTCGATCTCGTGGCTGCCGGCGGCCACGGACGGGAAGCTGTAGAAGCCCTGGGCGTTCGTGCGCGCCACGTAGCGGCGGTCGAGCACCACCGTCACGCTGGCGACGCCGCCCTCGTTCGCTTCGCGCCGGCCGTTGTTGTCCTGGTCGAAGAACACATGGCCTTCGAGCCGGCCGGCGCCGGTGCCGGGCATGCCGCCGATGGGCGCGCTGGCCAGGCCGGCCCGGTTCTCGTAGCGCAGCGCCACCATGAAGGCGCGGCTGTAGGGCGTGACGAGCACCGGCTGCAAGGTCGCTGCTGTCAGAGCGGAGACCACCGCCGGATTGAGCGACTCCTGCCCTCGCGCCGCGCTGTACTGGGCGATGAAGGACCAGCCCAGGCCGAGCGGCCAGGATAGGCGTGCATTGGCGCTCAGGAAGCGCGAATCGTTGCCGCCGATGCCGTTGCTGCCGCGCAGGCTCAGGTCGAGGCGCGCGCCCGCGACCAGGGGCGTGGTGCCGAGCACGCCCCAGTGCACCGCGCGCGCGCTGCTGCCGGCCTCGCGCGACTGCTCGAGCGCCAGCGAGGTCGAGAAGGTCTGCGTCTCGCTCACGCTCCAGGCGTGGTCGACGCCGCTGCGCAGCACGCGCAGGCCGGTGCCATGGGCGATGTCGGTGCGCCATTGCGTGTAGCCCCAGTCGGACTTGTGCTCCCAGGTCAGCTGGGCCGACTGCGCGGCGAACGTGCCGGTGCGCGCGGCGAGCGTGGCCGAGAGCGCGTCGCGCGAGTCGAAGCGATAGCGGCCGAACAGGTTGCCGAACACGGAGCCACGCTGCTGGCCGCTCACGCTGTCGCTCACCTCGATCTGGGTGCCGAGCTGCCATTGGCGCGTCGAGATGTCGCCGCGCCAGGAGGCGCCGCGCAGGTCGCTCGGCAGCGCATCGCCGCCCCAGCGCAGCGAGGGTTCGAAATAGAACACCGATGCGGCCTGCTGCATCAGCTCCGTGCGCCAGGCGGCATCGACCCAGCCGCCGGTGGCCGAATCGCGCGCGGCGAGGGACGACGCGTCCGAAGGCCGGCCGGCGCTCTGCGCCAGGTTGGCCTGGACGCGCAGGCCGCCCACCTTGTCGGCGACGCCTCCGAAGCCCTTGCCCAGCGAATCGGCCCAGGGCGCCAGGCCCTGCCAGGACACGGCGGTCCAGAGCGAGCGCGTGTTCTGGGCGAAGCCGGGCACGCCGTTGGCATTGAAGTCGCGCGTCTCGATCAACTGGACCGCCGCGTCGGTGCGGCCCGGCGCGAGCGGGCCGTCGCCGCCCGTCAGCTGGGTCTGGGCGCCGACGCTCGCGGCCGTGCCGCGGCCGGCCGAGAAGCCTTGGAAAGAAAGGCCGTCGAAGTAGCCGAGCCGGCCGGCCGAGGCATTGAAGGTGGTCCTGCCCGGCTGCTCCAGGCTGGCGGCAACGCCTTCGATCGGCAGGCTGGGCAGGTAGACGCGACCGACGCCGCGCGCCAGCGGCGTCGCCGCCATGTTGATGTTGCCGACGCTGTTGTTGCCGAACCAGCCGCTGTCGAAGGGCATGCCGCGCTGGTCGATGCGCCAGGTGCTGCCGGTGCGGTAGCTGTAGGGCACCACGCTGTAGGGCGTGCCGGCGCTGCCCACCAGGCCGAAGCCGTTCACCGGCGCAGCGTCGCGGTTGAGGTTGGCGTTGGCCGAGAAGGTGCCGTAGTTCGGCGTGTCCAGGTAGCCGGAGAACAGCAGCGACTGGCTGCGCTGGCGCACGACGCCGCTCTGCTGTGTCGCTTGGCCCTCGATGCTCCAGCCGCGCGGCCAGCCCGTGTCGCGGACCTCCGGTTCGCCGTCCGGCTCGGCCTGCGGGCTGTCGTCGAGCACGCGGTCGGCATAGCCGGCCGCCTCGGGCTGCGCCACCGCGGCGGCGGGCGCGGCCTGTGCCCATGCCGGCGCGCCGGCCAGCACATGGCCCGCGCCGCACAGTCCGAGGGCGCTGCATCGGAGCCAGCGTTTCATCGGGTGAAGCGCTGATCGATCGGCAGCGAGCCGTCTTTGCCCCACTCCAGCTTGCCGGTGACCGTGATCGGGAAGCGCACGGCGACAGCCGTCTCGGTGTCGCCGGGCTTGTTCGCCACGAGCGCGATGTCACGCGTCTCGCCGGCCATGATGGGGGTGGTGCTGGCCTGCAGCTCCAGGGCCGTGCCGCTCGCGTCGGTACCGGCGAGGAAGCCGGCCAGCCGGCCGTGCGCGGTGCCGGTGTTGCGGATCTTCAGCATCGGCGTGGCCTGGCCATCGACCATCTGGACCGAGCTGCCTGCGAGTTCCAGCACCGGTGCCACATCGCCCACGGCCACATAGACGATGACGCCGATGCGCGCGCCCAGTGCAACCGGAACGCCCGGTGCCGCCGCGGGCTGCTGGCCTTCGATCATCACCGCGAAGCGGCATTCCATCGGCGGCGTGTCGGCCGGCGGCGTCACCTCGAAGCGGAAGCGGTAGGGGCGTCCGGGCGTGATGCTGAGGTCGCGGCGCTCGATCGCGACCCAGGGCCGGCAGCTGCCGGGCAGCAGCTCGTCGCTGAAGTCGACCGAGGCGTCGGGCCTGAAGGTCCAGTCGGCGGTCTTGAGCTTGTACGCGCCGGCCTGCGTGTCGCGGTGCGTGAGCTCGATCACCTCGCGCACCCGTTCGCCGGGCTTCGACGACAGCTCGAAGCGCGGCGGCGACACGGCAAGGGAAAACTGCGCCTGCGCTGTAGCGCCGATGGTCGACGCGGCGATGCCGGTCGCAAGAAGAATGGCCGCGGAGTGCCCGCGGCGGGAAAGTGCGGCACGGCGCGTCACGGCGATACCTCGATCTCGAAAAAGAATTGCAGGGATTGCGCGCGCTCCACCCTACGGCCATCGGCCGTGAGATCGAGCACGATGCTCTCCTGCAGGAATGCATCGCGCACCACGCCTTCGAACACCAGCGTGCGGCTGCCGCCGCGGACCGTGCCCGGCAGCAGCCGGCCCTGGGTGCGCCAAGCGGCGACCAGTTGCTCGCCTTCGGTCGGCGCCAGGGACATGTAGATGCGCGCCGGCCGGTGGAGCCAGGGCGTCAGGTTGAGCCGCAGTGCCACGGCCACGCGGCCTTCGATCGTGTGGTCGCCCGCGCGGCCGGGTGCCAGCTGGCGCCAGCGCATCGGCGTGACCGGCTGGCTCACGTAGGTGCCCGTGTCGTCGACCCTGAAGGTCGCGGCGCCGGCCGACGGCCACGCGGCCAGGGCCAGCAAGCCGGCCAGGATGACAAGCGAAACGCGGCTCTTCATGGCGCAGTGAGCGTGTAGGTCGCTCTGCCGGTGAAGGTGCCGGCGGGCACCAACTGGGTGTTGAGGTAGCGAAAGGCCAGGCAGCTCTCGAACCAGGTGTTGCGGGTGACCGACAGCAAGGTCTGGGCACCGCCAGTGAAGGCGGCACTGGGGATCGTTGTTCCCGTGTCGCCGTTGCCCGAAGAGGTCCACGCGATGCTGTTGAAAGGAATGGTGTTGCCGCCGCCGGTCAGGCTTGCCGGCGTGGTGACGGACAGCGTCGCCGCACCGGCGTTGCTCGTACCCGGCACGCGATAGAACCCGCCCACATACACCTGCCCCGTGGTGGCCGGCGAGGTGCAGAACGCGAAGCCGTCCCACGGACTGCTCGTGACGGTGCTGTCGGTCGTCATGGCCTGGGCCGTGCCCGAGCCCAGCTGACCTGCGGGAACGGTGACCGAAACGGTGTTGACGGTCGTATTGTTGCCGGGCGTGCCGCGATTGTTGAAGGTCCCGCCCGTCATCGTGCCGACGCCCACCTGCAGAAACAGCGCGCGGGTGCCCGGTGTGATGCCGACCGTGAAGCCGTGTGCCGCGGGCAGCCAGACGCCGCCCAGCACGGCGAGCGCCAGTGCGGCGCGCCGGGTGCGGGAAGGTGGTGACGACGCAAGTTCCATACGGCTGTTTCCTGGACGGCGAAGGCAGGGCAGGCCCTGGCCTCGGTCATCGCGTCTCGAAAGTCGCGCGTCCCGGACAGTCGGGCTGGCGATCAGGGAGCGGTCGCGGTGTAGGTCACGCGGCCGTTGTTGCCCACGGTGTCGCCGTAGGTGCCGGCCGGCAGCGTGGCCGTGTTGGCATAGGCGAAGGTCCAGCTGCCTTCGCGGCGCACGAGGCCGGCCGAGGCTGCCAGGGTGGTGGCCGCTGCGGAAGCGCCGCCGGCGGCTGCGCTGTTGAAGGGCGGGTGGGCGATGGCCGCGTTGGTGTAGCCGCTGGTGGTGGTTGCCAGCGCACCTGCGGTCACGACGATGTCGGTCCACGGCACGGTCGGGTTGCCGGCAACGCCGCTGCTCAGCTGACCCGTGGTCGCATTGGTCAGGCTGACGGTGCCGCTGTTGCCGAGCACGCGCACCGTGACACCGCCGCTGGCCAGGTCGCCGCCGGTGCCGGCGACGGCAGTGCCGTTGCCGATAGCGCCGGCCGGCACGTCGAAGCTGACCTTGTCCACGGTCGCGTTGTTGGCGAGGTTGGTCCCGGTGCCGACTTGCAGGAACAGCACCTTCGGAACGACGACCCTGAAGTCGAGCTTGGCGGCGGCGCTCTGGGCGCCGGCGGCGGTGGTGAAGTTCGATTCGGCGTGAGCGGCCAGAGGAGCGATGGCGGCAAGCGCGGTGACCAGAAGCAGTTTTTTCATGAGCGGTGTAAGTGGTTGGTTTTGGTGCCGGGTGAAATGTAGGCGAAGGCCTACACGTTGAGGCGGCAGTTAGTTCTCTTTCATAACGAGAAGAGAACTTTCGTTAAATAGTTACGAAGTAGTACTTTGGAATCTGTCGCGCCGTTGCCACGCACCGTGCAGCATGCGATCGGCGAAGCCGGGCATTTCTTTCGGATGGCTCGCCGCGGCGGGGTCTTGTAAAGTTGTCGGCTCGCCTCTGGCGATGTCTTTTTCTCCGTTCTTCTCGTGCTATGACCCTTTCCAAGACCAAACTCCCGTTCCAGGCCGAAGTCGCGCAGCTGCTTCACCTGGTCACGCATTCGCTCTACTCCAACAAGGAAATCTTCCTGAGAGAGCTGATCTCGAACGCGTCGGATGCCTGCGACAAGCTGCGTTTCGAGGCCATCGACCAGCCGGGCCTCTATGAAGACCAGCCCACGCTGGAGGTGCGCGTCTCCTTCGACCAGCAAGCCAAGACGATCACGATTGCCGACAACGGCATCGGACTCTCGCAGCAGGAGGCCATCGATCACCTGGGCACCATCGCCAAGAGCGGCACCCGGGAGTTCATGAGCAAGCTCTCGGGCGACCAGAAGGCCGATGCGCAGCTCATCGGCCAGTTCGGCGTGGGCTTCTACTCGGGCTTCATCGTGGCCGACAAGATCACGGTCGAGTCGCGTCGCGCGGGCCTGCCTGCCGAAGAGGGCGTGCGCTGGGTCAGCGCCGGCGCCGGCGATTTCGAAGTCGACACCATCGCGCGTCCGCAGCGCGGCACCAGCGTGACCCTGCACCTGCGCGAGGATGCCGAGGAATACCTGAACCTGTGGAAGCTCAAGTCCATCATCTCCAAGTACTCCGACCACATCTCCCTGCCCATCCTGATGGAGCGGGAAGAGTGGAAGGAAGGCGAAGCCATTGAAGGAGGCCCCTCCGGTGCCAGCAAGGGCGGCCAGATGGTCAAGACCGGCGAGTGGGAGCCGGTCAACCAGGCCAATGCGCTGTGGAGCCGGCCGAAGAAGGACATCGGCGAAGAGCAGTACGTCGAGTTCTACAAGAACATCAGCCACGACTTCGAGCCGCCGCTGGCCTGGAGCCACAACCGCGTCGAGGGCACGACCGAGTACACGCAGCTGCTCTACATCCCGTCCAAGGCGCCGATGGACCTGTGGAACCGCGAGAAGAGCGCGGGCGTCAAGCTCTACGTCAAGCGCGTCTTCATCATGGACGACGCCGAAGCGCTGCTGCCGACCTACCTGCGCTTCGTCAGGGGCGTGATCGATTCGGCCGACCTGCCGCTCAACGTGAGCCGCGAGCTGCTGCAGGAAAGCCGCGACGTGAAGGCGATCCGCGACGGCAGCACCAAGCGGGTGCTCGGCATGCTGGAAGAGCTGGCGAAGAAGCAGAAGGCGGCCGGCCAGAGCAACGAGGGCAAGCTCGATGTCGGCTCCGGCGAATCGGTGCCGGCGCCCGAGCCCGGCGAAGGCGTGACGGATGCGGTGGACAAGAAGGCTGCCGACACCACGCTGGCCGCCGAAGCCGCGGCCGAGTACAGCGACGAGTCGCACAAGTACGCGAAGTTCTATGCCGAGTTCGGCGCCGTGCTCAAGGAAGGCCTGGGCGAGGACTTCGCCAACCGCGAGCGCATCGCCAAGCTGCTGCGCTTCGCCTCCAGCACCAGCGACACCGTGAGCGTGAGCTTCGCCGACTACAAGTCGCGCATGAAGGAAGGCCAGGAAGCGATCTACTACATCACGGCCGACACCCTGCCCGCTGCCAAGAACAGCCCGCAGCTCGAGATCTTCAGGAAGAAGGGCATCGAGGTGCTCTTGATGACCGACCGCGTCGACGAGTGGGCGCTCAACTACCTGACCGAGTTCGACGGCACGCCGCTGCAGAGCGTGGCCAAGGGCGCGGTGGATCTCGGCAAGCTGCAGGACGAGGCCGAGAAGAAGGCCGCGGAAGAGGCGGCCGAATCCTTCAAGCCGATGTTGGAGCGGCTCAAGGAGGCCCTCAAGGACAAGGCCGAGGACGTGCGCGTGACCACGCGCCTGGTCGATTCGCCTGCCTGCCTGGTGGTGCAGGACGGCGGCATGAGCACCCAGCTCGCCCGCATGCTCAAGCAGGCCGGCCAGCCGGCGCCGGAACTCAAGCCGGTGCTGGAAGTGAATGCCGAGCACCCGCTGGTCAAGAAGCTCGACGGCTCCGAGCACTTCGAGGATCTGGCGAACATCCTGTTCGATCAGGCGCTGCTGGCCGAGGGCGGGCTGCCGGCCGACCCCGCCGCCTACGTGCGGCGCGTCAACGCTCTGCTGGTGTAGTCTCATGAGCCCCCACGCTCACTTCGTTCGCTGCCCCCCGAGGGGGCGCTCAGCGCCCTTCGGGCGGCCGGGCGGTCGCTGATGGACCCGGCCGAGTCTTCGCAAGCACCCGACCTGTCGGGCTTCGACTTGCGCAGCCTCGGCCCGGACTTCTACGAGAACCCCTATCCCTGGTACGCCGCGCTGCGCGAGGCGACACCGGTGCGGCGCATGCCCGACGGTTCGCTGCTGCTCACGCGGCATGCCGACTGCGTGGCCGTCTACAAGGACACGCACACCTTCAGCTCCGACAAGCATGCCGAATACGCGCCGAAGTACGGCATCGGCAGCCCGCTCTACGCGCATCACACGACCAGCCTGGTCTTCAACGATCCGCCGCTGCACACGCGCGTGCGGCGGCTGATCGCCGGTGCCTTGACGCCCAAGGCCATCGAGTCGCTGGAGGACGGGCTCGTGCACCTGGTCAACGGCCTGCTCGACCGCATGGAAGAGCGCCAGCGCGCCGGGGGCGAGGTCGACCTGATCGAGGACTTCGCCGCCGCGATTCCCGTCGAGATCATCGGCAACCTGCTGGGCGTGCCGCGCGATGAGCGCGAGCCGCTGCGCAACTGGTCGCTCGCGATCCTCGGCGCGCTGGAACCGCGGCTGACCGAGGCGCAGATGGAAGCCGGCAACCGCGCCGTGACGGAAATGGTGGCCTACCTGCGCACGCTGGTGGCCGAGCGGCGGCGCCATCCCGGCGATCCCGCGCACGACGTGCTCACGCGGCTGATCCAGGGCGAAGAGGACGGCGGGGACAAGCTGAGCGAGAACGAGCTCTACCAGAACTGCATCTTCATCCTCAACGCGGGCCACGAGACCACCACCAACCTGATCGGCAACGGCCTGGTCGCGCTGCTCGAATGGCCCGAAGAGAAGCAGCGCCTGCTGGACGACCCGTCGCTCATCAAGACCGCGATCGAGGAGTTCCTGCGCTTCGAGAGCTCCAACCAGCTGGGCAACCGCATCACCACCGCCGCTGCCAACGTCGGCGGCGTCGAGGTGCCGCCCGGCACGCTGATCACGCTGTGCATCGGCGCGGCGAACCGCGATCCGGCGGTGTTCGACGCGCCGGACCGGCTCGACATCACGCGTTCGCCCAACCGGCACCTGGCTTTCGGCTCGGGCACGCACCAGTGCGTGGGCATGAACCTCGCGCGGCTCGAGGGGCGCATCGCGATCGCCGCCTTCCTCGCGCGCTTTCCCGACTATCGGCTCTCTGGGCCGGTGGTTCGTGGCGGCCGGGCGCGCTTTCGCGGCTACCTGCACGTGCCCTTGAGCCTGGGGCTGCCGATCGAGTCTTGAATCCCCTCGACACCACGACAAGGAGACGACGATGAAGAAACTGCTGGCCATGCTGATCGCGGGCCTGGCGGCGCTGGCCGGCGCGTCCGCCGTGCAGGCGCAGGCCGCCTACCCCGCCAAGCCGATCCGCTGGATCGTGCCCTACCCGGCCGGCGGCGGCTCCGACTTCCTGGCGCGCACCATCGGCAACCAGCTCGCGATCGACGTCGCGCAGCCGGTGCTGATCGACAACAAGGCAGGCGGCAACACGGCCATCGCTGCCGCGGAAACCGCGCGCGCGGCGCCCGACGGCTACACCGTGCTCTCGGCCGACAACGGCACGCTGGTCTTCAACCCGGTGCTGTATCGCAACCTCAGCTACAACCCGACGCGCGACCTGGCGCCGGTCACGCTGATGGGCCGCTTCCCGATGGTGCTGATCGTGGGGCCCGCGAGCAACGCGAAGGACGCCAAGGATTTCATCGCGCAGGCCAAGGCGCAGCCCGGCAAGATCAGCTTCGCCTCGGCCGGCGCGGGCAGTCCGCACCACCTGGCGATGGAACTGCTCAAGCAGCAGGCCGGCCTGCACATGGTGCACATCCCGTACCGCGGCGCCGCCCCGGCCCTGGCCGACGTGGCCGGCGGCCAGCTCGCGGCGATGATGACCGACGTCGCCGCCGGCAACGCCTTCATCAAGGGCGGCAAGGTGCGCGCGCTGGCGGTGGCGAATGCGAAGCGCCTGCCGCAACTGCCCGACGTGCCGACCTTTGCCGAGCTCGGCATCCCCAACGTCGAGGCCGCCGCGCTGGTCGGCCTGGTGGCGCCGGCGGCCACGCCGGCGGAGGTGATCGCGAGCCTTCAGAAATCGGTGGCCGCGGCGATCCGCAATCCGGCGGTCAACAAGAAGCTCATGGATTTCGGCGTCGAGCCCGTGGGAAGCAGCTCGGCGGAGTTCGCTGCGCTGATCGCGAGCGAGTCGACGCGCTGGCACAAGCTGATCCGCGACCTGAAGATCTTTCTGGACTGAGCGGCGTCGGCGGAAGCCTCAGGCGTACAGCGGCTCCTCCGCCATCGCTTCGCACTGGTCGTGCAACATGTTGATCTGCTCCTTCCAGTAGTCGCTGGAGCCGAACCAGGGAAAGTTGATCGGGAAGATCGGGTCGCGCCAGCGCCGTGCGAGCCAGGCGCTGTAGTGGATCTGGCGCAGCGTGCGCAGCGGTTCGATCAGCGCCAGCTCGCGGCGGTCGAATTCGCGAAACTGCTCGTAGCCCTCGAGCAGGCCGCTCAGCTGCGCGGTGCGCTGCGGGCGATCGCCGGACAGCAGCATCCACAGGTCCTGCACCGCGAAGCCGGTGCGCGCGTCGTCGAGGTCGACGAAATGCGGGCCGCCGTCCGGGCGATCGGTGGGAGTCCAGAGGATGTTGCCGGGGTGCACGTCGCCGTGCAGCCGCAGCTTCTTCGGGTCCGCATCGGCGGCCGTGCCGAGCGCCGTGCCCTCGATCATCTCGAAGGCGGCGTTGCAGGCCTTCTCCCAGTCGCGCTGCACGTCGAGCGGGATCATGTCGTGGCCGAGCAGCCAGTCGCGCGAGGCGATGCCGAAGCTCTGCAAATCCAGCGACGGCCGCACTTCGAAGGTTCGCGCCGCGCCCACGGTGTGGATGCGCGCGAGGAAGCGGCCCACCCATTCGAGCACTTCGAAGTCGTCGAGCTCGGGCCCGCGCCCGCCGCGGTAGGGGCTCACGCTGAAGGCGAAGCCGCCGTGGTGGTGCAGCGTGGCGCCCGAAAGCGCCAGCGGCGCGACGGCCGGCACTTCGGCGGCCGTGAGCTCGGTGGAGAAGGCGTGCTCCTCCGCGATCTGCGCATCGCTCCAGCGGCCGGGCCGGTAGAACTTGACCACTACGGCGCTGCGGTCCTCCAGGTACACCTGGTAGACGCGGTTCTCGTAGGAGTTGAGCGCCATGAGCCGGCCATCGCCGTGCAGGTCGAGCCCGGCCAGCGCGTCCAGCACCACGTCGGGCGTGAGGCTTTCGTAGGGATGGGCGCTGGTTTTCTCGGCGGATGAGCTCATCCGGCCATTGTCGCTACCTCGAAGCCCTGGAAAGCGACAAGATGTGCCCGCTGCGCGGATCGCCGCGTCCCGACAGCACCTGCGCATAGGCGGCCTGCACCGCCGCAGGGCCGTCGTGGCGCTCGACCACGAGCCACGGCGCAGCGGACTGCGCCACCTTCGCGATGAAGCCCTGCCAGGCCTGCACCATGCGCCGGCCGAATTCGTCGCCGCCCCATTCCTCGGTGCGCTTCTTGATCTGGGCCGGCGCGAAGAAGAAGGCGGCACGCGGCCCCGGAAGCTCCTTGGCGGTGCCGCTCGGCGCGAGCTGTTCGACGTGCGTGCCGCCGATGACGCAGTCGTGCCGCAGCTGCGAAAAGCGCGTGTGGACCGCGCGCCGCAGCTCGCCATTGCCCGCGAAGTCGATGTAGACGCAGGGCGCGTCGGCCGCCACCTGGTCGAGTTCCTCGTAGGCCAGCACGCGGTGGTAGCAGCCCAGGTTTTCGCAGAAGGCCTTGTTGGCAGAGGAGGTGAGGCCGACCACCTCGATGCCGGGCCGCTGGTGCATCTGGAAGGCGGTGCCGTAGGCCGTCTTGCTCGATGCGCTCGACAGCAGCGCGATGCCGGGCCTGGCGCCGAAGAAATCGTTGTCGTCGAAGAAGTCGTCGATCAGCCAGGAGGTGATGAAGAGCGGCCGCAGCAGGGCCTGCAGGTCTTCGGTGTCGGCGCTGTAGAGCGGATCGCTCGCGGTGCGGAAGTACTGGTTGTAGACGGCGGGCAGCGCCGCGCGGTGCGGCGCGCCGTCGGTGAAGCGCGCGGCCGACAGCCGCTCGGGCGCCAGCACCACGCTCGAGGCCATCGGCACGTAGCCGTAGAGGCGCTCGCCCGCCGCGACGCCCGGATGCAGCGACTGCACCACCGAGCCGAAGCCCCAGACCGGGATCGAACCCCAGCCTTCCTCGCCGGTCGGGAAGAACTGCCAGTAGCTCATCGACTCGCCGAAGGCGGCGTAGGTGATGTTGTTGGACGTGAGGGCGAAGCTGTCGATGCGCAAACGGACCTGCCCGTCGGCCAGGGGCGCATCGTCGGCGGCGCGCACGCGGGTGGTGGAGAGATCGTCCTTGCGGATCAGGAAGTCTGTGGTGCTCATTAAAAAACCTCCGCGCTACGCGCTACGGTATTCGCCTTGGGAACGGCCCGGCGGCTCATCAAATCACCTTAGCGCAGACCCATCTCCGCTGCATGAAAAAAGCCCGGCGCCGCGTCACCCATGTGACGCGGCGCCGGGCTTGCGCCGGCTTTGGCGATCAGGCGATCGAGAGCTCGACCTCGATGTTGCCGCGCGTGGCGTTCGAGTACGGGCAGACCTGGTGGGCGGTGTCGACCAGCAGCTTCTTCTGCGCGTCGTCGAGGCCCGGCAGCGTGATCGCGAGCTTGACCGCGATGCCGTAGGCCTTGCCCTCGTTGATCGGGCCGAGCGACACGCTGGCGTCCACCGCCACGTCTTCCGGCACCTTGACGTTGATCTTGGGCGCCACGGCCTTCATCGCGCCGATGAAGCAGGCCGAGTAGCCGACCGCGAACAGCTGTTCGGGGTTGGTGCCGGGCTTGCCGGAGCCGGGCGGGTTCAGCTTGACGTCGAGCGCGTCGTCGCTGGACTTGCCGGCGCCGCCGTCGCGGCCGCCGGTGGTGTGGGACTGGGCGGTGTACAGGACTTTGTCGAGCTTGGTGGCCATGGTGATTCCTTCAGGTTGGTTGGGGGAGAAAAATGCTTCGGCGGGCCGAAGCGAGGGGAGAAAACTAGGCTGCGGCCTTGACGCGATCCCTCAGTCGCTGGATCTGCTGCGTGAGCGCCACCAGCTCTTCGACCGAGCACTGGGAGGCCGCCATCAGGCAGGCCGGAACGCTCGCCGCGCGCGCCTTGAGACGGCGGCCCGCAGCCGAAAGACTGACGTGCACGCGCCGCTCGTCGGCCACGTCGCGGATGCGCGCCACCAGGCCGTTGGCTTCGAGGCGCTTCAGGAGCGGCGTCAGCGTGCCCGAGTCGAGCGAGAGCCGCTCACCGAGCTCCGAGACCATGAGACCGTCACGCTCCCATAACACCAGCATCACAAGATACTGGGGATAGGTGAGCTTCAGCTTGTCGAGCAGCGGCTTGTACAGCTTGGTCATCGCCAGCGATGCGGAGTACACCGCAAAGCAGAGCTGGTTGTCGAGCCGCAGCATGTCGTCGGCGGATGGCGTGGCAGGCATGGGCTGGATTGTAGCTGGCAATTAAATTGTGTGCAATTTAAATGGTAAGTGCGTGTTTCGAAAGGCGGCGCATCGCGCCGCCGGCCTTCACCGCCCGCTGAAACGCGCCGGCCGCCGTTCGACGAAGGCGCGCACGCCCTCGGCCGCGTCCTCGCTGTTGGCGAGGCGCTGCTGCACCGGGATGAAATCCGCCACTGCCGCCAGCGGCCCCTGCTCGATGGCCTTCATCACGTTGAGGCGGGTCGCGACCACCGCCAGCGGCGCCTGGGCCGCGATGCGCTGAGCGATGCGCAGCGCTTCATCCAGCTCCTGCCCGGCCGGCACCACCTTCTGCACGAAGTGCAGGCGGAAGGCCTCGGCGCTGTCGAACTCGTCGGCCGTGAGCAGGTGCAGCATCGCGTTGCCGAGGCCGGCGCGCTCGGCCATGCGCAGCGTGGCGCCGCCGGTGGCCATGATGCCGCGCTGCACTTCCATCTGAGAGAAGCGGCAGTTGTCGGCCGCTACCACGATGTCGGCAGCCAGCATCAGCTCGATGCCGACGGTGAAGCAGATGCCCTTGACCGCGACCACCATCGGCTTCTCGCGCCGCCGGTAGCCGGGCAGTCCGTAGTCGTGCGGCTCGACCAGTCCTTCGGGGGTCGCCTTCTCGCCGCGCTTCATGTACTCGGCCACGGCGGGCAGGTCGAGCCCGGCCGTGAAGTGATCGCCGAACGCATGCAGCACGCCCACGCGCAGGGCGGGGTCGTCGTCGAGCCGCGTGTAGGCCTCGGCCAGTTCGCGGAACATGCGCGGCGTCCAGCCGTTGCGCTTGGCAGGGCGGTTGATGCCGATCAGGAGCACATGGCCGAGCACCTGGGTGTCGATGCAGCCTTCGGGCGGGGGCGTGGTGGGGATGGCGGTCATGGCGGCCTCAGTAGGTGTAGACGCCGCGGCCGGTCTTGCGGCCCAGCTGCCCGGCCGCGACCATCTCCTTCAGGAGCGGGCACGGCCGGTACTTCGAGTCGCCGAACTGCTCGAGGTAGACCTCCATCACCGCCAGGCAGACATCGAGCCCGATCATGTCGGCCAGCGCCAGCGGGCCGATGGGCTGGTTGCAGCCGAGCTTCATGCCGGCGTCGATGTCCTCCGCGGTCGCGAGCCCTTCGGCCAGCACGAAGAAGGCCTCGTTGATCATCGGCACCAGGATGCGGTTGACCACGAAACCGGGCGCATTCTTCACCGTGATCGGCGACTTGCCCAGCGCCACGGCCAACGCCTTCACCGCATCGTGCGTCGCGTCGCTGGTGAGATAGCCGCGGATGATCTCGACCAGCGCCATCATAGGCACCGGGTTGAAGAAGTGCATGCCAATGAAGCGGTCGGGCCGCGAGGTGGCGGCCGCCAGCTGGGTGATCGAGATCGACGAGGTGTTGGACGCGATGATCGCCTCCGGCGCGAGCAGGGCGTCGACCTGCTTCAGGATCTTGAGCTTGAGCGCGTGGTTCTCGGTCGCGGCCTCGATCACGAGCTCCGCAGCCTTCAGGTCCTCGTAGTTCGTCGAGCCCTTGATCAGCGCCAGCGCCGCATCCTTCTGGGCGGCAGTGAGCTTGTCTTTCTTGATCAGGCGGTCGAGGCTGCCGGCCACGGTGGCCATGCCTTTGTCGACCGCGGCCTGCGCGACGTCGACCATCACCACCTTCACGCCCGCGACCGCGCAGGCCTGCGCGATGCCGTTGCCCATCGTGCCCGCGCCGATGATCCCGACCGTCTGAATCGCCATTTGAAAACTCCTTGGAAAATTGGCCATTGTGGTTCAGCCCCTGATTTAAAGTCGTCGCTATGACGACTCTCGGAACCCCTCTCTCTCCCTCCGCAACCCGCGTGATGCTGCTCGGCTCCGGCGAACTCGGCAAGGAGGTCCTGATCGCGCTGCAGCGCCTGGGCGTGGAGACCATCGCGGTCGACCGCTACGAGAACGCGCCCGGCCAGCAGGTGGCGCACCACGCGCGCACCATCGCGATGAGCGACCCCGATCAGCTGAAGGCGCTGATCGAGGCCGAGAAGCCGCAGCTCGTGGTGCCCGAGATCGAGGCCATCGCCACGCCCATGCTGCAGCAGCTGGAAGACGCGGGCGTGGTGCGCGTGATCCCGACCGCGCGCGCCGCGCGCCTCACGATGGACCGCGAGGGCATCCGCCGCCTGGCCGCCGAAACGCTGGGCGTGCCGACCAGCCCTTACAAGTTCTGCGATTCGCTGGCCGAGCTGCAGGCCGCGATCGACGGCGCGAGCGGAAAGGCAATCGGCTACCCCTGCATCGTCAAGCCGGTGATGAGCAGCTCGGGCAAGGGCCAGAGCAGGATCGACGGCCCGGCCGACATGCAGAAGGCCTGGGACTACGCGATGGCGGGCGGCCGGGTGAGCCACGGCCGCGTGATCGTCGAGGGCTTCATCGACTTCGACTACGAGATCACGCTGCTGACCGTGCGCGCGCTCGATGCCGCGGGTGCGGTGCAGACGCAGTTCTGCGAGCCGATCGGCCATGTGCAGGTGAGCGGCGACTATGTCGAGAGCTGGCAGCCGCATCCGATGGCACCGGCCGCGCTGCAAAAGGCGCAGCAGATCGCGCAGGCGGTGACGGCCGATCTCGGCGGGCAGGGGCTTTTCGGCGTCGAGCTGTTCGTCAAGGGCGAGGAGGTCTGGTTCAGCGAAGTCAGCCCGCGCCCGCACGACACCGGCATGGTGACCATGGCCACCCAATGGCAGAACGAGTTCGAGCTGCATGCGCGCGCCATCCTCGGCCTGCCGGTGGATACCGCGCTCAAGAGCCCGGGCGCCAGCGCCGTGATCTACGGCAGCGTGGACGCGACCGGCATCGCCTTCGACGGCGTTGCCCACGCCCTGCAAGTACCGGGCAGCGAGGTGCGCCTATTCGGCAAGCCCGAGAGTTTCGTCAAGCGGCGCATGGGCGTGGCGCTGGCGCATGCGGCCGACGTCGAGACCGCGCGCCGCAACGCGAAGGAAGCCGCCTCGCGCGTCAGGCCGCGCCAGGCCTGAGTTCCGGTCGATCGAGGAGCCCGTCATGCTGCACCCCCAAGCCCAAGCCTTCATCGATCTCCTGCTGCAGCGCGGCGTGCCGCCCACCCATACGCTGTCTCCGGTGGACGCGCGCGCCTTCTACCGCGAGCGGCGCAGCGTCACACAGCCTTCGCCCGGCGAAGTGGCCGAAGTGCGCGAGCTCAGCGCGCCGGGCCCGCATGGCGCGATCCCGCTGCGGCTCTACCGCCCGCTGGGCACGGCCCGCGCCGACGTGCTGCCGGTGCTGGTCTACTACCACGGCGGCGGCTGGACCATCGGCGACCTCGACACCCACGACACGCTGTGCCGCGAACTCGCCAACCTCTCGGGCTGCGCGGTGGTGGCGGTCGACTACCGCATGGGTCCGGAACACCGGTTCCCGGCCGCGGTCGACGACGTGCTCGCCGCCACGCGCTGGGTGCGCAAGGAAGCGGGCGCGCTCGGCCTCGATGCCGGCCGCCTCGCGGTCGGCGGCGACAGCGCCGGCGGCAACCTCGCGGCGGTGGCGGCGATCGCGGCGCGCGATGCCGGCGATCTGCCCATCGCCTTCCAACTGCTGATCTATCCGGCGACCGACATGCGCTGCGTGCACCCTTCGCATACGAGCAACGGGCAGGGCTATGTGCTCACCAGCGACACCATCAAGTACTTCCACGACCACTACATCACCGATCCGAAGCACGACCTCGACTGGCGCGCCTCGCCGCTCCTGCACCCCGACCTGTCGCGTCTGCCGCCGGCGCTGGTGCTCACCGCAGGCTACGACCCGCTGCGCGACGAAGGGCTGGACTATGCGCGCGCGCTGACCGCGGCCGGCAACCGCGCGGTCTACGTCTGCTTCGAGCGCCAGATCCATGGCTTCATCACCATGGGCCGGCTGATCGACGAGGCGAACGCGGCGGTGGCGATGTGCGCCGGCGAGCTGCGCCGGGCGCTGATGCCGGGCTCCTAGGGAAAGTCCCCGCACCCCGTATCGCCGCGTCGCTCCGGGCGCCGCTACGATCCTGCGAGCGCGACGCGAGCGCAGGAGGCTTTCATCTTGGGTACCAGGACGGACACTGACCGCAGCGGCAACAGCAGGGGCGAACGCCTCATGTGGCTCACGCGCGAGCGCGTCTTCTATGCCGGCCTGCTGGGTGCGGCGGCCGAGCGCAGCCTGGGTGGCCATGGCGTCTACGTGTCGCCGGCCGGAAGGCCGAACCGCATCCGCATCGGCGGCGGCGCCTGGCAAAGCGGCGAGCTGCTGGTGGTGCCGCCGCAGGTGCCGCACCGGGTCGAGAGCGAAGAGCCGCTGATCCTCAACCTGCTGATCGAATCGGAGTCGGTCGATCCGGCGCAGCTGCCGGACTTCCTGCAGCGCTGCGGCGCCGTCGAGGCGCCGGACTTCGTCCGGCACGTCCGCGCCGCCCATGCGCGACTGCTTGCCGCCGCCGGCCGCGAGCGCTTCGGCGATCTCGACTTCGACACGCTGTTCTTCGGCCGGCCGCTCGTCGCGCGCCCGATCGACGCACGCATCCGCCAGGTGGTGGAGCGCATCGTCGACGACCCGGCGCTGCCGGTCTCGGCCGAGGAATGCGCGGCCTCGGTGCGGCTCTCGTTCTCGCGCTTCCTGCATCTGTTCAAGCAGGAGATCGGCGTCCCGTTCCGCGCCTTCCGCGCCTGGAAGCGGGCGCGCAGCCTGCTGCGCCATGTGCGGCAATCCGCCACGCTGACCGACATCGCGCTCGACACCGGTTATCCCGACTCGACCCATTTCAGCCACTCGATCCGACAGGTCTACGGCCTGCGGCCCAGCGACATCCTCGCCGGCTCGCGGCGGCTCGCCGTCTTTCAATGAAAGAGGCCTGATTGCAAGTCCTCCAGCTCCTGCTTTCAGGCATCGCGCAAGGCTGCATCTACGGCCTGATCGCGCTGGGGTTCGTGCTGATCTACAAGGCCACCGAAACCGTGAGCTTCGCCCAGGGCGATCTCATGATGCTGGGCGCCTTCGGTGCCTTCGCCGGCATGGCCTTGTTCGGGCTGCCTTTCTGGCTCGCAGCGCTGCTGGCCCTGGTGGCGATGGCGGCCTTCGGCGTGCTGCTCGAGCTGGTCGTGATCCGGCCGATCCTCGGGCAGCCGCAGTTCTCGATCGTGATGCTGACCATCGGCATCGGCTACGTGGCACGCGGGCTGATCACCATGATTCCCGCCATCGGCACCGAGACGCACACGCTGCCGGTGCCCTACAAGGACCAGATCTGGAAGCTGGGCGAGCTGGTGGTCAATGTCGAGCAGATGGCGATCATCCTCTCCACCGCGGTGCTGTGCGGCCTGCTCTACGCGATGTTCCGCTACAGCAAGCTCGGCATCGCGATGCAGGCCGCGTCGCAGAACCAGCTGGCGGCCTACTACATGGGCATTCCGGTCAAGCGGCTCAACGGGCTGGTGTGGGGGCTGGCGGCTGCGGTGGCGGCGATTGCCGGCATGCTGCTCGCGCCCATCACCTTCGTGCACGCCAACATGGGCTTCATCGGGCTCAAGGCCTTTCCGGCAGCGGTGGTGGGCGGCTTCGGCAGCCTGCCGGGCGCCATCGTCGGCGGGCTGGTGATCGGCATCGTCGAATCCTTCGCCGGCTTCTATCTGCCCGATGGCTTCAAGGACACGGCGCCCTACATCGTGGTGCTTGTGATGTTGATGGTGAAGCCGAATGGGCTGTTCGGCGAGAAGCTGCGCAAAAAGGTATGACCACCCCCGTTGCTTGCTCACTTCGTGTAGCCGCCTCCCCCCTCGAGGGGGCTACACCAGCGGCCCGGCGAAGCCGGTTCCGCGGTGTTCCCCGGACGGGCCTCGCTGCGCTTGCCGAGACCGCGCGAGCTTGAAGGAATCAAGCAAGCCATGCGTTTCATCTTCAAGACCACTTACGCGCAGGACATCGCACTTGCGAAGCACGGCGGCCACATGTTCTGGTACAGCCTCCTCGGCGCGGCGCTGATCGCTGCGCCGTGGATGCTGCCGGAGTACTGGCTCGCGCAGCTGACCTTCGTGCTGATCTACGGCATCGTCGGCCTCGGCCTGATGCTCCTGGCCGGCTTCACCGGGCAGTTCTCGATCGGTCATGCGGCCTTTCTCGGTACCGGCGCCTACACGCAGGCCGTGCTCGCGAACATGGGGGTGCCCTTCCCGATCGCGATGGCGGCGGCCGCTGCGCTCTCGGCCGCGGTCGGCGTGGTGGTGGCGCTGCCGGCCTTGCGCGTCAAGGGCATCTACCTCGGCATCGCGACCCTGGCCTTCGGCTTCATCGTCGAGGAAGTGTTCGCGCGCTGGGAGAGCGTCACCGGCGGCAATTCGGGGCTGCATGTGAAGTCGCCCAAGCTCTTCGGGCTGGACATCAGCTCGAGCGAAGGCTTCTACATGGTGTGCCTGGTGGTCGCCGTGATCTGCACGCTGGCCATCCTGAACCTGCTGCGCTCGCCGACCGGCCGCGCCTTCGTCGCGATCCGCGATTCGGAGATCTCGGCGCAGAGCATGGGCATCCATCTCGCGCGCTACAAGACCATGTCCTTCGCGATCTCGGCTGCGCTGGCCGGGCTCGGCGGCGCGCTCTACGCGCACAAGCTCAGCTTCATCTCGCCCGACCAGTTCAACATCCTGCAGTCGATCGACCTGCTGCTGATGGTGGTGATCGGCGGGCTGGGTTCGGTGCACGGCGCCTTCCTCGGCGCGATCTTCCTGATCGCGATGCCGCAGCTGATCGCGCTCGGCAAGGACTGGCTGCCGCCGGTGATCGGCCAGGCGCCCGGCTTGCAGGGGCTGGTCTACGGGCTGGTGCTGATCGGCTTCGTGCTGTTCGAGCCGCTGGGGCTCTACGGGCGCTGGCTCAAGATCCGCACCTATCTGCAGCTCTTTCCGTTCTATCGCCGCGGGCTGTTCCGGCGGCAGAAGTCCTTCACCAAGTCGGATCGCCTGAGATGAGCTCGGATGTCCTGCTTGCAGCCCGGGACCTGAGCGTGCGCTTCGGCGGCGTGCTGGCCGTGAACAAGGTCAGCTTCGACGTGCGGCGCGGCGAGGTGTTCACGCTGATCGGGCCCAACGGCGCCGGCAAGACCACGGTCTTCAATCTGATCAGCCGCATCTACACGCCGACCGCGGGCGAGATCGTCTGGCACGGCGAGGGCGCGCCGCTTTCGCTCACGCAGCAGGCGCCGCATGCCATCGCCGCGCTCGGCATCGCGCGCACCTTCCAGAACATCGAGCTGTTCGAGCACGCGACCGTGCTGCACAACCTTCTGATCGGCCGCCACACGCACCGCCAGACCGGCTTCTGGAGCGAAGTTTTCTTCACGCCCGCCACGCGCCGCGCCGAGGTCGAGGCGCGCGAAAGGGCCGAGCGCGTGATCGACCTGCTGGACTTGCAGCATCACCGCGATTCGATGGTGGCGGGGCTGCCTTACGGCGTGCGCAAGGTGGTCGAGCTGGCGCGTGCGCTGTGCACCGAGCCCAAGCTGCTACTGCTCGACGAGCCGTCGTCCGGGCTCAACGTCGAGGAGACCGCCGACATGGCCTTCTGGATCCAGGACATCCAGCAGGAGCTCGGCATCTCGGTGCTGATGGTGGAGCACGACATGTCGCTGGTGTCGAAGGTGTCGGACCGCGTGCTGGCGATGAACATGGGCGAGGCGCTGGCTTCTGGGACGCCGCGCGAGGTGCAGTCGGATGCGCGGGTGGTGGAGGCGTATCTGGGGACGGTGGATGACCTGAGCGGGTTGAGGAGGCGCGCTGCATGACTTCGGTATTGCTCCCTCCCCCTCCGGGGGAGGGGTGGGGTGGGGGCACTGGGCCTTTGAATCGTTGCTGTTCCTTGCTGAGGCTGGAGCCGGGTCTCGCCCCGGCGGGCGAGTCACTTTCTTTTGCGTCGCCAAAAGAAAGTAACCAAAGAAAAGGCGACCCCACTGTCTGCGACCCCCTTCGGGGGCAACCTGCGGTGCTCGGGTCGCCGGCCTGCCGCAGAACTCGCTGCGTTCACTTCGTTCACTGCGCTCAGACAGCTGCGGCAAGTCAGATCACGAAGCACGCCTGTCCTTCGGCAGGCGTGCGGCCGACGCCCCTGCGCTCCTCGGCGCAGCCAGAGGGGAGTGGGTCGAGCCATCGCTTCGCTCGGCCGCCAACGGCCACGCTGCGCGGGCCTGGACTGGTTCCCTGGCCTTTGAGCCGGCGCTTGCGCGCAGGCCCAGTGCCATCGCTCACCCTTCCACCCCACAAATACGCGCCATGGCGCGTTGGAGTTCGATCCCCTCTGCGCGTGCCGAGGAGCGCAGTGGCGCCGGCCGCACGCCTGCCGAAGGACAGGCGTGCTTCGTGGTCTGACTTGCCGCAGCTGTTTGAGTGCAGTGAGCGAAGTGAACGCAGCGAGTTCTGCGGCGGGCCGGTGACGCGAGCACCGCAGGTTGCCCGGAGCGCAGCGGAGGGACACGCGCAGTGGGGTCGCCTTTTCTTTGCTTACTTTCTTTTGGCGAAGCAAAAGAAAGTGAGTCGCCCGCCGGGGCGAGACCCGGCTCCGGACTCACCAAAGAACAGTAACGATTCAAAGGCCCAAGAGCCCCCACCCCAACCCTCCCCCAGAGGGGGAGGGAGCAAGAGAGGGAGCAAGACGCCATGACCGACACCGTTCTCCAGCTCCTCAACGTCGAGAGTGCCTACGGCCCCATCAAGGCCATCCGAGGTGTCAGCCTGAGAGTGCGCCAAGGCGAAATAGCCACCGTCCTCGGCTCCAACGGCGCCGGCAAGACCACCATCCTGAAAACCATCTCCGGCATCATCGACCCGCGCAAGGGCAGCATCGAATTCCAGGGCCGGAACATCACCGCCAAGGACCCGGCCCACATCGTCCAGCAAGGCCTCTCGCACGTCCCCGAAGGCCGCGAGGTGTTTCCGCTGCTGTCGGTCAAGGACAACCTGCTGATGGGCGCCTACACCCGCACCGACCGCGACGGCGTGGCGCGCGACATCGAGACCGTCTACGGCTATTTCCCGATCCTGCGCGAGCGCGCCACGCAGGAGGCCGGTCTGCTCTCGGGCGGCCAGCAGCAGATGCTCGCGATCTCGCGCGCCATCATGGCGGCGCCCAAGCTCATCCTCCTCGACGAGCCCAGCCTGGGGCTCTCGCCCAAGCTCACGCGCGAGATCTTCGAGATCGTGGTGCGCATCAACCGCGAGCGCGGCACCACCATCCTGCTGGTGGAACAGAACGCCAACATGGCGCTCAACGCAGCTGACTACGGCTACGTGCTCGAGAACGGCCGCATCGTGATGGAGGACACCTGCGAACGCCTGCGCGAGAAGGAGGACATCAAGGAGTTCTATCTCGGCCTCAAGGACGAAGGCGTGCGCGGCGAGCGGCGCTGGAAAAAGAAGAAGACCTGGAGGTAAGGCCATGGCCAAGCAGCATCGGCAGCAGCAGCAAGGACTCTGGGACCTCTCTCACATCCAGCCGCGGCACGAGATCGTGGTGCAGGGCGACACCGTTCCCGCGATTTTCTGGAACGCCGAGCGCGCGCGCGGCGATCAGGTCTGGATGCGGCAGAAGGAATTCGGCATCTGGCGCAGCTGGAGCTGGCGCCAGACCGCCGAGGCGGTGCGCGAGATCGCCGGCGGGCTGATGGCGCTCGGCTTCGCGCCCGGTGAGTGCGCGTCGATCCTGGCCAACACCGTCGTCGAATGGGTGCTCTGCGACATCGCCGTGCTCAGCTGCGGCGGCGTCGCCAACGGCATCTACCCCACCGACGCGGCCTCGCAGGTGCACTACCTGTGCGAGGATTCGCGCACCACCGTGCTCTTCGTCGAGGACGACGAGCAGCTCGACAAGGCGCTCGAAGTGCGCGCCGGGCTGCCGCTCCTGCGCAGGGTCATCGTGTTCGACATGGAAGGCCTGCGCGATCTTCATCACCCGGACGTGATGAGCCTCGACGCACTGCGCGCGCTGGGCCGCGACTACCTCCAGGGTCACCCGCAGGAACTCGAGCAGCGCATCGCCGCCTGCCGCCCCCAAGACCTGGCGATCCTGGTCTACACCTCGGGCACCACGGGCAAGCCCAAGGGCGCGATGCACAGCCACCGCGGGCTGGTCCACACCATGCGGGGCTACAACATGCTGGTCGCGCAGGACGAGCGCGACGAGCGCATGTGCTTCCTGCCGCTGTGCCACATCGCCGAGCGCATGGGCGGCGAGTACTTCGCGATGTACACCGGCGCTGTCCTCAACTTCGTCGAGAACCCCGAGACCGTGCCCGAGAACGTGCGCGAGATCGCGCCCACCGTGTTCACCGCCGTGCCGCGCGTGTGGGAGAAGTTCTATTCGGGCGTGATGATCGCGCTGAAGGAAGCGAGCAGCCTGCAGCAGGCGGCCTACCGCTGGAGCATCGGCGTCGGCGGCGCCATCGCCGAGCGCGTGCTCGCGGGGCAGCCGGTGGGCGGCCTGCTGCGCTTCAAGTTCCGCCTCGCGCGCTGGCTCGCGCTGGACAACGCGCGCAAGCTGATCGGCATCCACCGCGCGCGTTTCCTGGTCACCGGCGCGGCGCCGATCTCGCCCGAGCTGGTCAAGTGGTATCTCGCGCTGGGCGTGCCGATGCTCGAGGTCTGGGGCATGACCGAGTCCTGCGGCGCTTCCACCGGCGTGCCGGCCGCGCGCATCAAGCCGGGTTCCATCGGGCCTGCCGCGGGCTACAACGAGGTGCGCCTCGATCCGGCCACCGGTGAGATCCTGGTGCGCGGCACCAACGTCTTCATGGGCTACCTCAACCTGCCCGAGAAGACGGCGGAGACCATCGACGCCGACGGCTGGCTGCACACCGGCGACGTCGGCACCGTCGACGAGGACGGGTATTTCCGCATTACCGACCGCATGAAGGACATCATCATCACGGCAGGCGGCAAGAACATCACGCCGAGCGAGCTGGAGAACGAACTCAAGTTCAGCCCGTACATCACCGATGCCGTGGTGATCGGCGATGCCAGGCCTTACCTGACGGTGATCGTCATGATCGACCAGGAGAACGTCGAGAAATTCGCGCAGGACCACGATGTGCCTTTCAGCAACTACGAAAGCCTCACGCGTGCACAGGAGGTGCAGGACCTGATCCAGGGCGAGATCGACCGCGTCAACGCCAAGTTCGCGCGGGTCGAGCAGATCAAGAAGTTCTTCCTGCTGGAGACGCAGCTCAGCGCCGAGGACGAAGAGCTCACGCCGACGATGAAGCTCAAGCGCAAGCTGGTGCAGGTCAAGTACGCCGAGCGCATCGATCGGATGTACTGAAATGAGCTCTCCCCCAGGCTTCGCGCACTTCGTGTCGCTCTCGCCAACCCCCTTCCGGGGGCAACACCAGCGGCCCGGCAAAGCCGGTTCCGCGGTGTTTCCCGAAAGGCTCTGTTCACAACCAAGGAGTAGGTCGATGAAATCAGCCATTCGATTGACATTTGCGGCGGTCGCGCTGACCGGCTCGGCAGCGTTCGCGCAGCAGGGCGTCACCAAGGACGAGATCCGCATCGGCACCATCCAGGATCTTTCGGGCCCGATCGCGGGCTTCGGAAAGCAGTCGCGCAACGGCATGCAGCTGCGCGTGGACGAGCTCAACGAGCAGGGCAGCGTGCATGGCCGCAAGCTCAGGCTCTTCGTCGAGGACTCGGCCTACGACCCCAAGAAGGCGGTGCTGGCGGCGCAGAAGCTGGTCAACCAGGACAAGATCTTCATCATGGCCGGCCACATCGGCACCGCGCAGAACATGGCGGCGATGCCGGTGCAGTTCGACAAGAACGTGATCAACTTCATGCCGATCACGGCGGCGCGCGAAATGTACGAGCCCTTCCACAGGCTGAAGTACTCCTTCGCCGCCACCTACTACGACCAGATTCGCCTCGCGCTGCCCAAGATGATCAAGGAAAAGGGCGCCAAGAAGGTCTGCACCATCTACCAGGACGACGAGTTCGGGCTCGAAGTGCAGCGCGGCGCCGAGGCGGGCCTCAAGACCGCCGGCATGGAGCTGGCCGAGAAGACTTCGTTCAAGCGCGGGGCGACCGACTTCTCCTCGCAGGTCGCGAAGATGAAGGCAGCCAACTGCGATCTCGTGGTGATGGGCACCATCATCCGGGAGACCATCGGCACCATCGGAGAGGCGCGCAAGACCGGCTTCAACCCGACCTTCCTGGGCTCGAGCGCGGCCTACACCGACCTGATCCACAAGCTCGGCGGCAAGGCGATGGACGGCCTCTACGCCACCATGACCGCGCAGAACCCCTACACCGACGAGCAGTCGCAGCCGATCCGGTTCTGGGCCAACAAGTACAAGACCAAGTTCAACGAGGACCCGACCGTGTTCTCGGTCTACGGCTACACCATCATCGACCAGTTCATCAAGGCGGCGCAGAAGGCCGGGCCCAACCTCACGACCGACAGCTTCATCAAGGCGATGGACAGCATGACCTTCGAGCCCGACATGTTCGGCGGCCCCAGGAGCAGCTACACCGCCACCAAGCGCCTGGGCAACGACCAGTCGCGCCTGTCGCAGATCGTCGACGGCAAGTGGAAGGTGGTGTCGGACTACGTGTCGCCCTGAGGCGTCGCCGGCTCAGCGGCAAATGGTGGTGGTGCCCACCGGCCGGCAGGTCTTTCCGTCCGGGGTCTGGTAGCGGTCCAGCCGGCCGGAGCGGTCGTAGTGGTTGCCCTGCGTGTCCTGGCAGCCCGCCGCATCGCAGTTGCGGATGCGCGGCTGCAGGTTGCGACGCGGCATGGGCTCGCGATAGGCGCCGGGGTAGGGGTATCCATCGTCGATCGCCACTGGCTCGCTGTTGCGATCGCTCGAGCGCGCATCGCCGGGCCGCTCGTTGCCGCTGGCGCCGCGGGAGTCGATGATGGCCGGGCCGGCCGGCGCCTGAGCCGGCATCGGGGCCGCTGCCGCCGGGCCGCGCTCCTCGCGCGGCCGTTCGGCGGCGCCTCGCACCGGAGGCGGGGGTTCCGACACGCGTCCCACCGGGCTGGCGCCCGGCGGGCACGCGCCGTCGGTATAGCTCACGTTGCCGGCCGCGTCTGCGCAGCGGATCACCGCCGCGCTGGCGAGAGGGGCGAGCGTGCTCAGGATGGCGAGAAAGAGGAGTTGGCGCATAAGGCGTTCATTGTGCCTCCGCGCCCCGTCCCGCATGGGCCAACGCCAGCGCCAGCCTTGCCCCCACCTCGGCGTTGTGCTTGACGAGCGCGATGTTGGTCGCCAGGCTGCGTCCGCCCGTCAGCGCCTTGATGCGCGCCAGCAGAAAGGGCGTCACGGCCTTGCCGGCGATGCCCTGCGCCTTGGCCTCGGCGAGCGCCTGCCGGGTCAGCGCGTCGATCTCCTCGCGCGGCATCGCCGCCGCCTCCGGCACCGGCGTGCTCAGCACCACGCCTCCCGCCAGGCCCAGGTCCCACTTGGTGCGAATGAAGCGTGCCTGCGCCGCGGCCTCGTCCAGCCTGAAGTCGGCGCGAAAGCCGCTGTCGCGCGTGTAGAAGGCGGCGAGGTTGTCCTGCTCGCAGCTGAGCACCGGCACGCCGTGCGTTTCCAGGTATTCCAGCGTGAGCCCGATGTCCAGGATCGACTTGGCGCCGGCGCACACCACGGCGACCGAGGTTTTCGCCAGTTCCTGCAGGTCGGCCGAGATGTCGAAGCTCTCCGGCGCGCCGCGGTGCACGCCGCCGATGCCGCCGGTGACGAAGACCTCGATACCGGCCAGCGCGGCGCAGATCATCGTGCCGGCCACGGTGGTGGCGCCGAGTCCGCCGCCGGCCAGCACGGCCGGCAGGTCGCGTCGGCTGACCTTGTGCGCCTGGCCGCCCGAGCGGGCCAGCAGCTCGAGCTCCTCGTCCGAGAGGCCGATGCGGATTCGCCCGCCGATCAGCGCGATGGTCGCGGGCTCGGCGCCCAGGCTGCGGATCAGGGCCTCCACCTCGCGCGCGGTGCGAACGTTCTCGGGGTAAGGCATGCCGTGCGCGATGATGGTCGACTCCAGCGCCACGAGCGGGCGGCCGGCGGCCTGCGCGGCGGCCACGGGCGCGCTGCGAGTCAACCAGGAGTGGGCGAGGTCGGCAACCATGTCGATGCTTCCGCGAGTGTGGTTCACGCGGCGGTTCAACGCAAATGGCGCTGCAGCCGCCGACTGTCCTCCTCCAGTTGCTGGCGCATGACGGACAGGAACTCCCTGGCCGTGGCCGACAGCACCTTGCCCGCCGGCAGGGCCAGCAGGCAGGCGAAGGACACGTCGATCGACAGCTTGCGCACGACCAGCCCACGCTCGGCGTAGTCGAGCGCGGTGATCGGATTGACCAGGCCGACGCCCAGCCCGCGCAGCGCCATCTCGCAGACGCTGGCCGCATAGGGCGTCTGCGCGGCCACGCGCAGCGCGATGCCCAGCGGCGCCATGGCCGCTTCGAGCCGGCGATGCGCCGGGTCTTCGGGGTTCAGAGCCAGGAACGGAAGCTCCGCCAACTGCTGGGGCTTGACGGTCTTGAAGCGCGCCAGCGCGTGCCCCTCTCGCATCACGATCACGCCGGGCATGCGCGCGAAGGTCGAATGCTCGATGCCTTCCAGCGACAGTTCGTCGGCCATGAGCCCGAAATCCGAGATGCCCATGGCCACGCGGTCGCGCACATCCTTCGAGCTCAGCACCTGCAGCGACACCTGCGGCCAGGCGCCGTCGCCGCGCTGCGCCTTCAGCCGCGCCAATGCGCGCGGCATGAAGCCGAGCCCGAAGGCTGGATAGCAGCTGAGCTCCAGCTGGTTGACCCCGAAGTCGCGCAGGCTGCGCAGCCGGTGCTCGATGGCGTCCATGCCGATGAACACGCGCTCCACCTCGGTCCAGAGCGCGCGCGCCTCGGGCGTCGGCACCAGCCGCCCGCCGGTGCGCTGGAACAGCACCATGCCCGCCTGCGCCTCGAGCCGCTTGAGCGATTGGCTGACGGCCGGCTGCGTCACATGCAGCTGCGCCGCCGCCTTGCGCGTGGTGCTGCTGCGCATCAGGGCCCGGAAGGTCTCGATCTCGGTAAATCGCATTGATAAGTTGTGTTATCGAGTGAGTAGATAGATCGACTTTATTTTATTTATCTGCGCCTAGCATTGGGGCATCGATGCACGAACGAGAAAGAGACCCAGTGTGATGAGCTCCCTGCTTTGTGCCCTGGTCCGGCCGATCCGGCCGATCAGGAACCCGCGCCTGCGCAGCCTGCAATGCCTGCGCTGCAACGCCGAGTACCCCATCCGCCTCGCGCACGAGGGCTGCCCGGCTTGTCGCGCAGAGGGCGTGCATGTGGGCTTGTGCGCGAGCTATCAGGCCGACGCGTCGGCACCTCTCATGCCGTACACGCAAAGCTTCACCCTGGGCGAGGGCGGCACGCCGCTGTATGCGATGCCCGATCTGGCACGCCGCTTCGGCGTCGCGCGCCTCGGCCTCAAGGACGAGTCCTGCAATCCGACCGGCTCGCACAAGGACCGGATGAGCGCCGTGGGCGTGACGCAGGCGCTGGACTTCGGCGCCCACACGCTGGTGCTCGCCTCCTCGGGCAACGCCGCGGTGTCGGCCGCGCACTACGCGCAGGCCGCGGGCCTGGCCTGCGAGGTCGCGAGCTACGAAGACATGCCAGTCGCCTACGCGCGCGCGCTCGACGCCGCGGGCGCCAGGCGCTTCGCCTTCGCCGACAACGCCGGCCGCTGGGCCTTCGTGCGCGAGCGCGCATCGCGCGAGGGCTACTTCGCGCTCACCAACTACAGCTTGCCGGCGCTCGGCAGCGCGCCGCTGGCCATCGAAGGCTACAAGCCGATCGCCGACGAATGCGTTGAGCAGGGCGGCCTGCCCGACCATGTGCTGGTGCCCACCGCACGCGGCGACCTGGCGTGGGGCCTCTTTGCCGGCTTTCGCGATCTGCTCGCCGCCGGCCGCATCGCGAAGCTGCCGCGCATCTGGGCGGTCGAGCCCTTCGCGCGGCTCTCGCGGGTGCTCGAAGGCGGCGCGCTGGATGCCGACTATCCCGGCCGCACCGCGCAGTTCTCCACCGCCGGCACAACCGTCACCTATCTTCAATGGCAGGCGGTCACCGCCACCGGCGGCGGCGCCGTGGTCGTGGGCGACGATGACGCCCGCGCGGCCCGGCGCCTGCTGGCGCAGGCCGGCCTCGGTGCGGAGCTCTGCGCGGCCGGTGGCCTGGCTGCGCTTTCGCAACTGCGCGAGCGCGGTGTGATCGCCGCGGACGAGCACGTGCTGGCGATGCTCACCGCCGATGACTCGCGCGATCCGAGCTGATCCTGGTTTCAAGGAGTTCCCCATGTCGCCGATGCATCGCCGTACCTTCCTGAGCGCCGCCGCGCTGATGGCCGCCGGGCCGAAGGCCTGGGCCGCGTTCCCCGACAAGCCGATCAAGCTGATCGTGCCCTGGGCCCCCGGCGGCAGCACCGACGCCATTGCGCGCGCCATGGCGCAGGGCATGAGCAGCGCGATGGGCATCTCGGTCGTCGTGGACAACCGGCCCGGCGCGGCCGGCCAGATCGGCACCGAGGCCGCCGCCCGGGCCGCGCCGGACGGCTACACGATCGTCATCGTGGAACTCCCGCACGCCATCGCACCGGCGGTGATGACCCGCCTGCCCTACGACCTGCTGCGCGACTTCACGCCGATGACGATGATCGGCACCTCGCCGCTGGTCTTCTTCGGCGGAACCGGCGCCGACGGCAAGGATTTCAGGAGCTTCATGAAGGCCGCTGCGGCCGCTGCCTCGCCGCCCGCCATCGCGCACAGCGGCGCCGGCACCGTCAGCCATCTGGCCGCGGAGCTCTTGGCCACCCGCAGCCGGATCAGGTTCAACATGGTGCCGTACCGGGGTTCGGCTCCCGCGCTCAACGACGTGGCGGCGGGCATGGTGGCGGGCCATTTCGCCACGCTGGCCAGCGGCTCCAGCCTGCTGGGCGCCGGCAAGCTCCGCGCGCTGGCGGTGGCCAGCCCGCAGCGCGTGGACCTGCCGCCGCTGAAGGGCGTGCCCACGCTGGCGGAGGCCGGCATCCAGGGGGTCGAGATCGACCAGTGGTGGGCCATGGTGGCGCCGGCCACCACGCCGCTCGATGTGACCGAACTCCTGCGCCGGGAGGCCGCTGCGGCACTCGCCCAGCCGGTCGTCAAGGAGCGCTTGTCCGCGCTGGCCGTGGAGCTGAAGGCGTCCAGCAGCGGCGAGCTGCGCGCCTTCATGCGTGCGGAGGCCGAGCGCTGGCAGAAGGTGGCGAAGGAAATCGGCCTGCAGCCGCAGTAGCGGCGGCGCGAGCCTCAGGAGAATGGGCGCCCGCGGTCGCGCTCCTTGAGGGTCTCCATCGCCGCGGACATCGACGACACCACGGCGGCCCACTCGTCGCCCGTCAGCAGCAGCGCCGTTTGCGAATGGAGCAGGGTTTCTTCTCGCTCCATCTGCGCGTGCATCAACCGGTGGTGCTCTTCCAGCAGGGCTTCAAGGGTCTCGGTGTCGAGCGCTGCCCCCGATTCGGCAAGCCTCAACATGACCTTCGCCTGTGTGAGCAGCCTGTCGCAGTGCGTGCGTTCCAGCTCGAGCTCGTCGAGGAGCTGGTCCGCTTCTGCCGCCCTGCCGCGCAGTATGTCGAGCAGGACGACGCCCTTCGGGCGATGCGTCGCTTCGTCGAAGGCCTGGAGGCGTTCGATGAGCTCGACCAGCGACGCTGCCTGCGGCCCCGGGCGCGCCCAGGCTCCCGATTTCAGCATGCCGTCGACCAGCGCCAGCAACTCGCGAATGCGAGTGTGCTCGGCACGCAAGATGATCCACGCGCATTCGGCCGCCAGCATGTCTCGTCCCCTTTGGCGCCAGCTTACTCCTCTGCATTTGCCATGGCGGTCCGGCCCCGTGGCCAATGGGGTCTCGCGCCGATGAGCCAATGACTCGGGACGGCACAATGCAGATCATTCCCGCCGATCCCTCATCCATGACCGAAGCCACCCCCATCCCTCCTCTTCCCGATCATCTGTCTATTGACCCGCGCAGCCCCCATCACGTCGCTGCCGTCTTCAAGCGCGACATCGGCATCCGGTTCAACGGCAAGGAGCGGCTCGACGTAGAGGAGTACTGCATCAGCGAAGGCTGGATCAAGGTGCCCGCGGGCAAGACGCTGGATCGCAAGGGCAAACCGCTGCTCATCAAGCTGAAGGGCAAGGTCGAGGCGTTCTACCGATAGGTCGATCCGTCAAGCCAAGTCGGAGCGCTCCTACGCGCCGCTGCGTCTTGTCCGATCCCGCTCGGCGCCGTCGGCCGCTCGCCCGCCTTCCGTGCGGCTCTATGGTGCTATCTCCGACCATCGCAAAGGAGAGCGCCATGAGCGATCCGAAAGGCAGCGGCAAGGCCAAGGACCCCGAGATGCAGGGCGAAGGCAACTACACGGCAGCGCGCCGCTACGATGAGGCCACGACCGAGTTCGTGAAAGCGGGCAAGGTGGACGAAGCGGCGAGCAAGGCACGCCCCAAGACGGAGGCGGAGGCCGACGAGATGAAGAAGGCCGAACAAGCGGGCAAGTCGCACGCCAAGGGCGAAGACCCGGCACTGCACAAGAAGCAGAAGAGCCAGGGTTGAACGCCGGGCTGCTACGGCTTCTCGGAGGCGTCGAAGTCCAGCTCGACCTTCGCCCCGTTGGGGTCGTGGCAGAACAGCTGCCAGGTGCCGGCACCCGTCTGCTGCCGCAGCTCGTACTTCGTGCCGCTCTGGTCGAAGCGGGCCTTGACGGCGCGCAGGTCGCGCGCGCTGAAAGCCATGTGGTCGATGACGCCCGTGCGCTGCGCCGGTACCGGCCGCCCGAAGTAGAGGTGCAGCACCGCCTGCGGCCCCTCGCCGTAGAGCCACGCGCCCGGAAAGCCGAGGTCCGGGCGATGGCCGACGGTGAGCCCGAGCAGGCCCGTGTAGAAGTCCAGCGTCTTCTTCTCGTCCTCGGCCGTGACGGTGAAGTGGTTCATCCCGACGATCATTTCGCTTGCTCCTTGTTCATGGCACCAGCACCAGTGCGCCGATGGTGGCGCGCGATTCGAGCCGCGCGTGCGCCTCCGCCGCGGCGTTCAGCGAACAGCGCTCGATCGGCGGCGCATTGATGGAGCCGTCCGCGAGCGCGTTCCAGACCCGCTGCGCGCGTTCCGCGAGCTGCTCGTTGGTCGCCACGTAGTCGAATACCACGGGCCGCGAGAAACTCAGCGACTTGGCGACGAGCGCGTCGGCCGGCAGCGGCGCCAGCGGTCCGCTGGCCTGGCCGAGGCTGATCCAGTGGCCGCGGCGCGCGAGCGCGGCCAGATTCTCGTCGCGGGCTGCGCCGCCCAGGCCATCGATCACCACGTCGGCACCACCGCAGGCGCGCTGCACGGCATCGGCGAAACGGTAGTCGCGCGTCACGATCACGTGCTCGCAGCCGTGTGCGCGCGCGACGCGCGCCTTCTCTTCGCTCGACACGGTGCCCAGCACGACCGCGCCGAGACGGCGCGCCCAGGAGCAGACCAGCAGACCCACGCCGCCGGCCGCCGCATGCACCAGCAGCCGCGTGCCGCGCTGCACGCGTCCGAGGTCGCGCAGCAGGTAGTCGGCGGTGATGCCCTTGAGCAGCAGCGCGGCGGCGACATCGTCCTCGACCGAAGCCGGCAGTCGCAGCACCCAATCGGCCGGCACGCAGCGCAGGTCGCAGTAGGCGCCCGGCTGCGGTCCGAGATAGGTCACGCGGTCTCCGGGAAGCAGCCCGCTGACCTGCGGCCCGACATCGAGCACGGTGCCGGCCGCCTCCATGCCCGGCACGCCGGGCAAGGGAAGCATGGACGGCATCCAGCCGCGCCGCAGGTACACGTCGATGAAGTTGACGCCGATGGCGCGCTGGCGGATGCGCACCTCGCCCTCGCGCGGTGCCGGGACTTCGGCCTCTTGCGGGCGCAGCTCTTCGGGCCCGCCGTAGCGTTCGATGGCGACGCGGCGTGCGCGCATGGCCACGGCTTGCGGCATCGCGGCGGCCCGGCCGGTCGCCCGCAGGTCGCCGCCTTGCTGCAAGTGCCGGCACAGGTTCTCGAATCCTGCTTCGTACACACCCTGCGCCACCATGTCGCGCAGCTCGCGCTCCATGCCCGGCGGCGTCGCGAAGGTCGACTCCCAGTGCCAGAAGGTGCGGTTGCCGTCGGTCACCGGCTTGAGGGTGACGGTGGCCACATAGCGCTGCAGCGGCACCGTCGCCTCGACGATGCAGTAGGTGCTTTTGTGCTCCACGTCCGACAGCGTCAGCAGCTGCTCGCGGATGCGGTTGCCGTCGCGCAGCGTGAAGCTGCGCACGCAGCCGACCTGGTCGCTGCGCTCGTTGCCTTCGATGCGGCTGGCCTCGACCACCTCGTGCCACGCCTCATGGCTGTTGAAGTCGCGCAGCACGGCCCAGACACGCTCGATCGGCGCGTCGATGACGGTCGAGCGGACGACGCGCTGGAGCATCAGGCCGCCCGCCGGGCCGCCCCAAGGGCGGACTGCGCCCCCTCGGGGGGCAGCGAGTACACGAAGTGATGAGCGTGGGGGTCATCCCTCCGCCGGGCCGCCCCAAGGGCGGCCTGCGCCCCCTCGGGGGGCAGCGAATACACGAAGTGATGAGCGTGGGGGTCCATCAGCCTTTTCCGAAGTGGCGTTTCAGTGCGTCGAAGCCGCCCTGGAACACGCCGCCGCCGATCGCCTCCGTCAGCTCGCGCTCGCGGCCCTCCTCGCAGTCGAACTCCGCGCTCCATTCGGCGAAGCAGCGTGCGCCGTCGGTCACCGGCGTGAGCTTGAGCGTGGCGGTGTAGTTCGTCACGCCCATCGGGCTTTCGAGCATCTCGTAGGTGCAGCTGTATTCGTAGTCCGACAGCGCCAAGAGCTTCTCGCGGATCATGCCGCCGTCGCGCTGGTGGAAGTGGCGGATGCAGCCGACACGATCGCCCGGCTGGTTGTTCTCGATCCGGCTGTCCGCGATCAGCGGATGCCACTGCGGCAGGCCGTTGAAATCGCGGATGCGCGACCACACGCTGTCGGCGCTGGCGTCGATCACGCTGGAGACGTACACCTGCACCATGCGCTATCCCTTCGCCTTGGGGCCGCTCGACGGCAACGCGGCCTGGGCGCCGCTGACGTCGCCCACCAGCCGCTGGATGTCACCGCCCTCGATGCCGATCTCGCGCAGCAGCTGGTCCACCAGCGGCGCCTGCGCGCGAAAACGCAGCGCCGAGTTGACCAGCCCGTCGGCAAAGCCGCCGCCGTCGCCGTTCTGGGTGCCCGCACCCGACGAGCCGCCCAGGCCGTCGACGTGCAGGATCTTGATGCCCTCGATGCGCTCCATCGGCCGCACCGATTCGCGGATGATCGCCTCGGCCTTCTCGACCAGCTTCATGCGCAGCGCCGACATGCGCGCCTCGGGCGAGAGCATGTTGTGCGCCTCGTTCATCATGCGCGCCGCCTCGGCCTCGATCTCGGCACGTACGCGCAGCGCCATCGACTTGATCTTCTCGGCGTCGGCATCGGCCTCCGCCTGGGCGCGCACCGCCGCGCCGCGGTTGGCGCTGGCGTCCTTCTCGGCCTGCGCCGCGGAAGTGAGGCGCAGCGCGTCGCGTTCGGCGACCTGCGCCGCACCGATCAGGTCGATGGCCTTCTTGCGCTCGGCCATCTCGACCTCGCGCGCCGTGAACACCTTCTCCTCGGCGGACACCGCCAGCGCACGGGCGCTCTCGGCCTCGGCCTGGGCCTCGCTCTGCGCCTTGCTCTCGCGCGCGACCGCGATGGCGCGCTGCTGCTCGGCGAGCTCGAGCGACATGCGGCGTTCGATCTCGGCGCTCTGGATCGCGCGCTCCTTGCCGATGCGCTCTTCCTCGATGGTCTGCTCGGCGCGGATGCGAGCCGCATCGATGCTCTGCTTGGCCGTGATCTGCGCGCCCTCGGCGGCCTGTTCGCGCTGCGCGCGCTCGGTGGCCACCTCGGCACGCTGGCGGGCACGCGCGATCTCGACCTCGCGCTGCTGCGTCAGCCGGGCGTACTCGCCTTCGCGATCGATCTCCAGCGAGAGCTTCTCCGCCTCGAGGTTCTTGTTGCGGATCGCGATCAGCGTGTCCTGCTCGACGTCGTTGCGCTGCTTCTTGCGGTGCTCGATCTGCTCGGTCAGGCGCGTCAGGCCCTCGGCGTCGAAGGCATTGCTCGGGTTGAAGAACTCCATGCCGGTCTGGTCGAGCTGGGTCAGCGAGGCGGCCTCGAGCTCCAAGCCGTTCTTGGTCAGGTCCTCGGCCACCGCCTCGCGCACCCGCCTCACGTAGGCGCCGCGCTTCTCGTGCAGCTCCTCCATCGTCATCTCGGCCGCGGCGGTGCGCAGGGCATCGACGAACTTGCCTTCGACCAGCTCCTTCAGCTGGTCCGGCTCCATGGTCCGCAGGCCCAGCGTCTGCGCCGCCGCGGCCACCGCCTCGGGCTTGGTGGCCACGCGCACGTAGAACTCGGCGATCACGTCGACGCGCATGCGGTCCTTGGTAATCAGCGCCTTGTCGCGGCCGCGGCTCACTTCGAGTCGCAGCGTGTTCATGTTGACCGGGATCACGTCGTGCACGATCGGCAGCACGAAGGCGCCGCCGTCGAGCACCACCTTCTGGCCGCCGAGGCCGGTGCGCACGAAGGCGCGCTCCTTGGAACTGCGCAGGTACAACCAGTGGAGCAGCCAGACCGCGACTGCGACCACGATCGCGACGACGATCAGCGCGAGGATGAAATTGCCGAATTGAGCGCCTGACATGGATGTCATCTCCTTGTGATCTGAACGAAGCGGCGCGTGGTTTCGGTGAGCGCCGCCTCGACCGGCAGGCGCTCCATCGAACTCGCGCCGTAGAAGCCGTGGCATGCGGGGCAGTGCGCCAGCATGTGCCGCGCGTCCTCCGGCGTGGCGATCGGGCCGCCGTGGCACAGCACGATGGCCTCCGGATTCACCGCGTGGGCTGCCGCTGCCCACAGGTTGACGCGTTGCACGCAATCGGAGAGCGTGAGCGCGGTCTCGGCGCCGATCGATCCGCCGGTGGTGAGACCCAGATGGCAGACGATGATGTCCGCGCCGGCCGCGGCCATCGCGCGCGCGTCGTCCTCGCTGAACACGTAGGGCGTAGTCAGCAGATCGAGCGCGCGGGCGCGTTCGATCATCCGGACCTCGAGCGCATAGCCCATGCCGGTTTCCTCGAGGTTCGCGCGGAAGGTGCCGTCGATCAGCCCGACGGTCGGAAAGTTCTGCACGCCCGAGAAGCCCAGGCCGATCAGCCGTTGCAGGAATTCTTCGGGGATCATGAAAGGGTCGGTGCCGTTGACGCCTGCCAGCACCGGCGTGTTCTTCACCACCGGCAGCACCTCGCGGGCCATCTCGCAGACGATCTCGTTGGCGTTGCCGTAGGCCAGGAGGCCTGCGAGCGAGCCGCGGCCGGCCATGCGGTAGCGGCCCGAGTTGTAGATCACGATCAGGTCGATGCCGCCGGCCTCCTCGCACTTGGCCGACAGGCCGGTGCCGGCACCGCCGCCGATGATCGGCCGGCCGGCGGCGATCTTGGCGCGGAAGCGTTCGAGCAGCGTGGTTCTGGCGATGCGGGGCATGGTTGGGTCGTGTGTTGAGATCAGGCGCGCCGTGCGCTGGTTGTCGGCCTGGACAGCTCGTGCCAGGCGCCGACCAGCGCCTCGGCAAAGGCTTCGTCGTTGATGTGCAGGGGCAGCCGCTGCAGCTTGCGCTCGGCGCCGCTTCGGAATCCCTTCTCGATGGCATCGAACAGCGCCCGATCGGCTTCGGGGTCGTGGAAGGGTTGGCCGGGCCGGTCGATCGCGGAGACGCCGCCTTCGGGGATCAGGAAGCGCAGCGGCCCGCGCATCGCGTTGAGCTTGGCGGCTATGAATTCGCCGATCGCGCGGCACTCGTCGGCGGTGGTGCGCATCAGCGTCACCGTCGGGTTGTGGCGGTACAGCTTGCGTGCGCGCAAGCGCTCGGGGACCGTATCCCAGGCGCCGAAGTTCACCATGTCCAGCGCGCCGCACGAGCCGACGTAGGGCAGGGCGTGGCGCGCGAACACGTCCATGCGCGCCGGTCCGGCCGAGAGCACGCCGCCCGCGATCTCGTCGGCGATCTCGGTCGTCGAGACGTCGATCACGCCGGCCAGCAGGCCCGAGTCGGCGAGCTTTTCCATCGACTGGCCGCCGACGCCCGTGGCATGGAACACGAGGCAGTCGTAGCTGTCCTGGAGGCGCTTGGTGATTGCCTGCACGCAGGGCGTCGTCACGCCGAACATCGTGAGGCCGATCGCCGGCTTGTCGACGGCCGACCGGACCGGCGGGTGGGCGATCATCCCGGCCAGCGCATTCGCGGCGTTGGCGAGCACGCATTCGCTGATGCGGTTGATGCCCTGCACGTCGGTGACCGAGTACATCATGCAGATGTCGCTCGGACCCACGTAGGGCCGCGTGTCTCCGCTCGCCATGGTCGAGACCATCATCTTGGGCACGCCGATCGGCAGCGCGCGCATGCCCTGCGCGGCCATCGAGGTGCCACCGGAGCCGCCGGCGGAGATGATGCCGCCGAGGTCGCGCCGCGTCTGCACGAAGGCTTCGAAGGCGAGCGCCATCGCGGCGGTCGCGCTGCCGCGGTCGCCGCTGAAGACGGCTGATTCGCCTTGCGGGTGATGGCGCGCGACCTCGCGCGGGTGCACGTTGGCCAGCGAGGTCTTGCCGGAGGTCGACAGGTCGACCGTGACCACGCGCAGCCCTGAACGCTCCAGGCACTGGCGCAGGAAGAGCAGTTCGCGGCCCTTGGTGTCGAAGGTGCCGGCCACGTAGGCGGCGCGCGCGCTGCTGGCGGCGACGGGCAGGTCGAAGACGCGGGGCGACGCGGCCGCCGGCGCGGCCGGCGCGACGGCCGGCGCTTGCGCTGCGGGCGCCACGCGCGCGATGTCGACCACCGGCGCAGCCGTGCCGCCGGCGTTCCAGCGCGTGAAGCCGCGCACCCTGCTCGGCGCGAGCTCGTCGAGCGAAGGCGCGCCCTCGCCATGCGCGCGGCGCACGGTGAACACCTGCGTGGGCGCGGGCTGTTCGACGCGGACGGCCTCGGCCTCGGCGCCGGGCCCGGCCTTTTCGTCATGGCCGTTCGAGCGCAAGCCGAGCAGGCGCTCCTGCAGAGCGCGGTCGCCGGCGAGCTGCGCGCTCGGCATCTGCTGCGCGATGCGGCCGTTGACCATCACGCCGATGCGGTCGGCCACCGAGATCGCGACGCCGAGGTTCTGCTCGATAAGGAGCACCGCGATCTTGCCTTCGGCCGCGAGATCGCGCAGCGCCTGCGCCACCTGCTCGACGATCACCGGCGCCAGGCCCTCGGTGGGCTCGTCCATCACCAGCAGCTTCGGGTCCAGCAGCAGCGCGCGTCCGATCGCGAGCATCTGCTGCTCGCCGCCGGAGAGCTGCGCGCCGCCATGGCCGCGGCGTTCGGCCAGGCGCGGGAACATCGCGTAGATGCGATCGACACCGCGCCGGCGGCCGGCGGCCAGGCGCAGCGTCTCGTCGACCGAGAGCGAGGGCCACACGCGCCGGCCCTGCGGCACGTAGGCGATGCCGCGCTTCGTAATCTCGTTCGGCGCCAGGCCGAGGATCTCCTCGCCCGCGAACCGGATGCTGCCGCGCGCCGGCACCAGGCCTGTGACCGCGTTGCACAGCGTGGTCTTGCCCATGCCGTTGCGCCCGACGATGCCGAGCACGCCGCGCTCCAGCGTCAGGCTCACGCCCTGCAGCGCATGGGCGCGGCCGTAGAAGACGTCGAGGCCCTCGATCGCGAGCACCGGCGCCCCGCTCGTCGTGTTGTCGCGGTGCTTGCCGAACCAGGCCATCAGTGCCGGCTCCCCATGTAGATCGCCTGCACCTGCGCGTCGTTCTCTATCTCCTGCGGGCTGCCGGTGCGAAGCTCGCGCCCGTTGTGCATCACGGTGACGCGGTCGACCACGCGCAAGGCGATGTCGAGGTCGTGCTCGATCAGGACGAAGCTCATGTGCGCGGGCAGCGAGCGCAGCAGCGCGACCAGCTCGCGGCGCTCGGCCGGCGACAGGCCCGCGGCCGGTTCGTCGAACAGCACGAGGCGCGGCGCGCCGGCCAGCGCCATGCCGATCTCCAGCTGGCGCTGCTGGCCATGCGCCAGGTTGGCGACGCGCTCGTTCGCGAGATGGGCGAGCCGCGTGCGCTCGAGCAGGTTCCTGGTCGCGCTCATGGACGCGTCGCCTGCGCGCGGGCGCCAGCAGCTGAAGCGGCCGCTCGCCACGCCGCGCACCGCGAGGAAGAGGTTGTCGCGCACGGTGAGTTCGCGAAACAGCAGCGAGGACTGGTAGGTGCGCCGCAAGCCCTTGCGGATGCGTTCGTAGGGCGGCAGCTCGGTGATGTCCTCGCCGAAGAAATGGATCCGCCCGGCAGTGGGCGGGAAGTCGCCGGTGATGGCATTGAAGAGCGTGGTCTTGCCGGCGCCGTTGGAGCCGAGCACCGCGTACTTCTGCCCGGCGGCGACCGAGAAGGACACGTCGTCGACCGCCCGCAGCGCACCGAAGGTCCGCGTGACGCCGGTGAGCACCAGCGCGTCGCTGGACGCGAGCGGCGGCTGCGCGGGCCGGCCGTCCGCCGCGCGGGCGGCCGGCGGCCTGGCGATGGAGGCGACGGAAGCCACCGGCGCCTTTCGCTTACGGGCAACTCGGCACGTCGCGCGAGCCGATCTTGAACTCGTCGGGCTTCATGCCCAGCAGCTGCTCGACGTTGTCGACCTTGCTGTGCACCTTGTTGAACAGGTTTCCCTTCGAGTCCTTCACGACTTCGGTGACGAAAGTGGTACCGATCGCCTGGCGGTTGGCGTCCAGCTTGACGTCGCCGTTCGGCGTCTTCAGCGTCATCTTCGACAGCGTTTCGCGGAACTTGGCCTGATTGTTGGACAGGTCGCCCTTGACCGCGTCCAGCCCGTCCAGTGCCGCCTTCATGTTGACGTAGTAAACGTAGGCGAACAGGCTCGGGCTCGGGAAGCCGCCGGCCGAGACCGGATAGTTCTTCTGGTAATCGGCGACGAAGGCCTTCCATTCCGCGCCGTCGTAGGCGTCGGCCAGCGGCCCGGCCGACAGCGTGCCGACCAGCGAGTCGCGGCGCTTGCCCTTGTAGTTGAGCACGTCCTGGCTGACGGTGATCGAGCCGCCGAGTATCGGCTTGTCGCCGCCCGCGTTCTCGTACTGGGTCAGGAAGTTGACCGCGTCGGCGCCGCCGAGCACGACCAGGAGCGCGTCGACGTCCTTCGGGATCTTCGCGATCACCGACGAGTAGTCCTTGCCGCCCAGCGGTACCCAGGCCTTCTCGGGCACCTTGCCGCCGGCCTTGCAGTACTCGGCCATGAAGCCCTGCACCTGCGAGTAGGGGAAGGCGTAGTCCTCGGCGATCACCATGGTGCGCTTGTAGCCCTTGGCCAGCGCCGCCTTGCCGAGGCCCATCATCCACTGCGCGCCTTCGGTGTTGAAGCGGAAGAAGTTCGGGCTCGGGTTGACCAGCGTGGTCGCCTGCGCGCCGGAGGCGCCGTTGATGAAGGTCACCTGCGGCTGGGTCTTGGAATAGTCCTTGACCGCGATGCCTTCGCCGCCGGACAGCGGGCCCACCATGATGTCGACCTTGTCCTGCTCCACCAGCTTGCGCGTCGCGTTGACCGCGACGTCGGGCTTGGCGTCGGAGCTGGCCTTGATGAGCTCGATCTTGCGGCCAGCCACCGTGCCGCCGCGCTGCTTGACCGCCAGCTCGGCGCCGCGCATGCCGTCCGCGCCACCGGCCGCGAACGGCCCCTCGAGCGTGGCCAGGAGGCCGATCTTCACCGGCTGGCCCTGCTGCGCCCAGGCGCCGCCTGCCAGCGCCGCGGCAGCGGCCGCGCCCAATATCGAACGAACCCAGAGTCGCTTAGTCACGTTCACGGTTGTCTCCTTTGGTTGGAAATCAAGCCTGGTCTCGGGCCGAAACGCGAGCGCAACATCGCCCACAGTCCGAGCAGGCCGTCGGGGGAAAAAAGCACCACGGCGAGGAACACGCCGCCGATCACGAGATTGAAGCGCTCGCGGTCGATCAGGTCGATGGCGAAGGTCTGCAGCAGCACGAAGACCAGCGCGCCGAGGAAGGCGCCGATCGGGTGCCGGATGCCGCCGAGCACCGCGATCACGAGGATGTTGATCAGCCAGGAAGTGCCGACCGAGCCCGGCGACATCAGCGCGTTGTACCAGGCGAGCAGGATGCCGCCGACGGCCGCGATCGCGCCGGCCAGCGCATAGGCCGCCACGCGATGCGCGACCACATGGAAACCGAGCGCGCGCATGCGCCGCGGGTTGTCGCGGATGCCCTGCAGCGCGATGCCGAAGGGCGCGCGCACGATCCAGCGCACCAGCAGGTATGCGGCGAGCGACAAGGCCAGCGCGAGGAAATAGAAGGGCAGCGGGTCGCGCCAGTTGACGCCGAAGACGGTGGGCGGCTTCAGCTCGCGCAGGCCCTGGAAGCCGTTGAAGAGGCTGTAGTTCTGCAGCACCAGGTAGTAGAACGCGACCCCGATGGCCAGCGTGATCATGATCGTGTAGATGCCTTCGGTACGCACCGACAGCCACCCGATCAAGGTCGCGGCGATGGTCGCTATGAGCAGTGCGAAGGGCACCGCCGCCCACCATGGCCAGCCGAGGCTGATCTCGGCGCTGCTGCTGGTGCCGAGTATCGCGAGCGCATAGCCGGCGATGCCGGCCACCGTCATCTGCGCCAGCGAGATCATGCCGCCGTAGCCGGCCAGGAAGGTCAGCGAGAGTGCGATCAGCCCGAGCACCAGCGCCTGCGCCGCGACCTGGAAGGTGAAGAAGGGCGAGGCGATGAAAGGGAGCAGCAGCAGGGCGGCGAGCACGACGATGTGGTGCGGGCCGACGTATGCGCGCAGCGCATCGAACCAGCGCGCACCGCGCTCGGCGGGCTGCGCCGGGATGCCCGGGAACGGCACCGCCGCGGCCGGGCGAATCGACGAGGTCATGGCGGCGCGCCCGTTCATCGCGCGGCGCCATTTTGCGGCGCTCACGATGCCCTCCCCATGATTCCCCGCGGCCGGAAGGCGAGCACGAGGATCAGGATGCCGAAGGTGAAGACCACGCTGTAGGTCGGCGCATAGGCGAGGCCGTAGGTCTCGGCGAGGCCGAGAATCACCGCGCCGATCGCGGCGCCCACGACACTGCCCATGCCGCCGACGATCACGACGATCAAGGAGGCGAGCAGCAGCCGGATGTCCTCGCCCGGCACCATCGACAGCTCGACCGCGCCGATCACGCCGCCGAAGCCCGCCAGCCCGGCGCCGAGCATGAAGGTGATCGCGAACACGCGGTTCACGTTCACGCCGGCGGCCGCGAGCATCGCGCGATCGTCGACGCCGGCGCGGATCATCATGCCGACCCGCGTGCGGTTCAGCAGCCACCACAGCCCGACGCCGATCAGGATGCCGAAGCCCAGCAGGCTGAGCCGGTAGGCGGAGTACGCGCGGATGAGCGGGATGTCGCGAATCGGCCCCTGCAGCCAGCTCGGGGCTTCCATCTGGTGCACCTGGCCGGTGAAGATCCACAGCAGCACGTCGGCGATCACGATCGACAGGCCGATCGTCACCAGTGTCTGGCGCAGCTCCTCGCCCTGCATGTGGCGCAGGATCAGCCACTGGATCAGGAGCCCGGCGATCGCCGACGCGGCGAAGCCGGCCGCCACCGCGAGAATCCACCAGCCGGTGTGGTTCGCGACCACGTAGCCCACGTAGCCGCCGAGCAGGTACAGCGAGCCGTGCGCGAGGTTGACGTTGCGCATCAGCCCGAAGACCAGCGTGAAGCCGCTGGCGACGATGAAGTACAGCGAAGCCAGCGTGAGGCTGTTGAGCAGCGTGACGAGGTAGAGGCGCGCGTTGTCGAAGAGCGCCCAGAGCGAGAACGCGAGGACCGGGCCGCCCACCAGCAGCCACAACAGCCAACGACCCGTTGATGTCATGCAGCCCGCTCCCACACCCGCTGCGACGCGATCTCCGGCGCCTTGGCGAACTCGCCGTCCTTCATCACCGCGAGGATGCGCTTCGGGTCGCGCAGGATGGCGAGGTTGGCGAGCGGATCGCCGTCGACCAGCAGCAGGTCGGCCAGGTAGCCGTCCTGAATGGTGCCGAGCTCGTGGCCGCGCATCATGATCTGGCCGCCGTAGACCGTGGCCGAGCGGATCGCCTCGGCCGGCGTGAAGCCGAGGTGCTTGACGAAGAACTCCAGGTCGCGCGCGTTCTGGCAATGCGGCGTGAAGGCGAAGCCGTAGTCGCCGCCGGGCAGGACGCGCACGCCGCGCCGGTGCATGGCCTTCAGCGACTCGAGCGCCGCGTCCCATTCGATCTGGTAGCCCATCGCGACCGCCTTCTCGTGCGTGATGCCGTAGGGCTCGGCCTCGTGCAGCATCGCGTAGATGATCGCGATGCCCGGCGCGACGAAGACGCGCTCCTTCGCGGCCTCCAGCATGTCGAGCGTCTCCTCGTCGGTGAAGCTCGCGTGGTAGATCACGTCGATGCCGTGGCGCAGCGCCTGCTTGACCGAGGCCGCCGAGCGCGCATGCGCGGTGCCGCGCTTGCCGCGCACACGCACTTCCTGCATCGCCGCGTCGACCTCGGCATCGCTCATCCAGGTGGTCTCGGCCGGCGAGTCGGGCGTGAAGTTGTCGCCCGAGAGATTGAGCTTGATCGAGTCGACGCCGTACTTGAGGAACATGCGCACCACCTTGCGCATCTCGTCGGCCGAGTTCACGTTCACGCCGAAGCTGAACTCGGGGAAGGGCAGGTGCGGCAAGGTCTCGTCGCCCAGGCCGCCGGGCACGGTGATCTCCTGGCTCGCGGCCAGGTAGCGCGGCCCGGGGATCTGGCCCGCGTTGATGGCGTTGCGGATCACCACGTCGAGCCGCGGCTTGGCGCAGGCCGCGCCCACGCAGGAGGTGAAGCCGGCTTCGAGATAGCGCTTGGCGACCTTGGCGCACCACAGCACGTGCTCCTCCAGCGGCATGCGCTGGATCGCCGAGAGCGTGGCCGCGTCGTTCCACGAGAAGTGCGTGTGGGCCTCGCAGAGGCCGGGCATCAGCGTGGCGCCGGCGCCGTCGACCACCATCGCGCCGCCGGGCGCGATCGGCGCCGTGCTGCGGCCGACCTGGCGGATGCGGTTGCCGCGCACCAGCACGCTGCCGGTGTACGGGTTCTGCCCCGTGCCGTCGAGGATGCGAACGTTGGTGAAGACAACATCGCTCATGAGCTTCTCCTGTCTTGCTCCCTCTCCCTCCGGGAGAGGGTGGGGGTGAGGGCGCTGGGCCTTCGAACATGTGGAGCGATGGATGCGTCCGGTGCCCTCACCGTGGCCCTCTCCCGGAGGGAGAGGGGACAAGAGGAAAACGCCGGTCTCATGTCAAGCCGCCCAGCGTGTCATGTGCGCCTGCCGCACCGGCGGCGCGCGGTGGAACTCGCCGTCCTTCATCACCGCCAGGATGCGGCTCTTGTCCTGCAGCACAGTGATGTCGGCCAGCGGATCGCCGTCGATCAGCAGGAGATCGGCGAGATAGCCTTCGCGGATGTAGCCGAGCACCTTGCCCATGCGCATCATCGGGCCGCCCCAGGCGGTGGCCGAGAGCAGCGCTTCCATCGTGCTCATGCCCACGTGCTTGACGAAGTACTCCAGATCCTTCGCGTTGGTGCCGTGCGGCGTCCACGCAAAGCCGTAGTCGCCGCCGGGCAGGATGCGGATGCCGCGCTTGCGCATCGCGCGCATGCTCTCGACCGCGGCCTCGAGCTCGCGGTGGTAGCCCATCTTGCGCGTCACCTCGGGCGTCAGGCCCCATTCGCTCGCGTGATGGCAGGTGTTGATGAGCCAGGCCAGCCCCGGCGCGATGAAGTGCTCGAGCTTGTGCTCTTCCAGCATGTCGAGCGCTTCCTCGTCGGTGAAGCTGGCGTGGTAGATCACCTCGATGCCCTGCTTCACGCACTGCTTGATCGACCAGGTGGAGCGCGCATGCGCCGCCACGCGCTTGCCCCAGGCCTTGGCCTCCTGCACGCAGACCGCGATCTCCTCTTCGGTGAACTGGCTCATCTCGCTGGACATGCCGGTGATCGACTCGCCCGAGAGATTGATCTTCAGCGAGTCGACGCCGTACTTGGCGAACATGCGCACGCAGCGCCGCATTTCCTCGGCGCCGCTGACGACCGCGCCGAAGGCGAACTCGGGCTGCGGCAGGTGCGGCTGCGTGGTGTCGCCGAGGCCGCCGGGCACGGTGATCTCCTGGCTGGCCGCCAGGTAGCGCGGGCCGACGATGGTGCCGTCGGCGATCGCGTTGCGAATCACCACGTCGAGCCGCGGCTTCGCCGCCGCGGCGCCGACGCAGCTGGTCCAGCCCATATCGAGGTAGCGCTTCGCGACTTCGGCGCACCACAGGATGTGCTCTTCGGGCGGCATGCGCTGGATGGCGTCGAGGCTGGGCTGGTCGTTCCACGAGAAATGCGTGTGCGCCTCCACCATGCCCGGCATCAGGAAGGCGCCGGCGCCGTCGATCAGCTGCGCGCCCATCACCGGCGCCGAGCGCGCGCCGTAGCCAGTGGGCACGACGCGCGCGATGCGGTTGCCCTGCACCAGCACGTCGCCGGTGAAGGGCGCTTCGCCGCCGCCGTCGAAGATGCGGACGTTGGTGAACATCACATCGGCCATCAGTACCCCCTTCGGCGCTGCGCGCCGTTCCCCCCGAGGGGAAGCGAGCCCACCTTCGGGCGGCCGGGCAGTGAGCTCATCTCAGGTCCTCGCGTTGGTTGCCAGGAACTCGCGCAGCTCGCGCTGGCATTCGTCGGGACGCTCGACCGGCGTCCAGTGCCCGCAGCGCGGCAGCACCACCACGCGCTTGCTGGCCGCGTTGTGCAGCTTGTCGGCCATGGCGCGCACCGCCTGCGGCGGCGCGACGCCGTCCTCGTCGCCGGTGACCAGCAGCACGGGCGCTTCGATGCGCTCCAGCGCCGCTCCTCGGGCGCCGGCGAGCGCTTCGCAGCTGCGCGCATAGCCGTCGCCGTCCTGCCGCATCAGGCTCTCGCGCACGAAGGCCACGGCCAGCGGCAGGCGCTGGCGCGTGTCGGCGGAGACCGCGGCCTGCAGCAGCGACTGGGTGATCTCGTGCATGCCGGCCGCGCCTTCGCGCGCCTTGGCCGCGCGCGCCTGCATGGCGGCTCGCGCGGCGTCGGGCGGGGCGATCAGTGGCCCGAAGAGCGCGACGCTGGCCGCAAGCTTGGGATGGTCGGCCGCGATGTGCTGGCAAACGATGGTGCCCATCGAATGCCCGATCCAGTGAGCCCGCGTGAGCTTCAGGCGCTCGCAGACGGCGAGCAACGTGTCGACGTAGCGCTCGATCGAGAGCGCGCCCTCGGCCCGCTGGGAGCGTCCACTGCCCGGCAGGTCGACGCGGATCACGCGATGCCGCGCCAGCGCCGGCATCAGCGGCGTGAAGCTGTTCGAGCTGCCGCCCAGGCCGTGCACGCAGACGACGGCAGGGCCTTCGCCTTCTTCTTCCACCGCGATGCGATCGATCAATTGGAAGGCCATCTATTCGAACCTGTTCTCGATGGCGCCGATGCCGTCGATCTCGATGCGCACCCGGTCGCCGGATCTGAGCCACTGCGGCGGCGTCTGGCCCATGCCGACGCCGGCCGGCGTGCCGGTGGCGATCACGTCGCCCGCATGCAGCGTGATGCCGCGCGAGCAGGTCTCGACGAGCGTCGGGATGTCGAAGATCATGTCTTTCGTGAGTCCGTCCTGGCGCAGCGCGCCGTTGACCCAGCCGCGCACGCGCGTGGCGCGGCCGTCGAGCTCGTCCGCGCTCACGATCCACGGCCCCATCGGGCAGAAGCCGTCGAAGCTCTTGCCCAGCTCCCATTGCTGATGGCGCATCTGCACGTCGCGCGCGGTCACGTCGTTGACGATGGTGTAGCCGAACACATGGTCCATCGCACGCGAGCGCGGGATGTCGCGCCCGCCCCGGCCGATGACCACGGCCAGCTCCGATTCGTAGTCGATCTGCACCGAGATGGCGGCCGAGGGCAGGCGCACCACATCGTGCGGCCCGACCACGCATTCGCCCAGCTTGCCGAAGACGATCGGCCACGGGTCCTTTTCGGGCATGGTCTCTCGGAACACGGTGCTCGCGAGCTCGGTGGCGTGCGCGCGGTAGTTGCGCCCGATGCAGAACAGGCTGCGCAGCGGGCGCGGCAGCGGTGCGCGCAGCGTGACGACTTCAACGGGCAGCCGAGCGCCGGAAGGCTGCGGCAGCGGCTCGTCGCGGGCGAGCGCCTGGATCAGGGGCAGGGCGCCCAGCGATGCGTCGCGCACGGCCAGCGGCGTGGCCTCACGCCCGTCCGGCGAGATCGTGCCCACGTGATCGCGTCCGCCCCAACTCCAGCTGGCCAAGCGCATCGCATTTGTCTCCGTCATGTCCCGCGGTTCTTGCCGGTGACACCAGCCGCCTCGAGATCAGGGAATTGCCATTTTTGAGACTTGCGTCTCAAATCGGGATCGGTGCATCATACGTGCCGACCTCAGACCTTCACAAGTGAAGCCAAGCCCTTCCGGACCCGTACAAACCCCATGGCGCGACTGAAGCACAAGCTGAGCGAACCCCCGCTGCCGCCCGAGCGCGGCGTCAAGGCCGCCACCTTCAAGCTCCTGCTCGACACCGCCATGGACATCATTCGGCAGGACGGCCACATCCCTTCGGTGGCCGAGGCGGCGGCGCGCTCGAAGGTGTCGCGCGCCACGGCCTACCGCTACTTTCCGAGCCGCAGCGCATTGGTCACCGCGGTGATCGACAGCTCGCTCGGGCCGGTGCGCAAGCTCGCCTCCGACAACCCGAGCGGCCGCGAGCGGGTGCACGAACTGTTCGTCCAGACCTTTCCGCGCTTCAAGGAATTCGAGGCCCAGCTGCGTGCGGCCGCGCAGCTGTCGTTGGAGCAATGGGCGCTCGAGCGCGCCGGCCTGCTGGAGGAGGAACCCTATCGGCGCGGCCACCGCGTGCGCATCCTCCAGCATGCGATCGAGCCGCTAGCGCCCCAGTTGCGGCCGGCCGTGCGGGACCGGCTGCACCATGCGCTGTCGGTGGTCTACGGCATCGAGCCCTATGTGATCCTCAAGGACATCTGGGGCTTGCGCGACCGCGAGGTCGAGCGCACGGCGCTTTGGATGGCCGATGCGCTGATCGATGCGGCGCTGCGCGAGTCCGACCAGAAGCAGCCGGTTCCGCGCCCAGCCCGCGTGAACGGTGCGAAGGCCGTCGCGGCCGCGGCAAAGCGGCGCTGAGCGCGAGGGCCATCGTGCGCCGCCCATCGCCCGCCTGGTTCGATGCGCAGTACAACAACCGCGCGCGCATTCCGGAGCATCCGTCGATCCTGAAGCATTGGGCCGATGCCTCGGCCAGGGCCTACGAGTTGCCCGGCTGGGTGTGCGATCTCGCATACGGCGATGACGCCAGCGAGCGACTCGATGTGCATCCGGCCTTGCGTCCCGGCGCGCCGGTGCTGGTGTACATCCACGGCGGCTACTGGCGCGCGCTGGACAAGCGCGACCAGAGCTTCGTGGCCCCGCCCTTCGTCGATGCCGGGGCGATGGTGGTGCTGGCGAACTACGCGCTGTGCCCGGCGGTCGGCATCGAGCACATCGTGCTGCAGCTGGTGCAGGCCTTGGCCTGGGTGTATCGGCATGCGGCGGAACACGGCGGGGATCCCGAGCGCATCGTGGTGGCCGGCCACTCCGCCGGAGGACACCTGGCGACGATGCTGCTCGCCTGCGATTGGCGCGCCGTGGCGTCTGACCTGCCTGCGGATCTGGTGAAGTCTGCGTTGGCTATTTCAGGCCTCTACGAGCTCGAACCGCTGCGGCACGCGCCCTTCCTGGCTACGGACGTCCGCCTCGACGCCGCGTCGGCCCTGCGCCTGAGCCCGGCTGCGCTGCTGCCGCCGCCGCGCGGATCGCTGGCGACAGTGGTCGGCGGCGACGAGAGCGAGGAGTTCCAGCGGCAGGCTGCGCTGATCTCGCAAGCGTGGGGTCCGCGCGTCGTTGCCGCGGAGCGCGTTGCACGGCGCAACCACATGGACGTGCTCAACGAACTTGCCGACCCGCGTTCGACGACGCACCGGCTGGCCTTGCAACTGCTGGGACTGCTCAGTCCTCCACAAAGGCTTCTTAGCGCTTCGCCTTGATCGAAGGCAAGAGCACGGTGCCCGGCAGCGCCCGCGCCAGCGCCGCCGCCAGCACCCGGCCGATAGCGGCCTTGATCCTCGTCAGGCGTGTTGACGCGCAACGAAAAAAGGCTCCCGAAGGAGCCTTTTCATCGACGCTGTGAAGCGTGCGCTATGTGCTTAGTAGCCGCCGCGACCACCGCCGCCGCCGCCGTAGCCGCCACCGCCGCTGCGATTGCCGCCACCGCCGCCGCCGCCGTAACCGCCGCCGCCGCCACCACCGTAGCCGCCACCGCCGCCGCTGCGGCCACCGCCGCCGCCGAAGCCGCCGGGCGAACGGGGCTCCATCGGACGGGCTTCATTGACGGTCAGGCTGCGGCCTTCGAGGGATTGGCCATTCAGGCCTTCGATGGCTGCGAGCGCTTCCGCGTCGCTGCTCATTTCGACGAAGCCGAAGCCCTTGGAGCGACCGCTGTCGCGTTCCATCATGACCTTGGCACTGGCGACCGAACCGTACTGGCCAAAAGCCTGTTCGAGTGTGTCGTCGCGCACGGAGTAAGCGAGGTTGCCTACGTAAAGTTTCTTGCCCATGGAGGGACTCCTAATTCAAACCAACAAAACAAAGCGATGGAGTCCCTGTATCACAACAAACTAAAGCAGCGCTGTGGCGCGAAACTGACCGATCACCGGATCACGTCTTTGGCAGAAAAAATGCCAGGACGCCCCGGTATTGTCGTTCACTATTGAGAATTTGTCAGAAATGCTTTTTGTAAGGGTTAACGCGGCCTTCGCAGCGGATCCAGCAGGCCCTTCAACCCGTTGTGGTCGATCTCGTGCATCAGTGCCAGCAGGCGGCCGATCTCGCCCTTGGGAAAGCCCTCGCGCGCGAACCACTGGAGGTAGTTGCCGGGCAGGTCGGCGATCACGCAACCTTTGTGCTTACCGAAGGGCATTTCGAGCCTCACCAGGCGTTCGAGGTCATCGGGCGACATGCTGGCTATGCTCCTTCACTTGTCTTCACCTTCCTCATTCATGCCATTCAGCTCTCTGGGCCTCGATCCTGCCATGGCGCGCGCCGCAGCCGACAAGGGCTATGCCGCGCCCACCGCCATCCAGGCCGCGGCCATTGCGCCGATTCTGCAGGGCCGCGACATCCTGGGCGCGGCCCAGACCGGTTCCGGCAAGACGGCCGCCTTCTCGCTGCCGCTGCTGCAGCGGCTGGCGGGCGAGCGCCCGGACGCGCCGCGCCGGCTGCGGGCGCTGATTCTGGTGCCGACGCGCGAACTCGCGGCGCAGGTCGGTGAATCGATGCGCGGCCTGGCACGGCATCTGCCGGCGCCGGTCAAGATCGCGGTCGCGTTCGGCGGCGTCTCCATCAATCCGCAGATGATGGCGCTGCGCGGCGGCGCCGACGTCATGGTCGCCACGCCGGGCCGGCTGCTGGACCTGGTCGACCACCGCGCGCTCAGGCTTTCCTCGGTATCGATGCTGGTGCTCGACGAGGCCGACCGGCTGTTCGATCTCGGCTTTGCCGACGAGCTCGGGCGCATCCTCGCGCTCTTGCCGGCGCAGCGCCAGAACCTGCTGTTCTCGGCCACCTTCCCGGCCGCGGTGCGCTCGCTGGCCGAGGGCCTCCTGCGCGAGCCGGTCCGCATCGAGGTGCAGGCCGAAGCAGCCGAAGCGCCCGCCATCCTGCAGCGCGCGATCGAGGTCGATGCCGGGCGGCGTACGCAGCTGCTGCGTCACCTGGTCCAGCACGAGGGCTGGGCGCGGGTGCTGGTTTTCGTCGCCACCAAGCATGCGGCCGAGATCGTGGCAGACAAGCTGCGCAAGGCCGGCATCGATGCCGAGCCTTTCCACGGCGTGCTGAGCCAGGGCAAGCGCACGCAGGTGCTGGCCGACTTCAAGGCTTCGAGGGTCAAGGTGGTCGTGGCCACCGACCTTGCCGCGCGCGGCATCGACGTAGTGCAGTTGCCGGCGGTGGTGAACTACGACTTGCCGCGTTCGGCCGTCGATTACCTGCACCGCATCGGGCGCACCGGACGTGCCGGCGAGAGCGGCGTGGCGCTGAGCTTCGTGAGCGCGGACAGCGAGGCGCATTTCCGGTTGATCGAAAAGCGCCAGGGCCTGAACGTGCCGCGCGAGCGGGTGGCTGGCTTCGAGCCGGCAGAAACTCGAGCGAGCGCAAGAGCACAGGACGGCACCGGCGGCATCAAGGGCAAGCGCCCGAGCAAAAAGGACAAGCTGAGGGCGGCCAAGGCATCCTCTTCTTCATGACTGCGGCGGCCGCTTCGCGATCCCCATGGTCTTGGCCAGGATGACCAGCATCACCTCGTCGGCGCCGCCGCCGATCGAGGCCAGCCGGCCATCGCGGTACAGGCGCGACACACGGTTCTCCCAGGTGAAGCCCATGCCGCCCCAGAACTGCAGGCAGGTGTCGGCCACTTCGCGCGTGAGGCGGCCGCACTTGAGCTTGGCCATGGAGGCCAGCGCGGTCACGTCCTCGCCCTGCACGTGGAGGTCGCAGGCGCGGTAGGTCAGCGCGCGCAGCGCTTCCACCTCGGTCTGGAGCTCGGCCAGCTTGAACTGCACCCACTGCTGGTCGGCCAGTGTGCCGCCGAAGAGCTTGCGCTGCTGCGCCCACTCGATGGTGTCGGTGATGCAGGCCTCCATCGGTTCGAGCGAGCTGGCGGCGCACCACAGGCGCTCCTCCTGGAACTGCTGCATCTGGTAGACGAAGCCCTGGCCTTCCTCGCCGATGCGGTTGCGTTGCGGCACGCGCACGTTGTCGAAGTAGATGAGGCCGGTGTCGCTCGAGTGCATGCCGATCTTCCTGATCTTCTTCGCCTTTTCGATGCCGGGGCTGTCCATCGGCACGATGACCAAGGACTTGTTCCTGTGCGCCGGCCCGTCGCCGGTGTTGACCAGCATGCACATCCAGTCGGCCTGCAGGCTGTTGGTGATCCACATCTTCTGCCCGCTGATCAGGTAGTCGCCGCCGTCCTTGCGCGCATGGCTCTTGAGGCCGGCCACGTCGCTGCCGGCGCCGGGTTCGCTGACGCCGATGCAGCCCACGGTTTCGCCGGCGATCGCGGGTGCGAGGAACTCGCGCCGCAACGCGTCGCTGCCGAAGCGCGCGAGCGCCGGCGTGCACATGTCGGTCTGCACGCCGATGGCCATCGGCACGCCGCCGCAGCGCACATGGCCGAGCGCTTCGGCCAGCGCCATCGCGTAGGAGTAGTCGAGCCCGGCGCCGCCGTACTCCTCCGGCTTGTTGAGCCCCAGCAGGCCGAGCGCGCCGAGCTTCCTGAACACCTCGTGCGCGGGAAAGCTCTCCGCCGCTTCCCACGCGTCGACATGCGGGTTGATCTCCTCGTCGATGAAGCGCCTGAGCGTCTTCTGGATCTCGAGGTGCTCGTGGGTGTACTGCATGCCTCACTCTAGGCGCGCGGCCTGGCGCACCGCTTGCGCAAACTGGCTATGCGTGCGCCGTGGCCCGTGGCGAGCTGTCGATCGCGCGGCCTGTCACCACCCAGAGGATAAAGATCAGCACGATGCCGGCGATGCCGAACACGCCCAGCCCGATGTTGCTGCCGCCGACGGCGAAGGCGCTGGGGGCCGTGGGCGCGATGCAAACCATGCTGGCCGCCGTCATGCCGACGTAGTGCATCGAGCAGACGGCGACGCCCATCACGGCGGCCGCCACCACCTGGTGCGTCAGCTCGGTCAGGTTGAAGGCCAGCCACAGTGCCGAGGCGGCGGCGATGACGGCGATGGCGAAGGAGCCCGCCACGATGTTCCCATCGAGGCTCATCGTCGCGCGCAGACTCATCGCGAACATGCCCATGTAGTGCATCACGCAGACGCCCACTGCCGCCAGCAGGCTGCCGGCGACCCAGCCCTTGGCGTTGAAGCGCTTGCCGCCCGCCAGGTACAGGGCGATGCCGGAAATGACGATCGCGGCCACCAGCGAGAGGACGGTCAAGGGCAGGTTGTAGGCAATGGGAATGGGCAGGCGGTAGGCCACCATGCCGATGAAGTGCATCGACCAGATGCCGATGCCGCCCAGGGCCACGGCGCCGGAGGCCAGCATGGCGAAGTCCACAGTGCCGTCGGCACGGACCATCTTTCTTGCGCACAGAAGGGCGAGCAGCGAGCCGAAGAACGAAATCACGTACGAGAGCACCACCGTCCCGAGGGCGTATTTCGGAGTCAGCAATTGGCCGATGAGGGGGTCCATGACTTTCCTTCCAAGAAAAACCAAGAAAGGTCGGTCCACGTGAAAGACCGACGCGGCGCCCGAGGGGCTGCGCCAGTCTGTAACAACTGTTTCTGTAAGTAAATTAAGCGCTTGTTACTCAGATCGATGCCGGCGTGTGACTTATTTCCGCTTTCGCCGCGCTTGAAGGCCGGCGGTGAGCCGGTGCCCATCCCGGACCTCCCCCAGATGGGGAGGGAGTAAGTCAGGCCCTGAAGCGCTTTCTGGTCAAGGCCAGCGCGACCCAGAACGATGCGACGGTGTAGACCACCAGCACCACCGCATGCCGCCACCACTCCGCCGGCCACTGATCCATGAACAGCGGCCTCACCAGCGCCACCGCATTGGCAAGCGGCAGCCAGTCCGCCAGCATCCGCACCGCGCCCGGCAGCTGCTCCAGCGGAAAGAACACGCCCGAGAGAAACATCATCGGCGTCATGAACAGCGTGAAGTAGTAGGTGAAGAAGTCGTAGCCCTTGGCGAGCGCATTGAAGATCAGCGCGATGCACGAGAAGGTGACGCCCACGCCCGCCAGCACGAACCAGGCGGCCAGGAGCTTGGGGCTGTGGCTGATGCCGAGGCCCAGCATCACGAACAGGATCGCGGTGGTCGTGAAGATGGCCTTGAAACCGGCCCACAGCATTTCGGCCAGCACCACGTCGTCGAGCCCCACGGGGGCATTCATGATGCCGTCCCAGGTCTTCTGCACATGCATGCGCGAGAAGGCCGAGTACAGCGCTTCGAAGGAGGCCGCGTTCATCGAGCTCATGCAGATCGAGCCGCTGGCGAGGAACAGGATGTAAGGCACGCTGGTGCCGTTCACCTCGACCTGGCCGACCAGTGCGCCCATGCCGTAGCCGAACGCCACCAGCCAGATCAGCGGCTCGGCGATGTTGCCGATCAGGCTGGGGATCGCGAGCTTGCGCCAGACCAGCAGGTTGCGCAGGAACACCGGCCACCAGCGCATCGAGAGCTCGGGGGCGCGCCAGACCGAGGGCGCCGCGGGCAGTGTCGTATCGATCGTCGTGCTCATTGGGTAACCTCCGCGCTCTGCGCTGCGGTGCCATTCGACCAGGGGGCGGCCCGGCGTCTCATGCTTCAACCGTCCTCGCGGATTTGCCGGCCGGTCAGCTTGAGGAACAGATCCTCCAGGTTCGCCGGTCGATGGAAGGTGCGAAGGCCGCTGTGGCTCGCCAGTGCAGCCAGCAGGCCGCGTGCATCCTGCGTATAGAAGAAGACCGTTTCGCCGCTGACCTCGACGCGGGCCGCGAACTTCTTGAGCGGCGAATGCGCGAGCCCGAGCGCGCCGTTGCCGTACACCTCGACCACGTCGGGCTCCAGGTGTTCGGCGATCAGGTCGCGCGGGCGCCCTTCGGCGATCTTGCGCCCGTGGTCGAGCACCAGCAGGCGCGAGCACAGGCGCTCGGCCTCGTCCATGAAATGCGTGGTGAGCAGGATCGACTTGCCCTGCTGCAGCAACAGCTGCAGCCGCTCCCACATCAGGTGCCGCGCCTGTGGATCCAGGCCGGTGGTGGGCTCGTCGAGCATCAGCAGCTTCGGGTCGTTGACCAGCGCGCGCGCCAGCGACAGGCGGCGTCGCATGCCGCCCGAAAGCTCGCCCGGCCTCGCATCGGCCTTGTGCGAGAGCGCCGCGAACTCGAGCAGCTGCGGAATGCGCGGTGCGATCTGCGCGCGGCGCATGCCGAAGTAGCGCGCATAGACCATCAGGTTCTCGGCGCAGCTGAAGTCCGGGTCGAGCGTGTCGAATTGGCTCACCACGCCGAGCTGCGCCTTGATGGCACGCGCATCGCGCGGCATCGAGAGTCCGCCGAGCGCATCGATCGTGCCGCCGTCGGGCGTGGTGAGCCCCAGGCACATGCGGATGGTGGTGGTCTTGCCGGCGCCGTTGGGGCCGATCACGCCGAGGCACTCGCCGCGCGCGATCTCGAAGGACAGGTCGTCGACCACGGTGGTCGCGCCGTAGCGCTTGTGCAGGTGGCTGGCGTGGAAAAGAGGGGGAGCGAGGCTGGGCACCGCGGCATTGTGGCGCAAGCGGGCAGCGCCTCGCTTCAGAGATGCAGGCCCTCGAACTCCTTCTTCATCCACTCGATGAACGCGCGCGTGCGTGCGGGCAGCAGCCGCGCGTGCGGATAGATCACGCTCACCGGCCGCGGCTCCAGCTCGAAGTCCTCGAGCACGATGGCAAGCCGCCCCTGCGCAACGAAGGGCTGCACCTGGTAGGAGAAGAATATGCCGAAGCCCATGCCCGCGGCACAGGCTTCCACCACCGGGGCGATGTGGTTGAACTCGAGGTTGCCCTTGGCCGCGACCGCGAAGCTGCGGCCGTTTTCGCGAAAGTGCACGGGCGCGCTCGGATGAATGCGCACGCAGTTGGCCTTCAGCAGTTCCCGCGGATGCCGCGGGATGCCGTGCTGCTGCAGATAGGCCGGGCTCGCGACCACCACGCGGCGGATGCTGCCGAGCTGCTGCGCGACCAGCGAGGAGTCCTCGAGCGGGCTGATGCGGATTCCGACATCGATGCCTTCCTCCAGCAGATTCACCGTGCGGTCGTGCAGCAGCACGCTGCAGCGCATCCTGTCGTAGCGCTGGAGAAAGCGAACGATCGCCGGCGCCACGTACATGTGGCCGAACAGCACCGGCGCCGTGACCGTGAGCTGCCCCGCGGGCTCGGCCGCATCGACCGTGAGCGCGCGGTCGGCGGCGTCGGCCGCGGCCAGCACTTCGCGGACGCTTTCGAGGTAGCGGCGGCCTTCCTCGGTCAGCGAGATGCGCCGTGTCGTGCGGTGGAACAAGCGCACGCCGAGATGCGCTTCGAGCGCGGCCAGCGAGCGCACCACGGCCGGCAGCGAGCTTTCCAGCGCATCGGCGGCCCTGGTCAGGCTGCCCTGATCGGCGATCTGCACGAAGGTCTGCATGGCTTTGAGGCGGTCCATGAGGCCGATTAGACCGGAAATCGCAGCAGTGAAATACAGCAATGGCCATTACTCCGAAGCACGTATCAAAGAAGAATCGGCTTCATCCACCCACCACCAGCCAGGAAGAAAGCCATGCCCACCCGTCCCGCCCGTCCCATCACGGTCTACAGCTCGTCGATCTCCGGTCACTCGCATCGCGTGCGTCTGTTTCTCGGGCTGCTCGGGCTGCCTTTCGAAGTCGTCGAGATCGATCTCGCAGCGCGCGCGCAGCGCAGCCCCGAGTTCCTGCGCCGCAACCCCTTCGGCCAGGTGCCGGTGATCGAGGACGGCGAGGTCACGCTGGCCGATTCGAACGCGATCCTGCTGTACCTCAACGAGCGCTATGCACCCGAGCCGGCGCGCTGGCTGCCGCGCGACCCGCTCGGCGCGGCGCGCGTGCAGCGCTGGCTCTCGGTCGCGGCCGGCCCGCTGGCGCAAGGCCCTTCGATGGCGCGCGTGATCGTGCTGTTCGGGCTGGCCACCGATCCGTCCGACGTGATCGCGCGCTCCCACAACCTGCTGAAGGTGATGGAGACCGAACTCTGCGACCGTCTCTTCCTCGCGGACGACTCTTCGACGCTCGCCGACATCGCCAACTACAGCTACGTCGCGCATGTGCCCGAAGGCAATGTGTCGCTGGATCCCTACCCGAAGGTGCGCGACTGGCTGGCGCGCATCGAGGCGCTGCCGGGCTTCGTGCCGATGGTGGCGTCGCGCATCGGGCTCAGAGCGTGAACGCCGCTGCCGCCACCTGGCACGAGGGCGAGCGCGCGCTGCAGGCGCGCGCCGGCATCGGCGAGCGCCTGGCCGAGATCGGTCCGCGCGTGGTCCGCGATCACATGCCCGACCAGCACCGCAGCTTCTTCGCGCAGCTGCCCTTTCTGATCGCGGGCAGCCTGGATGCCGAGCGCCGGCCCTGGGCCAGCGTGCTGGCGGCGCCGCCGGGCTTTGCGCATTCGCCCGACCCGACGCACTTGCGCATCGACGCGCTGCCGCTGGCCGGCGACCCGCTGGGCGCCGCGCTGAAACCCGGCGCGCCGATCGGGCTGCTCGGCATCGAGCCGCACACGCGCCGGCGCAATCGCATGAACGGCGCGATCGAGGCGGTCGACGCGCGGGGCTTCTCGGTCGCGGTGGATCAGAGCTTCGGCAACTGCCCCAAGTACATCCAGGCGCGCGAGCCGTTGTTCGTCGGCGGCGCGGGGGATGCGCATGTCGGGCCGCGCACCGATGGCCTCGATGCCAAGGCGCAGCGCATGGTGCGCGCGGCCGACACCTTCTTCATCGCCACCGCGCATCCTTCGGCCGGCGATGCTGGCTCGCCGAGCCATGGCGTCGATGTCTCTCACCGCGGCGGCCGGCCGGGCTTCGTGCAACTGAGCGGCGAGGGCACGCTCACCGTGCCGGACTTCCTTGGCAACGCCTTCTTCAACACGCTGGGCAATATCGCGATCAATCCGGTCGCCGGCCTGCTGTTCATCGATTTCGAAACCGGCGACCTGCTGCAGCTCTTCGTGCTGGCCGAGGTCGTCTGGGACGGGCCGGAGGTCGATGCCTTCGCGGGCGCCCAGCGCTTGTTGCGCATGCAGGTGGTCGCCGCGCAGCATGCGCCGGCCGCGCTGCCGCTGCGCTTCGGGCCAGCGGCCCTGTCGCCGCATCTCGAGGCGACGGGGCGCTGGCCGGCGGCCGCGTGAAGCGGATCAGCGGAACACGGGGATGCGGGCGTTGACCGACGGCCGGTAGTCCCAGCCACGCTCGCGCAGCGATGCGGTGTCGACGCCGCCTGCCCTCAGCGCCTGCACGCCTGCCGCCGCCACGGTGCAAGCCAGCGCCTGGCCCGGGCAGGTGTGCGCGCCATGGCCGAAGCCCAGGGTCTGGCGATCGGCACGCTTCAGTTCGAAGGTCGCGGGTGCGGGGTTCAGCGCGGGGTCGCGGTTCGCGGCACCCAGCACCAGCAGCACCGCGTCCCCCGGCGCGAGCGCCGTCCCGGCAACGATGGTCGTTTCGGCGACGAAGCGGCGCGTGTTTTGCACCGAAGGATCGTGGCGCGCGGTTTCCTGCACCAGCGCATTCAACAGCCCGGGCTGCGATCCGATCGTGCGGCCGAGCCCTGGCTCGCGCGCGAGCGCCACCAGGCTGTTGCCCAGCAGGCCGGCCGTGGCCTCGCAGGTCTGCGACAGCAGGCCGGCCAGGTTGGCCAGCAGGGCGCGCGAGTTGTCGTTCGGCGCCTGGGCGCGCACCGCAGCCAACAAGCTGCCGTCCCGCGCGGGCTGCGCGGCCACGAGCTGCTCGAAGCGCATCATCAGCACCTCCGCGGCCTCGCTCGCGGCCTGCAACTGCGCTGCGGTGGACAGCGGCGACAGGCAGGCCACGAAGTCGCGCATCCAGTCCGAGATGCGCGGCAGTTCCTCGTCGGCGAAGCCCAGCAGGTGCGCGACGCCCGCGACCGGCAGCGCGAAGCAGGTGTCGGACAGGGCGCCTGCAGGCATCTGCGTGGCGACCTTCGAGACCTGCGCGTGCGCCGACTGGAGATCGAGCCCGGCCAAGGCACGCTGCAGCACCGGCTTGTGTTGCGCATGCGGCGCGCCGTCGTTCATGCGCACCAGCCGGCCGAAAAGCTCGCCGGCCGGCGTGCCGGCGATGGCGCGTGGCACCGGCTCGGCGGCGGGGCGCACGCGCAGCGCAGGATTGGCGAGCAGCTCGCGCACGGTCTCGGCGCGGCTCGCGACCCAGAGGCGCAGGCCTTCGTCGTAGACCAGCGCAGGTCCTTGGCGCAGCACGGCGTACCAGGGGTAGGGGTCGGGATGCGCGACGGCCGCGATGGCGTCGGCTGGCGGGGCGATGTCGTGGTTCATGTCCGAAGTGTGATGCTCCCTGCACGGACACACTTCGCTTAGCATCGAAGCATGGATGCATCCACCGCCGACACTCACCTGGCGCGACTGGCCGGCGCCATCGCCGAGCCGGCGCGTGCGCGCATGCTGTGCTGCTTGCTCGATGGCCACGCCCGGACCGCGACCGAGCTGGCGGCCGTGGGCGAGGTCGCGGCCTCGACCGCGAGCGCGCACCTGGCGCGGCTCAAGGAGCAGCGGCTGGTCGAATCGGTGGCACAGGGCAAGCACCGCTATTTCCGGCTCGCGGGCAGCGAGGTCGCCGCCGTCCTCGAAGGGCTGCTGGTGGTCGCCGGTGCGCCGGCGAACGAGTTCCAGCCGACCGCGCCAAGCCGCCTGCGTGCGGCGCGCACCTGCTACGACCACATGGCCGGCACGGCCGGCGTGGCGCTGCACGACCGGCTGCATGCGCAGGGTTGGCTCCACACGGCGGCCGAAGGCGGCGTCTACGAGCTCACGGCCGAGGGCGCGGTCGCGCTCGAAAGCTTGGGACTGGACATCGAGAATGCGCGCCGCTCGCGCCGGCGGTTCGCCTGCGCCTGCCTCGACTGGAGCGAGCGGCGGCCGCACCTGGGCGGTGCGCTCGGCGCAGCCTGGCTGCAGTTGTCGCTGCGGCGCGGCTGGGCGCGGCAGGAGCTGGACGGCCGGGCGCTCGCGCTCACGCCCAAGGCCAAGCGCGAGATGCCGGAGCTGTTCGGCCTGGCCTGAGGGACCGGCGACGGTCTTGCCGGACTCCACTGCCGAGACCACCTGCGCGCCGCCGGGAGGAGATGACGGCTGTCGCGCGGAAGCGCCACTCGCCCGCCGACAGAATCCCGAAGCCAGCGCTCCGCCTACTGGAAGGCCACTTCGGCGAAGCTGCGCAGCTTGCGGCTGTGCAGCCGGCTGGAGCCTTCGCGGCGCAGCACGTCGATCGCGGCCATGCCGATGCGCAGATGCTGCTCCACGCGCTCGCGGTAGAAGTGGTTGGCCATGCCGGGGAGCTTGATCTCGCCGTGCAGCGGCTTGTCGCTCACGCACAGCAGGGTGCCGTAGGGCACGCGGAAGCGGAAGCCGTTGGCCGCGATGGTGGCGCTTTCCATGTCGAGCGCCACCGCGCGGCTCTGGCTGAAGCGCCGCTGCGGCTGGTTGCCCGGCAGCAGCTCCCAGTTGCGGTTGTCGGTGCTGGCCACCGTGCCGGTGCGCATGATCTTCTTGAGCTGAGCGCCCTGCATGCCGGTGACGTCCGCCACCGCCTTCTCGAGCGCGAGCTGGATTTCGGACAGCGCCGGGATCGGCACCCACAGCGGCAGCTCCTCGTCGAGCACGTGGTCCTCGCGCACGTAGGCGTGGGCCAGCACGTAGTCGCCGAGCTGCTGCCCTTGGCGCAGGCCGGCGCAGTGGCCGAGCATCATCCACGCGTGCGGGCGCAGCACCGCGACGTGGTCGGTGATGGTCTTGGCGTTGGCCGGGCCGACGCCGATGTTGACCATCGTGATGCCGCTGCAGTCCTCGCGCACCAGGTGGTAGGCCGGCATCTGCGGCAGGCGCCCCGGCGGCGTGCCTTGGGTGCCGTCGAGCAGTGCGCCGAAGGTGCCGCTCGAGCCCGCCGCGAGGCCGCGCCTGCGCGTGATCACGTTGCCGGGCTCGATGAAGGCGATGTATTCGCTGTTCTCGTCGGTCATCGCCTCGTGCCCGAGGCGCACGAACTCGTCGATGTAGAACTGGTAGTTGGTGAAGAGCACGAAGTTCTGGAACCACTCGGGAGCCGTGCCGGTGTAGTGGCGCAGCCGGTGCAGCGAGTAGTCCACGCGCGCCGCCGTGAAGAGCGAGAGCGGCTGCGCCTCTCCGGCCTTGGGCTCGAAGGTGCCGTTGGCGATGCCGTCGTCCATCGCGCCGAGGTCGGGCAGGTCGAACACGTCGCGCATCAGCGCGCGCCGCTCGACGCTCATCGTGCCTTCGATGTGCTCGTTCTCGGCGAAGGAGAAGTGGATCGGGATCGGCTGCGTGCTGGTGCCGACTTCGAGCTCGACCTCATGGTTCTCGAGCAAGAGCCGGAACTGCTCGCGGTAGTAGCGGTGGAACAGGTCGGGCCGCGTCAGCGTGGTTTCGTAGCGGCCCGGCCCGGCGACGAAGCCGTAGCTCAGCCAGGCATTGGCGGCCGGCGTGCGGCGTGAGACCGTGTGCGTATGAACGCGCACGAAGGGGTAGCAGGCGCGCACGCGGCCGGCCAGGCTGTCCCCGGCCACGAAGCGCTGCATCGCGTCGCGCAGGTGCTGCAGGCCGCCGTTGTAGATGAGCCGCACCTGTTCGAGGGCTGCGTCGGGGTCGGTGAAGCGGGCGGGTGCGACGAAGGCGGGCATGTAGGGCATCGCCGCATTGTGCAGCGGCCCGGCGGCGACTTGCGCGGGGCTACCCCGGCATCGGCTCGCGCATCGTGACGAACTCCTCTGCCACGGTCGGGTGGATGCCGATGGTGCTGTCGAACATCGCCTTGGTGGCGCCGGCGCGCATCGCGACCGCGAAGCCCTGCACCACCTCGCCCGCGTTGGGCCCCACCATGTGCAGGCCGACCACGCGGTCGCTGGCGCGCTCGACGATCAACTTCATGAAGGTGCGTTCGCCGCTGCCCGAGAGCGTGTGGCGCAGCGCCTTGAACTCGCTGCTGAACACGCTGACCTTGCCGAACTTGGCGCGTGCCGCGGCCTCGGAGTAGCCGCAGGTACCGATGTTCGGATGGGTGAAGACGGCCGTCGGCGTGAATTCGTAGTCGAGCTGCCGCGGCCCCTTGCCGAAGAGCGTGTCCACGACCACCATGGCCTCGGCCAGCGCCACCGGCGTCAGCTGCTGCCGCGTCGACACGTCGCCCACCGCGAAGACCGAGGGCACCGAGCTGCGGTAGTGCATATCGACCACCACGCCGCCGCGCTCGTCGAGCGCAACGCCCGCGGCTTCGAGGCCCAGCCCCTGCGTGTTGGGCACGCGGCCGGTCGCGTAGAGGATGGTGTCGGCCTCGACGCGCTGGCCGCGCGAGAGCATCGCGCACAGGCCGCTGTCGAGGCGCGTGATCATGTCGATCTCGCAGTTGAAGCGAAGGTCGATGCCGGTGCGCGTCATCTCCTTGGCCAGGAACTGGCGCAGGTCCTCGTCGAAGCCGTTGAGCAGGTGCGCGCCGCGGTACAGCTGCGTGACCTGGGCCCCCAGGCCGTTGAAGATGGAGGCGAACTCGCAGGCGATGTAGCCGCCCCCCACCACCAGCAGCCGCTTCGGAAAAGGGTCGAGGTCGAACATCGCGTCGGAAACCACCAAGTGCTCCCGACCCGCCACCTCGGGCACGAAGGGCATGCCGCCGGTGGCGACCAGCACGTGGCGCGCCGTGTGCTTCTTCTCGCCGATCTGTACCGTGTGGGCATCGGCCAGTTGCGCCCAGCCCTGGATCAGCGTGACGCCCGCGCCTTCGAGCAGGCTGCGGTAGACGCCGTTGAGCCGCGTGATCTCGCGTGCGCGGTTGGCCTTGAGCCGGTTCCAGTCGAAGCGCGGTTCACCGCCCTGCCAGCCGAAGCCGGCGGCCTCCTCGAAGGATTCGGCGTAGCCGGCCGCGTAGCTATAGAGCTTCTTGGGAATGCAGCCGACATTGACGCAGGTGCCGCCCAGCTCGGCGCATTCCGCCAGCGCCACGCGCGCGCCGCGCTGGGCCGACATGCGTGCCGCGCGCACGCCGCCGCTGCCGCCGCCGATCACGAAAAGGTCGAAGTCGAATGTGCGCATGGGTGCTCCTTGCGGCCGACTGTAGCCGGCCGAGGGAGCGGCTGCGGCGCCGGTTCGTGATGGGCCGCGGTCTCTCAGGGCCGGTCGCCCTGCTGCGCGGAGTCGCGCGATATCCCGCGCTGCTGCAGCATCTGCTGCCGCTGCTGCATGGCGCGCTGCTGGGCTTCCTGGGCTTGGCGCATCGCGTTGTGCTGTTGCTGCTGCATCTGCAGTTGCTGAGCCTGTTGCTGTGCGCGCAAGGCCTGCTGCTGTTGCAGCTGCTGCATCTGCTGGGCCTGTTGCTGCGCCTGCATCTGCTGCTGCGCACGCAAGGCCTGCTGCTGTTGCAGCTGTTGCATCTGTTGGGCCTGCGCCTGGGCAGCGGCACGCTGCTGCATCTCCTGCTGCTGGCGTACGGCCTGCAACTGCATCTGCTGCTGGGCGTGGGCCTGTGCCTGTGCCTGGGCTTGCGCGGCGCGCTCCTGTTGCTGCTGGCGCAGCCCGTCGCGTTGCTGCATCTGTTGAAGCTGTTGCGCCTGCTGGAGTTGCTGCGCCTGTTGCGCCTGTTGCAACTGCTGGGCCTGCTGGAAGCGCTGCGCTTGCTGCAACTGAAGTTGCTGCTGCGCCTGTGTCTGGGCGGCGCGCTGCTGAAGCTGCTGCTGCGCTTGCTGCGCTTGCTGCGCTTGCTGCTGTTGCCGTGCCTGCTCGAACTGGAACTGCTGCTGCTGCCGTGCCTGGAAGGCAGGCGGCGAGGCGGCCGGACGCCCGAAGCCGCCGAAGTGCCGATCGCCGCGCGGCGGAATCGGCACCGCCGGTGCGACCTGCATCTGCGCGATGCGGTCCTCGGGCATGCGCAGGAAGTCGCGGCGGGCGATGGGGCCGCGGCCGAAGATGTCCACCGGAACGACCGAGAGCGCGCCCGGCGTGTTGCGGTGCAGGTACTCGGCGCGCGCCAGTTGCCGCTGGTAGGCGATCGCGCGGTTGACCTCGTCGATGTAGCGCTGGCTGGCGCGGTAGCCCGGCCGCCACGGCTCGCCCGGCGCGAGCGGGAACCAGCCCACGCCGTTGCGGCCGCCGCCGATGTGGGCGCCGCCCACGAAGCCGACCAGCGCCGGCGCATAGATCGGCCGCACATTCGGCCGGCCCGGCACCCAGGCCCAGCGCGGGCCGATGCGTGCCCAGCGGCCGTAGTGGGAAGGCGCAAAGCCCCACGGCTGGGCATCGACCCAGGTCCAGCCCCAGGGCGCGACCTCGACCCACTGGCCGTCGCGGTAGGGCGCCCATTCGGCGTCCACATTGCGCGGGTACCAGACGTTGCCGTATTCGGGAACGCTCTGCCAGTCGCCGTAGTTGTCGAGCTGCTGGTAGCCGACCACTTCGCGCGAGACGTAGCGCGCCGAGATCGACTGTTCCTCGATGCGGTCGCGCTCGGCCACCCAGCGCTCGAAGGCGTCGTTGCCCGCGCGCACCGGGCCTGCGCTCACCGCCGCCAGATTGCGCCCCGTTACCGTGAGCTGCTGGCGTGCGCCGAGCGGCACCGACTCGCCGCCCTCGCCGTGGAGCGTGGCGCTGCCGGCGGCAATGGCCACGCGCGTGGTGCCGGCGGCCGGATCGGTTTCGATGCGGTAGTCGCCGGGTGCGTCGATCACCACGGCGAGGTTGCCGGTATCGATCTCGAAACGCCGGCCCTCCAGCGGATCGCGCACGCGGACCTGAAGGCTGCCCTGCTGAGCGGTGATGCGGGCCGTGTCGTCGTCGAGCTCGGAGATCGCGATGCCGGTCTGGTCGTCCATGCGCAGCGTGGCGGAGCCCACATGCAGCTCGGCGCGGGCATTGCGATCGGTCCAGAGGCGGTCGCCGGTGGTGATCGGCCGGTTCGGGACCACGTCGTACCAGCTGTCGTCGCCGGCCGGCGAGAAGCTGATGGTGCCCTGGTGGAAATTGAGGCGGGCCACGCGGCCCGGCGGATCCTGCTGGGCAAAGGCCGCAAGCCCGGTGAGGAGCAGCGCCAAACCCAGCAGCCAGCCGATCGCGCGGCGGCCGGACGTCGAGGTGGTGCGGTGTTTCATGGTCGATCCCTTCGTGAATCGCTTCTGGCTTCCATTAACGCGCGAGTGGGGCCCGGCGCTGGCGTCGGCTTTGCAAAGCTTTGGCAAATATCGCTCGCCGGCGCAACCTGATGTAAACGCGGGCTGGCGGCGGCTAGGACGTCTGGGGATGCGAGAGAAAGAAGCGCAGCATTTCGGCGCTCGCGTCCGGCCCGGCGGGATCGGTGAACGAACCCTCGGCGCTGCCGCCGGCCCAGGCGTGGCCGGCGCCGTGCAGCAGCCAGTGCTCGACCGCGATGCGGCCATGGGCATCGGCGTAGGTGCGGCGGGCATAGGCGCGGCCTTGCTTGGACCGGCCCTGCATCTCGTGCATTCGCGGCGCATCGGCGCCGGCCTCGGCGGCGAGCGCGGCCGTCGCCACCTCTTCGCCGTTGCTCGGATGCACCGTCTCGTCGGCATCGCCGTGGAACACGATGGTCGGCCGTATCGCGCCGGTCCTCGCGGCCACCGGCGCGCCGTTCTTCATTGCGGCCAGCGCGGACATCAAGTCTTTCGCCGCGCCAATCGGCAGGCCCGAGTGCACGCCGACTGCGGCGAAGAGCTCGGGGTGGGTGCGTCCCATGATGTCGGCCATCGCGCCGCCGGCCGAGAGGCCCGCCACGTAGACGCGCGCGGGGTCCACCGCCTGCTCGGCCATCACCGATCGCGTGAGCGCGGCCAGGAGCGCAGGCTCGCCGCGCTCGCGCTGCTGGTGCTGCGGCAGGAACCAGTTCCAGCATTTCGCCGCGTTGTGCTGCTTCGTCTGCGTCGGGTAGAGCACCATGAAGCCGTGCTGGGCGGCGAGCCGGTTCATCTGCGTGCCGGCCGCGAAGTCATCCGGGTCCTGCGTACAGCCATGCAGCATGAGCAGCAGCGGGCGCCGCCGGCCAGCGTCCCTGGCCGGCACGAAGAGCTTGTAGTCGATGCTGCGGCGCTGGTGCTCGAAGCTGCCGTCCAGCCACAGCCCAGGTGCGGCTTCTGCGGCGGGCGGCAGCAGGCCGATGCGTCGCAGGGCATGCGGGACGGCGCGCGTCCAGCGCGCCAGGCGTTCGAGCAGAGGATTCATGACAGGGGTTCGGAGAAGGGCGGCGGCCATTGCCGGCCGCCGCGCCAGCGTCTACTTGTACAGCAGCTGCGGCAGCCAGAGGCCGATCTGCGGCCAGATGTAGAGCATCAGGATGGCGATCACCTGGATGCCCATGAAGGGCAGCATGCCGAGGAAGATCTGGTTCAGCGTCACGTGCGGCGGACTCACGCCCTTCAGGTAGAAGGCAGCCATCGCGACCGGCGGCGAGAGGAAGGCCGTCTGCAGGTTCAGCGCCACCAGCAGGCCGAAGAACAGCGGATCGACGCCGAAGTTGTCCAAGAGCGGAATGAAAATCGGCATGAAGATCACGATGATCTCCGTCCATTCGAGCGGCCAGCCCAGCACGAAGATGATGATCTGGCTCAGCACCAGGAACTGGATCTTCGAGAGGTTCATGCTGAGCACCCATTCCTCGACCAGCGCCTGTCCGCCGAGCAGCGCGAAGGCGGCCGAGAAGATGGCCGAGCCGACGAACAGCCAGCACACCATGGCCGAAGTCTTGGCGGTCAGGAAGACCGACTCCTTCAGCACGCTCATCGTGAGCCGGCGATAGGCGGCTGCGAGCATAAAACCGCCCAGCGCTCCCATGGCCGCAGCTTCGGTCGGCGTCGCGAGGCCGAGCACGATCGAGCCGAGCACGGACAGGATCAGCAGCATCAGCGGGAAGAAGGATGCCAGCAGCATCTTGAAGATCTCGAGCCGCGCGAAGCTCAGGAACAGGTAGAACAGCGCGGTGATCGCGCCGAGCACGGCGAAGCAGACCCACCACCAGGTCGGCGCCGCGCGGATGGTGTCCGCGTCGGCGGCCGGCGCGCTGCCTGGTTCGGCTGCGGCTGCCGGCGCCGGCGGCGCCGCGGCAGCGCCGGGCGGCTCCTGCACGCTGCCGGAAGAAGAGGGCGGTTCGGCCAATCCACCCTCGCTCGGCGGCTCCTGCAGGCCGCCTTCGTTGTCGACCGGCGGTTCCTGCAGGCCGCCCGCCTGTTCGTCCGGCGCGCTGCGCGAGGCGCCGATCTCCTGGATTTCGTAGCGTTCCTCAGCCGCCACCGTGGTCACGGCGCGGTAGCTGGTCAGCGCCAGGATCGCGAAGATCAGGCCCGGAAGCAGCACGATGGCCATTTGCCGCAGCAGGTGGCCGACCGGAACGTCGGCATTGCGGCGGCCCTTGAACGCGGAGACCAGACCCCCGAGCGCATGCTTGCCGGAGTCGGTCGTGAGCCGTTGCGTGAGCGGCGGCAGCGGCACGGCCCGGTCGGCCGCCGACAGCGGCGGCGCCCAGGCCGGCTTGAGCTTGGCGACCAGGATCACGTACAGCACGTAGAGCGAGGCCAGCATCACGCCGGGAAAGAAGGCGCCCGCATAGAGCTGCACCACCGAGACGCCGGCGGTCGCGCCGTAGACGATCAGCAGCACCGAAGGCGGAATCAGGATGCCGAGGCAGCCGCCCGCCGTGATGGAGCCGGCGGCGAGCGGAATGCTGTAGCCGGCGCGCAGCATCGCCGGCAGCGCCAGGAGGCCCATCAGCGTGACCACCGCGCCGACGATGCCGGTCGCGGTCGCGAAGATGGTGCAGGTGACCAGCGTCGCAACCGCCAGCGCGCCCGGCAGGCGTGACATCGCCAGGTGCAGGCTCTTGAACAAGGTCTCGATCAGGTTGGCGCGCTCGACGAGGTAGCCCATGAAGACGAACAGCGGCACCGCGATCAGCACGTCGTTGGCCATCGTCTTGTAGGCCGCCTGCACCATCAGGTCGAGCGTGTTGGTGGTGTTTCGGTCGTAGGCGAACCAGGTGAAGATCATCCCCATGCCCATCAGCGTGAAGGCGGTGGGAAAGCCCAGCATGATCGCGACGACCACCAGCGACAGCATCAGCAGGCCGAGGTGCCCGTTGGTGATGGTTTCCACGCGCAGCAGCATGGTCGCCGCCGCGGCGACGATCAGGAACATGAACGAGAGGCCGAACCAGAGTTCGCGGCGGATCATTTCCTCGCCTCCTTCGAGGCGACGACGGCGTCGAGCGCCTGGATGTCCTTGTCATCCACGTGCACCATCTCCTTGAGCTTCTCGACGTCGACCTCTTCCACGTCCTGTTCGCGCGAGGGCCAGACGCCGTCCCTGATGCACAGCACGCAGCGAACGATCTCGACGAAGCCTTGCAGCAGCAGCGTGATGCCGGCGAGTGGGATCACGTACTTGAAGGGATAGAGCGGTATCGGGTCGGCCGAGAAGGTCTGTTCGCGAATGGCGAGCGATTCGCCCGCATAGATCCAGCCGGCCCAGGTCAGCGCGACGATGCCGGGCAGGAAGAAGAGGATGTAGAGCGCCAGGTCGAAGATGGCCTGCGTGCGCTGCCGAAAGAAGCCGTAGAGCACGTCGCCGCGCACATGACCGTTCTTGCTCAGCGTGTAGGCGCCGGCGGTCATGAACAGCGTGCCGTACAACATGATCTGGACATCGAGAACCCAGGCGTGCGGCCGGTTGAGCACGTAGCGGGAGAACACCTCGAGGCTGATGAGCACGGTGAGCAGCACCGCGCACCAGGCAAAGGTCTTGCCGACCAGGGTCGAGAAGCGGTCGACCCCCAACATAAAAGATTGCATAACGGATCCTGGCCGCGTGGGGCCGCAAAAAGAAGGAGGGGCACCTCAGGTGCCCCTCGCCGCATGACCGTGAATCAGGACTTCTTGGCTTGCCGCCCGAAGTAATGGTTGTAAGCCATCTTGAAGTCGACGGTGTAGTCGTTGTACCACTGGCCGGCCCGTTCCGCGAAGGCCTTTTGCGAGTCCAGCACCTTCTTGAACATCGGGTTCTCGGTCGCCTTCTTGGCCACCGTCTTGTCCCACGACGCGAGCTGCGCGCGCAGGATCGGATCGGGCGTCTTGTAGAACTTGACGCCCGCCTTCTTCAGCTCGATGTAGTCCTGCGAATTGCGCTCGATCGCCTTCCAGCTCATGTCTGCGCTGGCCGCCTGCACGCCGTACTCGATGATCGCCTTCAGCTCGGCCGGCAGCGCGTTGAGCTTGCCTTTGTTGAACAGGATCTCGAACTGCTCGCCCGACTGGTGGAAGCTTTGCAGCATGCAGTTCTTGGCGACGTCGGGGAATCCGAGCACTCGGTCGCTGGATGCGTTGTTGAACTCGGCCGCATCGATCAGCCCGCGGTCCAGCGCGGGCACGATCTCGCCGCCCGGCAGCGGATTCACCGCAGTTCCCATGTCGGTGAACACGTCCACCGCCAGGCCGACGGTACGGAACTTCAGGCCCTTCATGTCCTCGGCCTTCGCGACCGGCTTCTTGAACCAGCCCAGCGGCTGCGTGGGCATCGGGCCGTAGAGATAGGACGCGACGTCGAGGTTGAGGCCCTTGTAGATCTCATCGAGCAGCGCCTTGCCGCCGCCGTAGTTGTGCCAGGCCAGCACCGTGTTGGCGTCCATGCCGTAGCCGGGGCCCGAACCCCACAGCGCGAGTGCGGAGTTCTTTCCGTACCAATAGGCGACAACGCCGTGGCCGCCGTCGAGCGTGCCCTTGGCCACAGCATCCAGCAGTTGGAACGCCGGCACGACCGAGCCCGCAGGCAGCACCTCGATCTTGAGACGCCCGCCGGCCATGTCATTGACCTTCTTTGCGAAATCCTGGGCGTACTCGTGGAAGATGTCCTTCGAAGGCCAGGTGCTCTGGAAGCGGAAGGACGTGGTCTGCGCCATGCTGACCATGGGCGCGGACATGGCGCCGGCCGCCACGGCTGCGCCTTTGAGCAGGCTTCGGCGGCGGTTCGGTTTGTTCTCGGTCATTGCGTATTTCTCCGTTGGTACCTGGAAAACCCCAGACTGCCATCTTTGACACGTGAACATTCGGGACAAAGAGGGTTTTCACGAACTGGTGAAAAATCATGGGTCCGGGAGCGGACTTCCATGGCAAATGGCAACCGCTTCTAAGCAGTAACCCTAGCAAACAAAGGATGAAGTGTCATGACGCAGCCGGACCCGAAGAGCACCAGCGCAGGCAACGCGCCAGCCGGTGAACGCGCGGGCGTGCGGCCGGCCGAGGGCTATGCCGGCGACGTGACGCCCGAGCAGGCTTATGCGTGGGTCGCCGGCGGAGAAGCGGTGCTGGTCGACGTGCGCAGCGACGCCGAGCGCGAATGGGTGGGCTATGTGCCCGGCGGTGTGGGCCTGGCCTGGAAGCAGTGGCCGGGCATGGCGCTCAATGCCGGTTTCGACGAGGGCCTCAAGGCTGCCGTGCCGGCGGGCAAGAAGGTTGTGATGCTGTGCCGCAGCGGCGTGCGTTCCATCTCGACCGCGCGGCGCGCCACCGAACTGGGCCTCGAGGCCTACAACATCCTCGAAGGTTTCGAAGGCGATGCCGACGCGGAGGGCCACCGCGGCCGCAAGGGCGGCTGGCGCCTGCGCGGCCTCCCGTGGAAACAGAACTAGCTAAAAGTGCTTTGCCATCGGGGTGATGCAGCCAGAGCATCAGCCAAGGCTCCAGCAAAGGTCCGCAGGGTCGAGCCATCGATTTCGCCATGGTCAGGGTTCAGCTCGCAAACGGTGAGCGCCGTCCAGTTCGGCGCGCACAGCAAGGGGCGGAGCGACGCCATGAGCTGATCGAACCGGAGGCCTACGTTACGGCGATTGTTCTCTGCGAGCGGCATATCGACGTAGTCGAGCACGTCGACATCCAGGTGGACGAGCAGGCGCTCGAACTGCCGCGCCCAGCCGCTCACGACGGCTTCCGCAGCACTTGACGGGTCGGCGGCGACGTCCGCAAGCCGAACTTCGGCGATGCCGAGTTCGTCGATGATCTGCCGCTCGAAGGGCTCGACGTTGTCGTTGGCGAAGAAGAGCACTTGCTCCGGGCGGAGCATCGGCACGCGCGGCCCCAGCGAGGCGAGTTCCGGCACCGTGCCCTTGACGTTCAGCATGTGCGCGACACCCATCCAGTCCAGGGCGCCGTCCTGCGTGCTGTGGGGCGTGTTCAAGTCGGTATCGAGGTCGATGTAGACGACGCCGACACTTTGCGTCTCTCGAAGCGCACCGGCTACCGTGCCGAGCTCGACAGTGCAATCACCCCCGAGGACGAGCACTGCCGCGTCTGAAGTGAGGGCGCACGCGACACGCTCTGCGGTGGCTTTGGCCACCGTCGAGGCTGCATTCACATTCATGGCGCGCGGGTTCACCCTGTCCGCACGCCAGCGGAAACCCGGAACGTCTCCATGATCGTCGACCGTGATGCCACGGGCGGCCAGATACGCCGGCAGCCCAGCAGCTCGGAGAGCAGCCGGGGCCTTCTCTTGGCCAGGCGCATAGGCTCCTGCGCTGCTTGGTGCGCCAATGATGGCCAGGCGCTTGAACATGGTAAGAGCGCACCGGATGAGGGTGCGCGTCGGTCCTACTTCAGCGGCGGAATCCGTAGCTTCTGGCCCGGATAGATCTTGTCGGGATGGCTGAGCATCGGCTTGTTGGCTTCGAAGATCGCGTTGTACTTGTTGGCATCGCCGTAGTACTTCTTCGAGATGGCCGACAAGGTGTCGCCTTTGACCACGTCGTGGTACTGCGCCGGATCGGCCGCGGGTGCCACCAGCTTGTTGTCGACCTGGGTCACGTTGGCCACGTTGCCCGCCGCGAGCGATGCTTTTTCGCTGGCCTCCTGCGAGGGCGCATTGCCCGCGAGCGTGACGACCCCCGTGGCGGCGACGTAAGTCACTTCCAAGCCGGTCAGGCCCAGGTTCTGGGTCTCGATGTAGGTCCTGATCGCGGCGGATGCCTTCTGGTTGGCATCCGGTTCGGCCGCCTGGGCCGACGAGCCTCCGAACAGTTTTTCTCCCGCCTCTTTGATGAAACTCAGCAAACCCATGGTGTTCTCCTTGCGCCTTGTTGATCGGAAGGGCACTGTACCGTCGGAAAGTGACCGCCGTGCGTAGGCTGCGACCGCATCTGCAAGCGCCCGTAAGCACAACTCGCAATAATGCCGCGCATGGCATTCCTCGCGATCGACATCGGCAACACCCGCCTCAAGTGGTCCCTCTACGATGCGGCGCGGCCGGGCGCGTCGCTGCTGGCGCACGGTGCCGAGTTTCTCGACCACATCGAGCGGCTGGCCGACGGCCCGTGGGCCGACCTGCCCGCGCCGGCCTCGATGCTGGGTTGCGTGGTGGCCGGCGACACGGTGCGGCGGCGCGCCGAGGAGCAGGTGGTGGAGCGCTTCGACTGCTCGCCGCGATGGGTGGTTTCCAGCGCCGCCGAGGCCGGCATCGTGAACGGCTACGACCATCCGACGCGACTGGGCGCCGATCGCTGGGTCGCGATGATCGGCGCGCGCCACCGCATGCTGTCGCAGGGGCCCGCGCGTGCGATGGTGGTGGTGATGATCGGCACCGCGGTGACGGTCGAAGGGGTGGACGCCAACGGCAAGTTCCTCGGCGGCCTGATCCTGCCGGGCCACGGCATCATGCTGCGCGCGCTCGAATCGGGCACCGCGGGCCTGCACGTGCCAACCGGCGAAGTGCGCGAGTTCCCCACCAACACCAGCGATGCGCTGACCAGCGGCGGCACCTACGCGATCGCGGGTGCGGTGGAGCGCATGGTGCAGCATGTGCGCTCGCATTGTGGCGTGGAGCCGGCCTGTTACATGACGGGCGGGGCGGCCTGGAAGATGGCGCCGAGCATGAATGGGGAGTTCGAGCTCGTGGATGGGTTGATCATGGATGGGTTGCTGGTGATTGCGCAGGAGCGCCTCTTGGCGTCCTGACGCTTTCCCCCAAGGCTTCGCCCACTTCGTGTCGCTACGCCAGCCCCCTCACTGGCGGCAACACCAGCGGCCCGGCGGATCCGGTTCCGCGGTGTTTCTGGAAGGGTCCCCGGAGCCCCCGCAAACTCAGGAAGACAATCCGTCCGCCGCCTGAAACATCGCCTGCCGCGCCTGGCTGATGACCTGCCCTCGCCAGGCATCCGTGTCCGTATAGAAGGTCTCCAGCATCTGCGACCGGATGGCCGCGGCCAGTTCGGCCGGCGCCTCCGGATGCTTATGGAGCCAATGATCGGCGCGCAGGGCCTGGGTCACTTCGAGCATGGACAAGGTTCCGTACTCGAGCGCCATCGAGGTGTGCTCGGCCAGCGGGCATTCGTCGTCGAGCGAATAGCACATCAGGCCGGTCAGGAAGGCCGAGGTGGAGGAGCCGTCGTACATCGAAGTCACCGGCGCCGCCGCAGTGCCCCACCAGGCATTGGCGCGCGCATAGGCGGCCTTATCGTCCCTGCCGGCGAAGATGCGCTCGCCGATGCCGGTGGGGCCGAGGCCGGTGTGGAAATCGATCCAGCCGATGCGCCGCGCGCTGCCGGCGCGGGTGCGAAGCACTTCGCGCAAGGTCCTGTTGCTCCAGGTCGGCGCGTCGCCGCCGTAGAACAATCCGTCGGCGAACTGGTACTGCCCGCGCGTCACCGCGGCCTGGTAGAAGGCCAGGCCCTCGCGTTCGATGAGGCTGCCGATCTCCGCCTGGTTGGCCGGCGTCGGCGGCCATTCCTCGGGCAGCAGCAGCGGGTGCAGCCTGGCGTACGCCTCGTTGACGGGCCGCGGCTGCGAGAAGTCGAGGAAGTTGCGGTTCAGGTCCACGTTCTCGTGCGTCACGCGCCGGCTGTATGAAAAGCCGTGCGGGTTCAGCGCATGCACATAGAGCACGGCCACGCCCTGGTCGCGCGCCTTCTCGCGCCACTCCGCGTCGTGCAGCGCGAAGGCCTGCGCGCCGCTGCCGCAATGGCCCTCGACGCCATGGCAGGCGCTGCTCACGATCAACAGCTTCTCGGCCTTCGCTTCGCCGTCTAGCGCTACGTCCATCGCGAGCTCTTCGCCGTCGCGCCCCTCGAGGGGATGGACATGGGAGCGCACGGCCAGTCCGGCGCTCGCGCAGCCCTGCAGGAACTTCTGGCGCGCCTGGGCGTAACGGGACGAAAAGGCCTCGGCGACGCCGATCACGTCGAAGCCCCTTCAGGTGCCTTCGGGCCCTGGAGGAACTCTTCGGCCAGCCGGACCCAGCAGGTCGCACCCAGCGGAATCAGATCGTCGTTGAAGTCGTAGCTCGCGTTGTGCAGCATGCAGGGCCCGCCGCCGTGGTGCATGTCGCGGTGGCTGCCGTCGCCGTTGCCGATAAAGGCATAGGCGCCGGGCTTGGCCTGCAGCATGAAGGCGAAGTCCTCGGCCGTCATCGCAGGCTCCTGCACCAGCACGTTGTCCGCGCCGACGATGCCGGCCATCACGCGGCGCGCGAAGTTCGCCTCGTCGGCGGTGTTGATGGTCGGCGGGTAGTTGCGGTGGAAGCGGAACTCGCACTCGGCGTCGTGCGCCGCGCAGACGTGCTCGGCGATCTTCTGCATGCGGGCCTCGATCAGGTCGAGCACCTCCAGCGTGAAGGTCCGCACCGTGCCTTTGAGCTCGCAGCTGTCGGGAATCACGTTGTTGGCTTCGCCCGCGTGGATCATCGTGACCGAGATCACGCCCGCGTCGGTGGGCTTCTTGTTGCGCGTGATGATGGTCTGGAAGGCCTGCACCATCTCGCAGGCGATCGGCACCGGGTCGATGCCCGTGTGCGGCAGCGCCGCATGGCCGCCCTTGCCGCGGATGGTGATGGTGAACTCGTTGCTCGAAGCCATGGCCGGCCCCGGACTCACGGCGAACTGGCCGGCCTTCATGCCCGGCCAGTTGTGCATGCCGAACACGGCCTCCATCGGGAACCGCTCGAAGAGACCTTCCTTGACCATCTCGCGTGCACCGCCGCCGCCTTCTTCGGCGGGTTGGAAGATCAGGTAGACGGTGCCGTCAAAGTTGCGGTGTCTGGCCAGGTGCTGTGCCGCCGCCAGCAGCATCGCCGTGTGGCCATCGTGGCCGCAAGCGTGCATCTTGCCGGGGTGCTTGCTGGCATGGGCGAAGGTATTGAGCTCGGTGACCGGCAGCGCATCCATGTCGGCGCGCAGGCCGACGGCGCGCTTGCTGTTGCCGTTTTTGACGATGCCGACCACGCCGGTGGTGCCGAGGCCGCGGTGGATCGGAATGCCCCACTCAGTGAGCTTGGCCGCCACCACGTCGGCGGTGCGTACTTCCTGGAAGCAGAGTTCGGGATGGGCATGCAGGTCACGTCGAACCGCGGCGATGCCGGCCGCCTGGGTGACGAGGGAATCGATGAGTTTCATGGGCAAGAGTCTAGGCTTTGCGCCTGAGGCTCGCAAAGACCGCGCCCTTCGTCTCCGACCGGCCGGACTTCCGGGAGAATGCTTCGCATGTCCTACGTGCTTTCCCCCCGCAGCCTCGAACTCGCGCAAACGCTGGTACGCATGAACACCGTGAGCGCCAACAGCAACCTGGAGCTGATCGACTTCGCGCGCGACCACCTCGCCGGCATGGGCGTGCGCAGCCGGCTCACCTACAACGCCGACAAGACCAAGGCCAACCTGTTCGCCACGCTCGGCGCCGGCAAGAAGGCCGGCGTCATCGTTTCGGGCCATACCGACACCGTGCCCTGGGACGGCCAGGACTGGAGCATCGACCCGCTCTCAGCCACCGTGCAGGACTGGCCGCAGGATGGCCACGACGGCGAGGCGGTGCATGCCGAGCCGCGCCTCTACGGCCGCGGGTCGGCCGACATGAAGAGCTTCATCGCGATCGCGTTGGCCAATGCCGAGCGCTTCATCGAGAGCGAGTCGCCCTTCGCGGTGCACTTCGCCTTCAGCTACGACGAGGAGGTGGGCTGCTTCGGCGTCAAGGAAATGATCGCTGACATGAAGGACCAGGGCATCAAGCCGCTGGCCTGCATCGTCGGCGAGCCGACCCTGATGGTGCCGGCCATCGCGCACAAGGGGGTCTACCGCTACCGCTGCTGCGTGCGCGGCAAGGAGGCGCATTCCTCGCTCACGCCGCAGTCGGTCAACGCGATCGAGATGGCGGCGCGCGTGGTCGGCAAGCTGCGCGACATGGCCGAAGGCTTCGAGCGCGACGAGCCGCGCTACGCGGGCTTCGACGTGCCCTTCAGCACCGCCAGCGTGGGCCAGTTCCACGGCGGCATCGCGGACAACGTGGTGCCGCGCGACGCCGAATTCCGCTATGAATTCCGTGACCTGCCCACCGCCGACGCGCAGCAGATGCAGAAGGAGCTCCGCGGCTACGCGAGCCGCATCGAGGCCGGCATGAAGAAGATCGCGCCCGATGCCGGCTTCAGCTTCGAGACCATCTGCGAGATCCCGAGCTTCCTGACCACCGCCGACGATCCCGTGACGCGTCTTGCCCAGCGCCTGGCCGGCGAAGCGCGTACCACGCTGGTGGCCTTCGGTACCGAGGCCGGCATCTTCAAGAGCGCCGGCATCCCGACCGTGGTCTGCGGGCCCGGCAGCATCAGTCAGGCGCACCAGCCCGACGAGTACGTGACGCTGGAGCAACTGGCGCGCTGCGAGCAGTTCCTGCAGGGGCTCGCGACGACGAAGGAAATCCGCTGAAGCGCATTGCCTTCGGCCTGCTCTGCGCCGCCGCGCTGTTGTACGCGGCGGCGACGGCGCTTGAAGCGCGGCATCCGGCATGGGGCTATGTCGCAGCCTTCGCCGAGGCCGCGATGATCGGCGCGATCGCCGACTGGTTCGCGGTGGTCGCGCTGTTCCGGCATCCGCTGGGCCTGCCGATTCCGCACACCGCGATCATCCCGGCCAACAAGGACCGCATCGGTGCCAAGCTCGCCGGCTTCATCTGCAACAACTTCCTGAGCACGTCGCAGGTGCTGGCCAAGCTCGAGCAGCTCGATCCGGCCGGCCGGCTGGCCCACTGGCTTTCCGGGCCCGAGCATGCGGCCAAGCTCGGCGAGCATCTGGTGGCTGCCGCGCGCTACGGGCTCAGCGCTTTCGACGATGCGCGCGTGCGCGACTTCCTCGGCCGCATCGCAACCGCAGGCTTGGCGCAGGTCGACGTCTCGCGGCTGGCGGGCCAGGCGCTCGATGCGCTGACGGCGGACGGGCGGCATCAGGCGCTGCTCGACGACGTGCTGGTGCAGGTCGCCGGCGTGGTCGAAGGGGACGAAATGCAGGAGCAGATCACCGAGGCGATCGCGCGCGAGATCAGGGCGCTGCGCTACGTCGGCCTGGACCAAGTCGCCGCCAAGCTGGCCACGCGCAAGATCGTGGCCGCGGTGGCGCGCACCATCGCGGAGATGGCGGCCGAGCCCGGACATCCGCTGCGCCTGCGCTTCGATGTCTTCATGCACGCCTTCATCGCGAAGCTCAAGACCGACCCGGAATTCCATCGCCGGGGCCTTGCCATTCGCGCCGAGCTGCAGGCGCATCCTGCGCTGGGCGACTACCTGCATGGCCTCTGGGGCGAGCTGCTGGCCTGGCTGCACGACGACTTGGCGAAGACCGAGTCGGGCATTCGCCAGCGCATCGTCGCGATGGCGGGTGCACTGGGCGCTCGCCTTGCGGCCGACGAGGCGATACGGCGCTGGATCAACGAGCAGATCGTGGACGCGGCGCCGCGCGCGATCGAGCGCTACCGGGAGGACATCCGGCGCTACATCGTCGAGCGGGTCGAAGCGTGGAACGCGGACGAGATGACGCTCGAGCTCGAACGCCACATCGGGCGGGACCTGCAGTTCATCCGGGTGAACGGAACTCTGGTGGGTGGATTGGTGGGATTGATCATTCACGCGCTGACGCAGGTGACGAGGGCGTAGTAGTCCGACGAGCCATTCGAAGGGCGCGATGCCCAAGGTCGCTTCGCAGCGGCCGAACACCCTTGGTGAGATGCACGTCCACGCCCCCAAGACGCCCAGGCGCCAGCGCGTTCGTACTCGTGCTTCAGGCGCATTGACTCGCCCGATGCGGTGGGCGGGCTCGGAGGTATGCGCAGTCGGAGCCTGGATACTGGTTTTCTCGTCGGTCGAGATGACGAACTCGTCCTTGCGCAGCGACTGCCCTTGCCAGCGCCGCTCGTACAGGTCCAGGATCTGGAAGTGCGGGTCGCGCGCAAAGCTACAGCATCGATGCCGCCACGGGCGAATCGCGTCCTCGTGCGATCAACGCCAGAGCGTGCTGTTGGTTATGCGCGCCACCACGCCGGAGCGCTGCGCGTATCGCGCCACGTCAGCGACGCTTAGGCGCGACAACGGCAAGCCCAAGGTAGCAGGCAACTCGCATGCGAGCGCATTGATCTCAACCGTGACCTCTGGGGGAAAGACCCGGCGTCCCGGGCGGGCTCTCTCTTCGAGACCCGCCAATCGCTCTTTGAAGAAGTGCTGGCGCCACAGACTGACCACCTCGCGCAGGGTGTCCTGCCGCGCGGCGATCGCATCGTTGTCCATGCCGTTGGGGGGCCATCAGGATCATCTTGGCTCGAACAACCTCGAGATGCGGCAACGTATATCTGGTCGCACGACGATTCAACTCGGCCGCGTCCAGTGCCGACTCGATAGGGAGCGGACTCTTCCTTGGCATATGCAACCCCTGGTCGAAGGATCGCAACAAGATGTCATGCGCGGCCGAATTTATCAATCACATACGTGGCCGTATTCATAAAACAGCCTACTTAGTCTCGCATCGTGAACACGATCGACAGATACTTCACCGGGCCAGCCTCAATGGCCTCGATGCCATGCAACGCTGTGGCATCGAACTGCAGCGAGTCTCCTGGTTCCAGCTTCACCACCCTCGCCCCGTAGCGGTAGCAGACTCGGCCCGAGAGAAGGTGCAGGAACTTCACGCCTGGGTGCTGGAAGGTGACGTAGGGCTCAGCCTCCGGCAGCAGCGTGACCAGATAGGGCTCGACGAACAGGTTGCCGGAGAGCTGATGGCCGAGCAGCTCATAGCGGTAGCCGGCCACAGCACCGACCCGATCCACCAAGATCCCGCGGCCTGCGGGTACGTGCGAGAAGTCGGTGCGGCTGGACTGGTCGCCGAAGAAGCGAGAGACGGGCACGCCCAGGCCAGTGGCGATGCGATCCAAAGTTTCGACGGAAGGGGACACGAGACCGCGCTCGATGCGGGAGAGCATGGAGCTCGAAACGCCTGCAGAGGAAGCCAGCTCGCCACCGGAAGCGCCAGAGGCGATCCGTAGGGCGCGTACTTGCTGGCCGATGCGCGTTGCTGAATTGCTGCGCGAAGGTGGGGACACTCGGGGCAAGCGCGCGCGAAGCACTGACGCCGGCAGACGAAACGGCTGAGCGGTCGGGAACGGCGAGGCAAGTTGCTTATCGCCCATGTGCTATTCAGCTTCCTTGCTGATTAAGGGGGCCAGGAAGAACATACATCCGCCTAGGACAACCTGAGTTAAAGATAACGTGGTTTTTATTATTTCAAACCCTGACGCTTCTGTCCATGCAGAAGCGGACTACTCAGAGGGGGCGACCGGCTGGTGCGACCACCTTTGAAGTCGCGCCAGCTCGCGCGTTTGGCGCTGTGATTCGCGCGCTACGGCTTGAAGATGGAGTAGCGCAAGAAGCCCTGGCTCATCGAGCAGGCATCGAGCGCTCGCATATGGGGAAGATCGAGCGTGGCGAGCATATGCCGACCCTGGCGTTGATTTTGCGGCTCGCAAGGGCCCTTGGGCGAAGTGCAGGGGAGCTTCTTATGGAGACGGAAGCAAAGCTCGTTGAGAGGCCGCATGCGCCTAGAGCGGAATACTAGTCCGCTGGCCCAACCCCGCAGCAGGTCGCTGTCGTCGAGGTCGTTGCACTAGCCTAGCCAGGGCGTGATCGGCCTGTGTGAGAGGCTTCACACTAGGCGCAGCGTACAAATCAAAGGCCCGAGTGCCCTCACCCCAACCCTCTCCCAAGGGGAGCGGGAGCCATCAGGTCCGAATTCGCCCATCCCCCGTAATCATCGACAGCTCGACGAACTTCGACGCCACGTGGTTGCGCGGCGAGAAGGACACCTCGAAGCCGCCGAACTGCTGCCGGTCGATGGATTCCAGCCCCGCGATCAGGCCTTCGCGCGTGACCTTGCCCGGTGCGCGGCGCAGGCCTTCGGTCAGCACCTTGGCGGCCAGATAGCCTTCCATGCTGGAGAAGTTGGCCTTGGTGGTGCCGCCGCTCTTCTTTACCGCGTCGTTGAACTCGCGCGTGATGCCGTTCGCGGCGTAGTAGGGCGAGGGCACGACCTGGGTGACGACGACGCCGGCGCCGTCCTTGCCCAGTTCGTCGGCCAGCGCCTGCGTGCCGACGAAGGACACGTTGTAGAAGGTGCCGCCATAGCCCGCCTTGCGCGCCTCGCGGATGAAGGCGGCGCAGGACTTGTAGGCGCTGACCTGGACCACGGCGTCAGGCTTCGCGGCCACGATGGTCCTGACCGCCGCCGCGACGTCGACCGAGTTGCGCTCGACCGTCGCGAGCGCTGCCGGCTTCAGGTCCAGCTGCGACAGCGCGAGCGTCGTGCCGTCGAGACCGGCCTTGCCATAGGCGTCGTTCTGATAGAACACCGCGATCTTCTTCAGGCCCAGGTGGGTGAGCTGCTTCACGATCAGCGCGGTCTCGTCGTTGTACGAGGCGCGCAGGTGGAACACGTTTCTGTGGAAGGGCTCGCGCAGCGCCATCGCACCGGTGAAGGGCGCAATGAACGGGATCTTTGCCCCCACGGCCAGCGGCAGGGCCGCCAGGCTGGTAGGCGTGCCGATGTAGCCGAAGAGCGCGAAGGCCTCCTCGTCGATCAGCTTCCTGGTGTTGGCGGCGCAGCGGTCGGGCTCGTAGCCGTCGTCGAGGAACTTGATCTGCACGTCGCGATGGCCCGGCATCGCGTTGTACTGGTCCAGGTACAGCTTGGCGCCTTGGTAGAACTGGATGCCCAGTTGCGCCGCCGGCCCCGAGAAGGGCGCCGACTGCCCGAGCACGATCGGCGTTTCGCCCTGTGCCCGCGCGATATGAAAGCCGCCGAGCGCTGCAGCGCCCGCCGCGACCGAAAAATGCCTGCGATTGATCATCGTGAAAACCCCTCAGCGCATCCTCGGCGCACAACTTAGACTCGACCGGATACTCGTTGCCCCCGCCCACCATGACTTCTTCGATCCAGGTGCTCGGCGCCTGTCCACACGACTGCCCCGACACCTGCGCGCTCTTGACCACCGTTCAGGATGGCGTGGCCGTCAAGCTGCAAGGCAACCCCATGCATCCGCACACCGCCGGCGTGCTCTGCACCAAGGTCTCGCGCTACATCGAACGCAACGACCATGCCGAGCGTCTTGTCCAGCCCTTGAAGCGCATGGGCCCCAAGGGCAGCGGGCGCTTCGAAGCGGTGACATGGGATGCAGCCCTCGACGACATCGCCGCGCGCTTGAGCGAGTGCAAACGTAACAATCCGGAAACGATTGTGCCTTACAGCTACGCCGGAACGATGGGTTTAGTGCAGGGCGAATCGATGGACCGTCGTTTTTTTCACAAGCTCGGGGCATCGCTGCTCGACCGCACGATCTGCTCGACCGCCGGTGGTGAAGCCTTAAGTTTTACTTTGGGCGGCAAGGTCGGCATGCGGATCGAGTTTTTTGCCGAGGCGAAGCTGATCCTGATCTGGGGCAGCAACTCGATCGCGAGCAACCTGCATTTCTGGCGCCATGCGCAGGCCGCCAAGCGCGCCGGCGCGCGGCTGGTATGCATCGATCCGCGCAAGACCGAGACCGCCGACAAGTGCGACGAGCACATCGCGCTCCTGCCGGGCACCGACGCAGCGCTGGCCTTGGCGCTGATGCACGAGCTGATCGAGAACGACTGGCTGGACCACCACTACATCGCGCAGCACACGCTCGGCTGGGAGCAGCTTCGCGAGCGCGCCCTGCAATGGCCGCCGGCTCGCGCGGCCGAGGTCTGCGGCGTGCCCGAGGCGCAGATCGTGGCGCTCGCGCGCGCCTACGGAACGACGAAGCCGGCCGCGATCCGCCTCAACTACGGCATGCAGCGCGTGCGCGGCGGCGGCAATGCGGCACGCGCGATCGCCTGCCTGCCCGCGCTGGTCGGCGCCTGGCGCGACCGGGCCGGCGGCCTGCTGCTGAGCAGCTCGGGCCTGTTCCCGGTGGACCGCGCCGCGCTGCAGCGGCCCGATCTGCTGGCCGGGCGGCGCCCGCGCACCATCAACATGAGCACGATCGGCGACGCGCTGCTCGATACCGCGAATCCGATCCACGCGCTGGTGGTCTACAACAGCAACCCGGTCGCGGTCGCGCCGGAGTCGGGCAAAGTGGTGGCCGGCTTTGCGCGCGAGGACCTGTTCACCGTGGTGCTCGAGCAGTTCCAGACCGACACCGCCGACTACGCCGACTACGTGCTGCCGGCCACCACGCAGCTCGAGCACTGGGACATCCACACGAGCTACGGCCACACCGACGTGTTGCTCAACCGGCCCGCCGTGTCGCCGCGCGGTGAAGCACGCAGCAACACCTGGGTGTTTCGCGAACTCGCGCGGCGCATGGGCTTCGACGAGCCCTGCTTCTCGGACGATGACGAGACGCTGTGCCGCAGCGCCTTCAGGCCCGGCGCGATCGACTTCGAGCAGCTGCAGGCGCAGGGCTTCACCAGCCTCGCGCTGCCCGATGCGCCCTTCGCCGCGGGCGGGTTCCCCACGCCCTCGGGCCGCTGCGAGTTCTTCAGCGAAGGTCTGGCCGCAACGGGCCAGGACGGCTTGCCCGGCCATGTGCCGAACTACGAACCGGCCGGCAGCTCGAAGGCGTTTCCGCTCGCGATGATCTCGCCGCCGGCGCGCAACTTCCTCAATTCCAGCTTCGTCAACGTCAAGAGCCTGCGTGCGATCGAGGGCGAGCCGCTGCTCGAGATCCATGAAGCCGATGCGGCCGCGCGCGGCATCGTCGACGGCGCCACGGTGCGCGTGTTCAACCAGCGCGGCGAGCATCGCTGCCGCGCCGAGGTCTCGCGCCGGGCCCGGCCCGGCGTGGTGCACGGCCTCGGCATCTGGTGGCGCAAGCTCGGCCTGGACGGCACCAACGTCAACCAGCTCACGAGCCAGCGGTTGACCGACATCGGCCGCGGCCCCACCTTCTACGACTGCCTGGTCGAGGTGGCCCTCGATGCCTGAAAGGCGCGCGTGAGCAGGAGGCGCGCGGTCTTCGCGGCGGCAGCCTTGCTGTGCCTGGCCGGCTGCGCCGACCTTGGCTATTACTGGCAGTCGGCCAGCGGCCATCTGGGCCTGATGCGCGCGGCGCGGCCGGTGCCCGAATGGCTGCAGGATCCGGCCGCGTCCGAAGCGCTCAAGGCCAAGCTGGAACTCGCGCAGCGAATCCGTCGCTTCGCCTCCTCCGAACTCGGCCTGCCCGACAACCCGAGCTACAAGGCGTATTCCGATCTGCGTCGCCCGGCCGCGGTCTGGAACGTGGTGGCCGCGCCGCCGTACTCGCTCACGCTCAAGACCTGGTGCTTCCCGGTCGCGGGCTGCGTCGGCTATCGCGGCTACTACAACGACGCCGATGCCAGGGTCGAGGCGGAGGCCCAGCGCGCGCTGGGCCTGGAGGCGGCGGTTTATCCGGTGCCGGCCTATTCCACGCTCGGCTGGATGAACTGGGCCGGCGGCGACCCGCTGCTGTCCACCTTCATCGGCTACCCCGAAGGCGAGCTGGCGCGCATCGTGATCCACGAGCTGGCGCACCAGGTGCTCTATGTGCCGGACGACACCATGTTCAACGAGTCCTTCGCGACCGCGGTGGAGCGCATCGGCGGTGCGCGCTGGCTGCAGACCCAGGCCGGCGAGGCCGCGCGGCTCGAGTATGCGCAGTTCGATGGCCAGCGCCAGCAGTTCCGCGGCCTCGCGGCGCAAACGCGCCGCACGCTCGCGGGCATCTATGCCTCGAAGGAGGCGCAGGCCGGAGATTGGGCGGCGGTCGATGCGATGAAGCAGGCGGCCATGGACGACTTCCGCCAGCGCTACGCCGTGCTGCGTGCAGGCTGGACCGGCCCGCGCCAGGGCGCCTACGACGCCTGGGTGGCGCGCGCCAACAACGCGATGTTCGGTGCGCAGGCCGCCTACGACGAACTGGTGCCGGCCTTCGAAGCGCTGTTCGAGCACGAAGGCCGCGACTGGCCGCGCTTCTACGCCGCGGTCAAGCGCTTCGCCGCGCTGCCCAAGGCCGGGCGCGCGCAGGCGCTGAAATCCGCTGCCGTCCCCGCCACGGCGGATACGCATACCCCACAACCCCGCAACCACGACAAGGGAGGCCGCGGTGCCTGATATCCACATCGAACGCAGCCACACGCTGGGCATCGAGGCCGCACGCGCGGTGGCGCGCCAGTGGATGAAGAAGGTCGAGCGGGACTACGGCCTCGCCTGCAGCTACGAGGAAGGCGCGCGCCGCGACGTCGCCCAGTTCACGCGGCCCGGCATCGACGGCAGCGTCGAAGTCACCGCCGACAGCTTCAGGCTGCGTGCGACGCTAGGCCTTCTGTACGCCAGCTTCAGCGATCAGATCGAGCAGCGGCTGCAGCGCAACCTCGACGAGCTGCTGGGCGCGAGCGAGGCGGACGACGACGCCTACAACGACAAGGATTGGCTGTAGGCGCGGGCGCGTTTTTTTTCAGCGCAGCGACTCGATCAGGACGATGTATTTCTGCTTGGCCTCGTCGGCGCCCAGGCCCTTCTGGGCCGTCCAGGCATCCCACTTGGCGCGCGCGACGATGTCGCTGAAGCTGGGTTTCTTCTCGGTGTTGTCGCCCTGGGTCGCCTGCTTGAAGAGGCCGTAGATCTTGAGCAGCGTCGGGTTGTCCGGACGCTCGGCGAGCAGTTTGGAATTGGCTTGGGCAGCTTCGAACAGGGCGTTCAGATCGGACATGGCGGCGGGCAGGTTGCAACAAAGACGCGCATCTTAAGTGACGCTGTCGTTGATAAAGATCAGTCGGAGAGCCCCGCGCGCGCCAGTTCCACGTCGAGCCGTTCGCGCGCATCGGCCGGCTCCAGGGCGGCCGCTTTCTCGTAGAGCCGCGTGGCTTCGGCCATGCGCGCATCGCCCTCCAGCATCAGAAGACCGCGGGCGTATTCCATCAGCGCGCTGGCCGAGTGGGGGTTGAGCCGCAGGCCGCGCTCGAACAGCTCGATCGCGGTTTCGGCGCGCACCCCGTAGGTCATGCGTCCCACCAGCATCCCGACCTTGTCGATGACTTCGGAATGGAAAGCGGCGAGCGCGATATGCGCATCGGCATGGTGCGGCTGCAGCTCGATCACGCGCTCGAGCGCGCCCTTGACCTTGCTGCCCAGCCCCTGCGCCAGCGCACGTGCCACGCTGATGCCCTGGCTATAGCGCCCCAGCGCATAGGCTTGCCAGTACAGCGCCTGGCAGTTGTCGGGCTCGATCGCGACCTGAGCGGTGGCGCGCTCGACCACCTGCCTGAACAGGGCTTGCCGCACGGCTTCGCGCGGTTCCAGGTAGTTGGCATAGATGGCGGTGGCCTGGTTGGCGAGCGCCAGGCCCTCGCGGCCGTGCCGCAGGCCCACGGCGGCGGCTCGCTCGAACGCGCCGCTGTGGTACAGCGCCCAGCCCTCGGCCAGCGGTCCGGGCACCGGCGGCTGCAGGCCCTGGCCGGCATGCAGCCGCGGCCAGCGGCTGAGCAGGTTGGCCGTGTCGAAGGAGGGCGCGTCGCTGTAGGGCAAAAGTATCCATGGCTCCGTCGCAGGCACCGCGCCGGTCGACAACAGCGAAAGGGGTTGGATGTCGTGGTGGGGCATGCGATGGAAGGATGGAATTCAGACCGTTGCCGTTTGATCTTCGCCCGTGTAGGCGCTGCTCAGTGTCAGCAAATGCCGCCGTTGTTCCGTCGCCAGGTAGGGTGCCAGCAGATGCAGCGTGTGGTGGGCGCCGCGCAGCAGAGCGCCCTGGGCGTGCGCCGGCTCCAGCGCTTCGCGCGGATTGCGCACGTACTCGTAGCTGAGCCAGTAGGTCAGCACCACCACCATGCTCTGCGCCAGCGGGTCGACCTCGCGCATGTCGATGTCGAGGTGGCCGGCGCGGCTCATGCCGGCGAGCAGGGTGCGGATGGCGCGCGCCTTGTTCTTCAGGACCAGTTGGAACTGCGTTTCCAGGTGCCGGTTCTTGCTCAGCAGATCGTTGAGGTCGCGGTAGAGAAAGCGGTAGCGCCAGATCAGCTCGAACAGGCTGTGCATGAAGAACCAGGCGTCCTCGACGTCGTGCACGCCCTCGCTGGCGTGCAGCAGCTCGTTGAGCTCGGTCTCGTAGCCCTCGTAGAGCCGGTTGATCAGCTCGTCCTTGGCGGGGTAGTGGTAGTAGAGATTGCCGGGGCTGATGTTGAGCTCGCCAGCCACCAGCGTGGTCGAGACGTTCGGCTCCCCGAAGCGGTTGAACAGGTCAAGCGCGGCTTCGAGGATGCGTTGTGCAGTGCGGCGTGGCGCCTTCTTGGCCATGTCGTAGCCCCGGTTTTTTTGTCTCCCGGGACCACTCTAGCGCAAGTCCGTGCCGGCCGGGGTGGGTGTTCTTCCTGTCTCTTAGGCCCCGCTGCCGGGCTTATGCCGCCGTGACGGCTTCGCGGCCTCAGGCGGCGTGCGCGCGGCGGTCTTGCGCGCCGCGCGCGGCGCGTTCTTGCGTTTCAACTCAGCCTCGAGCGCCTCGATCCGCGCCTGCAGCGCGGCCACTTCCTGGGCCGACGGCATGCCGAGCTTTTCGAGGGCGCGCGCCACTCGGTCCTCGAAGATGTTCTCCAGCTTGCCCCAGCCGCCCGCGGCCTTGGTGCCGAACTCGCTCGCGAAGCCCGTCATCCGGGCCTGCGCCTGCGCCAGCGTCTCCTCGGCGGCTTGCTGCGTCTTCTTCTGCACGCCCACGCCGTCCTTGACCAGCGCTTCGAAGGCCTTGCTGCCTTCCTGCTGCATCTTGGCGAAGGCGCCCAGGCCGGCTAGCCAGATTTGCTGGGCGGAGTCTTTGATGCGGTCGGACTTATCTGCTGCGGCCTCGTCGGTTTTGTGTGTGGGCTTTTCCATGGATGGACCTCCTTATGGTCGGTTCGACTGTAGGACACAGGTCTTGCGGTTTTTAGAGCCCAGCGCCAATCGGCGCTTCGAGGGATTCAAGGCCTTACCAGGACTTAACCGTCTGGTGCGCGACGGTCGTAACATCTAGTAAGGCCGCCTTGGCTAAAGGGTTGAAACCATAGCTCAAAAGTCCTGCCAGAGGATGTTTGCTATTCACAGATGTTTTCAGATGAGGTCTCGCTTTCATCAAGTCGTCTTCATGGACGACTTTTTTCGTTCGTCCGACAACGGGCTGCTTTCTCACCCATCGAATCGCCAGTTTCTGCGCAAGCTGTTCGAGTCTGCAGCGATGCGGCTCGGCTTGCAGTGCCGCGAGGAGTTCGCCCACTCAGATGGAGGCACTGTCGATGTGGCTGCCGTCATGGATGCGCTGTCGCTGCCTCGTTCGGCAGAAGGCTGGGCTCAGGCCATGATTGCCGATATTTCCGTCGCCAGGGAAGCCGGCCGGCTCCCCGTCCTGAACAACGGTAGCCTGGTGATCGGATGGGGAATGCCACCTTCCTTGATGAACTACATCGACAGCAGTGGCGCTGCGTTCATCGATCTCGAAATCGATCCGATCCGCTTCACGAAGCATCTCAGATTCTGCGCACGGACCAATGACCGGGCAACGGCAGGCGTGCTTGCAAGACTTCGCGGCAACGACGAACACTGCTGGAATGACGCCGCCGCTCTCAAAGGGTATTTCGCCCGTCGCGGCGCCCAATCCCTGTTTGATCCTCGCACAAGCGTCGGACTTTTCATCGGTCAGACCTCGTTGGATTTGGCTCTCGTCACGCATGGCAGGCTGGCTCGCCCAGCCGATGCGAGCGACCGCGTGCGAAAGCTCGCACAAAGCGTCGATCTGCTCGTGATCAAGCCGCATCCCTATGAGACATCCACGTCGCATCTGTCCGAGCTTGCCTCTGATATCACGAACGTGGCATGGACGAGCCATAACGTCTACGCATTGCTGTGTGCGGAAAACCTTAGCTTCGTCTGCGGTTTGTCGTCGGGCACGCTGCAAGAGGCGAAGTACTTTCTGAAATCGTCAGAACGCTTGATCGAGCCAGACCGGAATGATCGGCAGGCCTTGCCGAAGGCCTGTTCTGATTGGATTCCAGTGCCGGCTGCGGTCGCGTCAATCGAGGCGATGACCGAAATCTGCAGGCCTTTCGCGAACCTGAAGCAGGCGTTTCGCTCCCTGTCCCCGAAACGGACGAAGCTGCCTCTATCGGTTGGCCGCTTTAGAGACGACGCGCTGGACCATGCATTCGGAATGCGTTGGGGATTGGACGCGACACAGGCTGGCTTGCCGGCATCGCCCCGGCTACAGCCCGACCACATCTATCGGTTCTCTGACAGGAGCCCCGCCAGGGCTTGGCTTGGCATCGGCTGGTCGACTCCGGAGCCGTGGGGCGTTTGGAGCGACGGAGCGCGCGCCTGTGTCGTGATTCCGCTGGACGAAGAACTGCTGAAGGATTCGGACAGCGTGGAGGTCCAGTTCGAAGGACAGGTGTTCAGCCCCGCGAACGCGACCCCCTCGGACGTTCTGGCATGCATCAACGGCAATAGGGGGGACGCGGTCGTTTTCGGAGGAGAGGGGTCGGAGACGCCCGTTCGCATTTCCCTGCGGGTGGCCTTGGACAGTCCACGCACCAAGCGCGTGCTGCTCATCGAGTTTGCTATTCGCACGCCCATGAAACCCACCGACTTGGGCATGAGTCCGGATGCGCGGAGCCTGGGCTTCGGGTTGCAACGGCTTTGCATTTCAACGCAATTCGCTGTTCCGACAAGGGCGCAGGATGTGGCGGGCGGCGGAGCCGAGAGAGAAGCCGAACTCCAAGAAACATAGGCCAGTTGGCAAGGCGAGATAATCCTGCCTTGCCCTCCGCCGCGAGGGCGCAATCCCTCGGCAAGGAGACCTATGGTTTTGGTTACCGGCGGCGCCGGCTTCATCGGCGCCAATTTCGTTCTCGACTGGGTTGCGCAAGCCGACGAAGCGATCGTCAATCTAGACAAGCTCACTTACGCGGGCAACCTCGAGACGCTGGCCTCGCTCAAGAACAATCCGAAGCACGTGTTCGTGCAGGGCGATATCGGCGACAGCGCCTTGGTTGACCGGCTGCTGGCCGAGCACAAGCCGCGCGCCGTGCTCAACTTCGCAGCCGAATCGCATGTGGACCGCTCGATCCACGGTCCCGAAGACTTCGTGCAGACCAATGTGCTTGGCACCTTCCGCCTGCTCGAATCCGTGCGCGGCTACTGGAGCGCGCTGCCGGCGGACCAGAAAGCGGCATTCCGCTTCCTGCACGTCTCGACCGACGAGGTCTACGGCTCGCTGTCGGCTACCGATCCGGCCTTCACCGAAGAGAACAAGTACGAGCCCAACAGCCCCTATTCGGCCAGCAAGGCCGCCAGCGACCACCTGGTGCGCGCATGGCATCACACCTACGGGTTGCCGGTGCTCACCACCAATTGCTCGAACAACTACGGCCCCTACCATTTTCCCGAGAAGCTGATCCCCCTGATGATCGTCAACGCCCTCGCCGGCAAGCCTCTGCCGGTGTACGGCGACGGCATGCAGGTGCGCGACTGGCTCTACGTCAAGGACCACTGCAGCGCGATCCGCCGCGTGCTCGAGGCCGGTAGGCTCGGCGAAACCTACAACGTCGGCGGCTGGAACGAGAAACCCAACATCGAGATCGTCAACACCGTCTGCGCGCTGCTCGACGAACTGCGTCCGCGCGCCGACGGCAGGAGCTACCGCGAGCAGATCACTTATGTGACGGACCGCCCCGGCCACGACCGGCGTTACGCCATCGACGCGCGCAAGCTGGAACGCGAGCTGGGCTGGAAACCGGCCGAGACCTTCGATACCGGCATCCGCAAGACCGTCGAGTGGTACCTGGACCACGCCGAATGGGTGCGCAACGTGCAAAGCGGCGCGTACCGCGAATGGGTGCAGAAGCAGTACGAGGCGACATGAAGTTATTGCTGCTCGGCAAGATGGGACAGGTGGGCTGGGAATTGCAGCGCAGCCTGGCGCCGCTCGGCGAGCTGGTCGCGCTGGATTCCGCGAGCAGCGAGTTCCACGCCGACTTCCGGCACCCCGAGCAGGTGGCGCAGACGGTGCTGAAGCTGCGGCCCGATGTGATCGTCAATGCCGCGGCGCACACGGCGGTCGACAAGGCCGAGAGCGAACCCGAACTCGCGCGCACGTTGAACGCCACTGCCCCCGGCGCGATCGCCCAGGCCGCGCAGCAGGTCGGCGCGCTGATGGTTCATTACTCGACCGACTACGTGTTCGACGGCAGCGGCAGCAAGCCGTGGCAAGAAGACGATGCCACCAGCCCGCTCAGCGTGTACGGCCGCACCAAGCTCGAGGGCGAGCAACTGATCGCCGAGCATTGCCAGCGCCACCTGATCTTTCGCACAAGCTGGGTCTACGCCGCGCGCGGCGGCAACTTCGCGAAGACCATGCTTCGGCTGGCCAAGGAACGCGAGCGGCTCACCGTCATCGACGACCAGTTCGGCGCGCCGACCGGTGCGGAGCTGCTCGCGGACGTGAGCGCGCACGCGATCCGCGAGACATTGCGCGATCCGGCCAAGGCAGGGCTCTATCACCTGGCGGCGGGCGGCGTAACCAGCTGGCATGGCTATGCCCGCTTCGTGCTTCAACAGGCACTGGACGCGGGTGCCGAGTTGAAGGCAAAGCCTTCCACCGTCGATCCGGTCCCGACCAGCGCCTTCCCTACGCCCGCCAAGCGGCCGCACAATTCGCGCCTGAGTACCATCAAGCTCCAGTCGAGCTTCGGCTTGAAGCTGCCGCCCTGGCAGGCCGGCGTCGCGCGCATGCTGCACGAGACGCTCTGACTACGACCCGAAAAAGAAACCCATGACGCAACGCAAAGGCATCATCCTCGCCGGCGGCTCCGGCACACGCTTGCATCCGGCAACGCTCGCTCTGAGCAAGCAACTGCTGCCGGTGTACGACAAGCCCATGATTTACTACCCGCTCAGCACGCTGATGCTCGGCGGCATGCGCGACATTCTGATCATCAGCACCCCGCAGGACACGCCGCGCTTCCAGCAGTTGCTGGGCGACGGCAGCCAGTGGGGCATCAACCTGCAGTACGCAGTGCAGCCGAGCCCCGACGGGCTGGCGCAGGCCTTCATCATCGGCGACAAGTTCGTGGGCAATGCGCCGAGCGCGCTGGTGCTGGGCGACAACATCTTCTACGGCCACGACTTCGTGCATCTTCTTTCCGATGCGGATGCCAAGGAAGCCGGCGCGACGGTGTTCGCATATCACGTGCATGATCCGGAACGCTACGGTGTGGTGGCTTTCGATGCCCAAGGCAAGGCCAGCAGCATCGAAGAAAAGCCCCTCGAACCCAAGAGCAGCTATGCCGTGACGGGGCTGTACTTCTACGACAACCAGGTCGTCGACATCGCCAAGGCCGTGAAGCCGAGCGCCCGCGGCGAGCTGGAGATCACCGCCGTCAACCAAGCCTACCTGGACCTCGGCAAGCTCAACGTGCAGATCATGCAGCGCGGCTACGCATGGCTCGATACCGGCACGCACGACAGCCTGCTGGAAGCCGGCCAGTTCATCGCCACCCTCGAGCATCGGCAGGGGCTCAAGATCGCCTGCCCCGAAGAAGTGGCATGGCGCAACGGGTACATCAGCACCGAGCAGCTTGCAGCGCTCGCGAAGCCGCTGGAGAAGAGCGGGTACGGCAAGTATCTGAACCACCTGCTGACGGACGAGGTGCGCTCGTGACGGTCACGCCGACTGCGATTCCCGATGTGCTCGTCATCGAACCCAAGGTGTTCGGCGACGCGCGGGGGTTTTTCTTCGAGAGCTTCAACGCCAAGGCCTTCGATGAAGCCGTCGGGCGCCATGTGGAGTTCGTCCAGGACAACCATTCGCGTTCGGTGAAAGGCGTTCTGCGCGGGCTGCATTACCAGATCCAGCAACCGCAGGGGAAGCTGGTGCGCGTGGTGCGCGGCGCGGTGTTCGACGTGGCGGTGGACATCCGCAAGTCGTCGCCGACTTTCGGACACTGGGTCGGCGAGGAACTCACTGAAGAGAACCACAAGCAGTTGTGGGTGCCCGAAGGCTTTGCGCACGGGTTTCTGGTGGTGAGCGAATCGGCGGACTTTCTGTACAAGACGACGGACTACTACGCCCCAGCGCATGAGCGGGCGATCCGATGGGACGATGCGCGCCTTGGCATCCAGTGGCCGGATACCGGCGTTGCGCCCCGGCTGTCGGCGAAGGACCAGCAGGCTTCGATACTGGACGACGCGGAGTTGTTCACATGAAGGTGGTGACGGACCTCGAAGCGGCTCTTAAGGGCCGCAAGGTGTTCGTCACCGGCCACACTGGCTTCACGGGCGGATGGGCGTGTCTCTGGCTGCGATCGCTCGGCGCCACCGTCGCGGGCTATTCGCTGCCGGCCGACACTGCCCCATCGCTCTTCGCCGTGGCGGGCGTCGAGGCCGAGATGCATTCGAGCACGCTCGGCGACATCTGCGAGTACGCGCCTCTGCTCGATGCGATGCGCAAGTTCGAGCCGGAGCTCGTGCTGCACCTGGCCGCACAGCCGCTCGTGCGCCGCTCGTACCGCGAGCCGCTGCTGACCTTCCAGGTCAACGCCCAGGGTACAGCCCATGTGCTCGAAGCGGCGCGCAGCACCGGCAGTGTGCGCGGCGTGGTCTGTGTGACCACCGACAAGGTCTACCGGAACAACGAATGGCCGTGGCCCTACCGCGAGAACGATCCGCTGGGCGGCAAGGACCCCTACAGCGCCTCGAAGGCGGCGGCCGAGATGGTGATCCAGAGCTATGCGGCTTCCTACCCCTTCGCCGAAGGCAAGGGGCCGGCCATCGCGACCGCGCGCGGCGGCAACATTGTCGGCGGCGGGGACTGGTCGGAAGACCGGCTCGTTCCCGACTTCGTGCGCAGCGTGGTCGACCGCACGAAGCTCACGCTGCGCTATCCAGAAGCCACGCGGCCCTGGCAGCACGTTCTGGCACTCGTGCATGGCTACTTGCTGCTGATGGCGAAGCTGCTGGGCCCGCGGCCACAGGACTACGCGCGCGCATGGAACCTCGGGCCGCAGGAGCTCAAGCACTACCCGGTTCGCGAGGTGCTCGAGCTCATGAGCAGCGAGTGGCAGCGTCCGGAACTCGAATTCATGAACAACCCGCTGCCGGAAGCCGGCGCGCTCGCGCTCGACAGTTCGCTCGCACGCAACCTGCTGGCCTGGCAGCCCGCTTGGGACACTCCACGCGTGATCCGCGAGACGGCAGCCTGGTATCGCAACTACTACGCGGCGCCAGACACCGCGAAGGCGTTCACGCTCGGACAGATCGACGCCTGGCGCAAGGACATCGCCGCATGATCTACGTGATTGGTGGACGTGGCCGGCTTGGGCGTGCAATCTGCGCCTCGCGACTCGCAGGGGAGGTCCTTGCCCTGGATCGCGAGATGTATCAGAACTGGTGGCAGAGGGACTCGGTTCTGTCGATCGCCCGCTTCTTCGAGGTTTCGCCCCCCGGCTCGGTGGTTCTGGTCGCGGCGGGCCTGCTCGACCCGGCGCTGCCGCGCGCCGAGCACCGGCGTGTCAACGTCGAGCTGCCCGCTCGCGTCATCGAAGGCGCCTGCGCAGCCGGCCTGCGCGTGGTCACCTTCGGCACGGTGATGGAGCGGCTGCTCGAGCATCCTAATGCCTACATCGCCACCAAAGCCGAACTGGGTGACCTTGCAGCGGAGCGCGCCGCTGCGGGCGATGCGGTCATCCACCTGCAGCTGCATACGCTGTACGGAGGCGGCGAACCCCCGCCTTTCATGTTCCTCGGCCAGCTCTGCAGCGCGCTGCGCGAAGGGCGCCCGTTCGAGATGTCTCCGGGCCGCCAGTTGCGCGAGTACCACCATGTGAGCGACGACGTGGCCGCGATGCATGCAGTGCTCGAGGCAGGCTCCAGCGGGATCACGGCGTTGAGCCACGGCACACCCTGCACGCTGCGCGAGTTGGCAAGCTATGTCTTCACTTCGCTGGAGCGGGCCGATCTGCTGCGCATCGGTGCTCGCCCCGAACCGCCCGACGACAACTACGCGACCGTGCTGCAGCGGCCGTGCATGCTCGAACACATCCACTTCCGTCCGGCACTGCACGGCGTGACGGCCTACGTGAAGGCCGTGCTGGCCGGCGCACCGAAGCAAGCATGAACGACGAAGCCACGCTTGCGACCGCGCGCCGACCGCTGATCTCGATCGCCATCCCCGTGCTCAACGAGGCCGGCAACCTCGACGCGCTTTACGCACGGCTCGTTGCCCTGGCCGATCGCATGGTCGACCGCTGCGACCTGGAATTCGTCTTCACCGACAACCATTCGGACGACGAGACCTGGCCAATGCTGGCCCGGTTCGCCGCCGCCGACCTGCGCGTGCGCGCGATGCGCTTCTCGCGCAACTTCGGCTTCCAGAACTCCATCCTGGCCAACTATCTGCATGCGCGAGGCGATGCAGTCATGCAGATTGACGCCGATCTGCAGGATCCGCCGGAAATGCTGGAGCAGTTCTTCGCGCTGTGGCAGCAAGGCTTCCACGTGGTCTATGGCATCCGGCGAAAGCGGCCGGAAGGCCGGCTCCTGAACTTGGTCCGCAAGTGCGGCTACTGGGTGATCGACAAGGTCGGCGAGCATCCGATCCCGCGCGACGTCGGCGACTTCCGGCTCGTCGATCGCGCGGTGATCGAAGCCGTAGCCAGATTCCGCACGGCCAGCCCCTACCTGCGCGGCATGATCGCCGGTCTCGGTTTCAACCAGACTGGCATTCCCTACGATCGCGATGCGCGGACCGTGGGCGAGAGCAAGTTCAACGTCATGCGGCTGACGCGGCTCGGGCTGACCGCCGTGTTCAACCACTCGACGGTGCCTCTGAGAATGGCGTCCTTCCTCGGCATAGTGATCCTGCTGGGAAGCCTGGTCGGCTCCGTGTACTACGTCATCCTGCACTTGCTGCAGCCCGATCTCCCGCGCGGTTTCGTGAGCATCCAATTGATGGTCCTTTTCGGCATCGGCCTCAACGCCTTCCTGCTGGGGATCCTCGGCGAGTACATCCTCCGGATCTATCGTGTCCTGCGATCGGACCCGATCGCCATCGTCGAGCGCAGCCTCAACATGCAGCCAGACGAGCTCAGGCTCTAGACAACGAAGAGAACATATGAAGGCAGTCATTCTCGCCGGCGGCCTCGGTACCCGCATCGCCGAGGAGTCCGATACCAAGCCCAAGCCCATGGTCGAGATCGGCGGCCGGCCCCTTTTGTGGCACATCATGAAGATCTACGCTCATCACGGGGTCAACGACTTCGTGATCTGTCTTGGCTACAAGGGCTACGTGATCAAGGAGTTCTTCTTCAACTACTACCGGCACATGTCGGACATGCACATCGACCTCAGCACGGGCGATCACCAGATCCTCAACAGCCACGCCGAGGATTGGCGCATCACGCTGGTTGACACCGGCGCCGACACCATGACCGGCGGGCGCCTCAAGCGCGCCGCGAAGTACCTGGACGACGAAACCTTCTGCCTGACCTACGGCGACGGCATCTCCGACGTTGACGTTGGCGCGGAGCTGGCCTTCCACCGCCGCCACGGCAAACTGGCCACAGTGCTCGCGGTGCAGCCACCCGGACGATTCGGCGTGCTGAACGTCGACGCGCAGCAGCACGTCACCAGCTTTGAGGAGAAGCCGAGCGACGAGATCGGCTGGATCAATGGAGGCTTCTTTGTCCTCGAGCCTAAGGCGATCGACTATATCGCCGACGACTCGACATCATGGGAGCGTGCGCCGCTCATGAACATCGCCCGAGATGGCCAACTTGCCGCTCATCAGCACACAGGCTTCTGGCAGCCCTGCGACACGCTGCGCGACAAGCGCGAACTCGAAGATCTCTGGAGCAGCGGAAAGGCGCCCTGGCGTGTCTGGGACTGATCGCGGCGCGAAGGCGCTCCCTCCAACCGCGGCCACTTCGAGCGAGGCCAAGGGCGCTGCGCCCGGCAAGATCGATTTCGACGACTATTCGGCCGACTACGACGAGCTGTTGCGCGAAAGCACAAAGCTCTACGCGGAAGACTCCGAGTATTTCGCGCGCTACAAGGTCGACCTGATCCGGGACGCAGCGCGCGGTCCGATCAGACGCGTGCTCGAGTACGGCTGCGGAACCGGCCGCAACATCGGCTACCTCCAGGCCGCGTTCCCCGATGCCAGGATCGTCGGCACTGACGTCTCCGCTGCGAGCTTGCAGGTTGCGGCTGCTAACAATCCCAAGGCGGAGTTCGAGGTCGAAGGCGAAGGCCTGGAGCTCGGTGCCTTCGACCTGATCTTCGTGGCGAGCGTGTTCCACCACATTCTGCCGGCCGAGCGAGCCGCCGTGATGGCGACGCTCGCGCGACGGCTTGCGCAGGGCGGTTCGATCAACGTCTTCGAGCACAACCCCTTCAACCCCGTGACGCGGCGCATCGTGAGCACCTGTCCCTTCGACGCTGACGCGATCCTGCTCAAGCCGGCCGAACTGCGCTCGCTGTTGCGCCACGCCGGCCTTCACCTGCAGCGCCAGACCTACTGCCTGTTCGTGCCGCCGCGGCTTTCGTGGTTTCTGCCGGTCGAGAAGTTCCTTGGCTGGCTTCCGCTCGGCGGGCAGTACTGGGTCAGCGCGGGCCACGCCGGATGAAACAACTGCTCAGGTTCGCCGCGGTCGGCGTCGTGAACACCGGCCTCGGCTATGCGGTGATCTTCGCGTGCATGTACCTCGTCGGTCTGGGCGCGGTGACGAGCAATGTTCTCGGCTACGCCGTCGGGTTGGTCGTTTCGTACCTGCTGAACCGCAGCTTCACTTTTCGCAGCGTGGAGGCGCCACGGCGGGAGATCATCCGCTTCGTGGCCATCTTCCTGTTGGCGTACCTCGCCAATCTTGCGGTGCTCATCCTGTTGGTCCACTATGCCGGCGTGCACGAGGGCGTGGCGCAGGTGCTGGCAGGCATCGTATATTTCGGCCTGTCCTTCGTGTTGAACAAGTACTACGTTTTTGCAGCGCCGCTGGCGAGCGTGGCCGATCGTTGATGTAGGGCGGCTGGATCGCGGTTCTCAACCGCGCATACGGTGCATGAGACAATTTCCCGTGGAACGATATCGCGCGGGTTCGACAAGTTCGCTTGAGCGTGCCGATTCAGGCGGGACGGCCTTGCCAATCGGCCCCATCGCTTCGCCTCTTTGCTCGGATCGATACCTCCCATGACTCGTCAAACCGACCACACCATCACGGTTGTCATTCCGACCTTCAACCGGAGAGCGCACCTGCAAACGGCGGTTGAGAGCGTGCTTGCGGAGCGCCGAGTTCCGATCGCCCTGCACATTTTCGACAACGCCTCAACAGACGAGACCGAAAAATACGGCCGAGCACTTGCTGCGCAGGACCTTCGTGTTTCGTACACGCGCAGGTCCGAGAACATCGGTGCCACCGGAAACTACTCGCAGGCACTTGCCAGTATTTCGACCGAGTATTTCGTGCCCCTGGCCGACGATGACTGCTTGCTGCGGGAGGAGCGCGCCAGGATGCTCGCAGAGCAGAATGATCGCAAGCGGATAGACGCTGAAACTGAGCTTGAATCGCTCGGCGGCCATCCATTGCTAGAAGCCATGAAGAAGCTCCGACTTCTTCGATTTTCGAAAGCGGCATGAGCGTGCTGTTGTCGATGTCCAAGTTTACGGTTGCTGCGACGGCGCTGGATGGCCTCGTGTGCATCGAGCGCCAAAGACATGAGGATGCGCGTGGCTTCTTCAGTCGCTTCTTCTGCGCTGACGAGTTGGTCGCTGCCGGATTTCGCCAGCCTGTCCCCCAGATCAACCACACATTGACGCGCCGACGAGGCTCCGTGCGCGGACTCCATTTCCAGCTGGTGCAGACCGAGGACTCTGCTCTGTCGGCGCCCGCGAATACCGTCAAATCGAGTAGGTGCATCGCTGCATGATCGAGAAAACGACGCGCCCGGCGGTCCTCTGGCTGCTCTCGATCGTTATTGCAGCCCTTTTTGCCGCGTTTCAGATCCAGTCATCGCTGCATAGCGGATCGTTGTCACTGCCCGTGACGTACGACGACGTCGGTTATCTCAATGACGCCTTGGGCCGGCTCGATGTCCTGTACCGCAACGATGGCTGGACCTTTCTGAGGAGCTTTTGGATCAATCCTCCTCACGCTCCGCTGCAGACGGTCTTGGCACTGGTGGGCTTTGGCATTTTCGGGCCCAGGCCTTGGGCGGCCGATGCCATGAATGCGCTTCCCCTATCCGGCGTTCTATTCTTATTTCTCGGCTTTGCCTGTCGCTCCTTGCCTTTGGCCGTCGCGGCAATGTTGGCAGTCGCATTGCTCGGATATCCGCTTCTGAGCCTGTTCGTTCTCGAGTTTCGTCCCGACATGTTGTGCGCGCTGCTCACTTCCATCGGAGCGCTCATCGTGGTTGCAGATCCGCGTTGGAGAAAAGGCGAGAAAGTCTCTTTGGGGACGACGGTCGCTTTGTTCGTTGGCGCCCTTCTGGCGAAACCAACCTTGGCACCCGTGACGGTGGTGGTGTTTGGTGTAGCCATCCTCGCCGTCATTGCCCTCCATTCAAGTTCGTGGGACGACACCAAGCGGATCGCGTGGATCGCTGTGATGTGCGGCGGTCTCGGGGCGTTGATCGTTCTTCCGTACTATGTCGCGGTTCTGCCGCGGCTCATCGACTACATCTCGATCAACGCATTTGGAGCTCACGCCAACCTATGGCGCGCGAACATCCCCTGGTCGGAACACGTTCTCTACTACTTGAGCGGCTCCGGCGGCGAGGTCGCGATCAGCCGCAGCTGGCTTGCGCTGGGCTGTGCGACTCTGATTTTGGCGTTGCCGATACTGATTCGAACTCGGCGAACAGCGTTGGCCATTTTTCTCGTTGCCTTGGCCGGGTATGCCAGCGTGACCGTGCCAGCAATGAAAAGTCCGTTTCTTGGCGTGATCGTCGCTGCTTTCGTGCTTTGCATTCTTGCGGTCTTGGTTGTGAAGCTGCTGGATCGCTTGCCGGTACAGCTCTCGCTTGTGGCGGCTCTTGCGCTTCTCGCATTTTCAGTGGTGATGTGGCGCCCGGCCGCCCTGGCGCTGCGCAACGCTTCCACGCCCACCAATGCAGCACAGGCCCAGCACTACTCGAGGATCTACGCGCAGACGGCCGGCGTGATTGCATCGATACCAGATCTCGATCGACGCCAGCTCTACTTCCCGGTCATTTCGCAGTATCTAAATCCCGACAATATCGAGTTTGCGTTGCGACGCCGTGCACTCCCCGTGCCGGGGATGCCGCGTGTGTACCAGGACGGAGACATCTCTTCTCACGAGGCTCTCTTGGGCAAGTCCGATTTGGTGGTGCTGTTCTCAGACGAAAGCACATTGCCCATGCCTTGGCCTGCCAGTTCGGTCATTCGCAAGGAGATCGGTGCGGCGGTGGCTGCATCCAACTCGTTCGAACCCGTCGCAACCGTGGATGGTGGTCTCTTTCCAGGCCGGGTGGTTGTTCTCAAGCGCAAAGGAACTTGAGGCTCAGGGCTGCGTCGTCGCTTGCCGCAGTTCGCCTCCCCCTGCGCCGGCGAGAGGAGGGGCCAGGGAGCGTCCGTTCGGATGAGCCGCTGCTCATGCGCTCACTTGCGCAGCACTTCTCGCGGCGGTCCGAGTTACCGCCGCGCCTCGTCCTAGAACGAACGCCCGTCAGCGTTTCGGCGGAGATCCGCTTCAACCATCATCTTGCAGAGTTGTTCAAGTGTGGTCGTAGGCTCCCACCCCAGCTTTTCCTTGGCTCGCGCGGGATTGCCGATCAACAGGTCTACTTCGGCCGGCCTGTAGAACTTAGGATTCACACGCACCAGCGTCTTTCCGGTTTTCACGTCGACGCCAACCTCGTTCTGCTCCGCGCCCTCGAAGCGGAGCTCATAGCCCGCCGCCTTGAAGGCCATGTCGACGAACTCCCGGACCGTCTCAGTCCGGTTGGTGGCGAGCACGAAGCTGTCGGGTTCCTTGGCCTGCAGCATCATCCACATGCCTTCGACATACTCCTTGGCAAAGCCCCAGTCGCGCTTGGCACCCAGGTTGCCCAGTTCCAACACGTCGGCCTTGCCGAGCTTGATCTTGGCCACCCCGTCGGTGATCTTGCGCGTGACGAACTCGCGGCCGCGCAGCGGGCTTTCGTGATTGAAGAGGATGCCGCTGCAGCCGAAGATGTCGTAGCTCTCGCGGTAGTTGATGGTCATCCAGTGCGCGAAGAGCTTCGCCACGCCGTAGGGGCTGCGGGGGTAGAAGGGGGTGTCTTCCACTTGGGGAATGGCTTGCACCTTGCCGAACATTTCGGAGGTGGAGGCCTGGTAGAACCGGATCTTCGGGTTGGTCAGGCGAATCGCTTCGAGCAGGTGCAATGCGCCCATGGCCGTGATCTGGGCCGTGGCGTCGGGCTGGTTGAAGCTCACGCCCACGAAGCTCTGCGCGGCCAGGTTGTAGACCTCGTCGGGGGCGGCTTCCTTCATGAGCGTCATCGAGCTGCCGAGGTCCGTGAGGTCGTACTCGATCAGGTGCAGGTCGGGGTTGTCCTGGATGCCCAGTTCCTCGATACGCCAGAAGTTGACGGAACTGGTCCGGCGATAGGTTCCATAGACGACATAGCCCTTGCTGAGCAGTAGCTCCGCCAAGTAGGCGCCGTCCTGGCCGGTGATGCCTGTAACCACGGCACGTTTTTTCATCGGAACTCCTTGTAGATCTGATCGATGACGCAGGGCAGACCGCTTAAGGCCTCACGCTGCGCAAAGCTGACAATTTTGCCCGAAAGCGAATACGTGTCCGTGTGTTACTCAAAGACGCACCGCCTCTGCCATCTAGCACGCCTCTCGAACTCGCGGGGACTTCGAGCTGAAGTCCGGACCTGCGATGCCCATAAAATGGCCAGCGCCCTCCTCCTCGTGTTGCCGATCGATCGACAACACATGCGCACCGCCGCTGTACAACAATATTCTTGCGCGTGGCGATGGTCAAAAACTCCACTCACACGCAGCCTTCTGACCCAGCCATGCCCTTTGTGTCCTACGCCCAGAACTTTGAAGACGTGATGCTCTGGCGCGCGCTTGGCCAGGTCGAACGAGGCTTCTACATCGACGTCGGGGCGCAGTCTGCGGATCTGGATTCGGTCACGCGCGCGTTCAGTGAAAGAGGTTGGCGCGGCATCAACATCGAGCCGCATCCTCTCTACTTTGCTCAGTTGTCGGAACGGCGCCCGCTCGACATAAACCTCTGTACTGCGGTTGGTGACCGTACCGGCTCCCTGACCATGAACTTTGTCGAGGCCACTGGATTGTCCACTGCCGACGATCGGATCGCGGCCGGTCACGTGGCCGCTGGCTATACGTTGAACCGCGCGGAGGTAGGCCTTACCACGTTGGCCGCTCTCTGGAAGGAGCATGTCCCGCCACAGCAAGCGGTTCATTTCCTCAAGGTGGATGTCGAAGGATTTGAAGCGGCCGTACTGGCGGGCAACGACTGGGCCTGCAATCGACCCTGGATCGTGGTTGTAGAAGCCACCCTTCCGAACTCTCGGACGGAGAGCCATGCCGAATGGGAGGGCGCGCTTTTGAATGCGGGCTACGGGCATGTCTATTCAGACGGTCTGAATCGCTTCTATGTCGCTCAGGAGCATGCGGAGCTGTGTAGCGCATTTAGATATCCGCCGAACGTTTTTGACGGTTTCGTCGCCGCCGATCTGGAGGCCTCCCAGCAACGGGCGAGCGTGTTCGAGGCGCAATTGATCGAGTTCAAACAACGCACGGCGCTGGCTGAAAGCGAACTGGCGGAGGCTCGGGTGCGCATCGCCTTCACCGAGAGGGCATTGATCGAATCCCGACAACGTATTGAATTGTCGGAGGCGAGCGCTATTGAAGCGAGAGCACGCGAACGGCAAACGCGGGTGCAGAGCAATGCTGAAGCAAACGAATTGCGGAGAGCGATCAGCGTACGAGACAAGCTGGTTGTCGAGGTGAATCATCGGGCGGACGAGGTGGCCCGGCAGTACCACGCCTTACTGGCATCCAGCTCTTGGCGCGTCACGGCGCCTTTGCGCAAGGTGGTTGCAGCGGTTCCCAGCACAGCTTGGCGTCATGCACGTCGAGCAGCAAAAGCCGCTTGGTGGCTCATCACACCTTGGCATCTGCCGGCGCGCTTGCGTTTCATTCGCGAGCGAGATGAAATGATGCGGCCAGCTCACGATGGCAGCGATTTCAGGGCCTCGTCGAACCTTGACATTGCGGCCGATCAAGCAGTGCTGCAGGCTGCTGACCACTTGCGCGACGCAATACCGTGGCCTCCACAGTCTTCGCAAACCATCGTCGACAAGTGGTCGGCGGCGCGATTTTGCATTGACACGCTGCGGACTCGAGCCGATGTGCGCGCCCGGTTTCCCAAGGCACTTTCTGAGCCTGAGGCCAGTGGTTTTGCGCGGTGGCTGGTCGGCGATGACAGCAATCAACTGAATCTCTCGACGCGCGCGAAAACGGAGTTGCGAGAAGTTCTTTGCCAGGACATCGCTGCGTCGGCACGGCAGATGTTCCTGTTCCGTGCTGATGTCAGGGCTGCCCTTCCGCATGGACTGACGCCGCCCGGGCAGGCCGAGCTGTTCACATGGTTCATGCGCGACGGAGGGCGCGAGCTTAATTTGAAGGCTGAGGAGGTTGTTTGGTTATTTATACAGGCCACCGAAAACCCGGCCTTGGAACTGGTTCGGGCGTTCTTGTTTACCCCTGAATGGCAAAAAACCCACCCGGACGGGCTCACTGTGTTTGGGCGTAAAGCCTTCTCCGACTGGTTTGCATCGAACTATCAAGTTGCGCCGGCGAAATGGCTGGAGCCTTCCACTTGGCCCGTCGACATCTCGGCGGCGCGTCAATTGCGTGAGGCGTACTATGCTCGAGAGGAATGGCAAAGGCGACAGCCAGGCGCATTTGATAGCGTCTCAACGGCCATGTCCTTGCTCTCCTGGTTGCAATCCGGCGACGTTGCGTTGACGGAGGAAGCTCGGGCCTGGTGCGCCGCGCTCGACGTCCAGAGGGTCGCCGAGGAACTGGCCTCGTTGGGCGTCAACATGATCGGCCATTTCTGCTGCCCTTCGGGTGTCCGTGCGTCGGCGGAGGCACTGGCCGAAGGCATGGAAGAGCTGGGGGTCCAAACTTCGTTGCGCGATTTGAGAACGGACATCAAGGACGAACCGAATCACGTTCGCTTCCAGGGGTTGGAGGACTTCGATGCAACCATCATCCATACCCAGCCCGAGCCTTTTTTTAGCGACGCGTACGCGCGCTGTGATCTTCAAGAGCGATCGCCCAAAACTTATCGGATTGCGTACTGGTATTGGGAGTTTGACACTGTGCCGGAGAGTTGGATCGGGCATGCGGCGGGCGTCGATGAAGTCTGGGCTGCCACGGAGTTCGTCGCAAAAGGTTTGCGCGAGAGGCTCTCTGTTCCTGTCAAGACCTTGTTTCCTGGCGTGCGGCTAGGCACCTACACGCGTCGGGAACGGAAGTACTTCGGCATCCCGGACAACACCTTCATATTCCTGTTCAACTTTCATATGAACAGCGTCATGGAGCGAAAAAATCCGCTCGGACTGATTCGGGCCTTCAAGCAGGCCTTTCGGCCAGACGAGCCAGTATTGCTGGTGATAAAGACGATGTTCGGCCACCATCATCCGGCTCAGATGGATGCGTTGCTCGAGGCAGCAGCTGATTGCAACGTGCAAGTCATCGATCAGACGTATGACGCGGACGAGGTGCTATCGCTCACCGATGTTTGCGATGCTTACGTCTCGCTCCATCGAAGCGAAGGCCTCGGCCTCACTATGGCGGAGGCAATGCTGCTGGGCAAGCCGGTCATAGCGACGAACTATTCCGGTAACGTCGATTTCATGAACGACTCCAACAGCTTGCTGGTCCCCTATGAACTGGTCAAATTGGGCCAGGCGCTGCCCCCCTACGATGCCGCTCTGATGTGGGCGGAGCCCTCGATCGAGCAGGCGGCAGCCCTGATGCGCCGCGTCTTCGACGAGCCCGCTTGGGCTCGCGAACTCGGCGCACGAGCCAAGGCAAGTGCGGAAGCGAGCCTGTCCGTGCATGCTGCTGGCAGGAAGGTTGCACAACGGCTGGCGGAAATCAAAGCGCAAAGGGTCGCCGTGATCCACGCCTGACAGAAGGCAGCGACTCGGATCCTTGCTGACGTAGGCGTGCGTCCTTGTCCTGCTACTGTTGTCGTTGTAACCAACTTGAATTTGATGATGAGTGAGTCGAACCCGCGCTTGGCGCTAGATATGTATGTGCTGGCGCAAGGGGTCAAAACCGGCGTCTATCGCGTCTGTGACGAGTTGTTTCCCTTGCTTGCGCATTCACACAGATTCAGGCCCAGGCTTTTCTATCGCCCCGGGGATGAAGCACGCGCGGCCGAATACGTTCTCGAAAAGCGCTTGCCTGCGCAGCAGCACGCTTCCCTCGACGCGGAGCCTTCCCAGGACGCCGACATTCTCTTGTCTCCATTCGGCGTCGCGCCTCGGAAGTGGCTGCTCGATCCGCGACTGCTGCACGCCCATATCGTCTACGACCTCATCGGCATCAATCGACCCGACTTCTTCTCGCCCGAGGCTGCAGCAGAGGTTCGCAGCATTGTTGACAGTCTGGATGAGCACACCGTCATCTTCTCTATTTCGGAATTCACGAAAAGGGATCTGCTGGCCTGTAGGCCGGATCTGAGCCCGAGGCAGGTCACTGTCATCCCTCTCGCAGCCGGTCCTTCCTTCAGACCCTGCGACGACGCAAACACGAAGAGCAGGGTGCGCGAAAAGTATGGAATTCCTCCGCAGGTTCCATTCGTTCTCAGCCTGGCCACTCTTGAGATACGCAAGAACCTCGACCAGGTCGTCAATGCCTTCGTGTCGTATCTGGAGCAGACTGAATCGAGCCCGTTGCACCTCGTGCTCTCCGGTATGTCCGGCTGGAAATTGGAGCAGTTGCAGGGTGCTCTGGCGGCGGCTGGGCGGTGGCGACATCGCATCGTACTCACCGGCTTCGTCGAGGACGAGGATCTGTCGGCGCTCTACAGCGACGCGTTGTGCTTCGTCTATCTGTCTCGGTACGAAGGTTTCGGCCTGCCGCCTCTGGAGGCGATGGCTTGCGGCACGCCCGTTGTTTGCGCTGACAACTCGTCGCTTCCCGAAGTCGTCGGCGAGGCGGGGCTGCTGCTGGACGCCGATGACGTGCAGGGCGTGGCGGACGCGATACGGAAGATCTCCGCGTCGGAAGAGTTTCGGAGGGAGCTTTCGCTTGCCGGCGTCGAGAGGGCCCGGCTGTTCAGCTGGGAGCGTTGCGCGGAGATCGTTGGCGAGACGCTTTGTTCCGCCTATGCGCGCCATGCGGAGCGCCCTGTAGATCGCCGACCACGCAAGCTGGCTCCGGGCACTCTGGCTGCGAAGTACGCTCGCCCCGATGGCATCGTCGAAGCCAACTTCCTCGACTATCAGAACGGCAGCCATGGTCCACGCTTCCCGCTGCACGAGAGCCGCCGTCCGCAAACACATCGCGCTGGTTGGCCTTACTGGACCGACGCCCTGCCTGCCAATAGTTCGAGACTGGAAGAAGGCGGCTTGCGAACGAGAGGACGCTTCAAGACAGGCACCGCCTCCATGCCTCTAGTGACATATGTCACCGTGGTCCGCAACAACACGGCGACCTTGTCACGAACGATCGAAAGCGTCCAGAACCAAACCTATCCGAATGTAGAGCATGTTGTGCTCGACGGTGCCTCTACGGATGGGACCCTTGACCTGATCCGACAGTACGCGGACAGGATCGACTACTACGCTTCGGAACGTGACAAGGGTCTTTATGACGCGGTGAACAAGGCCATACCGCTCGCAAGAGGTCAGCTTATCTGCGTTCTCAATTCGGACGATTGGCTCCAACCGGACGCCGCTGAAATTGCTGTGCACCGGATGGGAGATTGCGGGGGATCTGCGATCTTGTTGACGGCTGCAAATGTTGTGCAAGGAGGCCGGGTGGTTCAGGAGTGGTATCCGGCATTCGTCCACCCGGGCTGCTACTTCATGTGTGCCAACGACTGTCACAATGGAATCTATGCGACTCGGGCGGCCTACGAAAGTTCAGGCCCTTACGATGACTCGTACAAGATCGTCGCCGACTTCAAATGGATCATGACTTGTCTCGAGGCTGCCGTGACCTTCACGTACACGAGAGAAGTGTCTGTCAACTATTCGCTCGGAGGCACTTCCGGTGACGTACGCCAGCACAGCATGGAGTGCATGCGGGTGGTCGGCGAACGCTTTCCCTTTCTGACGCCGACCGACATCTCCGGGCTCTATCATTGCTTCTTCCTGTTTGCCGGCGCGGCAAACCTGCCCGATCACCCGGCGAACCGCACTGAGTTTTTGCGAGATGTATTTGCAAGGCACTCGTCGAATCCCGATTTCCTTAGTGCGCTCAGTTGGGCTTCCATCGAAAAGCTTCAGCATCCCGCCGATAACCAGCCTATCGCACTTCCCCCAGGCAAAGCGCACATCCCGCCGGTCAACGCATCCGCCAAAGAGGCCGTGAAGGCGGCGCCGGGCAGATATCCGGGCGCATACACAGTCGTTCAACGCCTTTACTCATCGATGCTGAAAAGATAACGCTGTGGCAAGAATCGCATACCTGGATCATTCCTTTCATCGAACTACCAAATCCACGGCTTTCCTGCCTGAGATCCTGAGCCGGCACGGTCACAGTGTCGACTTCTTCTGGGACGACGCGTGGCAGGGCGGCACCCCGGTCGCATGGGCAGACGTCCGATCACATGACGTTGTGATCATGTTCCAGTCCTTCTGCTTGTCAGACCGTCAGCATTTTCGCGAATCACATCCGAATGTCGTGTACATCCCGATGCTCGATCAATTCGGCATCTGGCAAGGCCCTATCTTCAATTTGTCTGCGTTCTGGGAGCCGTTCCAGGGATCCAAGGTATTGAATTTCTCGAGCGCGGTGCACAGCATGACGACAGGCTTCGGCATCGTGAGCCACTTTGCCCGCTACTATCAGCCCGTCACGAAACTGTTGCCGCCGCCCCCGCAAGGTCTGCACGGGTTTTTCTGGCTGCGTCGTGAACTGCAGCTCCCTTGGCGAGTGATCCGAAAGCTTATCGAAAACACGAAATTCGATAGCTTCCATATCCACCTCGCAACCGACCCGGGTACGGTTGCGCCTGAACTCCCCTCGGCGGATGACATCGCCAGGCACAACATCACGACTTCCACGTGGTTCGAGAACAAGGCCGACCTGAACGCGTTGATGGAGCGCGCGAACGTCTACTTTGCACCTCGACTGGAGGAAGGGATTGGGCAGTCCTTCCTCGAGGCAATGTGTCGCGGCCAGTGCGTTGTAGCGCCCAATCAAGGGACCATGAACGAGTACATCGTGCCTGGCGTCAACGGATTGCTCTATGACAACCACAACCCGCGGCCGCTCGATTTTTCTGATGTGGGCAGGTTAGGAGCTCGGGCGAGGGAAGGCGCTTTGGTGGGCCGTGCTCTTTGGGAGCAAGCTGAGCAAGACCTCGTGCGCTTCATTCTTGCGCCGAGCGAGGCACTTTATGTTGGCAAGTATCAGCACGCCCTTTGGAGTGCGGACGCTTCGCCGCATTCCGATGCGACTCTCGCGCCTGTTGCGACGTCAGTCCAGCCCCAGGCGCCTGCCGGTACAGGGTTGCGTCGTTTTGCGCAGCGCTACGCGGTCTTCAGAACGACTCGGTTCATCTGGTATCCGATGATCAAGCTGGCCCGCCAGATCATGGGGCGTTGATCAGCTTGGTGCGCAACTTTTCATCGCATTCATTGCGAAGTTATTGAGGTTCTAGATGGAAACAAAGAAAGTATTCGTCGCTGGCCATCGCGGCCTCGTCGGTTCGGCAATGCTGCAGGCATTGAAGGGGCAGTCGGGCTATGAGGTTCTCACGCGCAGCCATGATGAACTGAACCTCGAGGACCGCGACGCCACGCGGGCCTTCTTTCTCGAGCACCGCCCGGATCACGTCGTCATGTGCGCGGCCAAGGTGGGCGGGATCCTCGCGAACTCCAATTTCCCGGTCGACTTTCTGCACAACAACCTGCGTATCCAGCTCAACGTCTTCGATGCGGCTCACGAGTCCGGCATCGATCGCATGCTCTTCCTCGGCTCCTCGTGCATCTATCCGCGGGACTGTCCCCAGCCGATCAAGGAGGAGTACCTGCTGACCGGTCCGCTGGAGGCCACCAACCGCCCCTACGCGCTGGCCAAGATCTCGGGTGTGGAATCGTGCTGGGCCTTCAATCGCCAGTACGGCACGCGCTATCTCGCTGCGATGCCGACCAACATGTACGGCCCTGGCGACAACTACCACCCCGAGCATTCGCATGTGCTGCCGGCGCTGATCCGCCGATTTCACGAAGCCAAGGTCAGGGCCGATCCCGCGGTGGTCGTCTGGGGCTCCGGCACGCCGCGCAGGGAGTTCATGTACTCGTCCGACCTCGGTGAAGCCATCCTGTTTCTCCTCGACCTTCCCGATGAATGCTTCGCCGCGCTCACTCACCCGGAGGTGACGCCCTTGATCAATATCGGCGTGGGCGAGGACGTGACCATCCGTGAGGTCGCCGAACTCGTGAAGGCAACGGTAGGCTACGAGGGCGAGCTCAAGCTCGACGCCAGCAAGCCCGACGGAACGCCGCGAAAGCTGCTGGATGTGGGCCGGCTCTCCGCGCTGGGGTGGAAAGCCCGTACCCCGCTCGGCCTCGGCCTCAAGAACGCCTACCAGGACTTTCTCCAACGCCATGTCTGAATACTTGCTGAGACGTTATGCGAGGCGCGTCGCCAAGGGCGCCTGGTGGCTTGCCACGCCCTGGCTCATGCGCGAGCGGCTGGAGTTCCTGCGCCGGCGCGCGGCCGAGCAGGCGCGTGCGACCCTGTTCACGGCCTTGGTCGAAGCCGAGCGAGATCGACTCGCATTGCGTGAGCGCGGAATGCCGGTGCCGGCCGTTGCGCCGCTCGACCTGTTCGACGATGCCGCCGTGAGCGAGGCCGCGGGCTTGCCGCACAGCGGCATTCTGTGGCCCGCCGTCGCGCCTCAAGACGTGGCGGACCGCGGCTCGGCCGCGCGATTCCTGATCGACCTGTGGCGCAAGCGCGCCGATCTTCGTGCGCGCTTCCCGCTGGCGCTCGAAAGCGGGCGCCACGGCGGGCTCGCGCAATGGTTGCAGAACGAAGGCGCTGCCGAGTTGCACCTGGGCGATCCGGCCCTGCAGCTGGTGCTCGACGCGCTGGATGCCGGCATCGCCGATCCCGCTCGGCAGGCTCTTCTCACGAACAAGCTGTTGTGGCCCTTGTCGCCGCATGGCTTGACGCCGGCGGGCATGCCCGGCCTCTTTCGATGGCTCATGCAATACGGCGCGAGCGAATCCAGCTTGCCGCAGGAGGCGCTCTGGTGGCTCTTCCTGCAGGCGGCCCAGAACCCCGCGCGCGAGCTCATGCTGGCCTACGCGTTCACACCCGCGTGGCAAGAACTGCATCCCGACGGGCTCACCGTCTTCGGCCGCGAGGCCTTCTGCGCCTGGTTCGCCGCCGAGTACGGCGCGTCGGGCCGCTGGGTGGATCCGTCGACCTGGCCGAACTGGGAAAGGCCGGCCTTGCAGATTCGGAGTGGCTACTGGGCCCGCAGCGCGTGGCGCGCCGCGCATCCCGACGCGCTGGCCGACGAGGAGCATGCGCGCGCGCTGCTGGCCTGGCTGTCGACCCCCGCGGCCGGCCTGCCCGAAACGGCGCGCGCCTGGTGCAGCCGGCTCGATGCGGCATCCGTCGCTCGCGAGGTCGCGCAGCCGGGCGTCAACATGATCGGCCACTTCTGCTACGCGTCCGGTCTGCGCGTCTCCGCCGAATCCATGATCGAGGCCATGGGGCGTGTCGGCGTTTCAGCGTCGCAGCGCGATGTGTGGACCGATGCCAAGGACGATCCTCACCATGCGGACTTCCGCGGCATGGAGTACTACGACGTCACCATCGTCCACACGCAGCCTGAGCCCTTCTTCGACGAGGCTTACCAGCGCACGCATCTGTTCGAACGCAGCCCTCGCAGCTACCGCATCGGCTATTGGTATTGGGAATTCGACTCCATCCCCGATGCATGGGTGAAGCATGCCGAGAAGGTCGATGAGGTCTGGGCCGCCACCGAATTTGTCGCCAAAGGCTTGCGTGAAAAGCTTTCTGTCCCCGTCCGTACGCTGTTCCCCGGCGTCAAGCTGGCGCCCTATGAGCGGCGGAGCAAGTCCTACTTCGGACTGAGCGAGGAGTCGTTCACCTTCCTTTTCACGTTCCACATGATGAGCGTGATGGAGCGCAAGAACCCGTTGGGCCTGATTCGTGCGTTCAAGGAAGCGTTTCGCGAGCGTGATGCCGTTCAGCTCGTCCTCAAGACCTCCTTCGGCGATCGGCATCCGGCCCAGATCCAGGAACTGCGCGACGCTGCCGCCGGCGCCAACATCACGGTCATCGACCAGGTCTACAGCCCCGACGAGGTGCTGTCGCTCATGGACGCCTGCGATGCCTATGTGTCGCTCCACCGCAGCGAGGGCCTGGGCCTCACGATGGCCGAGGCGATGCTCATGGGCAAGCCGGTGATCGCCACCAACTTCTCAGGCAACGTCGATTTCATGGACGAGAGCAACAGCCTGCTCGTGCCCTACAAGCTGGTGAAGCTCGGCAAGCCGATCCCACCCTATGACGCCAAGCTCGAATGGGCTGAACCCTCCATCGAGCATGCGGCGCAGCTCATGCGGCGCGTCTACGACAACCAGCAATGGGCGCGCGAGGTCGGGGCGCGCGGCAAGGCGAGCGCCGAAGCCAATCTGTCGCTGGATGCGGCGGGCCGAAGAATCGCCGCCCGCCTCGAGGAGATCAAAGCGCTGCGGCGAGCGGCAGGCTGATCTCTTCGGTCTTCGCGACCTCGACGATCCGCCCGTGCTCCAGGTGGATCACCCGGTTGCATTCCTTGGCGATCAGGTCGGGCGAATGCAAAAGGCCAGTCACATGAGCGTGCCGATCGGACAAGTGCCACGGTACTCGCCCAGTTCGCTGGCACGCTGGGGGGCTCGACACGCCTCGTAACAGGTCGCGAGCAGGCAAAATCCCTACCCTTCGACTTGTTCATGCTGCTCTCGTGCTCATCGGAGGCCGTCGCGCATACCAAAGCAAACATGCCTTTCGTTTCCCACGCTCAAAACTTCGAAGACGTCATGCTCTGGCGTGCGCTCGGCCACGTACAGAACGGCTTTTATGTCGACGTCGGCGCCTGGTCGCCCGATCTGCACTCGGTGACCAAGGCTTTCAGCGAGAGAGGATGGCGGGGCATCAACATCGAGCCCAACCCCTACTACTTCGCTCAGCTTGTCGAGAAAAGGCCGTTCGACATCAATCTTGCGGTTGCCGTCGGCGATCGCGTCGGCAACGTCTCGATGAATTTCATCGAAGATACCGGCCTTTCCACCGCGGACTCAAGGATTGCTGAGGCGCATGTTGCGGCGGGATGGGCGGCAAGACAAGAACAGGTCAGGATGACGACCTTGGCAGCAATTTGGAGCAAGCACGTTCCAGCTGCGCAGCCGGTGCATTTTCTGAAGGTAGACGTCGAGGGCCTGGAGAAAGCTGCACTTGTGGGGAATGACTGGCAGCTCAATCGGCCGTGGATCGTCGTCGTCGAAGCGACGCGTCCCCTGTCGCAAATCGCGAACCACGACGAATGGGAGCATGTGTTGCGTAGCGCCCGGTACGCACATTGCTACTCCGACGGCCTCAATCGCTACTATGTCGCGGCGGAGCACGCGGATTTGCAGAAGGCATTTAGGTTTCCGCCAAATGTCTTCGACGGCTTTGTGCTTGCGGAGATTGTTCATCAAACTTCGCGTGCGGAGGCTGCCGAAGCTAAGGTACGCAGGGCGGATGCCGCATCGGGACAAGTCGGGTACCAACGGGTTCATTCCGATGATCGACTTTCGCAGATCGAGGCGCAATTGGCCCAGGCGCTGCAAGCGTTGGAAACCGCTGAAAGCCGGCGCATCGACGCGCAACGACACGCCAGCGAGACGCTCCACCTTGCGAAGGCACAGACGGCCAACCGGCGCGCCGAGACGGCAGGAGCCACTGCATCTCTCGCGCCATCATCCATACGGCGATACGGAAGACGTGTGCTTAAGGCCGCATGGTGGGCCGTAACACCCTGGCGCCTCCCACAGCGGCTGCGCTTCATCCGCGACAGGAGCGCTGCGATGGAGCTGGCTCTGCCGAAACAGTCTTTGCCAAAGCAGGGCCCGGTCTCGTCGGGCCTGCCACCTCCGCCAACGGGGCCGTACGCGCTATGGGTCTCTGGCGTCGAGAGTCGTTCTCCTCTGGTCGGGTTGCCCATCGGGGACGCTCCCCTTGTGAGCTTTCTGATCTGTGGTGCTGGGGATCGTGCGAACCTGCTCAGGACGCTGAAATCCATCCATGAACAACCGCATAGCGCTTGGGAAGTAGTGCTCTGTGCGACGGCTGAAGACTTCACGGCAAATGACGCCTTGATGATCGATTCACGGGTGTTGGTCGCGAAAACGGGGGAGGGCGACAAGCCCTCCCACTTGCACGCTGCTCTGGAGATGGCGCGCGGACAGTTTGTCGCCGTACTAGATTGCGGAGACGTGCTTGCTCCGTACGCGCTGAATGAATTCTCGGTGGCATTGGAGCGTCTTCCGGAGGCTGACCTCTTCTACAGTGATGAGGACGAGCGATCGAATGCCGGATTTCGCAATGCGCCTCATTTCAAGCCATCGTGGTCACCCGATCTTCTGTATGCCTTCAACTACTTTGGTCGACTGACGATATTGCGGCGGACGCTTGTTCTTGCGGCAGGTGGGATCGACACGAGCACCGGAGCGGCCGTCGAGTGGGACCTCAATCTGCGAGTCAGTGATCTGGCTCAGCAAATTCAGCGAATCCCCAAGGTCTTGTGTCATAGAAAACCGGGTAGCGACCGAGAACGTCCCGCTGCCTCTACGCGCGAGGCTGCCGACCATCGTGGAGTCATCGAAAAGTATTGGCGTGCGCATGAGTTTCCGGCGATGGCTGCAACGCAGCCCGATGGGACTCAGCGCACAACATGGACGATCGAAAAGTTGCCCCTGGTATCCGTCGTCATCCCGACCAAGGACAAGGTGCAACTGCTACGAATGTGCATCGACGGGTTGCTGCTCGGCACCGACTATGCCAACAAGGAAATCGTTATCGTCGATACGGGCTCTACGGAAGCGGAGACCTTGGCGTACTTCAGTGAACTGGGCGCGCATCCTGAGGTTCGCATCGTTCGATTCGAGAAAAAATTCAACTACTCGGCGGCGTGCAACTATGGTGCCTCATGCTCGCGCGGTCAGATGCTTTTGTTCTTGAACAATGACATCGAGGTGATCTCTCGCGATTGGCTGCAGGAGATGGTGCGTTTCGCGATGCGCCCCGGCGTCGGAGTGGTCGGCACCAAGCTGGTTTACCCGTCGCGCGAGTTGCAACATGGTGGCGTGGGCGTTGGTCCTCATCTCTGCGCATTGATGTATCGGAGTGCCCCCGAACACGAATGGGACGTGTTTGGCTCGCCGGACCATCCACGCAACTGGCTCGCGATCATGGGTGCTTGCCAGCTTGTCCGTCGTGATGCCTTCGAACGGGTAGGGGGCTTCGATGAGTCATATCTCGTCGCAATGAGTGATGTCGCCCTGTGCCTGCAGATTTGGCGAGCAGGGTATCGAACCGCATATGCGCCGAGTGCGTGCCTGGTACATCACGAAGGAGCCACGCGCGGAAACACGAATCCGGTTGAGGACGTGCGGCGCATAGCAGACGACATTCGCCTGTTGGGCATTGATGAAGATCCTTACCTGCACCCCGAACTGGACGGCAACTCTGCAATCCCGGCCTTGAGGGGGCGTGGTGTTCCTAGCGTGCGCGATGTACTGAGAAAGCGCGTTGACGAGGATGGTTCGTTTCCGGCGCCGGTAGTGCAGCTTGATCTCGCTGATGACAGTGCTTGCCTTAAGGTCACGGAGTTGCCGCGAGAGCTGGTGTTTTGGTCTCCTCAGCCTGCACATCGCGTTTGCGACAAATGGTCCGCCGCACGTTGGGTTCTCGATCTTCTCCGTACGCGCAAGGACATACGAGAGCGGTTCCCCAAAGCGCTCTCCGACGGCGCGGCGGGAGACTTTGCACGCTGGCTGACGAGTGAGGCTCAAGCGCATCTTGGCGTGTCCGAGACTCTCGCCGATGCCTTGGAACAACTCTTTTCCGAAGATATCTCGGCCAACGCAAGACAGACCTTCCTCTTTCGAGCAGATGTCCGAGAGCTGATGCCCCATGGCTTGACGCCAACCGGCCGCCTCGGGCTGTTTCGATGGTTTATGCAGAACGGCCGCAGCGAGGCTGGATTGCGCCTCGAGGAAATATGGTGGTTGTTCTGGCGGGCGGCTGAAAGTCCGGCCCACGAGTTGGTGCGCGCCTATCTTTTTACCCCTGCGTGGCAAAGGCTCTATCCGGATGCCATGACGGTGTTCGGCCGCCAGGCTTTTGCGGCCTGGTTTGCTGCGACATACCGCGCAAAGGGAGACTGGATCGAGCCCTCTCAATGGTCTCTGGAGGTGTTGCCTGCAAGCCAACTGCGCTTTGCTTACCATGCCAGAGAGCACTGGCGAACGCGGCATCCGCAAGCACTCGAAGACGTCGACAACGCCGTCATGTTGATTGACTGGCTGCAGTCGGATGACGCAATGCAATCTGCTGAGGTCAGAGCCTGGTGCGCCGAGCTTGACAAGCATGCGGTCGCTGCCAAGCTAGTTGCGCCGGGCGCGAACGTGATAGGGCACTTCTGCTATCCGTCGGGTCTTCGGGTGTCTGTCGAAGCGCTGGTCGAAGGACTCCAGCGAGCAGGGAACGCTGTCTCGTTGCGAGATCTGCGCACCGACAAGAAGGATGACCCTAATCACGCGGCTTTCGATGGGCTCGAGGATTTTGATGCCACGATCATCCATACCCAGCCCGAACCTTTCTTCGATCAGGTCTATGAGCGGGCCGATCTCGCTGCACGTTCGCCCCGCACCTACCGGATTGCCTATTGGTACTGGGAATTTGATTCGATTCCCGACTCCTGGGTAGCGCAAGCCGCGAAGGTCGACGAAGTATGGACTGCGACGAATTTCGTTGCCAAGGGCTTGCGCGATCGCCTGCGCATTCCGGTCCGCACGCTGTTCCCCGGCGTCAAGCTGGCGCCCTATGAGCGGCGGAGCAAGTCCTACTTCGGACTGAGCGAGGAGTCGTTCACGTTCCTGTTCACGTTCCACATGATGAGCGTGATGGAGCGCAAGAACCCGCTCGGCCTGGTCCGCGCCTTCAAGGCCGCGTTCGGCGCCGACGAGAACGTGCGCCTGGTCCTCAAGACCTCCTTCGGCGATCGGCATCCGGCCCAGATCCAGGAACTGCGCGACGCTGCCGCCGGCGCCAACATCACGGTCATCGACCAGGTCTACAGCCCCGACGAGGTGCTGTCGCTCATGGACGCCTGCGATGCCTATGTGTCGCTCCACCGCAGCGAGGGCCTGGGCCTCACGATGGCCGAGGCGATGCTCATGGGCAAGCCGGTGATCGCCACCAACTTCTCAGGCAACGTCGATTTCATGGACGAGAGCAACAGCCTGCTCGTGCCCTACAAGCTGGTGAAGCTCGGCAAGCCGATCCCACCCTATGACGCCAAGCTCGAATGGGCTGAACCCTCCATCGAGCATGCGGCGCAGCTCATGCGGCGCGTCTACGACAACCAGCAATGGGCGCGCGAGGTCGGGGCGCGCGGCAAGGCGAGCGCCGAAGCCAATCTGTCGCTGGATGCGGCGGGCCGAAGAATCGCCGCCCGCCTCGAGGAGATCAAAGCGCTGCGGCGAGCGGCAGGCTGATCTCTTCGGTCTTCGCGACCTCGACGATCCGCCCGTGCTCCAGGTGGATCACCCGGTTGCATTCCTTGGCGATCAGGTCGGGCGAATGCGAGGCCAGCACCAGGATGCCCGACTTGGACACCACGTCCTTCATCCGCTGCTCCGCCTTCTCGGTGAACTCGGCGTCGCCGACCGACAGCCACTCGTCCATCAGCAGGATATCGGCCTCGACGCTGGTCGAGATCGAAAAGGCCAGCCGCATCAGCATGCCGGTGGAATAGGTGCGCACCGGCATGTTGACGTACTCGCCCAGTCCGCTGAATTCGCAGATTTCGGGCGTGAGCGCGTCGATCTGCTTCTTGCTCATACCCATCACGAGCCCGCGCAGCATGATGTTCTCGATGCCCGTCGCATCGTGCTCGATGCCCAATGCCGGGTCGATCAGGCTGGAGACGGAGCCCTGGCGGACGAATTCGCCCGAGGAAGGCTCGTAGACGCCGGCCAGCGCGCGCAGCAGCGTCGACTTGCCCGCACCGTTGTGGCCGACGAGACCGAGGCGGTCGCCGCTCTTCAACTCGAGGTTGATGTTGCTCAGCGCCTGCACCACGTTGACGCCGGTCTCCTTGCCGAAGCGGCCGCCGGTCACGGATGCGGCGAGGGTCTTCTTCAGCGAGGCGGCCCCGGCCCCATAGATCGGGAAGTTGACCGAGACGTTCTTGAGGGAAATGAAAGCCATGGTTCCTTACAGCCAGTAGACGACGCGACGGCGGTACTTCGCGAAAAGCAGGGCCGAAGCGAGCACGCTCAGCGCCGTCCACCCCAGGATGCCCCACCAGTTGTGGGCGCCGGAGACGCCACCCATCAGGGGCGTACGCAGCAGATCAAGCATTTGCGCGAATGGATTCCACAGGATGTACTGGGCACGATCGGGCAGGCTTTCGGGCAGCCAGAAAACGGGCGTCAGGAACATCAGCATCTGCATCACGCTGGTGACGATCTGGGTCACGTCGCGAAAGCGCGTGCAGACCAGCCCGAGCGCCATGCCCAGCGCCTGGGCGTTGATCAGCGTCAGAAGGAAGGCGGGCACGAAGAGCAGCGCAGACCACGAGAGCGAGACGCCGGCCCACAGCGCCACCGGCACGTAGAGCACGATGTGGTGTGAGAACTGGATGAGGTTGCGCGCCATGCTCCGCCAGACGAACAGGCTGATCGGGAAGTAGCCCTGCTTGAGATAGTTGCTCGATCCGATGAAGGCGTTGCACGAGTCGGTCACCATGCTGGAGAAGAAGCCCCAGAAGATGATGCCCAGCGCCAGGTGAGGAAAGAACTTCGACAGCTCGTGGCCGAACAGCGAACTGTACAGCGGCCCCATGCCGCCGATCATGGCGCCCATGCTGAGGGTCAGCCACAAGGGTCCAAGCATCGAGCGCCGGTAGCGCAGCACGATGTCGAACCAGGCCAGCGTCCACCAGATGTCGGTCCGGCGGGTGCCCTCCCACCAGTCGGCCCACGCGTTGCGATGAAGATTGGAATGTGCCTGGCTCATACGCGTCCGTAGGTGTCCACCAGGCGCACGATGTCGTCTTCGCCGAGGTAGCTACCGCACTGGACTTCGATGAGAACCAGTTCGTCCTGTCCGATATTCGTCAATCGATGCTTCTCCTTGAGCGGGATGTAGCGGTACTCGCCGGGCAAGGTCTTGTGCTCCACATCGCCGATCTGGACGATCGCCGTGCCTTGCACGACAACCCAGTGCTCCGCGCGCTGGTGGTGGTACTGCAGCGAGAGCGCCTCGCCCGGCTTCACCGTGATGCGCTTGACCTTGTAGCCGTCTTCTTCCTTGAGCGAGGCGTAGGTGCCCCAGGGGCGGTGGACGACCGCAGGCAGATTCACCGTCTCATGCTTGCGCGCCTTGAGGATGTCGACCACCTTCTTGACCTGTTGCGCGCTGTCCTTGTGGGCTACCAGCAGCGCATCGGGCGTGTCGACGATCACCAAGTCGCGCAGGCCCAGGGCCGCCACGATCTTGGGTCCGTGGCTCTCGACCTGGATGTGGGTACCCGTGGTGTCCACGGCCACCACGTGGTCGTCCGGGAAGGTGTTGCCGCTGGCGTCCGAGATCTGAGCCTTGGCGACGGCGGGCCAGGAGCCCACGTCGCTCCAGGCGAACCGGGCCGGCACCACGCGCACGTTGTCGGCGTGTTCCATCACCGCGTAGTCGATGCTGATGTCGGGCTGCAGACCGAAGGCGTGCAAGTCGAAGCTGATCGCCTCGCCCTTGGTCTGCGCCGAGTCCATCGCATGGCGCGCTGCCCTCAGCACCTCCGGCGCATGCAGCTCCATCGCCGAGATGATCGCGGCCGCGGTGAAGCAGAACATGCCGCTGTTCCAGTAGTAGCGGCCCGTCGCCAGATACTCCTGCGCGGTAGGCAGATCCGGTTTCTCGACGAAGCGCTTGACCGGCTGGCTGTCGCGCGAGACGCGATCGACTTCCACATAGCCGAAGCCCGTCTCCGGCGCGGTCGGCGAAATTCCGAACAGCACCAGCGCCCCCTCCTGGGCCAGCCGGAACGCCTCGCTAGCGCTGGCGACGAAGGCTTCGACGTCCGGCACCAGATGATCGGCCGAGAGCACCAGCATCACGGTGTCGCCGCTGAACTGACGCTCGCACTGCAAGGCCGCCAGCGCGATGGCCGGCGCCGTATTGCGGCCCTTGGGTTCGAGCAGAAACGTGGCCGTGGGCGGATCGCTCATCTGGCGCAGCACGTCCTTGGTCAGGAACTGATGGTCCTTGTTGGTCACCACCATCAGGTCGCCCGTGCCGCAGGCCTGCCCTCTTTCGATGGCCTGCTGGAGCAGGGTCGAGTCGCCGAGCTTCATGAAGGGCTTGGGGAATGCCTGGCGTGACGCGGGCCACAGCCTCGATCCGGCGCCACCTGAGAGCACCACTGAAAGCAATCGCATGCCTTTTCCTTAGTTCTGAGAGCGACCGGCGATTTTACCGACCGGACCGGAGGTCGATGACCGGACCGGAGCAATGGCGCAAACCTTTAAGATGCGGCCCTCATCCGGTTTCGCCTTGATTTCAGTCGCTCTCTGCACCCACAACGGCGCTCGCTTCATCGGCGAACAGATACGCAGCATTTGTCTTCAGACGCTGCCGCCGGGGGAGATCGTCCTCTCGGACGACGCCTCGACGGACGACGGCATCGAGGTCGCGCGTGCGGCGCTTCGAGAATGCGAGCGGGCAAAGCCGGGCCTTTCGATCGATCTGCGCGTCATCGAGAATTTGCCGCCGCTGCGGGTGACCAAGAACTTCGAACAGGCCGCCCTGGCGTGCAAGGGCGACCTGATTGCGCTCTGCGATCAAGACGACGTGTGGCACCCCGATCGGCTGGCGCGCATCGCGGCCGAGTTCGAGCGGCGCCCGGAGCTGCTGTTGCTGCACACCGATGCGCGGCTGGTGGGGGCGGCGCGGCAGGACCTTGGGGGGTCGCTGTTCCACGCGCTCGAGGTCAAGCCCTTCGAACTCGATTGGATTCACGGCGGCCGCGCATTCGACGTCTTTCTGCGTCGCAACCTGGTCACCGGTGCAACGACGGTGTTCCGCCGGTCGCTGCTGGCGCAGGCGGCGCCGTTTCCTGTCGAATGGCTGCACGACGAATGGCTCGCGATCATCGCCGCGGCCATCGGTCGTGTCGACGTGCTCGAAGACGAGCTGATCGACTATCGGCAGCACGAAAGCAACCAGATCGGCGCGCAGCGCGACTCGTTCCGGCGCAAGGTGCAGAAGGCACTTGCTTCGCGAGGCGACACGCACGTCAAGCGCGCCTTCAAGGCGGAGCTTCTTCTCGCGCGGCTGCTCGCCCTCGGCGACCTGGTCGCGGCCGAAACCATCGGCAAGGTTCGAGACAAGCTGGAGCACCAGCGCTTTCGCGCCGCATTGCCGCCCAGGCGCGTGACCCGCGTCGTGCCGGTGCTCCGCGAGGCGCTGAAGGGCCGTTACCAGAAATTCGGACGCGGCGTGCGCGGCGTGGTGCGCGATCTGTTCGAGTCGGTGTAGTCGACAGATGACCCGCGCTTCATCATTCGCCGCGCAAGCGCACCGCATCTGGCGTCTGGTGCGCGTCCTTCCCGCTGCGGTCTACAAGGGCGGGGGCGTGGGAGGCATGCTGGGCCGCTCCTGGCTGATCTTCCGGCGCTCCGGTTTTCAGGGCCTGAAAACCTCGTTCGGCATCCTGCTGCGCGGCGAAGGGCCGCCGCGCATGGTCGATGCCGGCACGCTCGATCGCAAGCACTACAGCGAGTGGGTGAAGCGCTACGACACGCTGACCGATGCGCTTCGTGACGCGATGAGGCGACGCGTCGCCGCCATGGACAGGCCGCCCTTGATATCCGTGGTCATGCCCGCCTACGACACCGATGGAGCCTGGCTGCGGGAGGCGATCGAATCGGTGCGCCGGCAGATCTATCCGCATTGGGAGCTGTGCATTGCCGACGATGCATCTCCGACGGAAGCGACGCGGGCGGTACTGGCGGAATACGCTGCGCTCGATCCGCGCATCAAGGTCGTGTTCCGGCCGCAGAACGGGCACATCGCTGCCGCTTCGAACAGCGCGCTCGAGCTGGCCAGCGGATCGTGGGTCGCGCTCATGGACCACGACGACCTGATTCCCGAGCATGCCTTGTTCTGGCTGGCCGATGCGATCGATCGCCATCCCGATGCGCGCCTGATCTATTCCGACGAAGACAAGATCGACAGCCAGGGCGTGCGCTCCGCGCCCTACTTCAAACCCGACTGGAACTTCGATCTTTTCCGATCGCAGAACATGTTCTCGCATCTGGGGGCCTTCACGACCGACCTGGTCCGCAGCGCAGGCGGTTTCAGGCTCGGCATGGAAGGCGCGCAGGACTATGACCTCGTCTTGCGCTGCATCGAGCGCGTGGCGCCCGGGCAGGTGCATCACATTCCGCGGGTGCTCTATCACTGGCGTGTGCATGCGGCGAGCACGGCAGCATCGACGGAGGTCAAGCCTTACGCACAGCAGGCCGGCGAGCGCGCATTGAACGAGCACCTCGCCCGCACCCACGTGCGCGGACGCGTGGAGGCCACCGCCGACGGCTATCGCGTGCACTACGCGTTGCCCGACCCGCCGCCGCTGGTGTCGCTTGTGATTCCGACGCGGAACGCAGCCGGGCTGGTGCGCCAGTGCATCGAGAGCATTCAGCAGAAGACGAGGTATCCGCGCTACGAGATCATCCTGGTCGACAACGGGTCGGACGATCCGGGAGCGCTGGACTACTTCCGTCGATTGGGCGAGCAGTCCGGCATCCGTGTCGTCCGGGACGACAGGCCGTTCAACTTTTCGGCGCTCAACAACGCGGCGGTCGAACTGGCGAACGGCGAACTTGTCGCCTTGATCAACAACGACATCGAGGTGATATCGCCCGACTGGCTGTCCGAGATGGCCGGCATCGCCTTGCAGCCCGGTGTGGGCGCCGTGGGCGCGCGCCTCTGGTATCCGGACATGACGCTTCAGCATGGCGGCGTGATCCTTGGCATCGGCGGTATCGCAGGGCACTCGCACAAGCGGCTGCAGGCCGGCGATCACGGCTATTTCCAGCGGGCTGTCCTGACCCAGTCGTTTTCCGTGGTGACGGCGGCATGCCTGGTGGTGCGCAAGAAGACCTACAAGGAAGTGGGCGGTCTCGACGACGAACACCTGCAGGTCGCATTCAACGACGTCGACTTCTGTCTGCGCTTGCGCGAGGCGGGCTATCGCAACGTGTGGACGCCGTATGCGGAGTTGTTCCATCACGAATCCGCCACGCGGGGGGACGACGTCGCACCGGCAAGGAAGGCCCGCTACGACCGGGAGCGGCAATACATGCTCGGGCGCTGGGGCGCGGCGCTGAAGGAAGACCCTGCCTACAGCCCGAACCTCACGCTCGATTTCGAGGATTTCAGCTACGCGTGGCCGCCGCGCCTGCCGCCGCTCGCATAGCGCGCGTTCCGCACGCGCGGCGGTCAGGCGCGGTATCGCGCTGCGAGCTTCCTATAGCGCCAGAACGCCCCCGACAGCCACACCTTCAGCAAGCTCGTCACATGCCAGTACAGATGCCGCAGGCTCGTCCGGCTGGCGCGCTGCGCATCGTGCAGCGCCGTCAGGTCCTCCGCCACCTGCAGCCTCCAGCCCGCCAGCCGGGTACGCGCACAAATGTCGAAGTCTTCGCCGTACATGAAGAAGCGCTCGTCGAAGCCGCCGACCTGGCGGTAGGCCTCGCTGCGGAACAGCATGAAGAGGCCGGGGATCCAATCCGGCACCAGCGGCAGCTCATAGTCCGGCCGCTTGCGCCTGAGGATCTCCAGCGGCGTGATGATCGCGCGGTGCTGCTCCGGCGCGCTCTTGCCGGGCTCGAGAATTCGCGGGGTCAGCAGGCCGCTGTCGGGCGCCGCCTGCGCGATCAGCGGCGCCAGCACGTCGCGGTCGAAGCGGATGTCGGGGTTGAGCACTAGGAACCAGGGCGTGGTGCAGCGATCGAACGCCTGGTTGTGGTTGGCGCCGAAGCCCAGGGGGACCGCGTTCTCGATGCGTTCGATCTCGAAACCCCACTGGGTGCCCGCCAGCAGGTCGGGCTCGGCGATGTTCTGCGTCAGTACGACCTTCGCCGTGAGCGCGCGGCTGAAGCGGTCCAGCTGCTCGAGCAGCGGGCGCACCAGTTCGAGCTGACCGTGGCTCACGATCGAGACCGTGACGGCGGGCGAGGAGGAGGGGGATGTGGACATGGTCTAATTTCGCCCGGGGATTCTAGGGTTCCCGATTTCCATCCATGCTTACCCTGATCGTCATCAGCTTTCTCGTCTCCGCCATGTCGGTGCTGTTCTTCATGCGCCGGGCGCGCCGCCATGCGCGGCGCTACGGCTCCGACATGCCGCAGCGCTTCCACAAGGGCCACGTGCCGCGGCTGGGCGGCGCCGGCATCTTCCTCGGCACGGGAGCCGCCTGGCTGGTGGCGGGCATACCGTCCGATCCCTTCAACGTCTCGTGGCCGCTCAAGGCCTCCGCCTTCACGCTGCTGTGCATCGCGCCGGCCGTGCTGGGCGGCATCATCGAGGACCTGACCCAGCGGGTCTCGGTGCGCTACCGGCTCGGGCTCACCATCGGCTCCGCGCTGCTCTTGTGCTGGCTGCTCGGCCTCGGCGTCTCGCGCACCGGCATCGGCTTCGTCGACGGCTGGCTGCAGGCCTGGCCCTACGCGGCGATCCTGTTCGCGGCCTTCGCCATCGGCGGCCTGCCGCACGCCTTCAACATCATCGACGGCTACAACGGCCTGGCCGGCACCGTGGCCGTGCTGGTGTGCCTCGCGGTCTCGCACGTGGCGCTGCAGGTCGGCGACCGGCAGCTCGCCGCCATGGTGATCTGCCTGGTGGGCGCGACGGCGGGCTTCCTGGTCTGGAACTACCCGCGCGGCAAGATCTTCGCCGGCGACGGCGGCGCCTATGTATGGGGCATGGTCATCGCGATCGCCGTGGTGACGCTGGTGCAGCGGCATCGCGTCGTCTCGCCCTGGTTCCCCATGCTGCTCCTGATCTACCCGGTGTGGGAGACGGTGTTCTCCATCTACCGCAAGATGGCGCGCGGCCAGTCGCCGGGCGATGCCGACGCGCTGCATTTCCACCAGCTGATCTTCCGGCGCATCGTCCGGGTGGCTTTCGCGGACGACGAGGCCCGGCAGCTGCTGGCGCGCAACAACCGCACTTCGCCCTACCTTTGGATGTTCGCGGCGCTGACCGTGGTGCCGGCCGTGCTGTTCTGGAACAACACGCCGGTGCTGATGGCCTTCTGCGCGCTGTTCGTCGCCACCTATGTCGCGGCCTATCTCATGATCGTGCGCTTCAAGGTCCCGCGCTGGCTCCGGCCCTGAGTTCCGTCACAATCCGCCGCATCCGTCGTCTACTCCACCGCCGACCATGACCGATCCCGTCCTCAACATCCCGCCGCGCGACAAGGCCGAGATCCTGGCTCAGGCGCTGCCGTACATCCGCAAATTCCACGGCAAGACCATCGTCATCAAGTACGGCGGCAACGCCATGACCGATCCGGCGCTGCAGGCCGACTTTGCCGAAGACGTGGTGCTGCTCAAGCTGGTCGGCATGAACCCGGTGGTGGTGCACGGCGGCGGCCCGCAGATCGAGGCGGCGCTCAACCGGCTCGGCAAGAAGGGCCACTTCATCCAGGGCATGCGCGTGACCGACTCCGAGACCATGGAGGTGGTCGAGTGGGTTCTGGCCGGCGAGGTGCAGCAAGACATCGTCGGCCTGATCAACCAGGCCGGCGGCAAGGCGGTGGGCCTGACCGGGCGCGACGGCGGCCTGATCCGCGCGCAGAAGCTCAAGATGGCGGACCGCAACGACCCCAACCTGCATCACGACGTGGGCCAGGTCGGCGACATCGTCTCGATCGACCCGAGCGTGGTCAAGGCGCTGCAGGACGATGCCTTCATCCCCGTCGTGAGCCCGATCGGCTTCGGCGAGGAGAACGAGAGCTACAACATCAACGCCGACGTGGTGGCCGGCAAGCTCGCCACCGTGCTCAAGGCCGAGAAGCTCATGCTGCTCACCAACACGCCCGGCGTGCTCGACAAGAACGGCAAGCTGCTGACCAACCTGAGCGCGCGCGAGATCGACGATCTGTTCGCCGACGGCACTATTTCCGGCGGCATGCTGCCGAAGATCGAAGGCGCGCTCGATGCGGCCAAGAGCGGCGTCAACACCGTGCACATCATCGACGGGCGCGTGCCGCATGCGATGCTGCTCGAGATCCTCACGGACCAGGCCTACGGGACGATGATTCGGGCGAGATAGGGCTCGCCCCCAGGCTGCGCGCACTTCGGGTTGCGCGCGCCTTCCCCCTACCGGGGGCAACACCAGCGGCCCGGCGAAGCCGGTTCCGCGGTGTTCCACGCCTGAGTGCCTTAGCTCTCGTACCCGCGCGGGTTGCTTTGCTGCCAGCGCCAGCTGTCCGCGCACATCTGTTCCAGCCCGCGCTCTGCGCGCCAGCCCAGCGTGGCCTGCGCGAGCGAGGGGTCGCCCCAGTAGGCCGGCACGTCGCCCGGCCGGCGCGGGCCGATCTCGTAGGCGATGGTCTTCCCGCTGGCGCGTTCGAAAGCCTTCACCACCTCCAGCACCGAGGCGCCCCGGCCGGTGCCCAGGTTGAGCGTGACCAGTCCGGGCTGCTTCTCGGCATGGCGCAGTGCCGCCACGTGGCCTTCGGCCAGGTCCATCACATGCACGTAGTCGCGCACGCCGGTGCCGTCGGGCGTCGGGTAGTCGCCGCCGTGCACCGCGAGCTTGTCGCGCAGGCCCACGGCCACCTGGCTGACGAAGGGCATCAGGTTGTTGGGCTTGCCCTGCGGGTGCTCGCCGATCAAGCCGCTCTCGTGGGCGCCGACCGGATTGAAATAGCGCAGCAGCGCGACGCGCCAGGCCGGGTGCGCGTGCTGCAGGTCGGCCAAGGCCTGCTCGACCATCCGCTTCGAATGGCCGTAGGGATTGGCCGGCCGGAGCGCCGCGCTTTCCGGGATCGGCGAGCTGTCGGGGTCGCCATAGACGGTGGCCGACGACGAGAAGATCAGCGTGCGCACGCCCGCCGCCTGCATCGCTGCCGCCAGCACGAAGCTGCCGTGCACGTTGTTGTCGTAGTAGGTGATCGGGTCGGCGACCGAGTCGCCCACCGCCTTCAGTCCCGCGAAGTGGATCACGCCGCCGATGGGCTCCTCGCGGAACAGCTTGTCGAGCAGCGCGCGGTCGCGCACGTCGCCTTCGATGAAGCGCGGCGCGGTGCCGGCGATGCGCGCCAGCCGGTCGAGGACGCGCACGTCGCTGTTGCCGAGGTTGTCCAGAATCAGCGGCGTGTATCCGGCCGCCGCCAGTGCCACGCAGGTGTGGCTGCCGATGAAGCCGGCCCCGCCGGTCACGAGAATCGTCGAACCCATCGTTTTTCTTTCGCTGATTGTGTGAAAAAAGCCCACCCATTCTGCGCGACGTACAGTGCATGCCCGGTTGGCACGCGCTCACTGCGCTGTGCGAGAATCAATTTTTTACATTTTGCACGCGCCCATGCAGAACGATGAGACAAGCGCCTCGCGCGCTGAAGACAGCAGTTCGGATCCGGTGGCAGTACCGACGCGCAAACGCCCCAAGCCGGGCGAGCGGCGCGTGCAGATCCTCCAGGCCCTGGCCGCCATGCTCGAACAGCCGGGCGCCGAGCGGGTGACGACCGCGGCGCTCGCGGCCCGGCTCGACGTCAGCGAGGCCGCGCTGTACCGGCACTTCGCGAGCAAGGCGCAGATGTTCGAGGGTCTGATCGACTTCATCGAGCAGAGCGTGTTCACGCTGATCAACCAGATCACCGAGCGCGAGGCGCCGGGCCACGAGCAGGCCGCGCGCGTCGTCGCGATGCTGGTGCAGTTCGCGGAGAAGAACCCGGGCATGACCCGTGTGATGGTCGGCGATGCGTTGGTTTACGAGAACGAGCGCTTGCAGAACCGCATGAACCAGTTCTTCGACAAGATCGAGTCCACCTTGCGCCAGTCGCTGCGCGGCGCGGCGGCGGCCGACGGCTCGGCCACGCCCAGCGTCGATGCGCAGGTGCGGGCCTCGACGCTCACGGCCTTCGTGGTCGGCCGGCTGCAACGCTTCGCGCGCTCGGGGTTTCGGCGTGCGCCTTCAGAGCATCTGGAAGCTGCGGTCGCGCTGATGCTCTGACTCTCCCCAAAGGGAGAGCCGCCTATCGCCGAGATAGGGGGATGTCATACACGTGCAGGATGTTCATCGCCAGAATCGATGGCTCCTGAACACTGCACAAGGCCAAGCCCCATGACCGAACCCCGCAAGCTCACCACCGAGAGTGGTGCCCCCGTCGAGAACAACCAGCAGTCGCAGACCGCCGGCCCCAACGGACCGGTGCTGATGCAGGACCACCACCTGATCGAGAAGCTCGCGCGCTTCGATCGCGAGCGCATTCCGGAGCGCGTGGTGCACGCGCGCGGATCGGGCGCCTTCGGCACCTTCGAAGTGACGGCCGACGTCAGCAAATGGACCAAGGCGCGCTTCCTCGGCCAGGTCGGCAAGAAGACCGAGGTGCTGGCCCGCTTCTCGACGGTGGCGCTCGAGCTCGGCTCTGCCGACACGGTGCGCGACCCGCGCGGCTTCGCGCTCAAGTTCTACACGGAAGAGGGCAACTACGACCTGGTCGGCAACAACACGCCGATCTTCTTCATCCGCGACCCGCTCAAGTTCCCCGACTTCATCCACTCGCAGAAGCGCGACCCCTACAGCCACGTGCAGGAGCCCAACAACGCTTGGGACTTCTTCTCTCATTCGCCCGAGGCCACGCACCAGTTCACCTGGCTGTTCGGCGACCGCGGCATCCCCAGGAGCTATCGCCACATGGACGGCTTCGGCTCGCACACCTTCCAGTGGGTCAATGCCAAGGGCGAGGCCTTCTGGGTCAAGTACCACTTCAAGACGAATCAGGGCATCGACTGCTTCACGGGCGAAGAGGCGCAGCGCGTGGGCGGCGAGAACCCGAACCACCATCACCTCGACCTCCTGCATTCCATCGAGCGCGGCGAGTTCCCCAGTTGGAAGGTGCAGGTCCAGATCATGCCGATGGCCGAGGCGCAGAACTACCGCTTCAACCCCTTCGACCTGACCAAAGTCTGGTCGCACAAGGACTACCCGAAGATCGACATCGGCACCCTCACGCTCGACCGCAACCCCGACAACTATTTCGCCGAGATCGAGCAGGCTGCGTTCAACCCCGCCAACTTCGTGCCGGGCATCGGCCCCTCGCCGGACAAGATGCTGCAGGGACGCCTCTTCAGCTACGGCGACACCCAGCGCTACCGCCTGGGCATCAATCACACGCAGCTGCCCGTGAACTGCCCGCATGCCACGAAAGCCGCCAACTATGGCCGCGACGGCGCGATGCGCTACGACAACGGCGGCCGCGCGCCGAACTACGAGCCCAACAGCTTCGGCGATGCGCCCAAGCAGAGCAACGAGCCGGTGTACGCCCCGCTGGAGATCCATGGCTGGACCGGCAGCCACGCCTGGACCAAGCATCCCGAAGACACCGACTTCGTGCAGGCCGGCGACCTCTACCGCCTGATGGACGAAGCCGCCAAGAGCCGCCTGGTCGCCAGCATCGCCGGCAGCCTCGGCGCCGTGACGCGGCAGGACATCATCGACCGCGCGGTCAACCACTTCCGCCAGGCCGATGCCGACTACGGCGAGCGCGTACACAACGCGGTGCGTGCCGTGCAGGCGCGCATCAAGGGCGACGAAGTGACGATCCAGGTCGGCAAGCCGGCGCACGCCGAGAGCCGGAGCTAATCAGGGCCTGTTAACGCCATTTGCGGGCAACGCCGCAGACGGCCCCTTGGCTGGGCAACCCGAAGGGGAAGGCCTGCCAGGGCGCGCCACTCGGCGTTGCGCTCCTTGTGCGTGCCGACGCACGCACGGCGTCGCGCGCCTTGATTGGCCCGCCCTGGCGGGCCTTCGCGACCCCGCAAATGGCGTTGACGGGCCCTAGTTCGTCGCGGTCACCTCGAGCCGGTTGTCGACCGAGCTGACGCCCTTCACGCCGCGGGCGATGGTTTCCGCCCGCGCCTTGGCTTCGGTGTTCGGGGCGGGGCCGGCAAGCTGCACGGCGCCGGCATTGGTGCGCACGTCGATGCGCCGGGCGCTCAGCTCCGGATCGCGCGCGAGCGCCGCGGTGACCGATGCCGTGATCGCCGCGTCGTCCGCCTTGGCGGTCAGCGCATCGCCGGCGTTCTTCAGCGCATCCTTGGCCGCCTCGACGTCCCGCTTCACGTCGGGCGACTCGAAGTAGGCCTTGGTGTTGTCGCGCGCCTTCTCCGCCAGCTCGGCGGCCTTGCGCGCGGCGGCCGCGGTCGCGTCCTTGGTCTTCTCCACGGCGGAGTCGACTTGTCTTTCGGCGCTCTGGTTGCCGGCCTCGTCGCTGCACGCCGTCAGCGACAGGATGGCGCCTGCCACCACGCACAGCGCCAGGCGGCCCGGTTTCAGTGCTCGCGGATTCATTGTCGTTCTCCCTTGCTTCATCGGCCGCGCAGCCGGTGCAGCATCGAGGCGAGGCGCGCGACGCCACCGGTACCGCTCGCCGCGCGGCCGATGAAGGCGCCGGCCGCAGCGCCGATCAAGGCCCGCCCGAGGATCGAGCGGCTGCGCCCTGTTGCCATCAACAGCAGCAGGCCGGCGCCGAGCACGATCAGATGTTCACCCGGCAGATCGGGACGGCGCGCATCCGCGGCCCGGACCGCCGCGAGCCAGGATTTTCTTTCCATGAGGCATCCTCGTTCAAAGACCTCTTCATAGACGAAGTCTCCGAACGTGGATGTAGGCGTCCGTCCGCTCAGTTGATCAGAAACAGATTGCGGCGCGCTTCGTCCTGGCGGCGCTGGCGCAGCGGCTTCTTGCACTGCGAGAGCTGGGCGTTGCCCGGTTGGGCGCAGCGGTTGTTGACGCAGACGGCGTGCGCAATGAAGTTGCGTCCATCGCATGCCGCCAGCGGCCCCCGCGCCGAGCGCCGGAAGCTCGCCGCATGCGCTGCCGCGGACGGCGCCGAGGCCTTGCGCGCGGCCTGGGCGTGGGCGCGCGTCTCGCGCTTCGGCGCGGGGCTCGCCGCGGGCGCCGCCGGCCCTTCATCGACGAAAACCGCAGCCGTCGGCCTCTCGTTCGAGGCGGCGGCATGGAAGCTCGAACCCATCGCCGGGAGCGCGACGGGAACCACGCTGGGCGCAGCCACCGGCATCACGGTCGGGGCCGAAGTGGCCGTCGCGGCCAGCGGCGGCTCCACCGTCGCGCCGCCGCCGTACCAGAGCCCGAGCAAGGCGAGCATCGTGGCCAGCGCCGCGCTGAAGCCCAGCACCGAGATCGCGAGCGTCAGCACCGCAGGCATGCGCTCGTCGTCGATGCCCGGCGCGTGCGAAGCGTCATCTGCGACGGCACCGGTCGCGAAGAAGGCCGGCAGCTTGCCCGCGCAACCTTTGCAGAACAGCGCCGATTCGCGGTTGATGGTCCGGCAGGTCTCGCAGACCACGGTGGTCGACTGGTCGCTGTGCAACAGCATTCTCGACAAGTCGATCAAGCCGCCGAAGGCCTCTGCAGACACTGGCCTGGGTGAGGAGATGAAGTTTGCAGTGAGGGCGACCATGTTGAGCTCTTCGCGTCAAGGCATTGAATACCGGTTCCCGAAACGCCGATCTCCTTCTTCGCCGGAGCTCGACAATCGAATTAACGAAGCCTCGATGCGGTGCCCACTTCGGAGAACGGCCGCAGCAGATGTAGGACGAAAGGCTGCGGCGATACGCCCTGCAACAAGCGCTCTGCGCGCTTGCTTCGGCTAAGCTGCGCCGCATGAACACCGCAACCCTGCTCGTTTTCGCTTTCGTCGCGCTGGTGGCCATTGCCACGCCCGGTCCTACCGTGCTGCTCGCACTCGCCAACGGCTCGCGTTTCGGCGTGCGGCGCTCGCTGCCCGGCATGCTGGGCGCGGTCGCCTCCGACTTCGTGCTGGTGGGCGCGGTGGCGCTCGGCCTCGGCGCCTTGCTGGCAGCGTCGGAGTTCTGGTTCTCGGTGCTCAAGTGGGTGGGCGCGGCCTACCTGGCCTGGCTCGGCATCCGGCTCCTGCGCTCGCAGGGCGGGCTGGACCTCTCGCAGGAAGGCGAGGTGCCGAGCGGCGCGACGCCGCGCGCCATCTTTGCCAAGTCCTTTCTGGTGGCCGTGACCAATCCCAAGGGCTATCTCTTCTGCTCCGCGCTGATGCCGCAATTCATCGATCCGGGCGCAGCGCAATGGCCGCAGTACGCAGCCATCGGCATCGTGTTCGCGGGCCTCGACTTCTCGGTGATGCTGGCCTATGCCGTGATCGGCGCGCGCGCCGTCAAGCTGCTGCGGCAGCGCGCGGTGCTGTGGCTGGACCGCTGTTGCGGCGGCGCGCTGCTGGCGCTGGCAGGGTCGCTGGCCTTCTACCGGCGCAGCAGCACCTGATCAGTCGAAGTTCAGCAGCACCTTCATGGCCTGAGAGCGATCGGCCGCCAGCGCAAAGGCGCGCGCCGAGTCGCGGTAGGACAAGGTCGCCGAGATCAGCGGCTTCACGTCGACCAGCCCCTTGTTGAGCAGCTCCACCGCCACCGCGAACTCCTCGTGGAAGCGGAAGGCTCCGCGCAGGTCGAACTCCTTGGCCACGATGGTGTTGATCGGCAGCGTCATCTCGCCGCCCAGCCCCAGCTGCACGATGATGCCGCGCGGGCGCAGCGCATCGAAGGCGCCGACCAGCGCACGCTGGTTGCCGCTGGCCTCGAACAGCACGTCGAAGCGGCCCTTGTCGGCCGTGAAGCGCGCCAGGCCGTCGGGCTCCTCGGCCACGTTGACGACCTCGTCGGCCCCGACCTTCCGCGCCTTGCCCAGCGTGTGCGCACCGACGTCGGTGGCCACGATGTGGGTGGCACCGGCGCGCCGCGCCGCGATGATGGCCAGCGCGCCGATCGGCCCGCAGCCGGTGACCAGCACGCTCTTGCCCAGCAGCGGTCCCGCGCGGCGCACTGCGTGCAGCGCCACCGACAGCGGCTCGGCCATCGAGCCTTCGCCATCGCTTACCGTGTCGGCCAGCCGATGCGCTTGCCAGTGCTCCACCACGATCTGCTGGCGGAAGGCGCCCTGCACATGCGGCGTGCGCATCGCGCTGCCGTAGTAGCGCATGTCGAGGCAGTGGTTCTGCAGGCCCTGCTGGCAGTAGCGGCACAGCCCGCAGGGGCGGCTCGGGCTGATGGCGACGCGTTCGCCGGCCGCGAAGCCGCCCGCGCCGTCGCCCACGGCCTCGATCACGCCGGCCACTTCATGGCCCAGCACCATCGGCTCCTTGATGCGGATGGTGCCGAAGCCGCCATGCTGGTAGTAGTGCAGGTCGGAGCCGCAGATGCCGCCGCAGCGCACGCGCACCTGCAGCTGGCCCGGGCCGAGCTCGGGGGTGGCGACTTCTTCGACGCGCAGATCGCCGGGGGCGTGGATGATGAGAGCTTCCATGCTGGTTCCTTCTCTAGAGCGTGGCCGTCACGCCGCCATCGACGTACAGGACGTGGCCGTTGACGAAGTTGGAGGCGTCGCTCGCGAGGAACACCGCCGCGCCGACCAGGTCTTCCACATCGCCCCAGCGGCGCGACGGCGTGCGGTTCACCAGCCAGGCGGTGAACTCTTCGTTCCTCACCAGCGCATCGGTCAGCTCGGTCTTGAAGTAGCCCGGCCCCAGGCCGTTGACCTGGATGCCGTGCTGGCCCCAGTCGATCGCCATGCCCTTGGTCAGCATCTTCACCGCGCCCTTGCTCGCCGTATAGGGCGCGATGCCGGGACGGCCGAGCTCGCTTTGCACCGAGCAGATGTTGATGATCTTGCCGCGCCGGCGCGGGATCATCCGGCGCGCCACGGCCTGGCCGACCAGGAAGACGCTGTCGACATTGGTCTTCATCAGCTCGTGCCAGTGCGCTTCCTCGAACTGGTCGAGCGGGCCGCGGCGCTGCATGCCGGCGTTGTTGACGAGGATGTCGATGGCGCCGATGTCGGCCTCGATGCGCGCGATGGCCGCGCCCACCGCCTCGCCCGAAGTGACGTCGAAGGCGGCGGTGAAGACGCTGAAGCCTTCCTCGCGCAGCCGTTGCGCGGCCTGTTCGAGCTTGTCGGCGCTGCGCGCGTTGAGGATCACGCGCGCGCCGGCTCCCGCCAGTCCGCGCGCCAGGGCGTAGCCGATGCCGGCGCTGGAGCCGGTGATGAGGGCGGTGCGCCCGCTGAGGTCGAAGCTTTTGAGGACGGGATTCAAGGCAGTGACTCCATAGAGAGATGGGTATTGTGCGGTCGAGCCGTGCGCAGTATCGCGTCCGCCCATCCCCGCCCGCCCGATGGCGAGAGGTTGCTGGCAAACTCAGCTTCTTCTTCCTCTCTCAGGGCACCGGTATGCGCGTGAAACCTTGCTTCTTGGCCCTCGCGCTGGCTCTATCGATCCCCTCGATCGCGCAGCCCACGGACCAGGCGGACACCGCCGGTTGCAAAGCCGAGGAAGCCGCACTCGAGCGCGAGATCGATCTCGCTCGCTCCAAGGGCCAGATGCTGCGCCGGCGGCAACTGGCCGAGGCCCTGGTTGCACTGCAAACTCGTTGCAAGACGCTGGCCCCCGAGCAGAGTCGCGCGGCGAAAATTCAGCGGCTCGAGCAGGATATCCGCGAGCTTCGTCTGGAGCTCGAGCGTGCAGAGGAACAACTGCGCGAGCTGAAATCCGCGGCGCCGTGACGGCTCGCTCACATCGGTGGAGCGGAACTCAATGCGGGGCCGAGAGTTCGGTTGAAAGATTGCGCAACAGCGTCGCGCCATCTCCGTGCCACGCGCTCCCGTGCATGCATGCGAGCGTGCGGGGCTCCTGCTGTGCGAGCCCGGCCAGCAACGCGGCCGTTTGCGGTGCATGTGCGTAGTAGTCCATCTGGCGTCGAAACGCCTCGCTGGGTCCCAGGATGTCGGTATCGACCAGCGCCCGCTCACTGTTGCCCGGCTGGGTGAAGAGGTCGCCGCAGAAGAAGGTGCGCGTGTGCGCGTCCATCATCAGCCCGCACTCCCAGCCGTGCGGAAGATGAGGCGTGTCGAACCAGCGCATCGTGTGCGTGCCGAGCGCGAGTTCTTCTCCATCGGCGAGCGCGCGCGGCGGGCGATCGGCCATGTCGGCTATCGAGACCATGGCCGCGATGCTGCCGCACAGGGGCACGGCCTGCGGCGCCGCGGCCAGAAACAAGTTGAGCGCACCGCACTCGTCCGCCTCGACATGGGACAGCCCGATGTAGCGCAGGCCCTCGACCGGCATCACGCTTGCGATGGCTTCGCTCACCAGTGGGAAGAGCTGGCGCGGGCCGGAATGGAACAGCAACGGCTGGTCGTCGACCACCAAATATTGGTTGTAGCTGAACAGGTTGCCGTCGGGCAGCGGTACCGGGGTGTTGATGCGGAATATGCCCGAGGCGATTTCCTGCACGTTGGTGCCGGCTTGCGGATTCGTGATCATGCGCGTCTCCTGTGCCAAGCCCGCCACCTTACTCCGATTCGGCAAGTGCAGACACCTTCGCTACTACGGTTGAGCGTGACACGGCACCGTCGCTAGACTTGGGAATGTCCAGAGCACTGTTCGCCCTCGTCCTCTTGCTGCTCGCCTGCAGTGCGCAAGCCCAGCGCGAGCCTCCTTCCAGCATCGAGATCCGATCGGCGTATTGCATCAGCGTGCTGAACGGCCGGGCCAGGGATGCGCAAATGCACGCTTCTCTGCCCGCGCCCAGGTCGCTGCAGGAGAGCTTCCGGGAATTGCAGGCGGGCTACGAACAAGACGTGCGCCGCCTCCGAAGTTACCTCGTGCCCCGGATGAAGCATCTGGACGGAGAGGCGCTGCTGGCGGCGGCCGACCGAGGGCAGTCCGACGTGAACTCATTCCTGCGGACGCAGCTTGCTTGCAACACCCGCTGCGACGCGAAGCCGGCACCCGTTCCAGACGCCAGCGCAAAAAACAATGCGTGCCTCGGCGCTTGCTCAGCGGAGGACCCCGCGGCCGATCGGGTCAAGGCATGCAGCCCGGTGAACTGGTTGTGATCTCGACCCTTAACAGGCCCTAGTCGCCCGCCACCCACTCCACCGTCGCGCCGAGCGCGTTGAGGTTCTCGACGAAGTGAGGGTGTGCACGCCGTATCGGCAATGCATTCAAGATGGTCGAGCGGCCTTCGATGCTCGCGGCCAACATGAAGAGGGCAATCGCGACGCGGATGATGTAGGGGCTCTCGACGGTCGCGGGCACGAGCGGCTTGCCGCCATAGACGATGAGCCGGTGCGGATCGCACAGCACCGCGTGCGCGCCGAACTTGCCGAGCTCCGAACTCCAGCCGAGCGCGCCTTCATACACCTTGTTCCAGAACATCACCGAGCCTTCGGCGCGCACGCCCAGCGCGACGAAGATCGGCAGCAGGTCGGCTGGCACGTAGGGCCAGGGCGCCGCCTCCACTTTCTGGAGGATGTTGGTCGTGAACGGCGGGCGCACCCGGAGCGGCCCGCCGACATGCGCCCGGCTGAAGCCGTCGCGGTGCTCGAGCTCCACGCCGAATTTGGCGAAGGTCCGGTCGAGAAGCGGGAACTGCGCCGATGCGCCATTGCGCACCGCCACGTCGCCCCCAGTGATTGCGCTCAACGCCAGGAAGGTGGCGACCTCGTGGAAGTCGTCGGCGAAGGTGTACTCGGCGCCGCCGAGCGAATCCAAGCCCTCGACCTGCAGCTGAGAGCCGCCGGTGCCGGCGATGCGGGCGCCCATCGAGGCCAGGAAGGCGCAGAACTCCTGCACGTGCGGCTCGCACGCGGCATTGGTGAGCCGCGATCGGCCCTGCGCCGTCACGGCGCAGAGCACGAAGTTCTCGCTCGTGGTGACCGAGGCGTAGTCCAACCAATGGTCCGTGGCCACGAAGCGGCGGGGCGCCCTGATCGTCACCGCCCCAGGCTCCATCGCCACCTCTGCCCCGAAGGCGCGGAAGACCTCGATGTGCGGATCCATCTCGCGCACGCCCAGCGTACAGCCGGTGACGTCGTCCTCGATCCTGGCGACGCCGAAGCGATGAAGCATCGCCGGCACGAGCATGATCGAAGAGCGCATGCCCGCCGGCACGCGGGCCCGGCTGGCATCCAGCAACGGGCCATGGCGCAGCTTCAGCGTGCCGCCGGCGCCCATCTCGACCGTCGAGCCCAGCTCGCGGAAGAACGCCAGCAGCTTGCTCACGTCGGTGATGTCCGGGACGCCGTGAAGAACCACCGGTTCATCGGTGAGCAGCGTGGCGCACAGCACTGGAAGCACCGCGTTCTTGTTTGCCGACGGCGAGACGGTGCCGGCGAGCGGACGGCCGCCGTGGACGATCAGATGGCTCATGACTGATGCTGCTTCCTGGCAAAAAGTGCCAATGATGCCCGCTTGGGCGATGCTTCCAGGTCGTTTCAAATAAGCCGGGACGTGGCAGCATGCGCCGACAGCAAGAAAGAGAGGCACAACGTGGCATTGCACGAAGCGATGGTCGTCAGCCAGGCGGTCGACGTCTCCGCGGAAGCCGTCTACGCCTTCGCCCGGCAGATGGAGAATCTGCCGCTCTGGGCGTCCGGCTTGGCCAAGGGTATCGAGCAACGTGGCGGGGAATGGTTCGCCGACTCGCCGATGGGCCAGGTCAAGGTGACGATGGCTCCCGCCAATTCGTTCGGCGTGCTCGACCATGACGTCACGCTCCCGGATGGCGTCAGCGTCCACAACGCGTTCCGGGTGACACCCTGTGGCAATGGGAGCTTGTTGACATTTGTCGTGCTTCGATCGGCCGGCGCCAGCCAGGAGAGCTTCGACGCTGACGTAGCGCATGTACGTCAGGACCTCCTGGCCTTGAAGCAGCAGCTCGAGCAGCAAGCTGCTTGACGACGCCTGCTATGCGGCCCGGTCTTTCAGGGCCCTGACAGCTCGGCGATAGATCAAGATCATGGAAACCAGGCCAAAGAAGGATGCCATGGTCGAGGCCAGCGCGATCGCAAACAGTACCCCTGGCACCGCATCGTCCGTGGCAAGGAGCGCGAGAACCAGGCAAGCCGCCCACAGTGCACCCCAGCGCAGGATGTAGATGTCCATGTACGTTGTCAGCCAGACGTAGTTCCGGCTCCTGATCGCGGCACGCTCGGGCGCGCTTGCGTGGGCCGGAGTCGGCTCCAAAGCGGAGATCGGCCACCAGAACCGGATCCAGACAGAGCCGGCATTGGCGTTTTCCTTGGGGGGTGTCATCAGGCCTCCAGCCTAACCCTTCGCGCCAGCCTTCCCGACAAGGCGGCCCGGCCCGATGCCGGGCTGGCTCAGTCGTCCTTGCCGCTGGAGCGGTCGTTCAGGAACTCGAAGGTGGCCTGCCAGGTCTGCGGCGAGTTCAGGATGCCGAGGTGCCCGGTGCGCAGGATGGGATCGTAGGCGCCCTGGCCCGTGAACACGATCTCGCGCGCGCCGCGCAGGCTGGCGCTCCTGGAGAAGTCCGTCGGCCTGCCGAACGAGTCCACGGCGGGCACCGGCGCAATCGAGCCGTCCTGCACCGGGAAGTAGACGAAGCTGGCATCACCGTTGCGGATCACCAGCACGCGCGTGGGTCCGTCGTTCTCGTTGCGCCCGTTGCGCCCATTGAGCAGGCGCAGGAAGGGCGTGTCGGGCGAGCCCAGCTCCTGGCACACGTCGCTCGCCGGCGTGAAGCCGCCCGCCGCCGGCGCCTGCCAGTAGTTGGCGGGGTCGGGCGAGCAGTTGACGATGCCGTGGTTGGGCCCGTCGATCGCGACGAAGCGGCGCACCATGTGGTGCGCCTCGTCCTGCCGCATCCATTCGCGCGCGAGCGTCACGCCCAGGCTGTGCCCCACGATGTCCACCCGCCTGGCGCCCGTGAAGTCCATCACCGCGCGCACGAAGCGGCGCAGGTCGGGCACGTTGGCCGCATTGGTGTGGGCGATGCTCGAACGGCGCGTCTGGTCCGCGGCCAGGTCGCATTGGTCGCCCTGGTAGCCCACGCCCCAGAGTTCGCTGGTGGAATAGCCGTTGTCGGCAAGGTACTGCGCCATTGCCTGAACGCGCCCGTAGGGATTGCAGGCGGTGGCGAACGGTGTGTCGTTGTTGCCGTGAATGAAAATGACCGGCGTTCGCGTCACCGGCCCGGCGGCGCCGAAGCCGATGAGCGGCCGGGCGAGCGAGGTGTCTTCGATCGAAGGAAAGCCCGGTGGCAGCGTGTTGCCCACGAGACCCGCTGCCTGCGCGACGGCGGCCGCGGTCACGAAGGTGGCGAGAGCGGCGGCATGGCGAATCCACGTTTTCATCAGCGGGCTCCTTCTTTGGCGCTCGCGATGATGCCGACCAAAGCCATCGCTGGCAAGGTTCGCCGCGAGACGGCGCTGAAATGCGCAGGCGCGGTCGACATGTCTGCGGCCTGAGCGCTGAAAGTCCATGCCATGCCATGCCATGCCATGCCATGCCATGCCATGCCATCGACCAGCGGTGCGCGCTGAGGCGATGAGTGCGCGGAGCTAGGCATGCCGCTGCGGTGCGCTCCTACATGCATCGCCGAGAGATGCGATGTACGTTGTCATTCCAGCCGAAGGAGACACGTCATGGCCGCTCAGCAGACTCCATCCCGTTCACGGACCCCCGGCAAACCGAGGGTTCTTCCCGAGTGCCCTGCAACCGTTGTTCCTGCGGAAGCCGATAGCGACAGCGAGTATGCGGACGCGACCGAATCCACGGGCGGCAGCGCCGCCGACCAGGCGGACGCGGTCAAATCGGTCGGGGATCAGAACGCCCCAGGTTCCGTCAAGCGCAAACAAGCCTCATGACCCGCCTTGAAGCAGTGGGGTGCATGCCGCTGATGCCGGGGATTGTCATCCGCCTCGGTGCGTATCTTGACTGCGAGAAGGAGCAATCCATGCCTTCACCCACAAGCTTCGCCCGAAGAGACAGTCGGGGCACGCCCCCGGTGCCCGCGAGCTCATCGAGCTACGCCGAAGCCATCGCGCCGCCATCGGATGCCGAGTTGTGCGAGCGCGCGGTGCTGACGATCTGGCGCAGTCTGGATGAGCACGATCTCGTGGACGAGCGGGTACGGGCCGAGCTGGCAGGCGTCCTCGAGCCATTGATCGTTCTTGAAATGGGAGACCGCCTGCAACGGTTGATCAACACGCTGCGGCTGCCGAACCCGATCGACGCGTCGCACCTGTATTGGCTCACTCGCCGGCTCCTGACTTTTGTTCCCGAACTGCAAGCCATGGCGGCCAAGCCGGGAGGCAATGGAGGGCCGCCCCTCGCCTGACGATGACGTTCGGCGCGAAGTGGGGACTGGCGCAAACCTGCCTGATCCTGCTGCTGCTGCTTGCCTCATGATTCGGCCTTCGCCTGGTGCTGCCGCAAGAAGCGGGAGCGGCCGAACCGGCTCACACGCTACGTCTGACCTTCTACCGCTTCGGCATCCCGGAGCCAGTTGTCGATCAGCGTGTATGACACCGCCAGCATCACCGGCCCCACGAAGATGCCGACCAACCCAAAGCCGAGCAGCCCGCCGATGACGCCCGCGAAGATCAGCACCAGCGGCAGGTCGGCGCCGCGCCGGATCAGCACCGGGCGCAGAAAGTTGTCCATGGTGCCGACGATCACCGTCCACACCAGGAGGAAGATGCCCCAGCCCGTCGATCCGCTCCAGAAGACCCAGATCACCGCCGGCGCCAGCACCAGCGTCGGCCCGACCTGCACGATGCACAGCATGAACATCACGGCGGTGAGCAGGGCCGCGAAAGGCACGCCGGCAATTGCCAGGCCGATGCCGCCCGCCACCGCCTGGACGAAGGCCGTCACGCCCACCCCCAGCGCCACGCCGCGGATCGCCCTGCCGGCCAGCACCACGGCATCTTCCCCGCGCTGGCCGCCGAGCTTGTGGCCGAAGCGCCGGACCACCGCCGCCGCCGATTCGCCGCCCGCGTACATCATCGCGGCGATGACCACCGTGAGCAGGAACTGCAAGGTCAGCGCACCCAGCACGCCGGCCTGCGCGAAGAGCCATCCGGTGACTTGCCGCATATATGGCGTCACCTTCGCCTCCAGGCCGGCCACGCCCGAGGCCACGAGATCGTTCCAGGCGATGGTCGCCCGCGGCCCGATGAAGGGCACGCGATCCACCCAGCCGGGCAGCTGCGGCGGGCCGCGGCTGATCAGCAGCCTGATCCATGCGACGACTTCTTCCGCGTTGGCGGCGATGGTCGAGATCGCCAAGGTCAGCGGCAGCACGAACAGCAGCAGCAGGATCAGCACCATCGCGAGCACCGCCAGGCTGCGGCGCCGCCACAGCCGCGCCTGGATCCATAGGAAGGCCGGCCAGGTCGCCACCACCACCATCGCGGCCCAGATCGTCGCGCCCAGGAAGGGGCGCAGGATCCAGAGCGAAGAGCCGATGAGCAGCACCAGGGTCAGGACGCCGAAGGTGGTCTTGGCGAGGTCGGGGCGGGGTTCGGACATGGTGGGGTCGGGTGAGGGGAAGTGCGCCTATTCTCCTGGCAGCCAAAAAATGGCATGCTGCCTTCCTTCGTTCGCCTCGAGGAAATCCCATGGCTGCTCGTTCCATAGCGTCGCTCTCGCTCGGCTTCGGACTGGTCTCGATTCCCGTCAAGCTGTATTCGGCGACGGAGAGCTCCGCAACCGTCCGCTTCAACCTGCTGTCGAAGGACGGCTCGCGCGTGAAGCAGCAATACATCTCCGAGAAAGACCAGACGGTCGTGCCGCGCACCGAGATGGTCAAGGGCTACGAGTTCGAGAAGGACCGCTACGTCATCTTCAAGCCCGAGGAGCTCAAGGCGCTGGAGGAGGGCGGCAGCCACGTGATCGACATCGTGTCCTTCATTCCCGAGCAGGCGGTCGACCCGCTCTACTACGACAAGGCCTATTTCCTCGCGCCCGACAAGCGCGGCGGCAAACCCTACAACCTGCTGAAAGCCGCCATGCAGGAGAGCGGGCGCTGCGCGCTGGCGCGCTGGGCCTGGAAGTCCAAGCAGTACGTGGTGCAGGTGCGCGCCAACGACGACGGCCTGGTGCTCCAGCAGCTGCTCTTTGCCGACGAGGTGCGGTCGATGAAAGACCTGGAGATCGAGCAGCTCCCGCCGCCCTCGGCCGCCGAGCTCAAGCTGGCGCTGCAGCTCATCGATCAGATCTCAGCCGACGACTACGACCCCACGCTCTTCGAGGACGAAGAGAAGAAGCGCATCCTGGCCGCCATCGACGCCAAGATCGCCGGCCAGGAAGTGGTGGCGGTCGAGCATCCGGAAGATGCCGCTGCCGGCGCCCAGGTCATCGATCTCACCGACATGCTGCGCGCGAGCCTCGGCCGCGCCGTCAAGCCCGGCGCGAAGCAGCCCGCACCCGCAGTCGAAAGCAAGGGCGCAAAGCGTGCCCCCAGGGCGGCAAAAGTGGCCGAGGCCGCCCCGCCGGCGCGCGCGCGCATGAAGAAGTGACGAACGGCGCCCCGCTGGCAAGCACGCACCCCTACACCTTGCGCGGCGTCCGGCAGATGCTGGGCCTGACGCGGCATGCCATCTCGAAGCTGATCGAGCTCGGATTCGTCGACCCCTCGCGCGGACCGGGGCGCGCCTTGCGCTTCTCGTTTCGCGATGTCGTGCTGCTGCGCTCGGCGCACGACCTGCGCGTGGCGCGCATTCCCACGCGGCAGATACTGCGCTCGCTGCGGCGGCTCAAGGACACGCTGCCGCCCGAGGTGCCGGTGAACGGGCTGCGCATCACGGCCGCCGGCGACCGCATCACGGTGCGCGAAGAGAACGCGCAATGGGAGCCCGACACGGGCCAGCTGGTGATGGACTTCAGCGTCGCGCCGGCGACCGGCTCGGTGAGCTTCATCTCCCAGCGCGCCCCGGAGCCGGCGACGCCCGAGTCCGACGACCTCGAAGACCTGTTCGAGACGGCGGAAGAACTGGAAGCCTCCGACCCCACTGCCGCCGAAGACACCTACCGCCTCATCCTCGAGCAGGACCCGGCCCACGCCCACGCCTACCTGAACCTCGGCTTCATGCTGTGCGAGGCCGGCCGCTGCCGCGAGGCCGTGGCGCTCTACGACGAGGGCATCGTGCATTGCCCCGACGACCCGCTGATGCACTACAACCGCGGCGTCGCCCTCGAAGACCTAGGCCGCGTGCCCGCCGCGCTCGCGAGCTACGAGGAGTGCCTGCGCCTGCAGCCCGACCTTGCCGACGCGCACCAGAACGCCGCGCTGCTCTATGCCCAGGCCGGACAGAAGCAGATGGCCATCCGCCACTTCAGCGCATTCCGGCGGCTGCAGCCGCGGGCCTAGCCGGCGATGTCCCGCGCCGCCGACCCGCTCAGGAAATACAAGGCCAAGCGCAACTTCGCGCTCACGCCGGAACCGGCCGAAGGCGGCACCGAAAGCACGCACGCGCGGCAGTTCGTCGTGCAGAAGCACTGGGCCACGCGCCTGCACTACGACGTGCGGCTCGAGCTCGACGGCGCGATGAAGAGCTGGGCCGTGCCCAAGGGCCCGAGCTACGACCGTCAAGTGAAGCGCATGGCCGTGCACGTCGAGGACCACCCGATCTCCTACAACAGCTTCGAAGGCACCATCCCGCCCAAGCAGTACGGCGCCGGCAAGGTCGTCATCTGGGACAAGGGCACCTGGACGCCGATCGGCGACCCGCACAAGGGCTACCAGGACGGCGACCTCAAGTTCGAGCTGCACGGCTACAAGCTGCGCGGCAAGTGGGTGCTGGTGCGCATCAAGAGCAAGGAGGAGAAGCAGAACGCGTGGCTGCTCATCAAGGAACGCGACGCCTACGAGCGCCCTTCGGCCGAGTTCAGCGTGGTCGACGAGTTTCCGGATAGCGTGGCCGACCTGCCCATGCCCGAGCCCGCGGAGGAAGCGGCCGCCGGCCCCGCGGCGACATCCGCACCGGCAAAGAAGAAGCGCGCCGGCACGCGCGGCAGCATGCCCGCCGGCGCAGTCGAGGCAGAGATGCCGCAGAAGCTGTCGCCGCTCCTGGCCACGCTGGTCGACGCGCCGCCGCCCCGGCCGAGCGAATGGGTCTACGAGATCAAGTTCGACGGCTACCGCATGCTGGCGCGCATCGATGCAAGCCACGGCGTGAGCCTCATCACGCGCAACGGCCACGACTGGAGCAGCCGCCTGCCGCACCTGGTGAAGGCGCTCGCGCGCATGAAGCTCAAGCCCGGCTGGCTCGACGGCGAGATCGTGGTGCTTGCCGAATCCGGCCGGACCGACTTCCAGGCGCTGCAGAACGCCTTCGAGAGCGCCAGGACGCAAGGCATCGAGCTCTTCCTGTTCGACGTGCCGTACTACGACGGCCACGATCTGCGCCGCGTGCCGCTGGTCGAGCGGCGCGAGTTCCTGCGCGGGCTGCTCGCCAAGGCGCCGGCCGGCATCCGCCTGAGCGAAGCCTTCGATGCGCCCCCGAAGGACATCATCGCCTCGGCCTGCAAGCTCGGGCTCGAAGGCATCATCGGCAAGCGCAAGGAGAGCGGCTACAGCTCGCGCCGCTCGACGGACTGGATCAAGCTCAAGTGCAGCCAGCGGCAGGAGTTCGTCATCGGCGGCTACACCGACCCGAAGGGCTCGCGCATCGGCATCGGCTCGCTGCTGCTCGGCGTGCACGACGACCAGGGCGAGCTGGTGTACGCCGGCAAGGTCGGCACCGGCTTCAACGAGCGCTCGCTCGCGGACATGCACCAGCGCCTGCAGAAGATCGCGATCGACCAGCGCCCTTTCAAGAACAAGACCGAGGACGAGCGCAACGCCCACTGGGTCAAGCCCACGCTGGTGGCGGAGGTCACGTATTCGGAGTGGACCGGCGGCGGCCACATCCGGCACGGCGTGTTCCAGGCGCTGCGCACGGACAAGCCGGCGCGGGCCATCGTGCGCGAGAAGCCCGTGCACTTGGCGGACGCCGACACCGGCCAGCAGCAGCCCATCGCGCACACGCTGCCGCCGACGCTCAAGGTCACTAACCCCGAGCGCGTGATCGACCCGAAGAGCGGCGTGACGAAGATCGAGCTGGTGCGCTTCTACGGCCTCGTCGCGCCGCTGATGATGGAGCACCTCAAGGGCCGGCCGGTGTCGATCGTGCGTGCGCCCACCGGCATCACGGGCGAGCTGTTCTTCCAGAAGCACCTGGACAAGGGCAGCATGCCGGGCATCCGGCAGCTCGACCCCGCCATCTGGCCGGGGCACGAGCAGATGCTCGAAGTCGCGACGCCGGAGGGGCTGCTGTCGGCCGCGCAGATGAACGTCATCGAGTTCCACACCTGGAACGCGGTCAAGACCGCGACCGGCAAGCCCGACCGCATGACCTTCGACCTCGACCCGGGCGAGGGCGTCGCCTGGCCGGCCGTGCAGCAAGGCGCCGAGGTCGTGCGCGTGTTCCTCAACGAGCTGGGCCTGGCGTCTTTCTGCAAGACCAGCGGCGGCAAGGGCTTGCACGTGGTGGTGCCGCTGCGCAAGCATCACGACTGGGACACGGTGAAGGATTTTTCGGAAGCCATCGTGCGCCACCTGGCCCGCACGCTGCCGAAGATGTTCGTTGCCAAGAGCGGCCCGCGCAACCGCGTGGGCAAGATCTTCATCGACTATTTGCGCAACGGCTTCGGCGCCACGACCGTCTGCGCCTGGTCCGCCCGTTCGCGGCCCGGGCTCGGCGTGTCGGTGCCCGTCGAGTGGGCGGAGGTGCAGCACCTGGCGAGCGGGGCGCAGTGGACGGTGCGCAACATCCACACGCGGCTGGACAAGGGCAACGAGCCCTGGAAGGACTATGCGAAGTCGGCGCAGGGGATCGGGCCGGCGATGAAGATGCTGGGCTTCCGCGGATGAGGGCCTCGCCCTACACGCGCTGCGGCCAAATGCCCACCATGGCGGCGGTGCGCCGCACCTATGAAGGGTCCTCGGTCAGTTCGACCGTCTTCATCCAAGGGGCTGCCATGGACAATTCTGATCAGGAAACTTTGACGCAAGGTTCAGCGCAATCGAACCCCACCGACGAGGGGGCCACCACCGCAGAACTCGCAAAGCGCGCAGCGCGGCAGGCGATGGACTCCGGAAAGGGCTACGCCCAGAACGCCATCAACGAGGCCGGCAAGAGACTGACGGCAGCGAAGGAGCAAGTGAGCCGAGCTGCCGACCAGGGGACGCACTATGTCTCCGAGCAACCCGCACGCGCCATAGCGATTGCAGCTGCCGGTGGCGCGATCCTCGGCGCTCTCCTGGTCACCGCGATGCGCGGTCGCCGCTAGTCCCGCACGCACCCGGAGAACAAGATGAACATCGTTATTTGGCTGGTGGTCGGCGGGCTCATCGGCTGGGTCGCCAGCATGATCATGAAGACGAATGCGCAGCAGGGTTTGATCCTCAATATCGTGGTGGGCATCGTCGGTTCGCTGATCGGGGGCTGGCTCATCGCGCCTCTGCTTGGCGCGGGCACCGTCAACCAGAATGATTTCAGCATCGGAGGACTGCTGGCCTCCCTGATCGGCGCAATCATCTTGCTCGCGGTGGTGAATCTTGTGCGGCGAGGGCGCGTACGGTAGCTCGGCTGGGTGGTGAAGCGACGGCCGCGCCGCAGGTCGTGGCTTGCCTGGCGCAGTATCGGATGCCGCCTATGCAGCGTGCCGCAGCCACGGCGGCATCGGCACGGCGTACGTCTTCGATGGGCGCTCCGAACACGGCCTCGATCTCATCGCCAATGAACTGCAGCACCAAGCCGCCGTGCGCGTGAATCGCGGCGTCCATCTCACTGAAATAAGCGTTCAGATCGGCCACCACCTCGGCCGGCGGGCTGGCCTCGACCCAGGGCGTGAAGTCGCGCAGGTCGGCGAAGAGGATCGGCACGTCGCGCTGCACGCCGGCTCCGCTCACCCGGCCGGCGAGGATCTCGTCGCGCACTTCGGGGCTGACGTACCTGCCAAATGTCTCGCGGATCGCCTCGCGTTCGCGCAGGCCCCGGACCATGGCTTTGAAACCTTCGGCAACGGCGCCGATCTCGTCGTTTGAGACCACCCCGCAGCGCGCGTCCAGCCCACCGCGCTGCACTTGCCATGGCTGCCTGCACCTCGCTCAGCGGTCGTGCCACGCATGCCGCGACCAGCAGGGCCAAGGCGACCGAAACCACGACCCCGCCAAGTGCGAGCACGATGATCACAAGATTGAGGTTGTGGATGATCGCCGCCGCTGTCGCCGCGTCGGCGGTCCGTAGCGCGTCAGCGGGCGGCATGGGGTGCGTGCCGGCTGCTTGGACAAGCAGGACCTTCCGCTGCCCTGTGGATGGCGTCAGAATTGCGGCGAACGCTCGCTTACAGGCGATGCGGTTCGGAGCCGAAGCCATGAGACGCTGGTTGACCGCCATCTTCGTGCTGCTGCTCGCCGGCTGCACAACGCTGCCGCCGCGCATCGCGCAGCCTGCGAGCAGCGCCATGGTCGCTACCGGCGTCACGCCCCTCGGGCGCATCGCTGCGGTGAGTCTGGCCGATGCACCCGGAGGCGACACGGGCTTCAGGCTGTTACCCAGCGGCGAGATGGCCTTCGATGCACGCCTTGCGCTGGCCGAGGCGGCCACACGCTCCATCGATGCGCAGTACTACCACATCCATGCCGATACCGCCGGCGCCGCGTTCCTCGCGGCGCTGCGGGATGCCGCGCGGCGCGGCGTGCGCGTGCGGCTGCTGGTGGACGACTACAACGCCGGCGAACTGTACCTCCTGCTGCGCGGGCTGGCCGCGTTTCCGAACGTCGAGGTGCGCCTGTTCAACCCGCTGCCGGCGCGCTACGGCACGCCGATCGGTCGCATGCTGATGTCGCTGCACGAATACGCGCGTGTCAACCACCGCATGCACAACAAGCTCTTCGTCGCCGACAACCAGTTTGCCGTCTACGGCGGGCGCAACATCGCCGACGAATACTTCACGCGCCACGGCCAAGCCAACTTCATCGACCTCGACGTGCTCTCCGCCGGCGCGGTCGTGCGCGAGCTGTCGGCGAGCTTCGACCGCTACTGGAACAGCGAACAGGTGTGGGCGCTGGAGCAGCGGCTGCATGTGTTGGAACGCGACATGGACCCCGCCGAGCGGCGCGCCGACTTCGACATGCGGCTGAAGGAGATCGCCGGCCCTCCGCCGAACGTGCCGCCGCGCGACCACCTGGGCCAGAGCACGGTGCGCGCGCAGATCGCGCAGGGCCGCTTGCAGTTGCTGCCCGGCACGGCCCGCGTGCACGACGACCCGCCCGACAAAGTGGTCGGGCCGGTGGACACGAACAAGGCCACCCGGGCGATGCGCGCCAAGCTCGACGTGATCGCCGGCGCGCGCGAGGAGGTGGTCGTCGTCAACCCCTATTTCCTGCCCGGCCCGGTCGGCCTGCGCATGATGCGGGAGGCCCAGCAGCGCGGCACGCGGGTGCTCATCGTCACCAACTCACTGGGCTCCACCGACGAGCCGCTTGTGTACCGCGCCTACTCGCGCTACCGCCCCGAGATGCTGAAACTGGGCGTAGAGCTGTACGAGTTCGGTCCCGAACTGGTGCGGCGGTCGGACAGATTCGGAGCCTTCGGCAAGTCCACGCCGCGCCTGCACGCCAAGGCGGTGGGCGTGGACCGGCGCTGGATGGTGGTGGGCTCGGTCAACCTCGATCTTCGCTCCGCGGTGCTGAACACCGAGTTGGGCGTCACCATCGACTGCGCGGCGCTCACGCGTCAGGCGCTCGGCCTGCTGCGCGCCGACGCCTTCGCCAGCATGTACCGGCTCCAGCTTGGTGAAGACGGCCAGACGATCGAATGGCATCTGCGCGACGACAGCGGCAAGACGCAGGTGCGGCGCGACGAGCCGCACGCGAGCCTATGGCAAGGCATTTCGCTGTGGCTGCAATCGTGGCTCATATCCGAGATCGACTTGTAGCCGGCCCCGACCAGGGTCCCTTGAATCCGAGGTTCATCAACGCGCGATGCGCACGATGCGCGCCGCGCCAACGGCCGTCACTGCCATCGCCTGCTTCGTATCGAAGAAGGCGGGCGCGCGCACGACGGTCGATGTGCCAACCTGCTCGATCTGCACGGTGCCCAGCAGCACGAGCAAGAGCTCGCCGGCGCTCACCTCGGCGCGCTCGCCGGCGGCCAGCGGCCGGTGCTGCCCCGCGTGGACGACCGCCAGCCGCGCCGCGCGCTCCATCGTCTTCCACGTCGGCAGGCCACGCACGCAGTCGTCGAAGCGCCGCGCCGCGAAGTTCTTCCAGAGGATCTCGCTCAGTTTCGGGTGCGCTTCGAGGATGGAGAACAACGCCGCGCGCGAAATCTGGATGAGCAGCGTGGCGGTGGCGGTGCGCAGCGAGGCACTGCGCCGTTCGCCGCTGAGCATGGCGATCTCGCCGAACATGTCGCCGCTGGCCAGCTCGTCGATGATGGCGTCTTCGCCTTCGCCTGCGCCCTCGCGATCGGCCAGCACATAGACGGCGCCGCGCGCAATCACGTAGAGCTCGTCGCCGGGGTCGCCGGCACGAAAGACGGTCCTTCCCGCGGGAAGCGCGACGATTTGCGCGCTGCGTGCCAGCGTGGCCAGGCTGGGTGCGTCGAATGAGCCGAACAGTGCGGTCGCCTCGAGGCGCCGCACGACCTCGGCCGGGCGCAGCAACTGGCCGCCGATGGGCAGGCGGTACAGCATCGCCGTCAATCCCTCCCTGCGCCGCGCGTAGCGCTCGGCGAAGAAGGTCGAGATCATGTGCCGGAGGTTGTGCGGGTCGAGCCTGACGAGGGTGACGAGTCCGTCGCCTTTGCCGTAGCCGGGGTTGGCCTCGATGAAGAAGCGCGCCGCGGGCTTGTCGCATTGGCGCCAGTAGTAGCGCTCGACCTCGGAGTCGCGCGTGATCCAGTGCACCCGGCGAGTAAGCGGGTTGTCGGAGGTCACGCGCTCGAGCCCGAACGAGTTCGCCAACTCGTCCATGACGTCGACCACGGCCGGCGGCGGCGGATGCCGGGTGCTCGGCCAGATCACGTCGAAGTGCTTGGCAAACAGGCAATAGCTCGAAGGGTGCACCAGCGAGCCGAGGTAGTAGACGCGCCGCCCGGGGTAGCGCAGCAGGTAAGGCACGCCGAGCTTGAGGCCGAAGCGTGTGTTGGTATTGCCACCCCGGTAAGCGCGCAGCATGCCGGCCTCGGCACGAAAGATGGCGCTCGCCTTGCCGGCCAGTTCACGCTCGAAGATGTGCAGCGCGAAGTAGCCGACGATCTCGCCTGCGTGGTTGCGGTGCACGTTGATCCAGGTGTGCTCGGCCGGGGACTCGACCACGTACTTCGCGAACGAGTCGCGGCTGACGCCGTCAAACACCTCGCAATGGACCTTGTAGAGCGCATCGATGAACTCCTGCCGCGCGGCGGGGTCGAGCTTGCTCGGGACGACGATGGCGGATTTGGCGATCTTCGGCATAGGTGTCGGGCGCTGCGGACCACCCGTCGAACCGCCGGAAAATCCGAAGGCCGGCGGGTTGCACGCGTGGCGGATAGGACGAACGATTTTGCTCCACGGCACGCCCGACCCGATCACCGAGGCGCCCTCGCGCCGCGGCATACTGGCGGCCATGATCGCCGAGCCGCCGCCCCTTTGCAGCCGCCGGACGCTTCCGGCCGAGGCGCTCGCAGTCCTCGCCGAAGGTTGCGGGTTCCTGCTGCTCGGCGTGCTCGCCGCGCCGATTGCCCTGCCGATCGAGAACGTCGCGCGCCGGGATGCCCTGGTGCCCGGACTGGCGCGATGACGCCTGCGCTCGCCCTGCACCCGCTGTTCGCCGGCATTTCGTCCGAGGCGCTCGCCTCCCTTGAACGATGCCTGCAAACGCGTCGCTTCGAAGCGGGCGACATCATCCTGCGCGCCGGCGTGCCGTCGGCCGAGCTGTTCGGGCTGATCGACGGCGCTGTGCGCGTCGAGCTGGCCGGGGGTGGCCGGCGGCTGCTGCTGTTGCCGCCCCAGTGCTTCGGCGAGCTGTCGGCGCTGACCGGCGATCCGGTCTCGGCCAACGTCGTCGCCCAGCGCGATGTGCGAACCTGGGTCCTCTCGGCCCCCGTTCTCTTAGGGGCGATGGCGCAGGAGGTCGCGTTCTTCCGCAACGTCGCGACCTTGCTGGGGCTGCGCCTTCGCGAGCGGACGCGCCGTGCGCCGGCGGCGCGGCCGCGCGTCGTGCTGGTGCCGACGGGGGAGGATGGCGACCCGATCCTGCTGGCGGCGCTTGCCCGCGGTTTGCAGCACTACGCGCCCGGCTCCGAGCACGACGAGTCGCGCGACGACGCGGCAAGCGGCGCGCTGCACATTCGCCGCTGGCGGGACGTTGGGCCGAGCGACGCAGTGCTGCTGCTCGGTACCGGCCAGGCCGGCAGCGCGGCGTTGCTGGCGGAGCTCGATGCCGATGACGCGTTGCTGGTCACCGCAGACGATCTGCGCCGCCTCCCGGATACGCACGCCGCCCCCGTCGTCTGGCGCCCGGGTGCGCTCTCCGGGGCGGCGGCACTGCAGCGCTGGTGCCACGCGGTGCCGCGCGACGAGATCGACGCTGCGGCATCGGGCGGCGACTGGTCGCGGGCGCGCCAGCCGGCGCTCGATCACCTCGTGCGGCGGCTTTGCGGCCGGGAGGTGGGCGTGGCCATGAGCGTGGGCGCGGCTGCCGGGCTGGCGCACCTGGGGGTGCTCGAGGTCCTGGAGAGCGACGGGCTGCCGATCGACTTCCTTTGCGGCTCGAGCATGGGGGGTGCTGTGGCACTGGCCTTTGCCCGATTCGGCAGCGCGCGCGCGGCGACCGAGAACGTCCTGCGCGTGGTCGCGGACTTCGCGCGCGCCAGGGGCATGCAATGGCTGCCACGCGCCTCGCTCATCTCCGCATCGCGCATGACGACGCTCACCCGCGAGCTGTATGGCGATGCCACGTTTGCGCAGTTGCGGTTGCCGGTCGCGGTCGTCGCGGCCGACCTGACGATGGGCAAGCGTGCCGTGCTCGACAGCGGCGCCGTGGCGCCGGCGGCACGGGCCACGGCGGCGATCCCGGGGGTGTTCGCCGCGGTCCGGCTCGGCGACTCGGTACTCGTCGACGGTGCGGTCGTGTCGCGCCTGCCGGTCGACCTGCTCGCCGCGCGCGGCTGCGGCTTCAGGCTCGCCGCGCTGGTCCGACCCACCTATCCCGAGGCGCCCCCCGATGCTGCGCGCGCCGCCGATCGCTTCGAACAGCGACTGCGTCGCCCGTTCGGCCTGCGCGCTGCAATGGGCGGTGCCTGGCGCTTGCAGGGCTGGTGGGACGCCGCCGCCCAGGCCGATCGCGCCGACCTGTCGCTGACCGTTCCGATCCCGGTCGGCGAAGGCTTCAACTTTGCGGCGGCCGAGGCCATGGTCGACTGTGGCCGGCGCACGGCGCTGGAGCGTCTGCCGCAGATCCGCCTGGCGATGCAGCAGGTGCTGGCGCCAGGGGTGCCTTGACAATACGCAGCCGGGCGTGGGTCACCGGCACCCAGTAGTTGACCTGCGCCATTGCGAGCGTGGACGATATCTTTGACTTCGCTGATCGCCTCAAGGCTTGTGTCAACGCGTACCTGAAGCCGACTTCGGTCAAGGAATCTGCTGAACCGGTTGTTGGTTGAAAAGCTCTCGACTCGAGGTGAGAGGTCATCCAGAACGCCGCGGCGCCCGTTCTGGCTTCGCGGAGGCAGTTCAGCCATGACAAGGAGACGCCGCGCCGCACGGCGTTCATCCCGGTTGCAGCAGGCAGCGCGGAAGGCGAATGCTGAAAACGCATCCGGTGCCAGGCACGTCTCGAACAGTCAGCGTGCCGGAGTCGGCTTCAACGCTCTGCCGGGCGATGCAAAGACCAAGACCCAGGCCTGACTTGTCATTGCTGCCTTGATGGAAGGGGATGAACATCTTGGCGACACTTTCGGGCGACAGCCCGCCGCAGTGGTCCTCGACTTCGATGAGGACGTGCTCTCCCACTCCGCGCGCCGTCAACATGACCCTTGTATGGGCGCGAGTGAACTTGAACGCGTTCTGCAGGAGGTTGGTCAACGCAGCGAGCAAGAGTTCGCGGTTCGCGCTGACGCCCAGAAGCGGGTCTACCGGTGCGACCTCGAAGACGCAACCTGCAGCGCTTGCATTGAGTCGGGCCGCGTTTTCGGCATCCATCATCAACGAGGCGACGGAGAATGCATGGCGTTGCTTCGGTGCGCCGCTGCGTACCTCGGCGAGCGACCGACTGATCAGGTTTCCAAGCGATGAAAGGCTGCGCTTCAAAACGGCTCCAGTGGCGCCGCTCACCGTCATGTTGCCCAACTCAAGGGCTCGGACCGCGAGAATTGCAGTACCCAAGGAGTTGCGCAACTCATGAACCAGGAAGCCGAAACGCTCGTGCGCGTCGGCGTCCTGCTGCCGGGCAATCTGCGTGTCGCGTTGAAGACTGAACTCCGTGACAGCGTCGGCGATGGCATTGTCCAGACACCGATTCAGGGTGCGGAACTCCCCGATGGCGAATGGCGCGTCTCTCTCGAATGCCAAATCAGTGATTGCCTGGCAGACGTCCCCGTAGTCGTGAACGACCTGGTCGACAGAATAGCCGAGCTTCAGCAGTTCTCTTCCATGCGCAGCGGCGCTCAAGCCTATTTCAGACAAAGCCAGCGAATCCCCGCCCGAGGCCCCCGAGATCCTGATGCCTTCCTCAGCTTCGTCGGCCTGTTCCGCTGCAAGTGTTCTTGTGAGTTGATCAAGAAACAATGGAACGCCATTTGCAAGCTGTTGTTCGGTTGCGGCTCGTCTGGGTCTTTGCGCAACCTTTGTCTTGCAGCGTGCGATCAGCTCATCGCGGTTGTTGATCAAGAATCTGTGCATCATGGAACGCCTCGCGAGCTTCTAACGTGCTTCATCTCGACGAACGCCGAGCTCTCGCTCTTCTCTTCTACGACTTCGAGCGCCATGAGTCCGTGCGCTAACGCACATAGAAGTTCCAGCTCGCGCAGTCCAGGCGCGTCACATGGGGGTTTCTTTCGGCGCGTTGCAGAAGTCGAAAAACCCGTCCAGTTCCGTGGATTTGTCGAAGACGGCGTCCGCACCCAGCGCCATGCATCGCGCACGGATGTCGGCCGTGCAGTAGTTCGTGAGGATGACCACGCGTTGGTGCGGCTGTCGGTGGTCGCACCCTTTCAGAACACCGAGCCCCGACCCATCCTTGAGAAAGAGGTCGACCACCGCCAAATCCCAGGAGCCGTCATGGCCGTCGAGCCACTCGCTCGCGTCGTGCTCGCCTTCGGCAAACCCGACAACCCGGCAGTTGGCAAGATCCTTCAGCGTAGGAATCAAGTTTTCCCTGATGGTCGCATTGTCCTCAACGAGATAAGTGATGGCTGCCATGGGTGCCCACATTGGAGAGAAGGGAGCCTAAGGCGCCGGACTCACGCAAGAGGGTGGGCATGCCGCCCGACTCCGTGTGGGACCGACACCTGCCATCCACCAAAAGGATGTATGGCCGGGCGCTCAGTCCGGCGTCAGGTTGCGATGCGCCGGCATCACCCGGATTTGCGCCGAGCGCTCTTCCTGTGGCCCTCGGCGCGCGGGCTGTCCGTACCCGCCGAGGCACCGCCGCCATTCGCCTGGTCGACCCACAACAAGGTGTCGACGTACGACATGAAGCGGTGGAGGTACTCCGGCGACAGCTCGCGCATCACGGTGAGCGATCGATGCACGAGGCGGTGCGAGTTGAGAGGGCCGGCGTTCTCCGGCACCAACGCTTGCGACTGCGTCAGCCGTCGATCGGCGCTGAGCCTCGACCAGGTGCTTCTGAAATAGTCGAGCGTCTTCGAGTCGAGCGCCGTGCCGTCCCCGCGCGATGACGACGCATGCCGGGCGACATGATCGACGAGCGCCGCGAGCGCGCCGCGCTGGGCCTGGCCCGGCTGCGCCGCAGCGTCGCCGTCCGCGCATCGAGCGCTTTCGAGATCCTCTCCGTAAGCCGCGAGCAGCTTGTGCACCTTGTCGTCCAGGACGCGTCGCGCCTCGCCGCTGTGGGCTTCCGCGCGTCCGGCCAGCACCTCGATGAAACGAAAGCGGACCGGATCGAAGCGATGGTCGCCGCGCTCGCGCCATGCATCGATCATGGCGCCGGCCGCGCGTACGCCTTTCCCTTCGCTGCTACCCACGGGGCTTCGTGCTTGCATTGGAGGGCCTCGGCGTGGGCGCCATCTCCACGCGCCGGTTCCTGGCGCGTCCGTCCGCCTCGGCATTCGATGCCACCGCCTGCTCGGACCCGAAGGCCGCGGCAAAGACCGAGGCCGACGGGATGCCTTCCTCGATCAAGGCGCGGGTCACGGTCAAGGCCCGCTGAGCCGACAGCTCCCAGTTGTCGGCGAACTGGCGGTTGCCGCCGCGCACCTGCCGGTCGTCGGTGAAGCCGCTCACCATCAGGATCTCGTCGCGGGCCTGGAGGTAGGCGGCCAGCGGTGCGCTCAGGCTCTTCAGCAGTTGCCGGCCCTCGGGCTCCAGTTCGGCGGAGTTGAGGGCGAACAGCACGCTGCCGCTGATGCCGATGCGCCCGTCGTTCAGCGTCACCCGGCCCGCCGCCAACGGGCCCGCCAGGGCTTGCTCGAGGGCCTGCAGCCGCTGCGCCGCCGCTTGCCGCTGCTTGACTTCGGCTTCCAGCTTCGTCGTGAGGTCCAGCTGCATGCCGACCACGCACACCAGGATCAGCACGAAGGCGCCCAGCAGCCCCGACATCAGATCGCCGAAGATGGCCCACACCGGCACCGTCGGCTCCAGGCCGGCGTCGACGTCCTCGCTCATCACGCTTCGCTGCCCACGGGCGCGCGGCTACTCGCGAGCTGCTGCAGATCCTCGACGATCTGCTTCTGCGACAGGATGCTGAGGTCGATGACTTCCCGGGCCTGCGCCACGTAGTAGTCCAGCTGCTCGTCGCTGCGCGCGATGGACTTGCCGAGCGCGCTTTCGATGCGCTGCAGATGGGCCACCAGCTTGTCGTTCGATTGGCTGAACAGCTGCACGGCGAAGCCGAATGCCTCGCCCAGGCTCGCCACCTCGACGGCGCTGCCGGTGATCTGCGCGGCGACGCCGGCCATCTTCTCGGTTTGCGCTTCGACCTTGTCCGTGAAGCGGGTGCCGACACGGTCCAGCACGTCGGCCGACGCGGCGACCAGTGCGTCGATCGCCGAGCGCTGTTCGGTGGAGGCATGGTTCACGCCGTCGAGCAGGGTCTGCAGCGTTTCCAGGATGCGGCTGCGTTCCTCCAGCATCGCGTTGTCGCGCACCATGCTGTCGGACAACTTCTGGCGCAGCTCGGCAATCACCTCGGCCGCGGCGCGCGGGGCTTCCGACGCGGCTTGCACGAGCTGGGCGATCTCGGCGATGGTGCTGCGCGCGTGCGCTTCGGTCTGGGCCGACAGCTCGCGCGCGGTCTCGGCCAACGTCTTGCAGATCTCCTGCTGCTGGCTCTCGCTGCGGGCACCCGCCTGCTGCCATTCCTGCTGCAGCGACGAGGCCATCGCCTCGAGCGCATCGGTCCAGGCCGCCAGTCGCTGCTGGTCTTGCGATGCCATCTTCGCCTGCAGCTCCGCCTGCGCCTGGCCGACCGTGCCGAGCAGCGAGGCCGAATGCTGCTCGAAGCGGGTCGACAGCCCTTCCAGCTGCCGCTGCACGCCGTGCTCGATGGTCTCGTGCATTGCGGCCGCCTCGCGCGCGATCCCGGCCATGGTCGCTTCGACGACCGGCTGGATCGCCGCGCCGGCCACGCGGGCGCTTTCGGTCAGGCTTTGCTTCAAGGAACGGTCGACGGAAGAGGCCAAGCCTGCATATGCGGCCTCGGCCTTGCTATGGAAGCCGTCCTGGCTGGCGAGCAGGCGTTCGTTCAAGGCCTGGCTCTGCCGTTCCATCGTCGCCATCATGGCCTGCAGCCGGTCGACCAGCTCGGGCATCGCATCGCCCTGGCGCTGCAGCAGCTTGAAGGACTCCTCGCGCTGATGGGCCAACGAGAAGACGCGCAAGGTGCTCGCGATCTTCGTGTCGAGCAGCTGTGCAGCCTGCAGCCTGTCGCGCCGGCACAAGGCGGAGACCAGGCCCAGCATCGCGGAGGCGGCCACGCCTGCGACCGAGGTGCCGAAGGCCAGCCCCAGGCCCTTGACCGGGGCGGCCAGCGAGGCGCGGATGGCCTGCAGGTCCGCCGCGCTCTCCAGGGCGATCCCGGTGCCGTTGAGCGTGACCACCATGCCGAGGAAGGTGCCCAGCATCCCCAGCAGCACCAGCAGCCCGGCCAGGTACGGCGTCAGGGCCGGGCCGGGCAGGCCGACGCGCTCGCCCTCGATGCGCAGGCGCACCGCGTTGCGCAAGGAAGGATGCAGCTGGTCGAGCCAGTGGCCCAGGCTCGCCGGCGGGCCGGGCATGTCCGCCAAGGATTGCGCGAGGGTGGCCGTGGCCTGGCGGAAGCGGTGCAGCTCCAGCGCGCCCATCAGGTAGAAGGCGCCGATGAGCAGTGTGATCGCCAGTGCCAGCGGGTTCGAGCCGATGTACCCGACGCCGACCCAGCACACGGCGGCCAGGCCGACAAAGAAAACAGCGTGATGAAAATATCTGGTCATGACCTTTTGCGAAGGGCTTCGAGCAGCCCCTCGACCGGTTGAAATCGAATATCCAGCTCGGCGAGCAAGACGCCTTGCATGTTCTTGCCGAACGCGTCCAGCCACCCTTCGGGCTGAGCCTCGCTGTCAGCCTGGCGCACGCGCTCGAAATGCTTTTCGAGCAGTGCGGGCACGGTCGACAGCACGCGGTGCTCGTGCGCAGCCAGCGCCTGCTCCATCACGGCATCCATCGCAGCAAGCCGGGCCATGTCGGGCGACCTGGCCGCCAGCTTCGCGCGCAGACGAGCGCGCAAGGGTTCGACAGCCGCCTCCATGGCCTGCTGCCTGGCGTGGTAGCGCCGGCGGTAGGCCGCGAAGTCGGCCCCGATCGTGCTCTCTGCGGCGATGGCATTCGCCAATGCGGCTCGCACGCGGGCGCATTCGCGTTCTTCGGCATCGCTTCCGGAAGCTGCTGCGCCGGATGGCGCAGTCGCCGGGCCGCTCTGCAACGCCGCGGCCAGCGAGATGGCGTCGGTCCAACGCAGCCATTCACTCAATCGATCCGCGAAGCCTTGTTTGGATTCGGGAACGTCGGTGTCGGTCAGTTGAGCGAGCAAGCGAATGAGCGCCGAGCCGCTGACACCTTTGCGACCTGTGCGCCGTGACACTTGCACCATACCGCCAGAGGGAAAAAGCCCAGCAGTCTACACCGACCGCCCAGCCCGGGAACCGGCGCAGGCAAGGCCTGTCGTCGCGCGACCGCGCGCGAGCCTTTGCGCCTCAGGACTCTGCGTTGCCGTCTGACAGCAGGCGGCAGGGTCATGGTTCTAGCCTGGAGCTTTCGATGCAGAAACGAGATGCCATGAACGCCCACAATCCACGAGCGAACGACCGGGACAACAAGCGCGCTTTCCGATGGGCGGCGATCGTTGCGGCCCTTCTGATCGTGGGTGCGCTGGTGTTCAATGTGTTCTGGTACAAGAAGCCGCCGGCGAATGTCGACGACTCGCCTGCCGCAGGCGCGCCCGCACAGACGCCGCGGCCCGCACCCGAAAAGCCGCCGGGTTCCTAGCCCGAGCCGGCTTTCGAGACCACGACAGGAGCCCACGATGCCCGAAGACTCGACTATTCCCGTTCCACCCGGCCTGTCGTCCCCGCGAGCGGTTTATCAGGCGCTCGCCCAGCGCCTCGGTGTGCTGGCACCGGGCGAGACGCTGTCGGACGAACTCATGGCTTTTGCGGACGAGGTTGCGCGCATGGCCGCGGAAGGCCGCGACAGCGGCCGAGGCGCTGAATGATCCGATTCGGCGTCGGGTAACCTCCCTCCATCGAAGATCCGATGGAGGCGGCGGACATGTACATCGAACAAGGCGGCGAAGGCCCCGACCTGCTCCTCATGCTGCATGGGATGGGCGCGACCGGCGCCGTGTGGTCGCCGATGTGCACGCAGGCCGACGCCCGCTGGGCCGGCCGCTGGATCGCGATGGACCTTCCCGGCCACGGCCAATCCGATCGGCAGGGCAGCTATGCCATCGGCCAGTACGCCGCAAGCGTCGCGCGCGCCGTGCTGCCCCATGTCGATCCCGCAGGCCGGCTCGTGGTGCTCGGCCACTCGCTCGGCGGCGTGATCGGTCTCGCCCTGGCCTCGGGCTGGTTCGGTGTCACGCCGCACCGGGTTTTCGGGGCCGGCATCAAGGTCGCGTGGAATGACGATGAGCTGCGCCGCATGGAGACGCTCGCAGCCCAGCCCGCCAAGCGCTTCGCCACGGAGGACGAGGCCCGGGAGCGGTACCTGAAGGTCTCCGGCCTGGCCGGCATCGCCGGCGCAACGCCGGCCGTCGCCCTGCGCGGCATCCGGCGCGGCGCCGACGGCTGGTGTCTCGCGATGGATCCGCGGGCCCATGGCGTCGGCAGGCCGCCCATGTCCGAGCTGGTGGCCTTGGCCCGCTGCCCCATTCATCTCGGCCGCGGGGGCGATGACGCGATGATGACGATGGAACAGCTCCGCGCGCTCGACCCCGATGCCTCGGACCTCGGGCCGCATGGTCACAACGTGATGGTCGAGGCGCCGGCGCGGGTTTGGGACTGGGTCGCCTCGTTCGAGTGAGGGCGGCCGGTGCTTTCCTTTCGCTCCACTGCACCGGGGTCCCGTCCTGCATCCTGCCTCCGCGCGAGCAGGTAAATTGACAGGTTGACGATCGATATCACGCTGTTGGAGTGGGTATGAGTTCAACGATCTCGCCGGATGAAGGCGACCGGAGGGAAACGGTGCTGCAGGTGGGCGTGCCCGGCCTCGACGACGTGCTGGGCGGCGGCCTTACGGCCAACCGGCTGTACCTGCTGGAGGGCGCGCCCGGCGCGGGCAAGACCACGGTGGCGATGCAGTTCCTGCGCGAAGGCGCCGCGCGGGGCGAGCCGGTGCTGTACGTCACGCTTTCCGAGACGGCGGAAGAGCTGCGGGGCGTCGCCCGCTCGCACGGCTGGGACCTGAAGGGCATCGAAGTGCGCGAGATGCTGCCCTCGCACGATGCGCTGGAGCCGGACGAGCAGTACACGATGTTCCATCCTTCGGAGGTCGAGCTCAGCGAGACCACGCTGAAGATCCTGGCGGATGTCGACGTGATCCGGCCGACGCGCGTGGTGTTCGATTCGCTGTCGGAGCTGCGTCTCCTGGCCGGGGCTTCGCTGCGCTACCGGCGCCAGATCCTGGCGCTCAAGCAGTTCTTCGCCGGCCGCCAGTGCACGGTGCTGCTGCTCGACGACATGACTGCGATGGAGCACGACCTGCAGGTCCAGAGCATCGCCCATGCGGTGCTTCGGCTGGAGCAGATCAATTCCGACTACGGTTCGTCGCGGCGCCGGCTCATCGTCACCAAGTACCGCGGCAAGGAGTTTCGCGGCGGCTATCACGACTACAAGATCGTGCGCGGCGGGCTGCAGGTGTTCCCGCGGCTGGTGGCGGCGGAACATACGCCGCCGCTCACCCAGACGCGCATGGCCAGCGGCCTGCCGGCGCTCGACGCGCTGCTGGGCGGCGGCATCGAAAGGGGCACCAGCACGCTGTTCGTGGGCGCGCCGGGCACCGGCAAGTCGAGCGTGGCGGTGCAGTTCGCGCTCGCAGCGGCCCAGCGCGGCGAGTGCGCGGCGCTCTTCATCTTCGACGAGAGCGCCAACACCTTGCGCACCCGCTGCGAGGGCATGGGCATGGACCTGACGCCGCATCTCGAATCGGGACACATCCGGGTGCGCCAGGTCGACCCTGCGGAGCTGTCGCCGGGCGAGTTCGTCAACTCCATCCGGGTGGCCGTCACCGAGCACAACGCCAGGGTGGTCGTCATCGACAGCCTCAACGGCTACCTCAACGCCATGCCCGACGAGCGCTTCCTCATCGTGCAACTGCACGAGCTGCTCACCTACCTCGGCCAGGCCGGTGTTGCCACGCTGCTGATCGGCGCGCAGCACGGGCTGATCGGCATGCAGATGCAGACGCCGGTCGATGCGAGCTACCTGGCCGATTCGGTGGTGCTGCTGCGCTACTTCGAGGACGGCGGCGAGGTGCGGCAGGCAATCTCGGTGCTCAAGAAGCGCGGCGGCGCGCACGAGCGGAGCATCCGCGCCTTCACCATGAACGACACGGGGGTTCACGTCGGCGCACCGTTGCGCAACTTCCGAGGCATCCTCACCGGGCTGCCCGTGCCTATCGAAGGGCTTCAGTCGTCGTCGTGAGCGCACAAGCGTCGTCGAATCTCGACTACCGCATCCTGTTGCGGACCGCGACCTCCAAGGACGCCCTGATGGCGAGCGCAGTGCTGGAGCGCACGCAGCTCGTGTCGCATATCTGCGCCGGCATGCCCGAACTGCTGGCCGAGTTTGCGCGCGGTGCCGGGGCCATCCTGCTGGCGGAAGAGGTGATCTCCGGCTCGGCCCTTGCCGAGCTGAACCGCGCGCTGGCTGCGCAGCCGCCCTGGTCGGATGTGCCGCTGCTCGTGCTGGCGCGGCAAGGCGCGGACTCGCGCGCCATCGGCCACGTGATGGACGAGTTCGCCAATGTCACCGTGATCGAGCGGCCGGTGCGGGTCGCCTCGCTGGTGAGCGCGGTGCGCAGCGCGTTGCGTGCGCGCCGCCGGCAGTACGAGCTGCGAAACGTGCTCGACGGGCTGCGCGAGTCCGACCAGCGCAAGACCGAGTTCCTCGCTACGCTGGCCCACGAGCTGCGCAACCCGCTGGCGCCCCTGAGCACCGCCCTGTCGCTGTTGGCGCGCAAGAAGCCGGAGGCGGCGGAGGCCGAGAGGTACTACGAGCTGATGCGCCGGCAGGTCGAGCACATGGTGCGCCTCGTCAACGACCTGATGGAGGTTTCGCGCATCACGCGCGGCAAGATCGACCTGCACTGGAGCTCGGTGCTGCTCGACGGCGTGATCAACGACGCGGTGGAACTGAGCCGTCCGCTGGTCGAGGGCGCCGGGCACTCGCTCGCGGTCGAGCTCGTCGATTGCGGCCTGGTCGTGCGCGGCGACAGCGTGAGGCTGACGCAGGTCTTCTCCAATCTCCTGAACAACGCCGCCAAGTACACGCCGACCGGTGGAAAGGTGAAGCTCGCGGTGCGCCGGGACAACCGGCAGGCCGTGGTCGAGGTGAGCGACACCGGCGCCGGCATCGCGCCTGACATGCTGAAGTCCATCTTCGAGATGTTCGTGCAGGTGAGCGGAACCTCCAAGGCGGCGCAGGGCGGGCTCGGCATCGGCCTGACGCTCGTCAAGAGCCTGGTCGAGCTGCACGGCGGCAGCGTCGAGGCCCGGAGCGAAGGCCTCGGCCGCGGCGCCACTTTCACTGTGCGGCTCCCGCTGGCACGAAACGCCCGCATGCCCGACCGGCACCTGCCGGCGCCGCAGGACGCGTGGATGCCTTCCATCGAGCAGACCATCCTGGTGGTCGACGACAACCGCGACGCGGCCGACAGCCTGGCCGAGCTGCTGGGCTCGATGGGCGCGACGGTGCTGACCGCCTACAGCGGCGAGGAGGCGCTGCGCCTGGCCGCGGAGCACGAGTTCGACACCGCCATCCTCGACATCGGCATGCCGGGCATGGACGGCTGCGACCTGGCGCGCTACCTGCGCGCGCGGCAGGACGCCACCGACCTCACCTTGATCGCGTTGACCGGCTGGGGCCAGCAAGGGGACAAAGACCGCATCGCGACGGCGGGCTTCGACCACCATCTGCTCAAGCCGCTGAATCTGGCCGAGCTGATGGCGGCGTTGTAGCGCGCTCTACCACGCGATCGGCGCTGCACCGAAGGATGCGAGCTTCGCGTTGACGGCGCTGAACGGATTGGGCCCGCCCATGAAGCCCGGCGCGACCGGGTGAGGCAAGGCGACGTCCGCTGCCCGCGTGTCCCAGGTTCCGGCCTGGATCGCGGCCAGCTTCACGCCTTCGCTCGCCAGCAGCTTCTGCGCCAGCTGGCCGAGGCAGAGGAAGACCACCTGGCCGCTGCCGCGCGTCGCCATCGAGCGCAGCACCTGGCCGACCACCGGCCGCCAGAACGGGAGGTGGCCCTTGAGCTGTTCCGGCGCGCCGCCCGATTTGTAGCGCGTGATGGTGAGTCCGGCGTTGAGGAAGAGCAGGCCCTGCGTCTGTTGCAGCCGGTCGAACAGCGCGCGCGGCGATTCGAGCCCGACGGCCGGCTTGGCGGCATGGCGCGCGAAGGAAGCCCAGCTCATCTTCAGCACCTCGTCGTCGAGCGTGCGCGCCGCGACCAGCATCCGCAGCAGCACGCGCAGGCTGTTGGCGACCGACGACGCGGGCACGTCCCAGCCGGCGATATCGCCCTGCTCGAAGGAGCGGCCGGTCGCGCGGGCCAGCGCCGGATACGGGTCCTGGCCGATCAGCACGCAGCGCACCTGCGACGGCTCGATGCCGTCGAAGGCGCGCAAGACATGGGCATCCGCGCGTGCGCCCGGCAGCGGCGTGCCGCGCCTGGCGGGGTAGATCGGCTGCAGTGCATCGAAGCTGAGCGTGCTGCCGACCGCGAGCGGGTTCGGGCTGGTGCCGGCCAGCAGCGTTCGCCAAGCGGGCGAGAGATCGTCGTGCCAGCCATTGGAGAAGTCGCTCAGGGCGTCGCGCAGGTTCATGGCTGCCGGCGGCTACGACCAGAGGTCGCGCAGCCCCTCCTTGATCATGGCCGGGACGTTCTTCTGCATGTCGAGCGCGTCCAGGTAGTCCGGATCGTCGACCACCGTCAGCCGGTCGATGGCCAGCGGCGCGACGGCGGCCGATAGCTTGGGCGGGGCGGCAGCGAACAGCGGCCGCATCATCGCGGCGCGCAGCGTGCGGCCGCCGGCCCCGCGCAGCGGCAGGTTGGGGCGCAGGTCGACGCCGGTGTCGAGGACCTCGTCGAGCGCAAGCCGCCAGGTGCTGCCGGACTTGCGCGCCAGTCCCGCTTCGGACATCAGCTTCGGGCGCTCGGCCTTGCGCGCGAGCGCGGGCAGGCTGCGCAGCGCGCCCTTGAGCGCCTCCCGCGCCGCGGAGAGCGACAGGTTCTGCACCAGCGTGTCGGCGGCCGGGTGCGCGAAATACAGCATCCTCCGCGCACCACCGACCTCCAGCGCTTCGCCGACGAAACCGAGCGCGCGCATCAGCGTCTCGGCGCCGAAGCGCGCGATGCCGTTGATCATGACCAGCGAGAGGTCGGACTCCTTGGCGCGGATGAGCTGCAGGTACGGATCGCCGCTCACGCCATCGATCAGCAGGAGGTCGGCGCGCTTGGCCGCAGCCAGCGAGCCCAGCGCGGAGTCCCACTCGAGCAGCCCGGCCGCGTTGCGCGTCACCATCGCGACCAGTTCGCGCGGCGTGAAGATGGCATGCGCCTCGCTCCACAGGTGCGCGACCTTCAGCTCGTTGAGCAGGTTCCTGCTGCCCGAAGGCGCCCAGTCGCAGCCGAGCGAGATCGGAACGCCGGCAGCCTTGGCCGCAGCGACGTCGGCGGTTCCGCCGTAGAGCAGCATGTTGCTGAAGGGCGACCACACCATGCTGCCGCCCTTGGCGGCGAGGATCTCGAAGTCCGGCGGCTTCAGCGCCGCGGCATGAATGCCGCACAGCGAGGGTGTGATCGCCCATTCGCCGGGCGCGAACTGCAGCGATTCGAAGGCTCGCCGCGCCGTCGGGTCGAGGCCTTCCGACAGGTGCAGCAGGTAGCAGGTCTTCTCCTTCTTCAGGCGCGCGAGGAAGGCTTGCGCATCGCGCGCCGCCACGTCGGGCACGCGCGTGGAGACGGCGGGCAGCGTCTCGTCGTCGGTGGCTTCGACGTTGCGGACCACGCCTTTGAAGTAGCGCCGGATGCCCGCCTGGTTGGCCAGCGTGATGCCCTGGCTCGTCGTGGTGCCGCCGATCAGGGCCTTGGCCTCGACGTAGCGGCAGATCGCCGCCAGCAGCTCCGGCGTCGCGGCGAGCGTCTGCATCGGCGCCGAGATCTTGCTGTGGTACTCGGCATGGCGGCTCCACTGCCCGCGGTTCGTGAACTTCTTCGGCACCTGCCACAGCGGCAGCACGTTGTACGGAAGGTGGTTGTGAAGGTCGATCAGGCCGGGGTAGATCGTGCCGCCGGTGTCCGTCACCGCCGTGTTGCCGAAGCCCGCGGGCGCAGGCGCCGCCGCATCCTGCACTGCGACGATGTCGCCGTTGTGCGTGTAGATGCGGCCGCGGGCGATCACCTTGAACGCGCCGTTCATCGTGACGATGCGCCCTTCGAGCGCGAGCCTCGGGCTGTCGGCCGGATCGAACGGCTTCTTGCGGGCGGCCATGGTTCAGCCGTCCCTGCCGACCGGCCTGATGTTGACGCCGCGCGAGCGGTCGAGCCGGCCGCGCGCCGCGCCGGCGGCGGCTGCAGCTCGCGGCGCCGAAGACGGACCGGCCGCCTGGGCCCAGTTCGCAATGCCGTTCTGCAGCTGCAGCGAGTAGTCGAGCGACAGCGCGTTCGCATCGAAGGGCGTCCCGGACTTGATGTTGCGGAAGTAGAGGCGCAGCGTTTGCACTGTGGCGTTCGCCGGTGGAATCGCCGCGCGGCCGGGCCGCGACAGATCGTTCTGGATCTGCGCCGTCGAATGGCAGGACAGGCAGGACGAGCGCGGGTTGTCCACGGGGCCGTTGAGCCGCTTCTCGAAGCCGAGGTGCTGCGGGATCTGCAGGCCCGCATTGATCTTGGTCTGCCGCAGCGCCTGCGTGGTGCGCACGCGCGTCGGGTCGTTGCCCCACATCAGGCCGACCGGCACCAGCCGGTCCCACGGCGTGGCGCCCGGCGCGTTGCCGTCGTAGACGAAGGTGCCGAAGACCCAGCCGGTGGTCGAGGCCGCGCGGCTTTCGCGCACGGCGATGTCGACCTGCAGCAGGCGCAGCGTGGGCCGCGGGCCGGCGTTGTTCGCGCGGTTGATGTCGGCCTGCCACTCCACGGACCCCGCCAGGTAGGGAACCTGGCTTACCGGCGCTTCGGTGAAGATCAGCTTGATGCTGACGCTGCCGACCGGGAATTTCGCGACGCTCGGGTTCGGCGCGTCCGGATCTTTCCAGACCTGGCCGAGGGTGTAGCCGCCGCGGGGGTTGTAGACGCTGACGGCCCAGTTCTCCCAGGTGCCCGTCTGGTTCGGATGGAGTTCGCCGGGTCGCGAGCTTCTCTCGCGCGTCAGCCCGCGGACGAACTCGCGGCCTGCCGCGCCGGCATGCATCCAGGGTGCGTGGTACCAGCCGCGGGTGCTGTTGTCCTGGACCACGAAGTCGACCTGCTTGTTGCCCTCGAGCGCGTAGTCGAGCACTGCCTCGATGTATTCGTTCGGCTGGGTGCGGAAGTCGAAGCTCATCCACGGACGCGGGCCGAGGGAAGGCAGCGTCTGCGGATAGTCCTGCTTCAGGCGAAAGACCGGGCCCGTCCAGCCTGCGGGCGGCGGGTCGTGGGCATCGGGGAACTGGGCTGCTGCCCTTGCGCAGAAGAAGCACGAAGCCGCGACGAGCACGGCCCCGGAGATGCGTGCGGCAAAACGGTCTTCGACCATGTGAATCGCCTCGTCAGGTTTGCGGGTTGAGCGCTTCGATCGAGCCGAAGCTGCTCGCCCATCTCAAACTCCCCGAGGCGCATCCTCGCGCGCAGCGCGCGGCTGCGCATCACACAAAGGGGATATGCCCGAAGTGCAAGCCTCAGCCGACGCTCACGCCCACCTTCGCACCGGCCGCGACGATCTCGCCCCAGGTCGCATCGTCGAGCCAGATGCCCTCGTGCTCGCGCGCCGCGCGCGCCCTGCGCTCGGGCTCGCCGGCGATCTGCACCGCATCGAAGCCTTGGCCCGGCGGGCTTTGGCGCAGCCAGGAGATGAAGGCGCTGGCCTCCTCTTCGAAGCTTGCCTGCGTGCCGAGCTTGGCCGGGTCGATGACGATGGCCAGCATGCCGTTGAGCACGGTGCGCGCGGTATCGGCGGGACGGTGCCAGGTGCCGCCGCCGGTGAGCGCGCCGCCGAGCAGCTCGCAGGCGACCGCCATGCCGTAGCCCTTGTGTTCGCCGAAGGTCATCAGCGCGCCGAACAGGCCGTTGCTCTGCGGCACCACGACCACGCCGGGGTCGTCGGTGGGCGCGCCGTGTTCGTCGATGAGATAGCCGGGCGGCACGCGCTCGCCCTTGTTGTGGGCCACGCGCATCTTCCCTTGTGCCACGCGGCTGGTCGCGTAGTCCAGGATGAAATCACCCCCAGGCTCCCCCGCTGCGTGTGGGTCGCCACCCCCCGAGGGGGCTGCCCCGCCTTGGGGCGGCCCTGCGGCGGGGCGGTGCGCGCCTTTCAGCGGGATGCCGATGCAGCAGGGATTGGTGCCGAAGCGCCCGTCGCCGCCGCCCCAGGGCGCGACCACCGGGCGCGAGAGCACGTTGACGAAGTGCATCGACACCAGGCCCTGCGCAGTGGCCATCTCGGCGAAGTGGCCGATGCGGCCAAGGTGGTGCGCGTTGGCGAGCGAGAGCACGCATGTGCCATGCTGCTTGGCACGCGGGATGGCGAGTTCCATCGCCTGCACGCCGACGATCTGGCCGTAGCCGCGCTGGCCGTCGAGCGCGAGCATGGGACCGGTGTCGAGGTTGATCTTGACCGACGCGTTGGGCTTGAGGCCGCCTTCGGCCGCGGCATCGACATAGCGCGGCACCATGCCGACGCCGTGCGAGTCGTGGCCGCTGAGGTTGGCGAGCACGAGGTTGGCGGCGACCTGTTCGGCTTCGACGGAGGTGCTGCCGGTGCCGGCGATGATGGCGGCGACTTGGGTGCGCAGCGTCGCGGCTTGAATTGTTCGAGGCATTCGAAAGGCTCCTGGTATTTTGCTCCTTCCCCCTCCGGGGGAAGGTTGGGATGGGGCGCCGGGCGCATCAACGGCAGACGCAACTTCGATGCGCCGCGTGCCCCCCACCCCCGCCCTCCCCCAGCGGGGGAGGGAGTAAGAGAAGACTTCACATCACCGCACCCACCTGCCACGGCACGAATTCGTTCTGCCCGTAGCCGTGCTTCTCGCTCTTGCTCTGCTCGCCCGATGCCGTCGCCAGCACCAGCTCGAAGATGCGCTGCCCCATCTCCTGGATCGACACCGTGCCTTCGACGATCTCGCCGCAGTTGATGTCCATGTCTTCTTCCTGCCGCTGCCACAGCGCCGAGTTGGTCGCGAGCTTGAGCGAAGGCGAGGGCGCGCAGCCGTAGGCCGAGCCGCGGCCGGTGGTGAAGCAGATCATGTTGGCGCCGCCCGCCACCTGGCCGGTCGCGCTCACCGGGTCGTAGCCCGGCGTGTCCATGTAAACGAAGCCGTGCGCGGTCACCGGCTCGGCGTATTCGTACACCGCCTCGAGGTTGCTGGTGCCGCCCTTGGCCACCGCGCCCAGCGACTTCTCGAGGATGGTGGTGAGCCCTCCGGCCTTGTTGCCGGGCGAGGGGTTGTTGTTCATCTCGCCCTCGTTGATCTCGGTGTAGTGCTCCCACCAGCGGATGCGCTCGACCAGCTTCTCGCCGACCTCGCGCTTCACCGCACGGCGCGTGAGCAGGTGCTCGGCACCGTAGACCTCGGGCGTTTCCGACAGGATGGCGGTGCCGCCGTGCGCCACCAGCAGGTCGACCGCAGCGCCCAGCGCCGGGTTGGCGCTGATGCCCGAATAGCCGTCCGAGCCGCCGCACTGCAGGCCGATGGTGATGTGCGCCGCGCTGCAGGGCTCGCGCTTCGCCGCGTTGGCGCGCGGCAGCATCTCGTTGATGAGCGCCACGCCTTTTTCCACCGTCTTGCGCGTGCCGCCCGTGTCTTGGATGTTGAAGACGCGGAAGTTCTCGCCCTCGGCGAGGTTGCCGGTCGCGAGCCAGGCGTTGATCTGGTTGGCCTCGCAGCCGAGGCCCACCACCAGCACGGCCGCGAAGTTGGCGTGCGTGGCGTAGCCAGTCAGCGTGCGCTCGAGGATCTGCATGCCCATGCCGCCGGTGTCCATGCCGCAGCCGGTGCCGTGCGTGAGCGCGACCACGCCGTCGACGTTGGGGTAGTCGGCGAGCGCCGCCGGATTGGTCCTGCGCGAGAAGTGGTCGGCGATGGCGCGCGCCGCGGTGGCCGAGCAGTTCACGCTCGTCAACACGCCGATGTAGTTGCGCGTGGCCACGCGGCCGTCGGCGCGCTTGATGCCCATGAAGGTGGCTTCGCGCCGTGCGGGCGGCGGCTTCACGTCGGCGCCGTAGGCGTAGTCGCGCTCGAAGTGGCCCTTGTCGGGGCCCATGTCGAGGTTGTGCGTGTGCACGTGCTCGCCGGGCGCGATCGGCTTGCTCGCGAAGCCGATGATTTGGTTGTAGCGGCGCACCGGCTCGCCTTGCGCGATGGCGCGCACGGCGATCTTGTGGCCGGGCGGGACCAGGCCGCGGGCCGTGACGCTTTCGACCGGCGTGCCGCCGACGAGCTGGCCGCGCGCGATGACGACGTCGTCGGCGGGGTGGAGGCGGATAAAGGGATTCATCGTGTGTGTGTCCTGATCGGGGGGTCAGAAGAACATTTTCGGCAACCACAGTACCAGCGAAGGCATGTAGGTGATCGCCACCAGGCTCAAGAGCAGCGGGAACAGCCACGGCAGGATCGCCATCGTCGTGCGCTCGAAGCTCAGGCCCGCCACGCGCGCCAGCACGAAGAGCACCATGCCCATCGGCGGGTGCAGCAGGCCGATCATCAGGTTGAGCACCATCACCAGGCCGAAGTGCACCGGGTCGACGCCGAGCTGGATCGCGATCGGCAGCAGGATGGGCACCAGGATCGTGATCGCGGCCGTCGGCTCCAGGAAGCAGCCGACGAAGAGCATCAGCAGGTTGGCCAGGAGCAGGAAGACCCAGGCCTCCTTGGTGAAGGCCAGCACCCAGCTCGCGATGTCTGCCGTGACGCCGGTGGCCGTCAGCATCCAGCCGAAGATCGAGGCCGCGGCCACGATGAAGAGCACGGTGGAGGTGGTCTCGATGGTGTCGAGGCAGACCTTGACGAACATCTTCCACGTGAGCGTGCGGTACCAGGCGAAGCCGAGGATCATGGCCCACACGCAGGCTGCGATCGCGCCCTCGGTGGGCGTGAAGAGGCCGGTGGTCATGCCGCCGATCAGGAGCACCGGCGTCATGATGGGCAAGAGCGCCTCGAAGCGGAAGATCCTGTCGAGCACGAAGAGCGCAGCCAGCCCCGCGAACACGGTGATCTGCGCCGGCGCACCGAGCTTGACCACCAGCACCCACAGGAGCAGCGGCCAGCCGATCACCACCGCGAGCTCGCACAGCGCCTTGAAGAGCCGCGTGCTCGAGAACTTAACGTCGCCGCCCCAGCTGTTCTTGTGGGCGAAGTAGGCGACGGTGAACATCATCAGCAAGGCCATCATCGCGCCCGGCAGGAGGCCCGCGAGGAACAGCGCGCCCACCGAGACGTTGGCCATCATCCCGTAGATCACGAAGGGCAGGCTGGGCGGAATGATGGGGCCGAGCGTGGCCGACGCGGCCGTCACGCCGACGGCGAATTCGGTCGAGTAGCCGTGCTCCTTCATAGCCTTGATCTCGATGGTGCCCAGGCCCGCGGCATCGGCGATGGCGGTGCCGCTCATGCCGGCGAAGATCACCGAGCCGACCACGTTCACGTGGCCGAGCCCGCCCTTGAGCCAGCCGACCAGCGCCAGCGCGAAGTTGTAGATGCGCGTGGTGATGCCGGCGTTGTTCATCAGGTTGCCGGCCAGGATGAAGAAGGGCACGGCGAGCAGCGGAAAGCTGTCGATGCCGCTCACCATGCGGTGGATCACCACGAAGGGCGGCAGCGTGCCCGACATCAGGATGTAGGCCAGCGAGGCGCCGGCCATCGCGATCGCGACCGGGACGCCGCCGGCCATGAAGACCAGGAAGAAAATCTTGAGCATGTTGTTGTTCTAGCGATCCGCCAGGGTGGATTCGGGGCGTTCGAGCACGCTGTAGCCGCGCTGCCAATGCACGCGCGCGACCTGCACCGAGCGCCAGGCCATCGCGGCAAAGCCGAACAGGCAGAGGCCGTAGACGATGTTCATCGGCAGGTCGACGATGGTCATGCGGGTCTGGTTGCCGATCTTCAGCATCATTTGCATCGTCATGACAGTCGCCGCCACGAAGAAGGCGATGCGCAGCACATCGACCGCGCGCGACAGCCATCGCCCCATGGCGGCCGGCATGTGGCGGTAGAAGAAGTCGACCTGGATCTGGTTGTTCTTGGCCACGCCGATGGCGGCACCGACGAACACCACGCCGATCAGCATGTAGCGCGCCACTTCTTCCGTCCAGGCTGCCGAGTCGTTCATCACGTAGCGCGTGACGAATTGATAGAACACGGTCAGCCCGAGCAGCCAGAAGATGCCCAGCGCGATCCAGCCCTCGGCGATGGTGCCGGAAAGATCGACCACTTCGTCTTCCGCATGGAAGTGGCCTTCGTCGTCGATGATTTTGGATTCGGTCATGGTTTCCTGTCTTGCTCCCTCTCCCTCTGGGAGAGGGCGGGGGTGAGGGCGCCGGGCCGTCGATCAGACTCGCACCTCATCGACCGCCCCACCCTCACCCCAACCCTCTCCCAAAAAGGGAGAGGGAGTGAAGTCAGTCAGTCACTTGATGGCGACGATCCGGTCGTAGTCCTGCTGCCGGTACCCATGGTCCGTCGGCTTGGTGCTCTTCAGCACCGCTTCGCGGAACGCGTTCTTGTCGACCGTGATGACGTTGTTGCCCTTCTTCTTGAACTCCTCGGCCAGGCGGATTTCGGAGGCGATGATCTCGCGGCCGGTCTTCTCTGCCGCCTCCTGCATCACGTCGCTGAAGATCTTCTTCTCGTCGGCCGAGAGCTTGCCCCACAGCTGGCCCGAGACGATGGTCAGCAGCGAATCGACGATGTGCCCGGTGAGCGAGATGTTCTTCTGCACCTCGTAGAACTTCTTGGCCTCGATGGTCGGCAGCGGGTTCTCCTGCGCATCGACGGTGCCGTTCTGCAGCGCGAGGTAGACCTCGGCAAAGGCGATCGGCGTCGGGTTGGCGCCCAACGCCTTGGGGAAGGCCAGGTAGGCCGGCGCGTCGGGCACGCGGATCTTCAGGCCCTTCATGTCCTCGGGCTTGGCCACCGGCCTGGCCGCGCTGGACGTGACGTGGCGCGCGCCATAGTAGTTGAGCGCGGTGATGTGGTTGCCCGTCTTGTCGTCGTAGCCCTTGGCGAGTTCCTTGAAGACGTCGCTCTTCGCGTACTTGAGCTGGTGCTCGGCGTCGCGGAAGATGAACGGGAAGTACGACACCGCGAGCGGCTGGTAGCTGCGGCCCGCGAAGCTCGCCCCCGAAAGAATGATGTCGACCGTGCCCAGCGTGAGGCCCTGGTTGATGTCGGCTTCCTTGCCCAGGCTGGAGGCCGGGAAGACCTGGATGTCGTACTTGCCGTTGGTGCGCTTCTTGATTTCCTCGCCGGCCCACACCGAGTACTTGTGGAAGGGCTCGGAGGTCTCGTAGACGTGGGCCCACTTGAGCTTGGTCTGGGCCTGGGCCGTGCCGAGGGCTCCGAGGGCGGCTGCTGCGAGCGCGCAGGCCGCGAGGGTCTTGAGTGCAAAACGCTTGGTGCTCATTTTCTTGTCTCCGGTGGTGGGTGAGTGAAGAGATTGGCGCGGCGCCAGCTGGCGCTGAAGCGCTGGTGCGACTTGTCCATGTGCGCGTGCATCGCGCTGCGCGCCGCATCGGCATCGCGCGCCGCGATCGCGTCGCGGATCGCCTCGTGCTCGGCGATGGCGCTGCGCCACGACTTCACGGTCTCGAAGTAGCCGCCCAGGCGCGTGAAGATCGGGCCCTTGCGCGAATCCCAGAAGGCCTGCACGGTTTCGGCGAGCACCACGTTGCCGCAGCACTCCACGATCGCGAGGTGGAAGGCGCGGTCCCCATCGAGCGGCATCTGGTTGCGGTCGGCCAGCTCGCGCATGCGCTCGATGGCGCGCGTCATTGCTTCGATGTCCTTGCGCTTGGCGAGCCCGGCCGCGATCGCCGCGGTTTCGCCCTCGACCACGCGGCGCGCGCGGATCAGTTCGAGCGGGCCCCATTCGGTGGCGGCCACGGGCGCTGCGGCGCGGTGCGAGCGGTCGAGCACGTAGACGCCGGAGCCGGTGCGCACCTCGACCCAGCCCTCGACCTCGAGCGCGATCAACGCCTCGCGCACCGAGGGCCGGCTCACGCCCAGCTGCTTGGCCAGGTCGCGCTCGGCCGGAAGGCGCGCGCCGGCGGCGAACTCGCCCTTGGCGATCAGCGCGCGCAGCTGGTCGGCGATCTGGCGGTAGAGGCGCCTGGGTTCGACGGTCTGCAGGGGCACGTGGACGATGGGTTTAAGGGTTGTCCTGAATTGGACAAGTGGTAAGGCCAATTCAGAATACGATCCGAAGCGCGATGCAGCCATCGGGCCAAACCCTGAACGCCTGCATCGCTTCCTTTTTTTGCGACCAGACCCGACGAGGACATCCCATGAGACTGAAGGGCAAGACCGCGCTCGTGACCGCGGCCGGGCAGGGCATCGGCCATGCCAGCGCACTCGCACTCGCCGCCGAGGGCGCGCAGGTCTTCGCGACCGACGTCAACGAGGCGCTGCTCGCGCGCTACGCGGGCGTCGCCAACATCCAGGCCGCGAAGCTCGACGTGCTCGACAAGGCCGCCATCGACGCCTTCACCAAGACCCTGCCCGCGCTCGACATCCTGTTCAACTGCGCGGGCGTGGTGCACAACGGCGCCGCCTTGCAGGCCAGCGACGACGACCTGGACTTCGCCTTTCGCCTCAACGTGCGCGCCCAGTTGTGGCTGATCCAGGCCGTGCTGCCCGGCATGCTGGCCGCGGGCCGCGGCAGCATCATCAACATGGCCAGCGTGTGCTCGAGCATCAAGGGCCTGCCCAACCGCTGCGTCTACGGCACCACCAAGGCCGCGGTGCTGGGGCTCACCAAGAGCGTTGCGGCCGACTATGTGGGACAGGGCATCCGCTGCAATGCGGTGTGTCCGGGCACGGTCGACACGCCTTCGCTGGGCGAGCGCATCAATGCCAACGCCGACCCGGTCGAGGCGCGCCGTGCCTTCATCGCGCGCCAGCCGATGGGGCGGCTGGCGCAGGCCGAGGAGATCGCGCCCCTGGTGGTGTTCCTCGCCAGCGACGAGTCGCAGTTCGTCACCGGCCAGGCCTACGCGGCCGACGGCGGCATCACCATATGAACCAGCTCGACTTCGCCGGCCGGCACGCGGTCGTCACCGGCGGCGCGACGGGGCTGGGCTACGGCATCGCGCAGAGGCTCATCGCCTCCGGCGGCAGCGTGACCTTGTGGGACCGCGACGGCGAAGCGGTCACCAAGGCCGCCTGGGCGCTCGGCGCCAAGGCCTTCGCGCTCACGGTCGACGTGTCGCAGCAGCCCTCGGTGGCCAAGGCCGTGGCGGCCACGCTGGCGCAGGCGAAGCGCATCGACGCGCTGGTCAACAGCGCCGGCATCACCGGGCCCAACACCAAGCTCTGGGACTATCCCGTCGATGCGTGGCGGCAGGTGATGGAGGTCAACATCAATGGCGTTTTCCTGTGCTGCCGCGAGGTCGTGCCGCAGATGCGCAGGCAGGGCTATGGCCGCATCGTCAACATCGCCTCGGTCGCCGGCAAGGAAGGCAATCCCAACGCCAGCGCCTACAGCGCGAGCAAGGCGGCCGTGATCGCGCTCACCAAGTCGCTCGGCAAGGAGCTGGCCGACACCGGCATCCGCGTCAACTGCGTGACGCCGGCCGCGGTGAAGACCGCGATCTTCGAGCAGATGTCGCCCGAGCACATCGCCTTCATGCTCTCGAAGATCCCGATGGGCCGCTTCGGCACGGTGGAGGAGATCGCCTCCATGGTGAGCTGGCTTTGCACCGAAGATTGCTCCTTTTCCACCGGCGCCGTGTTCGACCTGTCCGGCGGCCGCTCCACCTACTGAACTCCCAAGAAAGAAGAAAGGCACACATGAAACTTGTTCGCTACGGCAACCCCGGCAAGGAGAAGCCCGGCCTCATCGACGACAACGGCCAGTTGCGCGACCTGAGCGGAGTGGTCGAAGACATCGGCCCCAAGCAATTGGGCGATGCCGCGCTCGCCAAGCTGCGCAAGCTGAAGACCGACAAGCTGCCGCTGGTCAAGGGCAAGCCGCGCTACGGCAGCCCGGTGGCCGATGTGGGCAAGTTCATCGCCATCGGCCTTAACTACGCCGACCATGCGGCCGAGTCGGGCCTGCCGATTCCGGCCGAGCCGGTGGTCTTCATGAAGGCCACCAGCTGCATCCAGGGCCCGAACGATCCGGTCATGCTGCCCAAGAACTCGGTCAAGAGCGACTGGGAGGTGGAGCTCGGCGTGGTGATCGGCGCCCAGGCGCGCTACGTCTCGCAGAAGAGCGCACTCGACTACGTGGCCGGCTACTGCGTCATCAACGACGTGAGCGAACGCGAGTACCAGATCGAGCGCGGCGGCACCTGGGACAAGGGCAAGGGCTGCGATACCTTCGGCCCCATCGGCCCCTGGCTGGTGACGCGCGACGAGGTGCCCAACCCGCAGAAGCTCGCGATGTGGCTGGACCTCAACGGCAAGCGCATGCAGACCGGCAATACCAGGACCATGATCTTCAACATCGCAAAGATCGTGAGCTACGTGAGCCAGTTCATGACGCTCGTGCCCGGCGACGTCATCACCACCGGTACGCCGCCCGGCGTCGGCCTCGGCATGAAGCCGCCGCTCTATCTGAAGAAGGGCGACGTGATGACGCTGGGCATCGAGGGGCTCGGGGAGCAGCGGCAGGAAGTGGTGGGGTTCAAGCTGCTGTCCTGACGCGCGCCGCCGCGACGGCTGAGCTGCGCGAGGTTCGGACTACATGGAGTGTGGGTCGACGCCGAGGTTGAAGGACGGGGAGGCCGCGAACATGGGCCCTCGTCCCTTCGTTCAATCACTCGGTCAACCAGGAGCAGCTCCATGTTCTCTCACAACAAGCGCCTTCAATACACCCTGCGCGTCGACTCGACCAACCCGGGCCTCGCCAACCTGATGCTGGAGCAATTCGGCGGCCCGCAGGGCGAGCTGGCCGCCGCCTGCCGCTATTTCACCCAAGCCATCGGCGAAGACGATCCCGGCCGCAAGGACATGCTGTTCGACATCGCGACCGAGGAACTGAGCCACCTCGAGGTGATCGGCACGATGGTGGCGATGCTCAACAAGGGCGCCAAGGGCCGGCTGGCCGAGGGTGTCGATGCCGAAGCGGACGCGTATCGCACCATCACCGGCGCGGGCAACGACAGCCACCTGACCCAGGTTCTCTACGGCGGCGGGCCGGCGCTGGTGAATTCCGCGGGCGTCCCCTGGACGGCCGCCTACATCGACAGCATCGGCGAACCCACAGCCGACCTTCGCTCGAACATCGCGGCCGAGGCGCGCGCCAAGATCGTCTATGAACGCCTGATCAACCTGACCGACGATCCGGGCGTCAAGGAGGCGCTGGGCTTCCTGATGACGCGCGAGATCGCGCACCAGAAATCCTTCGAGAAGGCCCTCTATGCGATCAGCCCGAACTTCCCGCCGGGCAAGCTGCCCGGGATGCCCGAGTTCACCCAGGTGTACTTCGACATGTCCAAGGGCGGCGAGGTGCGAGGGCCGTGGAACGAGGGTCCTCAATGGGAGTTCGTGAGCGATCCGGAGGAGCAGATGGCCGTCGACGGGGGAAGCGGCGAGCCGACGGTGGCGCTCGATCCCGACGACCAGGCGGCTGTCGACGCGATGGCGCTTCGGACCGCCTCCGATCCGGCGAGCGATCCGCAAACCGGCGCCGAGCTGGGGATGGCGGAAGGCGCGGCGCTGGACGCGTTGACGGCGCAGTCGAACAAGCCGAAGCCGTGATGCCGGATTGCGGCAGCGGGAGTACTTCATGACCTGTCGAAGCGCAAGTTTCCGTTGGGGCTTCGCGGCGCTTGCGCTCGCAGTCGCCGCCGGCCCCGCGATGGCTCAGCCCACCGGAAACCCGAAGGGGACCGCAGCGCCCGCAGCGGAGGGCAATTCCTCCAAGTCGCCTGCGACCCGCAATCGGGCGGCGCAGCAGGAGGACCGCCGTTCGGACAGCGCCACGAAGCAGGACTCGCGCGCGGTGCGCAGCGGCAATCTGCGCACGCCCGGTTCCGGGACTTCGGGCGGCCTGTCCGGGCGGCATCCGGGCGGCGGCTCTGCAACCGGCACGACGCAGACCAACCAGGCGCCGCCCGCCGCCAAGCCCTAGCTCAAGCAGGGCTGCTGCCGAGTTGCGCGGCGCGCGCCAGCGCTTCCTGGAGCTGATCGATCGAGTAGGGCTTGCGCAGCCAGATGCCGTGCCGCGGCATCTGGTCCGGCGCGGGCTGTCCGGTGGCGAAGATGACTGGCAACGCGCAGCGCGCCTCGAGCTTTTCGGCCAGGTCCCGCCCCGACAGTCCGGGCAGGCCGACATCCGCAATCAGAAGGTCGAAGGCGCCTTCCAGAAAACGGTGGAGCGCGAGTTCCGCGCTCCTCACGCCGGTGGCCCAATGCCCGAGCGCCCGAAGCAGTTCGATCGTCACCGCGAGGGTGTCGGGATCGTCTTCGACGACGAGGATGCGCAGCCGCGGTGGCACCTTCGGCGTCGGCGCATCGGCGGCGAATCCATCAGGACCAGGCATGGGTCGACCGTCAACCGAGTGCGGTATCGAGAAGCATCATGACGACGAAGCCCAGCATCAGGCCGCCGGTTGCATGGGCTTCATGCCCCATGCGATGCGACTCGGGAATGATCTCGTGACTGATCACGAAGAGCATGGCGCCCGCCGCCATCGCCAGGCCCCAGGGCAGGAGCCCGGCCGAAAGGCCGATGAGGGCGGCGCCGAATACTGCGGCCACAGGCTCGACCAGGCCGGACAGCGCACCGAGGCCGGCCGATGCGAGGCGCCCATGGCCCACGCTGCGCAGCGCAAGCGCGACCACCATGCCTTCCGGGACATCCTGGATCGAGATGCCCGTGGCGAGGGCCACGGCGCCGACCCGATCGGTGCCGGCGAAGGCCACGCCGATCGCCAGGCCTTCCGGCAGGTTGTGCAGCGCGATGGCGAAGACGAACAGCCAGACGCGCTTGAGCGCGCGCGCCTGCGGCCCTTCGGCGCCCTTGACGAAGTGCTCGTGCGGAACCGCACGGTCGATGGCGAACAGCAGCAATGCGCCGAGCAGGATGGCGGTGCCGACGATTCCTCCCGCGCCCCAGTTGTTCGCCCCCTGGGCCTTGGCGGCCGCCTGCGCCGGGATGACCAGCGAGAACGAGCTGGCGGCCAGCATGACGCCGGCGCCGAAGCCGAGCATGGTGTCGTAACTGCGTTGCGAGAACCGCTGAGCAAACAGGACCGGCAGCGTCCCGAGCGCCGTGGCGAAGGCTGCCGCCAGGCCGCCGAGCAAGGCCCCCTTCATGCGCGGATCGTTGCCGGCCATGCCTTCGAAAGCCTGCTGCGAAACGATGATCGCCCCCGCCAGCACGATGGCGATGCCGATCCAGTGTCGAGACGACAACCCCCGGCGTGGACCGACGCGCAGGGAAGACGTATTCGCTGTCATCGGGGCCTCCAGGGAGCGAAAAAAGGCGGTGGACAGGACCACCGCCAAACCCACACGAAGATGGCTATGCCGTGGCGCCGGTCAGCTCGGCCATCAGCTCTTCCTTGCGCGCCTCGAGCTGCTCGCGCATGGCGACCAGGTCGAGCCCGCGTGCTGCGCGCGCCTTCACGAAGATCTGGGTGCGCTCTTCCTTGACGTGGTGATCGATGTACTCGCCGAGCACCGTGACCTTGGCGTCGAATTTGTCGTCGATGTCGGTGGCTTCCTGGATCTGGGCAATCAGGTCCTTGGCGCTGGCGTGCTCGACTTCCGCTTCATCGAGCAGATCGCTTTCCTTGATGGCTTGGCGCAATCCGGGATAGAAGATCTCTTCCTCGATCTGCGCGTGGACGGTCAGCTCCATGCAGATCTCGTTGGCAAGTTCGCGCTTCTTCTGCGAGCTGCTCGCCGCCTTGGACTGGGTGAGTTCCTCGTAGGCCTTGAACAACTTCTTGACGTTGCGGTGATCTGTGTCGAGCAGGCTGCAGGCGTCGGACTCTGCGCGCTTGGTGGTGGGCATCGTGGGCTCCAGGTTGATAAGTTTGGGGACTGCAGAGTGCGATGCGTGCATGCCTGTCCACGTAGGATTTACTCGCATGCCGCTGGCGGCCAAGCCTTGCCGTATGTCTTATGACGTAGGGGTACGCAGGCGATGGCGGAGAAGATCTCGATCGTCCTACTCGCGCACGGTGCCGGTGATCGTTAGATCCCCCCATGCCAAGCTTTCAAGGAGCGCAGCGATGATCAGAATCGGAATCGTCGATGACCACGCCATCGTGCGTCTGGGCCTGCGCGAGTTCTTCCATGAGCAGGAAGATCTGCAGGTCGTCGGGGAAGCCGCCGACGGGCGCGAAGCGATCGAGCTGGTTCGCCGGACGAAGGTCGACGTGCTGATGATGGATCTGAACATGCCGGGGCAAAGCGGCGTCGACGCGCTCATCAGGATCCGGGCGGCGGCACCCGAAGTGGCGATCCTGGTCTTCACCGCCTATCCGCAGGAGCAGTACGCAGCCATTCTTTTCCAGCTCGGCGCGGGCGGCTTTCTCTGCAAGGAATGCAATCCCGTCGAGATCGTCCGGGCGATTCGCGAACTCGGGCTCGGGCGCCGCCACGTCACACCGGCCCTGGCCTCCTTGCTCGCGAATCGGCTGGAAGGGCGAGGCGAGGCACCTCACAACCGTCTTTCGGAGCGCGAATTTCAAGTCTTCCTGAAACTCGCCAGCGGGATGAGGCCGTCCGCCATCGCACCCGATCTGTCGCTGTCGGCCAAGACCGTCAGCAGCTACAGGGGGCGCGTCATGGCGAAGCTGCACCTGTCGTCCACCAGCGATCTCACCTACTACGCGTTGAAGCATCAGCTGCTGAGCTGAGCCGGGTGCGGACCAACAAATTCACGACTTCGCCTTTTGGCTAGGTAGCGAAAAAGTAATACTGGGGCATGATACTTGCGGTAACTAAAAAGACCTCAAGTTTCAATGACGCTCTCCACCTTCTCGATCATTTTCGCCGGCGTGCTGCTCAATTCCGCGGCACAGCTCATGCTCAAGGCCGGTGCCAAGACGCTCGGATCGGTGGCGATCGGCAGCAGCGCGTCGCTCTTCGCGGCGGGGTGGGGCGCCGCCACGCAGCCCTGGATCATCGTTGGGCTGGGCTGCTACTTCGTCAGCGCCGGCCTCTGGATCCTGGCGCTGACCCGGGTCGACGTGACGGTGGCCTATCCGATGCTTTCGATGGGCTACGTGATCGCCGCGCTGTTCGCCTGGCAGCTCTTCGGCGAGGCGCTGACCGGCACGCGGATCGCGGGTATCGCCATCATCCTGGTCGGCGTCGCGGTGCTGGGCCGCAGCTGAGATGGCGCTCCTTCCTCTCTACGTCGATCTCGACGGGACCCTGATCGCGACCGACTCGCTGCACGAGTCGCTGCTCAAGCTGGTGCGCGCCGCGCCGCTTGCGCTGCTGAGCCTGCCGCAGTGGCTGCTGCAAGGCAGGGCCGCGCTCAAGCGCGAAGTGGCGCTGCGCACCACGATCGACGTGAGTACCTTGCCCTACCGGCCCGAAGTGCTCGAATTCGTGCGCAGCGCGCGCAAGGCCGGGCGCCGCATCGTGCTGGCGACGGCCAGCGACGCCCGGCTGGCGCGCCGGGTTGCCGATCACCTGGGCCTTTTCGACGCTGTGCTGGCCTCCGACGGCGAACACAACGTCAAAGGCGCCGGCAAGCTGGCCGCCATCCGGGCCGATGCCGGCGGCGAGGCTTTCAGCTACGCGGGAGACCATGCGGTCGACCTCGAGGTCTGGCGCGGTGCCGATGCGGCCGTGGTGGTCAGCCGCTCCGGCTCGCTGGCCCGGCGCGCGGCCGGCCTCACCGAGGTGGAGGCGGTGATCAAGCCCACACGGGTGGGGCTGGGCCGCTACCTCTATGGCCTGCGACTGCACCAATGGCTGAAGAACCTCCTGGTCTTCCTGCCCCTGATGCCGGTGCTGCACCACCTGAGCGGGCCGCTGGTCGTCAATGCAACGCTGGCCTTCGTCGCCTTCGGCCTGATGGCCTCGGGCATCTATGTGCTCAACGACCTGTTGGACCTCGAATCGGACCGGCGGCACCACCGCAAGCGACGACGACCTTTCGCCGCCGGGGACATCCAGCCTGCCACGGGGCTGGCGATGTCGGTGCTGCTGGGCGCCGCCTCGCTCGCCTTGTCGATCGCGCTGCTGCCCCTGGCCTTCGTGGGCGTTCTGCTGGCCTATGCCGCGCTGACCACCGCCTACTCGGTCTTCCTCAAGCGACGCGCGGTGGTGGACGTGTTCTCGCTCGCGGCCCTCTACACACTCCGCGTGGCGGCCGGCACCCAGGCGACGGGGCAGCCGCTTTCCTTCTGGATCCTTTCGTTCTCGCTCTTCATCTTCCTCAGCCTGGCGCTGGCGAAGCGCTACGTGGAACTCACCGCAGCCAGCGGCGACACCGTCCAGCTCAAGCGCGACCGCGGCTACGTGCCCGCCGACGCGCCTTTCGTGCTGTGCACCGGCGTCGCGGCCGGGCAGATGTCGGTGCTGCTGCTGAGTCTCTACCTGCAGGACCAGCAGATGCTCGCACGCTACGAGCACCCGACCTGGTTGTGGGTGCTGGTCCCGGTCTTCCTGTTCTGGACCGTGCGCATCTGGCTCAAGGCCATTCGCGGCGTGCTGCATGACGACCCCGTGGTCTTCGCCGCGCGCGACTGGGTCAGCCGGCTGGCGGTGGCGATCGGCGCGATCGCGCTGTGGATGGCCGACTAGGGCCGCTGCGCTCTCCGTTCCCTCGCTCTCCCTTTTTCCTGAAGACGACATGAAGATGCTGATCCTGGTCGTGGCCGCGACCATTTGCTCCGCGCTGCTGCTGTTCGTGCTGTGGCGCTACCAGCCGGGCATTCCGGGCCTTCCGCGCACGCCGCAGGCGCGGCGGCTCGGGGCGGCGTGGCGGCTGTGGCTGGTCTTCATGCTGAGCGGCCTGGTGGTGAGCGCGATCGTCGCGCTCGCGGTCGGCGAGCCGCGCGAGAGCTCGCTGGGCTATCTGCGCTTCGTGCTGTCGTCCCACAACGGCGACGACTCGTGGATGCCGATGCTGCGTGCCTCCGCCTTCCTGCGCGAGCACCCGGACCTGCCGCTCTACCAGTCGGTCTTCTTCGGCCAGCACGTGAAGTTCCAGTACCCGCTCACTGCGCTGCTGCCGCTGGACCTGCCGCAGCGGCTCCTGGGCCTCGAGCCGGATTCGGTGGTGCTGATCTTCAAGATCCTGTCGCGCCTCAGCCTCGTCGCGATCGCTGTCGTGTTCCTCAAGCTGTTCATGGGCACCGTCCAGGGGCCGGCCGCAGTGCGCGAGCCGCTGCAGTTCCCGCGCGTCTCCACCCGCACGCTGCTCGCCCTGAGCCTGTTGAGCGTGGCGCTCTTCTATCCGATCCTGCGCTCCGAATACCACGGCCAGATCCAGACCGCGATGACGCTGGCTGCAGGCCTCGCGCTGCTCGCTTGGCAGCGCGGCCAGCCCCGCATGGCCGGCCTGATGCTGGCCCTGTGCTGCATCATCAAACCGCAGTGGGTCATCGTCATCCTCTGGGCCTTGCTGCGGCGGCAGTGGAGATTCGCGTGGACCGCGACCTGGGTCACCGGGGCCTTCGGCCTGCTCGCGATCGCCGTCTACGGCCCGCGCAATGTGTTCGACTACGTGCCCGTCGTGTCCTTTCTGAGCAGGCATGGCGAGAGCTACTTCATCAACCAGTCGGTCAACGGGCTGCTGCATCGGCTGCTCTTCAACGGCGTGAACCTGCAGGGCGCGGGCCTCGTGTGGTCCGGCACCGACTTCCCGCCTTTCCACCCGATCGTGTATGTCGCGACCACGGTGTCGTCGGCGTTGCTGCTGGGTTCGGCGCTGCTCTGGAAGCTTGGGAAGCGGCCCAGCGCCGTCGACCTCTCGCTGGTCATGCTGAGCCTGACCCTGGCCTCGCCGATCGCCTGGGACCACCACTACGGCGTGCTGCTGCCGATCTTCGCCGTGCTCTTTCCCGCTGCATGGCGCCGGCAGCCGTGGGGCGTGTGGACGATGCCCCTGATGTGGATCGCGTTCGTGCTGTCCAGCGAATCGTTCGTCGGCGCGACCAATCCGCTGGCCGGCACGACATGGAACGTGCTGCAGTCCTACCAGCTGTTCGGCGCACTGATGGTGCTGGGCCTGTTGTACCGCCTCTCCTGGCAGGAGCAGCACTCGTTCGCCGGGCTCCGGGCCAGACGCGGCGAAGCCCTGGACACCGGGCTGGGCCGCCTAGCCTGAGGGCGGCCGATAACCTTCATACTCCATGGGTCTTTGAACAGGCCGGGCGCCAAAGGGCTGCAAAATAGAACGACCGTTCGTTTTATTCGAAGTCCTTTTCCATGCCAGCAGCCCCTTCCAAGATCGCCCGTGCGCCCCAGAAAGGCCAGCAGACCAAGGCCGTCATCGTCGATGCGGCGCTGAACCTGGCCGCGCAAATCGGGCTCGAGGGGCTGTCGATCGGCGCGCTGGCCGAGGTCACGGGCATGAGCAAGTCGGGCGTGTTCGCGCATTTCGGCTCGCGAGAGGAACTGCAGATCTCGGTGGTTCGCGAATACCACACGCGCTTCGAGCAGGAAGTCTTCTACACCGCCCTGCAGGCGCCGCGCGGCCTGCCGAGGCTGCGCGCGCTGTTCGCCAACTGGATGAAGCGCACCTCCGCCGAGATCGACTCGGGCTGCATCTACATCAGCGGCGCGGTCGAGTTCGACGACCGGCCCGGCCCGGTGCGCGATGCGCTGGCCGAGTCGGTGAACATCTGGCTCGCGGCCATGCTGCGCGCCGTGACGCAGGCCCAGGAGGAGGGGCACCTGCACGCCGATGCCGACGCGAAGCAGATCTCCTTCGAGATCCACGCGCTGATCCTGGCCCTGCACTACGAAGCGCGCTTCCTGCGCTCGCCCGATTCGCTGGCGCGCGCCAACGCAGGCTTCGACAACATCCTTGCGCGCTGCGCCACGCCGGAAGCCCTGGCCGGCGATACCGCGACGGCTGCGCGCCGGCTCAAGACCGTGCGCTGAAGCAGCCACCCATCCGTTTTCCTTTCCCCTTTTTCTTTCCCGGAGAGCTTTCCATGCCCGCCTACACCCCACCCCTTCGCGACATGCAGTTCGTGATGCACGAAGTGCTCAAGGTCACCGAAGAACTCAAGGTGCTTCCCAAGCACGCCGACGTCGATGCCGAAACCATCAACGCGGTGCTCGAAGAGGGCGGCAAGTTCGCCTCCGAAGTGACCTTCCCGCTCAACATCAACGGCGACGAAGAGGGCTGCGTGCTCGACAAGAACACGCACGAGGTGAAGACGCCGAAGGGCTTCAAGGAAGCCTATGCGAAGTACGTCGAAGGCGGCTGGGCGGCGCTGTCGTGCGACCCGCAGTACGGCGGCCAGGGCCTGCCCTTCGTCGTGAACCAGTGCTTCTACGAGATGCTCAATTCGGCCAACCAGGCCTGGACCATGTACCCCGGCCTCTCGCACGGCGCCTACGAGGCGCTGGCGGCGCACGGCACCGAGGAGCAGAAGAAGACCTACCTGCCCAAGCTCACCAGCGGCGAATGGACCGGCACCATGTGCCTGACCGAGCCGCATTGCGGCACCGACCTCGGCCTCTTGCGCACCAAGGCCGAGCCGCAGCCCGACGGAAGCTACCGCATCACCGGCAACAAGATCTTCATTTCGGCCGGCGAGCACGACATGGCCGAGAACATCATCCACTTGGTGCTGGCCCGCCTGCCGGACGCGCCGAAGGGCAGCAAGGGCATCAGCCTGTTCGTCGTGCCGAAGTTCAACGTCAAGCCCGACGGTTCGCTCGGCAGCCGCAACGGCGTCTACTGCGGCGGTCTCGAGCACAAGATGGGCATCCACGGCAACGCGACGGCGCAGATCGTGCTCGAAGGCGCCGCCGGCACGCTGGTCGGCGAGCCCAACAAGGGACTGGCCGCGATGTTCGTGATGATGAACGCGGCTCGCCTGGGCGTGGGCAACCAGTCGCTGGGCCTGACGGAGGTGGCCTTCCAGAACGCGCTGGCCTACGCCAAGGACCGCATCCAGATGCGCTCGCTCTCGGGCGTGAAGGCCAAGGACAAGGAAGCCGATCCGATCATCGTGCACCCTGACGTGCGCAAGATGCTGATGACCGCCAAGGCTTACGCCGAAGGCGGCCGCGCGCTCGCGATCTACTGCACGCTTCTGCTCGACAAGGAGCACCACCATCCCGACGAGAAGGTTCGCAAGGATTCGGGCGAGATCGTCGCGCTGCTGACGCCGATCGTGAAGGCCTTCATCACCGACAACGGCCACATCTCGACCAACGCCTGCATGCAGGTCTTCGGCGGCCACGGCTTCATCAAGGAATGGGGCATGGAGCAGTTCGTGCGCGACAACCGCATCAACATGATCTACGAAGGCACGAACACCGTGCAGTCGCTGGACCTGCTGGGCCGCAAGGTGCTGGGCAACAACGGCGCCACGCTCAAGAAGTTCGGCAAGCTGGTCGCGAAGCTGGTGGAGGAAGAAGGCGTGAACGAGAAGATGAGCGAGTTCATCACGCCGATCGCGGTGCTCGGCGAGCAGCTCACCAAGTTCACCACCGAGCTCGGCTTCAAGGGCCTCCAGAATCCCGACGAAGTGGGCGCGGCCGCGGTGGACTACCTGCGCGTGGCGGGCCACTTCGTGTTCGGCTACTTCTTCGCGTTGATGGCGCGCGCGGCGCTCGCAGAGATCGCGGCCGGCAACACCGACCCGTTCTACCAGGCCAAGCTGCAGACCGCGCGCTTCTACTTCGCCAAGCTGTTCCCAGAGACCGCGACGCTGATGCGCACCGCGCGTACGGGGGCTGCCCCCTTGATGAACACCGACGCCGCGCTGGCCTGAACGTCATGAAGCGCCTTCTTGCAGCCATCGCACTCGCGTCGGCCGGCTCGGCCTTCGCACAGATGACGCCCGTCGGCGTCTGGCAGAGCATCGACGACAAGACCCACGAGGCCAAGTCGCAGATCCGCATCGCCGAATCGAACGGCGCGCTCAACGGCCGCATCGAGAAGCTGCTGCGCAAGGATGCGAAGCAGGACGCGGTGTGCGACGAGTGCACCGACGACCGCAAGGGCAAGCCACTGGTCGGTCTCGAGATCATCCGCGGCGCGAAGAAGGCCGAGGGCCGCGAGGTCTGGGAGGACGGAAAGATCCTCGACCCCGAAAACGGCAAGACCTACGCGCTGCGGCTCACGCCGATCGACGGCGGCAAGAAGCTCGAAGTGCGCGGCTCGGTGTTCGGCATCGGCCGCACGCAGACCTGGGTTCGAGTCCAGTAGCAAGAACACATCATTGTTGGAAATTCCATGTCCAGATTTCAAGTGAAGAAGGTCGCCGTGCTCGGCGCCGGCGTGATGGGCGCGCAGATCGCGGCCCACCTCGTCAATGTGCGCGTGCCGGTGGTGCTGTTCGACCTGCCCGCAAAAGAGGGCTCGAAGAACGGCATCGTGAGCCGCGCCATCGACAACCTCAAGAAGCAGAAGCCTGCGCCGCTCGGCGACGCGGCCGACGCCGTGCTCATCGAGCAGGCCAACTACGAAGACGATCTGGCCAAGCTCGACGAGTGCGACCTGGTGATCGAAGCGATTGCCGAGCGCATGGACTGGAAGCTCGATCTGTACAGGAAGATCGCGCCGCATGTCGCGAAGCATGCCATCCTGGCCTCGAACACCTCTGGCCTGTCGATCACCAAGCTCAGCGAGGCGCTGCCCGAGGCGCTGAAGCCGCGCTTCTGCGGCATCCACTTCTTCAACCCGCCGCGCTACATGTTCCTGGTCGAGCTGATCGATACGCCGACTACCGAGCCCGAGGTGCTGGACCAGCTCGAAGCCTTCGTCACCAGCACGCTCGGCAAGGGCGTGGTGCGCGCGCACGACACGCCCAACTTCATCGCCAACCGCGTCGGCATCGCCGGCATGCTGGCGACCCTGAAGGAAGTCGAGAAGTTCGGCCTTACGCCCGATGTGGTGGACGACCTCACCGGCAAGAAGCTGGGCCGCGCAAGCTCGGGCACCTTCCGCACCGCGGATGTGGTGGGCCTGGACACCATGGCCCACGTGGTCAAGACGCTGCAGGACAACCTGAGCGCGGAAACCGATCCCTTCTACGCCAACTTCGCGACGCCGCCCGTGCTCGCCAAGCTGCTGGAGCTCGGCCACCTGGGCCAGAAGACCAAGGCCGGCTTCTACAAGAAGTCCGGCCGCGACATCTTGCGCTTCGATCTGGCCAAGAGCGAGTACGTGCCCTCGGGCGACAAGGCCGACGAGGTCTACGGCCGCATGCTCAAGAAGCCCGCGCCGGAGCGCCTGAAGCTGCTGCGCGAGAGCGAAGGCGCGCAGGGCCGCTTCCTCTGGGCCATCCTGCGCGACAGCTTCCACTACGCGGCCGTGCACCTCGAAACCATCGCCGAGAGCGCACGCGACGTCGACTTCGCGATGCGCTGGGGCTTCGGCATGAAGCAGGGCCCCTTCGAGCTCTGGCAGGAAGCCGGCTGGGCGCAGATCGCCAAGTGGATCCAGGAAGACATCGATGCCGGCGAAGCGCTCTCCACGGCGCCGCTGCCGACGTGGGTGTTCGAAGGCCCGGTTGCAGAAGCCGGCGGCGTGCACACGCCCGAGGGCTCGTGGAGCGCTTCGCAGAGCAAGTTCGTCCCGCCACGCCACCTGCCCGTGCATGAACGCCAGCTGTTCCCCGAGAGCGTGCTGGGCAGCCATGCGCCGGATGCGAACAAGGCCGGCACCACGATCCAGGACGAAGGCGACGTGCGCCTCTGGACGCTGGACGGCGAGGTGCTGATCGCGAGCATCCATTCGAAGATGCACGCCATCAGCCCCGACGTGGCCGATGCGCTGGCGGCCGGCGTCGATCTGGCCGAGCGCGAATACAAGGCGATGGTGATCTGGTCCCCCGACGAGATGTTTTCGGTCGGCGCCGATTTGCAGGCGATGCTGCCGGCCTTCGTGGTCGCCGGCATCGGTGCGGTCGAAGGTGCGGAAGAAGAGCTGCAGAACGTGATGCTCAAGATCCGCTATGCCGGCGTGCCGGTGGTCTCTGCCGTGCGCGGCATGGCGCTGGGCGGCGGCTGCGAGCTGGCCATCCATTCGGCCAGGCGCGTCGCGGCGATGGAAAGCTATATCGGCCTGGTCGAAGTCGGCGTCGGCCTAGTGCCCGGCGCCGGCGGCTTGACCTATATCGCGCGCCGGGCGGCCGAGAACGCCGAAGCCTCCACCGGCACCGACCTGCTGCCCTTCCTGACCGAAGGCTTCACCGCCGCGGCCATGGCCAAGGTCGGCACCAGCGCGCTGGAATCGAAGAAGCTGGGCTACCTGCTCGACAGCGACGTGATCGTGCCGAACAAGGACGAGCTGCTCTACGTCGCGCTGCAGCAGGCCAAGGCCATGGCCGACGCCGGCTGGCGAGCGCCGCTGCGTCGCCGGTTCAGAGTCGCTGGCCGCAGCGGCGCAGCGACGATCAAGGGGCAGCTGGTCAACATGCGAGACGGCGGCTTCATCAGCGAGCACGACTTCCACATCGCCGGCCTGATCGCGGGCGTGGTGACGGGCGGCGACGTCGATGCCGGCAGCCTGGTCACGGAGGAATACCTGATGGCGCTGGAGCGCAAGGCCTTCTGTTCGCTGATCCTGCATCCGAAGACGCAGGAGCGGATCATGGGGATGTTGAGTACGGGCAAGCCGCTACGCAACTGACGCACTGCCTTCCTCCTTCCCCCTCCGGGGGAAGGCCGGGATGGGGGCACGCACCATGCGAAACCAGTCCACAACCACAGCGCAGAAGAACGCCCGCACCCTGCGGCGCGAAATGACCGATTCCGAGCGCAAGCTCTGGTCCGGCCTGCGCATGGAACAGCTGGGCGTGAAGTTCCGTCGTCAACATCCTTTGGGCCACTACATCGCGGACTTCGCCTGCCTCGAACCGAAACTGATCGTCGAGCTCGATGGATCGCAGCATCTCGCGCAGGAAGACTACGACGCGCGGCGCGACGCCTTCTTTCGCAACCAGGGCTTCGACGTGATGCGCTTCGCGTCGAACGCTCCGTTCATTCAATTCGATGGGGTGCTGCAGGCAATTGCGAACCGGCTGCACGAGCTAACGCTGGCTGCCCCCATCCCTGCCTTCCCCCAGAGGGGGAAGGAGTAATACCCAGAAGGAGCATCCTCCATGAAGCAAATCCAAGACGCCTACATCGTCTCCGCCACCCGCACCCCCATCGGCCGCTCGCACCGCGGCTTCTTCCGCAATACGCGCCCCGACGACCTGCTCGCGACCACGCTGAAGGCGGCGCTCGCGGCGGTGCCGGGGCTCGATCCGAAGGCGATCGAGGACATCATCTGCGGCTGCGCGATACCCGAGGCGCAGCAGGGCCTCAACGTCGCGCGCATCGGCGCCGTGCTCGCTGGCCTGCCGACCAGCATCGGCGGCATCACGGTCAACCGCTTCTGCGCATCCGGCCTGTCGGCGGTGCAGATGGCGGCCGACCGCATCCGCGTCGGCGAGGCCGAGGTGATGATCGCGGCCGGCGTCGAGAGCATGAGCATGGTGCCGATGATGGGCAATTCGCCTTCGCTGTCGCCATCGATTTTCGAGCGCGACGGCGATGTCGGCATCGCCTACGGCATGGGCCTGACGGCCGAGAAGGTGGCGCAGCAGTGGAAGGTGAGCCGCGAGGCGCAGGATGCCTTCGCGCTGCAGTCGCACCAGCGCGCCCTCGCCGCGCAGCAGGCCGGCGAGTTCGCGAGCGAGATCACGCCCATCGAGGTGACGGACCGCGCGCCGAACCTCGAGACCGGCGAGGCGATTGCCAAGACCCGCACCGTGAACCTCGACGAAGGCGCGCGCCCGGACACCAGCCTCGAAGGCCTGGCGAAGCTGCGCACGGTGTTCGCCGCGCGCGGCTCGGTCACCGCGGGCAACAGCTCGCAGACCTCCGACGGCGCGGGCGCGCTGATCCTCGCGAGCGAGAAGGCCTGCAAGCAGTTCGATCTGAAGCCGCTCGCGCGCTTCGTGAGCTTCGCGAGCAAGGGCGTGCCGCCGCACATCATGGGCATCGGCCCGATCGAGGCGATTCCGGCGGCGCTGCGCTACGCGGGGCTCACGCAGGATGCGATCGACTGGATCGAGCTCAACGAAGCTTTCGCCGCGCAGTCGCTGGCGGTGATCAACACGCTGGGACTCGATCCGGCCAAGGTCAACCCGATGGGCGGCGCGATCGCGCTGGGCCATCCTCTGGGCGCGACCGGTGCCATCCGCTCGGCGACCGTGATCCATGCGCTGCAGCGCAAGAAGCTCAAGTACGGCATGGTCACGATGTGCGTGGGCATGGGGCAGGGCGCCGCCGGCATCTTCGAGCGGGTCTGACGTTCGAGCAGTGCTTGCTCGAAAAGAAAAAAAGGAGACAAGCGTGAGACAAGAGACATTGCAGCTCGCCGACGGCACGCAGCTCGCGCTGCGCATCTACGAGCCCATCGGCCCGCAGCGCGCCAGCGTCGTGATCGGCGGCGCGATGGGCGTGCGCCAGGCCTTCTACGAGCCCTTCGCGCGCTGGCTGACGCGGGAGGGCATCTGCGTCTGGACCTTCGACTACCGCGGCTCGGGCGATTCGCGGCCGGCAACGGCCGGCGCTTCGCTGCGCGGTTTCGAGGCCGATCTGTTCGACTGGGCGCGCGACTACGAAGCCGTGATCGACGCCGCCAAGGCCGCGCGCTCCGACCGGCCCCTCTACCTGCTGGGCCACAGCCTGGGCGCGCAGCTGCCGGGCTTTCTCGAACGGCCGCAGCAGGTCGACGGCCTCATCGGCATCGCGGCGGGCAGCGGCTACTGGCGCGAGAACGCGCCGCGCCTCAAGCGCAGCATCCTCTACTTCTGGTTCTTCCTGGTGCCGCTGGCCACGCGGCTCTGGGGCTACTTTCCGGGGCGCAAGTTCAGGAAGGTGGGCGACCTGCCGCGCGGCGTGATCCTGCAGTGGCGGCGCTGGTGCCTGAACCCGCGCTACAGCATGGGCGCAGAGGGCGATGCGGCGGTGCGCAGCTACGGGCGCGTGCGTTTCCCGGTGTTGGCCCTGTCGATGACCGACGACGAGCTCATGACGCTCGAGGGCACGCAAAGCTTGCTGAGTTTCTACGCCGGCGCTCCGCGTGCGATGCAGCGCATCTCGCCGGCGGACGTGCAGGCCCGGCGCATCGGTCATTTCGGCTTCTTCCGCGAGCAGTTCAGCCCGAGCCTGTGGCCGCGCCTGGCCGACAGCCTGCACCGGCTCGCGGCGCTGACCTCTGCGGCGCCGGCGGGCGTCCCGCACACGACTGCATGATCCGACGTCACGGAGGCACACTGCCATCATGAGCACACATCCTCTGGATAAGGCCCTCGCGCTCGCGCACAGCGACATCCGCGCCGGGCTTTTCACCGGCGCCACGAGCCCGGACTACTGGAACATGGTCGGGCCCTTCGGCGGCACGACCGCTGCGGTGATGCTGCAGTCGGTGCTGAAGCATCCGGAGCTGCTCGGCGCCCCGGTGGCGCTGACGGTGAACTACGCCGCGGCGCTGGAAGCAGGCGCCTTCGAGGTGCTGGCCATACCGGTGCGCACCAACCGCTCGACGCAGCACTGGACCATCCAGATGTCGCAAGCCGGCGCCGGCGGCCAGCCGCATATCACGACCACCGCGACCGCGGTCACGGCGCTGCGCCGCGAGACCTGGGGCGCCAACGACCTGCCGATGCCGCAGGTGCCGTCGCCCGAAGAGGTCGAGCGCGTGAGCATCGGCCCGGCGCGCGTGGCTTGGATCTCGCAGTACGAGATGCGTCCGATCAGCGGTGCGATCCCCACCAAGTGGGACGGCAGCGGCGATCACAGCGAAACGCGCATGTGGCTGAGGGATGCGCAGCCGCGTGCCCTCGACTTCGCCTCGCTCGCCGCCTTGAGCGACACCTTCTATCCGCGCGTCTGGCTGCGTCGCGCCAAGCCGGTGCCGATCGGCACGGTGTCGATCACGACCTACTTCCATGCCGACGCGGCACACCTGGCCGAGATCGGCTACGGCTACCTGCTGGGCCGCGCGACCGGTCAGCAGTTCCAGAACGGCTACTTCGACCAGTCGGCGCAGCTGTGGAGCGAGGCGGGCGCGTTGCTGGCGACCAGCAACCAGATCGTCTACTTCAAGGAGTGATTCGATGTCTTCTAGAAAAGCCGCCTTGATCGTCGGCGCCGGCGATGCCACCGGCGGCGCCATCGCGCGCCGCTTCGCGCGCGAGGGCTACGCGGCCTGCGTCACGCGCCGCAGCCTCGACAAGCTGCAGCCGCTGGTCGCGCAGATCGAAGCCGAAGGCGGCACCGCGCATGCCTTCGCCAGCGACGCGCGCAAGGAAGAGGAAGTGGTCGCGCTCGTCGAGCGGATCGAATCGACCATCGGGCTGATCGAGGTGCTGGTGTTCAATATTGGCGCCAACGTGCCCGAGAGCATCCTCGACGAGACCGCACGCAAGTACTTCAAGGTCTGGGAGATGGCCTGCTTCTCGGGCTTCCTGAACGGGCGCGAAGTCGCCAAGCGCATGGTGGCGCGCGAGCGCGGCACCATCCTCTTCACCGGCGCGACGGCCTCGCTGCGCGGCAGCGCGAACTTCGGTGCCTTCTCGGGCGCCAAGATGGCGCTGCGCGCGCTGGCCCAGAGCATGGCGCGCGAGCTCGGGCCGCGTGGCATCCACGTGGCGCACACGGTGATCGACGGCGCCATCGACACCGAATTCATCCGCAGCAATTTCCCCGAGCGCTATGCGCTGAAGGCGGAGGACGGCATCCTCAACCCCGAGCACATCGCCGACGCCTACTGGATGCTGCACGCGCAGCCGCGCGACGCCTGGACGCACGAGCTCGACCTGCGCCCGTGGTCCGAGAAGTTCTGAGGAGACCGGCATGACGACAACGCGATCGGTCGAGTTCTATTTCGACTTCGGCAGCCCCGCCTCCTACCTGGCCGCCACCCAGCTGCCGCACCTGTGCGCCGACACCGGCGCCGAGCTGGTGTGGAAGCCGATGCTGCTGGGCGGCGTGTTCCAGGCCACAGGCAACCAGTCGCCGGCCGCCATTCCGGCCAAGGGCCCTTACGTGTTCGAGGACCTGGCGCGTTTCGCACGTCGCTATGGCGTGCCCTTGCAGCGGAATCCGAATTTCCCGATCAACACGCTGCTGCTGATGCGTGGCGCCACCGGCATGCAGATGCGCGAGCCGGAGCGCTTTCGCGCCTACGTCGATGCCGTGTACCACGCGATGTGGGTCGAGCCGCGCAACCTCAACGACCCGGCCACGTTGGCGGCAGCCCTGGCCGAGGCCGGCTTCGACCCGGCATCGATGATCGCGCTGGCCAACGCGCAGGAGGTCAAGGATCGCCTCAAGGCCACGACGCAGGAGGCGGTCGCGCGCGGCGTCTTCGGCGCGCCCACCATGTTCGTCGGCGACCAGATGTACTGGGGCCAGGACCGGCTCGATTTCGTGCGCGAGGCACTCGGCGCCTGATCGCCCGATACTTTCATTTCTTTGAGCAAGGAACTCCCATGAGCGACATCCTCGTCCACACCGAAGCCGGTGTGATGACCCTCACCTTCAACCGCCTCGACAAGAAGAATTCCATCACGCGCGCGATGTATGCCGAGCTCGCCGATGCGCTGGCCAAGGCCGCCGAAGACGGTGCGCTGCGCGCCGTGCTGATCCAGGGCGACGCCACCATCTTCAGCGCCGGCAACGACATCGGCGACTTCCTGGAAGCGCCGCCCTCGACGCCCGAGTCGCCGGTGTTCCGCTTCCTGCATGGCATCGCGACCTTCCCGAAACCGCTCGTGGCCGCGGTCTGCGGCCCGGCCGTGGGCATCGGCACCACGATGCTGTTCCATTGCGACCTGGTCTACGCGGGCGACAACGCGGCCTTCTCGATGCCATTCGTCAACCTGGGCCTGTGTCCCGAGGCGGCCTCCAGCCTGCTGGTGCCGCAGATGCTGGGCTACCACCGCGCAGCCGAGGCGCTGCTGCTGGGCGAACCTTTCATGGCCGAGGCGGCGCTCGAAGTCGGGCTGGTCAACCGCGTTGTGCCGCCCACCGAGGCCAACGCCATCGCCCAGGCGCAGGCGCGCAAGCTGGCGGCCAAGCCGCTCACGGCCCTGATCGAAACCAAGCGCCTGATGAAGAAGTCGCAGCAGCCGGCGGTGCTCGAACGCATGGGCGAAGAGGGCCAGAGCTTCGGCCGCATGCTGCGCGAGCCGGCGGCGCGCGAGGCCTTCACGGCATTCATGGAAAAGCGGCGGCCGGATTTCTCGAAGGTTTGAGGTCGATAGGGTTCGTGCGTCCCAGCCTTATAGTGAAGGCAAAGCAATAAGAGGGAGCGCACCATGGACGTCGACAGTCCGGCCTTGTTGCCGTGCATAGAGGGCCGCATTCTCGCAATGCGCGGCCAGAAGGTCATCATCGATGCGGATCTGGCTGCGCTGTACGGCGTAACGACCAAGGCATTGAATCAGGCGATTAAGCGCAATTTGGAGCGCTTTCCTGCCGACTTCATGTTCGCGCTCACGCCGGGCGAGAAGGCCGAGGTGGTCACAAACTGTGACCACCTTCGAAACCTGAAATACTCACGAACGCTGCCGTTCGCTTTCACGGAGTACGGCGCCATCCAGGCCGCCAACGTACTCGGTTCAGCCCAAGCGTCGAGATGGGCGTCTACGTGGTGCGCACCTTCATACGCTTGCGTGAACTGGCCGTCACTCACCAAGACCTGGCCAAGCGACTTGTTGAGCTGGAGGAGAAGACGGAGTCGCTTGCGATGCAGCTCGACACTTTCAGCCGAAACACGCGCAATCAACTCCGGCAGGTCTTCGATGCTCTGCGCGAGCTGATGGTGCCGCCCGATCCGCCAAGGCGACCGATTGGATTCGTGCCTCCCAGTGACGGCAACGGGAGCAAAGAGAGGAAGAGCGGGCGAGGCCGAAAGGCGGACTAGTGCGGCTCGCTCAGTCCTTGACGATCGGCCGCGGCCGCCCGTTGTCGTCGATCGCGACATAGGTGAAGGTGGCCTCGGTCACCTTGATGTACTCGCCCTGGGCCTTGAAGCGCTCGGCGTACACCTCGACCGTGACGGTGACCGAGGTGCGCCCGATCCGCACCAGCTTCGAATAGAAGGACAGGATGTCGCCCAGCCGCACCGGCTGCTTGAAGACGAATTCGTTGACCGCGACGGTCGCCATGCGGCCCTTGGCGTAGCGCGCGGGGATCACGGAGCCGGCCAGGTCGCACTGGGCCATGACCCAGCCGCCGAAAATATCGCCGTTGGCGTTGACGTCGGCCGGCAGCGGGATCACCTTGAGCACCAGCTCCATGTCGGTGGGCAGGCTCTTGAGGGTGGCAGCCACATTGGCGCTTGGAGATTCGGACATGGGCACAATCTGAGAACAACAAACAGCCACGATTGTCTCCGATGCGCCGCAGCGGCGAAGCCCTTTCCTCCCCCCATCATGCCTCCGCGGGCCAGCCCGCGCGCAGCGACCGCTCCGACTGGGCCACGCTGCGCCGTCTGTTCCCCTACCTCTGGCGCTACAAGTGGCGCGTGATGGCCGCGCTCGCCTTCATGGTGGGCGCCAAGGTGGCCAACGTCGGCGTGCCGGTGCTGCTCAAGAACCTGGTCGACACCATGACGCCCAAGCCCGACATGGCGCAGGCACTGCTGGTGGTGCCGATCGCGCTGCTGGTGGCCTACGGGCTGCTGCGCTTCTCGACCTCGCTGTTCGGCGAGCTGCGCGAGCTGGTCTTCGCCAAGGCGACCGAGGGCGCGGCGCGCAGCATCTCGCTGGAGGTGTTCCGGCACCTGCATGCGCTGTCGCTGCGCTTCCATCTCGAGCGGCAGACCGGGGGCATGACGCGCGACATCGAGCGCGGCACGCGCGGCGTGCACTCGCTGATCTCGATGTCGCTCTACAGCATCGTGCCGACCATCATCGAGCTGACGCTGGTGCTGACCATCCTGGGCGTCAAGTTCGATTCGCTCTTCGTCTGGATCACCGCGGTCGCGCTGCTGCTCTACATCGTCTTCACCGTCACGGTGACGGAGTGGCGCACGCAGTTCCGCAAGACCATGAACGAGCTCGACTCGGTGGCTCAGAGCCGCGCCGTCGATTCCTTGCTGAACTACGAGACCGTCAAGTACTTCAACAACGAGGAGTTCGAGGCCGGGCGCTACGACGCCAGCCTGGACCGCTACCGGAAGGCGGCCATCAAGAGCCAGCGCACGCTCTCCCTGCTCAATACCGGCCAGCAGCTGCTGATCGCGGTCAGCCTGGTGCTGATGCTGTGGCGCGCGACGGCCGGCGTGGTCGAGGGACGCATGACCTTGGGCGACCTGGTGATGGTCAACGCCTTCATGATCCAGCTCTACATCCCGCTCAACTTCCTGGGTGTGATCTATCGCGAGATCAAGCAGAGCCTGACCGACCTCGACAAGATGTTCGTGCTGATGGAAAAGGAGCGCGAGGTGCGCGATGCGCCCGATGCGAAGCCCTTGGCCGGCATCGATTCGACCGTGCGCTTCGAGGACGTGAGCTTCGCCTACGAGCCCGCGCGCCCGATCCTCAAGCACGTGAGCTTCGAGATTCCGGCCGGCAAGACGGTGGCGGTGGTCGGCCCCTCGGGCTCGGGCAAGTCCACGCTCGCGCGTCTTCTCTACCGCTTCTACGACGTCGGCATCGAGCCCCCGCGGTCGCCCGCTGCGCGTGGCTCCCTGCCCCCCGAGGGGGGCGCCCCCGGCTTGGGGCGGCCCGGCGCCGGCGGGGGGCGCATCACCATCGGCGGCGAAGACATCCGCGAGGTCACGCAGGCGAGCGTCAGGCAGGCCATCGGCATCGTGCCGCAGGACACCGTGCTCTTCAACGACACCATCGAATACAACATCGCGTACGGTCGCCCGGGTGCCAGCCGCGCCGAGGTGGAAGAGGCCGCGCGCGCGGCGCGCATCCACGACTTCATTGCAAGCACGCCGAAGGGCTACGAAACCATGGTCGGCGAGCGCGGCCTCAAGCTCTCGGGCGGCGAGAAGCAGCGCGTGGCGATCGCGCGCACGCTGCTCAAGAACCCTCCGATCGTGATCTTCGACGAGGCCACCTCGGCGCTCGACTCGGCCAACGAGCGCGCGATCCAGTTCGAGCTCAAGAGCGCCGCGCGCAACAAGACCACGCTGGTGATCGCGCACCGCCTCTCGACGGTGGTCGACGCGCACGAGATCCTCGTACTCGAAGGCGGCGTGATCGTCGAGCGCGGCACGCATGCGGCCCTGCTCGCACGGAAGGGCAAGTACGCGCAGATGTGGGCCTTGCAGAAGATCGAGGCCCAGCCCGTTCTTTGAACCTCTTTATCGATCCAGGAGCCATTCGAGAATGCCGGAAAAGATTCCCCTGCTGGTGCTCAACAGCCTGTCGAGCGCCCACCAGGCCCAGATCGCCGCGGTCTACGACATGACTTACGCGCCCACGCAGGCCGAGCGCGCAGCGGCCATCGCCGCGAACGGCGCGAAGTACCGCGCGGTGCTGACCATCGGCGTGATCGGCCTCACGCCCCAGGAGTTGGCGGCGATGCCGAAGGTGGAGCTCATCTGCGCGATGGGCGCCGGCTACGAGGGCTTGCCGCTCGAGGCGGCGCGTGCACGCGGCATCGCGCTCGCCAACGGCGCCGGCACCAACGACGACTGCGTGGCCGACCACGCCTTCGGCCTCCTGATCGGCGCGGTGCGCGGCATCCGCACGCTCGACCGGCTGTGCCGCGAGGGCGTGTGGCGCGAAGAGATTCCGCAGCCGCCCAATGTCTCGGGCAAGCGGCTGGGCATCCTGGGCCTGGGCACCATCGGCCAGAAGATCGCCAAGCGCGCCGTGGGCTTCGACATGGAGATCGGCTACCACAACCGCAAGCCGCGCGAGGGCGCGGCGCACCGCTACTTCGAAAGCCTGAAGGCCCTGGCCGAATGGTGCGACGTGCTGGTGATCGCGACGCCGGGCGGGCCGGGCACGCGGCACATGGTCGATGCCGGAATTCTCGATGCGCTGGGGCCGCAGGGCTTCCTGGTCAATATCTCGCGCGGCAGCGTGGTCGACACCGATGCGCTCGCCGCCGCGCTGCGCGACAGGCGCATCGCCGGCGCCGGCATCGACGTCTACGAAAGCGAGCCGAAGCGCCCCGAACCGCTGATCGGCCTCGACAACGTGCTGCTCACGCCGCACATGGCGGGCTGGTCGCCGGAGGCGACGCGGGCCTCGGTGAACCGCTTCATGGCCAATGCCGAAGGGCATTTCGCGGGGCGCGGCGTGGTGTCGCCCATATAGGGCAGACACGGCCGCCGCCGGGCCGCAGACATAATCGGCTTCCATGGAAACCAAGTGGCTTGAAGACTTCGTCAGCCTTGCCGAGACCCGCAGCTTCAGCCGCTCGGCCCAATTGCGCCACGTGACGCAGCCCGCCTTCTCGCGCCGCATCCAGGCGCTCGAAGGCTGGGCCGGCACCGACCTTGTCGATCGCAGCTCCTACCCCACGCGCCTCACGCCTGCCGGCCAGACCTTGTACGGGCAGGCCATCGAGATGCTGCAGGCGCTGCAAAGCACGCGCGCCATGCTGCGCGGCCACTCGGCCGCCGCGCAGGACGTGATCGAGTTCGCGGTGCCGCACACGCTGGCTTTCACCTTCTTTCCGGCCTGGGTCACGAGCCTGCGCGAACAGTTCGGGCCGATGAAGAGCCGGCTCATCGCACTCAACGTGCATGACGCGGTGCTGCGGCTGGTCGAAGGCAGCTGCGACCTGCTGATCGCCTACAACCATCCCTCGCAGCCGCTGCCGCTGGATGCCACCCGCTACGAGATGGTGAGCCTCGGCCAGGAAGTGGTCGCGCCCTGGGTCAAGCCCGATGCCGACGGCGCGCCGCGCTATCGCCTGCCGGGCCGGCCCGGCCAGCCGCTGCCTTACCTGGGCTATGCGCCGGGCGCCTATCTCGGCCGCGTGGTCGACCAGCTGCTCAAGGAGTCCGGCACCGCCATCCATCTCGATCGCGTCTACGAGACCGACATGGCCGAAGGCCTCAAGGTGATGGCGCTCGAAGGCCATGGCATCGCCTTCCTGCCGCAGAGCGCGGTGCGAAGAGAAGTGCGCGCCCGGACGCTGGTGAGTGCATTGCCGCCCGAGATCGAGAGTCTCGAAGCGACGATGGAGATCCGCGCCTATCGCGAGCGGCCGGCCGCATCGACGCCTGCCAAGGCCGGTGCGCGTGCGGTTAAGAACGAAGCCGCCGACCCGCGGGCCAAGGGCACGGTCGAGGCGCTGTGGGCCTATCTGGTCGGGACCCAGCCGGCGTCTTGAACGGCTGCAGTTTCTTGTGCACTGCACAAATCTATGACGCCGCGGCATGCCGAGCTCCGCATTGCGCATTTGCCTCCGCATGATCGGCGCTCTACAGTCGGGCCCCAAGATTTGCTGTCGCACACGGTTTTGATGCACGCGTCCGCGCGTGCTTTTTTTTAGCCGGGCCTTCGGGCACAAAGGCTGCTTAGTCGAATGCGATCACAGCGAAACTCACGCAACGCACCAGCGCGGAACTCCTGCACACTCGGCGTGTCCGCCGCCGGTGCAGAGCGCACCGGGTTGGTCCGGGTATTCCCGCAAAACGTGAATGTCTAGAATTTCGTTGTATCTCTCTCAGTCACTCAGGAGTTCTCTATATGAAGAAGCAAGTATTGGCAATGGCAGTGATGGCGCTCGTCGCGGGCGGCGCTTTCGCGCAAGCCAATGACACTCTGGCGAAGATCAAGGCCTCTGGCGTCATCACCGAGGGCGTGCGCGAGTCCTCCGGTCTTTCTTACACGCTGGGTGGCGGCCAGTACACCGGCTTCCACTACGACATCTGCGCCAACATCATCAAGGACATCGAGAAGGCCGTCGGCAAGAAGCTGGAAGTCAAGTACCAGCCCGTGACCTCGCAGAACCGCATTCCCCTGGTGCAGAACGGCACCGTCGACCTCGAGTGCGGCTCGACCACCAACAACGCCACGCGCCAGAAGGACGTCGCCTTCGCCGTCACCACCTACGTCGAGGAAGTGCGCATCGCCGTCAAGGCCAACTCGGGCATCAACAAGATCGCCGACCTGAACGGCAAGACCGTTGCCACCACCACCGGCACCACCTCGGTCCAGACTCTGCGCAAGAACGAACGCGCCACCGGCGTCGACTTCAAGGAGCTCTACGGCAAGGACCACTCCGACAGCTTCCTGCTGCTCGAATCGGGCCGCGCGGATGCCTTCGTGATGGACGGCTCGATCCTCGCCTCCAACATCGCCAAGTCGAAGAACCCGGCCGACTACAAGATCGTCGGCGAAGTCCTGAGCGTCGAGCCGATCGCGATCATGATGCGCAAGGACGACCCGGCCTTCAAGAAGGTGGTCGACGACAGCATCAAGGCGCAGATCAAGTCCGGCGAGCTCAACAAGCTCTGGGACAAGTGGTTCCTGCAGCCGATCCCGCCGTCGAACGTCAAGATCGGCCTGGCCCTGTCGGACGCCACCAAGAACGCGTGGGCGAATCCGAACGACAAGCCGATGGAAGACTACGTCGTCAAGAAGTAAATTCCGCGCCCGTCACCGCGCGCAACGCCCGCCGCACCCGGCGGGCGTTTGTTTTAACGCCCAACAGAACAATCAGGTAGAGAAGGAGAGTCCCGATGGGATCGAACTGGGATTGGCAGGTCTTCTTGCAAGACCCCGGGGGGAAGTACCCGACGTACTGGGAATGGATGCTGTCGGCCTGGGGCTGGACCGTGTCCGTGGCCCTCTTGGCGTTGATCGTGGCGCTCGTGCTGGGCTCGCTGATCGGCATCATCCGCACCTTGCCCGACAGCCCCTGGCTGATCCGCTTCGGCAACGCATGGGTCGAGCTCTTCCGCAACATCCCGCTCCTGGTGCAGATCTTCCTCTGGTACCACGTCATCCCGGCCATGGTCCCGGTCCTGAAGGATGTGCCGAGCTTCATCCTGGTGGTGCTCGCGCTGGGCTTCTTCACCTCGGCGCGGATCGCCGAGCAAGTGCGCTCCGGCATCCAGGCGCTGCCCAAGGGCCAGCGCTATGCGGGCATGGCGGTGGGCTTCACCACGCCGCAGTACTACCGCTACGTGATCCTGCCGATGGCCTACCGCATCATCATCCCGCCGCTCACCAGCGAGACGATGAACATCTTCAAGAACTCGTCGGTCGCCTTCGCGGTGTCGGTGACCGAACTCACCATGTTCGCGATGCAGGCGCAGGAAGAAACCTCGCGCGGCATCGAGGTCTACCTGGCGGTCACCGCGCTGTATGTGATCTCGGCCTTCACGATCAACCGGCTGATGGCCTTCATCGAGAAGAAGACCCGCGTGCCGGGCTTCATCGTCTCGGCCGGCGGCGGAGGACACTAGAAATGACACTCACCCCCATGCTTGCCCGCTTCGTGTGGCCGCAGCCCCCCTCACCAGGGGCAACACCAGCGGCCCGACAAAGCCGGCTCCGCGGTGTTCCTGAAACAGACCTCGCACTTGCTGCGTCGTCGGCGACATTGGATGCCATGGAGTCCCAGCGATGATGAATTTGGATCTTTCGTTCTACAACTGGGACGTCATCAGCAACTTCGTCGTCAAGGGCTTCTACTTCAGCATCATGCTGACCATCGTCGCCACCATCGGTGGCGTGATCTTCGGCACCATCCTGGCGCTGATGCGGCTGTCGGGCAAGAAGTGGCTCGATGCACCCGCGGCCATCTACGTCAACGGCATGCGCAGCATTCCGCTGGTAATGGTGATCCTGTGGTTCTTCCTCCTGGTGCCGGGCTCGTTCTACGCCTCCTTCGGCGCGGTGGGCAGCAACTACCGCTCCGAGATCTCGGCCGTGATCACCTTCATCGCCTTCGAGGCGGCCTACTTCAGCGAGATCATGCGCGCGGGCATCCAGTCGATCCCGCGCGGCCAGGTCTACGCCGGCCAGGCGGTGGGCATGACCTACGGCCAGAACATGAAGCTGGTGATCCTGCCGCAGGCCTTCCGCAACATGCTGCCGGTGCTGCTCACGCAGACCATCATCCTGTTCCAGGACACCTCGCTGGTCTATGCCATCGGCGCCTACGACATGCTCAAGGGCTTCGAGACCGCCGGCAAGAACTTCGGCCGCCCGATCGAGGCCTACCTGCTCGCGGCGGTCGTGTACTTCATCATGTGTTATGCCTTGTCCTGGCTGGTCAAACGCCTGCACAAGAAAATCGCGATCATTCGCTGAGGAGAGAAAAGATGGCCGACAAAATGATCGAAATCAAGAACGTTTCCAAGTGGTATGGCCCGGTGCAGGTGCTCCAGGACTGCTCGGTCGACATCGCCAAGGGCGACGTGGTCGTGGTGTGCGGGCCCTCGGGTTCCGGCAAGTCCACGCTGATCAAGACAGTGAACGCGCTCGAGCCCTTTCAGAAGGGCGAGATCACGGTCAACGGCATCCCGCTGCACGACCCCAAGACCAACCTGCCGAAGCTGCGCTCCAAGGTCGGCATGGTGTTCCAGCATTTCGAGCTGTTCCCGCACCTGTCGGTCACCGAGAACCTCACGATCGCGCAGATCAAGGTGCTCGGCCGCAGCGCAGACGAAGCCAAGACCCGCGGTTTGAAGATGCTCGACCGCGTGGGCCTGATGGCGCACAAGGACAAGTACCCCGGCCAGCTCTCCGGCGGCCAGCAGCAGCGCGTGGCCATCGCCCGCGCGCTCAGCATGGACCCGATCGTGATGCTGTTCGACGAGCCCACTTCCGCGCTCGACCCCGAGATGGTCGGCGAAGTGCTCGACGTGATGGTGGCGCTGGCCAAGGAAGGCATGACCATGATGGTGGTCACGCACGAGATGGGCTTTGCCCGCAAGGTGGCCAACCGGGTGATCTTCATCGACGTCGGCGGGCGCATCCTCGAGGACTGCTCGAAGGACGAGTTCTTCAGCCATCCGGAAAACCGGCAGCCGCGGACCAAGGATTTCCTGAACAAGATCCTGGCGCACTGAGCGCGCGTTCTCAAGAAAAAGCCCCGCGGCGCGGGGCTTTTTTGTTCCAGGGGTGCCGCCGATCCGGCTTTGCCGGTCGGCAGGCGCCGCCCCCGGTAGGGGGTGGCGAAGCGACACGCAGTGCGCGAAGCCTGGGGGCGAGCCTACTTCTTGCGGCTAGCAATCGCCTGCTCGGCCTTCGTCACCAGCTCGTTCCCGATCGTCGGCTTCCACTTCGCATACACCGGCCGCGTCGCCTTCACGAAGGCCTCGCGCTCGGCCGGCGACAGTTTCGTGATCGTCACGCCGAGCGCGGCGATGTCCTTGAGCAGGGGCTGGTCGGGTTCTACGAGCCCCTTGCGCGCGATGGCGATCTCTTCCTTGCCGGCGTCGATCGCCGCCTGGCGCACGATCGCCTGGTCGGCCGGTGTCCACGAGTTCCAGACCTCCTTGTTGACCACGAAGACCAGCGGATCGGCCACGTAGCCCCACATCGTCACGTTCTTCTGGCCCACGGTGTGCAGCTTGGCTGCGGTGAAGATCGACATCGGGTTCTCCTGCCCGTCGACCGCGCCGCTGGCAAAGGCGGGCTGCGCATCGGCCCAGCTCATCTGCGTGGGATTGGCGCCCAGCGCGGTGAAGGTGTCGACGAAGAGCGGCGAGCCCACCACGCGGATCTTCAGGCCCTTCAGGTCTTCCGGCGTCTTGATGGGCCGCTTGGAATTCGTGATCTCGCGGTAGCCGTTCTCGCCCCAGGCGAGCGGCACCACGCCGGCCTTCTCGAGCGTCGCGAAGATGTCCTTGCCCACCTGGCCTTGCGTCAGCGCATCCACCGCCGCGTAGTCGGGCATCAAGAAGGGCAGCGAGAACAGATTGAGCTGCTTGACCTGCGGCGACCAGTTGATGGTCGAGCCGATGGCCATGTCGATCACGCCCTGGCGCAGCGCGCTGAATTCGCGCGTCTGGTCGCCCTGGATCAGCGAGACGCCGGGGTAGAGCTTGATGTTGATGCGGCCCTGGGTTCGCTCGCGAACCAGATTGGCCCAGATCTCTCCGCCCTTGCCCCAGGGGAAGGCGGTGCCGACCACGAGCGACATCTTGTATTCGGACTTGTAGGTCTGCGCCGGTGCGGCCGCAGAGAAGCCGCCGAGCGTGGCGGCGACGGCCAAGAGGCCGAGCAGGGAACGACGAAGTTTCATGGGTCTGTCTCCTTTAAAAAAAATGCGGACGCCGCCGGGCCGCCCCAAGGCGGCCGCGCCTCCCCCTTGGGGGGTGGAGTTACACGCAGCGAAGCGAAGTGAAAAGTCGGGGGGCATTTTTTAGTAGCCCAGCTTACGGGGTAGCCACAGGGCGAGTTCCGGCCAGGCAATCACGGCCACCATCACGAGGAACATCGCAAACAGCATCCAGCCGACCCAGCGCACGGTTTCTTCCATGCGCACGCCGGCGATGCGGCACGAGACCATCAGGTTCACCGCCAGCGGCGGCGTGAACTGGCCCAGCGCCACCTTGAGCGTGAGGATGACGCCGAACCACACCGGGTCCCACTTGTAGTACTGCACGATCGGCCACAAGAGCGGCACGAAGATCAGGAAGATCGACACCCCGTCGAGGAACATGCCGACCGTGATGAGCAGCAGGATCAAGAGCGACAGCACGCCGTACTCGCCCAGCCCCGAGTTCACGATCGCGCGCGTGACCGGATCGATCACGCCCAGCGTCGAGAGCGAGTAGGCGAAGATGCCCGCCAGCGACACCACCAGCAGGATCACGGCCGAGAGCTCGCCCGATTCGCGCAGGATCAGGAACAGGTCGCGGACCTTGATGGTGCGGTGGATCGCCATGCCGACGAAGAGCCCGTAGAACACCGCGACCACCGCGGCCTCGGTGGGCGTGAACCACCCGGCGCGCATGCCGCCGAGGATGAGCACCGGCGCCGCCAGGCCCCACACGGCATCGCGAAAACTCTTCCAGAAGGGCGGGCGCGGCAGGGTGGATTCGAGCGCACCCATCTTGTGCTTGCGCGCCAGCCACACGGCCGGAACGATCAGCGCGATGCCGGCCAGCACGCCGGGCACCATGCCGGCGGCGAACAGCGCCGGCACCGAGGCGCCCGGCACCAGCACCGAGTAGACGATGAAGGCCACCGAGGGCGGGATCAGGATGTCGGTGGCCGCGGCCGCCCCGACCACGCTGGCGGAGAAGGCGCTGGGATAGCCTGCGCGCGACATCGCGCCGATCATCACCGCGCCCACGGCCGCCGCGTTGGCCGGGCCCGAGCCCGAGATGCCGCCCAGGAACATCGCCACCATGATCGCCACCAGCGGCAGCATGCCGCTCCCGCGCCCGACGATCGCGATCGCGAAATTGACGAGGCGCAGCGCCACGCCCGAGCGGTCGAAGATCGAGCCCACCAGCACGAACATCGGGATCGCGAGCAGCGGGTACTTGCCGAGGCCGGCATAGAAGTTCTGCGGCACCGCGAGCAGGCCGAACCATTGCGCCTCGGCATTGGCGAGTCCGATGGCGACCGCCCCCGCGAGGCCGAGCGCCGCGCCGATCGGCACGCCGACCAGCATCATCAGGATGAAGGCGACGAAGAGCAGCGTCGGGATCATTCGCCCGAACCCCCGGCGCGCATCTCGCGGCCGCGCCGGACGAACAGGCCCACGGCGCGCAGCGCGATTGCAGAGCACACGATCGGCAGCCAGATCGTGTACCACCACTGCGGCACGCCGATGCCGGGCGAGGTTTCCTCGAAGCGCCAGGCGTCCCAGACCACGCGCACGCTCAGGCCGGCGATCAGGAAGAACAGCAGCGCCACCATCAGCGCGCCGAAGCGCGCGAGCCGCTTGCGGCGAGCCATCGATCCGCCCTCCGCGAAGTACTCGATGCGGATGTGGCGGTCGCGCGCCACGGCGGCGGAGCCCGCGACCATGGCCAGCAGGATCATGAGGAAGACCGAGAACTCCTCGGTCCACGCGAAGGAGGAATCGGTGAAGTAGCGCACCAGCACGTTGGCGAAGGTGATGCAGGCCAGCAGGCCCATGATGATCACCGTGGCCCAGTCCTCGATGGCGAGCGGCACGCGCGTGGGCTCGTCGGCGGCTGCTATCTCGGGAGGATGCGGGCTGGCGGCGTCCAGCACGGGGCCGGACTCGGGGGGAGAGGACATCGGGGGAACGGTCAGCGGCCGGAATTCGACCAGCACGGATCGTAACGATCCATAACCGTTCCCCCATCGGGGCTTTCCTTAGCTGCCTCCTGGATGGCCGCTATCGGTAGACCAGCCCCGAGAGGCGCCACGCGAGCCGCTCGCGGACCATCGGCAAGCGCGACAGTGTCCGCAGCAGGAGATTGCGCGCGGCCCGCAAGCCTGGGCGGGCCGTCGCCATGCGCGTGAGGCGATCGGCCAGCGCGATCACCTGCTGTGCCACGGGACGGCGCGCGCTGCCGTAGGCATCGAGCGCCGCTTCGTTTCCGGCCAGCGCTTGCCTCAGTGCGCGGGCGAGGGCGATCGCATCGAGGATGCCGACGTTCATCCCCTGGCCGCCGGCCGGGCTGTGCACGTGAGCCGCATCGCCGACCAGCAGCACGCGCCCGGAGCGGTACGCATCGGCCAGCTTGTGATGGACCCTGAAGCGCGAGCCCCAAAGAACGTCGTGTACCACGGCCCTCTCGCTCGCCGGGCCGCGCGCGTCCAGAAGGGCCTGCACGTACTCGATGTCCGGCTGCTCCGGCGCGTCTGCCACGGTTGCGACGATGCGGTGCGCGCCGTCCGGCAAGGGCGCCACGACGACCATGCCCGCGGGAGAGAAGTAGAGGATCACCTCGTCGCGCGGTACCCCGCCCGTCAGCCGCACATCGGCCAGCACGAAGGACTCGCCGTAGCTCCCGCCGGTAAAGCCGATGCCGGCACGTTCGCGCACCGTGCTGTGCATGCCGTCGGCCCCGACGACGTAGCGTGCCCGCAATTGCGTGCCGTCGTCGAGCGTCGCGGTGGCGCCGGACGCGTCCTGGCGCACGTCGACCAGCACGCGGGGTCGAAGCACCTGGCCGCCCAGTTCGCGCAGCCGCTCGAGCAGCACGCTTTCGGTGACCGCCTGTGAAACCATCAGGGTGTAAGGGAAGCGCGTGGGCAAATGCGCGAAGGTGATCGGCATCAGCACGCGGTCCCGGTCGCGAATCGTGAAGCGCTGTGCCTGCAGGCCGCGCTCGACCAGCCGCGCAGCGACCTTCAGCGGCTCGAGGACCTCCAGGGTGCGGGCATGCACCACCGCGGCGCGCGACGTGTTGGCGCCTTCGGCCTGGCGGTCGATCAGCATGATGTTCACGTCACGAGCGGCGAGCGCAGTGGCCAGCGTCAGGCCGGCGGGCCCTGCACCGACGATCAGGACGTCGGTGTCGAAGGAGGGAGAAGACGTTGCCGGGAGGGTGGACATGGTTTGCTCCTAAAAAGTCAACAGATGTTGGTCAACAAGTGTTGGCAATGTAGTGCCGATAACGAGGAATGTCAACATCTGTTGGCCTATACTTGTTGACATGACTGATGAACTTCTCCCGCCCGCCCGGCGCTCGGACGCAACCAAGGCCACGATCCTCGCGGCCGCTCGCGCGCAATTCGCAGCCGTGGGCTATCAAGCCACGACCATTCGCGCAGTCGCCAACGCCGCCGACATCGATCCGGCCATGGTGATGCGCTACTTCGGCAACAAGGAGGGGCTGTTCGCCGCCGCAGCCGATTTCGACTTGCGCTTGCCGGATCTGGGCGCCGTGCCGCGCAATGCGCTGGGTGCTGCGCTGGTGTCGCACTTCCTGGATCGTTGGGAAGGCGACGAGACGCTGATGGCACTGCTGCGCACCGCATCGACCAACGAAGCCGCGGCAGCGCGCATGCAGGCGCTCTTCTCGACGCAGATGGCGCCATTGATCGCGCGCCTGAGCGGCGACTCGCGTGCAGGCGCGGCCGCGCGCGCGGGGCTGATCGCGACCCAGATCCTCGGCCTTGCCCTGTGCCGCTATGTGCTGAAGTTGCCGCCGGTGGTCGCGCTCAAGCGGGCGGAGATCGTCCGCCGCATCGGCGCGACCGTTCAGTCCTACCTGTTCGACGCCTGAGGCGCAGCCTCACTCGAGCTTGGCGCCCGACTGCTTGATCAGCCGCTCCCACACCGGGCGCTCGGCCTTGTAGGCGGCGGCGAAGGCTTCGGGCGAGCTGTCCTTGAGCTCGAAGCCCATGGTCGCGACCTTCTGCTGCACGTCGGGCTGCTGCGTGGCCTTGCGGATCTCGTCGGCGAGCCGCTGCACGATCGGCTTGGGCGTCCCGGCGGGTGCCGCGACCGCCAGCCAGCCGGTTAGGCGATAGGCCTCGTCTTTCAGGCCCTGCTCGGCCAGCGTGGGCACGTTGGGCAGGGTGCTCATGCGGCGCTCGCCTGTCACGCCGATGGCCTTGAGCTTGCCGGCCTCGATGTGCGGCTTGGCCTGCAGCGCGCTCGCGTAGGCCATCTGGATCTGGCCGCCGATCAGGTCCTGCACCATCGGTGCCTCGCCCTTGTAGGCGACGTGGTTCATGTCGGCGTCTTGCGTGAGGCTCATGTGCGCGCCGGCCAGGTGCGGATAGGCGCCCAGGCCGTAGGAACCGTAGGCCAGCTTGCTCTTGTTGGCCGCCACGTATTTCAGCAGCTCGGGCGCGGTCTTGGCCGGCACGCTGGGATGCACCACCAGCACCAGCGGGCCCATCGCGACCTGGTAGACCAGCGTCAGGTCGCGCTCGGGGTGGTAGGGCAGCTTCTCGTAGAGGAACTGGTTGGTGAGCAGCGCATTGGAGAGCGACATCACGATGGTGTAGCCATCGGGCGCGGCCTTGGCGACCGCGTCGGTGCCGATGATGCCGGCCGCGCCGGGCTTGTTGTCGATCACCACCGGCTGGCCCAGGCCGGCTGCCAGCTTCTCGCCGATCACGCGCGCCAGCACGTCGGTGCCGCCGCCGGCGGCGAAGGGGACGACCATCTTGATCGGCTTGGTGGGATAGGTCTGGGCGTGGGCGGCGCTGCCCGCGCCCAGCGCGAGGGCCGAGGCCGCGGCGCAGAGCCAGGCGCGGCGGTTCAGGGAGTGGGTGTTCATGTGTGTCTCCTGTACGGTTTTGGAATGGGGGCTTATCGCAGAACGACCTGCGTCTTGAAGGGCAGGCGTCCGAGTGCCTCCGTAAGCCGCGCCTGCAGCGCCGCGGCCTGCGCTCCGGCAGCGGCCGCATCGATGACGACCTGGAGCGCGCTCTCGCCATCGGCCTGCACCTCGGGCCGCGCCGTCAGTCCCAGCGCGGCACAGGCCTCGTCGACCAGCGCCTCGGCGACCTTGCGCGCCGCGAGCGCGCGCAGTTCGGGCTTGTAGATCTTGCCGACATTGGTCATCGGCATGTGCTCGATCACGACCACCGACTTCGGCTTGGCCGGCGCTTCGTCGACGCGCGCGGCGGCGAAGGCCAGCAGCTCGGCTTCGCTCGCCTTCATGCCAGGCACCAGCGTGGCGAAGGCCACCGGCAACTCGCCGGCATAGGCATCGGGCGCGCCGACTGCAGCGCACAGCTGCACCGCCGGGTGCGCGCCCAGCGCGTCCTCGATGGTCTTCGGGTCGATGTTGTGGCCGCTGCGGATGATCAAATCCTTGGAGCGGCCGCTCAGGTTGAGCCGCTCCTCGCCGTCGATCCAGCCGAGGTCGCCGGTGGCGAGCCAGCCGTCGGCCGTGAAGGCACGGGCCGTGTCGGCCGGATCGACGAAGCCCGAGAACAGGTTGGGCGACTTGAAGAGCACCATGCCCTGCTCGCCCGGCGGCAGCTCGCGGTCGCCCGGGTTGCCGTGCTCGTCGAGCGCCACGATGCGCAGCTGCGAATAGGGCAGCCGGAAACCCACGCAGCCCGCCGGCCCGATCACGCCCGGCGGCGTGATGGTCGAGATGCCGGCCATCTCGGTCATGCCCAGGCTCTCGTGCACATGCAGGCCGAACAGCCGCTCGAAGCGGGCCGCGAGCTCGGGCGCCAGCACTGCGGCGCCGGTGCGGCAGTACTTGATCGAGGAGATGTCGGCGCCGTTGAGCGGTACATTGGCCAGCGCCGCCAGCACCGTGGGCACGGCCGACAGCGAGGTCGGCCGGTATTTTTCGACCAGGCGCCAGTAGTTGGCCAGCACCTGCTTGTTGCGCATCAGTTGCGTGGTGGGAATGATCACCTCGACGCCGGCCGACAGCGCCGACAGCGAGGCCGGCAGCACGCCCGCCACGTGGAACAGCGGATAGCCGTTGATGGTGATGTCGCTGCTCTTCAGGCCTTGCAGCTTCACGCTGGCCCAGGCGGTGAAGACCTGTGCGCCATGGCTGTGGCGCGCGAGCTTGGGCGCGCCGGTGGTGCCGCCGGTGTGGAAGTACGCGGCGATGTCGGTCGGCGCGATGTCCCGGCCGTTCGCGAGGCGGTCGGCCGGCACGTGTGCGCACATCGCGTTGAAGTCGGCCACGCCCTGGGGCAGATCGCCTGCGCTGCCCACGGGCTCGTCGTGCGGCGCCACGCGCAGCACGGTGCTGAGGGTGGGCACCTGGCCGCGCAGGCGCATCGCCTTCGACCACATGCCGGATTCGTCGTCCGAGCCGTAGGCGATCAGCACCTTGGCGCGGCCGGCCGTCATCAGCGAGACCAGCTTCTCGTCGCTGAGCAGCGGATTGAGCGGCTGCACGATGCCGGCCGCCTCGCCGCCCCACAGCGCCAGGTGGTATTCGAGGCAGCCCGGCAGCAGAACGGCCACCGCGTCCTCCGGCCCGACGCCGAGCGCGTGCAGCATGTTGGCCGTCTGGTGGATGCCGGCCAGTAGCTCGGCGTAGGACCAGCGGATCGGCTCGTCGGCCGGGTCGGCCGTGCGCAGGAAGGTCAGCGCCGTCTTGTCGCCGAAGGCCGCCGCGGCATTGCGGAAGATCTCATAGGTGCTGCGGACGGTCAGCGCCTCGGCAAGCGGCGTCTCCTCGAGCTTTTGCACGTCCTCGATGCTGCGGACGGGGAAGGAGGGGCTGAAGGGCGCGGCGGCCCGGATCGCGCTCATGATGTCGCCTGCCTACCGAACGAGATGAAGCGCTGCAGATGATGGTCCTCGTCGCCCAGCTGATGGTCGATCATCACGAGGCGCTTGGCATAGTGGGCCAGCGGCAGCTCCCAGGTCATGCCGATGCCGCCGTGCAGCTGGATGCTCTCTTCGGCCACCAGCGCGCCGATGCGGCCGATGCTGGCCTTGGCCGCCGACAGCGCGCGCTCGCGCGTGGCGCGGTCGGCATCGTCGACGGCGGCGGCCGCGTTGATCACGGCCGAGCGGGCCTGCTCGATCTCGAGCAGCAGGTCCGCCATGCGGTGCTGCAGCGCCTGGAAGCTGCCGATCAGCATGCCGAATTGCTTGCGCGTGCGCAGGTACTCGAGCGTCGCCGTCTTGGCGGCTTCCATGGCACCCAGGCTTTCGGCGCTGAGGGCCAGCACGCCGCGCCCGACGGCGCGTTCCAGCACGGCATGGCCCTGGCCTTCGGCGCCGAGCAGCGCGGCGGCGGGGAGCGTCACGCCGTCCAGCACCACTTCGGCCACGCGGCCGCCGTCGATGGCCGGTGCGCCGCGCACGTAGACGCCCTCGGTCTTCGCGGGCACCAGGAACAACGAGATGCCGGCTTCGTCGTCGGGCGCGCCCGAGCTGCGGGCTGAGACCAGGAACACATTCGCCTGCTCGCCCTGCAGCACCACGGCCTTGGCGCCGTTGAGCAGCCAGCTGTCGCCGCTGCGGTCGGCGCGGGTCTGCACATGCGCCAGCTCATAGTGCGTGCCGGGCTCGTCGTGCGCGAGCGCCGCGATGGTGCCGCCGCCGATGATTTCGGCCAGTGTTTCCTTCTGCGCCTCGCTGCCGGCGGCTGCGATGGCGTCGCCGACCATGACCGCGCCGAGCAGAGGCTCGACCACCAGGCCGCGGCCCAGCGCCTCGAAGACCACCGCGATGTCGAAGCCGCCGCCGCCGAAGCCGCCGTCGGCTTCGAGGAAGAGGGCGCCGATCACGCCGAGCTCGGCGAACTGCTGCCAGATCTCGGAGCTGAAGCCATGGGCCGACTTCGCGATGCGGTCGCGCGTCTCGAAGGCGTACTGCTCGGCGATGAAGCGGTTCAGGCTGTCGGCGAGCATGCGCCGGTCTTCGGTGTGTTCGAAATTCATGTCAGGTCTCCTTTTCAGAAACACCGCGGAACCGGCTTTGCCGGGCCGCTGGTGTTGCCCCCGGTGAGGGGGTGGCGTAGCGACACGAAGTGCGCGAAGCCTGGGGGTGAGTCATCTACAGGCCGAGAATCATCTTGGAGATGATGTTCTTCTGGATTTCATTGGAACCGCCGAAGATCGACAGCTTGCGGTTGTTGAAGTACTTGGCTGCCGCGGGCGCCGCGTAGTCGGGGCCGATTGCTACGCCGTCGAAGCCTTCTTCGAGCGCCTCGGCGACGAAGGGCCGCGCATAGGGGCCCATTGCGCGCCGGATCAGCGACGAGATCTCCTGCCGGATCTCGGTGCCGCGGATCTTGAGCATCGAGCTCTCGGCGCCCGGCACGCCGCCGCCGGCCACGGCTGCGATCACGCGCAGGTTGGTGGTCAACATGTTCTCCAGGTCGATCTCGACGCGGGCCATGCGCGCGGCGAAGGCCGGGTCTTCGGCGAGCGGCCGGCCGTTCTTCGTTTGCTTCGCGGCAATGGCCTTGAGCTGTTCCAGCGCCGCCACCGAGAAGCCCACGCCTGCGATGTTGGTGCGCTCGTAGGTCAAGAGGTACTTGGCGCAGGTCCAGCCCTTGTCTTCCTCGCCCACCAGGTTCTCGGCCGGCACGCGCACGTCGGAGAAGAACACTTCGTTGACCTCATGCTCGCCGTCGAGCGTGATGATCGGCCGCACCTCGACGCCGGGCGACTTCATGTCGATCAGGAGGAAGCTGATGCCTTCCTGCTTCTTGGCCTCGCGGTTGGTGCGCACCAGGCAGAAGATCATGTTGGCATGCTGGCCCAGCGTGGTCCAGGTCTTCTGGCCGTTGACGATGTAGTGATCGCCCTGCGCATCGCTGCCGCGCACTGCGGAAGTCTTGACCGAAGCGAGGTCCGAGCCCGCGCCCGGCTCCGAGTAGCCCTGGCACCACCAGTCGGAGCCGTCGAGGATGCGCGGCAGCCAGTAGCGCTTCTGCGCCTCGCTGCCGTACTTGATCAGCACCGGCCCCAGCATGTTGACGCCGAAGGGCACGATGCGCGGCGCGTGGGCGAGCGCGCATTCGTTCTCGAAAATGAACTTCTCGACCGCGGTCCAGCCCGGGCCGCCGTACTCTTCGGGCCAGTGGTTGGCCAACCAGCCGCGCGCATTCAGGATGGCATGCCATTCCTCCATGTCGGCCTTGCCCAGGTGCTTGCCGCTCGCCACCTTGTCGGAGAGGCGCCGGGGCAGCTTCTCGGCGAGGAAGCTGCGTACCTCGTCGCGAAAGGCTTCTTCTTCGGAGGTGAAGTTGAGGTCCATGCTCATGCCTCCCGACGAGCCGCCTCTAGGGAGGCATGCGCCCCCTTGGGGGGCAGTGAACGAATGTGAACTTTGGGGGTCATGATCATCCTCAGAAGATTTCGAACAGCCCCGCGGCGCCCATGCCGCCGGCGATGCACATCGTGACCACGGCGTACTTCGCGCCGCGCCGCCTGCCTTCGATCAGCACATGGCCCGTGAGCCGCGCGCCCGTCATGCCGAAGGGGTGGCCGATCGAGATCGCGCCGCCGTCGACATTGAGCCGCTCGGCCGGAATGCCCAGCTTCTGCTGGCAGTAGATGGACTGCGAAGCAAAGGCTTCGTTGAGTTCCCAGAGATCGATATCGTCGACCTTCAGGCCGTTGCGCGCCAGCAGTTTCGGCACCGCGAACACCGGGCCGATGCCCATCTCGTCGGGCTCGCAGCCCGCGATCGCGAGGCCGCGGAAGGCGCCCAGCGGCTGCAGGTTGGCGCGCTCGGCCTCCTTGGCTTCCATCAGCACGCAGGCCGAGGCGCCGTCGGAGAGCTGGGAGGCATTGCCGGCGGTGACGAACTTGTCGGCGCCCATCACCGGCTGCAGCTTGGCCAGCGCCTCGTAGGTGGTGCCGCGGCGGTTGCAGGTGTCGACGTCGATCGTCACTTCGCGTTGGCTCACTTCCTTCGTGTCCTTGTCGGTCACGGCCATGGTCGTGGTGCAAGCCACGATCTCTTCCTTGTAGCGGCCGGCGAGCTGCGCCTCCTCGGTCTTGCGCTGGCTGTCGGCGGAGAAGCGGTCCTGCGCCTCGCGGCTGATGCCATAGCGCTTGGCGACGATGTCGGCGGTCTCGATCATCGCCATGTAGAGCGCGGGCTTGTGTTCGACGATCCACGGGTCCATGCCGCTGTCACCGCTGTCGGTGGCGCTGCGGGTGCGGATCTGCGAAATGCTCTCCACGCCGCCCGCGATCATGGCCGGCGCGCCTTCCACCACGATGCGGCCCGCGGCCATCGCGATCGCCTGCAGGCCCGAGGCGCAGAAGCGGTTGACCGTGGTGCCGGCGATGCTGATCGGGAGGCCTGCGCGCACGATGCTCTGGCGCGCGACGTTGCGGCCGGTCGTGCCCTCTGGGTAGCCGCAGCCGAGGATCGCGTCCTCGATCAGCGCCGGGTCCAGCCCCGAGCGCTCGACCGCGGCGCGCACCGCGAAGGCGGCTAGCGTCGGGCCGGGCGTGATGTTGAACTCGCCGCGGTGCGCCTTGGTGAGCGGCGTGCGGGCGGTGGAAACGATGACGGCTTCGCGCATGGCGTGTCTCCTTACTCGGATTGATTGAGGCTGGCGAAATCGGCGCCGCGTTCGACCAGCTCCACCAGGAGCGGCGAGGGCTGCCAGAACAGCGGGTCTTCCTTGGCGAATTCGCGGATATCGGCCAGCACTTTCGCGAGGCCCACCGTGTCGGCGTACTTCATCGGCCCGCCGCGATGGCGCGGGAAGCCGTAGCCGTAGAGAAAGGTCACGTCGACGTCGAGCGGGCGCAGCGCGATGCGCTGGTGCACGACGTTGGCGCCCTCGTTGATCATCGCGGCCATGTAGCGGCGCATGATTTCCTCGTCGCTGAACCTGCGCGGCGCGACGCCGGCGCGCCGGCGCTCGGCATCGATGATGGCCTCGACTTCCGGGTCCGGCGTGCCGGTACGCGCGCCCTCGGGATAGAGGTAGTAGCCGCGGCCGGTCTTCTGGCCGAACCAGCCGCGCTCGCAGATGCGGTCGGCGATCTGCACGTAGCGCGCCTTCGGGTCGCGGGTGGCGGCCTTGCGCTTGCGCGTGGCCCAGCCGATGTCGCCGCCGGCCAGGTCCGACGCCTGGAACGGGCCCATCGGGTAGCCGAAGTCGCGCACCGCCTTGTCGATCTGGTAGGGCGAGGCGCCGTCTTCCATCATGTGGTCGGCCGCCTGGCGGTAGACCGCGAGGATGCGGTTGCCGATGAAGCCGTCGCACACGCCCGCGCGCACCGGCGTCTTCTTCAGCTTCTTCGCGAGTTCGAAGCCGGTGGCGACCACGTCGGCGCCGACCTTCGCCGGCACCACGATCTCCAGGAGCTTCATGATGTTGGCCGGCGAGAAGAAGTGCAGGCCCAGCACGTCGGCCGGACGCGAGATGCTGGCAGCGATCTCGTCGATGTCGAGGTAGGAGGTGTTAGTGGCCAGCACCGCCCCCTTCTTGCAGACGCGGTCGAGCTCGGCGAAGACGGCCTTCTTGACCGCCATGTCCTCGAACACGGCCTCGACCACCAGGTCGACATCGGCGAGCGCGTCGTAGGCCGTCGAGGCCGAGAAGCGCGCCATCACCGCGGCCTTTGCCTCGGCCGTCATGCGGCCCTTGCCGATCAGGCCGTCGTACACCTTCTCGACGTGGGCGCGGCCGCGCGCGAGGCTCGGCTCGTCGCGCTCGATCATGGTCACCGGCAGGCCGGCATCGAGCATCGCCACCGCGATGCCGGCGCCCATGGTGCCGCCGCCGACGATGCCGCAGGATTCGATGGCGCGCGGTTTCGCGGCCTTGGTTTCGGGTGCCTTCAGCACTTCGCGCTCGGCGAAAAAGGCGTGGATCAGGCCGGCGCGCTGCGGGCTGTCGATGCACTGCAGGAAAAGCTTGCGTTCCAGCGCCAGGCCTTCGTCGAAGGGCTGCGTGAGCGCGGCCTCCACGGCTTCGACGATCTTCATCGGCGAGAAGAGGCCGCGGCTTTTCTTCGCGGTTTCTGCGCGCGCGGCTTCGAGCGCGGCGCGCTGCGTCTCCGGCTCGGCCAGCGCATTCGCGTCGCGCGTACGGCGTACCGGCGCCTTGGCCGAGACCAGTTCTTTCGCATAGGCCAGGCCTTCGGGCAGCGCGTCGGCGCCTTCGCCCAGGCGATCGATCAGGCCCAGGGCCAGCGCTTCCTTGGCTGCCGCATGGCGGCCGCTCAGCATCAGGTCCAGCGCGGCCTTGACGCCGACGAGACGCGGCGCGCGCTGCGTACCGCCCGAGCCGGGCATCAGGCCGAGCTGCACTTCCGGCAGGCCCAGCTTGGCGGAAGGCACGGCCAGGCGGTAGTGCGCCGACAGGGCGATCTCCAGGCCGCCGCCGAGTGCGGCGCCGTGGATCGCGGCCAGCACCGGCTTGCTGCAGTTCTCGATGCGGCTGCACACCTCGGGCAGCGAGGGCGGCAGCGGCGGCTTGCCGAATTCGCGGATGTCTGCGCCGGCAATGAAATTGCGGCCGGCGCCCACGATCAGCACCGCGGCCACGGCGCCATCGGCTTCGGCCGCATCGATCGCGGCGACCAGGCCGCGGCGCACATCCACGCCCAGGGCGTTGACCGGCGGGTTGGCGATGGTGACGACCAGCACATCGGCCTGGCGCCGGAAGCTGACGGGATCGGACGCAGGAAGGGTGTCGGTGGTGGCCATGGTCTTTGTCTCCGGGTGAACCCAGCATTCTTCGCCCGGCTCGCCGCTTTGACAATTGCATGGACGATTGACAGACTGTCAAAGAATATTTGACACAATGCGCGCCTCATCATGGATTTGCAATCGCTGACCCTGCTGGTCGAGATCCTCGATGCCGGCAACCTGAGCGCGGCCGCGCGCCGGCTCAAGATGAGCCGCGCCAACGTGAGCTACCACCTGAACCAGCTCGAGCGCTCGGTCGGCGCGCAGCTCGTGCGGCGCACCACGCGGCGCGCCGAAGCCACGGAGATCGGCCAGCGCCTCTACCAGCACGGCCTCGCGATCCAGAGCGAGCTGCAGGCCGCGCGCGAGTCTGCGTCCGCGCTGGGCCAGGGGCTGGTCGGCCGTGTGCGGCTCAGCGTGCCCAGCGGCTATGGGCAACTGGTCATGTCCGACTGGCTGATCGAGTTCAAGCGCCAGTACCCGGGCATCGTGCTCGACGTGCTGTTCGAGAACCGCATCGAGGACCTGCTGCGCGACGAGGTCGACATCGCGGTCCGCGTGATCCCCGAGCCGCCGCAGAACCTGGTGGCGCGCGAACTCGGGCCGGTGCGCTATGTCGCCTGTGCTTCGCGGGCATATGCCGAGGCGCATGCGCTGCCCACGCAGCTCGACGAGCTGGCGAGCGCGCCGGTGGTCACCGCGGCCGTGGTCGGCCGCCAACTGCGCATGTCGGCCTACCAGGGCGAGGAGCGGCGCGAGGTGATCCTGGAACCGACGCTGATCTCCGAGAACTTCCTGTTCCTGCGCCAGGCCATCCTGGCCGGCCTCGGCATCGGGCTGGTGCCCGACTACGTGGTGCAGGAAGACGTGCGGCGCGGCGAAGTCTTGACCGCGCTGGACGACTGGCGGCTCAGCATCTTCGGTACCAGGATGTTCATGCTCTACATGCCGAACCGGCAGCACACGCGGGCGACGCGGACCTTCATCGACTTCATCCTGGAGCGGGCGCGGGGCACGGCGGCCGCGCAGGCGCCGGACCCTCAGGCCTGACCGCGTGCGAAGCGCCTATCTCGAGGTTGCGTTGGCGGGCTGCGCGCTGAACACTTCGCGCAATGCTTGAGCCGCTTCGATAGCGCGCGGAAAGCCTGCCGTAACGGTCGTCAAGTAGACGATTTCCTTGAGTTCGTCCGGCTTGACGCCCAATTTCAGCGCGTAGCCAGCGTGAATCTTCAAGACTTGAATGTTGCCTGTGGCTGCGAATGCCGCCACTGCGGTGAGCTGTCGCGTGCGGTCGTCGAGGCCCGGCCTGGCCCACACATCTCCCAGGGAGTAGTCCACGATTGCGTCGGCGAGAAAGGGAAAGTCCTGGCGCATGGCATTCAGAACAGGCTGACCCGCGCCGCCGGACAGCTTTGACATCGTGGCCTCTCCCTGAGCGCGCCGCGGGCTCTTGTCGGCTTGGGCGTGAGACATCGAGCCGACAAGCGAAAGCGCGACGGCGAAAGAGAGAGATAAAGCATGCTTCATTCGAGGCTCCGGAAAGTTGGAAAAAAAGGCCTGAGCTGGTCGATCACTTGAATCGATGCCGCTGCGTCCTGAACGCCTGCGATCACTTTAGGGATCCGCTCACTCCGAGCGCTAACCCGTTTCCGCAAAGTTCTTGCCTATACGTCCAGAGGCATCCGCAGCGGCCGCGTGTCGGCCGGCGTTGGATCCCGGGCATGCTTTCTGCTGTACTCCCGGCATGAACGACTTTGCGACCTCACCCATGGCCCTTGCGGCCGGCAGCCCCGCCAAGCTCTCGATCGACTCGCAGCGCCTCTGGGATTCGCTGATGCAGCTCGCGCAGATCGGCGCCACCGACAAGGGCGGCGTGTGCCGGCTCGCGTTGACCGATCTCGACCGCCAGGGCCGCGAGCTCTTCGTGCGCTGGATGAAGGAAGCGGGCTGCAGCGTGCGCGTCGATGCCATCGGCAACCTGTTCGCGCGCCGCGAAGGGCAGGACGCGAGCCTGCCGGCCGTGGCCACCGGCAGCCACATCGACACCCAGCCGACCGGCGGCAAGTTCGACGGCAACTACGGCGTGCTCGCAGGCCTGGAAGTGCTGCGCACCTTGAACGATGCCGGCATCCGCACCGTGGCACCGCTCGAAGTCTGCGTCTGGACCAATGAGGAAGGGTCGCGCTTCGTGCCGGTGATGATGGGCTCGGGCGTCTATGCCGGCGCCTTCACCCTGGCGCACGCGCTCGCCGCCACCGACCGCGAAGGCGTGACGGTCGCGGACGCCCTGAACGCGATCGGCTTCGCGGGCGATGCGCCGGCCGCAGTGGACGACGGCGCGCCCCGCTTCGGCGCGTATTTCGAAGCCCACATCGAGCAGGGCCCGGTGCTGGAAGAGGCCGACATTCCGCTCGGCGTGGTCACCGGCGCGCTGGGCCAGCGCTGGTACGACGTGGTCGTGACCGGCCAGGAAGCGCATGCCGGCCCGACGCCGATGCAGCTGCGCCGCGACGCGCTGCAGGGCGCCACCGGCCTCATGCAGACCGTGCAGCAGATTGCGATGGGCGAGCAGCCCAACGCCCGCGGCACCGTCGGCTATGTGCAGGTGCATCCCAACTCGCGCAACGTGATTCCCGGCCGCGTGACCTTCACGGTCGACCTGCGCCATGCGGACGACGAGGGCCTCGCCCGCATGGACGCGCGCCTGCGCGCGGCTTGCGCGGCCGTGCAGGCGCAGGGCGGTCTCACGGTCGAGCTCGAGCAGACCGTCTACTTCCCGCCGGCCCGCTTCGCCGAGCCGCTGGTGCGCGCGGTACGCGACGGCGCCGAACGAGCCGGGCTCGCGCACCTCGACATCGTGAGCGGCGCCGGGCATGACGCGGTGTACGTCGCGCGTACCGCGCCGACCGCGATGATCTTCGTGCCCTGCAAGGACGGCATCTCGCACAACGAGATCGAGGATGCCAAGCCCGAGCACCTCGCGGCCGGCGCCAACGTGCTGCTGCACGCCATGCTGGACCGCGCAGGGATCGCGCAGTGATGCTGCTTGCGCAGCCGCTCACCGCAGAAGCCTTTGCGCCCTACGGCACCGTGCTCGCGGCACCTGCGGGCGCGGGGTGCCTCATCAACGGCGGCAACGCCGAGCGCTTCGATCTCGTCGACGACCTGCAGCTCGGCGCCGACGGCGGCCGGCCGATGTTGGCGCTGTTCCGCGCGCAGGCGCGCAGCTTTCCGCATGCAGTGACGGAGCTGGAGCGGCACGCGCTGGGCAGCCAAAGCTTCGTGCCGCTCGGCGAGCGCCGCTTCGTGATCGTGGTCGCGGCCGCAGGTGCCGCGCCTGCGGCCGAGTCGCTCGCCGCCTTCGTCACCGACGGCCGCCAGGGCGTGACGCTCGCGCCCGGCACCTGGCATCACGCCCTGCTGGCGGTGGACACGGGCGACTTCGTGGTGGTGGAGCGGGCCGGCGCAGCGGTCGACTGCGACACCGTGGCATTGGCAGCGCCGGCAGATATCGGGCTCATGCCACGTTGACTACCTCTGCGGCGAGGCGATCGAGGTTCTGCTCGTTCGCCTCGACCACGACCTTGGCAATGCGCTGCCGTTCAGCCTCGGTGTCCAGCACCTGGCGCCATCCGACCAGTGTCTTGGCTCCTCGCGCCTCGAACGTGATGGTCAACTGGAAGTGATGCTCGGATATGTGCTCGAAGACGATTCGCTCCGGCTCGACGACTTCGACGAAGACGCTTTCGTTCGGGTAGTTCGCTCCGTCGGGTCCGTGCATGACGAAGCGCCAGGCGCCACCGGGACGCAGGTCGAACTCGTCGAACGTGCTGCTGAATCCGTTCGGACCCCACCAGCGTGCCAGGTGAGCGGGATCGCTGAAGGCCTTGAAGACGCGCTCGCGCGGCGCGTCGATCAAGCGCGCGTGGACGAACGCTCGGTCCGCGGTGGATTCTTCATCGGCAGTGGGCTTTTCGCTCATGTGCAAATCCTCAGAAAGCGCGGCAACGTGTCGTCGATGCCCTCTTGTGCGCTGTTGCGTTCAAAATCCAGGGCCATTCCCCACATCGAGGTTTCCCATGACCCGCACTGTCGCCGAAAAACGCGCCATTTTTCGCGCCCTCCACACCGAAGGCTGCTTCGTGCTGCCGAATCCCTGGGATGTGGGCAGCGCGCGCTTCCTGCAAGGCCTGGGCTTCAAGGCGCTGGCCACCACGAGTTCGGGCTTCGCCTGGTCGCGGGGGCATGCCGACGGCGCCCTCTCGCGGGAGACGATCCTCGCTCATCTGCGCGAGATGGTGGTTGCGACCGATCTGCCGGTGAACGCGGACTTCGAGAGCGGCTTCGCGCCCGATCCGCAAGGCGTTGCAGAAAGCGTGCGGATGGCCATCGAGGCCGGGGTGGCGGGGCTGTCGATCGAGGATTCGACGGGCGACCCGGCGAATCCGCTGCATGCCATCGATGTCGCGGTCGCGCGGCTGCGTGCGGCACGCCGGGCGATCGACGAGGCGGGCGGCGACACCCTGCTGGTAGGACGCGCGGAGAACTTCTTTCAAGGCCGGCCGGACCTCGACGACACGATCGCCAGGCTCAAGGCCTATGCAGCGGCCGGCGCCGACTGCCTCTACGCGCCGGGCATCCGCACGCGCGAGCAGATCGCGGCCGTGGTGGCGGCCGTCGCGCCCAAGCCGGTCAACCTGCTTGTCGGATCGACCAGCGAGCTCACGCTGCAGGACATCGCCGAGCTCGGCGTGCGACGCGTCAGCGTCGGCGGCGCGCTGGCGCGCGCGGCCTGGGGCGGATTCATGCGTGCGGCCCGCACGCTGTCGGAACAGGGCCGTTTCGACGGCTTCGCGGACGCCGCCTCGGGCGTGGAACTCAACGCCTTTTTTGCAAGGTCGTCCTAGACATCATGGTCGCTCACTTGCCTAGCGAGCGACCATGATGTCTAGCCCGCTTGCTGCGCCCGTGTCAGGACCGTTCGCACGGCGTAGCCGTCGCGGTACACGCCCTCGATCGTTCCCATGACCGGGTCGTTCGGGGCCGCCGTCACGAACTTCTCGTCGTCGGTCCTGTAGACGACGATGGTGCGCGCCGAACGCGCACTCAGTGTGCGGGCGACGCCGGTGGCTTGATTCAACGTGCGATAGGTATTCATGCAAGTCCCCTTTGGCGCGCGAATGCTAACGCGAAGGTACTCATGCAGGGCTGTGCCGAAGATCGGGCGCGGTCCAATACGGCAAAAGGCCACACTTTTCGCGACTAAGTGAGCCGGACGCTACCTCGCCATGCCCTCCGCCAGCGCGATCAAGGACCGATCCGTCCCCGCCGGCCCCAGCAGCGAAATGCCCAGAGGCGCGCCACCGCGCTGCGCCAGCGGCATCGACAGCTGCGGAAAACCGCTGAGCCCGGCCACGCACAGCATGCGGATCGCGCGGTTGCGGTAGTCCTCGAGGCTGTCGTCGGCGGCATCGCGCCGCGGCGCGATGTCCGGCATGGTGGGCATCAGCAGGACGCCGTCGGTGCCGAGCAGTTCCGCGAGCTGCGTTCGGAAAGCGACGCGGAAGGCGCGCGCAGCGTTGACCTGATCGTCCGTCACGTCGCGCGACCAGGCGAAGCGCTCGGCGACGCCGGGGCCGAGCGGCGGCGCATGGCGCTCGATCAGCGGGCCGTCGGTGAGCCATGACTCGCGCCCCTGCAGGTAGCGGAAGTTCCAGTACATCGCGTCCCAGGATTCCAGCGCGACCTCGACCGGCGACGCCTTGCCGAGCAGCGACTGCACGCGCTCGGCCGCGCCGTCGAGCGCCTCCTTGACCGGCGCCTCCAGCATCGCCCACAGGTCCGTCGGCCACAAGAGCCGGGGCGTGGCCGGCAGCGGCAAGGCATCGGCTCCGAGCAGCACGTCGGCCACGCGCGCGAAGGTGCCGGCATCGCGCGCGAACCAGCCGCAGGTGTCGAGGCTGGGCGCGAGGTCGAGTGCGCCTTCGAGGCTGACGCGGCCGTGCGTGGGGCGCAGGCCGTACAGGCCGCAGTGGTTGGCCGGCGCGCGCACCGAGCCGCCGGTATCGGTGCCGAGCGCGAAGTCGCACAGGCCCGAGGACACGGCGGAGGCCGAGCCCGAGGACGATCCACCCGTGATCCGGTCCCTGGCCGCACCGTTGATCGGCGCGCCGAAGTGCGCGTTGTTGCCGTTCATCGAGAACGCGAGCTCGTCGGTCACGGTCTTGCCGGCGAAGCGGGCGCCGGCATCGAGCAGCTTCTGCACCGTCGGCGCGGTGTGCGTCTTGATGCCAGACATCGCGAGCACGATCGGACTGCCGCCGCCGGTCGGGTAGCCAGCCACGTCGAACAAGTCCTTGACGCCGAAGCGCAGGTCGGCCAGCGGTCCGGTCGGCGCGCTGCGGACGGGCACGTCGGGGTAGGGGACGAAGGCGTGGGCGGGATCGTGCAATGGCATGGTGAAGTGCTGAAGTGAGGTTCAGGCGACCACCACCGGCGCGATGGCCGCGGCGGCGCCGGTATGGATGCAGCGCGCGCGGTGGCCGGGTGCGAGTTCGACCACCGGCGGCTGCGCTGCGCGGCAGGCCTCGCTCGCGAGCGCGCAGCGCTCGGCAAAGGCGCAGCCCGGCGGCAGCGCCGACAGGTCGGGCGGCGCGCCGCCGATCGTTTCGAGGCGGCTGCCGCGCGCCAGCGCACCATGGGCTCGGCTCTTCAAGAGCGCGATCGTGTACGGATGGCGCGGCGAACGGATCAGCTCGCGCGCCGTGCCTTCCTCGACGATGCGCCCGGCATACATCACTGCGATGCGGTCGGCCACCTCGACGGCGGCGCCGATGTCGTGCGTGACGAAGACCACCGAGAGGCCCAGGTCGCGCTGCAGCTCGCGCAGGAGCAGCAGGATCTGGATCTGCACCGTGGCGTCGAGCGCGGTGGTGGGTTCGTCGGCCAGAAGCAGCTGCGGCCGGCAGGCCAGGGCCAGCGCGATCATCGCGCGCTGCCGCATGCCGCCCGACATCTCGTGCGGATAGGCCGCAAGACGGCGCTCGGGGCTCGGGATGCGCACGCGTTCGAACAGTTCCAGCGCGCGTTGCCGTGCCTCGGCCGCGGACACGGGCTCGTGCCGGCGGATCGATTCGACGATCTGCGCGCCGACCGAATAGACCGGGTCCAGCGCCAAGAGCGGCTCCTGGAAGATCATCGAGGCCACCTTGCCGCGGAAATCCACGAGCTCGGCCTGCGTCATCGCCAGCACGTCGCGGCCGGCGACGCGAACCTGGCCGCCGATGCGCGTGCGGCGCTCCGGATGCAGGCGCAGCAGGGTGCGCAGGGTCACGCTCTTGCCGGAGCCCGATTCGCCGATCAGCGCAACCACTTCACCGCGCTGCACCTCGAGGCTCACGCCGCTCACGGCATGCACGGGCTTGCGGCCGCCTGCGAAGCTGACGCTGAGCTCGCGCAGGCTCACCATGGGTTCGGGGTACGAGAGGGATGCATCCATTGCGTTCGATCAAGAGGAGGCCGGGTGCCCGCTGCCCGGCTCGTGGATCAGGCAGCTCACGGCCTGCTGGGCGCCGGCGGCCACGCGCGCAGGCACGCGCTGGCTGCACACCGGTGCGGCCAGCGCACAGCGCGGATGGAAGCGGCAACCCGAGGGTGGATCGATCGGGTTCGGCGGATCGCCGGCCAGCGCCGCTTCCTCGGTGCGGTGGTCGGGGTCCATCGAGGGCATCGACGACAGCAAGGCGCGCGTGTAGGGATGCGCCGGCGCCTCGTAGAGCGCGTTCGAGGGACCGATCTCGGCCACCTGGCCCAGGTACATCACCATCACGCGGTCGCTCATGTAGCGCACCACGTTCAGGTCGTGGCTGATGAAGAGGTAGGTGAGGCCGAACTCGGCCTTCAGATCCAGGAGCAGGTTGATGACCTGCGCCTCGACCGACTTGTCGAGCGCCGACACGGCCTCGTCGAGGATCACCATGCGCGGCTGCAGGGCCAGTGCGCGCGCGATGTTGACGCGCTGGCGCTGGCCGCCGGAGAGCTCGTGCGGGTAGCGCTCGGCGAAGCGCTGCGGCTCCAGGCCCACGCGCGCGAGCAGATCGCGCGCGCGGTGCACCGCCTCGCTGCGCGCCACGCCGTGCACCTGCGGCCCGAAGGCGACCGAGTCCTCGATCGTGAGGCGCGGGTTCAGCGAGGCATAGCTGTCCTGGAACACCATCTGCACCTGGCGGCGGAATTCCTTCAGCGGCAGGTCGCGGCTGCCCACGGCGCGGCCGTCGAAGATCACCTCGCCGGCGGTCGGCGCGATGAGCTGCATCAGGAGCCGCGCGGTGGTCGACTTGCCGCAGCCCGATTCGCCGACCACGCCGAGCGTCTCGCCCTTCAGCACCTCGAAATCCACGCCGTCGACCGCGCGCACCACGCCGCCGCCGCGGCCCAGCGGGTCTTTCTTGAGCGGGAAGTGCTTCTGCAGCCCGCGGATCGTGAGCAGGGGTTGCGCGGGGCCGCCGATGTCGTTGGTTGCGTCCATCGGATCAGCTCTTGTTGTCCATCGCCGAGCGCAGCCCGTCGGAGAGGAGGTTGAAGGAAATCGAGGTGATGAAGATCATCGCGCCCGGCAGGGCAGCCACCCAAGGCTGCACGTAGATCGCGGTGCGCAGGGTGTTGAGCATCAGGCCCCACTCGGGCTCCGGCGGCTTCACGCCCAGGCCCAGGAAGGAGAGGCCCGAGGCCAGGATCATCGAGACCGCGATCAGGCTGGTGGCGTAGACGAAGATGGGCCCCAGCACATTGCCCAGCACGTGCACGCGCACGATGGTGAAGGCGCTGGCCCCCGAGGCCCGTGCGGCCTCCACGTAGTCGCGGCCGCGCACCTGCGTGGTCACGCTCTCGGCCACGCGCGCGATCTGCGGGATGAACACGATGGTCAGCGAGATCAGCGAATTGACCACGCCCGCGCCGAGCACGCCCGACAGCGCGATCGCCAGCAGCACCGAGGGGAAGGCATAGAACACGTCGATGGTGCGCATGATCGCGGTGTTGACGATGCCGCCCGCGTAGCCCGCGAGGATGCCGATCGCCGCGCCGAGCACGAAGGCGCAGACGACCGGCGTGATGCCGATGAAGAGCGAGAGCCGCGCGCCGACGATCAGGCGCGAGAGCATGTCGCGCCCCAGCTCGTCGCTGCCCAGCGGCAGGCCCTCGGTGCCGATCGGCTTGAGCCGCTTCAGCATAGACGACTGGTACGGATCGGCCGGCGCGAGCCACGGGCCGAACACGGCCAGCGCGATCAAGAGCAGCACGACCAGCGCTGCGCCCATCGCGACCGGGTCGCGCGTGAAGCGCAGCATGGCAGAGGTCCAGTAGCCGCGCGAGCGCTGCATGGGCAGCGCTTGCGCCGCGGCGGAGGGAATGGCGGGAATGATGGCGGACATCGGTTCAATCGGCTGGGGCGCGGCGAGCGAAGCAAAGCCCGTTCGGGGAACACCGCGGAACCGGCTTTGCTGGGCCGCCGGTGTTGCCCCCTTGAGGGCGGATTCGGCTACACGAAGTGAGCAAGAAACGGGGGTGGGTCATCTCAGGCGCGCGCTATGCGGGGATCGAGCAGCGTTTGCAGCACGTCGACCACCAGGTTCAGCAGCACGAAGAACAGCGCCAGCACGAGAATCGTGCCCTGCAAGAGCGGCAGGTCGCGCTGGAAGATCGCAGAGTTCAAGAGGAAGCCGGTGCCGGGCCAGGAGAACACGGTCTCGATCAGGATCGAGCCGCCGAGCAGGTAGCCCAGCTGCAGGCCCATCACCGCCAGCGCGGTGGGCGCCGCGTTCTTCACCATGTGGCGGAACACGCCGAAGTGCGTGAGGCCCTTGGCGCGCAGTCCGACGATGAACTCCTGCTCGAGGATCTCGGCCACCAGCGCGCGCACCGTGCGCGCGATGATGCCCATCGGGATCACCGACATCGTGAGCGCAGGCAGCACGAGGAACTGCAGGTGTTCCCAGTCCCAGGCCCAATCGCTCGAGCCGCCGGGGCCGGCGCCGGTGGCGGGCAGCCACATGAGCTGCGAGGAGAACACGATCACCATCACCATGCCCAGCCAGTAGTGCGGCACGCTCACGCCCAGCACCGACAGCATGGAGGCCGCGCGGTCGAGCCAGGAGTTGCGGAAATAGCCGGCGACGAAGCCGAACAGGCAGCCGAGCACGAAGCCGATCGCGGTTGCCACCACCGCCAGGCGCAGCGTGTTGCCGACCGCGGTCAGCACCTCGCCCGCCACCGCGCGGTTGCTCGCGATGGAGACGCCCAGGTCGCCGTGCATCGCGCGCCACACCCACAGCGCGAACTGCTCGGGCAGCGTGCGGTTGAAGCCGTAGAGCTCGCGCAGCTGCGCCTGCAGGTCGGCCGAGGCATCGGGCGGCAGGATCGACACCAGCGGATCGCCCGGCGCCAGGTGCACGAGCGCGAAGCACACGAAGGCCACGCCGATCATGATCGGAATGGCGTAGAAGACGCGGCGCAACAGGTAGGCGAGCATGAAGCGGGCGGGGGATCAGTCCATGGACATGGTCGCGATATCGATGAACCAGCTCTTCGGCTGCACCACGTTCTTGACCTTGGCCGACAGCGCGCGCGGCCCGACGTCGTGCGCGATCCAGACGAAGGGCGCGTCGTCCACGATGTACGCATGCAGCTTGGCCAGCGCGGCGTCGCGCGCCTTGTCGTCGAAGCTGGTGCGGGCGTCGGCCACCAGCTTGTCGACCTCGGGGCTGCCGTAGTAGCCCCAGTTGTTCGACACCGGCGGAAACGCCTTGGTGCTCACGAAGCGCACCATCGCGAAGAAGGGGTCCATCGCGGCGAAGCTCACGTTGGTGGCGTTGGCGCCGTTGGCCGACGCGTCCTTGGCGCCCTTGCGCCAGTTGGTGAACAGCGTGTTCCATTCGATCACGTCGAACTGCACGTCGAAGAAGCATTGCTTCAGCGACTGCTGCACGAACTCGTTCATCGGCAGCGGCTGCATCTGGCCCGAGCCCGAGGCCGAGATCTGCACCTTGACCTTCACCGGCTTGGCGGCCGAGAAGCCGGCCTGCGTCATGAGCGCCTGCGCGGCCTTTACGTCGTACTTCATGTCGAACTTGGGATTGCCCCACCACGGATGGCCCGGCGCCACCGTGCCCTTGGGCTCGGCCATCATGCCGCCCAGCAATTGCTTCAGGCCGCCGCGGTCGACGCAGAGGTTGGCCGCCTGGCGCACGCGCTTGTCGAGCCAGGGCGAGCCTTCGACGAAGGACAGCTGCCAGGGCCACACGTGCGGCTGCGCGTTCGAGTAGATCTTGAAGCCGCGCTGCGTGATCTGCGGCATCGCATCCGGCGCGGGCGCCTCGATCCAGTCGACCTGGCCGCCCAGCAGCGCGGCCGTGCGCGCATTGGCCTCGGGCATCGGCAGCATCACGACCTTGTCGATCTTCGGCACGCGCTTGGCATCCCAGTAAGTCTTGTTGGCCGCCAGCTCCAGGCGCTCGCGCGCGACGAAGCGCGTGACCTTGAAGGGCCCCGAGCCCGCCGGGTCGGCCGCGAAGGCGGTCCATGCGGCCTTGGAGCGCTCGGCCGGCACCGTCACGCTGGCCGGCACTGCCTTCAGCTTGGCGTCCCACTGGGCCGGCGAGGCCATGAACAGGTTGGTGAGGTTGATCGGCAGGAAGGCGTCGGGCTCGCTGGTCGTGAGCTCGATCGTCAGGTCGTCGATCTTGCGGGCGCTCTTGAGCGTGGGCATGCGCGAGGCCGTCACGCCGACCTGGCTGGGGTCGAACTGGGGCGCTTCCTTGTCGAGCACCTTGGCCACGTTCCAGGCCACCGCGTCGGCGTTGAGGGCCGAGCCGTCATGGAACTTGACGCCGGGGCGCAGCTTGAAGACCCACTTGGTCTTGTCCTTCGCGTCCACCGCCCAGGAAGTGGCCAGCGCGGGGATCACCACGCTGGGCGCTTCGGCCTTGGAGAGGTCCCATTGCGTGAGCGAGTCGTAGATCGGGATGCCGGTGAATCGGTTGCCCTCGAAGCCCTGGTCGGGCTGGCCCAGCGTGCGTGGAATGTCGGCAGCGGTCATCGCGATGCGCAGCGTTTTTTCCTGCGCAGAGGCGGCGGGGTGCGCCAGAGCCAGCGTCAGCAGGGCGGCGCAGGCGGCCAGGGGTTTCAGGGGCAGTTGGACAATCGCACGCTTCACGTAGAACTCCTGTTGAGGGCAAAAACGAATTCATGAGGAGTCATGCACGAGCCGTGCCAGCGCGGGTTTCCGCGGGTGACAATCCCCCTCATGAAAAGCCCTGCCGATACCCTCACCATCACCCGCCCCGACGACTGGCATCTGCACGTGCGCGACGGCGCCGCGCTCGAGGCCGTGGTGCCGCATTCGGCGCGCCAGTTCGGGCGGGCGCTGATCATGCCCAATCTGCGGCCGCCGGTGACGAACGCCGACCAGGCCATCGCCTACCGCGACCGCATCCGCGCCGCCGTGCCGGAGGGCCTGAGCTTCGAGCCGGTCATGTCGCTGTACCTGACCGACAAGCTGCCGCCCGAGGAAATCGCACGCGCCGCCGCGGCCGGCGTGTGCGCCCTCAAGCTCTACCCGGCCGGCGCCACCACCAACAGCGATGCCGGCGTGACCGACATCCGCAACACCTACAAGACGCTCGAAGCGATGCAGAAGCACGACCTGCTGCTGCTGGTGCACGGCGAGGTGACGGACCCGGCGGTCGACCTTTTCGACCGCGAGGCCGTGTTCATCGACCGCGTCATGATTCCACTGCGCCGCGACTTCCCGGAGCTCAAGGTGGTGTTCGAGCACCTGACGACCAAGGAGGGCGCCCACTACGTGCGCGATGCCGGCCGCTTCACGGCCGCCACCATCACCGCCCACCACCTGCTCTACAACCGCAACGCCATCTTCACCGGCGGCATTCGGCCGCACTACTACTGCCTGCCGGTGCTCAAGCGCGAGACGCACCGCGTCGCGCTGGTCGAGGCCGCCACCAGCGGCAGCGACCGCTTCTTCCTCGGCACCGACAGCGCGCCGCATCCGGCGCACCTCAAGGAACATGCGCTGGGCTGCGCCGGCTGCTACACCGCGCTGACTGCGCTCGAGCTCTATGCCGAAGCCTTCGACCATGCCGGCGCGCTCGACAAGCTCGAAGGCTTCGCGAGCTTCCACGGCCCCGACTTCTACGGCCTGCCGCGCAACACCGACACCGTGACGCTGAAGCGCGAAAGCTGGACCGTGCCGGAAGCGGTGCCCTACGGCGATGCCACCTTGAAACCCTTGCGCGGCGGCGAAACCGTCGCCTGGAGACTCGCATGAACCCCTCGTCGCCGCGCGTGATGCTCCTGATCGACGCCGACAATGTTTCGTCCGACGTGATCGAGCAGGCCGTGCAGCGCACGATGGCCGAGCACGGCGCCATCCACGTGCGGCGCGCCTACTGCAACGCCGAGACTGCGCTCAAGCAGCAGGCGATGTTCAAGCGGCTCTCGGTGCGGCCGATGGTCAACCTGTCGGCCGGCAAGAACAGCACCGACATCGCGCTCGCGGTCGATGCCATGGATCTGGCGGTGGCCGAGCGTCCCGACATCGTGGTGCTGGTTTCCTCCGATTCCGACTTCGCGCCGCTGGTGATCCGGCTGCGCGAAAAAGGGTGCCGCGTCTGCGGCATCGGCCAGCAGGGCAAGACCGGCGACGAGACCGTCGCGGTCTACGACAGTTTCATCGACCTCCAGCACCATCAGTCCGACCGGGCTGCCGCCGCCAAGCCGGCGGCCAAGCGGGCGCCGCGCGCACCGCGCCGCGCCAAGGCAACGCCGGCGCCCGCGGTGGCGCGCGTGCCCGTGCTGCCGGAGGACGTGCTGCGCATCCTCGACGCCGTGCCCGAACTCGGTGCAGGCGGCAAGATCGAACTCAACCACGCGGCCGAGCGGCTGCGCGGCGCCAAGCTGCTGGGCAAGAGCGCGAGCTCGCCCAAGCTGTTCAAGAAATACCCCGAGCTGTTCGCGCTGACGCCGGAGAAGACGCCCAACAAGGTGCAGTACGTCGGCCCGCTGGCGTCGTGAACCCTGCCTGGCCGCTCGATATGGCGCGGCCATGGCTCGCGCCCTATGCACGGCGCGCGGCCGTTGCCGGCGCGGCGGTGGCCCAGGGCCTCGGCGTGGCAGAGGCGCTGTCGAGCGAACCCGCGCCCATCGAGCTGCCGGCCGGCCCCCTGCGCTTCGTGCCCGCACATGCGGCGCCGGACGACGAGGCCTACGAAGCCTTCATCTTCCGCACCGCGCAGGTGCCCACGCGCGACAACCTGCACGACTTCTTCAACGGCCTCGTGTGGCTGCATTTCCCCGCGGCCAAACGGCGCCTCAACGCGCTGCAAGCGGCCGAGATTGCGCGCGCCGGCGTCGGCGCCGTGCGCGGGCCGCTGCGCGATGCGCTCACGCTATTCGACGAGAACGGCGCCGTGCTCGATGCGCCGCCTGCCTTGTGGGAAGCCTTGCTCGCGCGCGACTGGCAGCGGCTCTTCGTGGCCGAGCGGGTCTTGTGGCGCGAGGCGCGGCTGCTGGTCTTCGGCCATGCGCTGCTCGAAAAACTGAGCTCGCCGCGCAAGCCGATGACGGCGCATGTGCTCTGTGCGCCGGGCGCCAGCCGATCGATCGCGATCGACGATGCGGCGATCGCAGCAGCGCTGGACGCTGCCCATCTCGCGAGCAAGCCCTTCGCTGCGCTGCCCGTGCTCGGCGTGCCCGGCTGGTGGGCGCCGAACGAGGCACCCGGTTTCTATGACGATACCGAGGTCTTCAGGCCACCGCGGCCGGCGGGCCGGCTTTACCCGGAGTGAGCGTGGTGGCGTGCACTTGACGCCGAACTTTTGCTCCTATCATCACTCTGTACGCCTGAGCCGCATGGGGCTCCACAACCAAGAACAACTGCCCGCCCCGACCGTCCACCGCTTGAAACCAGGGTGGCGGCCCTCATTTGCTCGCCACGGCGAGCCATCGTCTGCACCCACGGAGAAATCAACTTGAAACGCATCCTTCTGTTTGTCCTGACCAACGTCCTGGTGGTCGCGGTGCTCGGCGTCGTCGCCAGCCTGCTCGGCGTCAACCGCTACCTCACGGCCAACGGACTCAATCTCACCGCCCTGTTGGGCTTTTCGCTGGTCATCGGCTTCGGCGGCGCGATCATCTCGCTCTTGATCAGCAAGCCGATGGCCAAGTGGAGCGCCGGCGTGCGCATCATCAACGAGCCGCAGTCGCCCGACGAGGCCTGGATCGTGCAGACCGTGCGCAAGTTCGCCGACAAGGCCGGCATCGGCATGCCCGAGGTCGGCATCTTCGAGGGCGACCCCAATGCCTTCGCCACCGGCGCGTTCAAGAACTCCTCGCTGGTCGCGGTGTCGACGGGCCTCCTGGCCAACATGACGCGCGAAGAAGTCGAGGCCGTGATCGGCCACGAAGTGGCGCACGTGGCCAACGGCGACATGGTCACCATGACGCTGATCCAGGGCGTGATGAACACCTTCGTCGTGTTCCTCTCGCGCGTGATCGGCTATGTGGTCGACGGCTTCCTGCGCCGCGGCAGCGACAGCACCGGCCCGGGCATCGGCTACATGATCACCACGCTGGTGCTCGACATCGTGCTCGGTTTCGCCGCCGCGATCGTGGTGGCCTGGTTCTCGCGCCAGCGCGAATTCCGCGCCGACGCCGGCGCGGCCCAGTTGATGGGCCGCAAGCAGCCGATGATGAACGCGCTCGCGCGCCTCGGCGGCCTGCCGCCCGGCGAGTTGCCGAAGGCGGTCGAGGCCATGGGCATCACGGGCAGCATCGGCAAGCTCTTTGCGACGCACCCGCCGATCGAAGAGCGCATCGCGGCGCTGCAGAGCGCGCCGGGCTGATCCGCCGCGCGATCACTGAAAAAGCCGCCCTCAGGCGGCTTTTTTCATGGGCGCCGCGAGCTCGCGCGCGACCGCTTCCGCCACCTTGATGCCGTCGACGCCGGCCGAGAGGATGCCGCCCGCATAGCTCGCGCCTTCGCCGGCCGGATAGAGGCCGCGCACGTTGAGGCTCTGGAAATCGTCGCCGCGCGTGATCCTGATCGGCGAGGAGGTGCGCGTCTCGACGCCGGTCAGCACCGCGTCGTGCAGGTCGAAGCCCTTGATCTTTCGGCCGAAGGCTGGGAAGGCCTCGCGCATCGCCTCGATCGCATAGCCGGGCAGGGCGGCATGCAGGTCGCCCGGCGTCACGCCCGGCTTGTACGAGGGCTCGACGCTGCCCAGCGCGGCGGAGGGCTTGCCGGCCACGAAATCGCCGACCAGCTGGCCCGGCGCGCGGTAGTCGCCGCCGCCGAGCACGAAGGCATTGGATTCGAGTTCGCGCTGCAGCGCGATGCCCGCGAGCGCGTCGCCGGGGAAGTCGCGCGGGTCGATGCCCACCACGATGCCCGCGTTCGCGTTGCGCTCGTTGCGCGAGTACTGGCTCATGCCGTTGGTCACCACGCGGCCCGGCTCGCTGGTGGCGGCCACCACCGTGCCGCCCGGACACATGCAGAAGCTGTACACCGAGCGGCCGTTGCTCGCGTGGTGCACCAGCTTGTAGTCGGCCGCGCCCAGGAGCGGATGGCCGGCATGCCGGCCCCAGCGCGCGCGGTCGATCAAACCCTGCGGGTGCTCGACGCGAAATCCGATCGAGAAGGGCTTGGCCTCGATGTGCACGCCGCGCGCATGCAGCATCTCGAAGGTGTCGCGCGAACTGTGGCCGAGCGCCATCACCACGTGGTCGGCGCGCAGCTCGCTCTGCTCGCCGGTGCGCTGGTCGAGCACGCTCAGGCCGCGGAGCTGCCCGTCCTCGATCAGCACGTCGGTCACGCGCTGCTCGAAGCGGATCTCGCCGCCCAGGGCTGTGATCTGCTCGCGCATGTGCTCCACCACCTTCACCAGCTTGAAGGTGCCGATGTGCGGATGCGCGACGTAGAGGATCTCGGGCGGCGCGCCGGCCTTGACGAACTCCTCCATCACCTTGCGGCCGAGGAAGCGCGGGTCCTTGATCTGGCTGTAGAGCTTGCCGTCCGAGAAGGTGCCGGCGCCGCCCTCGCCGAACTGCACGTTCGACTCGGGGTTCAGCACGCTCTTGCGCCACAGGCCCCAGGTGTCCTTGGTGCGCTCGCGCACGGTCTTGCCGCGCTCCAGCACGATGGGTTTGAAGCCCATCTGCGCCAACATCAGCGCGCAGAAGATGCCGCAGGGGCCGAAGCCGACGACCACGGGGCGCAGCGGTAGTCCGGCCGGTGCCTGGACCGGTGCGCGCCACACCATGTCGGGCGAAGGGCCGATGTGGGGATGCCCGGCGAACTTCGCGAGCAGCGCGGCTTCGAGCGCCGGACCCGCGATCGTCGCGTCGACGATGTAGACCTGAAAGAGCTGCGGTTTGCGCGCATCGAAACTGCGCTTGAAGACCTTGAAGCCGGCGATCGCGGCCACAGGCGTGCCGAGGGCGGTTGCGACGGCTTGGGGAAGGGCCGCATCGTCGTGGTCGAGCGGCAGTTTGATTTCGGAGATTCTCAGCATGTCGTGGGCTTGTGTTTATCAAGCAGGAACACCGATTATCGACAATGCGCCGGTCTTGCCGGCGTGCACTCAGGCCGGCAGGAAGCCGTCGACCGACAGATAGCGCTCGCCGGTGTCGTAGTTGAAGCCCAGCACCACCGCATCGGGCGCCAGTTCCGGCAGTTTCTGCGCAATCGCGGTGAGCGTGGCGCCCGAGGAGATGCCGACCAGCATGCCCTCTTCGGCGGCGCAGCGGCGCGCCATCTCGCGCGCCGGTTCGGCATCGACCAGGATCACGCCGTCGAGCAGTTCGGTGTCGAGGTTCTTCGGAATGAAGCCGGCGCCGATGCCCTGGATCGGGTGCGGCGAAGGCGCGCCGCCCGAGATCACTGGCGAGGCCACGGGCTCGACCGCAAACACCTTGAGCTGGGGCCACTTCTTCTTGAGCACCCGTGCGCAGCCCGTGATGTGGCCGCCGGTGCCGACGCCGGTGATCAGCACATCCAGCCCATCGGGAAAGTCGGCCGCGATCTCCTCTGCCGTGGTGCGCGCATGCACCTCGACGTTGGCCGGGTTGTTGAACTGCTGCGGCATCCAGGCGCCGGGCGTGCCGGCGACGATCTCCTCGGCACGTGCGATCGATCCCTTCATGCCCTTCTCGCGCGGTGTCAGGTCGAAGATTGCGCCGTAAGCCAGCATGAGGCGGCGGCGCTCGAGCGACATGCTGTCGGGCATCACGAGAACGAGCTTGTAGCCCTTGACGGCTGCGACCATCGCGAGCCCGATGCCGGTATTGCCCGAAGTCGGCTCGACGATGGTGCCGCCGGGCTTGAGCGCGCCGGACTTCTCGGCATCCTCGACCATCGCGAGCGCGATGCGGTCCTTGATCGAGCCGCCGGGATTGGCGCGCTCGGACTTGATCCACACCTGCTGCGTCGCCCGGCCGAACAGCCGCTGGATGCGGATGTGCGGCGTGTTGCCGATGGTCTGCAGGATGTTCTGGGCTTTCATGCGGGATTCCTTCGTGTAGCGCCAAGGGGCCGCCATTGTCGCGATAATCGCCATGTGAAGCACGCCAGACCGCCGCTGGTGCAAGTCTCGAAAGAGCGCACTGGAGGAAGGTCCGGACTGCACAGGACAGCGCAGGAGCTAACGGCTCTCCACCGCGAGGTGAGGATCAGAGCAACAGAGACGAGTCGGCCGAGGGCAACTTCGGCCGGGTGAAACGGGCAATCTCTGCGCGCAGCAACACCAAGTAGGCCGACGTCGATGTGGTTCCGCAGAGTCGGCGGGTAGGTGGCACCGAGCCGTTTGGCGACAAACGGCCCAGAGTAATGGCGGTCACGTTGGGGGCAACCTCAATGCACAGAATCCGGCCTAACGGCGCGCTTCACACTTTTTTCGGCGTCGGCTTCTTGCGGCCGATCGCCACCAGCAGCGCGGCGACCAGCGAGAAGCCGATCAGCACGGCCACCGCATTGAGCGCGGTGCGGCCATAGCCCAGCGCACCCGCGTCGATGAATGGGTAGGGGTAGACGCCAGCGATCGCGCCGCGCACCAGTGCATAAGCCAGATAGCCCAACGGATAGATCCACCAGTGCGGGAGGTCGCGCCAGCGCAAGCCTCGCGCGGGCACCGCGATCCACCAATAGGCGAGAAAAAGCACCGGCATCAGGTAGTGCAGCAGCACGTCGGCCAGCCACAGCAGGCCCTCTGGATTCCAGATGTGGCGCAGCACGAAGAAGTAGACGAGGCCCACCACGGCGATGTTGGCGCCGATTGCGCTCGCCACGCCAGGCCTTCGGAAGAAACGCTGCAACGTGCCCTGCGCGGCGCTCGCCGCGGCCGTCAGCGCCAGCGCCGCAAGCAGGTTGGTCAGGATGGTGAAGTAGCCGAGGTACATGAAGACGCCCCAGCCGGCCGTTCGCCCGCCGGCCGTGGCCAGCCCGATCGACAGCGCCAGCTGCAGCGCGAGCGCGGCCCAACCGATGAGTGCAGCGGCGGCGGCAAACAGGCGCACGGGCGTCAGAAGCGCTCGTTGGGCAGCAGGTAGCGCCACTGTCCGGGCAGCAGGCCCGCCAGCGGCACGCGGCCGATGCGGATGCGCTTCATCGCGAGGATGCGCAGGCCCGCCTCGTCGCACAGGTGGGCGATCTGCCCCGGCCGCGGCCCTTTGATCGCAAAGCGCAGGCCGGTGTGGCCCTCGGCCTGCTGGCCGATGCTAACGCGTGCTGCGGAGGCGCGTTCGAGGCGCGCGAGCACGTCGGGCCCGACCGGGCCGGCGACGTCGACCATCACTTCGTTCTCGAGGATGCCCGCGTCTTCCTGCAGCTTGCGCTCGATGCGCCACTCCTGCGTGAAGACCACCAGCCCGCTGGCGCCGGTTTCGAGCGGCGTCATGCAGCGCTGCGCCGCCACGTGGCGCGGCAGGAAGCGCAGGCCCGCGCGCTCGGGCTCGTGGTGGTTGGCGGGCACCAGCAGGCGATGCGCGTTGTCGGTCGGGGTGCCGGCCGGCTTGTGCAGCAGCAGCGTGACCGGCACCACCGGCTCGGGCCGCGCGCCGGCTTCGATCTCGACCTGCTGGTGCGCCTGCACGCGCGTCTGCGGCAGCAGCGCCGGTTCGCCGTCGATGCGCACTGCGCCGTTCTCGATCAGCAGCTCGGCTTCGCGCCGCGAGCAGCCGGCCATCGCGGCCACGCGCTTGGCCAGGCGGATGCCTTCTTCGGTGTCGGTCATGGCGCCGCCTTTTGCCGGATGCGCTCCACGTGCGCGGCCAGCGAGCGTGCCGCCACCGGCCACATGCGTTCGGGTACGTCGTCGTAGGCGAGCGGCAGCCAGTCCTCGGGCGTGCCCTGCGGCAGGCGCTGCATCGCGGCGGCGATCCTGGCCTCGCGTTTCAGGCGGTGTGCCTTCAGGTAGGCGATCGCGGCGCGCGCCTCGCCGAGCACGTAGCCGTGCGCCGGCAGGATGAAGCGGACGTCGCCTTCGGCGCAGACCGCGTCGAGCCGGTCGAGCGAGTCGAGATACGCATTCATGTTGCCGTCCGGCGGGTCGACCACCGTGGTGCTGCCGTTGAGCACATGGTCGCCGGAGAACAAGAGGCCGTCCTCCTCCAGCACCAGGCAGAGGTGGTTGGCCGCGTGGCCGGGGGTGTGGACGGCGCGCAGCGTGTGCGTGGTGCCGTCCGGGCCTGCCAGCACGAGGCGCTCCTGGTCCTGCAGCGTGCGGTCGGGCGAGAAGCGCGCCGAGGCGCGCGCGGTCGGCGCCGAGGGCAGGCCGAGGATCGGCGGCCTCGATGCCGTGCACAGCGCCTGCAGCGGCGCCGCGCCCGGCGAATGATCGGCATGCGAATGGGTACACACGATCATGCGGATGTCGCCGCCGGTGGCGCGGTGCAGGCGCTCGAGGTGGCTCGCCTCGTTCGGCCCGGGATCGATCACGATGTAGCCGCTGGCCGCATCGCCCACGATGTAGCTGTTGGTGCCCGGCCCGGTCATTGCACCGGGGTTCGGCGCGGTCAGCCGGTGCACGTTCTTCAGGAGCGCCACCGGAGACTCGCTCTGCCAGTCGAGCGCATGCACGATCTGGCCGTCGGGGCAGACCAGCGCCAGCTCGCCGTAGGGCGAGTCGTGCTCCATGTAGCGCGCCTCCCGGCCGCGCAGCAGGCCGGCGCGCGGACAGCTGGTGAACAGCGGGCCTTCGCCGCCCGCGCGGTTCGCGCATGCATCGAGCAGGGCATCGACCGACTCGTAGGCGGCCATGCGCTCCAGCGTGCGCAGGGTCGGGAAGATCATGAAAAAGCCGCCCGCCTGGTGCCGCGCCAGCGCATCGGCCGGCCGCACCCAGCAGGGCTCGAACTGCTCGGTCTCGTCGGCGGTCGGCGTCTGGCCCACGGGCATGCGCGCCACCAGGAAGGGGACGTCGAAGCGCTTGGGCAGGTCGCGGTCGGTGATCCAGTGCGCGAAGGTGAAGACTTCGTCGGTCGCAAGCCGCAGTCCGCGCGCCGCGCACTGGTCGGCCAGGGCGACGGCGCTCGCGGCCGTGCTGCGGTCCATCGCGGCCACGTCTTCGGCGCTCACGGGGCGGCCGTCCTCGTGGCGCGCGAGCAGCACGCCGAGCTCCTCGAAGCTTTCACGCACCGCGGCCACGGCCTGCGTGAGCTGCACCTCGGCTTGCGTGGGCCGACGCAAAGCGATGCGGTGCGCGGCGCGGTCGCCTTCGTCGATGCGCCCGCCGGGAAACACATAGGCGCCGGGCGCAAAGCTCGCGCCGGAGGAGCGGCGCGTCATCAGGACTTCGATGCCTGCGGGCGTGTCGCGCAGCAGAAGCACGGTGGCGGCGGCGAAGAGCGGCGCCGGTTCGCGCGGGGGATGGATTTGTTGGGTGGGGCGGACCATGGGCGCAATGTAGAGGGATCGATTCAGCCGGCCGTCCGGCATAAGCTTCGACACGGTTTCGCATGAGCCTCGCGCCACAATCGGCGCTTGCTCCATCCGCTTCGAAGGACAGTCATGCCCGATTCTCTCTCCAGCCGCTCGCGCCGTCTGCTCGCCGCCGCCGGTCTTGCCCTCGGCGCCTGCGCCGCGCCTTCCGCCTTCGCGCAGGCCGAGTGGCCGCGGCAGCCCGTCACGCTGATCATGGGCTTCCCGGCCGGCTCGGGCGTCGACGTGGTGGCGCGCACGATCCAGGAACCCTTGCAGCAGAAGCTCGGCCAGACGGTGGTGATCGACTACAAGTCCGGCGCCGCCGGCAACATCGCGAGCGAGTACGTGGCGCGCGCCAGGCCCGACGGCTACACGCTCGCCTTCGGCACCGCCGCCACGCATGGCAGCAACGCGGCGCTCTACAAAAAGCTGCCCTTCGACGTGGAGGCCGACTTCGTGCCCGTGGCGCCGGTGCTCGACGTCTCCAACGTGCTCACCATCAATCCGGAGGTGATCAACGTCAAGACGCTCAAAGAGTTCGTCGAGCTGGTGAAGGCCAATCCCGGCAAGTACAACTACGCCTCTACCGGCAACGGCGCCGGCACCCACATGGCTTTTGCCGAGCTGAACTCGCGCCTCGGCCTGCAGATGGTGCATGTGCCCTACAAGGGCGGGCCGGAGGCCATCGCCTCGGTGGTGCGCGGAGAGACCTGCTGCATCATGAACCAAGTGCAGACCGTGCTGCCGCACTACAAGGCGGGCAAGGTGCGGCTCCTGGGCGTCACCACCGCCAAGCCGGTGGCGGCGGTGAAGGAAGTGCCGACCATCGCGTCCAGCGGCATCGCCGGCACCCAGGGCTTCGACAGCTCGATCTGGTTCGGCGTCTTCGCGCCCAAGGGCACGGATGCGCGCATCGTCGACAAGCTCAACGCGGCGATCAGGTCCGTGCTCGAGCAGTCCGAGATCCGCGAGAAGTTCGAAGGCCAGGGCAACACAGTGCGCATCGAGACGCCCGCGCAGTTCAAGGCCACCGTTCACGCCAACCGCGTGAAGTGGGCCGAGGTGGCGAAGGCGGCGAACATCAGTATCGACTGAGGGCGGCGGCCGCCCCGGGAGGGTCGCCGGGCCTTGCGGGTGCTCGGCGGTTGCGCAGTCGCGCGCTTTGCCGGCTGCGCAGCGGCCTGAAATTCGCTAGGCTTTGTCTTGCGAGCGATCCCATCGAGCGCGGAGACAACGCGATGAGCCAGGGCGCACCTCTTCGTCTGCATGTGCCGGAGCCCACCGGGCGTCCGGGCCGCGAGACCGATTTTTCCTACCTGCACATTTCGCGCGCCGGCGAGGTGCGGCGTCCCCCGCTGGAGGCCTCGCCGGCCGACACCGCCGACCTCGCCTACACGCTGGTGCGCGTGCTCGACGACGAGGGCCGTGCCGTCGGTCCGTGGGTGCCCGAGGCGGATGCGGCCTTGCTGCGCCGCGGCCTCGTCGCGATGATGAAGACGCGGGCCTTCGACGCCCGCATGCTGATCGCGCAGCGGCAGAAGAAGATCTCCTTCTACATGCAGTGCCTGGGCGAGGAGGCCATCGCCACCGGCCACGCGCTGGCGCTGCAGCAGGGCGACATGTGCTTTCCCACCTACCGCCAGCAGGGCCTGCTGCTGGCGCGCGACGACGTGTCGATGGTGGGCATGATCTGCGAGCTGATGTCCAACGAGCGCGACCCGCTCAAGGGGCGGCAGTTGCCCGTGTGCTATTCGATGAAGCGCGCCGGCTTCTTCTCGGTCTCGGGCAACCTGGCCACGCAATTCATCCAGGCCGTGGGCTGGGGCATGGCCTCGGCGATCAAGGGCGACACGCGCATCGCCTCGGGATGGATCGGCGACGGCGCCACCGCCGAATCCGACTTCCACACGGCGCTGACCTTCGCCCACGTGTACCGCGCGCCGGTGATCCTCAACGTGGTCAACAACCAGTGGGCGATCTCGACCTTCCAGGCCATCGCCGGCGGCGAGGCCACCACCTTCGCGGCGCGCGGCGTCGGGTGCGGCATCGCCTCGCTGCGCGTCGACGGCAACGACTTCCTTGCCGTGCTGGCCGCCTCGCGCTGGGCTGCTGCGCGCGCCCGCGGCAACCTCGGGCCGACGCTGATCGAATGGGTCACCTACCGCGCCGGCGCGCATTCGACCTCGGACGATCCCTCGCGCTACCGGCCGGCCGACGACTGGGCGCACTTTCCGCTCGGCGATCCGATCCCGCGGCTGGCGCAGCATCTCATCGGCATCGGCGCCTGGTCGCAGCAGGAGCACGAAGAGACGCAGGCGAAACTGGAGGCCGAGGTCAATGCCGCGCTGAAGGAAGCCGAGCGCTACGGCTCGCTGGCCGACGGCCATCTCGCGGGCGCGGCGACGATGTTCGAGGACGTCTACAAGGACATGCCGGCGCATTTGAAGCGGCAGCGCGAACAGATGCAGGCCGGAGTGGTTTCATGAGCGCCGCCCGGCCGCCCCGAAGGCGCTCGCACCGAAGTGCGCAGCACGGAGGTTGCTGAATGACCGCCATGACCATGATCCAGGCCCTGCGTTCGGCGATGGACGTGATGCTCGAGCGCGACGACAACGTCGTCATCTACGGCCAGGACGTCGGCTACTTCGGCGGCGTGTTCCGCTGCACCGAGGGCCTGCAGGCCAAGTACGGCCGCTCGCGCGTGTTCGACGCGCCGATCTCCGAAGGCGGCATCGTCGGCTCGGCCATCGGCATGGGCGCCTACGGCCTGCGCCCGGTGGTCGAGGTGCAGTTCGCCGACTACTTCTATCCCGCCTACGACCAGATCGTTTCCGAAGCGGCGCGGCTGCGCTTTCGCTCGGCCGGCGACTTCAGCGCGCCGATCACCATCCGCATGCCCTGCGGCGGCGGCATCTACGGCGGCCAGACGCACAGCCAGAGCCCGGAGGCGCTGTTCACGCACGTCTGCGGCGTGCGCACGGTGATGCCTTCCAATCCGCGCGACGCCAAGGGCCTCTTGATCGCCTCGATCGAGAACGACGATCCGGTGATCTTCCTGGAGCCCAAGCGCCTCTACAACGGCCCCTTCGACGGCCACCACGACCGGCCGCTAATCTCCTGGTCGGCCCATCCGCTGGGCGAGGTGCCCGAGGGCTACTACACGGTGCCGCTCGAATCGGCCAAGGTGTTCCGCCCTGGCGCCGACCTCACGGTTATCAGCTACGGCACCATGGTCTTCGTCTCGGAAGCGGCCGCGCAGGAGACCGGCATCGACGCCGAGATCATCGACCTGCGCAGCCTGTGGCCGCTGGACCTGGAGACGCTCGTCGCCTCGGTCAGGAAGACCGGCCGCTGCGTGATCGTGCACGAGGCCACGCGCACCAGCGGCTTCGGCGCCGAGCTGACGGCGCTGGTGCAGGAGCACTGCTTCCATCACCTCGAGGCGCCGATCGAGCGCGTGACCGGCTGGGACACGCCCTATCCGCACGCGCAGGAGTGGGCCTACTTTCCGGGCCCGGCGCGCGTGGGCGCGGCCTTCCGGCGCGTCATGGAGAACTGAATGGGCACGCATGCCATCAAGGTGCCGGACATCGGCGAAGGCATCGCCGAGGTGGAGCTGGTGGCATGGCGCGTGCAGCCCGGCGACTCGGTGGCCGAAGACCAGGTGCTGGCCGACGTGATGACCGACAAGGCGACGGTCGAGATCCCGTCGCCGGTCGCGGGCAAGGTGCTCGCGCTCGGCGGCGAGGTGGGGCAGCAGATCGCGGTGGGCGCGGAGCTGATCCGCATCGATGTGGGGGACGGCGGCGGCGAGGCGCAGGCGGTGTCGGCCGCGCCCGCACGCGCGGCGGCGCAGGTGGCGGCGCCTGCACCGACATCGGCACCGACGTCGACACCGGCACCGGCACCGGCACCGGCGGAGCACGCGCGCCCATCGGCCGGCAACAAGCCGCTCGCCTCGCCTGCGGTGCGCCATCGGGCCGCGGCCCTCGGCATCGATTTGCAGCAGGTGCCGGGCAGCGGCGCGGACGGCCGCATCCTGCACGAGGACCTCGACGCCTGGCTGGTCCGGCGGCCCGGTCCGCAGGCGCCTAGCGCGGCGCGCTACGCAGAGCGCAACGACGAGGAGGCCGTGCCCGTGACCGGCGTGCGCCGCCGCATCGCGCAACGCATGCAGGATGCGATGCGCCGCATCCCGCACTTCACCTACGTCGAGGAGATCGACGTGACCGACCTGGAGCTGCTGCGGGCGCGGCTCAACGAAAGCTGGGGCAGCGAGCGGGCGCACCTGACGCTGCTGCCGCTGCTGGTGCGTGCGGTCGTGCTGGCGGTGCCGCGCTTCCCGCAGATCAATGCCCGCTTCGACGACGAGGCTGGCGTGCTCACCCGTCACGGCGCGGTGCATGTCGGCATCGCGACCCAGACCGCGGCCGGCCTCATGGTGCCGGTGCTGCGCCACGCGGAAGCGCGCGACCTCTGGTCCAGCGCGACAGAGATCGCGCGCCTGGCCGATGCCGCGCGCGCGGGCCGGGCCACGCGCGACGAACTGAGCGGCTCGACCATCACCGTCACCAGCCTCGGCGCGCTGGGCGGCATCGCCTCCACGCCGATCATCAACGCGCCCGAGGTGGCGATCGTCGGCGTCAACCGCATCGTGCAGCGTCCGGTGCTGCAGGGCGGCGCGGTGGTCGCGCGCCGCATGATGAACCTGTCCTCCTCCTTCGACCACCGCGTGGTCGACGGCCAGCTCGCGGCCGAGTTCGTGCAGGCCCTGCGGGCTTCGCTCGAATGCCCGGCCCTGCTTTTCGTCGAGTAGCCCGTGTGTGACACGGACGCCCGCGACTCCTAGAATCATCCGCATCATGAGGTCCGCCGGAACATGGTTGATGGGACTGGTCCTCCTGGCTCATGCGGCAGCGGCGGCCAGCGCTGAAGCCGTGTCTGCCGCTGCACCCGCAAGCCCCGAGGCGCCCCGCATCGTGGTCCTCATGCAGATCGACGGCGCCATCGGGCCCGCTGCCGCAGACTATGTGCGCCGCGGCCTTGCACTGGCTGCCAAGAAGGAAGCGCGGCTCGCCGTGCTGCAGCTCGACACGCCCGGCGGGCTCGACGCCTCGATGCGCAACATCATCAAGGACATCCTCGCTTCGCCCGTGCCGGTGGCGACCTTCGTGGCACCCAGCGGCGCCCGCGCCGCGAGTGCGGGTACCTACATCCTCTACGCGAGCCATATCGCCGCCATGGCGCCGGCCTCCAACCTCGGCGCAGCGACGCCGGTGGCCATCGGCATGCCGGCGCCCGGCCGGCCGGAGCCGAAACCGCCGCCCTCTTCCGGGAAGCCCTCCGAGAAGGGTGCGGAGTCCGCTCCCGATGCGATGAACGCCAAGCGGCTGGCTGATGCGTCGGCCTACATCCGCAGCCTGGCGCAGCTGCGCAGTCGCAATGCCGATTGGGCCGAGCAGGCGGTGCGCGAATCCGTGAGCCTGTCGGCGCAGGACGCGCTGCAGAAGCGGGTGATCGACCTGGTCGCGCGCGACGTGGCCGACCTGCTGATGCAGGTGAACGGACGCGAGGTGGCCATGGAGGGCGGCACCGTGCGGCTCGCCACCCAGCGCGCGCAGTTGCTCGCCTTCGACGCCGATTGGCGGACCCGGCTGCTGTCGGTGATCACCGAGCCCAGCCTGGCGCTGATCCTGCTGATGGTCGGCATCTACGGCTTGTTGTTCGAGTTCTCCAACCCCGGCTTCGTGCTGCCCGGCGTGGTAGGGGCCATCTGCCTGACGCTGGCGATGTTCGGCCTGCAGATGCTGCCGGTCAACTACGCGGGGCTGGCGCTGATCCTGCTGGGCGTGGCTTTCCTCATCGCCGAGGCCTTTCTGCCGAGCTTCGGCGTGCTCGGGCTGGGCGGCATCGCGGCCTTCGCGATCGGCGCGGTGCTCCTGATCGACAACGACGCGCCGGGTTTCGGCGTGCCGCTGTGGGTGGTCGCAGCCACGAGCGCCGCCTCGGCCCTGTTCATCCTCGTGGTGGCCGGCATGGCCGCAAAGGCGCGCCGGCAGCCGGTGACCACCGGCATCTCGACCCTCGTGGGCACCACCGGCGAGCTGGTCGAGTTCGCAGACGGCGAGGGCTGGGCGCAAATCCAGGGCGACTACTGGCGCGTGACCGGCGTCGGCGACCTGCATGCGGGCCGCAAGGTCCGGGTGAGCGGCGTGCAAGGCGTCGTGCTGCAGGTGGCGCCGGACGGCCAGTGACCATGTTCTTCAATTTCAGCGTCACGCTCGTGGGCCTCTTGGTCGTGCTGGCGGTGATGCTCGCCGCGGCATCGCTGCGCATCCTGCGCGAGTACGAGCGCGGGGTGGTGTTCCAGCTCGGGCGCTTCTGGAAGGTCAAGGGGCCGGGGCTGGTGATCCTGATCCCCGGCATCCAGCAGATGGTGCGCGTGGGGCTGCGCGTGATGGTGCTCGACATCCCGAGCCAGGACGTGATCACGCGCGACAACGTGTCGGTGAAGGTGAACGCGGTGCTCTACTTCCGCGTGATCGATGCGGAGAAAGCGATCATCCAGGTCGAGAAATACCTCGAGGCCACCAGCCAGCTCGCCCAGACCACGCTGCGCGCCGTGCTCGGCAAGCACGAGCTCGACGACCTCTTGGCCGAGCGCGAGCGCCTCAACCTCGACATCCAGAAGACGCTGGAAGCGCAGACCGACACCTGGGGCATCAAGGTGACCAACGTCGAGATCAAGCACGTGGACCTCAACGACAACATGGTGCGCGCCATCGCGCGCCAGGCCGAGGCCGAGCGCGAACGGCGCGCCAAGGTGATCCATGCCGAAGGCGAGCTGCAGGCTTCGGTCAAGCTGGCCGAGGCGGCCGAGATCCTCGGCAAGCAGCCGCAGGCGCTGCAACTGCGCTATCTGGAGACGCTAACCGTGATTGCGGCCGACAAGAACTCGACCATCGTGTTTCCGCTGCCGCTGGACATCGTCGGGCCGCTGCTGCAGGCGCTGGGCAAGAAGCCCTGAGCGTTTCCCTTGGAGGCTTCACGCGCTTGCGACGCCGGCTCCGCGTGGCAAGATGCCCCGTCTTCTCCACTGACCCGGCGCCCGCATGCTCATCAACTGCGTTGTCTACGAAGACGGCACCAAGCTGGCCGACATTCCCGTTTCCGAGATCAGCGAGTACGCATCGCAGCCGCGTTGCTTCGTCTGGGTGGCGCTGCACGACGCCACGCCCCAGGAGCTGGCCGAAGTGCAGGCCGAGTTCGGCCTCCATCCGCTGGCCGTGGAGGATGCGCACAACGGCCATCAGCGGCCGAAGGTGGAGGAGTACGCCGATTCGCTTTTCGTCGTCATGCATCTGCTCGAAGCGGGCGCCGACGGGATCGCCACGCTTACCGTCGGCGAGCTCGATGTCTTCGTCGGGCGCAATTACGTGGTGTCGGTGCGCAACCGCAGCGATCACGGCTTCACCGAAGTGCGCGAGCGCTGCGAGCGCGAGCCCGAACTGCTCAGGAACGGACCGGGCTTCGTGCTCTACGCGCTGATGGATGCCGTGGTCGACCGCTACTTCCCCGTCATCGATGCCTTCGAGGTCGAGCTCGAAACCATCGAAGAGCGCATCTTCACCAAGGGCGCCGCGCGCGAGAGCATCAAGCGCCTCTACGAGCTGAAGCAGCGCCTGACGCTGCTCAAGCATGCCGTCGCACCCCTGCTCGAAGGCACCGGCAAGCTGCACGGCGGCCGCGTGCCCCAGATGTGCGCCGGCACGCAGGACTACTTCCGCGACGTGGTCGACCACCTCGGCCGCATCAACAACACCATCGATTCGATCCGCGACACCATCGGCACCGCGATCCACGTCAACCTCTCGATGGTCACGATCGAAGACGGCGAGGTGACCAAGCGCCTCGCGGCCTGGGCCGCCATCTTTGCGGTGTGCACCGCCTTCGCCGGCATCTGGGGCATGAACTTCGAGCACATGCCCGAGCTGAAATGGCGCTACGGCTATGCGGCCGCGCTGGCGCTCATCGCGAGCCTTTGCGCCTACCTGTACTACCGCTTCCGGCGCGCGGGCTGGGTGTGAGTGGAGCGGGTGCGAGCCCCACCGTGGGCCACCTGGGCATGGAACTGCTCAAGACCCGCACCAGCATCGGGCCGCAGCACGTGCCCTTCAACGGCAATCCGCAGGTCATCGCCGCCATGCTCGCGGGAAAGATCCAGATGGCGCTGCTGCCGCCAGGCCTCGCGAAGCCTCATGTGGCCTCGGGCAAGTTCAAGGCCCTCGGCGTCACCTCGCCCCTGCGCAGTCCGCTGTTCAGCGAGCTGCCCACGCTGCGCGAAGCCGACGTGCGCGGCGCCGACCTCGAGATCTGGACCGCGCTCGCCGCCCCGGCCAGCCTGCCGAAGCCGGCGGTGGCCAGGCTCAATGCGGCGCTGAGCGACGTGCTTCGTTCCGCCGAGGTGCAGCGGCAACTGCTGAAGGCGGGCTGGCAGGCGCAGGCCGGCACGCCGCAAGCGCTGGCCTATCGGATGCGCTCGGACACCTCGCAACTGGGTGGCGTCATCTTGATGCGGGGCATTCGTTCGGACGCTTAAGCTCTCCCCAGGCGCGCCCACTTCGCGTGGCCGCCCATCCCCTCACCGGGGGCAACGCCGACGGCCCGGCAACGCCGCTCCCGTGGTGTTCCTGGAAGGGATCTTGAGGACGGGCCCGGTCGACGGCAGCCGGCGCTCGAGCGCCGACCATCCAGCAAGCAGCGGCGAAGCGGACTTCGGCTCCGTGCACATAGGGATCGAAGGCGGTGCGGACGGTGTCGATGACTCGCGCGCGCGTCTGCTCGTCCGCCTCCTGAAGGATCAGACCGACGGGACCGAGCCGGGTGAAGTAGCCGACCAACTCCTTCTCGGGCAGCGTGCATTCGACATCGATCGGCCGGATGTCGATCTCGGCCCAGCCGCTCTCTTCCAGGATGGACGAGACGCGGTTCCGGTCTGCGAAGGCGAACTGTCCCGGCGCGCCCGGCTGGCGCGCGGGCAGGTTCGCCAGCAGCGGTGCCGCCGCGCGCTCGGCGGTCGTCATGAACGGGTTTTCCGCCCCACTCCGCCAGGCGATGAAGCGGAGCCTGGCATCGTCCCGCGCGGCGCGCCGCAGGTTCGCGAAGGCCGCGACCGGGTGGTCGAAGAACATGACGCCGAAGCGCGACATGATCACATCGAAGCTGGCGGGCTCGAAGGCGTGGACCTGTGCGTCGGCACGGATGAAGCTGGCCGGCGCATCTTCCCCTTCGGCGCGCGCCCGGGCGGCGGCGATCAGCGGATCCGAGATGTCGACGCCGACGCAGTGGCCCGTCGCGCCGAGCAGCCGCGCAACGGCGAGCGTCGTGCTCCCGGTGCCGCAGCCGACGTCGAGCACCCGCTGCCCAGGTCCGGCGCAGACCGCTTCGACGAGCAGGTCCTGGAACGGCTCGAGCACCTGATCGATCACCTCCTGGGCCTCGATCCAGGCACGGCCGGCGCGGCCGTTCCAAAGCGCCGTCTGCTCGCTGTTGTCGGTGTGTTGCGTGACATCCATGGTCGTTTTCCTTGACTTGCCCTCATCTAGACTGTGCAACTTCAAGTCGACTTGAGGTCAAGAGAATGATGCACCTGGACATCGCCGAGGTGGCGCAGCGATCCGGCGTTCCCGCATCGACGCTGCGCTTCTATGACGAAAAGGGGCTGATCGCCTCCACCGGCAGGCGCGGCCTGCGCCGCCTGTTCGATCACGGCGTGCTGGAACGGCTGGCGCTGATCGCGCTCGGGCGCTCGGCTGGCTTCTCGCTCGACGAGATCGCGCTTCTGTTCACGCGCGAGGCGCAGCCGCGCATCGACCGGCAGATGCTCGCGGCCAAGGCGCAGGAGCTGGACAAGACGATCCGCAAACTGAGCGCCATGCGCGACGGCCTGCTGCACGCCGCTGCCTGCCCCGCACCGAGCCACATGGAATGCCCCACCTTCCGTCGCATCCTGCAGGCCGCCGCGACCGGCGCTGTTGGAGCACGAAGGAGGAGAGCTTCGAAGCCACCGCGGAGCTAGGGCTCGTCATTCAGGCAACGCGCCAGGAACTCCACCGTCGCGCGCACGCCCGGGAGCTGGCCGCGGCGGTGCGGCATTAGGATCGTGGTGGTGACGCTGCCGGCATGCCAGTCCGGAAGCACCTGCGTCAACTGCTTCGCCTTCAGCGCGGCCCGGCAGAAGCGCTCGGGCAGGCAGGTGATGCCGAGGCCGGCGATCGCCGCGTTCAGCAGCACCATCGATTCGTTGGCCGTGAGCCGCGGAACGGGCGCGACCTCGGCCTTCTCGCCGGTCTTGCCGCAGAGCAGCCATGTTCTCGCCGCCATGCCGGTCAAGAGGCCGTCGTGGCGTTGCAGGGCCTCCGGCGACACCAGCGGACCGCGTTCTTTCAGGTAGCCGGGCGCGGCCACCAGGATGATCCGTTCGACCATGAGCTGCCGCTGGACCAACCCTGAATCGGGCAGGGGCGCGAAGTGGCTGCGCACGGCGATGTCGTAGCCCTCCTGGACCACGTCGACGAATCGATCGGATACGTCGAGCTGCACATGCAGCCGCGGATAGGTGCGCGCGAGCTCCGGCAGATGCGCGGAGAGATACAGCTGGGCGGTCGGGACGGAGGCCGTCATCCGCACCGCGCCGCTGGGCTCGGCGACGCGCCGGCGCACCACTTGCTCGGCGGATTCGGCTTCGATCAGCGCCGCGTGCGCGTGCTCGTAGAAATCGCGCCCGACCTCGGTGAGCGCGAAGCTGCGCGAGCTGCGCTGGATGAGCCGCACGTCGAGCTGGTTCTCGAGTTCGGCGACGCGCTTGCTGATCGTCGACTTGGGAAGACCCAGCTGGCGCGAGGCGGCCGAGAAGCCGCCGTGCTCCACCGCTGCGGCGAAGAAATGAAGGTCGTTGAGATTGAGCATGGTTGGCCCCCAGCGTGCACAAGTGTGGACGATAAGTCCAAATCTTGCCGACTATTCAATCAAAGTCCACGCCGATACATTGATCGCATGGACAAACACATGAACCCCACCCCCATCCTTTTCTACGGCGTGCCCTCCGGCTGCTCCTTCGGCTCCATCGTTGCGCTCGAATGGCTCGCGCAGCCCTACCGGCTCTGCCGCATCGAGATGCCGGCGGTCGTCTCGAGCGAGAGCTACAGGCGCATCAACCCGGTCGGCGAGACGCCGTCGCTGTTGACTGCCAAGGGCGAACTGCTCAGCGAGAGCATGGCCATCCTCAACCACCTCGGCGCCTTGGGCATCGACAGGAAGCTCGGCTTCACCCAGGGCAGCCGCGACTTCGACCGTCTGAACCAGATGCTGGGCTTTCTCAACACCACCTTCTTCAGCGCCTTCAGTCCGCTGTGGCACGCGCTGGAGCATGGCAGCGCGGGCGAGGAAAAAAAGGCGCTTACCGCTTTCGGCCGAGCCAATGTCCGGAAGGCGCATGCGCAGCTGGAGGCGCTGCTCGGCGGCCAGCCATGGCTGCTGGGCCAGGAGCGCAGCCTCGCGGACGCGTATTTCATCGGCATTGCGCGCTGGACGAAGTACCACGAGGTGGTCGACCGCCGCGACTATCCCGCGTTGCAGCGACTCTTCGAGAAGCTGGAGGCCGACCCGGCGGTGAAGTTCGCGCACGCGATCGAGGCGCAGCAACCGGCCCTGGGTGCCGGCGGCTTCGTCGGCCACATCGCGCTGGAGGAGGTGCTGGCGCTCCCATAAGTCGCGCTTATGTAAAAGCAACGCAGAACGGCGTTCTCTTCCGGACGGTGCGTGTCGATACTTGCCGCAGCAACGCTTGCGGCACCCTCACTACACGACCCGGAGACATCGCCATGCATCTTTCTTCCCGACTCGTCCTGCTCGCCGGACTGGCCGCAAGGCCGCGGGCATGAGGGACGAATGAAGACGAACATGCACCCAGGTACCCTGCTGCGGCAGAGGGTCGAAGCCAGGCGCGGCCTGCTGGTGCCCGGCGCGGGCAATGCGCTGGCTGCCCGCGTGATCGAGGAGCTCGGCTTCGAGGCCGTGTACCTGAGCGGCGCCGGGCTCACCAACACCCTCTACGGCATGCCCGACCTCGGCTTCGTCCATCTCGGCGATCTGGCGCAGCACACGGCCGCGTTGCGCGATGCGGTGAAGCTGCCCCTCATCGTCGACGCCGACACCGGCTTCGGCAGCGCGCTCAACGTGCAGCACACAGTCCGCACGCTGGAGCGCGCCGGCGCCAATGCGATCCAGCTCGAAGACCAGGTGAGCCCCAAGAAGTGCGGGCACTTCGAGGGCAAGGGCGTGATCGCGCGCGGCGAGATGCTGGGCAAGGTCAAGGCGGCGGTCGATGCCCGGCTGCATGCCGACTTCCTCGTGATCGCGCGCACCGACGCCGCCGCGGTCGAAGGCATCGATGCCGCGATCGCGCGCGCCGCGGCCTATGCCGAGGCCGGCGCCGACATCACCTTCGTCGAGGCGCCCGAGTCGCTGGAGGCGCTGCGCCGCATTCCGCGCGAGCTGGCCTGTCCGCAGGTGGTCAACGTGGTGATCGGCGGCAAGACGCCGACGCTCGACGCGGCCGACTTCGGCGCCATGGGCTTCGGCCTGGTGCTCTATGCCAACGCTGCGCTGCAGGGCGCGGTGCGCGGCATGACGCTGGCGCTGCAGGCCTTGCGCGACGGCGGCCGGCTGGACGAGGCAAGCGGCCTGGTCGCGACTTTTGCCGAGCGCCAGGCGCTGGTGCGCAAGAAGGAATTCGATGAGCTCGATGCGCGCTACGCCTGAGCCGATCACCGGGATCGACGGGCACGCCCACGTGTTCCAATGCGGCCTGCCGCTGGCGCCGGTGCATCGCCATGCGCCCGACTACGACGCGCTGCTGGCCGACTACCTCGCGCTGCTCGACGCGCATGCGGTGTCGCATGCGGTGCTGGTGCAGCCGAGCTTCCTGGGTACCGACAACCACTTCCTGCTCGACGCGCTGCGCGCGTGTCCAGAGCGGCTGCGCGGGGTCGTGATGGCAGAGCCGAGCATCGGCGAAGACGAACTGGCGGCGCTGGACCGGCAGGGCGTCTGCGGCATCCGGCTCAACCTCGTCGGGCTGGTCATTCCCGAATTCGCGCATGCCGAATGGCAGCGCCTGTTCGCTCGTGTGCGCGCGCTCGACTGGCATGTAGAGCTGCATCGCGAATCGCGCGACCTGCCGCTGGCGGGTCAGGCGGTCCTCGATGCCGGCTGCAAGCTGGTGGTGGACCACTTCGGCCGGCCCGGCCCGGCGCCCGGCGACGACGAAGGCTTCGCCTGGCTGTTGCGCAGCGCTTCGACGGGGCGCGTGTGGGTCAAGCTCTCCGCGGCCTACCGCAGCTGGCCCGACCAGCACGGCGATGCGCCCCGCACCGCCGCGCAGGCCCTGCTGCAGGCGCTCGGCGCCGGCCGCCTGCTGTGGGGCAGCGACTGGCCGCACACGCAGCACCAGGATCTGGCCGACTACGGATCAACCCAGGCGGCGCTGGCCGAGTGGGTGCCCGATGCGTCGGCGCGCCGGCGCATCCTGGTCGACACGCCCGCAGCGCTGTTCCGTTTCGCCTGATTCATCCACGGAAAAGAGGCGCCGGCATCGGCGCCAGAAGGAGACAAAGATGTTCCATCCCTCGCGCCTCGTGCGCGCCCTCATCCGTGCCGCCGGCGGCACGGCGCTGCTGCTCGCAGCCCTCGGCACCCAGGCGCAAGCCACTTCGACAGGCTCAGGACAGGCCTGGCCGGCCAAGCCCGTGCGCCTGGTCGTGACCTATCCGCCGGGCGGCACGGTCGATGCGGTGGCGCGCATCATCGCGCCCAAGCTCTCGGCCCGGCTCGGCCAGCCGGTGGTGATCGACAACCGCGGCGGCGCCGGCGGCGCGATCGGCGGCGACATCGTCGCCAAGAGCGCGGCCGACGGCTACACCGTGATGCTCGACGCCTCCAACCATGCGCAGAACCCGGCGCTGCGCAGCAAGATGCCCTTCGACACGCTGCGCGACTTCGCGCCGGTCTCCTTGCTGGTCAAGGTGCCCAACATCCTCGTGGTGCATCCGGGTGCGCCGATCGCGAGCGTCAAGGACCTGATCGCGAAGGCCTCGGCGCGGCCGGGCGAGATCAATTACGCCTCTTCGGGCAACGGCTCCTCGCCGCATCTGGCGGCCGAGCTCTTCGACTCGATGGCGAAGACGCGCATGACGCACGTCGCCTACAAGGGCGGCGGCCCGGCGCTCACCGACGTCATGGCGGGCCAGGTGCCGGTGTTCTTCGCCAGCCTGGGCTCGGGCATGCCCTACATCCAGAGCGGCAAGTTGCGGCCGCTCGCGATCGGCGGCAAGGCGCGCTCGCCGCTGCTGCCCGAGGTGCCGACCCTCGCGGAATCGGGCCTGCCGGGCTATGAGATGTACGAGTGGAACGCGGTGTTCGTACCGACGGGCACGCCGTCCGCCGTGATCGCCCGGCTGTCGAAGGAGATCGCCGCCACGCTCAAGGACGCGGAAGTGCGCCAGCGGCTGGAGGCCGTGGGCGCCGAGGTGATCGGCTCCGATCCGGTCGAGCTCGACGCGTTCCGCCGCGCCGAGCTCGCGAAGTGGAGCCGGATCGCGAAGGAGAACAAGCTTCAGCTCGATTGAGGTACGGGCGCCAGCAATTCCGCGAACGCATCGGCAAAGGTTGGCCGCGAACGCGCCAGCCACATCGCCGAGAGTTCGAAGGCGGGCAGGTCCGCGCCGTCGCGCACCTCGGCATAGCGCACGCCTTCATGGCGCAGCGCGCGCACCGAGTGCGGCAGCAGCGACCATCCCAGGCCGGCGGCCACGCAGGCCAGCACGGTCAGCGTGCGGTTGGCGTCCTGCACCACCTGCCCCTGGTGGCCGGCGCGGCGGATCGCGCCCAGCAGCTGGCTGCGCAGCGCGGGAATCTGCTGCTCGGGAAACCAGACCAGCCCATGCTGCGCGATCTCGGCCAGCGATACGCGGCCGTCCTGCGCCACCTCGTAGGCGGCCGGCAGCGCGGCCACCATCGGCTCCTCGCCCAGGCGCAGCTCGTTCACCTTGGCATCGAGCGAGACCGGCGGATGCAAGAGCGCGATGTCGATGCGGCCGCCCGCGAGCGCATCGGCCTGCTCGGCATTGCTCATCTCGCGCAGCACCACGTCGAGCTGCGGATGCGCGGCGCGCAGCAGGCGCAGCGCGCGCGGCAGCACTTGGTAGATGGCATGCGTCACGAAGCCGATGGTGAGCCGGCCAGCGCGGCCCGCAGCCATGGCCTGCGCCCGATCGGCTGCTGCGTCGGCGTGGGCGAGGCTGGCGCGCACATCCTCCACGATCGCGAGGCCGGCCTCGGTCAGCGTCGCGCCGCGCCGCGTGCGCGCGAAGAGCGGCGTGCCGATCTCGCGCTCGAGCCGGTTCAGCGTCTGCGTGAGCGCCGGCTGCGCGAGGCCCAATTGCTCGGCCGCGCGCGTGAGGCTGCCGGCCTCGCTGATCGCGAGGATGCATCGCATCTGGCGGGTGTCCATCAGTCTCGCCGGTCCGGCGCGTACCAGCGGGTCGCGATCAGTTCCGGCTCCTCGTGCGCCAACAGCCGTGCCCAGTGGCGGTCGGCGTCTTCCACGAACAGGTCGCGCGCAATCGCGTGGGCCAGACGCGTCGCGCCGATCGCGAGGCCGGGGATGTCGCCGGCCAGCGCGCCGTGGCTCATGGTTGCGCCCCAGTTGAAGAGGCGCATGCGCGAGAGCGCCTCGGCCTCGGTGCTGCCCGCGACGCCCGCACGGCCGCGCAGCTCGAAGCCCGCGCCCAGATAGGGGAAGCGCGCGGGCTCGGGATAGCGCTGCGCCTCCTCGGGCATCACGTGTTGGGCCCAGGTGTCCACGAGCGGCGTGTAGCGCGCGATCTCGGGCCTGTCGAGCAGGTCGACGTCGAAGCCGGTGCCGAAGATGACGGCGTCGAAGCGTTCGCTGCCGCCGTTCGGCGTGCTGACCTCCACGCCTTCCGCGTCGGGCGCCACGTCCAGCCAGGGCGTGCCGAGGAACAGCGTGAAGGCCGCATGCGCATCGCAGCGGCGCACCGTTTCCCAGGGCGGCGGCACCTGCTCGTCGAAGATGTAGGTGTAGACGCGCCACTTGCGGGCATCGTCCAGGCCCTCGAAACCGCGCAGGAAGCCGTGGCTCGACGCGGCCTTGCTCTTGTTGACCTGGGGCAGTTGCGGCCGGCGCGCAAACAGCACGACCTCCGCGGCGCCTGCCTCCAGCGCGCAGGCCGCGTTGTCGAAGGCCGAGGCCCCGGCGCCCAGCACGCCGATGCGCTTGCCCGCCAGCGCGGCGAAGTCGATGGCATCGGCCGAATGGAACACGCGGCCGGCCGCGTGCGGGTCGTCGCGCCGCAAGGATGGAAAAGACGGCCAGCGCGGCGCGCCGCTGCCGTCGCGGCCCAGCGCCAGCACCAGCTGCCGCGTGCGCACGGTCTCGCGCCGGCCCTGCGGGTTCGTGAGTTCGACCACGAGCAGGCGCCCGTCGTCGCTGTGCGACACGGAGCGCAGCGCGACGCCGTTGTCCACCGGCAGGCCGACGGTGTCGCGCACCCACAGCAGGTAGTCGCGCCAGTCGATGCGGCCGATCTTGTGCAGGGCCTCCCAGCCAGCGCTGCCGTGCTGCGCCTCGTACCAGGCGCGGAAGGAGAGCGTGGGCACGCCGAGTTCCGGGCCGCCGACCTGCTTGGGGCTGCGCAGCGTCAGCATGCGCGCATAGGTGCCCCACGGGCCTTCGTCGCCGCGCGCGGCGCGGTCGATCACGCGGATGTTGGTAATGCCCTCGCGACGCAGGGCGAAGGCAGCGGTCTGGCCGCACATGCCGGCGCCGGCCACCAGCACGTCGAGCACCGGCATGCCGGCGCCGGCCGATTCGGCCGGCAGCACCCAGGCGGGTGGCGGCAGGTTGATGCGTTCGAGATCGGCGCGCGCTTGGCGCGCCAGCTTCTCGAGCGCTGCCGCGTCACGCGGGCTCGCGGTGAACTGATGCGGCACCGGCGGCAGGGTGTCGGAAGAGAGGTCGTCAGGCATCGTCTGAAGATAATCCAGAACATGATCGAACTCGACTGCTACTACAGCCTCTCTTCGCCTTGGGCGTATCTCGGCGGCCCGCAACTGCAGGACATCGTGCGCCGCCACCATGTGCGGCTCGTGCTCAAGCCCTACGATTTCCAGGCCGTGGTGCCGCAGACCGGCGGCATTCCGCTCAAGACGCGGCCCGAGCCGCGCCGCAGCTACCACGCGCTCGAACTCGCGCGTTGGTGCGAGTATCTGGGCATGCCGCTCAACCTGGAGCCGAAGCACTATCCCAAGGGTGCGCTGGGCGATCCGAACTGGAACAAGTACCCGGGCTGGATGGTGATCGCCGCCCAGCTGCAGGGGCTCGACGCACAGCCGCTCTCGCATGCGCTCCTGCGCGCGCTGTGGGCCGAGGAGCGCGACACCTCGGATGCCGCGGTGCGCATCGCGGTCGCCGACGAGAACGGCTACGACGGCGCCACGCTGCAGGCGCTGGAGCAGGGGCCCGAAACCCAGGCGGTCTACCGCGCCAACAGCGCCGAAGCGGTGGAGAAGGGCGTGTTCGGCGCGCCGACCTTCATCTTGGAGGGCGAGCGTTTCTGGGGGCAGGACCGGCTGGCCTTCCTCGACAGGGCGCTCGACCGGATCAGGACCGGCCGCGGCGGATAATCCCTCGATGCGAATCCGCTTCACCAAGATGCAGGGGGCCGGCAACGACTTCGTCGTGCTGGACGAAACCCGCGGCGCGCTGGGCCTGAGTGCGGCGCAGTACCGCTTCCTGGCCGACCGCCACTTCGGCGTCGGCGCCGACCAGATCCTCACCGTGCGGCCCTCGCCGGCGGCGGGCATCGACTTCCAATACCTGATCCACAACGCCGACGGCGGCGAGGTCGAGCAGTGCGGCAACGGCGCGCGCTGCTTCATGCGCTTCGTGCGCGAGCACGGCCTGACCGCGAAAGACAGCGTTCGCGTGGAGACGCTCTCGGGCGTGATCGAGCCGCGCATGGGCGCCGACGGCCGCGTGACGGTCGACATGGGCGCGCCGATCTTCGAGCCGCAGCGCGTGCCCTTCGATACCGCCGGCCTCGATCCGCAGCACGACAACGGCTGGCACACCTGGCATCTCACCCTGGGCACGCATGCCGACAGCGCCAAGGTGTCGGTGGCCGTGCTGTCGATGGGCAATCCGCACGCGGTGCAGATCGTGCCCGACGTCGATACGGCGCCGGTGGCCAGCCAGGGCCCGGCGATCGAGCACCATCCGCGCTTCCCGCAACGCGTGAACGCCGGCTTCATGCAGATCGTCGACCGCACGCAGGTGCGCCTGCGCGTGTTCGAGCGCGGCGCCGGCGAAACGCTGGCCTGCGGCACCGGCGCCTGCGCCGCGGTGGTCGCGGGCATCCGTCTGGGCCGGCTCGACGCGCGGGTCGACGTGCAGACCCGCGGCGGGCTGCTCACCATCGAATGGGCGGGCGACGGCGCTCCGGTGCTGATGACCGGACCCGCCGTGACCGTCTTCGAAGGCGAAATCGAAGTGCCATGAACAAATTCAACTCCAATGCCATGAACCCGATCACCGAAGACGACATCGCCGACTACCTCTCGAACACGCCGGACTTCTTCGAACGCCATGCGCAGCTGCTGGGGCAGGTGCAGCTCACCAGCCCGCACGGCAACCGCGCCGTGAGCCTGCAGGAGCGCCAGGCCGAGATGCTGCGCGAGAAGATCAAGGCGCTGGAGCACCGCGTGATGGACATGGTGCGTCACGGCACCGAGAACGTGGTCACGGCCGACCGGCTGCAGCGCTGGACGCGCGGTCTCCTGACCACGCGCGACCCGCGCGGGCTGCCGACCCAGATCGCGGAGCAGCTGCAAACGTTGTTCCTGGTGCCGCAGACCGCGATCAAGATCTGGGACTGCGACAGCAGCTACGTCAACGAGCCGTACGCGCAATGGGTCAGCGACGACGTGAAGGCGCTGGCCACCTCGCTGACGGCGCCTTACTGCGGCCTGAACGCCGGCTTCGAAGCCGCCAACTGGCTGGCCGAGCCGCGTGCCGCGGTGTCGATCGCGCTGATCCCGCTGCGGCCAGACGCCGAGGCGCCGGCCTTCGGCCTGCTGGTGCTGGCATCGCCCGACGCGCAGCGCTTCAACGCCGAAATGGGCACCGACTTCCTGGAGCGCATCGCCGAGCTGGCCTCGGGCGCGCTGTCGCGGTTGAGGCCTTGATCAAGCGCACGGTGCTCGGCGCGCTGGGCGTTCTGCTGCTCGGCTACCTGGCCATCGCGATCACGATCTGGCTGCATGCACTCGACCTGCTGGGCCATCCGCCGCAGCGCGCGGCCGATGCGGCGCTGATCCTCGGCAACCGGGCGTATCGCGACGGCAAGCCCAATCCCTGCCTGACCGGCCGCGTCGACACCGGCATCTCGCTGGCGAAGGAGGGCGGCGTGCGTCAGCTCGTGCTGTCGGGCGGCATCGACCGCGAAGACGGGCGCGTCGAGGCCGAGGTGATGCAGCAGCATGCGCGCGACGCCGGCTATACGGGCACGGTGCTGCTGGAGCCCGTGTCGTCGACGACACGCGAGAACCTCTCGATGTCGCTCGCCGTGCTGCAAACGGCGGGCGTGAAGAGCGTGATCATCGTTTCCGAGCCCTACCACCTGTGGCGCGTGGAGCGGCTGGCGCGCGCCGCCGGCTTCGACCGGCTGTTCGACGTGCAGTACGCCGCGGCGCCGACCTCCTGCTGGCGCCGCTGGGGCATGCTCTTCAAGGGCGCATTGCGCGAGCCTCTGGCCATCGTGAACAATGCCGCCAATGGTTACTTCTAGGCCACCCCCAGGCTTCGCGCACTTCGTGTCGCTCCGCCAACCCCCTCGCCGGGGGCAACACCAGCGGCTCGGCAAAGCCGGTTCCGCGGTGTTCCTGGAAGGAGCGGCGCTTTGAACACGGATTGGATCGAAAGGTACCTCGAGCACGTGCGCGTGGAGCGCCGGCTCGCGGCGCGCACCGTCGAGCTCTACGCCATTCATTTGAAGACGCTGGCCGAGAAGGCCCATGCGGCCGGTCTCGCGCTCGACAAGGTCCAGGCCGCCCACGTGCGGCGCTGGATGGCGCAGCTGCACGGCGCCGGTCGCGAATCGCGCGGCATCGCGCTGGTGCTCTCGTGCTGGCGCAGCTTCTACCGCTGGCTCGGCAACGAGGGGCTGGTGGGCTCGAACCCGGTGCAGGACGTTCATGCGCCCAAGGCAGCCCGGCCCCTGCCGAAGGCGCTGGCGGTCGACGAGGCCGTGCAGCTGGCCGATCTGCACGACACCGATGCCGACCCTTGGGCCGAGGCGCGCGATAGGGCGATCGTCGAACTGCTCTACGGCTGCGGCCTGCGCGTCGGCGAACTGACCGGCCTGGACGTGCGCGCCAGCAACACGGCGCGGGGCTGGGTCGACCTCGATGCACAGGAAGCCAGCGTGCTCGGCAAGGGCAGCAAGCGCCGCATCGTGCCGGTGGGCGCCAAGGCCGCCGAGGCGCTCGCGGCTTGGCTCGCGGTGCGCGACGAGTGCAGCGCGCTGGAGGCAGCGCTCCTGCGCGATCCGGCGAGCGCCGCCGCGCTCTTCATCGGCCGCAACGGCCTGCGCTTCTCTTCTCAGTCGGTCTGGAAGCAGCTGCGTGCACGAAGCCTCAAGGCCGGCCTGGCCGCGCCGGTGCATCCGCACATGCTGCGCCATTCCTTCGCCAGCCACGTGCTGCAGTCCAGCAGCGACCTGCGCGCGGTGCAGGAATTGCTGGGCCACGCCAACATCACGACCACGCAGGTCTACACGCGGCTGGATTTCCAGCATCTGGCCAAGGCCTACGACGCGGCGCATCCGCGCGCCAAGGCGCGCGATGAGGGCGCAACGGCGCGCGCCCATAAAAGCAAGAACAAACCATGAAACTTCTGCGTCTCCGACCGGGCAAGGAGCGTTCGCTGCAGCGCCGCCATCCATGGGTCTTCGAATCCGCGATCGCCAAGGGCGGCGGCGATGCCGGTGAAACGGTGCGCATCGAATCGGACGAGGGCAAGTTCCTTGCCTGGGCCGCCTTCAGCCCGCATTCGAAGATTCGCGCCCGCGCCTGGAGCTTCGACGAGAAGCAGCGCATCGACGCGGCCTTCTTCGCGGCGCGGGTTGCCAGCGCGGTGGCGGCGCGGCAACTCTTCGACCTGCAGAGTGACGGCGTGCGATTGATCCACGGCGAGGCCGACGGCCTGCCGGGCCTGATCGTCGACCGCTACGGCGACACGCTGGTGGCGCAATTCCTGTCGGCCGGCGTGGAGCGCTGGAAAGAGGTGCTGGCCGATGCCTTGCTGGCGGCCACCGGTCTTGCAAAGCTTTACGAGCGCTCCGACGCGAGCGGGCGCGAGCGCGAGGGCCTCGCGCCGTTGACCGGCTGGCTGCGCGGCAGCGGCCCCACGGAGATCACGATCCGCGAGCACGATTGGCAGCTCACGCTCGACATCGCGGCCGGCCACAAGACCGGCTTCTACCTGGACCAGCGCGACAGCCGCCGGCGCTTTGCCGAACTCGCCCGTCACCGACGGTTTCAAAGCGTGCTCAACTGCTTCTGCTACACCGGCGGCTTCACGGTCGCGGCGCTCGCGGGCCTGAAGGCGGCCGGCGCGGTCGAGGGCGCCGAGCTGGTGTCCATCGATTCCTCGCTGCCGGCGCTGGAGCGTGCGCGCGCGCATGTCGCCTTGAACGGCTTCGAAGGCGCGCGCACCGAGTTCCTCGACGCCGACGTCAATGCCGCGCTGCGCCGCTTCATCGAGGAGGGCCGGGTGTTCGACGCCATCGTGCTCGATCCGCCCAAGTTCGCGCCCACCGTCGCCCACGCCGAGCGCGCCGCGCGGGCCTACAAGGACATCAACCGGCTGGCGCTCAAGCTGCTGGCGCCGGGCGGCGTGCTCTTGACCTTCTCGTGCTCGGGCGGCATCGGCGCCGACCTGTTCCACAAGATCGTGGCCGGCGCCGGCATCGATGCCGGGGTCGACGGCTACATCAGCGAGCGTCTGGGCGCCGCGCCGGACCATCCGATGACCATCGAGTTCCCCGAGGGCGAATACCTGAAGGGCCTGGTGGTGGTGCGCAAGTAGCTTTTGCCCTTGCCGGAGCGCGGCCCGGAAGGCGTCGCTAAACTTTCCGCCTTTCCCGATTCCATTCCCCTGGAGCACTTCATGGCCCTCATTCCCGCCACCATCCTGACCGGCTTCCTCGGCTCGGGCAAGACGACCTTGCTCAAGCGCATCCTGAACGAAGCGCACGGGCAGAAGATCGCGGTGATCGAGAACGAATTCGGCGAAGAGAACATCGACACCGACATCCTGGTCACCGAGTCGAAGGAGCAGATCGTGCAGATGAGCAACGGCTGCATCTGCTGCACCATCCGCGAGGACCTGCGCGAGGCGCTGCAGCTGCTGGCGGCCAAGAAGCGCAAGGGGCTGCTAGATTTCGACCGCGTGGTGATCGAGACCACCGGCCTGGCCGACCCCGGCCCCGTGGCCCAGACCTTCTTCATGGACGACGAGATCGCCGAGAGCTACCTGCTCGACTCGATCCTCACCCTGGTGGACGCCAAGCACGCGCCGCAGCAGCTCAACGACCGCCAGGAGGCGCGCCGCCAGGTCGGCTTTGCCGACCAGATCTTCATCAGCAAGAGCGACCTGGTCGCTGCCGACGAGACCGAGGCGCTGATCCACCGGCTGAAGCACATGAACCCGCGCGCGCCGCAGCAGAAGGTGCATTTCGGCGAGGTACCGCTGAAAGACGTGTTCGACCTGCGCGGCTTCAACCTCAACGCCAAGCTGGACATCGACCCGGACTTTCTCAAGGAAGACGAGCACGAGCACCACGACCACGAACACGGCGAGGATTGCGATCATCCCTCGCACGCGCACGACGGCCACGGCCACCACCATCACCATGACGACGACGTGAAAAGCTTCGTCTACCGCGCCGACCGGCCCTTCGACCCGGCGCGGCTGGAGGACTTCCTGGGCGCCATCGTCAACATCTACGGCCCGCGCATGCTGCGCTACAAGGGCGTGCTCCACATGCAGGGCACCGAGCGCAAGGTGATCTTCCAGGGCGTGCACCAGCTGATGGGAAGCGACCTCGGTCCCGCCTGGGGCGCGGACGAAAAACGCAACAGCCGCATGGTGTTCATCGGCATCGATCTGCCACGTGAAATCCTGGAGCAGGGCCTGGAGCAGTGCCTGGTCTGATCCGGGACGGCGAGGGCGGCCACCGCCGGGCCGCCCCAAGGCGGCCGCGCCGCCCCCTCGGGGGTGGAGTTACACGCAGCGAAGCGAAGTGAAAAGCCAGGGGGCAACATTCTTTCTCTATACAATCGCGCGCCTGTTCCGGGACCGCGCGCTCGTCTTCTTTGGGCGATGTGTGACTTTCGGCATAGGACTGCGCACGTTTCTGGCCTGCTTTCGGGGGTATAACCCCGGGGTTCGCCACCGGCGAGCACCCTGACAACGTTCGTCGAAGGAGCCAGTCACCGTGAAGAAACCTGTCGCCAAAGCCAAGCCCGTGACCAAGCCGGCGGTCAAGAAGACACCGGCTGCCAAGAAGGCTGTGCCCGCGGCGAAGAAGGTCTCCCCGGTCAAGCCAGTCAAGTCTGCCGCGCCGTCGAAGGCCCCTGCCAAGAGCAAGACCACGACGGCAAGCGCAGGCGCTTCGTCAACCAAGGCGGCCGGCTCTCGTGCCACCGCACATGCTGCATCACCGACTCCCGTGAAAAAAGCGGCTGCCGCCTCCACCCCCGCCACGGCGACACCTTCCATGACCACTCCGACCACCCCCCCCAACACCCCTGCCGCCACGCCTGCCCCCGCACGCGGCGGACGCGTTTCGCGGCTGTCGCAGCTGACCGTGCCCTCCATGCCCCAGTCGGTGGCTTCCACCGCAGCCAAATCGAGCTTCGTCCAGATCACGACGAACCCGCTGGTGCCGCCGCCGCCCATCGCCGTCAAGAAGGATCCGAAGCTGGCCAACAACTGGAAGGCCAAGGCGGCCGACGAACTCACCGATGCCGAGGTGATCGCGATGCCGGATTCGGAGTACATGAACGAGAAGCAGATGGCGTTCTTCCGCCTCAAGCTGCAGGAGCTCAAGCGCGGCATTCTCGAAAATGCCGGCGAGACGACAGAGCATCTGCGCGAGGACACGGTGGTCGTGCCCGACCCGGCCGACCGCGCCACCATCGAGGAAGAGCATGCGCTCGAGCTGCGCACCCGCGACCGCGAGCGCAAGCTGCTCAAGAAGATCGAGCAGTCGATCCAGCGCATCGACGCAGGCGACTACGGCTATTGCGACGAGACCGGCGAGCCGATCGGCGTCGGCCGCCTGCTGGCCCGCCCCACCGCGACGCTGTCGCTGGAGGCGCAGCAGCGCCGTGAACTGAAGCAGAAGATGTTCGGCGACTGACATGGCCCCCCGGCTTGCCACTTCGTGTGCTTCGCCACCCCCCGAGGGGGAGGCGCGGCCGCCTTGGCGGCCCGGCGGCGGCCGCATTCCCTTGGTAAGTTGATTTGCTGTTGTGATCTAGAGATATGGCCAAGGAAGATTCCGGTCGCTTGCTGTCGAAGGTCGCGAAGTTCGTTCGCAATCCGCTCAAGGATTGGTCCGAGCTCGATGCGGAGGAGTCGTCGCAGCTCGAGAACGGCTACAGCCGCGAAATGCTCAAGGAGATGATCGAGCGGCGCCAGCGCAACGACTTCGTGCGTCGCCGCGAGTTCGACATGCTGCGCAAGCTGCGCCAGCGCGAGGCGGCCGGCGGCCATGCCGCGGCCACGCCGTCCTCCTTCAACGTCAGCAGCACCTCGGGCAAGACCGAGGGCCGGGCGCTCACGCTCAAGAAGATCGACGAGATCGAAGAGCAGATGTCGCAGCAATGGTGGAAGAACCGCGGGCCCGGCGGCGCAGCCGGTGCCAACGGCGCGGCTTCCCCCGATATGGCCGCCCAGCATGCGCGCGCCTATGCCGACACCGAGCCCGGCGTGCCGCCGCCCCCTGGGGCGGCAGGGCAGCAGGGCGCACGCTCCCTTTACGACGGCAGCATCGAGGAAGCCGCCATCCGCTTCGCCCACGGCGACGATGCCGGTGCCGAAGCCATCCTGCTGCAGACGCTCGCGCCGGACAGCCCGAGCGTCGGACACGACGACACCTGGCTCGCCTTGCTCGACCTCTATCGAGCCACCGGCGATGCCGACAAGTTCGCGGCTGCCGGCGTTCGCTATGCGCAGCACATGATGCGCCCTGCGCCCGAATGGATTTCGCTGCAGGCACTGGCGCGCAATGTCCAGGCTTCGGCGGCTGCCGAAAGCGAATCGGCACCGAGGGCGGCTCCGGTCGGCGGCGCCGACTGGGCGAGTCCGCCCACGCTGACGCGCGAAAGCCTGCTCGGCCTCACCCGTGCGCTCGCCGCGGCCGGCGCGTCGTGGAAGCTCGACTGGAATGCGCTCGACGCCATCGAAGCCGATGCGGCCGGACCGCTGCGCGCATTGTTCAACCATTGGGCCGACTCGGCGGTGCAACTGCGCTTTGCCGGCAGTGATCGCCTGCTGATCGTGCTCACCGAGGCCACGCCCGTCAACGACCGCCAGGTCGATGCGGTCTGGTGGCAGCTGCACATGGCCGCCTTGCGGGTCATGCACCGGGCCGACGAATTCGAACTTCTGGCGCTCAACTACTGCATCACCTACGAGGTGTCGCCGCCGCCCTGGGAAGACCCGAAGGGCGATTTCGGCGAGCTCGAGGCACAGCCGCAAGGGCCGGGCCCGGAGGCCTCCGGATTCGCGATCTCGGCCATCGACGACGAGCCCGGCGACGACCTGCCGCCAGCCGACCCCGTTGGGCACGCTGCGCTGGCGGGGGAGCTCGTGGGCGAGTCGCTTTCGACCTGGGAGCGACTCGATGCGGAACTGGCTGGCGCGCCGACCTTGTCGGTGTCATGCGCGGCGCTGGTGCGCATCGATTTCGTGGCGGCCGGGACACTCCTGAACTGGGTCACGGCCCGCGATGCGCGCGAACAGCGCGTAGCCTTCGTGGATGCACACCGCCTGATCGCGGCCTTCTTCGGCGTGATCGGCATTGCCGACCACGCGGAAGTTGCAGTCAGAACTAGCTGACGGACTGAGCCCCCCGGCTTTTCACTTCGCTGCACTGCGTGTAATTCGCCACCCCCCGAGGGGGAGGCGTGGACCGCTTTGGGGCGTCCGCCAGCGGCGCTATCCTCACGTAAGGCTTGCATTCGCGCGAGCTGTCGCCATATTGCTTCGATGGAACAATTTCACGGAACCACGATCATCAGCGTGCGCCGCAAGGCCCCGAACGGCGACCAGGTCGCGATCGGCGGCGACGGCCAAGTCACTCTCGGCAACATCGTCATCAAGGGCAGTGCGCGCAAGGTGCGCCGGCTTTATCACGGCAAGGTGCTCGCCGGTTTCGCCGGCGCGACCGCCGATGCCTTCACCCTCTTCGAGCGCTTCGAGGCCAAGCTCGAAAAGCATCAGGGCCACCTGGCGCGCGCCGCCATCGAACTCACCAAGGACTGGCGCACCGACCGCGTGCTGCGCCGCCTCGAGGCGATGCTGGCGGTGGCCGACGCCACCACCTCGCTGATCATCACCGGCAACGGCGACGTGCTGGAGCCCGAGAACGGCATCATCGCGATCGGCTCCGGCGGCGCGTACGCGCAGGCAGCGGCCAAGGCGCTGGTCGACCACACCGAGATGGGTGCCGCCGACATCGTCAAGAAATCGCTCGAAATCGCGGGCGAACTCTGCATCTACACCAACATGCATCACACGGTCGAAAGCCTGTGAAGCCGCGCCGAGTCCATCCATGTCCATGACCCCCCAGGAAATCGTTTCCGAGCTCGACCACCACATCGTCGGCCAGCCCGACGCCAAGCGCGCGGTGGCGATCGCGCTGCGCAACCGCTGGCGCCGTCAGCAGGTCGAGGAGAAGCTGCGCGCCGAGATCACGCCCAAGAACATCCTCATGATCGGCCCCACCGGCGTGGGCAAGACCGAGATCGCGCGCCGGCTGGCGCGCCTGGCGGATGCGCCCTTCATCAAGGTCGAGGCGACCAAGTTCACCGAGGTCGGCTACGTCGGCAAGGACGTCGATTCGATCATCCGCGACCTGGCCGAAATCGCCGTCAAGCAGACGCGCGAGAGCGAGAGCGCCAAGGTACGCATGCGCGCCGAAGACGGCGCCGAAGAGCGCATCCTCGACGTACTGCTGCCGCCGGCGCGCGCGCCCGAAGGCGTCGCCCCGGACAACAGCGGCAACGCCACGCGGCAAGCCTTCCGCAAGAAGCTGCGCGAGCACCAGCTCGACGACAAGGAGATCGAGATCGACTTGGCCGAGCAGCGCGCGCCGCTCGAGATCATGGGCCCCGCGGGCATGGAGGATATGACCGAGCAGCTGCGCGGCATGTTCGGCCAGCTGAGCCAGGGCAAGCGCAAGACGCGCAAGCTCAAGGTTGGCGAGGCGATGCGTTTGCTGATTGACGAGGAGGCGGCCAAGCTGGTCAACGAGGACGAGATCCGCACGCAGGCGATCCACAACGCCGAGCAGAACGGCATCGTCTTCATCGACGAGATCGACAAGGTCGCCACGCGTACCGATGCCCAGGGCGCCGACGTCTCGCGCCAGGGCGTGCAGCGCGACCTGCTGCCGCTGGTCGAAGGCACGACGGTGAGCACCAAGTACGGCGTAGTGCGCACCGACCACATCCTGTTCATCGCCAGCGGCGCCTTCCACCTGAGCAAGCCCAGCGACCTGATCCCCGAACTGCAGGGCCGCTTCCCGATCCGCGTCGAGCTGCAGTCGCTGTCGGTGTCGGATTTCGAGAGCATCCTGACCCAGACCCAGGCTTCACTGGTGAAGCAGTACCAGGCGCTGCTGGCGACCGAGGGCGTGACGCTGGAGTTCGCGCCCGACAGCATCACGCGGCTGGCGAGCATCGCCTACGACGTCAACGAGCGCACCGAAAACATCGGCGCGCGGCGCCTGGCGACCGTCATGGAGCGGCTGCTCGACGAAGTGAGCTTCGACGCCACCAAGCTCGAAGGCCAGTCGATCCGGATCGACGCCGCCTACGTGGACGCGCGCCTTGCGGCACTAAGTCACGACGAAGACCTCTCTCGATTCATCCTCTGATCGGCGCTTTTCAGTTGTACGGTTCACGCATCACATTCATTGCGTGAGCTAAGTGCTTCATCTGCAACGAAAATCGGTGTCTTTGAAGTTGCAAAAACACCGCTAAGTCGTTGATTCCATTACAAAAAATACCAGCGACCGCCCGTTGCGCGCTAAGCGTTTCCTGCTACAGTGCAAAAAAGTGCAGTTAAGTGGGAAAAAGTGTCGAGCGATGCCTCTTTCAGGTGCGCGACGCCTCCCACCACAGGGGTTCGTGGTCGTGTTTCAAGGCGCTTCATCGCTCAGTCTGGATGCCAAGGGGCGGCTCTCCGTGCCGACCCGGCATCGTGACGTCCTGAGCGCGACCGCCGCCGGCCAGCTCACGATCACCAAGCATCCGCACGGATGCCTGATGCTGTTCCCTCGTCCCGAGTGGGAGAAATTCCGCGAGCGCATCGCTGCGCTGCCGATGTCGGCACAGTGGTGGAAGCGAGTCTTCCTGGGCAATGCGATGGACGTCGAAATGGATGGCACCGGCCGCGTGCTGATCTCGCCCGAGCTGCGCTCGGCTGCCGGCATCACGCGCGACGTCCTGCTGCTCGGGATGGGCAACAACTTCGAGCTCTGGGACAAGGCCACCTACGACGCCAAGGAGGCCGAAGCCACCCAGGGCGAGATGCCCGATGTTTTCCAGGACTTTTCGTTCTGAGGCCGGCAGTGGAACAGGCATGGACCCATACGACCGTGTTGTTGAAGGAGGCGGTGGAAGCCCTCCTTCCCGATGCGTCGCGGGCCTCCGGCACCTACGTGGATGCCACCTTCGGGCGCGGCGGCCATTCGCGCGCCATCCTCGAGAGGCTGGCGCCGGCCGGCCGGCTGATCGCGTACGACAAGGACGCGGAAGCGGTGGCGGAAGCAGCGCGCATCGAGGATGCGCGTTTTTCCATCAGGCACCAGGGTTTCAAGGACGTGGGGGAACTGCCGCCGGCGAGTGTGGCCGGCCTGCTGATGGACCTCGGCATCAGCTCCCCCCAGATCGACAACCCCGCACGGGGTTTTTCTTTTCGTTTCGACGGCCCGCTCGACATGCGCATGGACACCACGCGCGGCGAGAGCGTGGCCGAATGGCTGGCAACGGCCGAACCACAGCAGATTGCGGAGGTGATTCGTGACTATGGCGAGGAACGGTTTGCTGTTCAGATTGCAAAGGCGATTGCAGCTCGCCGACAAGAACGGGGCCCAATTTCAACCACCGCCGAGCTGGCCGAGCTCGTGGCTGGCGCGGTCAAAACCCGCGAGCCGGGCCAGAACCCTGCAACGCGCACATTTCAGGCTCTTCGGATTTTCATCAACGCCGAGCTTGAAGAGCTGCAACAGGCGCTAGAAGCGAGCCTTAGCGTGCTGCAACCCCAAGGCCGGCTTGCGGTGATCAGCTTCCACTCGCTGGAAGACCGCATCGTGAAGCAGTTCATCGCCAAGCATTCGCGCGAGGTCTACGACCGCCGCGCGCCCTTTGCTGCACCGAAGGCGATGAAGCTCAAGGCCCTGGGGCGCGTCAAGCCGTCGAAGGCCGAGGTGGACGGCAATCCGCGCGCCCGCAGCGCGATCCTGCGCGTCGCCGAGCGCACGCAAGCGTGAAATGAACAGCCCCCACGCTCATCACTTCGTGTATCGCTGCCCCCCGAGGGGGCGCTCAGTGCCCTTCGGGCGGCCGGGCGGGCACTGACATGACGCGCCTCAACCTGCTCCTGCTCATGGCCGTGCTGGCCTCGGCGATCTACCTGGTGCACACGCAGTACCTGTCGCGCCAGCTGTTCACCGAGCTGCATCGCACGCAGAGCGAGGCGCGCCGGCTCGAGCTCGAGCACGACCGGCTGCAGGTCGAGAAGCGTGCGCAGGCGACGCCGCTGCGGGTCGAGAAGCTGGCCAAGGAGCAGCTCAAGATGCGCACCACGACGCCGGCCATCACGCAGTACGTGCGGCAGGACGGCACGGTGATCCCGGCGGTCGTTGCACCGGAACCTGCGCCGGCCGCATCGCCGCCGCGCGCGGCTGCCCGCAGGAGCGCCCAATGAGCCGGCGCAGCGTGCAATACACGACCAGCCCGCTGCTTGCGAGCAAGACCCCGGTCTGGCGCAGCAAGTTCATCGTGGCCGGCATCGCCCTCGGCTTTCTGGTGCTGGCTGGCCGCGCGGCCTACGTTCAGGTGATCGGCAACGACTTCTTCCGGCGCCAGGGCGAGGTGCGCTTCACGCGTACGCTGGAGCTGCCGGCCAACCGCGGCCGCATTCTCGATCGCAACGGGCTGTTGCTCGCCTCCAGCGTGGTGGCGCCCAGCATCTGGGCGATTCCCGAAGACGTCGAGCGCGACGACCCCGAAGTCAAGGCCAAGCTCAGGCAGGTTGCGAAGCTGCTCGAGATGACGCAGAAGGACTTCGACAAGAAGCTGGAGGACGAGGACAAGACCTTCGTCTGGATCAAGCGCCAGGTCGACGAGCCCATCGCCAAGCGCATCGCCGAGCTCGACATCAAGGGCATCTACCAGCGCAAGGAATACAAGCGCCAGTACCCCGAGGGCGAGGCTGCCGCGCACGTGGTCGGCTTCACCAACGTCGAGGACAACGGACAGGAAGGCATCGAGCTGGCGTTCAACAAGGAGCTGGCCGGCAAGGCGGGCGCGCGCCGCGTGATCAAGGACCGGCTCGGCCGCGTGGTCGAGGGCGTGGGCGAGCAGATCCCGCCGGTCGACGGCCGCGACATCCAGCTCAGCGTCGACAGCAAGGTGCAGTTCTTCGCCTACCAGAAGCTGCGCGACGCGGTGACGGCCAACAAGGCAAAGGCCGGCAGCGTGGTGGTGCTCGACGCCATCACCGGCGAAGTGCTGGCGCTGGCCAACTACCCGAGCTACGTGCCCGACAAGCGGCAGAACCTCACCGGCGAGCAGCTGCGCAATCGCGCGCTCACCGACACCTTCGAGCCCGGCTCGACGATGAAGCCGATCACCGTGGCGATGGCGCTCGAGGCCGGCCGCATCAAGCCGCAGACGCTGATCGAAACCGGGCCCGGGCGCTTCAGCATCGGCGGCTTCACCATCAGCGACACCCACAACTACGGCACGCTCACGGTCGAAGGCGTGATTCAGAAGTCGAGCAACGTCGGCGCGCTCAAGATTGCGCAGAAGATGAGCCCGCACGAGATGTGGGACACCTACACGGCGCTCGGCTACGGCCAGAAGCCGCAGTTGCAGTTTCCTGGCGCGGTGACGGGGCGGCTGCGTCCGTGGAAGAGCTGGAAGCCGGTCGAGCAGGCCACCATGTCCTACGGCTACGGGCTGTCGGCTTCGCTGTTCCAGATGGCGCATTCGTACACCTCATTCGCGCACGACGGACAGCTCATCCCGGCGACGATCCTCAAGAGCCCCGATCCGGCAGTTGGCGTGAAGGTGTTCTCGCCGCAGAACGCGCTCGCGGTGCGCAAGATGCTGCAGATGGCGGCCGGCCCCGGCGGCACCGGCCAGCGCGCGCAGACCATCGGCTACTCGGTGGGCGGCAAGTCCGGCACCGCGCACAAGCAGGTCGGCAAGGGCTATGCAAGCAACAAGTACCGCTCGTGGTTCACCGGTATGGCGCCGATCGAGAAGCCGCGCATCATCGTGGCGGTGATGATCGACGAGCCGAGCGCCGGCCAGTATTTCGGCGGCCTGGTGGCGGCGCCGGTGTTCAGCGAGGTGGTGCAGCAGACGCTGCGCATGATGAACGTCCCGCCCGACATGGCAGTCAAACCACTGGTCGTGACCAACGGCGTGGAAGAGAGCTTCTGATGCTGACGCTCCACACCCCCCTCGAAGCAGCGGGCTGGCTCAAGGCCCGCGTGCGCGGCGTGCTGCATGCCGACAGCCGGCCGGTGGGCGCGGGCGACGGTTTCGTGGCCTGGCCCGGCGCGGCCACCGACGGCCGGGGCCATGTCGCGGCCGCGCTGGCACAGGGCGCCGCGGCCTGCCTGGTCGAGGCCGACGGCGTCGAGGCCTTCGGCTTCGAGGGCGATGCCATCGCGTGCTACGCCGGCCTCAAGGCAGCGACCGGACCGATCGCTGCGGCCTATTACGACGATCCTTCCAACCGGCTCGATGTGCTCGCAGTCACCGGCACCAACGGCAAGACCTCCACCGCTTGGTGGCTGGCGCAGGCGCTCGCAGGGCGCTCGCCCTGCGCCGTGATGGGAACCCTCGGCATCGGCGTGCCGCCGGACCTGAGCTACACCGGCCTGACCACGCCGGACCCGGTGATGCTGCAACGCGAACTGCGCGGCTATGCGGACCGCGGCTTCGGCGCCTGCGCGATCGAGGCCTCCTCGATCGGCATCGCGGAACGCCGGCTCGACGGCACGCGAATCGCGGTCGCGGTGTTCACCAACTTCACGCAAGACCATCTCGACTACCACCGCAGCATGGATGCCTACTGGCAGGCCAAGGCCGAGCTGTTCCGCTGGCCGGGCCTGCGCTCCGCGGTGGTCAACATCGACGACGTGCACGGCGCCAGCCTGGTCGCGAACCTGGTCGAGCGCGGCGTCGGCGCGCTCGATGTGTGGACCGTGTCGGCCGCCGGCGCGCCGGCCCGCCTGCGGGCCACGGAGATCGGCTACGACGCGCAGGGCCTGCAATTCTCGGTGCTCGAGCAAGGCGTGCCGGCCGAGCACCTCAAGACGCAGCTGATCGGCCAGTACAACGTCGCGAACCTGCTGGGCGTGCTGGGCACGCTGCGCGCGCTCGGCCTGTCGCTGAAGGATGCAGTGGCGGCCTGTAGCAGGCTCGACAGCGTGCCGGGCCGCATGGAGCGCGTCGCAGTCGCCGGCCAGCCGCTGGCGGTGGTCGACTACGCCCACACGCCCGATGCGCTCGACAAGGCGCTCGCCGGCCTGCGTCCGCTGGCGCGCCAGCGCGGCGGGCAGCTCTGGTGCATGTTCGGCTGCGGCGGCGATCGCGACACCGCCAAGCGGCCCATGATGGCCGCGGTGGCCGAGAAGCAGGCCGACCGCCTGGTCGTGACCAGCGACAACCCGCGCAGCGAGAAGCCCAGCGCCATCATCAGCCAGATCCTCCTGGGCCTGGCGCGTCCCGAGGCGGCGCAGGTCGAACCCGACCGCGCGAAGGCGATCCGCGAGACGCTGGCCCAGGCCGCGCCCGAGGACGTGGTGCTCTTGGCCGGCCGCGGCCACGAAGCCTGGCAGGAGATCGCAGGCGAGCGCATCGCGTTTTCCGATCGAACGCATGCGATCGAGGCCTTGACGTTGAGGAGTGGCGCATGAGCGAGTCTCATCGGCCGGGAGCACCCATGATGACCCTGGGCCAGGCGCTGGCCTGGATTCCGGGCGCGCGCCTGGTCGGCGATCCCGCCACGCCCATCTCGCGCGTGCACACCGACACGCGCACGCTCGCGGCCGGCGATCTGTTCGTGGCCCTGAAAGGCGAACGCTTCGATGCCAACGACTTCTTGACCGATGCGCGCGCGCGCGGCGCTGTCGCCGCGATCGCGCACCGCGGGCTCGCAGCCGCGGGGCTTCCAGGGCTCGAAGTGCCCGACACGCTGGCCGCGCTGGGCACCCTGGCTGCGGGCTGGCGCGCGCAGTTCGAGCTGCCGCTGGTCGCCGTCACAGGCAGCAACGGCAAGACCACCGTCACGCAGATGATCGCGTCGATCATGCGCGCCACCGGCGAAGGGCGCGCGCTCGCTACCGCCGGCAACTACAACAACGAGATCGGCGTGCCGCTGACGCTGCTGCGCCTGCGCGAACGGCACCAGCTCGCGGTGGTCGAGCTGGGCATGAACCACCCGGGCGAGATCGCTCGGCTGGCCGCGATCGCGCGCCCCACCATCGCGCTGGTCAACAACGCACAGCGCGAGCACCTGGAATTCATGTCCAGCGTCGACGCGGTGGCGCACGAGAACGGCGCCGCGATCAGCGCGCTGCCGGACAGCGGTACCGCCGTGTTCCCCTATGGCGACGCCTTCACTGCGCTGTGGAACGAAATGGCGCACGAGGGCGCATCGCGCCGCTGCCTGACCTTCGGCGAGCGCCCCGATGCGGACATCGCGCTGGCCGACGCGCAATGGCAGGGCGGGGCCTGGCGCTTCGAGGCGCGCACGCCGCTCGGCGACATCAAGTCCACGCTGCGGATCGCCGGCCGGCACAACGTGGTCAATGCGCTCGCGGCCGTGGCCTGCTCGCTCGCCAGCGGCGTGTCGCTCGAGAAGATCGCCGAGGGGCTGGCCGCGTTCGAGCCGGTCAAGGGGCGCTCGAAGGCCGCCGAACTGCGCTTCGCGGGCCGGCACGCGCTCACGCTGGTCGACGACAGCTACAACGCCAACCCCGACTCGGTGCGCGCCGCGATCGATGTGCTCGGCGGCCTGCCGGGCCCGCGCCTGCTGGTGCTGGGCGACATGGGCGAGGTGGGCGACCAGGGACCGGAGTTCCACGCCGAGGTCGGTGCCTGGGCGAGCCGGCGCGGCATCGAGACCCTTTTTGCGCTCGGCCGCGAATCGGCGCACGGCGTCGCGGCCTTCAAGGCGGCCGGCGGCGCCGAGGCCCGGCATTTCGAGGACATCGCGGCACTCAACACGGCGGTGCTCGCGCAGTTGCCGCACACGGCCAGCATGCTGGTCAAAGGCTCGCGCTTCATGCAGATGGAGCGCGTGGTGCAGGCCGTCTCGGCGGCTGCCGAAGAACAACAAGACAAGGAGGGCAGCCAATGAACGCGGCCTGCGCATCATGCTAGTGAGCCTCGCCCTGTGGCTGCAGACGCTCTCGCCGGAGTTCGGCTTCCTGCGCGTCTTCCAGTACCTGACCTTCCGCGCGCTGATGGCGGCACTGACTGCGCTGCTGGTCGGCCTCCTGGCCGGGCCCTACGTGATCCGCCGCCTTGCCGCGCTCAAGATCGGCCAGCCGGTGCGCGGCTACGGCATGGAGACGCACCTGAGCAAGAGCGGCACGCCCACCATGGGCGGCGTGCTGGTGCTGTTCTCGATCGCCTTCGCGACGCTGATGTGGTTCGATCTGTCGAACCGCTTCGTCTGGATCGTGCTGTGGGTCACGCTGGGCTTCGGCGCCATCGGCTGGGTCGACGATTGGCGCAAGGTGGTGCGCAAGGACCCGGAAGGCATGCGCTCGCGCGAGAAGTACTTCTGGCAATCCGTGGTCGGGCTGGTGGCGGGCGTCTACCTGCTGTTCAGCATCTCCGAAAGCTCGAACTGGCGCGTGCTCGAGCTGTTTTACAGTTGGGTCGGTTCGGGCTTCGACCTCGACTTCCCGCCCAAGATCAACCTGCTGGTGCCCTTCTTCAAGGAAGTGAGCTATCCGCTCGGCGGCATCGGCTTCGTGATCCTGACCTACCTGGTGATCGTCGGCGCCAGCAACGCGGTGAACCTGACCGACGGCCTCGACGGCCTGGCGATCATGCCGGTGGTGATGGTCGGCTCCGCCCTGGGCGTGTTCGCCTACGTGACCGGCAGCGCCGTCTATTCCAAGTACCTGCTGTTCCCGCACATTCCGGGCTCGGGTGAACTGCTGGTGTTCTGCTCGGCCATGGCCGGCGCGGGGCTCGCCTTCCTCTGGTTCAACACCCACCCGGCGCAGGTCTTCATGGGCGACGTGGGCGCGCTCGCGCTGGGCGGCGCGCTCGGCACCATCGCGGTCATCGTGCGCCAGGAGATCGTGTTCTTCGTCATGGGCGGCATCTTCGTGGTCGAGGCGATCTCGGTGATGGCGCAGGTGACCTACTTCAAGTACACCAAGAAGCGCTTCGGCGAAGGCCGCCGCGTGCTCAAGATGGCGCCCTTGCACCACCACTTCGAGAAGAGCGGCTGGCGCGAGACGCAGGTCGTGGTGCGTTTCTGGATCATCACCATGCTGTTGTGCCTGGTGGGCCTTTCCACCTTGAAGCTGCGGTAGGACACATGCGGCATCTTCAAGACCAACACGTTCTGATCCTGGGCCTCGGCGCCTCGGGCCTGGCGATGGCGCGCTGGTGCGCGCGCCACGGCGCCACGCTGACCGTGGCCGACACGCGCGAGGCGCCGCCGCGGCTCGAGGCGCTGCGCGCGGAGCTGCCCGAAGCGGTCTTCGTCGGCGGGCCGTTCTCGGCCGCACTGGTCGAAGGCACCTCGGTGCGTGCGGTCTATCGCTCGCCCGGACTGTCGCCGGCTTCGATCGCGGTGGTGGTCGATGCGGCGCGTGCCATGGGCCTGCCGGTGGGTGGCGAGCTCGATCTGTTCGCACGTGCGCTGGCGGACCTGCGCACGGTCGAGACCGCTGAAGAAGTCGTCGACGTGCCGGTCGAGGCGGCGGCGCCGCGGCAGGATGTCCAGCCCGTCGAGGAAGCCCCGCCTGCTCCCGTCGAGGAGGAGGACGACGACGACGCCGAAGCGCCGACCCCGATCCTCGTGCCCGTTCCGCCGGCGCCCAAGGGCTACACCCCGGCCCTGCTGGCCGTGACCGGCACCAACGGCAAGACCACGGTCACCGCGCTCGCGGGCCAGCTGGTGGAGCGCGCCGGCAAGACGGTCGCGGTGGCCGGCAACATCGGCCCCACCTTGCTCGACACGCTGGCCGCGCACATCGATGCCGGCACGCTGCCCGAGGTGTGGGTGCTCGAGCTCTCGAGCTTCCAGCTCGACGGCGTGCAGGGCTTCGAGCCGACCGCGGCCGCGGTGCTCAACGTGTCGCAGGACCACCTCGACTGGCACGGCGACATGGCTTCTTACGCCGCGGCCAAGGCGCGCATCTTCGGCGCCAACGGCACGATGGTGCTCAACCGCGAGGACGACGCCGTGATGGCGATGAGCGGCGCCGGGCCGTCCCAAGCCGCGAAGGCCCCCTCGGGGGGCAGCGACGATGCGCCAGCGCGGAGCGTGGGGGCACGTCGCCCGGCGCCGGTCAAGCTGGCGAAGGGCCAGGCGCCGCGCAGCATCGTCACCTTCGGCGCCGGCATGCCGCTGCGTCCCGGAGACTACGGGCTCGAGCTGCTGAATGGCATGGCCTGGCTGGTGCGCGCGCTGGAAGCCGACGAGACGCAGAAGCGCAAGCGCGGCGCCGCGGCCGAAGAGGAAGAGATCCACATCCAGCGCCTGATGCCGGCCAACGCGCTGCGCATCCGAGGCCGGCACAACGCCCTCAACGCGCTGGCGGCGCTCGCGCTCGCCACCGCGGCGGGTTGCCAGCTCGCGCCCATGCTCTACGGCCTGCGCGAATACCGCGGCGAGCCGCACCGGGTCGAGCCGGTCGCGATCGTCGATGAGGTCGAGTACTTCGACGACAGCAAGGGCACCAACGTGGGCGCGACGGTCGCAGCCCTGATCGGGCTGGGCGAAGAGCGCCGTCTGGTCGTGATCCTCGGCGGCGAGGGCAAGGGCCAGGACTTCACGCCGCTGGCGGCGCCGGTGCGCCAGTACGCGCGCGCCGTGGTGCTGATCGGCCGCGACGCGCCGCTGATCGAGGCCGCGCTGGCATCGACCGGCGTGCCGCTGCTCGCGGCCGCCTCGCTGCCCGAGGCCGTGAAGCTGGCCGCCGGCCGCGCGCATCCCGGCGATGCGGTGCTGCTGTCGCCGGCCTGCGCGAGCTTCGACATGTTCAAGGACTACGCGCACCGCGCGGCGGTGTTCTGCGACGCGGTGCAGGAACTCGCCGAGTCGCCGCGCGGCACGGATGGCGGGGAGCCGGTATGAGCACGTCCGCTGCAGCCACGCCCAACAAGACCAGCCGCTTCGCCGGCTGGTTCGGCCGCGCCAGGAGCGGCATCGACGCGCTGCCCATGCACCTGCCGGTGCGCCTCGGCAATGCCGGCATGACCCAGACCAAGGCGGCGCCGGTGCGCGTGCTGGGCTTCGACCAGGCGCTGGTCTGGGTCACGGTCGCCTTGCTGGCCTGGGGCCTCGTGATGGTCTATTCGGCCTCCATTGCGTTGCCGGACAACCCGCGCTTCGCGCGCCAGGGTTACGGCCCCGCCTTCTTCCTCACGCGCCACGCGGCCTCGGTGGCGATTGCCTTCATCGCCGCGCTGCTGGCCTTCCAGATCCCGATGGCGACCTGGGAGCGCGCGGCGCCCTGGCTCTTCGTGGCCTCGCTGCTGCTGCTCGTCGCGGTGCTGATTCCGCACATCGGCATCAGCGTCAACGGCGCGCGCCGCTGGCTGCCGATGGGCTTCATGCGCTTCCAGCCTTCGGAACTGGCCAAGCTCGCGATGATCCTCTACGCCGCCAGCTACATGGTGCGCAAGATGGAGATCAAGGAACGCTTCTTCCGCGCCGTGCTGCCGATGGGCATCGCGGTGGTGGTGGTCGGCATGCTGGTAATGGCGGAGCCCGACATGGGCGCCTTCATGGTGATCGCGGTGATCGCGATGGGCATCCTGTTCCTCGGCGGCGTCAATGCGCGCATGTTCTTCGTGATCGCCGCGCTGGTGGTCGTCGCCTTCGGCGCCATCGTGGCCACCAGCCCGTGGCGGCGCGAGCGCATCTTCGCCTATCTCGATCCGTGGAGCGAAGAGCACGCGCTGGGCAAGGGCTACCAGCTGTCGCACTCGCTGATCGCGATCGGCCGCGGCGAGATCTTCGGCGTCGGCCTGGGCGGCAGCGTCGAGAAGCTGCACTGGCTGCCCGAGGCGCACACCGACTTCCTGCTCGCGGTGATCGGCGAGGAGTTCGGCCTGGTCGGCGTGCTGCTGGCGATCGGGCTCTTCCTCTGGCTCACGCGCCGCATCATGCACATCGGCCGCCAGGCGATCGCGCTCGACCGCGTGTTCTCCGGCCTGGTGGCGCAGGGCGTCGGCATCTGGATCGGCTTCCAGGCCTTCATCAACATGGGCGTGAACCTGGGCGCGCTGCCGACCAAGGGACTGACCTTGCCGCTGATGAGCTTCGGCGGCTCGGCCATCCTGATGAACGTGGTGGCGCTCGCGATCGTGCTGCGCATCGACTACGAGAACCGTGTGCTGATGCGGGGAGGGCGGGTATGAGCCGCACCGCATTGGTCATGGCCGGCGGCACGGGCGGTCATATCTTCCCCGGCCTGGCCGTGGCCGAGGCCCTCCGCGAGCGCGGCTGGCGCGTGCACTGGCTGGGCGCGCCCGGCAGCATGGAAGAGAAGCTGGTGCCGCCGCGCGGCTTCGCTTTCGAGCCGGTGCAGTTCGGCGGCGTGCGCGGCAAGGGCCCGATCACGCTGTTCCTGCTGCCGCTGCGCCTCCTGCGCGCCTTCCTGCAAAGCATCGCCGTCGTTCGCCGCGTCAAGCCCGATGTGGTCGTCGGCCTCGGCGGCTACATCACCTTTCCCGGCGGCATGATGAGCGTGCTGCTCAACAAGCCGCTGGTGCTGCACGAACAGAACTCGGTCGCCGGGCTGGCCAACAAGGTGCTTGCCAGCGTCGCGGATCGCGTCTTCACCGCTTTCCCGAACGTGATGAAGAAGGCCCAGTGGATCGGCAACCCGCTGCGCGCGGCGTTCACCTCGCAGCCGGATCCGGCCGTGCGTTTCAACGGCCGCAGCGGTCCGCTCAAGCTGCTGGTCGTGGGCGGCAGCCTGGGCGCGAAGGCGCTCAACGCCGTGGTGCCGAAGGCGCTCGCGCGCATCGCACCCGAGCAGCGTCCGACGGTCACGCACCAGAGCGGCGCCAAGCAGATCGACGAGCTGCGCGCCAACTATGCGGCGGCCGGCGTCGAAGGCGAGCTCACGCCGTTCATCGAAGACACCGCCAGCGCCTATGCCGATGCCGACCTCATCGTCGCGCGCGCCGGTGCGAGCACCGTCACCGAAATCGCGGCCGTCGGCGCGGCTGCGCTGTTCGTGCCTTTTCCATCCGCCGTGGACGACCATCAGACCACCAATGCCCGCTTCCTGGTCGACGCGGGCGGCGGCTGGCTCGTTCAACAAACCGAACTGACTCCCGAATTGCTGGCCGATTTGCTACAGAAAACCGGGCGCTCTGCGCTCATGGAACGCGCCGTGAAGGCCAAAGCGATGCAGAAGACCGAAGCCGTCGACCTGGTTGTCCGCGCCTGCGAGGAGCTTGCCAAATGAGGCCCACCCCCGTTGCTTGCTCACTTCGTGTAGCCGCCTCCCCCCTCGAGGGGGCGACACCAGCGGCCCGGCAGAGCCGGTTCCGCGGTGTCTCCCGAACGGGCTTCGCTCTGCTCGCCGAAGGCATCAAATCGTTGGCGAAGGAGGGCTGCGCATGAAGCACGCAATCCGTCATATCCACTTCGTCGGCATCGGCGGCTCGGGCATGAGCGGCATCGCCGAGGTGCTGTTCAACCTGGGCTACAGCATCACCGGCTCCGACCTGGCCGACAGCGCGACGCTCAAGCGGCTCGCCGGGCTGGGCATCGCCACCTTCGTGGGCCACGACGCGGCGAACATCGGAGGCGCCGACGCGGTCGTGACTTCCACCGCCGTGCATGCCGACAACCCCGAGGTCGTCGCCGCGCGCGAGAAACGCATCCCGGTCGTGCCGCGCGCGCTGATGCTGGCCGAGCTGATGCGGCTCAAGCAGGGCATCGCGATCGCCGGCACGCACGGCAAGACCACGACGACCAGCCTGGTCGCGAGCGTTCTCGCGGCGGCCGGGCTCGATCCCACCTTCGTCATCGGCGGCCGGCTCAACAGCGCGGGCGCCAATGCGCAGCTCGGCAGCGGCGACTACATCGTGGTCGAGGCCGACGAGTCGGACGCCTCCTTCCTGAACCTGCTGCCGGTGATGGCGGTGGTCACGAACATCGATGCCGACCACATGGAGACATACGGGCACGATTTCGCGAGGCTCAAGAAGGCTTTCGTCGATTTCCTGCACCGCATGCCTTTCTACGGCACGGCGATCCTCTGCACCGACGATCCCGCAGTGCGCGAGATCGTGACTGAGGTGTCCTGCCCGGTCACCAGCTACGGCTTCGGCGAGGACGCCCAGGTGCGCGCGGTCAACGTGCGAGCGGTCGGCGCGCAGATGCACTTCACCGCGCAGCGGCGCAACGGCGTCACGCTGCCGGACCTGGACATCGTGCTGAACCTGCCCGGCGAGCACAACGTGCGCAATGCGCTCGCGGTGATCGCGGTCGCGGTCGAGCTCAACGTGCCCGACGAGGCGGTGAAGCGAGGCCTGGCCGACTTCAAGGGCGTGGGCCGGCGCTTCCAGCGCTATGGCGATGTCAAGCTGCCGCGCGCGCACGGGCCCGGCAGCTTCACGCTGATCGACGACTACGGCCACCATCCGGTAGAGATGGCGGCCACCATCGCGGCCGCTCGCGGCGCCTTCCCGGGGCGGCGCCTGGTGCTGGCTTTCCAGCCGCACCGCTTCACCCGCACGCGCGATTGCTTCGAGGATTTCATCAAGGTCATCGGTGCGGCCGACGCGGTGCTGCTGAGCGAGGTCTATGCGGCCGGCGAAGCGCCGATCGTGGCCGCCGACGGCCGCTCGCTGACACGCGCCCTGCGCGTGGCTGGCAAGGTGGAGCCGGTGTTCGTCGACGAGATCGCAGCGATGCCGCAGGCGATCCTCGACAACGCGCACGAGGGCGACGTGGTGATCTGCATGGGTGCGGGCTCGATCGGCGCCGTGCCCGCCAAGGTGGTCGAGCTCGGCGGCGCGGCCTCTTCCAAGAAATCGGAGCGCTTCACGCGCGAAGGGAGGGCACTGTGAACCCGCAAGACTTCGGCAAGGTGGCCGTGCTCTATGGTGGCACGTCGGCCGAACGTGAAATTTCCATCATGTCGGGCACCGGTGTGCTCGAGGCGCTGCGCTCGCGCGGCGTCGACGCCCATGCCTTCGACCCGGCCGAGCGCGAGCTGGTCGAGCTCAAGCACGAAGGCTTCGCGCGCTGCTTCGTCGTCCTGCATGGCCGACATGGCGAGGACGGCACGGTGCAGGGCGCGCTGGAACTGCTGGGCATTCCCTACACCGGCTCCGGCGTCATGGCCTCGAGCGTGGCGATGGACAAGGTCATGACCAAACGCATCTGGCAGGCCGACGGTCTGCCGACGCCGCGCTACGTGCGTCTTGCCTTCGACCAGCAGAGCCGCGAGCAGGTGATGGCCGTGCCCGACGTGCTGGGCCTGCCGCTGATCGTGAAGCCGCCGCGCGAGGGCTCCTCGATCGGCGTGACCAAGGTCGAGGGTTACTCGCAGATGCAGGACGCGGTGACGCTGGCGGTCGGCTACGACACCGACGTGCTCTGCGAGGAGTTCATCGAAGGCGAGGAAGTCACCTGCGCCGTGCTCGGCGGCGGCCTTGGCGCCGAGGCGCTGCCGGTGGTGCGCATCGCCGCGCCCGAGGGCGCCTACGACTACCAGAACAAGTACTTCACCGACGACGTGAAGTACCACTGCCCGAGCGGCCTGCCCGACGCGGAAGAGCAGGAGATCCGGCGCATCACGCTGGCGGCCTACCACCAGCTCGGCTGCCGCGGCTGGGGCCGCGCCGACCTGATGATCCGCGCCAGCGACCGCAAGCCCTTCCTGCTCGAGATGAACACCTCGCCCGGCATGACCACCCATTCGCTGGTGCCCATGTCGGCACGCGCGGCCGGCATCTCCTACGAAGACCTGTGCCTGCGCGTGCTGGCATCGGCCACCCTCGACTCGAAAGCGGAGATGTGATGAGCACTGCACGGCCGCCCGAAAGTGCTCGCCCCCTCGCTTGCGAGGGGGGTGGCGGAGCCGCGCTGCGGCGCAGCCTGGGGGAGATCTGAATGGCCTCCAGCATTCCCGTGCCCTTCGACGTCAAGCTCATGAACGTGACCGCGACCCTGGTGTACGCGTTGTTCGCGCTCGTGCTGCTGGCGGCGGGCGCATGGTGGGTGCTGCGCCAACCCTTCTTCCCGCTGGCCGGCATCAAGGTCGACGGCGAGGTCACGCACAACAACGCGGTCACGCTGCGCGCCAACGTGGCGCCGCAGCTGGCCGGCAATTTCTTCACGGTCGACCTGGCGCGGGCTCGCGCCGCCTTCGAGACCGTGCCCTGGGTGCGCAAGGCGGTGGTGCGGCGCGAGTTCCCGAACAAGCTGCGCGCCACGCTCACGGAGCATGTGCCGGTGGCGCATTGGGGCGACGAGGCGCAATCGCGCCTCATCAATGGCTTCGGCGAAGTGTTCGAGGCCAACGTGGCCGAGGTCGACGACAGCCTGCCGCGGTTGGACGGCCCGACCCAGCAGGCCGGCCAGGTGCTGGGCATGTACCGCGTGCTGCAGCCGCTGTTTGCGCCCTACGAGCTGTCGCTCGAGGCGCTGACGCTGTCGAGACGCGGCAGCTGGCGGGCGGTGCTGGACACCGGCGCCGCGATCGAGCTCGGCCGCGGGCAGAGCGAGGAAGTGGCGGCGCGCACTCAGCGCTTTCTGGTTACGGTGGCGCCGGTCGCACGGCAGTACGGGCGCACCCTCGCTTCGGTCGAAGGTGCCGACCTGCGGCACAACGAGGGCTACGCGCTGCGCTTGCGTGGTGTCACCACGGTCGTCACCGACCCCAAGAAGAAATAGGAACTGAGGAAACTTCATGTCCAAGGAATACAAAGACCTGGTCGTCGGACTCGACATCGGCACCGCCAAGGTGATGGCGGTGGTGGCCGAGGTGCTGTCCAACGGCGAGCTCAAGCTGGCCGGGCTCGGCATCGCGCCGAGCAACGGGCTCAAGCGCGGCGTGGTGGTGAACATCGACGCCACCGTGCAAAGCATCCAGCAGGCGCTCAAGGAAGCCGAGCTGATGGCCGACTGCAAGATCAGCCGCGTCTACACCGGCATCACCGGCAGCCACATCCGCGGCATCAACTCGAGCGGCATGGTCGCGGTCAAGGACAAGGAAGTCACGCAGGCAGACGTGGCCCGCGTGGTAGAGACAGCGCGCGCGATCAACATCTCGAGCGACCAGCGCCTGCTCCTGGTGGAGCCGCAGGAGTTCGTGATCGACGGCCAGGACGTGAAGGAGCCGATCGGCATGAGCGGCATGCGCCTCGAAGCCAAGGTGCACATCGTCACCGGCGCCCAGAGCGCGGCCGAGAACATCATCAAGTGCGTGCGCCGCTGCGGACTGGAGGTCGACCAGCTGATGCTGAATCCGCTGGCCTCCAGCCAGGCGGTGCTGACCGAGGACGAGCGCGAGCTCGGCGTGGTGCTGGTCGATATCGGCGCCGGCACCACCGACGTCGCGATCTTCACCAACGGCGCGATCCGCCATACGGCGGTGATCCCGATCGCCGGCGACCTGATCACGAGCGACATCGCGATGGCGCTGCGCACGCCGACCAAGGACGCCGAGGACATCAAGGTCGAGAACGGCTACGCCAAGCAGCTGCTGGCCGATCCGGACACGCAGGTCGAGGTGCCCGGCCTCGGCGATCGCGGGCCGCGCATGCTGAGCAAGCAGGCGCTGGCCGGCGTGATCGAGCCGCGGGTGGAAGAGATCTTCTCGCTGGTACAGCAGGTGGTGCGCGAATCGGGCTACGAAGAGGTGCTCTCCTCGGGCGTGGTGCTGACCGGCGGCAGCGCCGTGATGCCCGGCATGGTCGAGCTCGGCGAAGACATCTTCCTGAAGCCGGTGCGGCGCGGCATCCCGAAGTATTCGAGTGCGCTGTCCGACATGGTCGCGCAGCCGCGCGCAGCGACCGTCATGGGCCTGCTCGAAGAGGCGCGCTATGCGCGGCTGCGCGGCTTCAAGGTGGCGCAGAAGAACGGCTCCGTCAAGACGGCCTTCGGACGCTTCAAGGACTTCATCGTGGGGAACTTCTGATCATGAACGCCACACCACTCTGGCTTGCGCGCGGAAGTCCACCTCGGCATTTCAACGAGCGATGGCGACGAACCGGCCCACCGCTCGACCGCTGCTGACGGTTCCCATAAAAAAATCCATTCATACACACGGCAACTGCAAATATTCAAGGAGTCAGAAATGGCCATCGAAATGATCGAAATCGAAGAGTTCAACCAAGGCACGCAGATCAAGGTGATCGGCGTCGGCGGCGGCGGCGGCAATGCGGTCGCCCACATGATGGAGCGCGGCGTGCAGGGCGTTCAGTTCGTCTGCGCCAACACCGATGCGCAGGCGCTCTCGCGCAGCAACGCGCACAAGACCATCCAGCTGGGCACCAACGGCCTGGGCGCCGGCAGCAAGCCCGAGAAGGGACGCGACGCCGCCGAGGCCGCGATCGACGACATCCGCGAAGCCATCGCCGGCGCGCACATGCTGTTCATTACGGCCGGCATGGGCGGCGGCACCGGCACCGGCGCAGCGCCGGTGATCGCGCGCGTGGCCAAGGAGATGGGCATTCTCACGGTCGGGGTGGTGACGAAGCCCTTCGACTGGGAAGGCGGCCGCCGCATGACCAACGCCGATGCCGGCCTGGCCGAGCTCGAGGCGAATGTCGATTCGCTGATCGTGGTGCTGAACGAGAAGCTGCTCGACGTGCTGGGCGAGGACGTCACGCAGGACGAGGCCTTCGCGCATGCCAACGACGTGCTGAAGAACGCGGTCGGCGGCATCTCGGAAATCATCAACGAGTACGGCGGCGTGAACGTCGACTTCGAGGACGTGCGCACCGTGATGGGCGAGCCGGGCAAGGCCATGATGGGCACCGCCGCGGCCGCCGGCCCGGACCGCGCGCGCATCGCCGCCGAACAGGCCGTGGCCTGCCCGCTGCTCGAAGGCATCGACCTCTCGGGCGCCAAGGGCGTGCTGGTGCTGGTGACGGCGTCGAAGTCCTCGCTCAAGCTCTCCGAATCGAAGCTCGCGATGAACACCATCCGCGCCTACGCTTCGCCGGACGCGCATGTGATCTACGGCGCCGCCTACGACGACAACCTGGGCGACGAGATGCGCGTGACCGTGGTCGCGACCGGCCTGTCGCGCGCGGATGCGCGCCGCCAGGCGCCGACGCTGGAAGTGATCCGCACCGGCACCGACAACATCCCGTTCAATGTGCCGACGCTCGGCGGCGCGGGCCACGGGCATGCGAGCGGCCAGCCCAACTACGACGGCATGGCGGTTCCCAGCGTGTGGCGCACCAACCGTACGATGGCCGCGGCCAAGGTGGATGCGCTGTCGTCTGGCGGGATGGACGACTTCGAAATCCCGGCCTTCCTGCGCCGCCAGGCGGATTGATGGTGCGCAAAGCTACTGCGCGGCCCGATCTTGCGACTGCGGTGCTCGCCGTACCTGGGTACGGCTGCGCTCCTCCTCGCAACCTCGGGCCGCTCGCTACGCTTTTCGCACCATCGATCGAGTCTGCCCAAAAATGACAGCTATTGCAGACATAGCGAGGCGCACGGCACGCCGGGCGCCTCGCCCTCCTAAAATCGCTGCCGTGCTCCAACAACGTACCCTCAAATCCATCACCCGCGCCGTCGGCGTGGGGCTGCACAGCGGGCAGCGCGTGGAACTCACGCTCAGGCCGGCGCCCATCGATGCCGGCATCGTGTTCCGCCGTGTCGATCTGCCGGAGCCGGTCGAGATCGCGATGACGGCCGAGGCCGTGACCGACACGCGGCTCGCATCCACCGTGTCGTCCAAGGGCGCCAAGGTCCAGACCGTCGAGCACCTGATGTCGGCCTGCGCCGGCCTGGGCATCGACAACCTCCTGATCGACATCACGGCCGACGAGGTGCCGATCCTCGATGGTTCGGCATCGTCCTTCGTGTTCCTGCTGCAAAGCGCGGGCATCGAACTGCAGAAGGCGCCGCGCCGCTTCATCCGCGTCACCCGACCGGTCGAGGTGCGCGAGGGCGAGGGAGCCGAGACCAAGTGGGCGCGGCTTTCGCCGTACCACGGCTACAAGCTCAGCTTCGAGATCGACTTCGATCACCGCGTGGTCAATTCGACCGGGCAACGCGTCGAGTTCGACCTGGGCTCGGGCTCGTACAGCCGCGACATCGCGCGCGCGCGCACCTTCGGCTTTACCAAGGAGGTCGAATACATGCGCTCCAAGGGCCTGGCGCTCGGCGGCGGGCTAGACAACGCGATCGTGATGGACGACACCAAGGTGCTCAATGCGGGCGGCCTGCGCTACGACGACGAGTTCGTCAAGCACAAGATCCTCGACGCCATGGGCGACCTCTACGTCATCGGCCGGCCGCTGCTCGCGGCCTACAGCGCCTTCCGTTCGGGCCATGCGCTCAACAACAAGCTGCTGCGCGAACTGCTCGCGCACGAGGACGCCTACGAGATCGTCACTTTCGACGACCAGAGCCACGCGCCGGCCGGCTTCGCCGAAGTCGCCCGCGCCTGGTAGCCCCGAGCGCCCGAACCGATGCTGTTGTTCCGCTGGGCCATCCTGCTGCTCCTGCTGGTAGCCGGCGTCTCCTTCGCCTTCTATGCCGCCACCGGCCAGCCCAAGTACAAGCACTTCGGGTGGATCGTGCTCAAGTGGACGCTGCTGGCGGCCTTCGGGTTCTTTGCGGTGCTGATCGCCGAGCGCGTGGTTTGACTCCCGCCGCCTTGGGGCGGCCCGCCGACGGCCGACGACGGCCTAGCGCGTCCGCCCCTGCCGATACATCCCGCTCGTACTGCGCGCGAGCACCGCGGCCTGGCCGAGCCGGGCCATCGAGCTGCCGACATGGGCATGCGTGATCGCGATGCCGAGCGCATCGGCCGCGTCGCTGCCGGGTAAGCCGGGAAGATGCAGCAGGCGCTTGACCATCTCCTGCACCTGCGCCTTCGCGGCCTTGCCATGGCCCGCGACGGCCTGCTTCATCTGCAGCGCGGTGTACTCGGCGACCGACAAGTTGCTGGTGACCAGCGCCGTGAGGCACGCGCCGCGCGCCTGCCCGAGCAGCAGCGTCGATTGTGGATTGACGTTGACGAACACGATCTCCACCGCCGCCGCATCGGGCTTGTAGCGCTCGACGACTTCGCCGATGCCGTCGAACAGCACCTTGAGTCGGGCCGGCAGCTCGCCCTGCGTCACGCGCTTGGTGCTGATGGTGCCGCTCGCGACGTAGCGCAGCACATGGCCGTCCATGTCCACCACGCCGAAGCCGGTGGTCTGCAGGCCGGGGTCGATGCCGAGGATTCTCATGAGTCGGCCGCCGCCGCGCCGCCCCATGGCGGCCGAGTCTCTACCTCGGCGTGTGGCGAAGCCCACGAAGTGGCAAGCCGGGGGACTGTCATAGATTGAAGTACCAGCGGACGGAATGGAAAAACACCGGTGCCGCGAAGCACAGCGCATCGACGCGGTCCAGCAGCCCGTTGGCGCCGGTCACGCCGACGCCGCGCTGGCCCCAGTTGGGAATGCCGCGGTCGCGCTTGAGCGCCTTCATCACGAGATGGCCCATCGAGCCGGCGACGCAGGCGATCAGCGACACCGCGAGCGCCTGGCCGAACTTGAAGGGCGTGATGAAGGAGAACAGCGCGCCGACCAGGCTCGCGATGGCCATGCCGATCGCCCAGCTCGTCCAGTTGAAGCTGCGGCTCACATGCGGCGCGACCGGCTCCTGCCGGAACAGCCAGCGCCCGAGCTTGCCGAGCCAGCCCGTGGGCTGCTCTTCGGATGCCGGCGCTGAGGCATCCGCGGGCATGGTGCTGCGCCGCGAGATCAGGTGCTGCGTCAGCACGCAGGTCTGCACCACGAACACCAGGAAGAACACGAGGAAGGCGCTCTTGCCCTCGTAGCCGGGAAAGGAAAGCAGCAACAGCGCCGGCACGTGGCTCATGCCGTAGACGCAGACCATGATGCCCCACTGCAGCTTGGCGTTGCGTTCCAGGAAATGATGGGGATCGTCGGCCAGCGCGCTCACCACGGGAATCGCGATGAACACGTAGACCGGAATGAACACGGTGAACAGGTCGAAGTGCGCGGTCGCGACCAGCCAGAACTGGATCGGCAGCACGACGAAGAAGGCCAGGATCAGGCTGCGGTGGTCGCCGCGCCGCGTCGGCGACAGCGTGATGAACTCGCGCAGCGCGAAGAATGAGATCAGCGCGAACAGCACGGTGGCCATCGTCTCGCCCAGTGCCCAGCTGATCCAGAAGACCACCGCCATGATCCAGGTGGTGCGCAGCAGGGCGAGGAAGTGCAGCAGCTCGCGCTGCCAGGTTTCGTCGTGCACCGGGTTGCGGCGCTCCCTGAAGGTGAGCAGGAAGGCCACCGTGCTCACGATGACGAGCAGCCCGAAGACGATCAGGAACAGGGCCGCGACTTGGTGGTTCGGCGCGAGATGGCGGAGGTATTCGTTCATACGTAGCGCAGCGCGACGACCGCCTCGCGCGCCCGGTCGAGGAAAGGCCGGCGCTCTTCGCCTTCCTCGAGGCGAACCGGCTCGCCGAAGGTGACCGAACAAAGAATGGGCACCGGCACGACCTCGCCCTTGGGCATCACGCGCTGCACGTTGTCGATCCAGGCCGGCACCAGCACCACCTCGGGGAACATCTGGGCCAGCGTGAAGAGGCCCGACTTGAACTTCTGCGGCTCGCCCGTGTGGCCGCGCGTGCCCTCGGGGAAGATGATGATCGAATCGCCGCTTTGCAGCGCCTCGATCAGGGGCTGGAGCGGCGCCAGGGCTTCGGCGCTGCCGGGCACCACCGGCGCTGTTGGTTCCATGGTTTCGACCACGGGCGGCGAAAGCGGCAATTCGGTTTGCACGACGGCGTCGAACGAGGGCTCGATGCGCTCCTCGGACGGTGCGGGCGCCGCTGCGGGCGGTGGAACCGGCGCACTGCCGCCACGCTCCACGTAGATCGCGTTGAACACCTCGGTCGTGATCCAGCGCTTGAAGGGCGACGTGGCCCAGTAGTCGCGCGCCGCGATCGGCCGCGTGATGCTGCGCAGTTCCTCGGGCAGCGCGGCCCAGATCATCACCAGGTCGAGATGGCTCTGGTGGTTGGCGAAATAGATGCGCTGCTCGGCCTTGGGCGGGCAGCCCCACCAGCGCGCCTGGGCGCCGGTGAGGAGCCGGATCACGACCAGTAGGGCCCACCCCGTGAACTTTGCAAGCATGGCGGCGATGATACGGGCCCGAGTCGAAGAGTCGAATGGCTGCGAGGCTTCGACGAGCTCAGCCCGAACGGTGTGGGGAACTCAGGGCAGTTCCGCCGACTGCATGCGCGCCGCGATCGTGGCCGCGCGGCCTGTGAGGTAGGCCGAGCCGGCCCGGCGTTCGTAGAGCTTGGGGCTGGGCAGCATCACCGCGAGCCGCGCCGCTTCGCCGGCGCCGAGCCGCGAGGCCGGTTTCCTGAAGTAGTGCTGCGCGGCCGCCTCGGCGCCGAACACGCCTTCACCCCATTCCACGCTGTTGAGGTAGATCTCGAGGATGCGCTCCTTGTCGAGCAGCAGCTCCAGCGCGGTGGCCAGCACCAGCTCCTGGCCCTTGCGCAGCAGCGTGCGCTCGCCGGAGAGGAGCAGGTTCTTCGCGAGCTGCTGTGTGATGGTCGAGCCGCCGCGCAGCTGGGGCGGTCGCGGCTCCTTGCCGCGCGCGCGCATCTTGGCCGCGCGCCGGGCGGCGAGCTGCTCGGCCTTGGCATTGCGCTGCCACGCACGCTCGATGGCCTCCCACTCGACGCCCTGGTGGTAGATGAACTGATCGTCCTCGCTCGCGATCACGGCGCGCTTGAGCGTGTCGGAGATCTGGGAGTACGGCACCCAGCGCTGCTTCCAGTCCCGTTCCCCGTTTCTGCGCCCCGCGGTCGCGAGCTGCCAGGCCTCGGAGCGCTGGAAGGCGGTGGACTGCGGATCGATCGCTGCCATCGCGGCGATGCGCGCGACGAAGAAGACTTCGAGCGCGAAGCCCGCGACGATCAGGCACAACGCCCAGCGCAGAATCGCCTTCACGTCCGGTCGACGATGGCGCGCAGCTCGGCCAGCACCTGTGCCGCCGGCGGGCGCACGCCGCGCCAGAGAGCGAAGGCCTCGGCCGCCTGTTCGACCAGCATGCCGAGGCCGTCGCGCGCAACAGCGCCGTGGTCGTGCGCCCAGTTCATGAAGCCCGCCGCAGCCGGGCCGTACATCATGTCGATCGCCAAAGCGCCGGGCTTCAGCACGCTCGCCGCGACCGGCACCTCGCCGCCCGCCAGGCTCGAGGCCGTGGCGTTCACCACGATGTCGAAGTTGCCGGGCACCGCATGCAGCTCCTGCGCTTCCAGCGTGACGTGGTGCGCCAACGCGAGCGCCGCATGGCGCTGCACCAGCGCGATCGCCTTGGCCAGCGTGCGATTGGCCACCACCACGCGGCGCGGGCCGGCTTCCAGCAGCGGGCCCAGCACGCCGGCCGCGGCGCCGCCGGCGCCGAGCAGCAGCAGCTCGCTGCCGGCGATCGCCACGCCCGCATGCACCGTGATGTCGTTCACGAGGCCGGCGCCGTCGCTGTTGTCGCCATGAATGCCGTCCTCCTCGAAGCGGAGCACATTGACGGCGCGCGCCAGCGCGGCGCGTGGGCTCAGGTGCTGGGCCAGCGCCGCAGCGTCGAACTTGAAGGGCACGGTGATGTTGCAGCCGCGCGCGGTGCCGGCCGGGTCGGCGCGAAAGGCCGCCACCGCTTCGTCGAAGCCGTCGATCGGCACCAGCCGGCGGCCGTAGTCCAGCGTCTGGCCGGTCAGTTCGGCAAAGCGCGCATGGATCCACGGTGAGCGGCTGTGCTCGACCGGATTGCCCATCACGCAGTACAGGTCCATGCTCATTGCCTCGATGAGGAAGACATCTGGGTTTCGAGCGTCTCGTCGCGGGTGAACTTGAAGCGCGAGGGCAGCACGATCTGGTCGGTCTGCCGGCGCATCGCGTCGGTGAACTTGCCGAAGCTGCCGATGCTGCGCACGATCGCCTGCGCGCGCCGGTCCAGGGTCTGGTTGCCCGAACCTTCGATGACCTCGGTGCCGAGGATCGAGCCGTCGAAGTTGACGGTCACCATCATCGTGAGCTCGCCGTACAGCTTCTTGCCGGCGAGCTCGGGGAAGTTCTCGGTGCCGCGCTGCTCGATGCGCCGGCGCAGCGCGTCGACGTAGACGGCATAGGTGGCTTCGCGGGTCGCCGGACTCAGATAGCGCTTCTTGGGCCGCGCGTTCTCTTCGTTCACGCGGCGTTCGATCTCCGCCAGCATCTTGATCAACTGGCGGCGCTTTTCCTCGCGTGCCGCGTTCTCGCTCGGGCTGCCCTGGTTGCGCGGGTCGGGCATCGGCATGGCGGCGAGCTGCTGCTTGATCTGCGCCAAAAGCAGCATCTGCTGCGCCTGCATCGCCTCCACCTGGCGCTGCGCGTCTTCCATCGAGTCGCCGACGGCGGTGAAGGTTGAGGGCGGCAGCGGGCTGGTGGCGCGGCCGCGTTCGAGATCGCCGCCGCCGGCCAGCGAGGTCTGGGCGATGGCCCGGGCCTTGTCGGGGCGCTCGTTGGTCTTGGCGTTGACCAGGATGACTTCGAGCGGCGTTTCGGTGAACACGCGGTTGAAAGTCTCGGGGTCGGCAAAGCGCAGCCCGAGCAGCAACGCGTGCGCCGCGACCGACAGGCCGAGCGCGATCTGCAGGCTGCTCAGGTCGCGCAGGTTCATACTGGCACGTTCTCCGGGGCGGCTTCGCTGTCCGCGAGGTCGACCGCAATGGCGATCGGCCCGGCCACTTCTTCCTCGTCTTCGCCGCTCTCCTCTTCCGCGGCGGCTTCGGCCGGCGCCGCATCGAGGCGCTCGATGACGGTGCCGTGCACGTCGAGCGCAATCTCGTCGATCTCACCGAGCCTGACGCGCACGCGCGCGCCGCGCATCAAGCCTTGCGTGCCGGTAACCTGGAACACCAGCGGCAACGTGTCGGCGCGCACCAAGGCGCCGTTGCCCACGTCTTTGATCAGGGTCGCGTCGAGTTCGGCGATGCCCTGCTGCTGAAGGTGCTTGAGCGTCCAGAAGCGTTCCATGCCGCCCTGGTGCGCGTTGTAGGCGGCGTAGGCCGCGTCGAAACCCGAGAGGATCGAGAACAGGTCGGCGTCCTTCGGCTTGAAGGGAGCCGCAAGCGCCGCGGTCTTGCCGTGGCGCGCGGCCGCGATGATCTGCCACTGGTTCACGAGGTCGGTGTAGCGGCGCAGCGGCGAGGTGCTCCAGGCGTAGCTCTTCACGCCCAGGCCGGCATGCGGCAGGGCTCGCGTGCCCATGCGCACCTTGATGCCGGGCGCCAGGCTGGCCTGGCTGCGGTAGAGGCCGGGCACGCCGAGCTCGCCGAGCCAGCCGCCCCAGCTGCTGTTGGCCAGGATCATGGCCTCGGAGACGATCAGGTCGAGCGGCGCGCCGCGCTGGCGGGTGCCGATCTGCACCTGCTCGTTGCCGGTGGGCTCTCCGTCGTTGCCGATCAGGCGGAAGTTGTAGTCGGGCCGGTTGAAGCTCTCGGGCTTGCCGCGCACCACTTCGCGCTGCGCCTTCAGCTGCTTCGCGAGGCGGAACAGGAAGGACAGCGGCGCCCGCGCGCGTTTCGCGACCTCGGGCGTGTTTTCGCCGTCCACCGAGGCATCTTCGAGCCAGGTCTGCGTGACGACGCCGTCGAGCTGGTCATGGCGCAGGTTGGCGACGATCGGCACGCGTTCGAGCTTGGTCTCGGTGCCTTTCAGTTCCAGCGTCGCTTCATCGAAGCTGGCATAGAGCGAGACGGCCGGGCAGTCGCGCCCTTCCTGCAGCGTGTAGGCCTCCACCACGTCGTCGGGCAGCATGGTGATCTTGTGGCCCGGCATGTAGACGGTCGACATGCGGGCGCGCGCCACCTGGTCGATCGGGCTGCCCGGCACAAGGGCCAGGCCGGGCGCCGCGATGTGGATACCGACCTGCACCGTGCCGCTGCCGAGGCCCGCGACCGAGAGCGCGTCGTCGATCTCGGTGGTCTGCGAATCGTCGATCGAGAAAGCCTGCACGTCCGCGAGCGGCAGTTCGTCGGTGATGGCGGGCGCTTGCAGCGCCGGGAAGCCGGTGCCCTTGGGAAAGTTCTCGAATAGAAAGCGGCGCCAGTGGAACTGGTAGGGCGAATCGATGGCGCCGGCCCCTTTGAGCAGTTCGAGCGGCGGCCGTTGCGTGGCGCGCGCGGCTTCGACCACGGCCTTGTACTCCGGCGCGTTCTTGTCGGGCCGGAAGAGGATCTTGAAAAGCTGCTCGCGCACCGGCGCCGGGCAAACGCCTTCGGCCAGCTGCGTGGACCATTCGGCGATCTGCGCCTGCACTGCCTTCTTTTTCTCGATGGCGGCCAGCGCCTGCTGCACGATCTCGGCCGGCGCCTTCTTGAAGCGGCCCTTGCCCGCGCGGCGGAAATAGTGCGGCGCCTCGAACAGCGCCAACAGCGCGGCGGCCTGCTGCGCCAACGTCGGATGCGCCTGGAAGTAATCGACAGCGAGCTCGGTGAAGGCGAACTCGCCCTCGGGCGCGAATTCCCAGGCCAGGTCGAGGTCCATGCCGGCGGCCAGGGTGCGCGCCTCGGCCAGCAATTCGGGCGGGGCCGGCTTCTCGAAGCGCAGCACGATGTTGGCGCCTTTGACCTTGACGCGCTTGCCGGACTCGAGCTCGACCTGCGCCGAGGCCTCGGCCTCCGACAACACACGGCCGCCGAGGTACTTGCCGGCTTCTTCGAACAAAACAAACATGGCGCGGATTGTCCCATGCGCGGCGATGAACGCCGGCCGCGGACTGCGTTCAGGCCGGGTCGATGAAGGCCATCACCTCGTCCAGGTGATGGCGCTCGAAATCGGACAGCGCATGGTCCCCGTCCTCCATCAGCTTGATGCGGCTTCCGGGGTAGCGGGCCGACATCTCGCGCCAGTCCAGGAGCTCGTCGCCCTTGGCGATGATGGCGAAGATCTGCTCGGGCCGCGCCGGCGGCCCGAGTTCGAGTGCACGCAGCTCGTCGATGTACTCGGGCCGGAAATAGAAGTGCTCGGCCGGGTCGTGCCAGGCGGTCTGCTCGCCGATGTAGTTCGAAAGGTCGCGTGCCGGATGGACTGCGGGATTCAGCAGCACGGCGCGGCAGCCCGTCATGCCGGTCACATGGGTGGCATAGAAGCCGCCGAGCGAAGAACCCACCACCGCCATCGAACTGCGCGGCCATTGCGCGATGCCGTTCATCACGAACTCGATGGCCTCGCGCGGGGAGGGCGGCAGCTGCGGGCACCACCACTGCAATTGCGGATGCCGCTCGGCCACCCGCTGCGCCATCTGCCGCGCCTTGGTCGACTGCGGCGAGGAGCGAAAGCCATGGAGATACAACAAATGGGTGGTGGGCAGCGGATTCATGCTGCTGGATTGTTACGGAAGCGCGCCGGGCGCGGATAATCCGCGCCCATGTCCGCCGTGTTCCACCAGCCGTCGCTCGCGCGCCGCATCGCCCCCGTGTTCCAGGGCTTCGACGGCTTTCTCGCTTTCGCCGTGCTGCTGCTGGCTTGCGCCGGCATGCTGACCATGTATTCCTCGGGCTTCGACCACGGCACACGGTTCGCGGACCACGGCCGCAACATGCTCCTGGCGGGCTTCATCATGTTCGTGGTGGCGCAGGTGCCGCCGCAGCGCCTGATGTTCTTTGCCGTGCCGCTTTACGCCTTGGGCGTGGGGCTGCTGATCGCGGTGGCGCTGTTCGGCATCACCAAGAAGGGCGCCACGCGCTGGATCAACGTCGGCATGGTGATCCAACCGAGCGAAATCCTGAAGATCGCGACGCCGCTGATGCTGGCCTGGTGGTTCCAGCGCCGCGAGGGCCAGTTGCGCACGCTCGACTTCGTGGTTGCCACCGTGCTCTTGGCGGTACCGGTCGGCCTGATCATGAAGCAGCCCGACCTCGGCACCTCGCTGCTGGTGCTCGCGGCCGGCCTGTCGGTGATCTTCTTCGCCGGTCTCTCGTGGAAGCTGATCATCCCGCCGGTGGTGATCGGTGTGATCGCGGTGGCGATGATCGTGGGATTCGAATCGCAGCTGTGCGCCGACGGCGTCGACTGGCGCGTGCTGCACAACTACCAGAAGCAGCGCGTCTGCACGCTGCTCGACCCCACCAAGGACCCGCTGGGCAAAGGCTTCCACATCATCCAGGGCATGATTGCGATCGGCTCCGGCGGCGTCGGCGGCAAGGGTTTCATGCAGGGCACGCAGACGCACCTGGAGTTCATTCCCGAGCGCACCACCGACTTCATCTTCGCGGCCTATTCCGAGGAATTCGGCCTGGTGGGCAACCTGGCGCTGATCGCGGCCTTCATCTTCCTGATTTTCCGCGGCCTCGCGATCGCTCTGGATGCGCCGACGCTCTTCTCGCGCCTGTTGGCCGGCGCGATGACGATGATCTTCTTCACCTACGCCTTCGTGAATATGGGCATGGTGAGCGGCATCCTGCCCGTGGTCGGCGTGCCTTTGCCCTTCATCAGCTATGGCGGCACCGCGATGGTGACGCTGGGCCTGGGGCTGGGCATCCTGATGTCCATTTCGCGCGCCAAGCGGCTGATGCAGTCCTGAGCGCCATTCGAGGTGCGAGCCTAGAATCCCTTGATGATTTCACGCGAACCCACCATCGAGCGCCTCGCCACGGCGCAGCAGCTCCTGCTCACGCCCTTCGGCCTCGACGAGTCGCACCTGTCGCGTGCCCTGGCCGAAATCACCGCCCACAAGGTGGACGACGCCGATCTCTACTTCCAGTACACGCGCAGCGAGGGCTGGAGCCTGGAGGAAGGCATCGTCAAGACCGGCAGCTTCAGCATCGACCAGGGTGTCGGCGTTCGCGCGGTCAGCGGCGAGAAGACCGCGTTCGCCTATTCGGACGACATCTCCGAAGCCTCGCTGCTCGATGCGGCCCGCACGGTGCGCACCATTTCAGCCGCCGGGCGCAATGGACGAGTGAAGGCCCCGGTGCGCAAGGTCGCGACCAGCCGTTCGCTCTACGGAGGCGTGGACCCGATCTCGACGCTCGACAGCACTGCCAAGGTCGAGCTGCTCGGCAAGGTCGAGAAGCTGGCGCGTTCGAGGGATCCGCGGGTGGCGCAGGTCATGGCCGGCCTCGCGAGCGAGTACGACGTGGTGCTGGTCGCGCGCGCCGACGGCACGCTGGCGGCCGACGTGCGGCCGCTGGTGCGGCTGTCGGTCACGGTGATCGCCGAGCAGAACGGCCGACGCGAGATGGGCTCTGGCGGCGGCGGCGGCCGCTTCGGCCTCGCCTACTTCGACGATGCGCAGATTGCCGAGTACGTCGACCAGGCCGTCCAGCAGGCGCTCACCAATCTGGAATCGCGTCCCGCGCCGGCCGGCGAGATGACCGTGGTGCTCGGCCCGGGCTGGCCCGGCATCCTGTTGCACGAGGCCATCGGCCACGGACTTGAAGGCGACTTCAACCGCAAGGGCTCGAGCGCCTTCTCGGGCCGCATCGGCGAGCGCGTGGCGGCCAAGGGCGTGACCGTGCTGGACGACGGCACCATCGCCGATCGCCGCGGCTCGCTCAACGTCGACGACGAAGGCAACGCGACGCAGCGCAACGTGCTGATCGAAGACGGCATCCTGAAAGGCTACATCCAGGACTCGCTCAACGCGCGCCTGATGAAGGTTCCGCCCACCGGCAACGGCCGCCGCGAGAGCTACGCGCATGTGCCGATGCCGCGCATGACCAATACCTACATGTTGGGCGGCGACCGGGTACCGGAAGAAATCGTCGCCAGCATCAAGAAGGGCCTCTATGCCACCAACTTCGGCGGCGGCCAGGTCGACATCACGAGCGGCAAGTTCGTGTTCTCGGCCAGCGAGGCCTACTGGGTGGAGAACGGCAAGATCCAGTATCCGGTGAAGGGCGCGACCCTGGTCGGCAACGGCCCCGATGCGCTGACGCGCGTGACGATGATCGGCAACGACATGGCGCTCGATTCGGGCGTCGGCACCTGCGGCAAGGAAGGCCAGAGCGTGCCGGTCGGCGTGGGCCAGCCCACGCTGCGCATCGACGGCCTGACAGTCGGCGGCACCGCCTGACGCCCGCAAACAACAGCCCGGCCCAAAACCCTGTGCTACATTCGGCCCCTATGTCTTCGCGCGTCGCGTTTTTCTTTTCGTACTTTTGGTTCCCGGTTTCCGGCGGACGAGAGGCGAGCGCGTAAAGCACACAGAAACACCCTCCCAAAACCGCCGGCGCCTCGAGCCCCGGCGGTTTTTTTATGCCCCGATGATTTTCAAAGTGAAGGAAGAAGCGATGAGCACGAGCACTGCCCCGGCCACCGAGAACTGGTATGCGAGCGTCGAGAAAACCAGCCGAACCGACGACGAACGCATCAAGGACATCACCGTGCTGCCCCCTCCCGAACATCTGATCCGCTTCTTCCCGATCCGCGGCACGCCGGTCGAATCGCTGATCACGGGTACCCGCCGCACCATCCACAACATCATGGCTGGCAAGGATGACCGGCTGCTGGTCGTGATGGGGCCGTGCTCCATCCACGACCCGGCTGCCGCGCTCGACTACGCACGGCGCCTGAAGGCCGAGCGCGAAAAATACGCCGGCACGCTGGAGATCGTGATGCGGGTCTACTTCGAGAAGCCGCGCACGACGGTCGGCTGGAAGGGGCTCATCAACGACCCCTACCTCGACGAGAGCTTCCGCATCGACGAAGGCCTGCGCATCGCGCGTCAGCTGCTCATCGACATCAACCGGCTGGGGCTGCCGGCGGGCAGCGAATTCCTCGACGTGATCTCGCCGCAGTACATCGGCGACCTGATTTCCTGGGGCGCGATCGGCGCCCGCACCACCGAGAGCCAGGTGCATCGCGAGCTGGCTTCGGGCCTGTCGGCTCCGATCGGCTTCAAGAACGGCACCGATGGCAACATCCGCATCGCGACCGACGCCATCCAGGCGGCGGCGCGCGGCCACCACTTCCTCTCGGTGCACAAGAACGGGCAGGTGGCGATCGTGCAGACCAACGGCAACAAGGACTGCCACGTGATCCTGCGCGGCGGCAAGGCGCCCAACTACGACGCCGCGAGCGTGGCCGCCGCCTGCCAGGACCTCGAAGCCGCCAAGCTGCCGCCGACGCTGATGATCGACTGCAGCCATGCCAACAGCAGCAAGCAGCACCAGAAGCAGATCGACGTCGCCATGGACATCGCCGCGCAGATCACGGGCGGCGGCAAGAGCGTGTTCGGCGTCATGGTCGAGAGCCACCTGAGCGCGGGCGCCCAGAAGTTCAGCGCCGGCAAGGACCGCGTGGTCGATCTGGAATATGGCAAGAGCATCACCGATGCCTGCCTGGGCTGGGACGATTCAGTCCGGGTGCTGGAGCTGCTGTCGCGGGCCGTCAAGCACCGCCGGGGTTGAAGCTCAGATCAGCTTCGCCAGCTCCGGCCAGTGATGGCGCATCTGCGAAGCTTCGTCGCCGTCGGGCTGCATGAACGAGAAATCGTTGAAGTCGAAGCCGGGCCCCACGGTGCAGTTGACCAGGGTGTAGTCGGCGCTCCCTGGGCTCACCAGGGGCCTTGCCGCCTGCCAGCGGCCTGCCGTGACGGTGTGCTGGGGATGCGTGCCATGCACGTCGACGGGGCCGAGCCGGATGTAAGCGGGCGGTGTTCGCAAGGCCGCGTCGCTGGTCCATAGCGCCAGCGGTGCGCCTTCGAGATGGACCCAGACTTCGTCGGACAGCACGCGGTGCCAGCGCGAATGCTGATGCGCCTGGAGCAGGAAATAGATGGTGGTGAGCGCTCGCCGGGCAGGCCGCCCGTCGGCCGGCGCCACCTGCGCGCTCGAGCGGAACACCTCGCGAAACCAGCCGCCCTCGGGATGAGGCTGCAGATTCAGGGTGTCGATGAGCTCCTGTGCGCGCATGGGCCTATTTTGCCGCGCCTGTCGCGCGCAAGGCGGCAAGAAGCTTCTCGTGGACGCCGCCGAAACCGCCGTTGCTCATGCAGACGATGTGATCGCCCGGCCGCGCTGCTGCAGCGATCTGCGCCACCAGCGGCTCGACCGCGCCGGCCACCTGCGCCCGGGCGCCCATCGGCGCGAGCGCGGCAGCAGCGTCCCATTCCAGCCCGCCGCTGTGGCAGAAGGCGAGGTCGGCCGCTTCCAGGCACCACGGCAGCTGGGCTGCCATGGTGCCCAGCTTCATGGTGTTGCTGCGCGGCTCGAAGGCGGCCAGGATGCGCTCGCCCTGGTGACCGTCGGCGTCGAGCTTCTTCCGCAGGCCGTCGAGCGTGGTGCGGATCGCCGTCGGGTGGTGCGCGAAGTCGTCGTAGACCGTGATCGCTGCGCCGTCGCGCGTGATTGTGCCGCGCAGCTCCATGCGGCGGCGCACATTGCGGAAGCTCGCCAGGAAGCCGGCCGCTTCGGCGGGCGCAACGCCCACGTGCTCCGCGGCGGCGATCGCTGCGAGCGCATTCATCTGGTTGTGCAGGCCGGACAGCGCCCATTCGACGCGCCCGACCCCCTCGCCTTGGCGCAGCACGTCGAAAGCGTCGTGCGGCCCATGGGCCTGCCATTCGCCGCCGGCGCCGAAGCGGGCCAGCTCGCTCCAGCAGCCCTGGGCCAGCACGCGCTGCAGGCTCTCTTCGGTCGCGTTGACTACCACCCGTCCCGTCCCCGGCACGGTGCGAACGAGGTGGTGGAACTGCCGTTCGATCGCCGCCAAGTCGTCGAAGATATCGGCGTGGTCGAATTCCAGATTGTTAAGGATCGCTGTGCGCGGGCGGTAATGGACGAACTTGCTGCGCTTGTCGAAGAAGGCGGTGTCGTATTCGTCCGCTTCGATCACGAATGTGGCCCCCACGCTTGCCACTTCGTGTGCTGCGCTGCCCCTCGAGGGCGCGCTCGCTTGCTTGAGGCGGCCCGGCGCTGCGCTCGGGCGCCCCATGCTTCCCAGCCGGGCCGAGACGCCGAAGTCGAGCGGCACCCCACCCACCAGGAAACCTGGGGCCAGGCCGGCCCGTTCGAGGATCCAGGCCAGCATCGAAGTGGTGGTGGTCTTGCCGTGCGTGCCGGCGACGGCCATCACGTGGCGGCCCTGAAGCACGTGCTCTGCCAGCCATTGCGGCCCGCTGGTGTAGTTGGCGCCGGCCTCGAGGATGGCTTCCATCAGCGAGAACTTGGGCGTGCCGTCGGCGAGCCGCGCGCGGGACACCACGTTGCCGATCACGAAAATATCGGGCCGCAGCGCCATCTGGTCGGCGCCGTAGCCCTCGATCAGCTCGATGCCGAGCGAACGCAGCTGGTCGCTCATCGGCGGGTAGACGCCGGCATCGCAGCCGGTCACCCGATGGCCGGCTTCGCGCGCCAATGCAGCGACACCGCCCATGAAGGTGCCGCAGATGCCGAGGATGTGAATATGCATCGGTCGATTCTAGGGATGCAAGGCGGCCGGTCTTCTGCCGGTGCCTTACTGCGGGCAAAATGGGCCGATGGACACGTCCAAGCAGGAAATTGCCGCCGCTGCGGCCCGCCTCGTCGTCGAGGAAGGGCTCGAGTACGGCCCCGCCAAGCGCCGCGCGCTGCGCGACCTGGGTCTGCCTGTGCGCACGCCGCTGCCGAACAACGACGAGATCGAGGCCGAGGTGCGGGATTACATCCAGCTCTTTTGCGCGGACACCCAGCCCAAGGAGCTCCATGCGCTGCGCCTGCTGGCGCTCGAATGGATGGAGCGGATGGCGCAGTTCCGGCCTCACATCGGCGGCGCCGTGTGGCACGGCACGGCGACGCGCCTGTCGGACGTCTACATCCAGCTCTTCTGCGATGACCCGAAGTCCGCCGAGATCGCTCTCATCGACCACCATGTCGACTATGAGCCGCGCATGGTTACCGGCTTCCATGGCGAGCAGGTCGAAGCCCTCAGCGTTCATGTGGCGAGCCGGGCGTTGGGCGAAGAGATCGGCGTGCATCTGCTGGTGTACGACCTCGACGATTTGCGCGGCGCACTCAAGCCCGATGCGCAGGGCCGCGTCCCGCGCGGCAACCTGGCCGCGCTCAGGCGGCTGATAGAAAAGGACAGCGGATGACTTCGAGCCCCACGCGCCGGGCCTGGCTTTATGGCGGCGTGGCCGCGGTGGCGGCCGTTGCAGGTCTGGGCGGTGCGCTATGGCATCGCGGGGGCGGGGCGCCCGGCGGAGAGCAATTGGACGCCGCATTCTGGGGGCAGCGATTCGATCGGCCGGAAGGGGGCGAGCTGATGTTCGAGAGCTTGCGCGGAAAGCCGTTGTTGCTCAACTTCTGGGCCACCTGGTGTCCGCCCTGCGTCGAAGAAATGCCCATGCTCGACGCCTTCTTTCGCGAAAATGGCGGCAACGGCTGGCAAGTTGTCGGCTTGGCAATCGATCAACCCAGCGCAGTGCGCAAGTTCCTGACCAAGACGCCGGTCAGCTATCCAATCGGCCTGGCCGGCTTGCAAGGCACGGAACTCGTCAAGAATCTGGGCAACACAGCGGGCGGCCTGCCCTTCACTTTGGTTCTCGATGCCGGTGGCGCAGTTACCGCGCGTAAAATAGGCAAGCTCGAGCTACGTGATCTCCAGGCATGGCGACGGGCCTAGTTCAAGGCTAGAATGCGCTCCCTCAATCGGGAGGTTGAAGGCGGAACGCCGAAGTACATCGATTTTCACCGATTTTCAGGCGAGTTAAATCCCAAATAAGCCGGTAAAGCCGGCGCTGGAGTCCCATGGATCTGCGCAAGCTCAAGACACTGATCGATCTGGTGTCCGAATCGAATATTTCCGAGCTGGAAATCACCGAGACCGAAGGCAAGGTCCGCATCGTCAAGGGCGGCGTGGCCGCCCCCGTTCAATATGTTCAAACCGTCGCCGCCCCGGCCGCCCCGGCCGTCGGCACTGCGGCACCGGCAGGCGCGATCGCCGCGCCCGCCGCCCCGGCGCCGGCCGTCGAAGCCGCACCGGTCGGCCACGCCATCAAGTCGCCGATGGTCGGCACCTTCTATCGTTCCTCGAGCCCCGGGGCGCCGGCATTCGTCGAGATCGGCAGCCAGGTCAAGGAAGGCGACACGGTCTGCATCATCGAGGCGATGAAGATCCTCAACGAGATCGAGGCCGACAAGGCCGGCACCATCACACAGATCCTCGGCGAAAACGGTCAGGCGGTCGAATACGGCCAGCCGCTGTTCATCATCGAGTGACCATGTTCAAGAAGATACTGGTCGCCAACCGCGGCGAAATCGCGCTGCGCATCCAGCGCGCTTGCAGCGAGTTGGGTATCAAGGCCGTGATGGTCTATTCCGAGGCCGATCGCGATGCCAAATATGTGAAGCTGGCCGAGGAGGCGGTTTGCATCGGCCCGGCCCCTTCCTCGCAAAGCTATCTGAACATGCCGGCGATCATCTCGGCGGCCGAAGTGACAGACTCCGAGGCGATCCATCCGGGCTACGGCTTCCTGAGCGAAAACGCCAACTTCGCCGAGCGCGTGGAACAAAGCGGTTTTCAGTTCATCGGTCCCACGCCCGAGTCGATCCGCATCATGGGCGACAAGGTGTCGGCCAAGCAGGCGATGATCAAGGCCGGCGTGCCGTGCGTGCCCGGCTCGGAGGGCGAACTGTCGGACGACCCCGCCACCAACAAGCGCATCGCCCGGGCGATCGGCTATCCGGTCATCATCAAGGCCGCAGGCGGTGGCGGCGGGCGCGGCATGCGCGTGGTGCACACCGAGGCGGCGCTGGTCAATGCGATCCAGATGACCAAGGCGGAAGCCGGCGCGGCCTTCAACAATCCGTCGGTCTATATGGAGAAGTTTCTCCAGAACCCGCGCCACATCGAGATCCAGATCCTCGCCGACAAGCACAAGAACGCGGTCTACCTGGGCGAGCGCGACTGCTCGATGCAGCGGCGCCACCAGAAGGTGATCGAGGAATCGCCCGCACCGGGCGTCCCGCGCAAGTTGATCGAGAAGATCGGCGAGCGCTGCGCGGCCGCCTGCAAGAAGATCGGCTACCGCGGCGCCGGAACCTTCGAATTCCTCTACGAGAACGGCGAGTTCTATTTCATCGAGATGAACACGCGCGTGCAGGTGGAGCATCCGGTCACCGAATTCACGACCGGCATCGACATCGTGAAGACGCAGATCATGGTCGCCGCCGGCGAGAAGCTGCCGTTCACGCAGCGCCAGATCGAGATGCGCGGCCACTCGATCGAGTGCCGCATCAACGCCGAAGACGCCTACAAGTTCACGCCCTCGCCGGGCCGCATCACGATGTGGCATCCGCCGGGCGGGCCGGGGGTGCGCGTGGATTCGCACGTCTACACCAACTACTTCGTGCCGCCGAACTACGACTCGATGGTCGGCAAGATCATCGTGCACGGCGATACCCGCGACCAGGCCTTGGCGCGCATGCGCACTGCGTTGAGCGAAACGGTGATCGAGGGTATTCAAACCAACATCCCGCTGCACCGCGAGTTGATGGTCGATGCCAAGTTCATGAGCGGCGGCACCAATATCCACTACCTCGAAGAGTGGCTCGCGGCCCACAAGCGCTGAGCGGGACCGCAGCACCGTGTTCGAACTCCGCCTGCTCGCGCCGGAAGATCGCGTCGAAACCGTCGGCGATGCGCTCGAGGCGCTCGACGCGCTGAGCGTTTCGGTCGAGGACGCGGATGCCCAGACCGATGCCGAGCAGGCCCTGTTCGGCGAGCCGGGCATGCCACCGCCCAAGGAAGGCTGGCAGCGCTCCCGCGTGATTGCATTGTTCGTCACCGAGGCCCAGGCGCGGGAAGCCGCGGCGGTGCTGGCTGCACAGGACTTCTTCGCGGACTGCCAGGTGCTCGGTCTGGCCGATGTGCCCGAGCAGGACTGGGTGCGGCTGACCCAGTCCCAGTTTGCGCCGGTCGAAATCACCCCTGAGTTCTGGATCGTGCCCACCTGGCACGAGCCGCCGGCGCAGGCGCGCCAGGTGATTCGCCTCGATCCGGGCCTGGCCTTCGGCACCGGCACCCACCCGACCACGCGCATGTGCCTGCGCTGGATCGCATCGCGCGCAAAACCGGCCGGCAAGCGGGTGCTGGACTACGGCTGCGGCTCCGGCATCCTGGCGATCGGCGCGGCCAAGTTCGGCGCAACGGACATCGACGCCGTCGATATCGACGAAGCCGCGGTGGATTCGACGCGGCTCAACGCCGAGGCGAACAAGGTGCAGTTGAAGGCCGGGCTGTCCGACCTGGCGACCGGCCGCTACGACATCGTGCTCGCCAACATCCTCGCCACGCCGCTGAAGGTGCTGGCGCCTTTGCTGTGCGAGCACGTCGCAGCGAACGGTTCGCTGGTGCTGGCCGGAATCCTCGAGCGCCAGGCCGACGAACTGAAGCTCGCCTATGCGCCCTATGCCGCGCTGGAAGTGAGCGACAGCGAGGATGGCTGGATTCTGATGACCGCGGCCCTCTAGATCATCCTCGACGCTGGAGGTCGACCCTACAATCGGCGCCTCATGAGCCTGGTCACTCGCTGCCCCGCCTGCAGCACCACTTTCAAGGTGGTGAAGGACCAGCTTCGCATCTCCGACGGGTGGGTGCGCTGCGGCCGGTGCAGCGAGGTGTTCGACGCGACTGTCGATCTGCATGAAGCACCCGATGCGGCGGCCGGACATGCGGCAGTCGCACCGACGTCGGCGGCTGGTGAAGGCATCAGCGTGCAGCCCGCCGCCGAACCGCCGATCGAAACCGAACCGGAGGAAGCGGCGGAGCCGCCGGGGGACGAGGAACCCGTGCGGAACCTCGAGGAGGCGGACTTCCTCGACGATGAGCAAGAGATCGAACCACCGCTTGCCGAGCCGCCTGTTGCTGCACCGCCACCGCCTGCGCCCAAGACCTCGACATCATCCGATGCGCTGTCGCTCGCCGTCGGCGTCGTTGCCGATGAGCCCTGGCCCCAGCGTTCGCAGCCGACGCGTGCGGCCGAAGCGCAGGTGGTTCCGCCTTATCCCTCGCTCCCGCCATTCCCGAACATCGACCTGAGCTTGCCGGCCGCCCCGCCCATCGGCCGCGAGCCGCCACCGCCCCGGCCGTCGCCGCCACCTCCGCCAGTGGCCGAGGACGACACCGGCAATGCGCAACTGCAGAAGGCACTGCGCCGTGCCCGAGCGAAGTCCGCCAAGATCGCCAGGGCGAAGGCACGCGGAGAAGAGCGGGCGGCGCGCGAATCGGCACCCGTGGTACTGGCTGCCAGCGAGCCTGAGCCTGCTATCGAGCCGGCTCGGCGCAGCGCTCGGTTTTCCGACGGCGCCGAAGGATCGGCATTCTGGCAGCGGCCGGCGGTGCGGCGCTCGCTGATCGCTGCGGCCGTGCTGGCTGCGCTTCTTCTGCTCGTGCAGGTGCTGCATCAGGAGCGCGACCTCATCGCCGCGCGCCAGCCTGCACTGCGTCCCGCGCTCGCTGCGCTGTGCAGCTTGACGGGTTGCGAACTCTCGGCGCTGCGCCAGATCGGCGACATCACGATCGACGGCGCCTCTTTCGCGCGCGAGAAAAGCGGCGACGCCTACCGCCTCAGCTTCACCTTGCGCAATGCCGCCGCCGTGCCGCTCGCGATGCCCGCGGTCGAGCTGTCATTGCTCGACATGCAGGAGCGCGCCGTGATCCGGCGCGTGCTCATGCCGGCCGAGTTCGGCGCGCCGACCGTCCTGCCGGCCCGTGCCGAGCGCGCGGCGTCGTTGCCGCTGGCACTGACCGGGCCCGAAGCCGCGGCCCTGCCGCCGATCGCGGGCTACCGGGTACTGGCCTTCTATCCTTGAGCCGCGCGCTCTTTCCTTTTTCTATCCAACCAGCGGTTCATCCATGGCAGCAGTGATTTGCGGTTCCCTCGCGTTCGACACCATCATGACTTTCGAGGGACGGTTCGCCGACCAGATCCTCCCGGACCAGTTGCACATCCTCAATGTGTCCTTTCTCGTACCCGGCCTCAGGCGCGACTTCGGCGGTTGCGCGGGCAACATCGCCTACAGCCTCAACGCGCTCGGCGGCACCGCGCTGCCGATGGCGACCGTGGGCGGCGACGGCAGCGACTACGTGCAGCGGCTGCGAACGCTGGGCATCAGCACCGAGTTCGTGCGGCAGGTGGACGACAGCTTCACCGCGCAGGCCATGATCATGAACGACCGCGACAACAACCAGATCACGGCCTTTCATCCAGGCGCGATGCAGCAGGCGCACATCACTCGCATCGCGGCGCGCGAGGACATCCGCCTCGGCATCATCGCGCCCGACGGCCGCGAGGCGATGCTGCAGCATGCCGAACAGTTCAAGGCGGCGGACATTCCCTTCGTGTTCGATCCCGGCCAGGGCCTGCCGATGTTCGACGGCAAAGAGCTCGCGCATTTCGTCGACCTGGCCAGCTGGGTGGTGGTCAACGACTACGAAGGAAAGATGCTCTCGCAGCGCACGGGCTGGAGCCTTGCTGAGATTTCGGAGCGTGTGCGCGGACTGGTCGTCACCTTGGCTGCAGATGGCTGCGAAGTGTGGACCGAGGGCGAGCGCGAGCACGTGCCTGGCGTGAAGCCGACGGCCGTGGTCGAGCCGACCGGCTGCGGCGACGCATGGCGCGGTGCGCTGCTGTTCGGATTGGAAGAGGGCTGGCCGCTCTCGCGTTGCGCAGCGTTGGGCAATCGCATCGGCGCGCTCAAGATCGCGCAGCGCGGGCCGCAGAACTACCAGGTGGATCGCAAAGCCCTCGGCCTTTGATGCGGGAATGAAAAAAGCCCGACACCTTTCGGTGCCGGGCTTTTGCCTTCAAGGCCGCTGAACGACTCAGGGCTTGCTGGCCGTCGGAAACGGCCAGGCTGCCTGCGGGTTCAGCGTCGTTTGCGCTGCAGGAGCAGGCGCTACGGCTGCCTTGGCGGGCGCTTTCGCAGCCTTCTTGGCAGCAGGCTTTTTCGCTGCTTTCTTGGCAGCAGGCTTCTTGGCCGCAGCCTTTTTCGCAGGCGCCTTCTTGGCAGGAGCCTTCTTCGCGGCGGCCTTCTTTGCCGGCGCCTTCTTGGCTGCTGCCTTCTTCGCAGGAGCCTTCTTCGCGGCGGCCTTCTTCGCTGGCGCCTTCTTGGCGGCTACCTTCTTCGCAGGAGCCTTCTTCGCAGCGGCCTTCTTCGCCGGTGCCTTCTTGGCGGCTACCTTCTTCGCAGGAGCCTTCTTCGCAGCGACCTTCTTGGCCGGTGCCTTCTTGGCGGCTACCTTCTTAGCCGGAGCCTTCTTTGCGGCGGCTTTCTTGGCCGGCGCTTTCTTTGCAGTTGCCATTTCTATTTCTCCTTGATCAAGTTGAAAAAATCAACCTTTGAAGCGCTCCACGCATGTTGGTAGCGTGAAGCGATTCATGGCGTTGGAGCAAGCCCCAGCACCATGAACACCTGAGCTTTTCACCGCCGCACTCTTCGATGCGTGTTGCCGGCGAAAGCAATTCTTGAATTCACTTTATTTGTCGGAACGATTCAATCCCAGGAGAGCGCACCACCCGACTGATACTCGATCACGCGGGTTTCGAAGAAGTTGCGCTCCTTCTTCAGGTCAATCATTTCGCTCATCCAGGGGAACGGGTTTTCCTCGTTCGGGAAGAGCGTTTCCAGGCCGATCTGCTGCGCGCGCCGGTTGGCGATGTAGCGCAGGTAGCCCTTGAACATGGAGGCATTCATGCCGAGCACGCCGCGAGGCATGGTGTCTTCGGCGTATCGGTACTCGAGCTCGACGGCCTTCAGGAAGAGGGCCTTGATCTCGGCCTTGAACTCCGCGGTCCAGAGGTGCGGGTTCTCGAGTTTCAGCTGGTTGATCAGGTCGATGCCGAAGTTGCAGTGCATCGACTCGTCGCGCAGGATGTACTGGTACTGCTCGGCGGCGCCGGTCATCTTGTTCTGGCGGCCCAGCGCGAGGATCTGGGTGAAGCCGACGTAAAAGAACAGTCCCTCCATCAGGCAGGCAAAGACGATCAGCGACTTGAGCAGCGTCTGATCGTTCTCGTGCGTGCCGGTGTGGAAGTGCGGGTCGCTGATAGCTTCGATGAAGGGGATCAGGAACTGGTCCTTCTCGCGGATCGACGGCACCTCGTTGTAGGCGTTGAAGATCTCGCTCTCGTCCAGGCCGAGCGACTCGACGATGTATTGGTAGGCGTGGGTGTGGATCGCCTCCTCGAAGGCCTGGCGCAGCAGAAACTGGCGGCACTCGGGCGCCGTGATGTGGCGGTAGGTGCCCAGCACGATGTTGTTCGCGGCCAGCGAATCGGCGGTCACGAAGAAGCCGAGATTGCGCTTGACGATGCGGCGCTCGTCTTCGGTCAGGCCGTTGGGGTCTTTCCAGAGCGCGATGTCGCGCGTCATGTTCACTTCCTGCGGCATCCAATGGTTGGCGCAGGTGGCGAGGTACTTCTCCCAGGCCCACTTGTACTTGAACGGAACCAGCTGGTTGACGTCGGTCTGACCATTGATGATGCGCTTGTCGGCGGCCTTGACGCGGCGCGCGGCCTGCGCTTGCGGCACGGAAGCCGCAGCGGGCCGCAGCGCGGCGCCATCATCGAGTGCGCGGAAGGTCGGGGCGATAGGAGCAGTTTGCGAAGTCGGGAGCTCCGACGAGCGACCGGCGGTCGCGTCGTTGCTTGATGAGTGCCGCAATCCTTGTTGCAGATCCTTTGGCAAGGAGGGCTTGACTTCTTCGTCCCAGGTCAACATAGAAAAATCCAATGCTCAAATTATGTGAGCAACGATGTGAGTTGCAAAGTGCTGCTTCACATCGCGCTCCAATTATGTTGCCGTTATGTTGTTCGCATGCATCGCCATCTGTCAGGCGATGCCGCGAATCACGGCACCTTCACGCTGACATCACTGGCACGCTTCGCAGGTCGGATCGTCGACGCCGCAGAACGCGATGTCGGTCGCGGGCATCGCACTCAACTGCGCTTGCGCTGCGAGTGCGGCCGCTTCGAGCGCGCTCATGCCCGACGAAGATGCGTCGCCACTGCCATTGCCTCCCGAGGACACCGCGTTGAGACGGCCCGATTGCACGGTCGATTTCTCGGCGTGCGTCGCGCTCTGCGTGCGCAGGTAGTAGGTGGTCTTCAGGCCGCGCAGCCAAGCGAGCTTGTAGGTGTCGTCGAGCTTCTTGCCCGATGCGCCGGCCATGTAGATGTTGAGCGACTGCGCCTGGTCGATCCACTTCTGGCGGCGCGCAGCAGCCTCCACCAGCCAGGTGGTCTCGACTTCGAACGCGGTAGCGTAGAGCGCCTTCACGTCCTGCGGCACGCGGTCGATCGGGCGCAGCGAGCCGTCGAAATGCTTGAGGTCCATCACCATCACGTCGTCCCACAGGCCCAGGCGCTTGAGGTCGCGCACCAGGTAGTGGTTGATGACGGTGAACTCGCCCGAGAGGTTCGACTTGACCGAGAGGTTGCCGAAGCAGGGCTCGATCGAGGCGTCGACGCCGATGATGTTCGAGATGGTCGCAGTCGGCGCGATGGCGACGCAGTTCGAATTGCGCATGCCGTCGGCCTTGATCTTCTGGCGCAGCGCGTTCCAGTCGAGCGTGGACGAGCGGTCGACGTCGACGTAGCCGCCGCGCGCCTTCTCCAGCAGGTCGAGCGTGTCGAGCGGCAGGATGCCCTTGTCCCACAGCGAGCCCTTGTAGCTCGAGTACTTGCCGCGCTCGCGCGCCAGCTCGGTCGAGGCCCAGTAGGCGTGGTAGCAGATCGCTTCCATCGATTCGTCGGCGAACTGCACCGCTTCCTGCGAAGCGTAGGGGATGCGCAGCTCGTACAGCGCATCCTGGAAGCCCATCACGCCGAGGCCGACCGGGCGGTGGCGCAGGTTCGAGTCGCGCGCCTTCTTGACCGCGTAGTAGTTAATGTCGATCACGTTGTCCAGCATGCGCATCGCGGTCGCGATCGTGCGCTGGAGCTTCTCCTGGTCGACCTTTCCGTCCTTCAGATGCTGCAGCAGATTGACCGAGCCGAGGTTGCAGACCGCGGTTTCGGTGTCGCTGGTGTTGAGCGTGATCTCGGTGCACAGGTTCGAGGAATGGACCACGCCGGCATGTTGCTGGGGCGAGCGCACGTTGCAGGCGTCCTTGAAGGTGATCCACGGATGCCCGGTCTCGAACAGCATCGTGAGCATCTTGCGCCAGAGGTCGGTGGCCTGGACCGTGCGGGTGGGCTTGATCTCGCCGCGCGCGGCCTTCTCTTCATAGGCGACGTAGGCGGTTTCGAAGTCGGTGCCGAACTTGTCGTGCAGGTCGGGCACGTTGGAGGGAGAGAACAGCGTCCAGCTGCCCTTTTCCATCACGCGGCGCATGAACAGGTCGGGGATCCAGTTCGCCGTGTTCATGTCGTGCGTGCGGCGGCGGTCGTCGCCGGTGTTCTTGCGCAGCTCGAGGAACTCCTCGATGTCGAGGTGCCAGCTTTCCAGGTAGGTGCAGACCGCGCCCTTGCGCTTGCCGCCCTGGTTGACCGCCACCGCGGTGTCGTTCACCACCTTGAGGAAGGGCACCACGCCCTGCGACTCGCCGTTGGTGCCCTTGATGTGGCTGCCGAGTGCGCGCACGCGCGTCCAGTCGTTGCCCAGGCCGCCGGCGAACTTGGAGAGCAGGGCGTTTTCCTTGATCGACTCGTAGATGCCGTCGAGGTCGTCGGGCACGGTGGTCAGGTAGCAGCTCGAGAGCTGCGAACGCAGCGTGCCGCTGTTGAACAGCGTCGGCGTGCTCGACATGAAGTCGAAGGACGACAGCACTTCGTAGAACTCGATCGCGCGGGCTTCGCGATCGATCTCGTTGAGGGCCAGCCCCATCGCCACGCGCATGAAGAAAGCCTGCGGCAGCTCGATGCGCGTCTTGCGCACGTGCAGGAAGTAGCGGTCGTACAGGGTCTGCAGGCCGAGGTAGTCGAACTGCAGGTCGCGCTGTGGCTTGAGCGCGGCGCCCAGGCGGTGCAGGTCGTACTGCAGCAGCTTCTCGTCGAGCAGTTCGTTGTCGACGCCCTTCTTGACGAACTGCGGGAAGTAGTCGGCGTAGGCCTGCGCACGTTCGGCCGGCATCACCTCGCGGCCGATGATCTCCTTGAAGATCGTGTGCAGCAGCAGGCGCGCGGTGGCGAAGGTGTAGTCCGGGTCTTTCTCGATCAGGGTGCGGGCCGCCAGGATCGAAGCCTTGTAGACCTCGTCGAGCGGCACCCCGTCGTAGAGGTTGCGCATCGTTTCGGCCACGATCGGGCCAGCCGTGATGCTGTCGCCCAGGCCTTCGCAGGCGGATTCGATCAGGCCCTTGAGTTCGTTGAGGTCGAGCGCGACGCGCTCGCCGCGGTCCAGCACGTGCAGCGTCGAAACGGCGATCTGCGCGTCCTGCTCGCCCGACTTCGAACGCTCCTGCGAACGGCGTTCGCGGTACAGCACATAGGCACGCGCGATCTCGTGGTGGCCGCCGCGCATCAGGCCGAGTTCGACCTGGTCCTGCACGTCCTCGATGTGGAAGGTGCCGCCGCCTGGACGCGAGCGCACCATCGCGCGCACCACGCCCTGGGTCAGGTTGTCGACCGTCTCGCGAACGCTGGCGGAAGCCGCGCCCTGGGTGCCGTGCACCGCGAGGAAGGCTTTCATCATCGCGATCGCGATCTTGTTCGGCTCGAAGGGGACGACCGCGCCGTTGCGGCGAATGATCTGGTAGTTGGCGAGCGCGTTGCCGGCGTGAGAGCCTGCAACATCATTTTTTTGCGGCGTCGAGGGTACGGCGCGAGGGGTGGCGGGGGTGTTCAGAGCTGTTTGCATTCGATCCTCGGTTGGCAATTCTTGTTGGGGCGGTGGTGCCGCATGCGGCCGGATGCTTGGCGTCAAGCACGGGCAAGGCACACTATATCTAGGGTCTGGCGGGTCTACAACCCACTAGATGTAGTGTTTTACCAGTCATTCAAGGAACAAGTTCACAGCGGCGCTCCTCTGGACAAGGAGCCATGCCGCGCCGTTGCTGACCCACCTTAGCGGGTCCCGCGGCCCATGGGCTCTGCAAGCGCTTTTGGGCCTGAAACGCGCATGGTTGCTACATGCTGCAACGCCGTTGCTGCGCTGCGCCGGCGGCGCATCGCCCGGCGTTGCTCGATTGAAAAATTTCAGCGCACTGCGACGCCGTCGGGGAACATCGCGCGGTCCCAGCCCAGTTGCTCCTGCAGCAGACGCCAGTCGAAGCCGCTGCCCGGGTCCGCCTTGCGGCCCGGCGCAATGTGTTCGTGGCCTGCGATGAACGCGATCGCATGGCGCTGCGCGAGCGCCGGGCAAAGGCTCGCGAGGGTCTCGTATTGGGCGGGCTCGAAGACGTCGCCCTCCAGGCCTTCGAGCTCGATGCCGATCGAGTCGTCATTGCAGTTCGCGCGGCCGCGCCACGATGAAGGGCCGGCATGCCAGGCACGCTCGTCGCAGCTCACGAACTGCCACAGCTCGCCGCTGCGGCGCACATAGAAGTGGGCCGAGACCTCGATGCCGCGGATGGTTGCGAAGTAGGGGTGTGCATCCCAGTCCAGCTGGTTCATGAAAAGCTGCTGGACCTCGTCGCCGCCGTAGCGGCCCGGCGGCAGGCTGATCGAATGCAGCACGATCAGATCGACCTGCGCGCCCTCGGGACGCGGCCCAAAATTCGGCGAGTGCAGCTGCCGGGCAAAGCGGTACCAGCCGGACTGCCAGAGGCCGGCGCTTTCTTCAGTCGTCGGCACCGTTGCCATTCGCCTCGTCGCCGCTGGGCGTCGCGATGCCCAGGCGCGCGATCCTGTAGCGGATTTGCCTGAGGCTCAGGCCGAGCCGCGCCGCAGCCGCGGTCCGGTTGAAGCCGCTTTCCTGCAGCGCACGCACAAGGATCTCGCGCTCCTGCTGATCGAGATAGCTTTGCAGGTCGCTCGGCACCGCGGGTGCCGGCTTTGCTTCGGGAATCGCTGCTGCCGTGCTGGCGGCCGGCTGCAGCTCCGGCGCCGCGGATGCGGGGGCCAATGGCAGCGTCATGCTGCTGCTGCCGGCGAAATCGAGATGAAGCATGTCGCCATCGCTCAAGGCCACGGCGCGATGCAAGAGGTTTTCGAGCTCGCGCACGTTGCCGTGCAGCGGGTGCTCCGCGAGGCTTTGCAGCACCTCGGGCGAAAGGACGGGCACCGGCATGCCGGCGTCGCGCGCGATGCGTGCGAGCAGGGCCGCGCAGAGCGCAGGCAGGTCCTCGCGGCGTTCGCGCAAGGCCGGCACCGCGATCTCGATCACGTTGAGGCGATAGAACAGGTCCTGGCGGAAGCGGCCGGCCTGCACCTCGGCCTGCAGGTCCTTGTGCGTCGCGCTCACGATGCGCACGTCGACCGCGTCTTCCTGGGTCGAACCGATGGGGCGCACACTGCGTTCCTGGATTGCGCGCAGCAGCTTGGATTGCATCGGAAGCGGCAGGTCGCCGATCTCGTCGAGGAACAGCGTGCCGCCGCGGGCGGCCTGGAAGTAGCCGTCGCGGTCCTGGGAGGAGCCGGTGTAGGAACCTTTTCTCGCGCCGAAGAACTCGGCCTCGAGCAGGTTCTCGGGAATCGCGCCGCAGTTGACGGCGACGAAGGCACCGTCGCTGCGCTGGCTGCAGGCATGCACCGCGCGGGCCGCCAGTTCTTTGCCGGTGCCGGACTCGCCGCGCACCAGCACCGGCGCCATGCCGCGCGCCACCTTGGCGATGCGCGACTTGACGACGCGCATCGGTTCGGAGGCGCCGACCAGCCGTTCGAGCGCGGCCAGGCCGGCATTGCTGGTGGTCGCCGCGATCTTGCTGCCGCTGTCGTCGGCCTGGCGCACGGGCCGCGCGGGCGCGGCCTGGGCCTGCACGGCAGAGGCCACCACGGCGCGGAACTGCTTGAGGTCCACCGGCTTGGTGAGGTAGTCGAAGGCACCGGCCTTGAGGGCCTCGACCGCGTTCTCGGCCGAGCCGTAGGCAGTCATCACGACGCAGCGCTCGCTGCGCTGGTCCTGCTGGATGCGCTGCAGGATCTCCATGCCGAGCCCGTCTGGCAGGCGCATGTCGGTGATCACGGCATCGAAGCGGCCCGCATCCAAGTGCTCGCGGGCTTCCGACACGCTGCCGGCCGCCTCGACGCGGTAGCCTTCGCGCAGCAGCGTGAGCTCGTAGAGCGTGCGCAGGTCGGGCTCGTCGTCGACGACCAGGATCTGGGCGGGAGGCCGGGGTGCTGAGGAGGTGGGGGTGCTCACGGCGCTATTGTGTCAGTCGGGTCTCGCCCGCAGCGAACGAGACGAAGAATTCGTTGCCCTCCGGCCCCCCTTCGGAAAGAGCGCGGCGCTCGTAGCCGATCGTCGCGCCGTGCCGCTCGCACAGCTCCCGGCAGAGAAACAGGCCGAGGCCGCTGGAGCGGCTTTCGGAAGAGAAGAAGGGCTCGAACAGGTGGCGCTGCACCGCAGGTTCGAGCGGCGCGCCGTCGCTCCATACCTGCAGGCTGGCGCGGCCGGCCACATTCCGGCGCGTTGTCACCTGGATCGAGCCATCGCGGTTGCCCGCATAGCGCGCGGCGTTGTCGAGCAGGTTCACAAGGATGCGCCGCAGGTGTTCGATGTCGAAGCGCACCACGCTGCCGGCGGCCTCGAGCACCAGCAGCACACCCTGGCGCTGCGAGTGCCGCACCCATTCCTCGGCGAGCGTACGCACGGTCGAATCGAGCGCGAGCTGCTCGCCCAGCGGCAGCACCCGCTGCTGGCGAGCCCGTGCGACATCGAGGACTTCGTCGACGATGCGCGAGAGGCGCTGCGCGTTCTGCTGCACCATCGTCGTCAGCTGGCGGTGCGCCGGGTCGACCAGGTCCTCGCTAAGCAGCGCGCTGGCCTGGGTGATGGCGGCCAGCGGATTGCGAATCTCGTGCGCGACGGCCGCCGACATGCGGCCCATCGCCGCCAGCTTCTCGGTGCGGATGCGTGCTTCGAGTTCGCGCAGGTCTTGCAGGAACATCACGCACAGGCTCTCGGTGCGACGGTCGGTGCCCGGCGTGAGCCGCGTGCGCACCCGCACTTCGCGTGGCGCGCCCTGCGCCTGCGCGACCGGAATTTCCTTCGATTGCGGCGTGCGCCGCGCGAAGGTCTGGCGCGCGATCGCGGCCAGCGCTGCCCAGGCCGGATAGGTGCTCAGCGCGAAGGGCAGTGCGAGTCCGGCCAGTCCCTGCCCGAGAATCGCGTCGGCCGCGGGGTTGGCGGCATGCACCTGCCCTCGCTCGTCGACGACGAGCACGCCTTCGCTGAGCGTCTCGATCACGAGGTCGTTCACCAGCGCGTGCATCTGGGCGGTGCTTCGATTGCGCTGCGCCAGCGCTTCTTCGCGCGCGAGCCGGCGCGCCAGCTCGTGCGCGAGCAGGGCCACTACGAACAGGCCGGTGCCGGTCAGTGCCGCCTGCACGAAACGCGGCGACGCGTCGCCCGGCTGCTGCAGCCAGTACCAGCCCGCGTGCACCAGCAGCAGCAGCGTGACCATGGCCGTGGTGCCCAGGCCCACCATGCCCGTGCCCAGCACCGCGCCCATCAGCACCGGCAAGGCAAAGAGCGGCGTGTAGTTGATGCTGCCGATCTGCAGCAGTTGCAGCGCGGTGAAGGTGACCAAGTCCACGCCGATGGTCGAAAGCCAGGCGGTGCCGAAGCCGCGCACCGGCGGCTGGAAGAGCGCATAGCGTGCCGCCAGCAAGGCTGCGGCGAGGTAGCCGAGCGACAGCGCGATGGCCACCGGCTGCAGCGGCTGCCCGAGCGCGAAGGTCACCGCCTGCAACAGCAGCAGCACGACGGCGACGAAGCAGCGTGCGGTCATGAAGCCGCGCCACAGGCGCAGCAGCGCCGAGCTTTCGCGGCGGAACTGATCGAGCGGGCTCCAGTCCGTCGCCGGCTCGCCACGCGACCAGAGGAAGGTGCTCATCAGCCCACCCCCAGGCTTGCTCGCTTCGCCCAGCCGCACACCCCCTTCGAGGGGGCGCTCCCAGCGGGCCGGCGAAGCCGGTTCCGCGAGAGCTCACGAACGGCAGCACGCTGCGCGCGGCCACGCGAAGTGGAGGGCACGGCGAAGTCGCTCATCCCGACCCGGCTTGCCGGTGCGCCGCGCTGCAATAGACGGCGCCGTCGGGTCCGCTGATGGCATCCGCCGCCGGCAGGTGCAGCCCGCAATGGGCGCAGCGCACCATGGCCTGCGGTGCGCCGACCGCCGGCGTGGCGCGCGGCGGCGGCGGGCGCGAGCGCATCTCGTCGCGCCGACTCTTGCGCCAGAGCCAGATCGCGACGAAGACCACGGCAAGGACGAGCAAGTATTTCATGGTGTCGTGCGCGCCAGCACCACTTCGAGCACGAAACGCGACCCGACGTAGGCCAGCAGCAGCAGGGCGGAGCCGGCATAGAGCACGCGCCGGGCCGTGCGGCCGCGCCAGCCGAAGCGCGCGCGTCCGATCAAGAGCACCGCGAAACTGAGCCAGGCCAGCACTGAGAACACGGTCTTGTGGTCCCATTTCCAGGCGCGCGCGCTGGCGCCGTACAGGGTCTCGCTGAACAGCAGGCCGGCAAGCAGCGTGGCCGACAGCAGCACGAAGCCGGCGGTGACGAAGCGGAACGTGAGGCGCTCCATCGTCAGGAGCGGCACGCCGCCCTGCGGCTCGGCCGCAAGCCGGATCTGCTTCTCGGCGCGGGTCATGAGCCAGGCATGTACTACCGCCGCGGCGAACAGGCCGTACGAGGCGATGCCGAGCGCGAGGTGCAGCGGCAACCAGGGCGAGGCCGACACATGCAGCGGCGTGCCGGGGAACAGTACGGCCAGCAGCACGGCGGCCGCGCCCAGCGCCGCGAGCACGCGCCGCACCTTGAGCTGCGGGTACATGCGGCTTTCGATCGCGTAGACCGTCAGCACCAGCCAGGCCGTGACCGACAGCGCCGGCGCGAAGCCGAAGCGCGGATCGCCGCCGACCAGCCCGACGCCCAAAGCGCAGGCATGCAGCAGCCAGGCCAGCCCGAGCAGCCATTGCATGGAGGGGCGGCCCAGCCAGGAGGAGGCGGCGGCGGTCGTGCCGTAGGCGGCGGCAGTGGCGATGCCCAGCGCCACGCCGAGTGGGGAGGGGATCGCTAAAATCATCGGTCGGAGTTTACAGATGTGCTCTCCCCCAGGCTTCGCGCACTGCGTGTCGCTTCGCCAACCCCCTCACCGGGGGCGACACCAGCGGACCGGCGGAGCCGGATCCACGGTGTCCCTGGCATGGAGGGGCGTTCATCCCTCGCTCGGTTACTCGATCTTTCGTCATCCCGCTACAGCGGGAACAAGGCATCCCTTCATGGCCACCGCCCTCACCGAAAAATTCTCCCGCCTCGTCAAGCAGGTCAGCGGCCAGGCCCGCATCACCGAAAGCAATGTGCAGGACATGCTGCGCGAAGTGCGCATGGCCTTGCTCGAAGCCGACGTCGCCTTGCCGGTGGTGCGCGATTTCGTCGCCCGCGTGAAGGAAAAAGCGCTCGGCCAGGAAGTGCTCGGCTCGCTGAAACCCGGCCAGGCGCTGATCGGCATCGTCAACCGCGAACTGGCGGCGACCATGGGCGAAGGGGTGGCCGACATCAACCTGGTGGCCCAGCCGCCGGCCGTGATCCTGATGGCTGGCCTGCAGGGCGCCGGCAAGACCACCACCACCGCCAAGCTGGCCAAGCACCTGATCGAGAAGCGCAAGAAGAAGGTGCTGACCGTGTCGGGCGACGTCTACCGTCCGGCCGCCATCGAGCAGCTCAAGACAGTCACGAAGCAGGCCGGGGCCGAATGGTTCCCGAGCACGCCCGAGCAGAAGCCGCTCGACATCGCACGCGCCGCGCTCGACCATGCCAAGCGCCACTTCTTCGACGTGCTGCTGGTCGACACGGCCGGCCGTCTCGCGATCGACGAGGTGCTGATGACCGAGATCCAGCAGCTGCACACGGTGCTGAACCCGGTCGAAACCCTGTTCGTGGTCGATGCGATGCAGGGCCAGGACGCGATCAATACCGCCCGTGCCTTCAAGGAAGCGCTGCCGCTGACCGGCATCATCCTGACCAAGACCGACGGCGACTCGCGCGGCGGCGCGGCGCTGTCGGTGCGCCAGGTGACGGGCGTGCCGATCAAGTTCGCCGGCGTCAGCGAGAAGATCGACGGGCTGGAGGTGTTCGACGCCGAGCGCCATGCCGGGCGCATTCTGGGCATGGGCGACATCGTCGCGCTGGTCGAGCAGGTCACCGCCGGCGTCGACGTCGCGGCCGCGCAGAAGCTGGCGGCCAAGGTCAAGAGCGGCGCCGGATTCGACCTCAACGACTTCCTTGGCCAACTGCAGCAGATGAAGCAGATGGGCGGCCTCTCCAGCATCATGGACAAGTTGCCCGCTCAGATGGCGGCCAAGGCCACCGAAGCCGACATGACCCGCGCCGAGCGCGACATTCGCCGCAAGGAAGGCATCATCAACAGCATGACGCCGCTGGAGCGCCGCAAGCCCGAACTGCTCAAGGCCACGCGCAAGCGCCGCATCGCAGCCGGCGCCGGCGTGCAGGTTCAGGAAGTGAACCGGCTGCTCAACGAATTCGAGCAGATGCAGGGGATGATGAAGAAGATGAAGGGCGGCGGTCTCATGAAGATGATGAAACGCATGGGCGGCATGAAGGGAATGCCCGGGATGGGCGGGGGCGGGGGCGGCGGCGGCATGCCGCGCTTCTGACGACCCAAAGAAAAAGCCCGCTGACCGCGGGCTTTTTCGTGGACTGCTCAGAGCGTCAGACGCGTGCCAGACGCACCGCGTGCATCCATGCGCGGCGCAGCACGGCAGGCGAGCGCGACTCTTCGGGAATCACCAGGAAGCCGCGGTCGCGCAGCGAGTTGCCCAGCGCGATCTGGCTGGTCAGCACGGTGAGCGGGATCGCCAGCAGCAGCGGCAGGCCGACCGGCATCAGCCAGGCCAGCGCGCCGGCGTCGATCAACGCGATGCCGACGGCCAGCGCCGCGATCACCAGCGTCATCGGCGCCAGCTGACCGGCGGCGATGCGCCACGGCACGGCGGCCGCTTCGCGCGGAGGCGACTTCCATTCGAGCTTGAGGCCGGTGAGCGCCACGATGACGAACAGCGAATGGGCCAGCATGCGGACCGGCGCTTGCACGATGGCCAGCGCGCTTTCGAGCGCGGCGCTCTTGAGCAGGCCGCCGACACCGCCGTACTGGCGCTGCTCGCCGCGCATCAGCACGGCCGCGATGCCCAGGATGCGCGGCAGGAACAACAGGCACAGCGTCCAGAGCCAGAGGCCGGCCAGTTCCATCGGCATCACCAGCCAGTGGGCGACCACGCTGGAGCCAGTGAGCCACAGCGCCGTGCCCAGCGTCAGGAAGGCGAGCCACAGCGGCGCCGAGACGTAGGCCATGGTGCCGGTGACGAACATCGCGCGGTGCACGGAATGCAGGCCGGGTTCGGCCATCAGGCGCGCGTTCTGCAGGTTGCCCTGGCACCAGCGGCGATCGCGCTGGAGTTCGGCCAGCAGGTCCGGCGGCTGCTGTTCGTAGCTGCCCACCAGGTCGGCCACCAGCCATACCTGGTAGCCGGCGCGGCGCATCAGCGCGGCCTCGACGAAGTCGTGCGACATGATGCCGCCCGACATGCCGCCGGTGCCCTTGATCGGCGCCAGTGCGCAGTGCTCCATGAAGGGCTCGACGCGGATGATCGCGTTGTGGCCCCAGTAGTGCGATTCGCCGAGCTGCCAGAACTGCATGCCGAGCGTGAACAGGCGGCCCGTCATCCGCGATGCGAACTGCTGGGCGCGGGCATGCAGCGTGACATGGCCGATGGCCTGTGTCGCGGTCTGGATGATGCCGGCCGTGGGGTTGGCTTCCATCAGCTTGACCATCGCGGTCAGGCAGTCGCCGCTCATCACGCTGTCGGCATCGAGCACCACCATGTAGCGGTAGTCCTTGCCCCAGCGGCGGCAGAAGTCGGCCACGTTGCCGGCCTTGCGATGGGTCCGGCGCTTGCGCAGGCGGTAGTACACCTCGACCTGCGGCTGGTTCGGGCTCTCGGCCAGTGCGGCGCGCAGCTCTTCCCAGGCGGCGCGTTCGGCGGCGGCGACTTCGGGCGTGTAGCTGTCGGACAGCACGAACACGTCGAACTGCTGGGCATGGCCGGTCGCGGCCACCGATTCGCAGGTCGCGCGCAGGCCGGCGAATACCGTGGCCACGTCCTCGTTGCAGATCGGCATGATGATCGCCGTGCGCGCTTCCGGATTCATCGGATGGTCGGCCACCTGTTTGGCCGAGAGCGCATGCTTGTCGCCGCGCACCGAGACATAGAAGCCCATCAGCGCGGTCACGAAACCGGTCACGACCCAGCCGGAGAGCAGGCCATAGAGGGCGATCTGGCTGTATTCGAGCCAGAGGTTGTCGTAGTCGGGCTGCACGCGGGCGAACAGCGTCGAGGCGATCAGCGTGCTGAACACGGTGAGGGCCATGAACGCCAGGCGCCGCTGCGTGGCGGCACGCTGCCAGGGCTGCTTGGCCGCCGCAGCGGGCGCTGCATTGCAGGCCGCCTTGGCTGCGCCGCTGCCGGCGCCGAGCTTGACCAGGAGCGCCGTGCCGATGCTATTCCAGAAGCCGCGCCAGGGGCGGGGCGCCATCGAACCGCGATTGATGGGGGGCGCCGTCACCGAATTGGGATGGCGCTCTTCGCGGATCGGGCTGCGGTGCGAAAAATCCGCGGCCGTCAGTACCTTCAGTTGGGAGAAGTCGGTGGGCTTCATATGCGACTCACCACCGTTGCTTCTGGACGGATGGCGTGTCGCCGATTGCCGGAAAGCGCTTGAACACGCAATCCGGTGCGGCGCCGCCGGCGTTGGCCAGTGCGCCCGCCGAATGTCCCGCGGCCCGGGGCCGCGAGAGGGAAAACTGCTTTTGACGCAGGCCGTCGCGCTGCGGACGCAGTGCGAAAGATGGGCTGTTGAGTGCTGTCATGCCTTTACAGGGGCAAACCCTGTGCCAGCATGGAAAAACGCTTTCAGATCAAGCGCTTAGGTCGCCTTGGTGGTCTTTCGACTGACTGCGAAGCCCGCCGGGGCTCCAAAACCCCCGAATTTGTCGCCGAATCCCGACAAGCCCTCGATCCGTCCCGGGGATGTCCAATCGAATCAACGACTTAGCTGCGTCGCTCGTCGGCGACAGGATCGCCGCCTGGCGACGCCGCATCGGCCTTGAAGTGGCCCGGCGTGAGTTCGTGCTTCTGCAGCAGCCGGTAGAACTCGGTACGGTTGCGGTCCGCCAGGCGCGCCGCGTCGGCCACGTTGCCGTCGGTCAGCTTGAGCAGGCCGACCAGGTAATCGCGCTCGAAACGCTGCTTGGCTTCGGCGTAGGTCTGGACTTCGACGCTGGGCACGCGCAGTGCGCGCTGCACCAGCGCCAGCGGGATCAGCGGCGAGCTCGAAAGCGCGCAGACCTGTTCGACCACGTTGAACAGCTGCCGCACGTTGCCCGGCCAGGAGGCGGTGGTCAGCGCCTTCAGCGCCTCCGGCGCGAAGCCGGAGAGGCGCTTGCCGTACTTGGTCGAGAGCCGCTGGAGGAAATGGTTGGCCAGAAGCGGAATGTCTTCGCGCCGCGCCGCGAGCGTCGGCAGGTTCAGCGTGACCACGTTGAGCCGGTAATAGAGATCTTCCCGGAACTGCCCTGCTTCCATGGCCGCATCGAGATCGCGGTGGGTGGCGGAGATGATCCGCACGTCGACCGTGATCGACTGGGTTGCGCCCACCGGCCGCACCGCGCGCTCCTGCAGCACCCGCAGCAGCTTGACCTGCAGGGCGGGCGGCATGTCGCCGATCTCGTCGAGCAGCAGCGTGCCGCCGTCGGCCTGCTGGAACAGGCCCTTGTGGTTGGCGACCGCGTCGGTGAAGGCGCCCTTCATGTGGCCGAAGAGTTCCGACTCCAGCAGCGCCTCGGGGATGGCGCCGCAATTGACCGCCACGAAGGGCTTGCCGGCACGCGCGCTGGCGCGGTGGATGGCGCGCGCCAGCAGTTCCTTGCCGGCGCCGCTGTCGCCGCGCAGCAGCACGCTGGCGTCCGATTTGGCCACCATGCGCGCCTCGGCCAAGAGCTCGGACATGCGGTTGCTCCGGCTCACGATCTCCGAGCGCCAGCTCTCGTCGCCGCCCTTGCCGCCGCCGGTCGTCGGCGCGCCGAGCGCCAGCGCCTGGGCGATCTTGTCGAGCAGCTCGCGCGCGTCGTAGGGCTTGGTCAGGTAGGTGAAGACGCCGCGCGCCGTGGCTTCGACCGCGTCGGGAATGGTGCCGTGCGCGGTCAGCAGGATCACCGGCAGCGTCGGATGGCGCTTGCGGATCTCGTCGAACAGCGCCAGGCCGTCGCGGCCCGGCAGCCGCACATCGCTCAGGACCAGCTGCGGATGCTCTATCTCGAGTTGCGTCAGCGCCGATTCCGCCGAGGTCACGGCCGTGACCTGGTAGCCGGCTCCGGTGAGCCGCATCGACAGCAGGCGCAGCATGTCCGCGTCGTCGTCGACAACGAGAAGGCGGGCGCCGCTGCTGCTGTTGCTCATGGTGTCGGCTTCGTGCCGCCAGGCGTGGGCGCTGGCGGCGCAGGAGGAGGGTTGTTGGGCCGCGCGAAGCTGCGCTCGATCGCGCGCAGCGCCTCGATGCGGTCGTTCAACTGTTCGATGCGCCGCTGGCTGTCGCGCAGCTGCTGGGCCTGCCGTTCGCGGTCGTCCTCGATGCGGCGCTGCTCCTGGTAGCGCGCAGCGAGCGCGCGGGCCAGCGGCTGCAAGGGCTGGGCATCGGCCGAAGGGTTGGCGGCCACGCGCTGCATCAGGCCGATGGCGCGTACGAGGTCGGCCGGAACGCGGGTTTGCGCCAGGACCAGCGCGACCTGCATCTGCGACAGGGGTGCGTCGCCGGGGTCGCCGAGGCGCGCGAGTTCGGCCGCGAGTTCGTTGCCGCCGAGCGGCCGCACCCTGTCGGCGTAGGCGAGCAGGGCGGCCACCGGGCCTTGCGTGAGCTGGGTGAACACCAGGGCCGGCTGCGTCGCCGGTGCCATCGGCTCGGCTTCGACGGGCATGACGGGCGGGGGCGGCGGCGGCGCCGGCACCACGGCGACGGCTTCGGGCGGCGGCTTGGGAGGTGCGCTGCACGCAGCGAGCAGCATCGGCACGACGATCGTCGTGACGAAAGCGGATCTGCGGACGATCTGAGAAAAAAGCATGGGTCGGAAGTAGCGCGTGGAGCGGCGGAGTTCAGGCGGAGCGCGGCAGTTCGATGCGGAAGCGTGCGCCGGGCCCCTCCGGCAGCAGCGTGATGCGGCCGCCATGAGCCGCAATGTACTCCTGCACGATCGACAGCCCGATGCCGGTGCCCTTGACCGAATGCTTGGGTTGCCGCTCGCCGCGGAAGAAAGGCTCGAAGATGCGGTCGCGATCGCCCTCGGCGATGCCTGGGCCGGCATCCTCGATATCGATGCGCGCGGTGTCGGCAGTGCTCGAGACGGCGATCGCGATGGTGCCGCCGCGGGTCGAAAAACGGATCGCGTTCGACAGCAGGTTGGCCAGCGCGGTGCCCAGCTTCACCGGGTCCACCACCACCGCGATCGGCTCCCCCTCGGCGCGCACCGTGAGGCCGTTGGCTTGCCACTGCAGGCGCTGGGCCTCGATCTGTTCCTCGATCAGCGGCAGCAGCGGCGTGCGCTGGCGGCGCAGTTCGCGTGCCTCGAAGGCTGCCGCATTGAAACGCAGCAAGGCCTCGATCTGTCCCTGCAGCGCAATGGTGTTCTGCTGCAGGATCTGCGCGACCTCACGCTGTGCCGGGTTGAGGGCGCCGGTCACGCCGTCTTCCAGCAGCGAGACGCCTTCGCGCAGCGCGGCCAGCGGAGTTTTGAGCTCATGCGACACGTGACGCAGGAAGCGTGCCTTGTCGGCATCCAGCTCGGTGAGCCGCAGCCGCAGCCATTCGAGCTGCTGCGATACGCGGCGCACGTCGGCAGGGCCGCGGATATCGATCGGCTCGTCGAGCCGGTTCTCCCCCAGCCCGACGATGGCGCGCTCCAGCCGCTTGAAGGGCCGCGCCAGCCAGATGCCGAAGGCGAGCGCGAGCGACACCGCCAGCGCGCTGGCGGCCAGCACCTCGCGCATCAGGCGCCGGCGCGCGTTCTCGATGCGCTGCGCGAGCGCGTTGTTCTGCGTCTCGATCAGGAACTGGACCTGCTGCGCGATGTTGGTGTTCAGTGCATCGAGGTCGCGAAACTGCATCGCCATCGAACTCTCGCGCGCGAGCGCGGTTTCGGGCGCACCGCTCATCAGCCCGTCGATCACGCTCATCTGCGCCCGCCACTGGTCGGGGCCGGCGGACGGCAGCCCGTTGCCGCCGAGGCGGTCGAGCACGTGCCGGGCGTCGCGCGCGGCCTCGTCGAAGCGGCGGCGCAGCACCGCATCGTTGAGCACCAGCGACTGGCGCCCGGCGCGCTCCATGGCGGCGCTGCGCTCGGCCAGCGACTGCGCCGCACCCGACAGCGTGAGGGCGCGCGCCGCGGCGTCACGGCTTTGGGTCATCAGCGCGTCGTACTGGAACACCGAACGCAGCGCGACGCCCACCAGCAGCGCCGTGATCAGCAGGAACGCGAACAGCAGCAGCTGCCGGAACGAGCCGCGCGCCGACGTCAGTTTCGCCATCAGGCTGCCGGCACCGCGGCTTCGCGGGCCGATGCCAGCGACGACTCGGCGGTCGGGACCTCGCCGCGCAGCGTGTAGGCCAGCGAGCGCGTGATGCGCACGTCGACCATGCGGCCGACCAGCCGCGCATCGCCTTCGAAATTGACCACGCGGTTGCACTCGGTACGGCCCATGAGCTCGTGGGCGTCCTTGCGCGAGGGGCCCTCGACCAGCACGCGCTGCACGGTGCCGACGCGGCTTTCGCCGAAGCGCCTGACGTTGCCGTCGATCGCGGCCTGCAGCCGCTGCAGCCGCGCGAGCTTGACCGCATGCGGCGTGTCGTCCGGCAGGGCGGCCGCCGGCGTGCCCGGGCGCGGGCTGAAGATGAAGCTGAAGCTGTTGTCGAACTCGAGATCGTCGATCAGCTTCATCATCTTGTCGAAGTCGGCGTCGGTCTCGCCCGGAAAGCCGACGATGAAATCGCTGCTGAGCGAAAGGCCGGGGCGGATGGCGCGCAGCTTGCGCACCGTGCTCTTGTATTCCATCGCCGTGTAGCCGCGCTTCATCGCCATCAGGATGCGGTCGCTGCCGTGCTGCACCGGCAGGTGCAGGTGGCCGACGAGCTGCGGCACGCGGGCATAGGCCTCGATCAGCCGCGGCGTGAACTCGTTCGGGTGGCTGGTGGTGTAGCGGATGCGCTCGATGCCGGGAATCTCGGCGATGTACTCGATCAGGAGCGCGAAGTCGGCGATCTCCGCCGTGTCGCCCATCCGGCCGCGGTAAGCGTTGACATTCTGGCCCAGCAGCGTGATCTCGCGCACGCCCTGGTCGGCCAGGCCGGCGATCTCGACCAGCACGTCGTCGAGCGGGCGGTTTACTTCCTCGCCGCGCGTGTAGGGCACCACGCAGTAGCTGCAGTACTTGGAGCAGCCTTCCATGATCGAGACGAAGGCGGTCACGCCCTCGACGCGCGCCGGCGGCAGGTGGTCGAACTTCTCGATCTCGGGGAAGCTGATGTCGACCTGCGGCCGGCCCTCGCGCTCGCGCTGATCCAGCATGTCGGGCAGGCGGTGCAGGGTCTGCGGGCCGAAGACCACGTCGACGTAGGGCGCGCGCGCGATGATGGCCGCCCCTTCCTGGCTCGCCACGCAGCCTCCGACGCCGATCTTCACGCCACGGGCCTTGAGATGCTTGATGCGGCCCAGGTCGGAGAACACCTTCTCCTGCGCCTTCTCGCGCACCGAGCAGGTGTTGAAGAGGATCAGGTCGGCCTCCTCGACGTTGGTGGTCGGCTCGTAGCCCTGGGCGGCGTGCAGCACGTCGGCCATCTTGTCCGAGTCGTACTCGTTCATCTGGCAGCCGAAGGTCTTGATGAAAACTTTGGGGGTGGTCATGGGATTCTCCCGGAGATGCGGATGCCACCCCCCGAGCGCTGTTCCTTCGTGAGACACCGCGGAACTAGTTTCGCCAGGCCGCCGGTGTCGCCCGGCGAGGGGGTTGGCGGCTACACGAAGTGAGAAAGCCTGGGTGGTGAGCGTATTTACTGCCCGTAGCGGGGCAGCTGGTCGAACGGCGTCTTGCCGTCGTCGCGCGGGCCGGTGCCGGCCACGAAGGGCCAGAAGTTCAGGAGCGGCTTTTCCGCCGTTTCGCGCTTGGCCTGCGCTTCCTCGGGCGTGAGGATCCAGACCTCGCGCACCAGGCCGGCGGCATCGCGCGTGTAATTGACCAGCAGGTTTTGCCCGGTGATGGAGGCCGGCATCACCAGCATGTGCTGGGCGCTGCGGATGCGCGCGCCGGGCGAGAGCCGTTCGGACTGGCCGTCGAGCTGGATCTCGGGCGCATTCACCACCATGAACCGGCCGCGCAGCGTGCCGACGGGAAAGTTGCGGCCGCCCGCGGCGGCTTCGTTCTGGGTTTGCGGCACGGGCGCATCCTGGGCCCAGGCGGGCGCCGACAGGGCGGCGAGCGCTATTAAGATGAGAGCATTCCAGGGGGTGATGCAGCGGTTCATGGTGTTCATCCAGAGGCTGTGGGAGCGGCGATTCTAGCGGCCCGCTCCCTGCCGCCCACGCCGAGCCGCGCCCTTGGCGTCGGTCCTTCATGCTCGCTTTACTTATCTTTACGGGGGTGATGGACTCTCGCAGTGCACCCCTGCTCCAATGGTCGCTGTCAGGTAAAAGTGCACCCACTGCGCCTGCGATCAGCCCACGAGCCAACGTATACGCCCCATGAAGAAGAACCTCGTCCTCACCTTTGCGGGTGCGTTGATCGTCGCCGCCGCAGCCGGCACCTGGTGGTGGTCCGGCACCAAGACGCGCAGCGCCTCGGAAGCCGGTGCATCGACAGCGGCCATGGGTGCGGCGCCCAACGGTGGCGCGGTGGCGCTGGTCACGCTGGCAGCGGCGCGGCGGCAGGATGTACCGGTCACGGTGCAGGTCAATGGCAGCGTGGTCTCTCTCAACAGCGTGGACTTGCGCCCGCAGGTGACCAACACGGTGCGCGAGGTGCATGTGAAGGAAGGGCAGTTCGTGAAGGAGGGCCAATTGCTCTTCACGCTCGACGACCGTCCCGACCAGGCCAACCTCGCCAAGGCGCGCGCGCAGCAGCAGCGGGACGAGGCCACGCTGGCCGATCTCGAACGCCAGTACAAGCGCAGCCAGGAACTGGTGGCGCAGAACTTCATCGCCAAGGCTGCCGCCGACGCGACGCTGTCGCAGCTCGAGGCGCAGCGCGCCGCGGTGGCGGCCGACCGCGCGGCGGTGCAATCGGCGCAGGTGGCGCTGGGCTATGCGACGCTGCGCGCGCCGATCGCCGGGCGCATCGGCGCCGTCAACATCTACCCCGGCACGCTGGTGCAGCCCAGCCTGTCGCTGGTCACGATCACGCAGCTCGACCCGATCGCCGTGAGCTTCCCGGTGCCCGAAGGAAAGCTGCAGGACCTGCTGGCCGCGGCCCGTTCGCGCACGCCGGTCGAGGCGCTCGTCGCCGGGCGCAAGGCGCCAATGAAGGGCGTGTTGAATTTCGTCGACAACGCGGTCGACCCGCTGATCGGCACGGTCCGCGCCAAGGCGGTGTTCGACAACGCCGATCAGGGCCTCTGGCCCGGCCAGTTCGTCGAGACCCGCGTCACGGTTCGCACCATCGAGGGTGCGACCGTGGTGCCGGCGGCCGCGATCATGATGCTGGCCGAAGGGAGCTCGGTCTACGTGGTCGATGCCAACCAGACGGCCGTGCGCCGCAAGGTCGAGACGCTCCACAGCTTCGGCACGCAGGTCGCGGTGCGCGGCGTCGAGCCGGGCGAGCAGGTGGTCATCGAAGGCAAGCAGAACGTGCGTCCCGGCGGCAAGGTGCGCCTCGATGCATCGGTCTCGCCGCAGCGGCCCGGCGCGACGCCCGAGGCCACGCCCGGCAGCGCAGCCTCGGTCACGCCTTCCAACGCCAGCCTGGTCGCGGAGCGGGAACGCTCATGAACATCTCCGAGCTCTGCATCCGTCGGCCGGCGATGACGGTGCTGCTCTCTGCCGCGGCGGTGGTGGCCGGCATCTTTGCCTATTTCCAGATCCCGGTCGCGGCGCTGCCGAGCTACAACACGCCGGTCATCAACGTCAACGCGCAGCTGCCGGGCGCCAGTCCGGACACGATGGCGTCCTCGGTCGCGCTGCCGCTCGAAAAGCAGTTCTCCACCATCCCGGGGCTGCAGACCATCAGCTCGGTCAACACCCAGGGCGTGACCTCGATCACGCTCGAGTTCGTGAGCAGCCGCGACATCGACGCGGCCGCGGTCGACGTCCAGGCGGCGCTGCTGCGCGCGCAGCGGCAACTGCCGATCGAGCTGACCCAACTGCCGTCCTATCGCAAGGTCAACCCGGCCGATGCGCCGGTGCTGTTCATCGCGATGGTGTCGCAGTCGATGAGCCCGGCCGAGCTCAACGACTATGCCGAGAACCTGATCTCGCCGACCCTGTCGACCCTCGACGGCGTGGCCCAGGTGGTGGTCTACGGGCGCAAGGCCTTCGCGGTGCGCATCAAGGCGGACGCCGACCTGCTCAACGCGCGCAACATCACGCTCGAGGAGCTGGCCGACGCGGTGCGCTCGGCCAATGCCAATACCCCGGTCGGCGTGCTCGACGGCCCGCGCCAGACGCTCACCATCCAGGCCAACGAGCAACTGATGAAGGCGGCCGACTTCGCCAAGCTGATCGTCGGCCAGCGCAACGGGGCGCCGGTGCGTCTGGACGAGGTCGCGACCGTCGAGGACAGCTTCGAGTCGGTCAAGACCGCCAGCAGCTTCAACGGCCAGAGCTCGATCTCGCTCGCGGTGCAGCGGCAGCCCAATGCCAACACGGTGCAGGTGGTGGATGCGGTGCGCGCGCTGATGCCGCGCTTCCGCGAGGAGCTGCCGCAGTCGGTCGAGATCAACATGGTCAACGACCGGTCGATCTCGATCCGCGAGGCCGTGCATGACGTGCAGCTGACGCTGCTCGGCACCGTGCTGCTGGTGGTGCTGGTGATCTTCCTGTTCCTGCATCGCGTGGTGGCCACGCTGATTCCGGCCGCCACGATCCCGATCTCGCTGATCGGCGCGGTGGCGCTGCTCGCCGCCTTCGGCTATAGCCTGGACAACGTCTCGCTGCTGGGCATCACGCTGGCGGTCGGGCTGGTGGTGGACGACGCGATCGTGGTGCTCGAGAACATCATGCGCTACGTCGAGAAGGGCATGGAGCCGATGGCCGCCGCGCTGCGCGGCGCGCGCGAGGTTGGCTTCACCATCGTCTCGATCTCGGTCTCGCTGGTGGCGGTGTTCATCCCCGTCTTCTTCATGCCGGGCGTGATCGGCCTGCTGTTCCACGAGTTCGCGGTGGTGGTGGGCCTCGCGGTCTTGGTCTCGGCCGTGGTGTCGCTCACGCTGGTGCCGATGCTCGCGAGCCGGCTGCTGCGGCACACGCCGCGTGCCCACGGCGCCCTGGACCATGAGGAAGGGCACCCGGAACCGGGCACTGCAATCGGGCGCGGCTTCGAGCGAGGCTACCGCTGGGTGCACGGCAGCTACCTGCGCTCGCTCGACTGGACGCTGCATCACCGCAAGCTGATGCTCATCGTGGCCGCATCGACCTTCGCGCTGACGGCGTGGCTGTTCATCGTCATCCCGAAAGGCTTCTTCCCGGAGGAAGACATCGGGCAGATCTTCATCACGACCGAAGCCGCCGAGGACATCTCGTTCCCGGCGATGAAGGTCTTGCAGGATCGCGTGGCCGAGGCCGTGAAGGCCGACCCGAACGTGGCCTATGTCAACTCCTTCGTCGGCGTCGGCGGTTCGAGCTCCACGCAGAATTCCGGCCGATTGTTCGTGGTACTCAAGCCGCGCAAGGAACGCGCCGTCATGGCGCAGGTGATGGAGTCCCTGCGCACGCGCTTTCGCGAGATCCCGGGCATCACCGCTTACATGCAGCCGCTGCAGAACCTGCGCCTGGGCGGCCGGCCGAGCAAGGCGCGCTTCCAGTACACCCTGCAAAGCGTGAGCGCCGGCACGATGAACGTGTGGGCCGACCGGCTGATGGAGCGCATGCGCGCCGACCCGGCCTTCCGCGACGTGACCAGCGATTCGCAGAACCGCGGCCTGCAGGCCACCCTCGACATCGACCGCGTCAAGGCCGGCGTGCTCGGCGTCGAGGTCGGCGACCTGCGCACCGCGCTCTACAACGCGTATGGCGACCGGCAGATCGGCAGCATCTACGGCCCCAGCAACACCTACCAGGTGATCCTCTCGGCGGCCGACGACGACCGCCAGTTCGAGGAAGACATGACACGCCTGTCGGTGCGCAACAAGGCCGGGCAGCTGGTGCCGCTGTCGGCCTTCTCGACCGTCAAGCGCACGGTCGGCCCGACCTCGGTCAACCACCAAGGGCAGCTGCAGGCGGTGACGGTGTCTTTCAACCTCGCGCCCAACGTGCCGCTGGGCGACGCGACCGCCAAGGTCGACCGGTTCAAGGCCGAGCTCAAGATGCCTCCCTCGATCATCACGAGCTACGGCGGCGACGCCGCGGTGTTCCAGAGCTCGCAGGCCAGCCAGGCCGTGCTGCTGATCCTGGCGGTGCTGGTGATCTACGTGCTCCTGGGCGTGCTCTACGAGAGCTACATCCACCCGCTGACCATCCTCGCCGGCCTGCCTTCGGCGGCGGTCGGGGCGCTGCTCTCGCTCAGGCTCTTCGGCTTCGATCTGACCTTGATCGCGACCATCGGCATCCTGCTCTTGATCGGCATCGTCAAGAAGAACGCGATCATGATGATCGACTTCGCCCTCGATGCGCAGCGAACCCAGGGCATGCAGCCGGTCGATGCGATCCGCGAGGCCTGCAGGCTGCGCTTCCGCCCGATCATGATGACCACGCTGGCGGCCATGATGGGCGCTCTGCCGCTCGCGCTGGGCCTGGGCGCCGGCGCCGAACTGCGCCAGCCGCTGGGCGTGGCGGTGGTCGGCGGGCTGATCTTCTCGCAGGTGATCACGCTCTACATCACGCCGGCGATCTACCTCGCGCTGGACCGCTACAGCGGCAGCGGGCCGATGCAGGAGTTGCCCGAAGAAAAACTCGCGCACGCTGGGGCGTAGCTCGCTTCTACCCGCCGCTGAATTTGGAGGTCCATTCCAGGAACACCGCGGAACCGGCTTTGCCGGGCCGCTGGTGTTGCCCCCTTGCAAGGGGGTTGGCGGCCACACGAAGTGGGCAAGCCTAGGGGTGGCTCAATGCACCGGATCGCGCTGCCAGGCCGCTGCGCTGCGCGCTGCGCCGGCATGCGTGCCGGCGCGACCCGTCGCTGGGGAATGGGCCGAGGCCGTGCCGCCGTGCGTCACGCGCAGCGCCCAGTCGCACACCACCCGCATGAAGATCTGCTGCGAGGCCATCGAGGTGAGGCTGTGGTCGATCTCGCCGATGAACTCGTATTCGAACTGCTGCATGAAGGGCTCGTCGGCAAAGGGCCCCAGCTGGTCGCGGCCGCGGTCCGTCACGTGCATGGTGCCGGTGTAGAGCTGCAGCACCGCCACGTTGCGCTCCGCCAGCTGGCTCATCGAGCGGCGGAACAGCGCGGCCGTGACTTCCGGCGGTTCGGGTTCGAAGATGCTGGGCGACGCGGCGGCCGCGGCGCTGGCCGAGAACTTGCGCTGCAGCCAGCGCATCGTCTTGCCGATCACGGCCGGATTGGTCGGCACCGCCAGCGCGCGGTGCAAGCTGCGCTCCAGCTGCGCGCGGCGGCCCGGGAAGGCATAGCCGTCGAACATCAGCAGGCCGACGACGCGCGCATCGGCCACCGCAAGCGAAAGCCCGTTGGTGGCGCCCGAGCACAGGCCGATCGCAATGAAGCGCCGAATGCCGAGCATGGTCTGGATCAGGTTCATCGCCGCCTGCAGATCGAACACCGCCTGCGTGAGGAAGTGCTCGGAGCCGCTGGCCGGGCCGCTGTCGCCCAGGCCCGCGAGATCGAAGCGGATGCTGCTGATGCCGCGCGCGGCCATCTGCCGCGCCAGCTTCACGTTGATGCGCCGAGGCCCGATCCGGTGGTTCGCGCCCATGTTGAGCATGAGGCAGGCGACGGGCGCCAGCGAACCCTCGGCGGGCGTCGTGATGACGCCGATCAGCGAGCCGTCGGGCCCGAACTGGACGGGGATTTCTTTGTAGTCATTCATGGACTTCTGCCAGCAAGCGTTGCACGGCCTCGGTAGGGACCATCGCGTTATTGGGATGCGGGTCGGAGGTCCAGATCAGCGGGTGCTGGAACGGCGTGACGCGCAGCGGCATGTGGCGGGCCGTCTCCTTGCCCGCCCATTGATGGGCAATATGGTCGCCGGCATCGGCGAGCACCACGGTTTCGTGCAGCGCCGTGAGCTGCAGGGTTTCCGGGCCGAGCGCGCGCAGCTGCTGGCGCAGCAACTGCGATACGCCGAAGCCGAAGATTTCGTCGGTGAATGCATCGCCGTCCTTGGCCAGCCGGCGCCGCCATGCCGGGTCCGGCACGCAGAAGGAGCGCTCGAGCGCCTCCACGTGGCCGGCGCGCAGTTCCTGGACGTAGCGCGCGCCGTCGATGATCGGGTCCCACAGAATGAGCCGGGCCGGATCGCAGCGCCCGCTCTTGGCCGCCAGCACCGCCAGGGCGGCGCCCAGGCGCGCGCCGAGCCAGACGATGCGCCGGCTGCCGGCGCGGCGCCGCAGCTCCTCGTGCGCGGTGCAGACGTCGCGCCGCCAGCCTTCTAGATCGCCGTCGGTGTCCTCGCCGGGCGAGTCGCCGCTGCCGTGGTAGTCGAAGCGCAGCACCGCTACGCCGGAACGCGCGAGCCGGTCGGACAGCACGCGGAACAGGCGGTGCGCGCGCACGGCCTCCTGCCCGAGGGGCGGGCAGATCAACACGGCGATGCCGCTGTCGCGCTCAGGCGAATGGAAGAGCCCGAAGAGCTGCCGCGAGGCCGGGCCGAAGAGCATCGGAGTCATGCGTAAGTCTCGCTTTCGACGGCGTGCAGGCGCTGTGCGACAACCGCCTCTTCGCACATCAGCACCCGTGCCACCGCACACAGGGCGCCCTGGACATCATGGAAGGACGACAGCGCCAGGCGCACCACCCCGTCGGCGGAGCCGATCTTCACTTCGCGCGAATCGGGCACCACGCCCACGTCGAAGCTGCGCGTGTCGACCGAGAGGCCCATGCCGGTGGCCTTGAGGCAGGCTTCCTTGCGGGTCCAGCAGGTGAGGAAGGCGCGGTCGCGCTCGCTGGGCTCGAGCTGGGCCAGCGCCCGCCGCTCGGCCTCGGTGAAGTAGTTGGCGGCCAGCGCCGCCGCGTCCGGCATGGGGCGCAGCAGTTCGACATCGACCCCCACTTCGGCCTCGTCGCAGACCGCGATCAAGGCCACCGACTGGCTGTGGCTCAGGTTGAAGCGCAACTGCGCACGCTCGACCAGCGCGGGCTTGCCGAGGGCGCCGTGGTCGAACTCCAGCAGGCTCGCGGGGATCCCGCATTGCGCGGAGAGCGTCTCGCGCAGGGCCGCATGGGCGGCGACGAAGCGGTTGCGGTCGCGCCGAAAGACGAAGCGCCGGGCGCGCTCCCATTCGGCCTCCGACAGGGAAGCCACCGCCTGCGGCGCCGGCGTGGCGTCCAGGTCGACCTGCCAGAGGCGGCAAGATGCCGAGGAGGGGAGTTGCGTGATCGTCATGGCGGCCTCTTCAGCTCTTGCGGCCCCAGCCGGAGAACACGCGGCCGAGCAGGCCGCCGCGCCGCGATTCGTTCGCCGCCGGCACCGCGGCCATGTCGAGCGCCGTGCCTGCAGCGGCCGAGGCCAGCTGCCCCAGGCCTTCGAACACGTAGCGGCGCGGTTCCACGCGGAAGCCCATCACCTGTTCGGCTTGCTGGATCACGCGCATCGCGAGCAGCGAGTCGCCGCCGAGGTCGAAGAAGTTGTCGTTGGCGCGGATGTCGTTGACGTCGATGCTGAGCGCGCTGGCCCAGATCTGCGCCAGCTTCGCCTGCTCCGGCAACAGCAGCACCTGCGCCTGCGGCGGCCGCGCGGCCACGGTCTGCGCGGCGGTGGGCGCCGGCGCCTCGTCGGCCGCGAGCCGCTGCAGGTAGACCGCGCTTGCCGAGCCGGCCGGCGCCGCGATGGCTTCCAGCGTGGCGTCCGGCTGCTGCGCGACCAGGCGCAGCAGCTCGAGATAGCGCTCCATGAAGGCGGCGCCGGTCTCGCGCTTGTAGATGTCGGCGTTGTAGACCACCGCGCCTTCGAGGCCGTTGGGCTTGTCCATCAGCCAGATGCCGAGATCGTCGGTCGCGCCGCGCTGCGGCAGATGCATCTGGCGGTGCTGGAGTCCGCCGATGTCGCGCGGCCGCTCGCGCGCGTCCTGGAACGAGAACAGGGCCTGGTAGAGCCCCACGCCCTGCGCGCGCTCCACGAATTCGGGCTCGCTGACCAGGCGCTCGAAGGGGATCTGCTGGTGGCTCATCACTGCGATCAGCTCCTGCTTCACGTAGCGCATGAACTCGCCGAAGCGCAGCGAGCGGTCGATCTGGAAGGACAGCGGCAGCACGTTGTTGAAGAAGCCCATCACCGGCTCGAGCTCGGGCGTCTCGCGGCCGCGCACCGGCGTGGCGATGACGATCGAGCGGCTGTCGACGATGCTGCTCATCATGAGAATATAGACGCCCAGGGTCAGCATGTTGAGCGTGACGTCGTGGCGCTGGCCGGTCTCGCGCAGCCGCTCGGTGAGCGCCTTGTCGACATTGATCCAGTGCGCGCCGCCCTGGCCGCTCATGCCCGCGCGGCGCGGCATGTCGGTGCGCGGCGCCTTCGGCGTCGGCGAGTTCGCGAAACGGTCCTTCCAGTAGCGCAACTGGAGCTCGGCCTCGGGCTCAGTGAGCCAGCGCGCATACCAGTCGGCATAGTCGCCGTGGGTCACGGCCAGCTCGGGCAGTCCGTGCGCCTCGCCGCGCACCAGCGCGCCATAGACGGTGGACAGCTCGCTCTGCAGGATGTCGAAGGACCAGCCGTCCCAGATCAGGTGGTGCGGCACGAAGACGAAGGCGTGGTCCTCGGCCGAGATCCTGTAGAGCGCCGCGTGGAACATCGGCGCGCGATGAATGTCGATCGGGCGATCGGCCATCTCGTGCATGCGCTCGGTCAGCTCGGCTTCGCGCTGGTCCTCCGGCAGATCGCCGAGATCGAACACCGGGAGCTCGTAGGCCACGTCCTTCGCGATCAACGCAGCCGGCGCGCCGGTGGCGGGATCGGTGCCGATCGCGGTGCGCAGCGAGGGCTGCCGCTCGATGATCGTGCGCAGCGCCGCATTGAACTTCTCGACGTCCAGCGGCCCGCCGAGCCGGTGCGCGGACGGGGCGTTGTAGGTCGGACGCCCGGGATGCAGCTCTTCCACGAAACGGATGCGCTCCTGCATCGGCGTGAGCTGTGCGCTACTGCGGTCCGCGACATGCGCGATCGGCGCGCTGCGCGGCGCGTTGCTGCCGTCGAGGCCTTCGATCGCAGCGGCCAGCCGTTCGGCCGTCGGCGCCTCGAACAGCATGCGCAGCGGCACCGTGAGCTCGAACTCGCGGCTCAGCAGGGTCGCGAGCCGCGCCGCGAGCAGCGAATGGCCGCCCAGCGAGAAGAAGTCGTCGCGGATGCCGAGGCCGGGCAGGTTGAGCACGCGCTCCATCGTTTCCATCACGATGCGTTCGCGCTCGTTGCGCGGCGCCAGCCGCTCGCTCGTCTCTTGCCGCGTCGCGCTGGGCTTGGGCAGCGCCTTGCGGTCCACCTTGCCGTTGGGCAGCAGCGGAATGGCGTCGAGGCCGACCACGTGCTGCGGCACCATGTACTGCGGCAGGCGGCAGCGCAAATGACGATCGAGCGCGGCCAGGTCGACCGTGGCGCCCGGCGAGGGCGCGAGGTAGGCCACCAGGCGCACGTCGCCCGGCTGGTCTTCGCGCGTGACGACGACGCTGCGCGCGACGCCTGGCGCCTCGTTGCAGCGCGCCTCGATCTCGCCGAGTTCGATGCGGTAGCCGCGCACCTTGACCTGGAAGTCGAAGCGGCCCATGTGCTCCAGCAGGCCGTCGTTGCGCCAGCGGCCGCGGTCGCCGCTGCGGTAGATCAGCGTTTCGACGCCGTCGATGGCGGTCGTCACGAATCGCTCGGCCGTAAGCTCGGGCCGGTCGAGGTAGCCCAGCGTCACGCCCATGCCGCTGATGCAGATCTCGCCCGGCACGCCGATCGGGCAGGGCTCGAGGTTGCCGTCGAGGATCCAGACGCCGGTGTTGGCCATCGGCCGGCCGATGGAGACGCCGCGCGCCGCGACGATCGGGCGCTCCATGCGCCAGACGGTCGACCACACGGTGGTTTCCGTCGGTCCGTAGAGGTTCCAGAGTTCGCTCGTGCGGTCCATCAGATCCAGCGAGAGATCCGCGGGCACCGGCTCGGCGCCGATCCAGGCGCGAAAGCCGCGCGGGCCCGACCACTCGGCATCGAGCAGCAGCCGCCACATGCCGGGTGTAGCCTGCAGGATGGTGATGGCTTCCGACTCCAGCAGCGCTCGCAGCCGGTTGCCGTCCATCGCGACCTCGCGCTGCACGATCACGATCTCGGCGCCCGCCGCCAGCGGCAGCATCACCTCGGGCACCGCCATGTCGAAGGACAGCGTGGTCACCGCGGCCATGCGGTCGCCCGCACCGATGCCCGGCTGGCGCTGCATGGTCTGCATCAGGTTCGCCACCGCGCGGTGCGGCACGCACACGCCCTTGGGTTTGCCGGTCGATCCGGAGGTGTAGATGACGTAGGCGGTGTCTTCGCCCTGCGCATCTTGGGCCCCGGGCGGGAGCGGCGTGGGCGCTTCGTTCTGCCAGGCGGTGTCCAGGTCGAGCATCAGCACGCGGTCGGCCGCGTCTTCGCGCCACGTCCTCGGCGCCGCGGCGATCGAGGAGGCGGTCAGCAGCAGCCCGAGCTTCGCATCCTCGGCGTAGTAGTCCAGGCGCGCCTGGGGGAAGGCGGGGTCGAGCGGCACGTAGGCGGCGCCGCTCTTGAGCACCGCGAGCAGGGCCACGAACATGTCGAAGCCGCGGTCCAGGCACAGGCCGACGCGTTCGCCGCGGCCCATGCCGCGCGCACGCAGCGCATGGGCCAATCGGTTCGAGCGTTCGTCGAGTTCGCGGTAGCTCATGCGCCTGGCGCCGTCGCGCAAAGCCGGCTGCGCGGGCTGAGTCGCCGCGTGCGTCATGAAGCCGGCATGCATCAGCGGCGCGCCTTCCAATGGCGTCGGCGCCGGCTGCAGCGTCGTGAGGGCGTGCGCTTCGGCGGGCGACAGCAGCGCGAGCTTGCCGACCGGCTGGGCCGGATTGCGCACCACGGCGCGCAGCAAGCTTTCGTACATGCCGAGCCAGCGGCGCACGGTCGCATCGTCGTAGAGGTCGGCGTTGTACTGCGCCTCCATCTGCATGCCGCCTACCACGGGCGTCACGTTGAGGAAGAGTTCGAAGTTCTCGTAGCGGCGCGCGATGGTGCTCTGCTCGACCTGCAGGTCGGGAAAATTGCCCTCGTTGGGCGCGGCATCGCGGTCCACGTTGAACAGCACGTTCACCAGCGGCAGGCGGCTGGGGTCGCGCGGCACGGGCAGCTTCTTGAGCAGCGCGCCGTAGGTCAGGGTCTGGTGCTCGAAGGCGTCGAGCAGGGCGCTTCCGGCCTGGCGCGCCAGCGCATTGAAGGGCGCCTGGGTGTCGACCGCCACGCGGATCGGCAGCAGGTTGACGCAGTGGCCCACCAGCGAGGGCATGTCGCTGGGCATCTGGCCCGCGGCCGCGATGCCGATCACCAGGTCGTCATGCGCCGTCAGGCGGTGCAGGGTAGCGGCGAAGGCGCTGAACATGGTCGCGAACAGGCTGGTGCCCGAAACGGCGCCGACCTTGCGCAGGCCGTCGATGAGGTCCTGGCTCAAGACGTGATCGATGCGGTAGGCATTGAAGGTGCGCACCGCCGGCCGCGGGCGGTCCAGCGGCAGCTCCAGCACCGGCAGGCTGCCGCCCGCGAAGCGCGAGAGCCAGTAGCCGACGTGGGCGTCCATCTCGGGGCTGTTCGCCTCTTGGGCCTCCCAGGCGGCGTAGTCGGAATACTGGGCCGCCGGCTCCAATGCCGGACCGGCGCCGATCTGTTCGGCATAGAGGCTGCCGAGGTCCTGGCTGATCACGCCCCAGGACCAGCCGTCGCAGATCGCGTGGTGCGCGCTCATCACGAGCACGTGGTCGATCGGCGACAGCCGGTAGAGCGCGGCCCTGAAGAGCGGGCCCTGCTCGAGGTGGAACGGCTCGAGCACGGCGGCCACGCCGTCTTCCTCGAGCCTGCGCTTCTGCGCCGCCGCATCGAGCGCGCCGAGATCGTATTCGGCCATGTGGACCGGCGCGGCCTCGCCGATCAGCAACTGCGCGCCGTCGGGCGAGATGGTGGCGCGAAGCGATTCGTGGCGCGCGACCAGCCGGTCGAGCGCGCTGGCGAGCGCTCGCGTGTCCAGCGTGCCCTTGAGCCGCAGCCGGAGCGTCTCGTTGTAGGCCAGCGAGGCTTCCGGACTCAGGCGATCGCCGAGCCAGACTTCGCGCTGCGCCTCGGTGGTCGAGACGACGCGCTCGATCAGGCCCGAGGCGAAGGGATCGAACTCCTCGGCGGCGTCCTCGGCGGACAGGGTGGCGACTGCATCGATCATGCTTTGTACTTCGTGAATTTGCCTTGGGCGTTCGGATCGGGCACAAACCACGCGGGTTGGCCGTCCTTGTCGCGGCCGAGCCGCGCGTCGGGTGCGGGCGGATGCGAGGGGTCGAGCACCGTCTTGGGCGCGGCGCGGCGCGGCAGCAGCTCGGCTTCCTGCATCTCGGCAATCGATTCCTTGAAGGCCGACTTGATGGTCGCGATGTCCTGCTGCGAATGCGCGGCCGTCATGAAGCAGGGGAAGTTGTCGAGGATGTGCACCCCGCGGCTGCGCATCATCGCGAACAGCAGGTCCTGCAGCGGATGGTCTTCGAGCCAGCTGACGCGCCACAGCGAGGAGAAGTAGCGGATCTCGACCGGCGCGCCGACCTCGCGGCAGAAGGCCGAGAGCTCGTCGGCCATGGCCGCGGTATGCAGGTTCAGCTGTGTCTGCAGCTTGTTGTTGTCCGCCTTCAGGTGTTCGAGCGCGGCCTTGGCGGCGGCCAGCGCGAGCGGATGCCGCACGAAGGTGCCGGCGAAGTAGGTGACGCCCACCGTGGGCACGGAGTCGTCGCCGTACTGCCAGGGACCGCCGTCGAGCGCATCCATGTACTGCCGCCTGCCCGCGATCACGCCCACGGGCATGCCGCCGCCCAGCACCTTGCCGTAGGTGGCGAGGTCGGCGCGAATGCCGAACAGCGCCTGCGCGCCGCCCAGGTCGCAGCGGAAGCCGGTGATGACCTCGTCGAAGATCAGGCAGGTGTCGGACTTCTCGGTGATCGCGCGCACCTCGCGCAGGAAATCGCGCGGCTGGAAGTCGGGCCGGCGGCTCTGCACCGGCTCGACCAGCACGGCAGCCAGGTCCTCGGCATTGGCGCGGATGAACTCGAGCGCCTCGGGCGTGCCGTAGTCCAGCACGCGAATGTCGCCGAACATGCCCTGCAGCACGCCGGGTGCGGCCGACATGCCCTTGGCATTGCGGCCCGCGCGCACCAGCACCTCGTCGAAGGTGCCGTGGTAGGAGCCGGTGAAGAGCACCACGGTGCTGCGGCCGGTGACGGTGCGCGCGATGCGCAGCGCCGCCATCACCGCCTCGGAACCGGTGTTGCACAGGCCGGCGCGGTCGAATCCGGTGAGCTCGCACAAGAGCCGGGTCACGTCGGCGGCCAGCGGATGCTGCGGGCCGATCTCGTAGCCCAGGTCGAGCTGCTTCTTCACCGCCTCGTTGATGAAGTCGGGCGTCCAGCCGAAGAGATTCATGCCGAAGCCGTTGAGCGTGTCGACGTACTCGTTGCCGTCGATGTCCCACATGCGCGAGCCTTTGGAGCGCTCGATGACGATCTGGTAGGTGATTTCCTTGGTCGCGGGCCGGAAGCCGTTGACCACGCGCGGGTCGGCCATGTGCGAGCGGTTGTGCTCGGTGAAAGCCTTGCTCTTCCGGGTGCGCTCGACATAGCGGCGCATGAAGGCCGCCAGCCGCGCCTTCTGGCGCTCGGTCGGCTCCTTGCTCTGCGTGTGGATGCGCGCGATGGCGCCGAAGGCTTTCTTGACGTCGTACGTCGGCGCGGCGGGCGGCTCCTCGGCGGCAGCCGGCTCGGGGGTGTTGGACGCCGTGGCCGCGGCGGTGGCCATGGGCGTGGGTTGCTCCACCGCCGGCGCCGGCAGCACAGGGCTGACCGGAACCGTCGGGGCCGCCGACAGCAATGCGAGTTGCTGTTGCATCAATTGCATCTGTTGTGCGATGACCTGCTGCACCAGGCTGCCGCTGGCGTCCGTCACGACCGCCGCGGGCTGCATGGCCGGCAGTGCGGCAAGCGCCGGTTGCTGCGGCACGGCAGCGGGCATTGCCGGCGGCACGACCGCTGCGGCCGTGTCCGGCGGCAGCGTCGCATCGAGGAACTCGGCCAGCGCGTCGAAGCTGCGATAGCTCTCCATCAGCTGCCGGAAGGTCAGGTTCACCTTGAAGGTCTTCTTGACCTGCAGCGCGGCCTGCGTGAGCGTGAGCGAGTCGAGCCCGATCTCGACGAAGGGCGCGGCGCCGTCGACGTCGGCCATGTCGGCGCCCGAGAGGTTCTCGAACAGCTCGCGCAGGCGCGTGACGAGGGAGGCGCGCCGCGCGGGCGGTGCGGAAGTGGCGGCAGCAGCAGCGACGGTCATTGTCAACTCCGGAATCGATGGGGTCTGTGGGGGCACGGATGCGGCAACGGCGAGCGCGGGCGCGGGCGCAGGTGCAGCTGCGATAGGCGTCGAAGCGATGTCGACCCAGAAGCGCTTGCGCTCGAAGGGATAGGTGGGCAGGCGCACGCGCTGCTTGCGTGCGCGCGCGTCGAGGGCCGCCAGGTCGATCTCGACGCCCTGGGCCCAGAGCCGGCCGGCGCCGAGCCGCCAGGCGGCGCTCTCACTGCCCGGCTGGTCGGCGAGCAGCGAGGCCGCCGGCGCGGGCAGGGCCTTGGAGGCGTGCTGGCGCACCAGGGTGGCCAGCGTGTTGCGCGGGCCGATCTCGACGAAGAGCGGGTGCGCGAGCTGGGCCAGCACCTCGCGCACGGCGGGCGAGAAGCGCACCGTCTCGCGCAGATGGCGCGCCCAATAGCGCGGGTCGGTCGCTTCCTCGGCGCTCAGCAGGCGGCCGGTGAGGGTCGAGTAGATCGGCAGCGCCGGCGGAGCGAGCGGCGTCTCGCGCACCAGCGCCTCGAAGGGCGCGACTGCCGCATCCATCATCGCGGAGTGAAAGGCATGCGAAGTCGAAAGCGTCCTGGCGACGATGCCCTTGGCTTCGAGCTCGGCGCGCAGCCTCTCGATGGCATCGCTCGGCCCTGCCGCCACGCAGACCGCCGGGCCGTTGTCGGCCGCGAGCGAAATCCCTTCGGGCAGGAGCGGCTGCAGCTCGGCCGCCGGCAGGCGCACCGAGAGCATGGTGCCGGCGGGCAATTCCTGCATCAGCGCACCGCGCCGCGCAACCAGGCGGGCCGCATCTTCCAGCCGCATCACGCCGGCCAGCACGGCGGCGGCGAACTCGCCGACGCTGTGGCCGATCATCGCGGCCGGCTTTACGTCGAGCGCCATGAGCTGGCGCGCCAGCGCGTATTCGAGCGCGAAGGTGGCGGGCTGCGTGACCGAGGTCGGCGCCAGCGCGGCAGTATCGTCCGAGAACATGCGCTCGCGCAGATCGAAGCCGAGCACGCCCTCGAAAGCCTGCAGGCATTCGTCGAAGGCGGCGCGGAAGACGCCATCGCCGGCATACAGCGTGCGCCCCATGCCGGCGTACTGCGCGCCTTGGCCGGGGAACATGAAGACCGCTTGCGGTACCCAGGCGTTGACTGCGGCGCCGGCACGGGCGGCCGAGTCGGCGCTGCGCAATGCCGCGACCGCTTCGTCGATGGACTCGGCAACCACGCAGGCGCGCTGTGCGAACTGCTTGCGTCCCACGCGCAGCGTGTGGGCGACGTCGGCCAGCGAGAGTTCGCGGTGCGCGTCGAGGTGATCGGCCAGCCGGGCGGCGGCGGCGGCGAGCGCAGCCGGCGTCCGCGCGGAGAGCGTGAGCAGCTGCGGGCCGCTCGCCGGATCGGAAGGCGCGGTGGGCGGCGCTTCCTCGACGATCACGTGCGCATTCGTGCCGCCGACGCCGAAGCTGCTGACGCCGGCGCGTCGCGGCGCGCCCTCGCGCGGCCAGGGGCGAAGCTGGCTGTTCACGCGGAAGGGCGTGGCGTCGAAATCGATCGCCGGATTCGGCGCCTCGTAGTGCAGGCTGGCCGGGATCGCCTCGCAGTGCAGGGCGAGAGCGGTCTTGATGAGCCCGGCCGCGCCCGCGGCGGTGACCATGTGCCCGACATTGCTCTTCAGCGAGCCGATGGTGCAGAAACCGGTGTCGGCGGTGTGCGCGGCATAGGCGCGCGCGAGGCCCTCGACCTCGATCGGATCGCCCATCGGCGTCGCCGTGCCGTGCGTCTCGACGTAGGAGATGCTGCGCGCCTCCACGCCGGCCGAGGCCAGGGCCGCTTCGATCACCGCGGCCTGGCCGTCCACGCTGGGTGCGGTGAAGCTGGCCTTGGCGCCGCCGTCGTTGTTGATGGCCGCGCCGCGCAGCACCGCGTAGATGGTGTCGCCGTCGGCGATCGCATCGGAGAGCCGCTTGAGCAATACCACCGTCGCGCCGTCGCTGAACACCGTGCCCTTGGCCCGGGCATCGAAGCTGCGCGTATGGCCGTCGGGCGACAGCATCGAGCCTTCGTTGTAGAGATAGCCGCTCTTCGGCGGGCATGTGACGGAGGCGCCGCCCGCCAGCGCCATGCGGCACTGGCCGGTGCGCAGTGCGAAGAAGGCCTGGGCGATCGCCACCAGCGAGGTCGAGCAGGCGGTGTGCACGCTCACTGCCGGGCCGGTGAGGTTGAGCTTGTTCGCCACGCGGGTGGTGATGTAGTCCTTCTCGTTGGCCAGCATGACCTGGAACTCGCCCACCATCTCGACCAGGTCGGGCCGGGTCGAGACGTGGCGCTGGAAGTAGCTGGCGTTGTACATGCCGCCGTACACGCCGACCGGGCCGGGCGCCTGGTCGGGCACGTAGCCGGCGCGTTCCAGGCATTCCCAGCAGATCTCGAGGAACACGCGCTGCTGCGGGTCCATCAGCTCCGCTTCCTTCGGATTGATGCCGAAGAAAGCGGCGTCGAACTGATCGATGCCGTCGATCACGCCGCGGGCGCGCACGTAGAGCGGGTCGGCACGCAGCGCGGCGCTGACGCCGGCGTCCAGCGTCGCGTCGTCGAAGAAGCTGATCGATTCGCGGCCGGCCATCAGGTTGTCCCAGAACTGCTCGACGTCCGCCGCGCCCGGGAAGCGGCCGGCCATGGCGATCAGCGCCACCGATTCCATGTCGCTGCCGCTTGCCGGCTTCGCCGCGACGGCGCGTTCACGCTGCGGCGGCGCGGGTTCGTCGTGCTGCGCCTGCATGTCGGCGGCCAGGGCGGCGGGCGTCGGCTGGCGGAAGAACAGGTTGGTCGAGAGGCGGCGTTCGCTGCCCTGCTGCAGATCGCGCAGCACCCGCAGCACCAGCAGTGAATCGCCGCCTAGGTCGAAGAAGTTGTCGCTGCGGCCGACCTGGTCGAGGCCGAGCGCGCGCGCGAAGGCGGCGCAGACGCGGCGTTCCGCATCGTCGCGCGCTTCCTCGAAAGGCTGCGCGAGTTCGGGCCGCTGCCGCGGCGGCTCGGGCAGCGCCCGGCGGTCCAGCTTGCCGTTGGTCGTGACCGGCAGTTGCTCGAGCCAGACCTGCGCCGCCGGCAGCATGGCGTCGGGCAGGCGGTCGGCGAGATGCTGGCGCAGCAGGCTCCACGGCAGCTCGGCGCCGCGCGCCACGAGGTAGGCCACGAGACGCAGCCGGCCGCCCGCGTCCGCGCGCGGCACGACCGCGCAGGACTTGATGCCGGGATGGGCGAGCAGCGCGGCCTCGACCTCGCCGATTTCGATGCGATGGCCGCGGATCTTCACCTGGCCATCGATGCGGCCGATGTATTCGATCGTGCCGTCGGGGAGCCAGCGAGCCTGGTCGCCCGTGCGGTAGAGGCGCTCGCCGGGCGCGCCGAAGGGATCGGCCACGAAGCGTTCGGCGCTCAGGTCGGGGCGCTGCAGGTAGCCGCGCGCCAGGCCGCGTCCGCCGATGCAGAGCTCGCCGACCAGGCCGGCGGGCAGCATCGCCATCGAGGGGCTCAGCACGCGCAGCACGGTGTCGTTGATCGGGCGGCCGATGGGTACGGAGCGCGCGTCGGCCGGCAGGTCCTGTGGAATGCGGTGCGTGGCCGCGAATGTCGTGCACTCGGTCGGCCCGTAGCCGTTGATCAGCGCGAGCCCAGGCAGTGCGGCCAGCGCGCGCCGCACATGCGGCACCGACAGCGCCTCGCCGCCGGTGAGCAGCTGGCGCAGGCCCGCCAGTTGCGCGGGATCGTCGTCGACCACGGCATTGAACAGGCCGGCGGTGAGCCAGGCGGTCTTCACCGAATGCTGGGCGATGGTGCGCGCGAGCCCGCCACCCGTGGGCACCTTCTCGTCATGCACCACGCAGATGCCGCCGTTGAGCAGCGGGCCCCAGATCTCCAGCGTCGAGGCATCGAAGCCCAGCGGCGCCGCATGCAGCATGGCCTCGCCCGGACGGAGCTCGACATAGTGCGCGCCGATCACGAGGCGCAGGATCGAGCGATGGCAGATCTCGATGCCCTTGGGCGTGCCGGTCGAGCCCGAGGTGTACATCACATAGGCCAGCGATTCGCCGCCGGCCGCGGCCGGTGCGAGCGGCGGCAATGCGGCATCCTGGCCTGCGTCGTCGTCGATGGACAGCAGCGGCCGCTCGCTCGGCACCAGTTGCCGGTACGCGGCCTGCGTCACGACCAGCCGGACGACGGAATCCGAGAGCATGAACGCGATGCGCTCGGCCGGGAAATCGGGTTGCACCGGCACGTAGACCGCCCCGGCCTTCAAGATGCCGAGCAGCGCGACCACGGCCGTGCTCGAGCGATCGAGCATCACGCCCACGGTGTCGCCGGCACGGATGCCGCGCGCCTGCAGCCGGCGCGCCAGCAACTCGGCGCGCGCGGCCAGCTCGCGGTAGCTCAGCGCGCCCTCGACGCCCACCAGCGCGATCGCATCGGGCCGTGCGGCGGCCTGGCGGTCGAAGGCGGCATGGACGGTCAGCGCCGCGTCGCAGGCCGAGGCTGCGCTGTTCCATGTCTCCAGTTGGCGCTGGCTGTCGATGGCCGGCAGCGTGCGGATCTCGCGCAGGCTTGCCGCGGGGCGATCGAGCAGATCCGCGGCGGTATCGGCGATGGCCAGCAGCAGGCCGACCTCGATCGCGCTGTCCATCAGCGACGCGGCGGCAGCCAGCCGGAGCGTCGCCGGCCGGCCCGCGGGCGCATGGAATTCCAGCTGAAGCGAAGGCGCGTCGGCCTGGTCGGCGCTCGCGCCGTCACGAAGCCAGAGCGCGAAAGGGGACGGCGATCCGGCTGTCGAGGCGACGACGCTGTGGCGGCGTGCGCTGTCGACCGTGGCCAGCCATTGCTGCGCTGTCGCGCTGTCGTCGCAGTTCAGGACGATGCCGGGACCCGGTGCCTCGTGAAACTCCACCACGGCCAAGCCTAGCCAGCGGGATTGAAGCAGGATCCATGAAGCGGCGAAGAGCGTGTCCGGCAGAAGGCCGGACGCCTGGGCCTGCCCGGCCCAACGGGTCGCGAGTGTCGGCGGGATATCGAGGCTGGAGACTTGCACCGCGGCTTGGCCCGCTGCGCCGGCACGGGGGACGAACAGGTCCGCCAGCGAAAGCGTCGCCTCGGTCGAAGAATTGGCTTCTGGTCCTTGTTCCATGAACTGGTGGTTCCGCTGTTCGCCCTGTTGCTTCACTGCCTTGTGTTGCCGGCCTGGATGTATCTATTGTGAGTAACTACAAAGCATTCACTCCATGGGCCCGATATTGCCCTTCGGCGGCGCGTCGCGCTACCGTACGAACGGCTATCTGGCCAGCCTATGTCGTTTGGACGCTCTGCAACACTCGACGCATTTGGTTGCGAGCGGCGTAGGACGTCGCGGACACGATTGTGCCCCCCTTTTTACATTTTGAATACAAAGGAAGTACAAGAAGCGCCATGCGGATGGCGTTAACCAATAGAAAAGTTCTATTTTTGCGGAACAGGCTGCTCAGGCCGCGGCCTCGTCGAGAAAGCCCTCGCTCAGGTGCCCCGTATCGCCCCAGCCCACGAGCGTGAAGCCCTGGGGCGTCCAGAGGAGACGGTTGATGGCGGCATTGCCGAGGTGCCAGGTGCGCGGCGCCTGCAGCTCTTGCCCGGTGGCCGCGCGGTAGAGAACATCCATCACGCCGCCGTGCGCCACCATCACCACCAGTTCACCCGGGTGCCGGGCCGCGAGCTCCGCGGCCACGCCGGTCACGCGCTCCCGGAAGGTCAGCAGCGACTCGCCACCATCCGGTGCGAAGGCCGGGTCGCGGGTGCGCCAGAGCCGGGCCTGTTCGGGGAGCGTCGAATCGATATCCGCGAAGGTACGGCCTTCGAAGTGGCCGAAGGCCCGTTCGCGCAGCCCCGGCTCCGCCTTGACCTCGATGGCGCGCGGCCGTGCGATTTCGAGTGCGGTTTGCCACGCGCGCGCGAGGTCGCTGGCGTAGATGGCGGCGATGGGTTCTTCCGCGAGTGCCTGCCCAACGCGCCGGGCCTGCCAAAGTCCCGTGTCGTTGAGGGCGATGTCGAGCTGCCCCTGGATGCGAGTGTCGACATTCCAGGCGGTTTCGCCGTGGCGCACGGCAATCAGGCGGGTGACCTCCATCCGGGGCGATTCTAGTTTTTCGCGGTCGAGACCTCGATGTCCACGCGGCGCTCGCCCTTCGGCGGATTCGGAAAGCCCTGCAAGGCAGCCTGGAACATCACCGGCAGCACCGTCGCGCTGGCCGTGTAGGGGCCGTCGTTGCGCGCATGGGTTTCATACACGACGCGGTTGGACGGCAGTTCGCGCAGCACGATGCTGACCTCGCGCGCATACCAGGGGTTCGAGGCTGGCGGGAAGGCCGGTCCGTACCAGCCGCCGCCGTACCAGCCCCGGCCGTACCAGGGTGAGCCGTACCAGGGCGAGCCGTAGCGGCCGTAGCGGTAGGGCCCCCACGGCCCGCCGCCGTAGAACCAGGGGTCCGCCCAGGGGGAGCGCTCGGCCGTCACGCGGGCGCCGATCTGCGCCGTGTAGCGTGGGTTGGAATCGTCGCGGCGCAGGCCGACGCGTTCGAGCGCGGCGCCTGCCATCGCTTCGAGCTGAAGCTGCGAAGCCTCGCTGGCCTGCTGCGAGGGCAGGCGTTCGAAGCGGTAGGTGGCGCCGGCCGGAACGGCGCTGATGCTGGAGAAGCTTTTCACCTCGCTGTCGACCACCCAGCGGGTGGCGCAGCCGGTGAGGCCGACGGTCAGCACAAGGGCGGCGAGCGCAAGTTTCATGCGGATCTCCTGGTGGAGGCGCCGCTCCTCAAAGCTGCACGATGCGCAGCGCGGACGGCGCCGGGAACTCTGGCGCGTCGAAGGCCTTGTCGCCTTCGGCATCGGCCACGCCGGTGGCCTTGAGACCCTTGAAGTCGTGTTGCGTTCCATCGAGCAGATGCGAGGGCACCACGTTCTGCAGCGCATTGAACATGTTCTCGACGCGCCCGGGATGCTTGCGGTCCCACTCGCGCAGCATCTCGCCGACCTGCTTGCGCTGCAGGTTCTCCTGGCTGCCGCACAGCGTGCACGGGATGATCGGGAACGCGCGGTGCTGGGCCCAGCGCACCAGGTCCTTCTCGGCCACGTAGGCCAGCGGCCGGATCACGATGTGACGGCCGTCGTCGCTCACCAGCTTGGGCGGCATCGACTTGAGCTTGCCGGCGAAGAACATGTTGAGGAAGAAGGTCTGCAGCATGTCGTCGCGGTGGTGGCCCAGCGCGACCTTGGTGGCGCCGAGCTCGTCGGCCACGCGGTAGAGGATGCCGCGGCGCAGCCGGCTGCACAGGCCGCAGGTGGTCTTGCCCTCTGGAATCACGCGCTTCACGATCGAGTAGGTGTCCTGCTCCTCGATATGGAAGGGCACGCCGAGCGCACTGAGGTAGTCGGGCAGCACGTCCTCGGGAAAGCCGGGCTGCTTCTGGTCGAGGTTGACCGCGACGATGTCGAAGTGGATCGGCGCGCGGGCGCGGAGCTTCTGCAGGATATCGAGCAGTGCATAGCTGTCCTTGCCGCCCGAGACACAGACCATGACCTTGTCGCCTTCCTCGATCATGTTGTAGTCCACGATCGCGCGGCCGACCTCGCGGCACAGGCGCTTCTCGAGCTTGTGGGTCTCGCGCTCGATCTTGAGCGACGCGTCGCGAGGCGTCTCGGTTTCGATGTCAGTCCAAAGAGCACTCATGGTGCAACCCGCTTTCATTCAAAGACAGTATTTCCAGGAACACCGCGGAACCGGCTTTGCCGGGCCGCTTGTGTTGCCCCCGGCGAGGGGGAAGGCGCGCGCGACACGAAGTGCGCGAAGCCTGGGGGAGAGCCATTCACTTGCTCCTAAAAACTTCGACTCCCACTGCATCGCAGTCGGGATAGACATCGGGCTTGGCCGTCGACACGCGCGCGGCCTGCACCTTGGGATGGGCGAGCACCTGCGTGAGGATGTCGTCGCACAGCGTTTCCTGCAAGTGGATGTGGCCCTTGGAGAGGCGCGTGGCGACGGTGCGGCGGATGAAGTCGTAGTCGACCACTTCGTCGAGTTCGTCCGACTTCGGCGTCGAAACGTCAAGCGGCACGTAGAGGTCGACGTTGATGATCACGCGCTGCTCGGCGCGCTTCTCGAATTCGTGCACGCCGATGTTGATCCAGACCTCGTAGTCGCGCAGAAAGACGCGCCGGCACGAGAGCAGAAGGGGGTCGAGAGCGGCAGTGGTCATGGCTTGGAATCTTCCTGGAGCAGCTCGTCGACGACGAACATGATGTCGCGCGGGAGCGGCACCAGGTGCTGGCCGTTGTCGACGCAAAGGGTGGTGCCCGTCATGCTGGGCGTGCCGGCAAGAAAGACGCAAGCGCGGGTCACGTCGGCCGGATCGATGGGCCGGCGCAGCAGGTTGGCGCGCGAGGCCTTCTCGAAATTGGCCCGGTCCTGCGGCCCGCTGGTGTAGAGGATGCCCGGCGCCACGCCGCACACGCGCACCGCCGGCGCCAGCGCCTGCGCTTGCAAGGCCACGGCGCGCTCCAGCGCCAGCTTGGACACCGTGTAGGAAAAGTAATCGGGGTTCAGGTTGTAGACCTTCTGGTCCAGGATGTGGATGGCCGAGCGGTCGATGCCGTCGCCGGGCGCGGCGCTCTTCGCGAGCAGCCGTGCAAAGGACAGCGGCGCGATCAGGTTCACGCCGAGCTGGCGCAGCGCGGCATCGGCGTCGAAATCCAGGCCGGTGTCGGGCTCGAAGGCGGAGGCGTTGTTGACGACGCAGCCCAGCGGGCCGCCGGCCGTGGCCTTGGCGATCAGCGTGCGCCGTCCTTCCTCGCTCGCGATGTCGGCCTCGACCGCCGTGGCGCGGTGCCCTTCTGCGCGCAAGCGCGCGCACAGCGCCTCGGCCTGCACGCGCGAGGCGCGGTACTGGCACCACACTGTCCAGCCCGCGCGCGCGAAGGCCTCGCAGACCGCGGCGCCGAGCCGCTGGCCGCCGCCGGTCACGAGCACGCCGTGGCGTGGGGTCGATTCAGCCATCCTGATAGATTTCCCGTATGAACCAGGAGCACGGCGCCGAACGCGCCACCCCCTTGACCCGGATTATCGATGCCACCCTGCAGCGCGCCGGGGGCTGGCTGCCATTTGACCGTTTCATGGCCCTGGCTCTTTATGCGCCGGGCCTGGGCTACTACGCCAATGCGAGCCGCAAGTTCGGACAGATGCCCTCCTCGGGCAGCGACTTCGTGACCGCGCCCGAGCTCACGCCGCTGTTCGGCCGCGCCCTGGCCGTGCAGGTGGCCGAGGCGCTGGCGAAGACCGGGACCGACGAGCTCTGGGAATTCGGCGCCGGCTCGGGAGCGCTCGCGCTGCAGCTGCTCGACGCTTTGGGCGATCGCGTCGAGCGCTATCGCATCGTCGACCTGTCCGGCATCTTGCGCGAGCGCCAGCAGCAGGCGCTCGCGCGTCACGCCGGCAAGGTCGAGTGGCTGCACGAGCTGCCGGAGACGATGCGCGGCGTGGTGGTCGGCAACGAAGTGCTCGATGCGATGCCGGTGCAGCTGCTGGCGCGCAGCGGCGGCGCCTGGTTCGAACGCGGCGTGGTGCGCCGGGGCGAGGGCTTCGCTTGGGAAGACCGGCCGACCGAGCTGCGGCCGCCGGTCTCGATCGAGGGCGTGCATGACTACCTGACCGAGATCCACCCCCAGGCCGAGGCCTTCATCGCCACGCTGGCCGATCGGCTGAAGGAAGGCGCGGCCTTCTTCATCGACTACGGCTTTCCCGAAGCCGAGTACTACCACCCGCAGCGCCACATGGGCACCGTGATGTGCCACCGCGGCCACCAGGCGGACGGCGATCCGCTGGCGGAAGTGGGCGAGAAGGACATCACGGCGCACGTCGACTTCACGGGCGTGGCGCTCGCGGGCCAGGAGGCCGGCTTCGAGGTGCTGGGCTATGCCAGCCAGGCGAGGTTCCTGCTCAACGCCGGCATCCTGCCGATGATGGAGCAGGCCTCCCTGGCGGAGCGAACGCTGGCGGCGCGCCTGATCCACGAGCACGAGATGGGCGAGCTCTTCAAAGTGATCGGCTTCGCGGTCGGCGAGGCCTGGGATGCCATCGGCTTTGCCGAGGGAGACCGCAGCCACACCCTCTGAAGGGACCGGATGATTCGCCGAGATCGTCGCGGCGGCGCGGGTCAGGCCTTGGCTTGCCGACGCACCAGCCGAAGCTCTTCCTTCAAGAAATCGGCGGAATCGCGCGTGCCTTTGCCCGCGGTACGAACCTTGTAAGGCACCTTCGTCACTTCGGAGCGCGTGCCGCACAGCCTGATGAAGTCCTCGGCGGTCACGATCTTGTCCTTGAAGTGGTCGTACTTGGCGCGCAGGTGCCGCGCCGCTTCGGCCGCATCGTGCTCCTCGCCGTTGCGCATGAACTTCATCGACTTGTGGTGGGCGACGCGCTGGATCAGCGTCTCGATCACTTTTTGTTCGGAGGCCGAAGGCGTGGCGGACGCCGGACCGGCCGCACACAGCGCCAGCGCGGCCAGCAGGCCTTGCATGAATCTCAGAATGTTCATTGCATGAATCTCCAACAGCTTGTTATTGGCAGTCCAACCGATGGTGGCGGCGCGGCATGTCCGGCGTCAAGGCAGCTCGGCGTCAGGTTTAATCTATTCCTTTGCATTTTCGCGCCATGAGTTCCCACGCCCCCTTGCAGGACGATCTGCGCATCGCCGATGCGCTGGCCGATGCGGCCGCCGCGCTGTCGCTGGCCTACTTCCGCACGCCGCTCGACATCATCGCCAAGGCCGACGAAAGCCCGGTCACCCAGGCCGACCGCGCGGCCGAGACCGCGATGCGCGAGATCCTCGGCAAAGAGCGCCCGGCCGACGGCATCTTCGGCGAGGAGCACGGCCTGGAGCGCGTGGATGCCGCGAGCGTCTGGGTGCTGGACCCGATCGACGGCACGCGCAGCTTCATCACCGGCTCGCCGCTTTGGGGCACGCTGATCGCGCTGGTGCGCGGCGGCCGCGTCGAGCTCGGCATGATCGACATGCCGGTGCTTCGGGAGCGCTGGGTCGGCCTGCACGGCCTCGGTGCCGAGCGCAACGGGCAGCCGGTGCGCGCGAGCAGCTGCAGCGCTGTGGCTGAGGCGCGCATCGTCACCACGTCGCCCGATATCTTCAACGCGGCCGACTGGCAGGCCTTCGACACGCTGAGCCGCCGCTGCGCGATGCGCCGTTTCGGCGGCGACTGCTACGGCTATGCCCAGCTCGCGGGCGGCACCATCGACCTGGTGGTCGAAACCGGCCTGCAGCCCTACGACTACCTGGGCCCGGCCGGGCTGATCGAGGCCGCCGGTGGCGTGATCACCGACTGGCAAGGCCGGCCGCTGGGCCTGCAGTCCGACGGCCGCGTGATCGCCGCGGCCACGCCGGCCTTGCACCGGGAGGCGCTCGCGGTGTTGGGCGCGGCGGCCGGCGGCCGCTGAAAAGAAACGCGCGCGGGACCTTTGTCCCGCCTGCCCAGGGCGTTGACGCGCCCGCACGGGCCGAACCGGGACAGCCGCCTCAGGACAGCCGGCGCCGTGTTCCCAAGAATCGATGCTCCCTCACTGTCTCGCGGGAGCTCATTCCATGTCCGTTCACGCCATCCATGCGGCGATCCTGCCCTCGCGGCATCCTGCCTTGCTGGGATTGATCGCGCTGATCGATGCGACGCCCGGCGAGGGGCGCGCTGCGGTCCTCGGACGCTGGCTCGAAAGCCGCATCGGCGAACGCCGCCCGCTGGGCTGGCAGCTCGAGCGCGCGGCCACCGCGGCGATGTCGCTGCTCGATGCGGCCGATACGCCGATCGACGAACTGGCGCGCCGGCACCGCGTGAGCCGGCGCCAGCTCGAGCGCGATTTCCGGCGTTGTCTCGGCGTGGCGCCGCGCACCTACGCGCGGCTGGTGCGCTTCCAACGCGCGGCCTGCGCAATCGCCGACGGCATGCCGCTGGCGCAGGTCGCTGCGGAACACGGCTTTGCGGACCAGGCGCACATGACGCGGGTTTTCGGCGAGACCGCCGGCGTGACGCCGCGCCATCTGCGCGACGGCGGCGGGGCTGCGGCCGCGCTGCGTTCGGTGTTCGCGCATCGCATGGCGATGCCGCCGGCCTTGCGGCTGGCGGCTTGAGAAGCCGGCTGCGGCCACGGGGCCATCCTCACAGATCGTTGACAGGGCCACCCGCGCCTTCGGTCCGCGCGGCGGACGTGCGTTCGCGCGGCTCCTCCATGCCCTGCCAGACGATGACCTTGCCGTGGTCGCTCCACGCTTCGGTGGCCTGGGCTGCCGAATGAATGGTGCCCCGCGCATCGCAGCCGCCGATGCCGGCGGCCAGCACGCACAGCAGGCCGGCCAGCCCGGCTCGGGGGGTGGGTTCGAACATGATGTGCTCCTTCTGAAAAGAGCTTCGATGATCCGAAGACACGGCCTCGCGGTCTTGCACTTTTGCGTCATGCATGCATGGCCAACGGCCTCTTTCCGGCAGCGCTAGACTCTTCGCATGATTCGCTGGCTGATCGTCGTGGTGCTTGCACTGGTCCTCATGAGCGGGCTCACGGAGTGGCTGCGGCGCTACGGCTTCGGGCGCCTGCCCGGCGACTTCGAGTTCCGAGCCTTCGGGCGCGAATGGCAGCTGCCGATCGGCAGCACGGTAGTACTCAGCACCATCGCAGCATTGATCGCAAAGTGGATTTGAGGATGAAGCTCTCCCCCAGGCTTGCCCACTTCGTGTGGCCGCCCAACGTGCCGCGGCACGGAGGCCTTGGCCCTTCAGGCCGTCCAAGCCTGCGCAGGCAGGCTTGGAGCCGCGGCCTTCAGCCCTCACCGGGGGCAGCACCAGCGGCCCGGCAAAGCCGGTTCCGCGGTGTTCCTGGAATGGGCCGCGTGGAGCGACTGAGATGAGGGGTTGTGTCGATATCGGCGGCACCAAAGTGGCCGTGAGCCTGTCGGCCGACAGCGCATCCCCGCTGATCGGGCGGCGCAGCGAGCCGACCGCCAAGACCGGCGACAACGATGCGGTCGCGCTGCAGATCCTGCGGCTCATCGACGAGATCTGCGCCGAGCAGGGCATCGCCGCCGATTCGGTCGACCGCGTGGGCGTGTCTTCGGCCGGCCCCTTCGTGCTGCGCGACGGCATGGTCGAGCTGGCCACCCCCAACATCTGCGGCGGCATCGCGGGCCCGGCGCGCGGCCTGCCCAACAACTGGATGACGGCGATCGTCGAAGCCCCGCTCAAGCGGCGCTTCGCTCATGTGCGGGTCGAGAACGACGCGGTGGCGGCGCTCGAGGCCGAGCGCCGCTGGGGTGCGCTGCAAGGCGCCGACCACTGCGCCTATGTCACTTGGAGCACCGGCGTCGGCGTGGGCCTGTGTGTCGACGGCCGCATCCTGCACGGCAAGAACGGCAACGCGGGCCATGCGGGCCACAGTTTCGTGGTCGACGACGACAGCAATGCGCTGTGCGGCTGCGGCAACCTCGGCGACGTCGAAGGCCTGGCCGCCGGCAACTCGATCGCGCGCCGCTTCGGACATTCGGCCCCCGAGCTCTTCGCCGCGGCAGCCGCAGGCGACCCGCAGGCGGTGGCCACCACCGATGCGCTGTGCCGCGTGATGGGCCGCATGCTCTACAACCTGGTCGCAACCCTGGACCTCGAACGCATCAGCCTGGGCGGCAGCGTGTTCTGGAACAACCGCGAGTTCCTGCTGCCGCGCCTGCAGGCGCAGGTCGACGGCAAGCTGGTTGCCCTGACGCGCGGCGCGGTGCTGGTGCCCGCGGGGCTGGGCGACAAAGTGGGTGACTACGGGGCGCTGGCGCTGCTGGATTGAGGTGTTGGCTCCCTCTCCCGGGCCATTGATTTATGCGCTGCGCTTTTTTGGTCGCCGGAGCCGGGAGTTCGGCCCCGGCGGCGAGACCCGGCTCCGGCCTCACACCAAACGCAACGTACAAATCAGACGCCGAAGTGCCCTCACCCCAACCCTCTCCCGGAGGGAGAGGGAGGTCGGTCATCACGCGGCCACCGCAACAGTCAACCCCCGCTCCGCCACCCGCCCCGCACGCGCACAAGCCGCCACGATCTGCCCCAGCCGGCGCAACCCCGAGTCCACCGCATCGCCGTAGGGCCAGCCGCAGTTGATGCGCAGATAGTGGTCGAAGCGCGAGGAGTTCGAGAACAGCGTGCCGGGCGCCACCACGATCCGCTCGGCGAGCGCCGCATCGAAGACCCGCGACGAGGAGAGGCGCTCGGGCAGCTCGACCCACAGCTGCAAGCCGCCGGGAGGCAGGTTGATGCGCGTGCCCGCAGGAAAGCAGCCGGCGATCGCATCGGCGGTCTGCTCGCGCTGCGTCTTCAGGCAGTTGCGCAGATGACGCAGGTGGCGGTCGTAGGCGCCGGTGGCCATGAAGTGGCCTGCCGCGCCTTGCGAGAGTCCCTCGTTGTTGCGCGTCTGGGCGAACTTGAGCATCTCCACGCGCGCTTGCCAGCGCCCGGCCGCGATCCAGCCCAGCCGCAGGCCGGGGGCGAGGATCTTGTGCAGCGAAGCGCAATGGATCACGTTGCCGCTGGCGTCCCAGGACTTGATCGCGCGCGGCGGCATTGGCGCCTCGACGAGCTCGCTGTAGGTGTCGTCCTCGATCAAGGGGATCGCATGCTGCTCGCACAACTGCGCGAGCCGCACTTTGTGGGCATCGGGCATCACGCTGCCCAGCGGGTTCTGCAGGTGCGGCACCACCACCACGGCCTTGATGTTGTCGTAGGTGCGGATCGCGAGCTCCAGCGCCTCGATCGAGATGCCGGTCTGCGGGCTGGTCGGAATCTCCAGCGCGCGCATGCCGAGGCTCTCGAGCACCTGCAGCAGGCCGTAGAAGGTGGGCGACTCCACCGCCACCGTGTCGCCCGGCTGCGCCACGGCGCGCAGCGCGAGATTGAGCGCCTCGATACAGCCGTTGGTGACCAGGATGTCCTCCGGCGAGATCGTCATGCCCACGCGCACGCTGCGCTGCGCGAGCACTTCGCGGAACTGGCGATGGCCCTTCAGCGGCGCGGCGATCGCCAGCATGCCGGGTTGCTGGCGCAGCATGCGCGTCATGGCGTTGCGCAGCGCCTCGGCCGGATAGAGCTCCGGCGCGCCGCGCGCGATGGAGAGGTTGAGCTTCTCGGGGATCTGCCGGCGGCGCGCGACGAAGTCCGAGACCTTGGCGTGGATGCCGACGTACTGCGCCGGGTCGGGCGCCCGGTCGGCCGCGGGCTCGTCCATGGCCGCGATCGACAGGCGCCGCGGGCGCCGCACGAAGTAGCCCGAGCGCTCGCGGGCCTCGACCCAGCCCTCGCTCTCCAACGCGCGGCACAGCTGCAGCGCGGTCGAGAGGCTGATGCCGTGCTGGCGCATCAGGCTGCGCAGCGAAGGCAGCTTGTCGCCGGGCCGGAGCGAGCCGGCGCGGATCGCATCCAGGTAGCGCGCGGCCAGCTGCCGATAGAGCGGGGGTGAGTCCATGGCTTCGATGCTCGGGCAATGACGGCAGGGATAACAGATGCAGATGCCCGGAAAAACGACCATAACAGATGGGCCCGGCGCCGAACTGTTCCGCTTCCGATTGTCCTTGGCTGTGCCTGTTTTCAAGGCACCCCGCTGCCTACGATTCAGGCATCTCCACTTCGCACCGAACGAGGCCTGCCATGACCAGCGATCTTCCCGAAACCACGCGGCTCGAGCTTGGCCAGTCGCTGCACGTGGCCCTCGATGCAGGCGCCTCGCTGCTGGTCATGGAAGGCCACGTGCGCATCGTGTCGCCGCCGTCCTGGCTTGGCGAGACCGTACTCAGCGTGCAGAACAGCTTCGGCGAGGGCGAGGCCTATGCAGCCGGGCGCGGCGGCTGGGTCGAGGTCACGGCGCTGGCGCCGGCGCGCCTGCGGGGCGTGCCTCAGGCGGCGCCTGTCGTGCCGGCAGCGAACTCGCGCGTCGCGCGGCTGTGGCAACTGCTGGGGGGCTAGCCCCCACGCTCGGCACTGCGTGTCCTCGCTGCCCCCCAAGGGGGCGCAGCCCGCCTTGGGGCGGCCCTGCGGCGGCGGGGGCTAGCGCACGCTCTCGGCCGCGCGCAGGGCGTCGAGAAAGCTGCGCCGCCACCAGTGGATGTCCTGCTCGCGGATGCGCGACAGCAGCTTCTGATGGCGCTCGCGGCGCTCCTCCAGCGGCATCTGCAGCGCCTGCTGCACGGTCTCGGCGGTGCCGTGGGTGTCGTAGGGGTTCACCAGCAGCGCCTCCTTCAATTGCTCGGCCGCGCCGGCGAAGCGCGACAGCACCAGCACGCCCGGGTCGGCCGGGTCCTGCGCAGCGATGTATTCCTTGGCCACCAGGTTCATGCCGTCGCGCAGCGGCGTTACCAGCCCGACCGCAGCCGCGCGGCACAGGCCCGGCACGCGCTTGCGCGCCACCATGCGGTGGATGTAGCGCACCGGCATCCAGTCGAGCTCGCCGTAATCGCCGTTGATGGCGCCGCACAGCGACTCGAGCTCGCGCCGGATGTCGGCGTAGGCGTCGACCGTCTCGCGCGTGGGCGAGGCGATCTGGATCAGGGTCGCGCTGCGGCGGTTCTCCGGGTAGTTGGCCAGCAGTTCGCGGAAGGAGCGCACGCGGTTTGGGATTCCCTTGGAGTAGTCGAGCCGGTCGATGCCCAGCAGCAGGCGCCGGCTCGAATACTCGCGCTTCATGGTCTCGTACATGTCGCGCGACTCCTTGGCATGCGTGAGCGCGGCGAACTCGTCGACGTCGATGCCGATCGGGAAGGCGCCGCAGCGCACGGTCTGGCCGTAGGCGCGGTAGATGCTGTTGCCCATGAAGGCGCCGTTGGCCTCGTTGCGCACGTACTGCTCGAAATGCTGCACGTCCTGCTGGGCCTGGAAGCCGATCAGGTCGTAGGCGAACAGCGAGCGCATGAGCCATTCATGCTGCGGGACCGCCGCCATGATGATGTGCGGCGGCAGCGGGATGTGCAGGAAGAAGCCGATGCGCTGCCGGCATCCCATCGCGCGCAGCTCGGCCGCGAGCGGGATCAGGTGATAGTCGTGCACCCAGATGATGTCGTCGTCCTGCAAGAGCGGCAGCAGCTTGCGCGCGAACAGCTGGTTCACGCGCCGGTAGCCGCCGATGAAGCTGGCCTCGAAGTTGGCCAGGTCCAGCCGGTCGTGGAACACCGGCCACAGCACGTCGTTGCTGTAGCCGAGGTAGTAGCTATCGTGGTCTTCGCGGCCGAGGTCGATGGTGGCGAGGGTGACCTTGCCGGCCTGCTGCCGGTGCATTTCGCCTTCGCCGGTCGGGCCGTTCTCGACGATGGTGCCGCTCCAGCCGAACCACAGGCCGCCGGTCAGCTGCAGGCTTTCGCCGAGCGCGACGGCCAGCCCACCGGCTGCGGGCTTGCGCGGATCGGCGACGCGATTGGAAATGACGACGAGACGGCTCATGGGCTCCTTGTGATGGCGGCCGGGTTCATATGCACGAATCCCACGGCGCCGACAACCGCACCGCCGCATTGATGATTCCCACCATCGAATAGGTCTGCGGGAAGTTGCCCCACATCTCGCCTGTGACCGGGTGCGTGTCTTCCGACAGCAGGCCCAGCGGATTGCGTGCCGCCAGCATGGTTTCGAAGATCTGCCGCGCCTCGGCCTTGCGGCCGATCTTGGCCAGGGCGTCGATGCGCCAGAAGGTGCAGATGTTGAAGGCCGTCTCGGGCTTGCCGAAATCGTCGGCTGCCTCGTAGCGGCGCATGTAGGGGCCGTCGCAGAGCGATTTCTCCATCGCCTCGACGGTCGAGATGAAGCGCGGGTCGCGCGCGTCGATCAGGCCGACCTCGACCATCAGCAGGATGCTCGCGTCGAGCTCGTGGCCGCCGAAGCTCTCGGCGAAGGCCTGGCGCTCCTCGCACCAGGACTTGGTGAGGATCTCCTCGCGCATGCGCGAGGAATGGCCGTGCCAGTAGGCCGCGCGTTCCGGCAGGCCGAGCGCGCGCGCCACCTTCGCGAGCCGGTCGCAGGCGGCCCAGCTCATCAGCGCCGAGCTGGTGTGGATGCGCGCGCGCGTGCGCAGCTCCCACATGCCGGCGTCGGGCGTGCCGTAGACGCGGATGGCTTGTTCGCCCACGGCCTCGAGGTACGGGAACTCGGCCACGCCGGCGCGGCTGAGCAGGCGGTGGTCGTGGAAGGCCTGCGAGGCGCCGAGCACGATGTTGCCGTAGACGTCGTGCTGGAAGTGCTCCTGCGCCTGGTTGCCCACGCGCACCGGCCCCATGCCGCGGTAGCCGGCCAGCCCTTCGACGAAGGACTCCGGCAGCTCGCGCTCCAGGCCGATGCCGTAGAGCGGCTGGATGTGCTCGCCGTGCGAGCCGATCACCACGTTGCCGAGCCAGCGCAGGTAGTCTTCCATGGTGCCGACTTCGGACAGGCTGTTGAGCGCGCGCACCACGAAGAAGGCGTCGCGCAGCCAGCAGAAGCGGTAGTCCCAGTTGCGCTGGCTGCCCGGCGCCTCGGGGATGCTGGTGGTCATGGCGGCGACGATGGCGCCGGTGTCCTCGTAGAGCGACATCTTGAGCGTGATCGCGGCGCGGATCACCGCGTCCTGCCACTCGAAGGGGATCGCGAGCCGCTTGCTCCAGGTGCGCCAGTAGGCGATGGTCTCCTGCTCGAAATGGCGGGCCGTGTCGGCGATGCCGTCGGTCAGCGTCTCGTCGGCGCCGAACACGAAGTTGTGCTCGCGCGACAGCACGAAGGGCTGTTGCGACAGCACGTGCGAAACCGAGGCGTCGGTGTTGAGGCGCAGCGCGAAGTCGGGCCCCACGTAGCGGATGTGGTTGCTGCCGCGCGTGATGGTCGGCGCCGTCGCGCCCCACTGGAAGCGCGGCGCGAGCGAAACGCGGATGCGCGGCGTGCCCTGGATCGGCCTGACGCGGCGAACGAGGGTGAGCGGCCTGAAATAGCGCGAGCGGCTGTGAAAGCGCGGCGCCAGGTCGGTGATCTCGAGGCCCTGGCCTGCGCTGTCGAAGAGCTGGGTGCGCAGCACGGCGGTGTTCGGCTCGTACCACTGCTTGGACGACGCGAAGTCCTCGATCTCTATGGCCCATGCGCTCGCATCCTCGGCCGGATGCAGCAGCGCGTTGAACACCGGCTCGCCGTCGAAACGCGGCAGGCAGCACCAGACGATGCGGCCGCGCTCGTCGACCAGCGCGCTGAAGGCGCAGTTGCCGATCACGCCCAGCTTCAGCGAGGGTTCGGCCGGCGCAACGAAGCCGCGGCGGCCAGCGGGTGATTCCAGTACCTCGGGATGCGGCGCTGCCTTGTCGCTCGCGCCGGCGGCGCCGGCGATCGCCTCGCCGGCGCGGTCTTCGGGCGCGGCGATCTCTTTCAGATTCGTCGTCATGCAGGTTTTCCTCGGGTGTCGGATACCGGTCCCGCGAGCAGATCGCGTGCCTGGACCAGCCATTCGAACACGGCGCGGGGAGAATCCAGCCGGTGCAGCGCCAGGCTGGGACCCGATCCGACCTTGATCGCCACGCCGCCGCGCGGCTGCACGATGGCGAAGCCGCTTTCGTCGGTGGTGTCGTCGCCTGCGAAAACCGGCATGCGGCCGGCGAAGGGCGCCTCGCGCAGGAAGGCATCGATCGCGATGCCCTTGTTGACGCCCGCGGGCTTGACCTCGAAAACGAACTTGCCGTGCAGCAGCTCCAGCTGCGGCTGGCCGTCGATCACGCGCAGCAACGCGTCGCGGCAGACGGCTTCGAGCTGCGGCGCGAGCCGGTAATGCAGGGCGATCGCGGCATGCTTGCGTTCCACCAGCAGGCCTTCGTAGACGCGCGCGAGTTCGTTGGCGGTGTCCAGCACCAGCTTGAGGTCGGGCGCGCGCTGCTCCTGCATCCGGCCCTCGGCATCGCGGCGCTGCACGCCGTGCTCGCCGGCGGCCGGCAGGCGCAGCGGCGCGAGGAATCGGTCGAGCACGTCGATCTGCCGGCCGGACACGACCGCCAGCGCGCCGTCCAAGAGGTCACTCAGGTCGCTCAGCAGCGGGACCAGGGCGCTGGGCACGTCGATCGCCTCGGGCGTCTCGGCGATGGCCACCAGGGTGCCGTCGAAGTCGAGGAACAACGCGGCGTCGGGGGTAAGGCGAGGGGGCGTCTGCATGGAGGGAAAACCATAACAGAGTCGCAGGGCGGAGGGCGTCGGTCAAAGCCGGCAATCGTTTTTTCAGACGGAAACAGGGAGCGCGGCGGCCACGGCTGCCACGCGCGCGCGGGCGATTGCCTCGCCGATCCTCGCGCCGGCGGCGCCCGCCTGCTGCGCCGCGCGCGCGATCGGCTCCGTTTCGACGGATCGGGCCGCGGCCAGCGCGGCCAGCAGCCGTTCGCGCTGTGGATACGGCTTGTCCTCGAGCCCGAGCCGCCCGCGCGCATCGCATTCGCAGGCCAGCAACGCCTGATCGAACCGCTCGGGTTTGCGAAACGCATCGCAGCGTTCGAGCAGCCGAACCAGCGCCTTCGCTCCGAGCTCGCCGCTGCGGTGGATGTTGCCGTGCTCGCGCGCCACCACCTCGGACAGTTCGCGCAGTTCGACCGGCACGCGCCAACGCTCGCACACGGCGCGCAGCAGTTCGACGCTGCGCTGCTCGTGGCCGATGTGGCGCGGCAGCGCCTCGGCCCGCGTGGTGCCCTTGCCGAGGTCATGCACCAGGCAGGCGAAGCGCACCGAAAGCGGCGCTTCGAGCCGGGCCGCCATGTCGAGCACCATCATGAGGTGCGCGCCCGTGTCGACCTCCGGATGATGGGCTTCGGGCTGCGGCACGCCCCACAGCCGGTCGACCTCGGGCAGCAGCACGGCCAGCGCGCCGCAGTCGCGCAACAGTTCGAACATGCGCGAAGGCCTGGCTTCCGTCAGCCCGCGTGCAAGCTCCTGCCAGACCCGCTCGGGCACCAGTGCATCGACTTCGCCGGCGGCCACCATCTCGCGCATCAGCGCCATGGTCTCGGGCGCGACGCCGAAGTCGGTGAAGCGGGCCGCGAAACGCGCGACGCGCAGGATGCGCACCGGGTCTTCGCGGAAGGCATCGGTCACATGGCGAAGCTGCTTGCGTTCGAGGTCGCGCCGGCCGTGATAGGGGTCGACGATGTGGACGAGGTCCAGCGTCTCGCCGGCGTACTCGGCCGGCAGCGCGATGGCGTTCACCGTGAGGTCGCGTCGCGCCAGGTCCTGCTCGAGCGTGATCTCGGGCGAGGCATGGATCACGAAGCCGCGGTAGCCGGGTGCGCTCTTGCGCTCGGTTCGCGCCAGCGCGTATTCCTCGCGCGTCTTCGGATGCAGGAAGACGGGGAAGTCGCGGCCCACGGGCAGGTAGCCCCGCGCGGCCATCTGTTCGGGCGTGCTGCCGACCACCACCCAGTCGCGATCGCTGCCGGGCCGGCCCAGCAGCGCATCGCGAACGGCGCCGCCGACGAGGTAGATTTGCATCCGCCGCAGTTTAGGCGCTCGGCCTTCTGCGGCGGTCGGCGTCACCAGCGCGGCGCGATGCGTTCGCCCGGCAGCACGTCGTAGGGCGGCGCCCAGCCCGGCAAGCCTCGGAGGCGCCCGACCCAGGCCGCGATGTGCGGGTAGCGCGCCGCCACGTCGATGCCGCTTTCCTCGGCCGGGTAGAAGAGATAGCCCGACAGCGAGAAGTCGGCGATGGTCGGCTCGGCGCCGACAATGAAGTCGCTCGCCGACAGGTGCCGTTCGACCACCCCGTAAGCGGCATCGATGCGGCCCATGAGCCAGGCCATGACGGCTGGATCGGGCGCGCTGGCGCCGAAGGACTTGGCGAAGCGGTAGCTCGCGAAGTAGCTGGTGAACTTGTGGTTGTCGAACAGCAGCCAGCGCAGGATCTCGCGTCTGTCCTCCGGCGTACGGCCGCCGTAGGCGCCGTGCTTGTCGGCCAGGTGGGTGAGGATCACGCCGGACTGCGTGAGGCGCAGCGGCCCGTCCTCCAGCACCGGGGCCTCGCCCATCTCGTTGAGCGTCTCGCGCCAGGCCGGATCGCGCGTGAGGCCGCCCTGCATGTAGTCCACGAACACGGTCTCGAAAGGCTGGCCGAGCGCGCGCAGCAGGAAGGCAACCTTGAAGCTGTTGCCCGACTGGGCGAAGCAGTGCAAGCGGTACATGTCTCAGCGTTCGAAGCGGTAGGGTTCGTCAATGACCACGAAGCGCTTCTCGACCAGCGCCTCATCGATCCAGGCCTTCACGCCGGGAAGCTGCTGTACGCGCTCGATATAGGCGGAGATCGCGGCAGGCACCGGCAGGCCGAAGGTCCTGATGCGCACGCCGACCGGCGCGAAGTACGCATCCGCGATGCCGAACTCGCCGAACAGCATCGGCCCGCCATGGGTTTCCAGGAGGCCGCTCCACATCTGCACGATGCGCGCGAGGTCGGCGCGAACCTCCGGCTTGTCGCGCAGGATGATCCGGCCCTGCTCGCGCAGGTCCGCCTCGATGTTCATTCCGCAGTGGCTGCGCAGCGCGCCGAAACCGGCGTGCATCTCGGCGCAGATGCTGCGCGCATGCGCGCGCTGGGCCTTGTCGCGCGGCCAGAGGGCCTTGTCGGGATGGCTCTCGGCCAGGTATTCGCAGATCGCCAGCGTGTCGTAGACGACGATGGCGCCGTCCTCGAGCACCGGCACGCGGCCGACCGGGCTGACCGCGCGAATGGTCTTCTTGAAGCCCGCGTCGGCATCCATGGTGTCGAAGGGCACCATGACCTCCTCGAATGCGATGCCGGCCTGCTTCATGAGCACCCAGGGCCGCATCGACCAGGACGAGTAGTTCTTGTTGCCGATATAGAGCTTGGGCATCACGGTCCTCCAGATTGCTGCAAAGCCCTCGATGCTAGCGGCTGGCCAGTGCGCGATTGATGCCGAAGGCGCGGGCTATTGATGCTCAGCGCTTCGTTTCGTCGTCCGGCGACGCGATCACGCGTGGTTTTCCGTTGCCGCCGTTGCCGTTCGGCGGGCCGACCATGCGCTCGATCAGCGCCACCAGCCGCGGCACCAGGGAGAGCACGGCCAGCGCCAGCAGGGCGCTGAGTATCGCCGTCACCTCGCGCCCGAGCCCGCAGGCCATGCCGATCGCGGCCGTCATCCAGAGGCCGGCCGCGGTGGTGAGGCCCTGCACATGGCGTTCGTCCCGGCCCTGCTTGAGGATGGTGCCGGCGCAGAGAAAGCCCACGCCCGCCACCAGGCCCTGGATGACGCGGCTCATGTCGGCCGGCACGATGCCGGTCTGCTGCGGCACGAGCACGAAGAGCGCGGAGCCGATCGCCACCAGCATGTGGGTGCGCACGCCGGCGGCCTTGCCCTGCTGTTCGCGCTCGAAGCCGAGCGCGAAGCCCAGCACGGCCGCCAGCAGCAGGCGCACCAGGATGCGGGTGAGCTGGGCGACGTCGCCGACGTCCGAGAACTCGGCCGCGATGGTGCTGGCGGCTTCGTCCCACCAGGTCATTCAGCGACCTCCCCCAAGGCTTGCCGCTTCGTGCACTTCGCGCACCGCCTCCTGAAGGAGGGGACGAGCGCCTTCGGGCGGCCGGTCGCCGCTCATCAGGGCAGGTCCTTGTTGGGCTCGGGCTCGGCGGCATCGCGCGGGCCCACCTTGCCGAGGCGATCCTTGATCGACTGCGGCCGGCCGGTGATCAACGCGGCGTAGTTGGTGGCGTTGGCGAGCACCTTCTTGACATAGTCGCGGGTCTCGTTGAAAGGCACGTTCTCGGCCCAGATCGCCGCCTCCACCACCGGTCCGTTGCGCCAGTTGCGCGGCCGGCCGGGGCCGGCGTTGTAGGCCGCGGCGGCGAGCGCCATCGAGCCGTCGAAGTCGTCGAGCGCCAGCTTGAGGTAGTTGGTGCCGATGGTGATGTTGGTGTCGCGGTCATTGATCTGGCCGGGCGTGAAGCCCGCGAGGCCGATCTTGTTGGCGGTCCAGCGCGCGGTCGCGGGCATCACCTGCATCAGGCCCGAGGCGCCGACGCCCGAGCGTGCGTCCATGATGAAGCGGCTCTCCTGGCGGATCAGGCCGTAGACGTAGGCCGGGTCGAGGCCGATCTCCTCGCTCTTGCGCACCACGGTGTCGCGATAGGGCATCGGGTAGCGCTGCTCGACGTCGATCATGCCCTTGGTGCGTTCGCTGGTGTTGATGCAGCGGTCCCACACTTCGCGCTGGCAGGCGAAGTCGGCCGCGGCCAGCAGTTCGCGATCGCCCATGCCGCCCTTGTCGTGCAGGTTGGTCGCGTAGTTCCATTCGCGCGTGCCCTCGGGGCGCAGGCCGATCGCGATCGCGTAGAGCGCGCGGTTGAGCGCGGCGTTGCTGCGCGCGGCTTGCTTCTCTTCGGGCGTGAGCGGCGCCGGGCGGGTCGGCACGGTGGCGCGCTCGCCCAGCTCTTCGAGCGCCAGCAGCTCGTAGAAGCCGCGCGTGCCGGCAATGCTCTCGAACAGCGCGCGCGCCTGGGCGCGGCGCTCGTCGCCGCCGTAGGCGTGCAGGGCGCGTGCCTTCCAGTAGATCCAGGTCGGGTCCTGCTGCGTCGATTCGCTCATGGCATCGATCGCGGCCTGCACGTTCTTCCAGTGGCCGCTGCGCAGCGCGGCGCGCGTCTTCCAGGCCAGCATGTCGTCGGAGAGATCGCTGTTCTTCGTGACGTTCGCGAAGGCGCCGCCGGCCGCCGGCGAGAGCTTGACGGCGTACTGCCGGCCGATCGCGCCCCAGACCCAGTTGCGCTCCTCCGGCGTCAGCATCGGGCCCCACTTGTTCTCGAGCTGGGAGGCCGCCATGTCCGGGTCGGCGATGGTCATCTTGATCAGCGCGAGCACCACCAGTTCCTTCCGGGCCTTGGTGGCGACGAAGGCGCGGCTGGTCAGGAACTTGGCCATGCTGGCGTTCAGCTCATCGAACTGGGCGACAGCATCGGGCGCGGCGAGGAGGATCGCGGCACGCGCCGCCTGCGGCCGGTTGGTCTCGATGGAAAGGCGTGCCTTTTTCCAGGCGTCGTTGGGCGACATCAGGCCGGCCGCGATCATGCGGTCGGCCGCGGTCAGGCAGCCGTCGTCGAGCTCGCGCTGGCCGAGCCAGTTGCGGCGGACTTCGTCGGCCTGCGCCTTGGTGGCGTTGCCGCCGCGCAGCGTCTCGACCAAGATCGCGTAGCAGCGCACCTGGGCATCGTCGTTCATGCGGAAGGCCGGATGCAGCGCGGCGAAGCCGTCCCAGTCGCGGCGCTGGCCGAGCAGCATCAGCCAGTCGTTGCGCAGGCGGTCTTCCTGGTAGGTGCCGGCATAGCGCGAGAGGAAGTCCTGCACCTCGGAGGCGCTCGCTTCCTGCAGGCGCGCCTTCAGCTCCCAGTAGGCTGCCCAGGGTTCCAGCACATGGCCGCGCGCCTGCGGCAGCAGGGCAGCGAGACGCGCCTTGTCGCCGCGCTGGAAGGCCTGCTTCATCTGGACCAGCACATCGTCGTCGCGGTTCTGCGCGCAGGCCGGCTGCAGCAGTGCCGCGGTGGCGAGGACGAGCGAAAGAACGAGGGTGGAGGAGGGTGCGCGGGGGCGGCGGAGCGCGGGTGCCAAAATGCTTGCAAACTGCATCGGGCGATTATGGACAAGTCAAAGGGTGCCGACACCTCGGCAACTGCCAACTTTCTCAAGCAACAGCTGCGAAAAGCACTGATCGAACAGCGTCTTGCGATGCCCGACCGCCTCGCGCGCGCCGACCTGCTGCAGCGCGTGATGCGGATCTGGCTGGTCGGCCGGCCCGACACCGTGATCGGCGCCTACTGGCCGATCAAGGGCGAGTTCGATCCCCTGCCGGCGCTGCACCGCTGGAAGGAAGACGGTGAATTGCTGGACGAGCCGCACCGCCGGCGCATCGGCCTGCCGGTGGTCGACCGTGTCCACAAGATCCTGACCTTTCGTGCGTGGTACCCGGGCTGCCCGATGGAGAACGACGCCTTCAACATTCCGAAGCCGAAGGACACCGAGCTGATCGTGCCCACGCTGCTGTTCGTGCCCTGCCTGGGCTACAGCGCCGGCGGCTACCGCCTGGGCTACGGCGGCGGCTTCTACGACCGCACGCTGGCGGCGCTGGAGCCGCGGCCTTTCACCGTGGGGCTCGGCTTCACGAACGGCTACATCGAGGAGTTCGAGCCGGAGGCGCACGACCTGCCGCTCGACGCCATCCTCAACGACAACGGCGTCGTCTGGCCGACATGACGCTCACCCCCAGGGCTTCGCGCACTTCGTGTCGCGCGCGCCTTCCCCCTCTCGAGGGCAACACCAGCGGCCCGGCAAAGCCGGTTCCGCGGTGTTTCTGGAAATCCGCGTTCAGTCCAACTGATCGACGGTGTCGGGGTCCGGCACCTCGCCGATGGTTTCGCGCGTGACGGCGGCCTGCGACTGCAGCCAATCGCAAAAATCCTTAATCTCGGGCCGCAGTGCGCTGCGCGGCCCGGCGATCAGCCAGTAGGCCATCGGTGAATCCATGCGGTGCTGCGGCAGCACCTCGACGAGATCGCCGTTGGCCAGGCTTTCGGCGATCAGCGAGCTGCGCGCCAGCACCACGCCCTGGCCGGTGAGCGCGGCCTGCACCATTTGGTAGGCGTAGTTGAAGTAGAGCCAGCGCTTCGGCTGGGCGCGCTGCAGGTTGTTGATCTCGAACCAGCGGCGCCAGGTGAGCCATTCGAGGTGCGTGCGGTGCGCGTCGCCTGCCTCGATCAGGGTGAAGCGTGCGATGTCGGCCGGTTCTTTGATGGCCGGGTTGCTTTTGATCAGCCAGGGGCTGGCCACCGGCGTCAGCGATTCGCCGAAAAGCCGCACCGCCCCGGCCGGCATGCTCTCGCCCGGGCCGTAGCGCAAGGCGATGTCGACGTCGGACATGTCCAGGTCGAGCGCCACGTCGCTGGCGTCGATGCGGATGTCGATGTCCGGGTTGTCGCGCTGGAAGGCCTCCAGCCGCGGGATCAGCCACATCGAGGCGAAGGACGCGAAGGTGGTGAGCGACACGCTCTTGCGGCCCGCGCTGTGCCGGATCTGGCGCACCGCGCCGTCGATGCGCGGCAGAGACTGCTGCACCGCCAGCAGCAGCTGGGCGCCCGCGCTGGTGAGCTCGACCGCGCGCGTGTGGCGCAGGAACAGGCCGACGCCGACCTCCTCTTCCAGCGACTGGATCTGCCGGCTCACGGCCGACTGGGTGAGCGCCATCTCCTCCGCCGCGGCCCGGAAGTTCAGGTGCCGGGCCACGGCTTCGAAGGCGCGCAGATGGCCGGCCGAGATCGGGCGGGAGCGCAGGTGGGTCTGGGAATGCTGCATGGACGCAGAAAGTGGATTGATGCGAAACCGGAATCAGTAGGCTACCGCGTTTTCATTGGACCGCCAACGGGGGAACGTCGATCATTCATTCCCGAAGCGCGCAATTGCGTTTCGGAGAACACCCTCTACAGGAGCTCACATGTCCGCCGCTTGCACCACCACCTCTACGTTCCCGTCCCCGGCTGCTGCACGTCCCGCTGCCGTACCGCCGGCCGTGCGCCGGGGTGCATGGCAGCTGGCGGCTGGCGAGGCGACCAGTCTCAGGGCTTCCAGCGCGAGCATCCTGCGCATCCGGCAAGGCCGGGTGTGGGTCACGCGCGATGCCACCGATGTCTGGGGCAGCGAAGACCTGGTGCTCGCGCCGGGTGAAACGCTGGCCGTCGCTGCCGGCGAGCGCATCGTGATGGAGCCGTGGGACAGCCACGGCGCCACCTACAGCTGGGACGTGGCAGCGGCCTAGCCCGCCGGGGTTACCGGCTGGCTATCCAGCAATGTCGAAGCGGGGGCGCAGCGCCAGGAAGCGCTCCAGCGCCTCCGCCCCGTCGAGTTGCTGAAGGATGGCGATGTCTTCGCCTTCCGCATCGTCCTCGGTCTGGGCCAGGCCCATATCGAAGCGCCGATACCGGCGCCCCAAGAGCTCGCCGTCATAGACCACGCGCATCTCCGTGTGCCGCGGGTCGGCCTCCAGGCGGTTCAGCAGGCCCAGCACCTGCCTTCGCGGGCCTTCGAAATGCTGGCAAAAGCGCATGCCGTCGAACACCAGCAGTCCCGTGATGCCTTCTGTGGCGTTGCGAACGCGTGCCCGGCTCACGATCTGGCCGACGATTTCGGTAGGTTGGTCGGGCGCCAGCAGGCTGCAATACAGGATTTCGTGGAGTTCGGTCATTCGTTCGTTGGCACACAGGGATCCAGTCTAGGTGCGCCAAACAGCTCGCGAAATGTGAAAAGACATTGCCGCGAGGCCTATAGTGGGCCGGTGAAATTCGAGGACTATCCAGCTCCTGTCCATCCGCCGCGCTGCGCCCATCCGTGCGAGGAGTGCGGCCTGCGCCGCAACCCCGCTTTCCTGCCCGTATCGCCCGAGGAACTGGCTGCCATCCAGTCCTTCCGCAGGGGCACGCGCGTCGTCGATGCCGGCCGGCCGATCGTGGAGGAAGACCGCCCCAGTGCGCAGCTGTTCACGCTCTATTCCGGCTGGGCATTCCGCTTCAAGACGCTCAGCGACGGCCGGCGGCAGATCCTGAGCTTCCTGCTGCCGGGCGACTTCATTGGGTTGCAGGACGAATTTGCCGAGAGTCATACGCACGGCGTCGAGGCGGTGACCGCGGTCACGCTGTGCGTCTTTGCGCGCGACCGGCTCTGGGAGCTGTTCCACGGCCAGCCCAAGCTGGGCTACGACATCACCTGGCTGGCAGCGCGCGAGGAAAAGATGGTGGACGACAACCTCGTGACCGCCGGCCGCCGCAACGCGGCCGAACGGGTCGCGATGCTGCTGATGCATCTCTACCGCCGCGCCGAACGCCTCGGGATGGCGCGCGAGGGCTGGGTCGTGTTTCCGTTCAACCAGCAGCACATCGCCGATGCACTGGGCCTGTCGCTGGTGCATACCAACAAGACCTTGCGGCGCCTGCAGCAGCTCGGGCTCTATAAGCTCGACGGCGGATGGCTGCGCATCCTCGAGCCCCACGCGCTCGAGACGCTGGGAGACTATTTCGAGCGGCCGCTGCAGCCCACGCCGCTGATCTGAAGCGCGGGGCCGTTGCGGCCATCGCGTATCGTAGAGGGCCCGTCCGGAAATCCCGGACACGAGCCCCCGACCCGGCAGCCGCCGGCCAACCCCTGACCGCGCTGCCACACCTGTGAAACTCCTGCCCCGTCTGCGCCAGATCGCCATGGTCGGCGGCGTCGAAACCTTCGGTGTGGCGATCGGCGGCATTGCCGGCCTGCTCATCGTCAACGTGATGCCGAAGGACCAGTACGCGGCCTACACCTTCCTGGTGGCGTGCATGACGCTGATCCTGGGCATCACCGACCTTGGGCTCGCGCATTGCACCCTGCCCATCGTCGGCCAGCGTGCAGGAGAAGTTCGGTGGGTGGTGGGCGTCTGCCACCAGGTGTTCCGCAAGCGCTGGCTGCTGCTGGCACTGGGCCTGGCCATCATCGGCCCCTACTGGTTCTATACCTCGCAGCAGCATGCGTGGTCCGGGTGGGCCTATCTCGCAGCGTCGCTGCTCATGGTCGCCGTCGTCCTGCTGACCCTCAGGGAGCACTACGCCAACACGGTGCTCTTGATCCTCGGCCAGATCCCGACCCTGAACCGCATCGCCTTCTCGTCCCATTGCGTGCGCATCACCTTCGTCGGCGCGGTGCTCCTGCTGCCCGCCACCTCCTGGGCGGTGACCGGCATCGTGGCGGCGACCGCCGCGGCGAGCTTCGTTAGCGTGATGCTGTACCGCAAGGCCTTCAGGACACAGCAACTGCCGGCCGCCCATCTCGACGAGGCGGACACGAAGAAGGTGGACGCCCAGGTGATCAGGATCGCCAAGCCGCTGGTGCTGCCGGCCATCTTCTACCAGGTGCAGGGCGTGATCACCGTGTTCCTGGCGTCCTTGTTCGGCACCGCCGGCATGCTGGCCGAGGTCGGCGCCTTCGGCCGCCTGGCCATGGTGCTGATCGTGGTGGACCGCGTCACCAACATCCTGCTGTTCCCCGCCATTGCGCGGGCGCCGGTGGGACCACGCCTCGGCACGATCGTGGCGCAGGCGCATGTGGCCTATTTCGCCATGAGCGTACTGGTCCTGCTGACCTCTTTCTACTTTCCGCAGTACTGGATCCTGCTTTTGGGCAAGCAGTACGCCAGCATGACGCCGCTGGTGTGGATGGTGTTCCTGGCCTCGATCCTGATGAACGCATCGGGTTTTGCCTTTCGCACCCTGTCGGTTCGCGGCGCGACCGCAGGCCAGACCTACAGCATCGCGGTGACGCTGATCACCCAGATCACCTACCTGTGGCTGGTGGGCGTGAGCGATCTGCGCTCGGTGCTCGGCTTCGGCATCGCGAGCAGCCTGGCCAACTTCGGCTACCAGTACTTCCTGTTGGCCGTGCGCTGGCTGGAGTGGCGCAAGGACGCCGCCGAGGACGCTCAGGCGCGCTTGTAGACCCGCCCGATGGCGGCGGCGATCTTGAGCGAGAGCTGGCGCTTGGCGAGCTCGCCGTCCGAATACGCCTTGATCGGCCCATCGGCGAAGCGGTAGTACCACTTGCTCGCGGGCGAGGGCGGCTGTCCGCGCAGGGCCTGGCGGATGTGGCCGCCATGCCAGGGCTTGACCGAGCCGACCGCGTGCGAAAGGTAGTAGCCGCCGGGCGCGAAGTCCATGGCTTCCGGCCCTGCCGTGTTGAGCGGCGCCTCGCACACGGTGAGCGCGAAGTTCAATGCGTCCTGGTCGGTCGAATGGAACAGGGCGGCGGAACCACCGGCCTTGAGCTCCTTGGCGTGGTCGTTATAGGCCACGACCAGGTCGCACAGCCGGCGCCAGAGGTCCAGGAATTCCAGATGCGCGCGCGAGACCGCGATGAAGCCCGCGTTGTAGTAGCGGTCGAGCCCGCGCCGCGGCGTGGCGCCGTGGGGTTCGAAGAAGCGGGCCCACAGGAGCCGCTTGGGATGCCGCGCCGGGAAGCACCAGTTGACGTCCTCGGCCAGCGAGATCCCGTCTTCGGTAAACCAGCCGGCCAGCGAGGGCCAGTCGCACTTCACCACGATGTCCGGATCGATATAGGCCACCACATCGGATTGCGGCGCGTGTTTCTCCAGCATTTCGCGGATGAAGGTCGGCTTGTAGTAGGTGAAGTGCAGCGGGGTGTCGAGCTCCAGCATGCACAGCACCAGCCCGGGTGCCGCCTGCAGCCGGCCGGTGCTGCGGTCGAAGGCCGGCGCGTCGACGATCCAGCCCGGCAGTGCGCCGCGGTAGCCGACCCAGAGCTCGCCGGTGTAGCCGGCGGCGACCAGCGAATTCGCCAGCGCCGCGACGCCGAAGTGGTAGTTCCGTTCGAAAAGCGTGCAGAGCGTGATGTTCATGGAGGGTCGCAGTTGATCGCGCTCGAGTGTAAACAAATGTTCTATAAGCCGATGCGGCAAGACATCACGACGCGGCCATCAGCTCGACCAGGTCGCGCTCGTAGGCCTTGAGCCGTCGCGTCGCCTGCTCGCGCTGGGATGCGCTGGTGCGTTCGTGCAGGGCCGCCATGTTGCGGCAGCCCTCCTGCAGCAACGCCTGTTGCCGGTCGCGAGCCGGCCCGGGCGGCGGGTCGGCAATGCGCTGTACGTAGGCATGGATGGCCGCGCGCGCTTCGGCCGGCGGCGTCTTCTCGGCCTGGAAGCGGCGCAACAGGGCAAGCGTTTCCTGCTGGCGCGTCCTGCGCTGGCTGTCGATGAAGCGCGGATCGAACACCGACTGCGCCACCTGCTGCCTCAGCAGCTCGCGCTGCGACGGATCGAGCCGGCCATAGAAGTCCTCGTTGCGATCCAGAAGCAGCTCGTAGCGCTTCTCCTGCCAGCGGGCGGGGCTGCGTTCGAGCCAGTCCTTGCGGTAGTCGGCATTGACCTTGGCGTACTTGCGCTCGAGCTGCTGCAACTGCGCTTCGCCCAGGCTCAGGGCGAGATCGGCGCCGGCGGGCTCGGCATGCTCCGCCACCGCCACCATGCGCGCTCGGACCTCATCGCCTATCTCGCAGGCCTGCTCCGGCGTGAAATCGCCGGGTGCGAGGGCCTGGGCCTTCTGCAGCAGCGCGACGATCTTCGGCAACTCGTTCTGGCGATGCCAGGCCAGCAGCTGTGCGAGCTCGTCGCGCACGCGCAGCGTCTGCGCGCCGTCGAAGTCGAGGTAGCCGTCGAGCCACCAGTAGCTGAACTCGGGCAGGTTGTTGTAAGCCAGCTTGATCGTGCTGCAGGCGGCCAGCGCGGAGGCGACGAGCAGCACGCCGATAATTCGCGCCAGCTTTGCGCAACGCATCCGCATTCGGGAAAGAGGCATGAACAAGACTCCGCAGGACAACCAGGAACCGGTCGACGTCGTCATCATGGCGGCCGGAAAAGGCACTCGCATGAAGAGCAGCCTGCCCAAAGTGTTGCATCGATTGGGCGGCCGCGCACTCGCGGCGCACGTGGTCGACACCGCCCAGCGCATCGGCGCGCGCCACGTGGTGGTCGTGACGGGCCACGGCGCGACCGACGTCGAGGCCGCGCTCGAAGGCGGCGCCAGTGGCAGGGTGCCCTTGTTCGCGCGCCAGGTGCCGCAGCTGGGCACCGGCCACGCGATGCAGCAAGCCGCGCCGCTCCTGCCCGACGACGGCACGGTGGTGGTGCTGTCGGGCGACGTGCCGCTGATCGGCGAGGCCACCCTGCGCGCGCTGGTGGCGCAAAGCGGCGGACGCCGGCTCGCGCTGCTCACGATCCGCGTCGACGATCCGACAGGCTACGGCCGCATCGTGCGCGCCCCCGCGGCCCAGGACGGCGAGGGCGAAGTGCAGGCGATCGTCGAAGAGAAGGACGCGAACGAGGCGCAGCGCGCGATCCGCGAGATCTACAGCGGCGTGATGGCGGTGCCCGCCCAGTTGCTGAAGACCTGGCTCGCTCGCCTGGACAACAAGAACGCGCAAGGCGAGTACTACCTGACCGACGTGGTCGGCTTCGCCACCGTCGACGGCGTGCCCGTGGTCGCGCACCGCACCGACGACGCGCTGCAGGTGGCCGGCGTCAACAGCCCCGCGCAGCTCGCGGCGCTCGAACGCGCCTACCAGCTTCGCCAGGCCGATGCGCTGATGGCGCAGGGCGTGCGGCTCGCCGACCCGGCGCGCTTCGACCTGCGCGGCACGCTGGCGTGCGAATCGGATGTGGAGATCGACGTCAACTGCGTGTTCGAGGGCGCGGTGTCGCTGGGCGCGGGCGTTCGCGTGGGTGCCAACTGCGTGATCGCCAATGCGCGCATCGAGACCGGCGCGGTGATCCATCCCTTCACCCACATCGACGGCGAGAAGGCCGGCGTGACGGTCGGCGAGGGTTCGCGGATCGGGCCCTTCGCGCGGCTGCGGCCCGGTGCCCGCCTGGGTGCCGAAGTGCACATCGGCAACTTCGTCGAAGTGAAGAACTCGACCCTGGCCGCCGGCGCCAAGGCCAACCACCTGGCCTACCTGGGCGACGCCACCGTCGGCGCGCGCGTCAACTACGGCGCCGGCAGCATCACGGCCAACTACGACGGCGCCAACAAGCACCGCACGGTGATCGGCGACGACGTGCACGTGGGCAGCAACTGCGTGCTGGTGGCGCCGGTCACGATCGGCGTCGGCGGCACGGTGGGCGGCGGTTCGACCGTGACCAAAAGTACCGAGCCAGGGGCCTTGACGGTGGCGCGCGCGCGGCAGGTTAGCTTTGCGAACTGGCAACGACCGAAAAAGTAAGGCCCCCCGGCTTCTCACTCCGCTTCGCTGCGTGTAGTTCGCCACCCCCCGAGGGGGAGGCGCGGCTCGCCTTGGGGCGGCCCGGCGGCGGCCGCCGAAGGACTGAGGGGCAACGGCACGCGCGGCGAGAACTTTGCACGCTGGACGCTGAAGAAAGCCTTCACGTTGCGCACGTTGGCGTCGGTGGTGAAGAGGCGCTGCGCGAGCGCCTGGTAGCCCGGCATGTCGCGCACCGTGACGATGAGCACGAAATCCGGTCCCGGCGAAACCCGGTAGCACTGCTGCACGGCGTCGTCCAGCGTGATGCGCTCTTCGAAGGCTTCGAGGGCAGCGGCGTCCTGGCGGTCCAGCGAGACCTCGATCACGGCGGTGAGCAGTGCGCCGACACGCTCGGTATTCAAGATCGCAACCTCGCGCTCGATCCAGCCCGCCTCGCGCAGCCGCCGCACGCGGCGCAGGCAAGTAGGCGCGGAAATATTGAAGCGCTCTGCGAGCGATTGGTTGCTTTGGGAGGCGTCTTGTTGCAGGGCGTCCAGAAGCTGAAGGTCGATCTGATCTATGTCGGTTGATTTCACAATTACCATGATTATGAAATAATAGTTTGTCCGTAGGCAATAGTGAAATATTTGATCGAATTCGAACTGATATTGATCTGAAGTTGCGCGACAAGACGCCTACGATTCCACCGACTTCATTCCGTAGGAGCTCTCATGTGTGGCATCGTCGGCGCCGTTTCCGCTCGCAACATCGTCCCCGTCCTCGTGCAAGGCCTGCAGCGCCTCGAATACCGCGGCTATGACTCCTGTGGCGTGGCCGTGCATGCGAAAGGCCTGCAGCGCGCCCGCACCACCGCGCGCGTGGCCGACCTGCTGGCCCAGGTGCGCGACGACCGCATCGAGGGCACGACCGGAATCGCGCACACGCGCTGGGCCACCCATGGCGCGCCGGCGGTGCACAACGCGCATCCGCATTTCAGCCACGGGACCGGCGCCGACGCAGAGGCCGCGCGACCCGGCCGCGTGGCGCTGGTGCACAACGGCATCATCGAAAACCACGAGGCGCTGCGGGCGGCCCTTCAGGCCAAGGGCTATGTCTTTGCCAGCCAGACCGATACCGAAGTCATCGCCCACCTGATCGACAGCCACTACGACGGCGATCTGTTCGAGGCCGTCAAGACCAGCGTGTGCCAGCTGCAGGGGGCCTACGCGATCGCGGCGATCTGCCGCGACGAGCCGCACCGCGTGGTCGGTGCGCGCGCCGGCTCGCCGCTGATCCTCGGCGCGGGCAAGGAGGACGGCGAGAACTTCCTCGCCAGCGACGCGATGGCGCTGGCGGGCGTGACCGACCAGATCGTCTACCTCGAAGAGGGCGACGTGGTCGATATCCAGCCGGGCAAGTACTGGATCGTCGACCGCGCGCACAAGCCGGTCACGCGGCCGGTGCGCACCGTGCTCGCGCACAGCGGCGCTGCGGAGCTGGGCCCGTACCGCCACTACATGCAGAAGGAAATCTTCGAGCAGCCGCGCGCGATCTCGGACACGCTCGAAGGCATCGAGGGCATCGTGCCCGAGCTCTTCGACGGCGTCGGCAGCGACGGCGCGCCGGGCGCGGCCGCCTGGCGCGTGTTCCAGGACATCGACAAGCTGCTGATCCTGGCCTGCGGCACCAGCTACTACAGCGGCTGCACCGCCAAGTACTGGCTCGAAAGCATCGCCAAGATCCCGACCCAGGTCGAGATCGCGAGCGAATATCGCTACCGTGATTCCGTGCCGGACCCGAAGACCCTGGTCGTCACCATCAGCCAATCGGGCGAGACCGCCGACACGCTGGCGGCACTGAAGCATGCGCGCTCATTGGGCATGGAGCAGACCCTCACCATCTGCAACGTCGCGACCAGCGCGATGGTGCGCGAATGTAAGCTGGCCTACATCACGCGCGCCGGGGTCGAGATCGGCGTGGCTTCCACCAAGGCCTTCACGGCGCAACTGGCGGGACTCTTCCTGCTCACGCTCGTGCTCGCACAAGCCAAGGGTCGTCTCAGTGAAGAAGAGGAGGCGCGCTTGCTGAAGGAGATGCGCCACATGCCGGTGGCGCTGCAGTCGGTGCTGGCGCTGGAGCCGCAGATCATCAGTTGGGCCGAGGACTTCGCGCGCAAGGAAAACGCGCTCTTCCTCGGCCGCGGGCTGCACTATCCGATCGCGCTCGAAGGCGCGCTCAAGCTCAAGGAAGTGACCTACATCCACGCCGAGGCCTATGCCGCCGGCGAACTCAAGCACGGACCGCTCGCGCTCGTCACCAGCGAGATGCCGGTGGTGGCCGTGGCGCCCAACGATGCGCTCTTGGAAAAGCTCAAGAGCAACCTGCAGGAAGTGCGCGCGCGCGGCGGCGTGCTCTATGTGCTGGCCGACGGCGATACGCGCATCGAGAGCGGCGAAGACCTGCACGTGATCCGCATGCCGGAGCACTACGGCGCGCTCTCGCCGATGCTGCACGTCGTGCCGCTGCAGCTGCTGGCCTATCACACGGCCTGCGCGCGCGGGACCGATGTCGACAAGCCGCGCAACTTGGCGAAGAGCGTGACGGTGGAGTAGGTTGCGGGCACTCCGAGGCTGCTTTTTAGGTTTACTAAGGTCGCGGGATTTTTTCCCTAGGGAAGCGGCCCGATCCACTGAAAATTTGATTGCGGGATTTTTTGACTAAAAAGTCGCCTGCGCATCGACGGGCGCCCGTTAGCAAAAGTAGTGGCACCTCCGTCATAAGAGCGGAGGGCCTCTGTGCATGCGAACTTCGATTGCCCTCCCAGAGGCTTGAGGTGGTGATCCGTAAACTCGATTTACATCCTGGGAGAAAAACTTTCGTGGAGGTTGGCGGGTTTGTTCAAGACCAAAATAGTCGTAAACGCCCTAATACAGTCGTAAACGGGCGAATAGAGTCATGAACGGCGCTCGCACAGTTTGGTTCTAGGTCGAGGGCGGTGGATCGGCGCCATCGAATGCATGGGTACTCCTTTCCTTCACGTGACGCCGTTGAAAGAACATGCAAATTGTGCCTCTAGGGGCGCGTGATTGCTCACATTTGCCGAAGGAGGGGCTATCCCTCTCGAGTTGAACTACCGGTCCAGACTGCGGAGCAGCCGTCCAAGGCGAAGTGCCAACTAGCCCCCTTCGGATCGAGGTAGTTGGCCGACATGTTCGAGAAGTTGTTGACTTCGATGGTCGCGTACTTGCCTGCATCAGGTACCGTCTGCATCAGGTCATCCCCCTATATCACGGGGACGACGCCTTGGGTCGCAGGGTCGACCTTCACGGCGATCGTCCCATCCGTGGCGATGAATTGCACCACGGGTCGTGCTTGCGCCGATGCGTCCATCGCCGCCAGGCACATCGCCAAGGATGCCAGAGTTCTTCTCAATGCTTTTCATGGTCGATCTCGCAGAAGTGGTGGAGCCGGTGGGCGGGCCTTGCGTCTTGCTAGCCACCGAACCATCTGGCAGGCACGGTGACGAGCGAGGGGAAAAGCACCATCAGGAACATCACCAGCAGCTCGGCCAGCAAAAAGGGCCACACGCCCTTGGTGACCTCGTCGATCTTCATGCGGCCAACGCCGGCGACTACATTGAGCACGGTGCCCACCGGCGGCGTGATGAGCCCGATCGAGTTGTTGATTATGAACAGCACGCCGAAGTAGACCGGGTCGATTCCAGCGGCCTTGATAACCGGCATTAGCACCGGCGTCAGGATCAAGATCGTCGGGGTCATGTCCATCGCGGTGCCGACAACCATCACGAGCACCATAATGGCGATCAGCAGCAGCGTCGGGTTGCCCATAAAAGGCTGGAGCAAGCCGATCACCTTGCTCGGCAGGTCGGCCACCGTGACGAGCCATGCCGACACCATCGCCGCGGCGATGAGCAGCATGATGACCGAGGTGGTCTTAGCGGCGGTGACGAAGATGGCGTAGAGCTGATTGAGCTTCAGCTCGCGGTAGACGACGGTAGCGACGAACAGCGCGTAGACGGCGGCGACAACGGCGGCCTCGGTCGGCGTGAACACCCCCAGGCGCAGGCCGACGAGGATGATCACCGGCAGCATCAGCGCCCAGGTCGATGCGCGCAACGCGACCAGTACCTCGGCGCGCGACTTGCGCGGCGGCGCTTCGATCTTCTCGCGCCTGCCGAGCCACCACCAGGTGAACCACAGCGACGCGCCGATCAGCAGGCCCGGGAAGATGCCGGCCAGGAACAGCTTGGTGATCGACACGTTGGCCGCAACGCCGAAGATGACGAAGCCGATGCTCGGCGGGATGATCGGCCCGATGATTCCGGAGGCCGCGATGAGGCCCCCCGCGCGCGCCTTGTCGTGCCCGGCCTTCACCATCATCGGCAACAGCAGCGCAGTCAGCGCGGCGGCATCGGCGACGGCCGAACCGGACAACGCGGACAGCAGAACTGCGGCCATGATCGCCACATAGCCGAGGCCGCCTTTCACATGGCCGACCAACGCGAGCGCCAGGTCGACGATTCGCCGCGACAGTCCGCCGACATTCATGATCTCGCCGGCCAGCATGAAAAAGGGCACCGCCAGCAGCGGAAAGCTGTCGGCGCCGTTGATCACGTTCTGGGCCAGGATCTGCGAGTCGAACAGGTCGAGGTGCCACATCAGCGCCACGCCGGTGGCGAGGAGGGCGAAGGCGATCGGAATGCCCAACGCCATCGTGCCGAGCAGGGCCCCGATGAAGATGGCGACCGTCATGGCCGACCCCCGTGGGGGTTCAGGCGGGATGCGTCCTCTCGTGCCAGCTCGGCCTGCAGCGCCTCGAGCTCCCCTTGTTCTTCGGATTCCTTGACCATCACCAGCTCGTCCTCGCTCAGCTGGCCGGAGAGCACTCGCCAGAGGTCAAGCGCGATCAGCACCGCGGCCGACACGGCGAACACGATGCCGGACGCATAGAAGATGGCGACGGAGGCGCCGGTGACCGGTGCGCTGACGTCCCAATTGATCGTTGCCTGCTCGAGGCTGCCTTTGAACACCAGCCACGCGATGAAGAGCATCAGCAACTGTCCGATGACGAGGCACGCCTTCTTGCCGGCGACGGGCAGGCGCGAGACAAGCATGTCGGTGCCCAGATGGGCATGCTCCTTCAGCGCGACGATCGCGCCGAGGAAGGTGAGCCAGACGAACAGCCAGCGTGAAACTTCCTCCGACACCGTGATGCCTGAGTTGAAGCCATAGCGCAGCACCACATTGCCGAAGACCAGAACGACCATGATCGCCAGGAAGAGAGCGATCACGCCGTTCAGCAGCCGACAGTACACCTCGATCAGGCGCGTCATGATCTCTCTTCCCTTGGTTGCTTGAGGGCTGGCCCGATCACTTGGCGCTGCGCGCCTTGCCGAGCTCCGAGAACAACTCCTGTGCGAGCGCCGGATCGACCTGCTTCACGTACTTCTCCGTCACGGGCTTGAGCTTCTCGCGGAGCCGCTCGCGCTCCTGCGCGGGGAACTCGGTCAACGTCATGCCTTTGCTCTTCAGGAACTCTGCAGCTTTGGCGTTGACCTCCCGGTTGGCCTTGCGCTGGTAAGGCTGGGCCTCCTTGGCCGCATCGATCAGGAGCTTGCGTTCGTCCGTTGAAAGCTGGTCCCAGATCTTCTTGCTGAACAGCAGCACGATCGGATTGAAGGTGTGCTTGGTGTCCGAGCCGTACTTCTGGATTTCGTAGTACTTCGAAGCTTCGACCAGCGAGTACGGATTCTCCTGGCCGTCCACAGCCTTCTGCTCGAGCGCCGTGTAGACCTCGGGCAGCGGCAACGGCGACGAGTTCGCGCCGAGCGAGTTGAACATGTCGATCATCACCGGGATCTGCATCACGCGCAGCTTGAGGCCCTGCAGGTCCTCCATCTTCGCGACCGGGCGCCGGCTGTTGGTGACATTGCGAAAGCCATGTTCGAAGTACGTTAGGCCGATCAGGCCCTTCTCGGGCAGCTTGTCCAGCAGCTTCCGGCCGACGGGACCGTCGATCACGAAGTCGGCCTCCTTCTCGTTGTTGAAGAGGAAGGGGAGGTCGAACAGCGTGAATTCCTTGATGGCCACGGAGAGCGATCCGGGCACCACCATCGTCAGATCCACTGTCCCGCCCTGCAGCGACGAAATGATGGCCGCATCACCGCCGAGCACGCCCGCGGGAAAGAGCTTCACTTTCATCTTCCCGCCGCTCTTCTTTTCGAGGATCTCGGCGAAGCGCTGCGCGCCCATCCCTTGGGGATGCTCCTTCTGGTTGACGAACGCGAGCTTGAAGTTGCGCTCCTTGATGTCTTGAGCGTGGCCGGCGCCGGCCATCGCGAATGAGGCAGCCAGCGTGCAGAGAGTAGCCAGGATGCGCTTGGAATATGTCGTCATTTGAATGTCTCCTTTGAAAATCAGTGGAGCGGCCGCGTGCCAACCGGAAGTCAACGCGGCCCGAGGGCGCGCTCGATGGCCGCACCGACCGCCAGCACGTGCCGGTCTGTGCCTGTCGGGCCGCAGACCATGAACCCGACCGGCGCCGCTCCCTGTTCGTGGCAAGGCAACGTCAGCGCGCAGCCATCGAGGAAGTTGACGACGCCGGCGTTGCGAAGCAGGCGCAGGTTCCAGCGCACGTAATCGTCGTCGCTGCGTCCGGCTTCTTCGATCGTCGGCGCTATGCAGGCCACGGTCGGCATCACGACAGCGTCGAAAGGCGCGGCCGCGGCAGAGAACTGGCCGATGGCCGACGCCCGCAGGCGGAGGAGTTCGATGTGATCGGCCGCGCCGATGTGGGCGCCGAGGGCAATGCGCTCGCCGACGCGTGGATCGTAGAGATGCAGCCGGTCCAGGTTCTTGCGGTGCACGACAAAGGCTTCCGCGCCGGCGATGCCGCCGCCCTCGAAGTAGGATTGATGCGCGTCGAGCGGCGGCACCGTCGCCGTCGTGATGCAAGCTCCCGCTCGCGCCAATGCAGACAGCGTGACGCCGAAGGCGCGCGCTACGTCGTCGTCGAGGTCGTCCATGAGGCCTCCCTGAGGTACGAGCAGGCGAAGGCCGCGGACCTCCAGCGGCACGAGCGGGGATGGCCTGGTTCCGGCGAGGATCGCGTCGTACGTCGCGCAGCACGCGACGGAATTGGCCAACGGCCCGACGGAATCGAGCGTCCACGACAAGGGGAAGGCGCCGTCCGTCGGCACTCGCCGCGCTGTCGGCTTGAAGCCGACCACGCCGCACAGCGCCCCCGGGATCCGCACCGACCCGCGCGTGTCCGAGCCGAGTGACATGACGCTCATGCCATCGGCTTGTGCCACGGCCGCGCCGGAGGAGGACCCGCCAGGCACGCGGCCCGTCCTGCGGTCCCACGGATTGCGCGGCGTTCCGGTGTGCGGATTCAGCCCCACGCCGCCGAAGGCGAACTCCACCATGTTGGTGCGCCCGATGATGATGGCTCCGGCAGCACGCAGTCGTGCGACGGCGGCTGCATCCTGCTCGGCGGGCGCTGCGTCGGCCAGCAGTGCCGAGCCCGCACGCGTGACTTGGCCGGCGACGGCGAACAGGTCCTTGACCGACACTGGCAGGCCTTCGATCGGCGAGCGAACGATGCCGTGTTCGCGCATTGCATCCGACGCATCGGCCATCAAGCGCGCCGCGCCGGCATCGACGTGCGTGAAGGCGCGCGGCCCCTCGGCGGAGGAGTCCGCGATGCGCTCCAGGGCCTCCTCGACCAGCTGGCGCGAGGTGGTTCTTCCTTCCGCCAGGTCGGTTGCCAAGTGCTCTGCCGTTGCCATTCTGTGCCTTGGTCGTGTCCGCATTGGCCTAAGCGTGCACGAGTTCGCGCGCAACGCGGCGCAGATCCATCTCGTACTCCAGATCGACGATCGGCGGACGCGTGAACTGCCAGGTGACGCCGCCGCGCGCCGTACCCCGTTGCACGAGCTCCTGCCACATCAGCGGTCCGATGTCGTGGACGGTGTAGGCCTGCGTTGCGATCGCGTCTTGCCAGGAAAAGCCGAGGGCCTCGAGCCGGCGCGTCATCTCCGCCACCACATAGCGAACTTTCTCGCGCAGGCCGTTCGGGCTGGTGTCGCCCAGGCGCACGATGACGTCGCGGTAGTTCGGATGGCCTTCGGGTGCTTCGCCGCCGCCAGCGACCACGAAGCTCGGCAAGGTATCGCCGTCATCCGGCACGGTGTAGGAGAAAGCATGGAACACAGGCGTCTCCGGGGCTTCGTGCACCGGGCAGACGTTGGTGCGCGCCACTGGATTTGTGTCGCCGTCGACCAGGCCCCAGCGTTCGAGCGTCTGCACATAGTGGCGATTGAACTCGACGAAGCCGTCCTCGGAGAACGGCGCCGGTGATCGCAGTTCGCAGCCGCACAGCGCAGCGAGAGGCCGGCCGCGCTGCGCCAGATGCGCGGCGATGGCATCGAACCCTTCCGTCAGTGTCGGCGGGCGTTGGAAGCGCACCCGCTCGATCACGAAGCCGGGCTGCGCGGCGACACCGGCGGAATACTGGAACACCGCCTTGACGTATCGGTAGCCGCCGGGTTGAAAGTCAACAACTTGGGTCATGAATGAGTGCCTCCGTTCGTGCAACTCTAATCAGGTTGCTACCCGTGAAGAAGGCTAATTTCGGCACGAAGATGCTGCCGATATGCGAACACGCGCCTGGCGTGATTAGCCGCGCTCAGCGGTCGCGCCGTAGCGCGTCATGCCGGCCTTGAACGTCTCCAGCAGCTTGCGCGCCGCCGGGGACGGCTGGCGCGACGGCATCGTGATCAGGCTGATGCTCGTCTGGGCCAGGTCGCGCTCCTGCAGCGGCACGGCGCAGAGCTCGCCGTTGGCGATCTCGCGCAGCGCGGCATAGCGCGGCAGGAAGGTCAGCAGCTCGGAGTTGCGCACCACGCCCTTGGCCATCTCCAAGGTGTTGGTCTCGATGGTGAGGTGCAGCGGCGTCTTGGTCTTGAGTGCGATGCCGTCGATCAGCGAGCGGATCTGGAACGTGTGGTCGGGCAACGCCACGCGCTGATCCGCCAGCGCCTTGAAGGAGATGCTGCGCCGCGAGGCGAGCGGATGGCCGACGGCGACGATGAGGCACAGCGGCTGGTCCAGCCGGGCATGCACCCGAAACGGATTGCGCGCCGGAAGGCCGAATGCCAGTGCCAGGTCGAGCTCGCCGTCACGCAGCAACTCGAGCACTGCGCGCGAGCCGACGACCGACACGGCCACATTGATACCCGGATAGCGCTTGTTGAAGCTTGCGAGGTAGCGCGAGAGGAAGTAGGTCACCATGCCTTCGACGCTTCCGACCTTGACCTGCCCCGCCTGCAGCCCGGTGATCTGCTGCAGCGACTCCCGCATCATCTCGAAATCGGCGCTGGTGCGTTCGGAGTACGCGAGCACGAGTTCGCCCGCGGCGGTCAGCGTCAGGCGCCGCGCCCGTCGGTCGAAGAGAGCAGTCTGAAGGGCCGTCTCGAGGTTCCCGATCTGGCGGCTGATCGCGCTGGGGGCGATCGACAGGTGCTCCGCTGCGCGACGGATCGAGCCGCTGAGGGCGACTTCGCGGAAGTAGGTCAGGGCGAGGGGGAGCATGTTGCGCGCGCACTTGGCGCGATGAATGTGGGGATGGGAGCATTCTGCCGACTGACCATCGCACGCAAAACTCGTCGCCCGCCAATGATCTGAATTCCGCATCACGTGATGCGGCAGGCTGATGTTCTGCTTCAGGTCGAAGTCGGTACCGGCGGCGGGCATGAACTGCCACATGAGGCCCATCGGCTCATCCACTGGGGAGTCTCACCGCGTGAGAAGGCAAGTCTGAGACATGAAACAAGCCGTTTGATCCGCATCACTAACCTTGAAACTGCGACGTCGGACGACACAACTGCGCCGACGGGGACGCCTGATTCCGAGCGATTTCGCGGCTGCCGGCCAGCGCGAGGGGGGCAAAATTCAAAGTAAGTTGAAAAACGTGTCGGGTAATTCAAAGTAGCGTGAACAAGCAGTTCAAGGTGTCGTGGCTCGGCATGTCGTAAGTGCCTGATCTATCAAGACCGCTGATTCAAGATGAGCTGATCATCGACACCTTGAATCGCTTCATGTGGCTGCCCTTCAGTAGCGTTGCACCGTCATCTGTTCAACCAGTTTTCACACGGCCTTATATGGACACCGCCCGGTTTGCCAAGCTGATTCTCATGTGATCGTCTCAACAGGTATCGGCTGCAGTCTTACTGGAATGGACGCCCCCTTTCTTCGGCGTCCGCCGGCTGCCAGAGTGTCAGCGGGCGATGTTGCCCGCTTGCATGACGGAGGCAGCTCATGAAGATCGCGACGATTGGTTTGGATCTCGCCAAGAACGTGTTTCAGGTTCACGGCGTCGACGAGCACGGCTTCGCCGTCCTTCGCAAGCAGCTCAAGCGCAATCAGGTTGCACCGTTCTTCGCCCGCCTAGAGCCCTGCTTGATCGGCATCGAGGCCTGCGGCGGGGCGCACCATTGGGCGGCCAAGCTCACAGCACTCGGGCATCGCGTGAAGATGATGGCGCCGCAGTTCGTCAAGCCGTATGTCAAGACCAACAAGAATGACGCGCTCGATGCGGAGGCGATCAGCGAGGCCGTCACCCGACCGAACATGCGGTTTGTTCCGGCGAAGTCACCCGAGCAGCAGTCTGTGCTGGCGCTGCACACGGCGCGTGAGAGCTTCGTCCACGCACGCAGCGCCCAGGCAAACCAGATCCGCGGGCTGCTGATCGAGTTCGGACTCATCGTTCCCCAAGGCATCCGTCATGTCTACAAGAGGGCTCCAGAGCTGATCGAGGATGCCAGCAACGAACTGCCCGGACGCTTCAGGCTGCTGATTGATCGGCTGCTGCAGCACCTCAAGGAACTGGACCGGCAGATGCGGGAACTCGAGAGGGAGATCGAGGTATGGCATCGCGGCAACGAGGTCAGCCGTCGCCTGGAGACGATTCCAGGCATCGGCCCCATCACCGCAAGCGCGCTGGTGGCCAGCGCCGGCGACCCGAGCAACTTCAAGAACGCGCGGCAGTTTGCTGCATGGATCGGGCTGGTGCCGCATCAGAATTCCAGCGGAGGCAAGACGCAGCTGCTGGGCATCAGTAAGCGCGGCGATGTCTACCTTCGGACGCTGCTGATCCACGGTGGACGTGCGCTGGTGCAGTTGGCCAAGACGCGGGCTGACCGAGCCGGCACCTGGCTGGGCAGGTTGGTTGGCCGTCGACATCACAACATTGCTGCCGTAGCGATGGCCAACAAGAACGCGCGGCTAGCGTGGGCGTTGCTGTCCACGGGCAAGGCCTATGAACCCATGCATGCGCCGACAGCAGCTGCATAGCCTGCGCAGCGCGCGAACGTCGGCACATCACGTAAAGACTCTCTCACAGGTTGCTATGGCAATCGATCGTTGATGGCAATACAGGTAAGACCGGGGCTGGTCAAACCTGACGGATATAACGAGCTTCGAGCTCGCAGTCTTATTGAGGAGCCAGCCAGCGCATTCCATCAGGGCCGAAGACGCTTCGCGTCTGAAGGCCGGATGTATGTTTGCAATCTTTTCCTGCTCGCCGGAAAAAGTGAGAGAGCCTTGCAAACTGGAGGCGTCCATGTATACCCGTGCGACGAGACCTCCCACGTGTCCCACGAGACCATCTACCGCAGCCTGTTCATTCAAGCCCGTGGGGCCTTGAAGAAGGAGCTGCTGCAGCATCTCAGGCGCACCCGGGGCATGCGCCGCTCGCGCCATCACACGCAGAAGACAGACGACCACGGAAGAATCGTCGACGCCATTTCCATCAGCGAGCGGCCAGCCACAGTTGAAGATCGAGCAGTTCCCGGGCACTGGGAG
>NZ_RWKI01000050.1 GCF_003984645.1 Variovorax sp. MHTC-1
AGCGCGTCTCGCCGGCAGCGGGCAGCGCGCAACGGATCGCCGGTCCCCGGAGGTCAGAACGAGCCCGGCGGCGCCTTCGCCTCACGCCTGAGGCGCCGCGCCGGGCCGAGCTCCTTGGCCAGCGACCAGCGCGCAGCGCCGACCAACCGGCCAAGGGGCGTCTTGATCGCGTCCGCGGCCGGGGAGTCACCGGGGAAGGCGGGCGACAGGCCGAACCTGCGCAGCAGCCAGTTGATCTGGTGGACGCGCGCCATGCTGCGCGTGACTGAGGTGTAGAAGGTCACGCCGATCGAGATCGACACGCGATCGCCCGGCGCCGTCCAGGCCGGATCGGAGCTCGTCATGTGCGGCGAGGTGCTGGGGAAGTAGACACCGTCGCCAGGCCGCGTTTCGAACTGGAGGCTGCGGGGGCGGAACTCCTCCTCGAAGCGCACGTTGCGAAGCGAGTGGCCGACGATAAAGTCCTCGACTGCGTCGGCCGGCACCACCACCCGGTCCCTGTGGTCCCACACGTTCATGGTCTTTCGTCCGTGCAACTGCAGCCAGAAGTTGTTCTCGCGATCGATGTGGAACGGCGTCACCGAAGGCGGCGCGGAGATGAAAACGAAGCCGTTGACGTCGAAGATGTCGGGCTGCTCGCGCTCCACGCTCGCGCGCATGGTGTCCACGATGCTGCAAAGCAGGACCTGGTAGCGCGCGATGACCTCGATGTTGTAGAGCGCCACCCACGAACCCGGCTCCTCGATGCGCTGGAACACCTCTTCAACGCTGCGGCCGTCCGGGTGCTGGCTGTCATGCGTGAAGCTCGAAGCTTGGGTGATGCCCGGTCGCGTGAACCGGCAATTGCCGAAGGGCACGAGATCCTTGGCCAGCGCCGCGAGCTCGGACACCTGGAACAGCGGATGCTGGTGGAAGTTGTGCTGCAGCTTGCCGATCCGGTGCGTGGAGAAGCCGGTGGGATCGTCGGGCCAGACACGGAAAGTCGCGGCCGAAGGCTCGGCGTTCTCATTGCGATAGCCCATAGGATCTCCTCCGAATACAAATCCGAGACCACGCCTATTCAGATAAGGAACCGCGTCTTTCCTTCTCGCTGAGTTCGGTTGGCAGATTTCCGGCGACTGCCTACCTAGCGCCTGAGCCCGCGGTCGCTTTTGAGTCAAGGCGCAGGCTTGCCTAACTCGCAATGAGGACGCGAACGAGAACAACGAGGATCCCAGTAGCAACGAACGCGGTGACTGCCGCCGTCACGAGGTTGGGCGATCCTTCGTCCACGTTGTGCCGCTTCGGCGTAGCGTTGGCGTGGGGTTTTGACCCAGCCGTGTCAAGAGCGGTGCTAAACGGGCTGTAGAGCGCGCCGCCATGGCTCACCAAGTCAGACTCGTTGGCCTGGACATCGACGCCGGCTGATTGGTCGATCCGGTCGGCTTCGAGCGAGGACGACTTCTGTGCTTCGGCTGCGAACAGCGGTGCACCCGCGATTGCCGACAGGGCTGCCAGGCACAGACCTGCAAGCACCAGGCGCGTTCCACGTTGTCTAAGCACCACGACGGTGTCCTTGGTTTTGCCGAGATGGCAGTTACTGCTTGCTGCCGGTCACAGGGTGCGTTTGATAGCTACTTGCAGATCTCCGTCTTCGGGCAATCGACAGCTGGTGCGGCTGTCACGCGTGGTCACCAAAGGTCACCCTCACCAGATCCTGTATGCGACTCTGCAGTTGGCATCGTCACGATGTCAGCTTTCAGTACTAGGCGCCATTCCACAAAAGGGGAACAGCGTGCAGCCCGGGGCAAGCGGCCCGTCGCCTCGATCGCTCAACGGCAGGTATGCAAAGCAGATGCGGCCCTTCGTAGCCGCACCCTCAACTCACGGTCTCGGCCACACGTCGCGCCCCGGACAACGTTCAGCTCTCGCGCGTTGCTCCCTCGGGGGCCGCTGCCTCGGGTCGCGCTCGAACTCGCTCCTCAATACCTTCAATGGCCACAGGTGCCTATTACTTAGCACCCATGCACCGTCATGACAAAGCGCCTATGGAGCGACGGGGACTTGCGGCGTAGCCTCGTCTCCATCTGTGGACCCCGCGTGTTCAATCGGGGTCGAGGTTTTGCAACGAACGACGGAACCACCTGAACAATTTGAAGGACTGGCATGACTTTGACCGAGAGGGGGAGACGATGAGCGCAGAAGGAAGCAGCACGATCACGGTCATGATCGCGTCGGACCGTCAAGCGTTGCTTCTGGCATGGATGGCGAGGCTGATGGGCGAGCCGGGAATCGAACTGCATGCCGAGTCGCCCACTGACCCAGCACGCCTGGGCTACAGCATTGAGCAGAAGTCGCCAGCTGTCCTGCTGCTCGACAAGGCCATGCTAGACCGCCTGGTTGGTGAATCCATTCAAACGATACGCGCACTCTTCGAGAACACGCGCGTGCTTTTGCTGTGGGATGAGCTCTGCGATGGACTGGTCGTCGATGTCTTGCGCTATCGCTTCCATGGTTTCCTGCTCACGAGCTGGTTGCCCGAGGTGGGCCTCAAGTCCATCCGTGCAGTCAGCCGAGGCGAGCTCTGGTTGTCGCGCACCGCGCTGGCGAACGCAATCGCGGACCTGCTGCCGGCCTCCCCCGCCATCGTCGAAGCCAAGCCACTCCACTCGGCGCGCAGCAGCACCACGCTTACGCACCGCGAGCAACAGATCGTCGAGCTGCTGCGCTTCGGATGCACCAACAAGGAAATCGCCAACCAGCTGGGGGTCATGGAAGACACGGTCAAGAAGCACTTGCAAAGCGTGTTTTCCAAACTCGGGGTGCACCGACGCGCCTTGGTGGCGCTGCGTCCGCATCCCGCGGCCTCGAGCCGCATCTGAGGATGCAATTACCGGGACGCCTCGTGCGTAGATTCGTCTTGCGCACCTCTTGTTGCCATTCCTACTCCGTAACGGTAAATGCCTTGGGCAGCACTCCACCCGAACCGACACGAACATCCCATACCGGGTTGCGGCCGCCACGCTTCTTGAACGGCACCGTCACCGTGGCAGTGATCATGTCGAGCGTCGAGGTATCGCTGGCCAAGCGGACATTGCTCGCGATCGGTCGCGGACCATTGCCGCCCTCGAAGGCCACTGTCATGCCGTCGCTGAATCCATAGCCTGTGATGGTGACCTGAACGGACGTTCCGGCCTGCGCCGTGTTCGGAGTGATCGACACCGCCGTCGAACAGTTTCCGCTGCTGTCCAGCACGGCAACCGTGCTCGGTTTCTTGATATCCAAGAGAACACAGGAGACGTTGTCGCTCTCTGTGGATTCGATGATGACCTTCTTCGGATCGATCTCGATCTTCAGCTGATAGAGGCCATCCGCGTTGTTTGTGAAGTCGATCTCTTGACCGGCGAGATGGCTTCCGTAGGTGTCCCCCCAGCCGACGGACATGCCTTGAACATACCGGCCGCAGGTGCTGTACACCGCTTGCGCGGGCGTCCCGGGCAATGTCGTGTCTATCTTGGTGGTGTCCATCACGCAGAAGGTCATCTTGCTTCCAGTTCGCACTGAGCCGCCCGGAGCGTTGACGGGTTGCAGCGTGTACAGCGCATAGTCGTCGAAGTGGAAGTGGTTGTGGGCGGGATGCCACTCGAAGTAGCCTGCGAGACGGAGAAACGATGTGCCATCGCTCAGGAAGACGCGCTGAAACACTTGCTGCTTGCCCGACCCCGTATCGACGGATCCTGCCTCGAGTTGAAGCGGCCCCGTTCCGTTGTTCCAACTTGTCGTGCTGAAGCGCAGTGTGGAACCGGACGCGTCGGCTACGAGCGAGAGGTTCGAAGCGGGCAGAGGTTTCAGGTTGGGCGGCCGGTCAACCACCGTCTGAGCCATCGCACTGCTGGCAAGCGTCACAACACAAGCCGCCAGCGAGCCAAAGGCGACCGACCGAAAATGGGAAGGGTTCGTGCTCATCGACGCGGCTTTCAGGTTACGAGAGACAAGTCATCGTTGGGGCTCGGAATCGCAAGTCGAGCCATTCGTCATGCACTCGAGGCGCCATTCTCCGGCGCAGCGTGCGGAGCAGATCGCGCGCAACCGCGCGAATCGGAAGGAGGTTCCCCTCCCTCCGAGCGCGCGCGAGAGATCGAAATCGGCTACTTGCAGATCTCCTTCTTCGGGTCGCACGGGGGCGGCTCTTTGATGTCGCCGCAGCTGAAGTCGGACAGCACCAGCCTGCCAGGCAGGTTCGTCGAGGCACCGAGCAGCGTGCCAGCACCCGTGCAGTAGAAATGCTGGGTGCTCGGGAGCACCTTCGAGGGACTGACGCTGCAGGAATTCCCCGATGACCAGGTCGCGCTGAGCGTGCCGGCGCCGGCGCCTCCCGTCTGGTTGTTGACGAAGTGCCAGGTGCCCGTGGAGTCCCCGCAAGACTGCCCGCTCAGGTTTTCGAGTTGCGCAGCCAGGGCCGTTCCTGCGTAAACACCCAGAGCCACTACGACCGGCCTCAGCCAATACCGCTTCTTCATGCTTGTCTCCTCGTGGACTTCCTTCATGTCAGCCGCCTTCAATATCCCGCGCCTGAGCGGGACGATGACGCCGTGACGGAAGCAATCGACAGCTGGTGCGGCTGTCACGCGTGGTCACCAAAGGTCGCCCTCACCAGATCCTGTATGCGAATCTGCAGTTGGCATCGTCACGATGTCAGCTTTTAGTACTAGGTGCCATTCCACGAAAGGGGAATAGATGCAATCCGGGGGCTAGGAACCGATGCTGCAAGCATTTTTGCGCGGACCACCTTGTAGTCGTTTCGCCGCCGTCAACGGCGGCTTCCGGGCGGCCGGTTCTGGCGAATGAGCGTCTGCTCAGGGCCTCTAAGCCGGCGTACGGTTTTCAGGGCGGTCACCATCTTGGATTCTGGTTGCGCTGATCTTCAAAGGGCACCAGCGTTGGCGCGGCCCAGCGAACTTCCGGGGTCGGAGTCGCTTTCGGTATGGGCGCGTCCACGCGGACCCAGCGGGGTCAAGCGCTGCCAGAATCGTGCAGGATGTATCCGGGGCGACAACATGGGCGCAGCACTTTACGAGCCGATCAATGTGTACAAGCCTGTGGCGGCCAACATCGGAGTTGTCGACGGGCCCTTTGAATACATTCGCGTGGCTGGCATCAGGCTGCCGCTACCGTTCACCACCCGCATGACGGTGGTGCGCCTCTCGAACGGCGATCTTTTCCTTCACTCGCCGACGAAGTTCGATCGCAAGCTTGCAGACGAGCTTGAGCATCTCGGGACTGTCCGGCATCTGATCTCCCCCAACCAGTTCCACTATGCCCACATTGGAGAGTGGTTGAAGGCCTTTCCGGATGCCGTCGCATCGGCCTCGCCGGGTGTGCGCAGAAGAAGCAGAGCGCGACACGCGGAGATCCGCTTCGGAAGAGACCTCGATCTGGACCCGCCAGACGAATGGCGCAACGAACTGGACCAGACGCTGTTTCCGGGTGGCTACTTCAAGGAATTCATCTTCTTCCACCGGACATCAGAATCTCTCATCGTGACGGACGCCATCATCAACATCGAGTTGGACAAGATGGACGAGCCTTGGCGAACGTTCACGAAGATGAGCGGGATGTACTAGCCACGCGGGCAGTGTTCTTCGGGATGCGCCTGCCGCTGATGTTGCAGCGGAAAGAGGCAGCTGCGGCCGTCGCGAAACTTCACGCATGGCGGCCTCGCCGCATCTTGCTCAGTCATGGGCGCTGCTTCGACGTGGATGCAGACGAAGTCATCCGCCGGATTTTCGGAAAGTAATAGTCCGACCAGGGCCGTTCTTGTCGATGCCAAGGTCGAGCGGCAGCATGTGACCTGAAGAGTGCGGGCCAGGAGATGGTGTGCACCAACAGGT
>NZ_RWKI01000051.1 GCF_003984645.1 Variovorax sp. MHTC-1
AAGGGGTTCGAGGTGGTGGTGCTGGGGCGAGGTGGGGTGGGAGAGAGAAGAAGATCGAAGAAGAAGAGGCGGAAGGCGAAAAAATTCTTCCAAAAAGTTTGACGGTTCTTAAAAAACCGTGTGATAATTTAAGGCTTCGCTGATCGCAGCGAAGGTGGTGCGAAGCAGAAGATGTTTTGTACTGGGATCGTTAAAAACATACAGCCGATAAGCGTGGGCGTTTGAGGCGAGTGGCCAAGTTCTTCGGAACGAAGTCGCAAGACTTTAAACGCTCATGAGAATAGAAGTGAAGTTCACTTCAATTCCGTTTTTATGAGTTTGCCTCGAGAGAGGCGAAAAAAATCAAGATCGAACTATAGAGTTTGATCCTGGCTCAGATTGAACGCTGGCGGCATGCCTTACACATGCAAGTCGAACGGCAGCACGGGAGCAATCCTGGTGGCGAGTGGCGAACGGGTGAGTAATACATCGGAACGTGCCCAATCGTGGGGGATAACGCAGCGAAAGCTGTGCTAATACCGCATAAGATCTACGGATGAAAGCAGGGGACCGCAAGGCCTTGCGCGAATGGAGCGGCCGATGGCAGATTAGGTAGTTGGTGAGGTAAAGGCTCACCAAGCCTTCGATCTGTAGCTGGTCTGAGAGGACGACCAGCCACACTGGGACTGAGACACGGCCCAGACTCCTACGGGAGGCAGCAGTGGGGAATTTTGGACAATGGGCGCAAGCCTGATCCAGCCATGCCGCGTGCAGGATGAAGGCCTTCGGGTTGTAAACTGCTTTTGTACGGAACGAAAAGGTTCTTTCTAATAAAGAGAGCTCATGACGGTACCGTAAGAATAAGCACCGGCTAACTACGTGCCAGCAGCCGCGGTAATACGTAGGGTGCAAGCGTTAATCGGAATTACTGGGCGTAAAGCGTGCGCAGGCGGTGATGTAAGACAGTTGTGAAATCCCCGGGCTCAACCTGGGAACTGCATCTGTGACTGCATCGCTGGAGTACGGTAGAGGGGGATGGAATTCCGCGTGTAGCAGTGAAATGCGTAGATATGCGGAGGAACACCGATGGCGAAGGCAATCCCCTGGACCTGTACTGACGCTCATGCACGAAAGCGTGGGGAGCAAACAGGATTAGATACCCTGGTAGTCCACGCCCTAAACGATGTCAACTGGTTGTTGGGTCTTCACTGACTCAGTAACGAAGCTAACGCGTGAAGTTGACCGCCTGGGGAGTACGGCCGCAAGGTTGAAACTCAAAGGAATTGACGGGGACCCGCACAAGCGGTGGATGATGTGGTTTAATTCGATGCAACGCGAAAAACCTTACCCACCTTTGACATGTACGGAATTTGCCAGAGATGGCTTAGTGCTCGAAAGAGAACCGTAACACAGGTGCTGCATGGCTGTCGTCAGCTCGTGTCGTGAGATGTTGGGTTAAGTCCCGCAACGAGCGCAACCCTTGTCATTAGTTGCTACATTTAGTTGGGCACTCTAGTGAGACTGCCGGTGACAAACCGGAGGAAGGTGGGGATGACGTCAAGTCCTCATGGCCCTTATAGGTGGGGCTACACACGTCATACAATGGCTGGTACAAAGGGTTGCCAACCCGCGAGGGGGAGCTAATCCCATAAAACCAGTCGTAGTCCGGATCGCAGTCTGCAACTCGACTGCGTGAAGTCGGAATCGCTAGTAATCGTGGATCAGAATGTCACGGTGAATACGTTCCCGGGTCTTGTACACACCGCCCGTCACACCATGGGAGCGGGTTCTGCCAGAAGTAGTTAGCCTAACCGCAAGGAGGGCGATTACCACGGCAGGGTTCGTGACTGGGGTGAAGTCGTAACAAGGTAGCCGTATCGGAAGGTGCGGCTGGATCACCTCCTTTCTGGAAACAAGCCACTTAAATTGAACGCCCACACTTATCGGTTGTTGGAAGATGTCGAGTCTTCGACATGGGTCTGTAGCTCAGCTGGTTAGAGCACCGTCTTGATAAGGCGGGGGTCGTTGGTTCGAGCCCAACTAGACCCACCATTCCTTCCGATAGTCTCGTGAGGACCCGGGGGATTAGCTCAGCTGGGAGAGCACCTGCTTTGCAAGCAGGGGGTCGTCGGTTCGATCCCGTCATCCTCCACCAATGTACCGGTAGTTAGAAATTCAACACCAAAGAGGCTTTGTGCGCGAGCATGAGGCTTCTTTGTTGTTGATCGAGATCTCTTGATCAATCGGCTGTTCTTTAAAAATTCATAGAGTCGAATCAGCGTTGCTGATGGAAACCGCACATTCGTAAAGGTTTAGTGCGGACCGTGCCATCAGCGACATGAATTTTTGATTGCGTCAAATGAACTTCAATTTCGAGTCAAATCGAAAGTATGAAGACGGCATAACGCGTCAGGTGAAAGACCTGACACATTCCTTGAAACGATTTTGGTTTCTGTGAAGAAACGTCAAAGTTATAGGGTCAAGTGAATAAGAGCATGTGGTGGATGCCTTGGCGATGATAGGCGACGAAGGACGTGATAGCCTGCGATAAGCTTCGGGGAGCTGGCAAATTAGCTTTGATCCGGAGATTTCCGAATGGGGAAACCCACCGAAAGGTATCGCATGATGAATACATAGTCATGCGAGGCGAACCGGGTGAACTGAAACATCTCAGTAGCTCGAGGAAAAGACATCAACCGAGATTCCGAAAGTAGTGGCGAGCGAAATCGGAAGAGCCTGTTAGTGATAGCACAAGACTTAACGGAACAGCTTGGAAAGGCTGGCCATAGCGGGTGATAGCCCCGTACGTGAAAAGACCTGTGTGGTACTGAGCTAACGACAAGTAGGGCGGGACACGAGAAATCCTGTCTGAATATGGGGGGACCATCCTCCAAGGCTAAATACTCATCATCGACCGATAGTGAACTAGTACCGTGAGGGAAAGGCGAAAAGAACCCCGGGAGGGGAGTGAAATAGATCCTGAAACCGCATGCTTACAAAAAGTAGGAGCCCGCAAGGGTGACTGCGTACCTTTTGTATAATGGGTCAGCGACTTACATTCAGTGGCAAGGTTAACCGAATAGGGAAGCCGTAGAGAAATCGAGTCCGAATAGGGCGTCCAGTCGCTGGGTGTAGACCCGAAACCAAGTGATCTATCCATGGCCAGGATGAAGGTGCCGTAACAGGTACTGGAGGTCCGAACCGACTAGTGTTGCAAAACTAGCGGATGAGCTGTGGATAGGGGTGAAAGGCTAAACAAACTTGGAAATAGCTGGTTCTCTCCGAAAACTATTTAGGTAGTGCCTCAAGTATTACCGTCGGGGGTAGAGCACTGTTTTGGCTAGGGGGTCATGGCGACTTACCAAACCAAGGCAAACTCCGAATACCGACGAGTACAGCTTGGGAGACAGAGCACCGGGTGCTAACGTCCGGACTCAAGAGGGAAACAACCCAGACCGCCAGCTAAGGTCCCTAAAATTGGCTAAGTGGGAAACGAAGTGGGAAGGCTAAAACAGTCAGGATGTTGGCTTAGAAGCAGCCATCATTTAAAGAAAGCGTAATAGCTCACTGATCGAGTCGTCCTGCGCGGAAGATGTAACGGGGCTAAGCCAGTTACCGAAGCTGCGGATTTGCAATTTATTGCAAGTGGTAGGAGAGCGTTCTGTAAGCCTGTGAAGGTGCGTTGTAAAGCGTGCTGGAGGTATCAGAAGTGCGAATGCTGACATGAGTAGCGTTAAAGGGGGTGAAAAGCCCCCTCGCCGTAAGCGCAAGGTTTTCTACGCAACGTTCATCGGCGTAGAGTGAGTCGGCCCCTAAGGCGAGGCAGAGATGCGTAGCTGATGGGAAACAGGTCAATATTCCTGTACCGATGTGTAGTGCGATGTGGGGACGGATCTTAATAGGTCATCCGGGTGTTGGATATCCCGGTTTAGTTGGAAGTAGGCGATGGGTAGGCAAATCCGCCCGTCATATACCGAGGCCAACGATCGAGCCAGCTTGCTGGTGAAGTGACTGAACGAGGTTCCAGGAAAAGCCACTAAGCTTCAGCTACACACGACCGTACCGCAAACCGACACTGGTGCGCGAGATGAGTATTCTAAGGCGCTTGAGAGAACTCAGGAGAAGGAACTCGGCAAATTGACACCGTAACTTCGGAAGAAGGTGTGCCCTATTAGTGTGAAGTGAACAACGGAGCATGAATGGGTTGCAAAAAATCGGTGGCTGCGACTGTTTATTAAAAACACAGCACTCTGCAAACACGAAAGTGGACGTATAGGGTGTGACGCCTGCCCGGTGCTGGAAGATTAAATGATGGGGTGCAAGCTCTTGATTGAAGTCCCAGTAAACGGCGGCCGTAACTATAACGGTCCTAAGGTAGCGAAATTCCTTGTCGGGTAAGTTCCGACCTGCACGAATGGCGTAACGATGGCCACACTGTCTCCTCCTGAGACTCAGCGAAGTTGAAATGTTTGTGATGATGCAATCTCCCCGCGGAAAGACGGAAAGACCCCATGAACCTTTACTGTAGCTTTGTATTGGACTTTGAACAGATCTGTGTAGGATAGGTGGGAGGCTTTGAAGCAGGGTCGCTAGATCTTGTGGAGCCAACGTTGAAATACCACCCTGGTGTGTTTGAGGTTCTAACCTAGGTCCATTATCTGGATCGGGGACAGTGCATGGTAGGCAGTTTGACTGGGGCGGTCTCCTCCCAAAGCGTAACGGAGGAGTTCGAAGGTACGCTAGTTACGGTCGGACATCGTGACGATAGTGCAATGGCATAAGCGTGCTTAACTGCGAGACTGACAAGTCGAGCAGATGCGAAAGCAGGACATAGTGATCCGGTGGTTCTGTATGGAAGGGCCATCGCTCAACGGATAAAAGGTACTCTGGGGATAACAGGCTGATACCGCCCAAGAGTTCATATCGACGGCGGTGTTTGGCACCTCGATGTCGGCTCATCTCATCCTGGGGCTGTAGCCGGTCCCAAGGGTATGGCTGTTCGCCATTTAAAGAGGTACGTGAGCTGGGTTTAAAACGTCGTGAGACAGTTTGGTCCCTATCTTCCGTGGGCGCTGCAGATTTGAGGAAGCCTGCTCCTAGTACGAGAGGACCGGAGTGGACACACCTCTGGTGTATCGGTTGTCACGCCAGTGGCATTGCCGAGTAGCTAAGTGTGGAAGAGATAACCGCTGAAAGCATCTAAGCGGGAAACTCGTTTCAAGATGAGATCTGCCGGGGCCTCGAGCCCCCTGAAGAGTCGTTCAAGACCAGGACGTTGATAGGTCGGGTGTGGAAGCGCAGTAATGCGTTAAGCTAACCGATACTAATTGCTCGTGCGGCTTGACCCTATAACTTTGATCCGATCCCTCAAAAGATCGCGAATTCAAGGTGTTATGCCAAGTTGACGCATTCAAAACACTCAAGCTGATTCCAAACTCTATGAATTCGTCGCCCTGACCCGTCAGGATGACAACCCTTTATGCCTGATGACCATAGCGAGGTGGTCCCACTCCTTCCCATCCCGAACAGGACAGTGAAACGCCTCAGCGCCGATGATAGTGCGGGTTCCCGTGTGAAAGTAGGTCATCGTCAGGCTCTTACAGCCCCAAAAAGCCCAACCTCAATAGGTTGGGCTTTTTGCTTTGGG
>NZ_RWKI01000052.1 GCF_003984645.1 Variovorax sp. MHTC-1
AGGAGCCCCCGCGCTCACCCGCCCGCCGAGGGGGCGCTGCGCATGATCGCATTGCCGCTGGAAGGAAACGGCAAGACGGCCGCGGACCCAATGCGCGCGAATACGCGGACTTTGTGCTGCGCCCGCGGTCGCTGTCCGTCGCCGGCGTCTCCCAGGTCATCCGATCGGCGGCGACGTGCGGCAACTGCGCGTGGAGCCCGACGTGGTGCGCATGGCCCAGTACGATCTGCGTGGAAGAGGCATCCATCGGCGTGCCCAGGACCCGCAGCGAGCTCAGTCCCGCGTAGTCCGTGACGACGCCTGCGAGCTGGACCGGCGTGGCGTTCGCCATCGGCACCGGATACCACCACTGCGAGCGTGGCCGGCAGGCGCCCCGGCAGGGCGGTGTTCGCACGCACGCGCACGAGGGTGCTGTTGGCGAGCCGGCGCCGTCGCGAGGCTGCCGCTCAGGGCATCCTCGAGGTGGATGACAGCGGTGTCGGTGTCATAGCGCAGTCCGCTCACGATGATGCTGCCGGCCCCGTCGACGCCGCCGACTCTTCGTAGGCGCGCGTCATTTCCTTCGTCAGATGGAAATGCAGCTCGCTCCATCGAGCGAAATCCCTCCTGCAAAGACAGATCGCTCCAGCAGTGGCGGTTCTGCACCGAGCGTATTGGCCACCGCCGCCCGCTACGAGCAGGACGCCGACTTCAGTCGTCGTCTTACAACCATGCGCACTTCAATATAAGACAAGAGCACTACAAATGGGACGTCTTCACATAAGGCGCCAGCACAAGAGAGCAGAAATGTCCAACATGTCACATTCAGTGATCCCTGCAGCAGCCCTTCGGCGCGGAGCGCACCCATGACCGCCGCCTCACTGGCCAATTCTGCGGGCAATACCTCAGGCGTGGCTTTCGGAAACCTCGTTGATCTCGCGCGATTGCAAGTAGGTAGCACCTCCGCAGTGATCTGCGAGGCCTGCAGCACCATCAACGTGGGCTCTGCACTGTTCTGTAGATGCTGTTCACACAAGCTGCCGGCCTTTCACGCAACGAGCGCTCCGGGCGAACAGGTACCGCAGCCCAAGGCGCCCCGTGTCATCCCGGATCGCGCCTGGCCCATGGATTTCGCTGTGTTCTGGCTCGTGATTGGTTCGCTCGTGATCATCACCAGGTACATCCCCATTCTTTAACCCACGCTTGTCGAGGCCGGGGACGCCGGTATGACGAAATTCTGTGAGTCCTGCCATACGCCTAACAGAGACCGCGCCAGATACTGCTGCGGCTGCGCTGGCAAGTTCTCCGGCATCCGCTCGGGCACGACAACCTTTGACAGCACCGTCAGCGAGCCGCGCTGGATGCATACGGCGCCGCCCTCTTCGTCGACATTGAAAGCCGCGGCGCGCGAGCAGAAAGGTCAGCGACCGCCGAGACGCATCGGCTTGATCCCCGTGCCGCATGGCGTGGATGTATCCATCGTCTGGCTGCTGATCGTGCTGGCGCTGTTGCATGGCGCTTTCGTCATCTGGTACTTAAACCGCTCCGCGACGCGCGCTCTCCCAACGGGTGCGCCCTCGTCCCTGTGGCAGTCGGCGAGCCAGCCTGTGGAGAGAACGGAAGCCGCCCCTCCAAAGGCGTCTGTCGTACCCGAGGACGTTTCGCCGGCGACTACTTCGCCTCCGTCTGAGGCATCTGCGAAGGCGGAGACGGCCGCTCCGCAGCAGTCCTTAGACGCTTTGGACCAAGCGGCGGCTACTTCTCCCCCGGCACCGGCGGCGCCCCAAGACCAGGCAGTTGTGGCGACCCCTGAACCTGCCCCCTCGGTAGCGGGAAGCACACAGCAAACCGAACCGCCGCGGACTGCACCAAGCTCTGCGGATCAGGACGACCTCGTTCGCCAGCGGCGTCGGGCGGCAGTAGCGACAGTTCGCCCGGATCGTGGAACACAGCGTGTCTTACCTGCGCCGGCGCCAAGAGAGAGGCGGTCAGAACCACCAATTGCTGCAGCAAACCCGTCCCAACCCCGCGGTGAGGCACCAGCCGCGCCGGCTCTTGCGCCGCCGAAGCCGCCCGTGGTTGACGTGGGGCGTTCTCGTGTCCTCGAGGCGAGGCCTCAAGCGCGCCCAGCTTCACAGTTCCCAGCTGCCGGCATGTCTGCGCCAGCAGCAAGCGTGGTTCCCTGTGATCGCCACAACCCCTTTGGAGAGGCGCCTTGCTTGAACACCAGACCAAGTCAGCTCGTGCGCTCACCTCGCGCCGGCGGAGCCGCCTCGCCTCCCGGCCTGGCAGGCTTTGTTGGATCGGCAAGCCCCGCTGTTGTCTCCAAAGGTTCGGTCACAGGTGGAGCGGTCGGAATGGCCAGCCCAGACCCCGCCGGCGGCAGCGCCGGTGATGGTGGTGGATCAGGTGGTGGTGGAGCAGGCGGCGGCGCTGGGGCCGGAGGCGGCGGCGCTGGGGCCGGAGGCGGTGGCGCTGGGGCCGGAGGCGGTGGCGCTGGGGCCGGAGGCGGTGGCGCTGGGGCCGGAGGCGGCGGCGCTGGGGCCGGAGGCGGTGGCGCTGGGGCCGGGGGTGGCGGTGCTGGTGCCGGAGGTGGTGGTGCTGGGGCCGGAGGCGGCGGCGCTGGGGCCGGAGGCGGTGGCGCTGGGGCCGGAGGCGGTGGCGCTGGGGCCGGGGGTGGCGGTGCTGGTGCCGGAGGTGGTGGTGCTGATGCCGGGGGCGGTGCTGGTGCCGGAGGCGGCGGTGCTGGCGCCGGGGGCGGTGGACCGGGTGGCGGCGGACCGGGCGGTGGTGGACCCGGCGGCGGTGGACCAGGCGGTGGTGGACCCGGCGGCGGTGGACCAGGCGGAGGTGGACCGGGCGGCGGTGGACCGGGCGGCGGTGGACCGGGCGGAGGTGGACCGGGTGGAGGTGGACCGGGTGGAGGTGGACCGGGTGGAGGTGGACCGGGTGGAGGTGGACCGGGTGGAGGTGGACCCAGTGGAGGCGGGCCGGGCGGCGGCGGACCGGGCAGATGAATCCGCAACGTCCGCACCAACTCACCAACTCGTAGCGCTTTGGAACACGGCCGCCTATCGGCCCACGGCGCGCGCTCGGGAGCCCGCCGCGCCCCGACTAAAAAGGTGACTTCGACGTCAGTGTCGGATAGCTCGTCGCTGGTGGAGCGCCTCCGAACTACAGGAAAGGCGACGCCCCGCCGCAATTCTCGAATCAGCGTGAGGTGCAGCCAGCAAGGCGCTCGTGCTTCGTAAGGCGCTCATCAAGCGATCAAGCGATGACGTCGAATTAGGAAACAGATGACGCTGGCCGCGCGCTCACGACAAAGACTCTCCCGGACAGCGTGTCGAAACGAAGAGCTCGTTGGTCAGGGAAGATGGAAGTTGATCATCGACCTCATGCCTGTTCCGTTGACCCGTGCCACTCCTCGCGCGCCACCTCTACTGGATGGCGCCGCCAATGCGTTGGGTAGAGTTCGATTGCCCAAACTTCGAGGTCGCCCGGATCAGCGCGGCCCTCGGTTAGACGGAACCACTCTTCCCTAAACGCTGCGCGCCACGCAATGGAAGTTCTGAACTCTGCGCCGGGGGTCATCGGTAGAACTCCGGCCTGCACGAATGAGATTCCAACGCACCGCGGAATCGGATCACGTCCGATCCCAAGACGAAACATCGCATACATAAGTCCTAAGTTGCTTTTCATCGACAGTCCCGCTTGGTCAATTCGAATGGTGGGTCTTGCTTGAGTCCGAATGTAGGCGTGCAGGCAAACGTATGCATGAGCGTTGAATCCCTATTTGAGGAGGACAGAACGCCCGTCTTGATCGCACGCCAGGCATGACTAAACGCCTACGCTCTCGGCGGGCCGCTGGGTCTGCTTTCACGCGATTGCCAAACACCAAACAACGGAAGGGCCCGCCAGCAAAAGATTGCGGACTTTCCTGTTGCGTGGAGGCTGGCAGTGGCTTGGCTCGTCAAGCTGGGACCCAGTGCCAAACGGCCCGCCGCCAGCACGATTGCTACCGCTCGGGTAGCCTTGCCAATCGATGCGCCACCTCTTGATGCTCAAGCGAACAGCGCGCAGCCTAGTCGCACTTAGACAGCTGAAGGAGATCGCATGACGTCTGAAGCGGAAGCCGTTTGGGAATTCTTCAAACGCGAGTACCCGTTGCACGGCGCCGAGCGCCACTTGCTCATCGCAGTCGTGAAAGGCTGCGAAGAGCTGAGCACGCTGGAAATCGACACCGGCGTGGGTACGTTGGTGGAGATGGGCCTGCTTGGCCGTGGAGAGTTCGATCTCCACTTCACAGAAGACGGGCTCGTCGCCATCAACGAGCCCTAGCGTCGCCCGGAGGCGACGTTCGAGCGTTGACGTGCCTGCCGCTGATTGACGGCGACTTCGGCTGTCACTTGCCTTGTGTCATCCTGACCTTGCCGTCGACCACCGCCGCGAGCCCGGCCAGCGTGTCGACACTGTTCGTCTCGTCATCCGCAATGGAGATGGGGAAGTGGTCTTCGATGGCGAACACGAATTCGACCAGCGTCATCGAATCGAATCCCTTGTCGCGCATGGACGCGTGTGGTCGAGCGCTCCCATTCGCTGCCGTACAGCTTGAGGATCAGGCCCTGCAATTCCTTCAGCGAACTCGTTGGACACGAGCGCGCGTCATTCATGGAGCGACAAGTCCATGTGCCTTCCCGTAAGGTACATCTTGGCACGTCTGTGAAGAATATGTGAAACGTTCACATCGGCCGAATATTGACGTACATTGCGCCTGATGCGACGTAAGACAGCACGCTCTTACGTGGTGGAACACGACGAAAGGAGAAGCCAGTGTCCCGCAAATCACGTGCACTCATCGAGATCAGGCTGCGCCGTTCGAACGATCTCGTCCAGCAAGAGGCTGTGGCCGTTGTCCATGAGCTGTGGCGGCCGGACACACCCCACAACCGGGAAAAATTGGCCTTCGTTGCACACCAGGGAAATCGTCTCTTTGGTGCCGATACCCACTGGGTTGAACGACGATTGGCATGACCGTCCGGCTACCGCCGGCAGCTGACTTTTGGAACAACGTTCCCAAACCCGAGTTGGCCCGTGCAACTTCCCAGGGAGATCAATATTGAACCATCAGATACAGAGGAAATTCGACTATCGAGGCGCGGTCATCACCATCGAGGTGACCGGGGAGGGCGAGCAGATTTCCGCGCATGCCGATGTCCATCGGGGCGGCGAGTTCGCGGGCCGGGTCGCGTTGACCACGAGCCAGGCCGAACGGAAGATTATTTTCGACAAGCTCGACTGCAAGGCGAAGAAGCTCGTCGACGGGCTCTTGGTAGCCAACAAACGGGATGCGACCACAGCCGCCAGCGGCCATTGGCTGCAGTAGATGGCCTACTGCAATGCGGCGCATGACCCTGCTCGTCGGCTAC
>NZ_RWKI01000053.1 GCF_003984645.1 Variovorax sp. MHTC-1
GAGGTCGTTGGCTGGTGAATGCGCGTGCGGCCTTGGCCTGGGTCGAATCGGCGCGGGATTGATTCACCAAAGAAACCGCCGCCGCTCCGATGACACCGGCCAGAGCGATCGCCATGAAGTTCTGCTCGATGGGAAGGTTCAGGGAAACGAGCCAGCCGATCAGGATCGGCGCGGCAATGGCGCCGATCCGGCCGACACCGGAAGCGAAACCGACGCCCGTCGAGCGCACGGCCGGTGGATAGAAGTCGCCGGCGTACGCGTAGGCCAGCAGTTGCGTTCCGAGCGTGGACGCGCCCACAACGAACACGGCAAGGAACAGCAGCTCGGTCGACTTCGTGTAGGCGAGCGCTGCCAAGGAGGCGGCCCCGACCGCATAGAACGAGATCAGCACATGTTTGATGTTGAACTTGTCGCTCAGCAGGCCGCCGCCGATCGCGCCCACGATCGCCCCGACGTTGAAGACGATCACGAAATTCAAGGCCGAGCCGAGGCTGTATCCCGCCATGGCCATCAGTTTGGTCAGCCAGGAGTTCAGCGCGTAGACCATGAACAGCCCCGTCATGAAGGCCACCCAGATCATCACGGTGCTGAACGCCCGCCCGGCATTAAACAGGGTTCGAACTGGCGCTTCGTCCAACCGGTCGATGGACGATCCGACAAAAACGGTGCCGGGTGCGTTCCGCTGATTCGGCGCGAGCCTGGCCGCAATCTCCCCGAGCTGCCGCTGATCACCCTTCTTGAGAAGGTACGACAGCGATTCGGGCATCGTTTTCAGGATGAGCGGAATCAGCAGAACGGGCAACCCGGCCACGTAGAACACCCATTGCCATCCGTGGCTCTCGATGAGTTGCTTGGCGGTCAGCGCGACCAGAATGCCGCCCACGGAGTAGCCAGCGAAAACCATCGTCACCAGGCGCGTGCGCAGGCTCGCCGGTGCGAACTCTCCCATCTGCGCGGTCACGATGGGCAACACCCCCGCCGATGCCGAGGCCCGCGATGAAGCGGGCGACGCTGAAGCCGACGGGTTCGGTGGTCAGCCCTGTCAGCGCGGTGAAGACACTGAAGAGCGCAACGCACACCGCGATCATGCGCGGGCGGCCGATGCGGTCCGCCAACGTGCCGAGGAAGATCGCGCCCAACATGGTCCCGAACAACGCCGACCCGGCCATGACGCCGGCGCTGGTGGCGTCGACCCCCATGTCCTTCATGATCGACGGCAACGCTGCCCCCACGACCGCCAGGTCATAGCCGTCGATGACGAGAATCAGCACGCACCACAAGAGCACGAGCCGGTGAAAACCGTTGAACCGCGATTGCCCCGCAAGTGCGTGGATATCGACCTGCTTGTCGACCTGCTGCATGTTGTCTCCTGTCGTTTTAGCTATCGCGAGATGCGATCGCGAAAGGAGGTTAGTTCTGCAATCGGTCCACTTCCATGCCCGGGCGTCTCGATCCGGATGGGGCGTTCGGACATGCCGGCGTCCCTGGCCGGCCCCCGGAAGGTTCTTGGTTATTCCGGCGCGGGCGCGGACGAGCGATAGGTTCCCGGGCTGACGCCCGTCCATTTCTTGAATGCGCGATGGAAAGCGCTCGTTTCCTGGAATCCGGTCCGGGCGGCGACTTCGGCCACTGTCAGCGACGCGCTCGACAGGAGGTCGATGGCGATGTCCCGCCGCAGGTCGTCTTTCACCCGCTGGTAGCTCACGCCCTCCTGCTGCAAGCGGCGTTGAAGCGTGGTGCCGGAGATGCAGAGTTCCCGTGCGAGTTTTTCCAGTTCCGGCCACGCATCGGGCATCTGGCTACGCAACCTGTTGCGGACCTGCGCACTGGTGCTCGCGTCATTGCGGTACTTGACCAGCAAGTTGGCTGGCGCCGCCCTCAGAAAGTTGTCGACCGTTTCTGTCGACTCCGCAATCTTCAGTTCCAGCAGATCGCTTGCGAAGGTGATGTGCGTGGTTTCGCCGTTGAATTTCACGTTCTCGCAGAAGCGCGTGCGGTAGTGGCTGTCATCGCCGGGAGGCGGGCATCGGAACTGCATCTCGCGCAGGGGAATTCGCCTGTGCACGAGCCAGCATGCCAATCCGTGGACCAGGATGAACCAGGTGCCGTAGCCGAACAGCCGGCGCAGCACGCCGCCGTCATGCAGGATCACGCGCGCCTCATCGCCGGAGCAGACCAGCTCCCCGCGGAAGTCGTCCAATGTCGCGTGGAGGAACCTCAGGATCCGGCGAAGGGCATGCGCCAGGTTGTCGGTGTTGACCGCCGCGCGTGTCATGAGCGCATAGCTGCCTCGGCGAAGCCCGTGGCTGTCCAGGCCGAAAAACTCATCGTCCATCAGGTCGGCCAGCGCCACCCACATGCGCGAGTACGCAGCCGCCGAGATGCGCGCACGCGGCGCGTTCAGCAGCTCGCGGTCCAGCTTTGCACTTTCGAGGACGCTGCTGATGTCCATGTTCCTCAGCGCCGCGGCATGGATCGCCTCGTGCACCAGTTCAATGGACACGGTTCCCTTCAAGCCTGCTGACTTCATACGAACTCGCTCAAGAATCGTTGATTGGGGCGAGCCCTTTTAGGCGTGTTTTACGGCGCGCAAGGCTGCGCGAAAAAATGACTCGACCAAAAGCACCTCGACGAACCGAAGGAAAGTAGCTTCGTCGTCGGTTGCCTCTAAGGCGTCAAGAACGGCTTGCTTGGTCATCGATGGGAATGGCTTGGGGGAGATCGGGCGCCCGTGGCGAAGGTCCGTAATTGGCCGTCAGCGGCGGTCAGAGCCAGCGCGCAGCGGCGTCGTACGCATCCATGTCGGCCGGTGCGCGTGACGCCATCAGCGTCGCGGCAAGATAGCCACCAACGATGGCCGTCAGAGGCTGCAGGACGTACTCCGCACCTGACACGTGATGCCACGGCAGGCTGAACAGCGCGACAGTCGCCAGTCCCACGAACAGCCCGAACTCAGAACCTTGACGATAGAGCGTCAGCGTTCTTCCGAAGCATGGCAGCGTGGCCTTGGGCTCGCCTCGGAGGCGTCGGAGCATTGACATCTTTGCTTCCTGTTGGGGTGGCCTTGGATGGCGGGCCCGCATCCTGCCACACTCGCACCGACGGCGGCGGGCCCAAAGGCGAAGTTCGGCTTTTCCCAAAGCGGGCTTCAGGCAGGACTGCAACCCTATTCATTTCCGCGGCCTCTCCTGCATACGTTCAGCGCGACCGCATTTCGTTGGCGGTGACGACCAACAGGCGCAGTCCAAACGCCCCGACGAGCGCACCGGCGACCCGATTCAGCAAGCGGCGGTTTCGGATGTATGTCACCTGAATTCTCCGGTGCGAGAACGCCATGGCGAGAAACGTGTGCCAGAGCAAGGCATTCACAAACACCAAGGCTGTGACCGCAGCCAACAATGAAGCGCTTGGCTCATGAGGAAGCGCTGTTGCGAAGATGCTGCCGAAGAACAAGGCGGACTTCGGATTCAGGATGTTGGTAAGAAAGCCGAGGCGAAACGCCACCCATGGCACAAGTGGTTCCGATTGCCCCTCCTTACCAGATGCGCCGGCCCGCCATAGACGAACCGCGACATAGCAAAGGTAGATACCACCAGCTACCTGCAACGCAAAGCGTAGCTTGGGGAGCGAAGCAAAAATGGCGTTCACCCCAAGTATGGCGAGCAGTGCCCAGGTGACAGCAACGACGGTTACGCCGAGGCCCGCAAAGCAGGCGCTCATGCGATGGCCACTCGCCGCGAGCTGAGACACAAGGAGCACGTTGGCGCCAGGCGTGACAAGAACCAGCCAGTGTAGAAATGCAACGGTCAAAAGTGTGGAGAGCATCTATATAGTCAAACGAATGAAGGGGCATCAAGTGCCGCCAGGCGAGCCGCGTGAAACAGAAGCTGAGCGCAGATGTATCTCCAAGCACCCGCGGAAGAAACTGTGCCGGTTCGATGACGCACTCTTTGCTGTCAAGATCGAAGCGCCTTCAAGTGCGGGCTCTATAAATGACACTGAACCGTTCGCACGCAACAGGCATGACCTGACTTGGTTCTCGGCCCACGCGCGCGCACTCGCGGCCAAAGTATGCCCAGTGAACGCGGCGCCAGTACTCCAGCGACCTATCGCCTTCGCCCTCGATGGCGGCGAACTCGATGCTAACTTGCTGGAATGGCACGACCTGGACTTCCAGAGTCTCGATGACACACGCAGGCTTTCCATCCCAGTAGGTGACAACACTGAGGGCGCCGGGCTTTGGTGGCGAGCCGCCTGCATTCTCAAAGGACCAGACAAGACTGGCAGTGGCCCGCTTGACGCCTGCGAGTACGAGGTCCGCAAGTGCGTTGGCATCGGTTTCGTTGTCATCGAAGTGGAACGCCTCGAAGAACCGGGCGGAGCAATCTTCCCCAACCTCCGCGCAGAAGGCGCCCCAGAACGTGGCGACGCTTGAGGGAATGTTCATGCTCATCCTAGGCGGCAAGGCAATCTGGCGGCAGGCAGTTGGAAGCCCAGCGGGAATGTCCGGTTGTGGCCGAGCCCTGCCATATCAGCTTCAGCTCTCTAGGTCAGGGAACTGCTGATGCAGGGGAGCATTGATGTGCATCTCGATCGCCCCTATCGAAAGCCCAACCCCCTTCTTGAGCTTCTCGAACTCTTCGGGCGCGACGGTGTCCTTCATGACCTCCAGAATGGAGATCAGTGATTCAACAGCAGCCAGTGCCTTCGCGTGGATCTGAATTGCTTGATCTCTCTTCATGCAACCTCAATCAGGTAGAAGTCCGGGGTGCGTTGGTGCGGCTCTAGAGCAGCGGGGCTGGAGGCTTCGGTCCACGGTCCGCATTT
>NZ_RWKI01000054.1 GCF_003984645.1 Variovorax sp. MHTC-1
CGGAAGTTCGCTTAAGTCGTTCGTGTTATTGGACCAAGACTGTGCTCAAAGGTCCGCCGCTTCGCGAGCTGGGTAGGTGCGAAACGGCTATGCGAGCTCCGCGAGCCGCTTTGAAAACGATGCGATGAAAAATTGTTCATTCTCAGGGGCTGTCGTGCCGCGGATGCCACCCCTGCCCGCTCACAGGTAGCGACCCTTCATCGCCTCAACATGATCGGGCCGGAGGTGACGACAACAACATTCTCTTATCGAGGGTAAATATTGGACGGGGCAGGGCGATCGTTTACGGAAAGTACGAGGGTCATATGGCTGAGATTCGACAAACACTGTCCCGAGGCATCCAGGAAGACGACGTCTGGGGCGCGGCCGACGTGCTGCTCCATGAAGGCCTGCGGCCCACGATCGAGCGCGTGCGTCAGAAGATCGGCCGCGGCTCGCCCAATACCGTCAGCCCGATGCTCGAGCGCTGGTTCGCGTCGCTCGGCCAACGGCTGGCCGGCGGCGCGAATCCATCGGCAAATCTCGCGGCGGGCAATGATGCCGATGGTGTGCCGGTGAGCGTGCGCAACGCCACACGGCTGCTGTGGGAGACGGCGCGCCGTGAGGCCGAGGAGGTTCAGCGCGTCGAACTGGAATCGGTGCGCTCGGAGCTCCAAGAACGTGGGAACGCGCTGGTCGAGGCGCAGACAGCGCTCGCGCAGCGCGAGGATGCCTTCGCCCATGCGCGGGTGAGCCTGGATTCGGCACTGGCGTCCTCGCAGCAGGCGCGTGAAACCCTGGAGCGGCAGCTCAAGGAGCACGCCCTCGAGGCGCATCGGGTGCGCGCGGGGCTCGAGGACGAAATCAAGCGGCTGACCACCCTCCTCTCGCAGGCGGGCGAATCCCAGGAACGAATGCGTCGGGAGCACGCGGAGGCGATGGCATCGCGCGACCAGGACCTGCGCCAAGCCGAAGAGCGGCACGCTGTACAGGAGCGGCGGATGCTGGCGGAGGTCGATCGGGCCAGGCAAACGGCCAAGGCGCTGGAAACCGAGTTGGCCAGGGAGCAACAGCGGCGAGCCAAGGGCGACGAGGCGGCGGCCAAGCGGCTTGAGGGAGAGTTGGAGAAGCTCCACCAGGTTCGGGAAGCGGCGCGGCGTGCCGAGGCGGGACTACGTGAGCAGCTGGCCGCCCAAGGCATCGAGTTGGCGCAGGCGCGGACCCAGGCAGAAGCGCTCGCGGCGCGCGTTGAAGCGCTCCAGGCCCGGATCAACGATGAAAAGGCTGCGCACGAGCAAACGCGGCGCATGCTGGCCGAGGCCCTGGTCAGCAGGTCAGCTGCGAAGGGCGACGCCTCCACACGGCGACGGCGGAAGCCTTGAAGTGGGAGAGTGAGGGAGGTTTTCATCGCTGATCACTTGGGGCAACCAACGGTTTGACTGACGGACTGTTAATCCGTAGGCCCCTGGTTCGAGCCCAGGTCGATGAGCCGCTACAAGCCGCACGGGCACTGAAGGCCGCGCTATCAAATCGGTAGCGCGGCCCTTTTTGGCGCGATATTGGACACTTTATTGGACGCGGTCCAATATCCAGTGCCTACGGATTGCCGTCGATCGACTTGTGGGTTCCCACGCGCCGCAGCGTGACATCGCTGCCCTCGATCTGGATAGTCATTTTGTAGGAGTGGTTTGGGAAAACGTCGAGCGAGTAGACCTTCGGCCGCTTGTTGCTGACGCAGTGATACCGGCGCACAGTCGGGATCGGGTTCAAGGCCAGATCGCGAATGCACTCCAACACGGCCTGCTGCTGCTGAGCATCAAGCCGTGCAAAGTCCTTTTTGAAGCGATCGGTGCGACCGACAACCCGAAAGCCGCCGGCCATGAATCAGGAATTCAGCTCGCTGAGCAGGTCGTCAACGGATTCGAAGTACTTGACCTTGCCTTGGTCGATGTCGAGATCTGCCTCGCGCTCCATCACGGCCCAGCGTGCTGATTCGATGGCATCGAAGAGATCTGCTAGCACGACAAGTTGCCGCTTGAGAGAGCGAGCAACTCGAGACTCTGGGTTGTAGCCGAAGAACTGCACGGAGAGCTTCATGATGGCTTCGCGGAGCTGCATGACCGCGCTCTGAGCGCTTTCGAGCTGGGCGATCATTTCCTCGGTATCGTTGGATACCGGAAGCTTTGCCCCATCTTCCATGCTCGTCTTGACGCCGTTGAACCAGACAGCTTGGTCAGCCATCCTGGCGGTGTGACGGTCAATGTACCGACATGCCGCGCTGGCAAGAGCCCGTGCCAGAGGTATGACCAAGCGACGGGCGGCATTGAGCACGGCATTGGCATGGACCACATGATGAAGGTCCGCTCGGCTCTTCCGCTCCAGCGACTGGGCGTGCTCGATGGTCAAACAGACGAGGTCTGCTCTAACGCTCATTGCACTCATGTTTCGTTTGGTCCCCACGTGTCTGTGTGGCAGTTTCATCCACACAGGTTCAATCTCCTGGCCGGCGCATTGTGGAGGGTAAGACCTCCACTTTCCGTAAGGAATCCGCCGAACGGCAGAAAAACCTTACTGGATGCGCATTTTTGACCGATTTGAGACAACTTGCCGGCGCAAGGGTAATACCTAGGTTTGCCGTGCTACAGCCCCAATCGAGATGTCCTTTGCTCTTCGGCCTGCTTGGAAGCGCTGCGTCGGCGCCGCGCCCTTGTGATGATGCCCGACCAAGATTGGTAGTGGCGCGCACGATGCATCGCGTACAACGCCAGGTCTATGCAGAGCGCCGCCTCGCCCTTTCTCACACTGCATCCGCCGCAGATCCCTGCTTCTGCACGCCCTCGGCCGAAGCCGTCGCCGCCCCCGGTGGACCGATCGACGGCCGGCCTCGGTGCCCAGCTCAGGGCGCTCCGGATCGTCTCTGGAACTTCGGCGGGACAGCTCGCTCGTCGAGCCGGAGCCTCAGAGCGGCCCGCGCTTGAAGCGCTCCGCCGGATTGACCTCAACCAGCGCCAACTGACTGTCAGGGTCCACGAGGATGCCCTACCAACCCTGGTAGTCCACAAAAGCATCGTTGGGGGTAGGAAGCGCTCCATGGAGAGCCCGCCCTCCCCCTTGCCCACCGCGCGGCCATTCGCAATTCCAGCGTCTGCCCGCCCGACCGTGCACAAGCCCGAGTCGCTCCCATCACCCCTTGGCGCCCAGATCAGGGCCCTACGAGCCAGCGGCGCTACCTGCGGCGAAACTGGGCCGGCGTGCGAGTTTCCGGTTCGATGCTGTCCAGAATCGAACGCGGCTTGGTGTCACCTTCCGTGCAGACGCTCGGCCGGATCGCCGACGGCCTGGGCGTTCCCGTTGCACGAGGAGCGCGAGGCCTGACCATCTAACCGATGGCCTTCGCCACTTCGTCAACGGCGCACATCGCTTTGATCAGCCGCTCTTGCCGACCATCGGCGGTGGGCCAAGGCTCCACTGTTGGCTTGGCGCCGGTGTACCTCCGGACTTTCTCAGGCGTCCCCTCGAAGTTCGCCCGTTCGAAGTACCTGGCCGCGGCGTAGTGCGCCGTGCGACGCCTGCAGTCGATGACGGCCGTTGCGTCGAAGGACCGATAGGTAACGCCCTTTTCCACCTGCGGCGACGATCGATTGACGCGCACGCCGACAAAGCGCAAGTGATGCTGGGGACGGACCGAGTTCGGATTGACCTGAAAATAGTCGCTCGCAGGATTGTCCGCTTCGCCCGCGACCGTCAACCACGCCGCATGGGACAGCCCGGATAGGGCGGCGAAAAGCGACAGGACGATTGGCTTCTTGATCTGCATGGAACAGAAAGTTAGCCGACCCAGCTCTTTAAAGCTGTCACGAAGAGTCTCCGCCGCCACTGCCGCCCGGACGCGACTTACGCAGTCTGCTGGCCACCCATAGGACAGTGTCGAGCCGAGGCTTCGAGACGACTAGTTGCGCGTGTCCCCATTGCCCAACTATGATGCATTTGGTTGTAACAAAATGAGAACATCGTAGGGGACGGCGGCTTAGAGGGAGCCCGCTGCGGCGGAGCCGGAGGAGGTTCACTTGGATGCATTTTCCGAGGCGCGCTCGCGCGCCGTTCCGGGCCGTCTATGTGCCAGCGT
>NZ_RWKI01000055.1 GCF_003984645.1 Variovorax sp. MHTC-1
TGCGGACCGATGACGGCAGCAGACTCAAGTGCATTCTTCCTCCTGTTTATGCGCAACGAAGGCGGGTGCAAAAATTGATGCAAACCCACTCAATAGGAGCCCGGCGGCGGCGTCGTCACCGGCTTGAAGCGCCGCGCCGATGCGGTCATGTCGACGAAGCAGGATCGCGTCGCGCCGACGAGCCCGCCCACGGGCGCCTTGAGTGCGTCCACGGCGGGCGACTCGCCAGGGTAGGCGGGCGACAACCCACATTTGCGCAAGACCCGGTTCACCTGGTGGACGCGAGCGGTCTCGCGCGTGACCGAGGTGTAGAAGGTCACGCCGATCGAAATCGACACGCGATTGCCCGGGGAGGTCCAAGCGGTATCGGAGCTCGTCATGTGCGGCGAGGTGCTCGGGAAGTACACGCCGTCTCCCGGGCGGGCGTCGAACTCGTGGCCCCGGGCCCGGAATTCCTCCTGGAAGCGCACCTTTCGGAGCGAATGGGTGACGATGAAATCCTCCACCGCCTCGGCCGGCACGATGGAGCGGTCTTGGTGGTCCCATACGTTCAGGATCTTGCGTCCGTGCAGCTGCAGCCAGAAGTTGTTCTCGCGATCGATGTGAAAAGGCGTCACAGAGGGCGGAGCCGAGATGAAGATGAACCCGTTCACTCGGAAAATGTCGGGTTGCTCGGGCTCGACGCTTCCCCGCATGGTGTCCACGATGGCGAGAAGCAGCGCCTGGTAGCGCGGAATGGCTTCAATGTTGTAGAGGGCCACCGACGCACCCGGCTCCTCCATGCGCTCGAAGTGTTCATCGATGCTGCGCCCGTCCGGATGCCGGCTGTCGTGCGCGATGGTGGAAGCGACTGTGAGGCCAGGCCTCATGAATCGACAGCGCCCCAGGGGAGCGAGTTCCTTGCCGAGCTTCACGAGTTCGGGCACCTGGAAGAGCGGATGCTCGTGAAAGTTGTGATGCAGGGCGGTGATCCTGTGCGTGGAGAAGCTTGCAGGATTCTCTGCCCAAATGCGAAACGTCGGCGGCGGCGCGGCCCGCCAACCGATGATCATGTCTTGTGCGTCTCTCATGGTCGAAATCCCCCGCCACATGTAGTACCTTGGTCTTCATGTAACGCACTATCGCAGAAAAAAATGTGAAATGTTCACATTTTTTTGCACTTGTTTTTAATAGAGACCGCATCTACCGGCCACTGGGCTGAGGAGCGCCCACCATGCAAATGGTTGGGCAGGCGTTAGGGAGCAAGGTGCCGGCGCTCGACGCGTGGAGGCCCTCATGCCGCAGACATCTATCCGGCGGCCGCAAGCCACGACGGATGGGGGAAAAGCGCCGAGTTGCTCAAGCTGTGGCAGAACAAGCGCCGCGCAAGCTCCGATTGATGTGCTCGCTCGCGAACGCCGAGGACATAGGCGGGCGCATCGCGAAGAGCTCCTGGAAGTCGGTGCCTGAGCCCGCCTGCTGACGAGACCCGAGCGTCCCTAGTGGCGGCGCTGCCGTGCTCCCAGCGCGCGGCGATAGGCAGCGAGGTAGTTCGCCATCATCTGCGTCGCCGAGTACTGCTGAGCGTTCTCCAATCCCAAGGCGCGCATCTCCGCCAATCGCCCAGCCGCCTGCTCGATGGCCTGGGCCATGGCTTCTGGACGCTGCAGCGCATTGCCCAGATCTACAGGGTGGAGCGCGAACTGGCGGAGATGCCCGCTGAAGAACGACTGGCCGAAAGAATGAACATTGCTCGGCCCCTGTGGGAGCAGCTGCAAGCATGGCTGCGGCTGGAGCGAGGCCGAGTGCCTGACGGCAGTGCGACGGCCAAGGCCTTGAACTACAGCTTGAATGCCTGGGAGGCGCTCACGCGCAACCTGCTCGATGGCGACGTGCCCGTTGACAACAATCACTGTGAGAATTTGATTCGTCCCTGGGCAATGACCTGCTCATAGTGCCCCTCTTCGTTAAGTGCTTGAAAACATTGAGATCTGCTTCTCGCCGTCGGCGTGACACGGGCGATCTGTTCGCCCCACGGCATCGGTCACCTTAGGATCGAGCAGGTCGCTGGCCCGAATCTGGTACGGCGCGCGGGGCACGACCTGCTCGGCTGGTAGCAGCCCATCCTTGATCAGGCGTCGAATGCGATGGTTGTTGACGCCGAGCGTGGCTGCCGCCTCCGACATGGTCAACCAGTCGCTGTCCTTGTGTGCCGAACGATAGGCACGAATATCGTGGACCTTGCGCGTCGAGGAGACTCGGTGCTCTGTCCAGGTCTTGCCCTGTCCGGTAGGCAGGCCCATGCGGTTGAGCGATGCGGCGATGTGCTCATCCGACCATTTGCCCGCCATGCTGCGTATGACGGCCAAGCGTCTTCAGGTGTGCGGCAGCCATGCTCGCCGGTGCGCGGCTTGATCACGCGAATTTGAGAGTGCTGCCCGCCGCGCCAGTGAACCGTGAGCACCACTTCGCGCGTTGCGTCGTCGACGTCGGCAATGATGTCCTTGACGAGCGTGCGAAGCAGTTGCTGGCGCGAACGCATCGTCACTCCCGGTGCATTCCATGCAGCCTAGAGATCCTCGGCAAGACCGTCCAGGTTCGGGGCCGGCGCGGCATCCTGCTCCTGATCGAAAGCTGCAACGCGCTGTTCGCAGCGGCGCACGCGCTCCAATGCAGCTTCCCAGCTCTTCTCGAGCTGAGAGGCGATCAAGCGATGGTCGGGATCGCAGGCCGCGTAGCGCCGCTCGGCGAGAGACGCTTCATAGCGCGCCTGCTGCCAATTCCACGATGCGCCGCTGTTCTGCCTGAACTTCCATGTGCCTCCGTTGGGCCTGCATTGCCGCTTCAATCGCCAGTGGCTCAACGGCGCGCAGCAATTCGCGTGTGATCGCCTCATCGGGCCGCCGGCCTCCAAAGGTGAAGCATCGTGGCTGCCCCAGATAGTTGTTGGGGCGATCGCACCGGTATACCGCTTGACGAATACCGCCGCCCACATAGTTCACCGTGAGGCGTCGACCACATCGTCCACAACACAGCATCCCGGACAGCAACGCCCGACCACCGCGACCCGACTTCACGCCGTCCACTCTACCGTATGCATTCATCGCCAGCAGCCTCTGATTGCGCTCGAATTCTGCCCAGCCAATGTAGGCCTCGTGGTGATCCTTGATCACCACATCCCACGTATCCGCCGGCTTGCCATGGCCATAACTCTTGCGCAGACGCCCCTCGACGAGGGTCGTTCGCTTCTCGCTCTTGCCATAGACGTAGACGCCGGCATAGAAGGGATTCTTGAGCACCGAGATCACGTTGCGGTAGCGGATCGGCGTCCAGTCGAAGCTCACCATCTTCTTGCCATCCGATGGTCGTGGAAAATGAACGCCGTCGGCGGCCAACGAGAGCAGCACCTGCCTGGCGCTGCCCAGCTTGCGGAAGCGCTCGAAGATCAGGTGAACCGCCTCCTGCAGACGGGCATCGGGATCGAAGCCCAGACCGACTTCACGATGCCAGATGTATCCCACCGGAACGCTGATTCGCAATTCCCCTCGATGGGCCTTGGCACGGGCTGCCTCGAACATGCGTGACCTGAGCACTCCGAGCTCAAACGCGCTGCGGCGATCTACAGCCTTGTGGAGACGGCCAAGCTCAACGGGATCGATCCCGAGGCC
>NZ_RWKI01000056.1 GCF_003984645.1 Variovorax sp. MHTC-1
GTGAGCCGAAGCGTCAAGACGAGGCCCTGCACCCATCAGGCTTGTGCACTCGCGTCGTTGAGGCCGGATACTTCGCGAGCTTGTCCGCCGGCCGTTTTGGACGAGGAAGCAATTCGCCGCCGCAGTTTGGACACGTGCCAGCAAGCCGCCGGTCTGAGCATTCGCTGCAGAACGTGCACTCGAAGGTGCAGATTCGAGCATCGGATGAATCGGGCGGCAAGTCGCGGTCACAACACTCACAGCCGGGACGCATTTGGAGCATGTCGGGAAACCTCGAGAAGCAGGTCGGCGGAGCTTAAACGACGGCGAGCGGCAACTGTAGGCCGGATTTGCCTGTTGGCGTTACAGCCGGCGGGAACGCCACCGACCCCGACCCAAGGAACCGGTAAGTCCTTCCGAGGCTCATGTATGCTCATTCACCTCAAGCTTAAATCTATCGATGAGCCGAGCACTGACTGAACACCGCGTGGTTGTCATTGGCGGGTACGGCTTTTTCGGGCGTCGACTGGTAGAGCGCCTTACGTCGCAGCCGAACGCTCACGTTATTGTTGCTGGTCGCTCCCTTCAGGATGCTCAAGCTTTGGTCGAGCAATTGCGCCCGCAGTCGAAGGCGCGCCTCGGCGCCGCCGTCGTGGACGCCATGTCCGCGGACTTGCCTCGGGAGCTCAAGCGCCTTTCCCCCACCACAGTCGTTCTCGCTTCCGGGCCATTCCAAGGCCAGGATTATCGTGTCGCGCGAACATGTATATCGGTCGGCGCGAACTACATCGACCTGGCCGATGCGCGCGCTTTCGTGGTCGGAATCCGGGAGCTCGACTCAAACGCCAAGGCAGCCGGCGTGTTCGTCAGCAGCGGGGCAAGCTCGGTCCCAGCCTTATCCAGCGCGGCCGTGGACCACCTCGTTCGAGGCATGTCGACCGTTCGAAACATCGACATCGGCATCAGTCCCGGCAATAGGACCGAGCGAGGTCTGTCGACCGTGAAGGCCATCCTTAGCTACTGTGGAAAGGCGCTACCCACCCATGGCCCGACTCAAGCGATTGGATGGAGTGGGTCTCGTCGCCATCGCTACCCAGCGCCGGTCGGAAGTCGCTGGCTGTCACCGTGCGATGTCCCGGACCTCGCGTTGCTGCCATGTCGGTATTCCGGCGCGCCAAACGTACAGTTTGGAGCCGGCCTCGAGCTCTCGTTCTTGCACAGAGGGATGAACGCCATGGCGTGGGCCGCTCGCCATGGCCTAGTCCGCGACTGGTCCGAGCACGCGCGCTGGCTCAAAAGTACCGCAGACATCTTCAAGGGCTGGGGGTCCGATGCGGGAGCCATGCACGTTTCGGTTTCTGGGCATTGGAGCGACGGCGTCGAGGCGTCGCGCACTTGGAGCCTGGTCGCAACGCATGGCGACGGGCCGTACGTTCCGACTCTGGCTGCAGCCGCATTGATTCGAAAGCTCGCTGCAGGCGACGGACTACCATTTGGCGCGATGCCCTGTGTGGGTAGCCTGTCGCTTGAAGACTTTGAAGAAGAAGCGCGAGGCCTGAACATCCAGATGGCAGAGGTAGCCGCATGAAAGTCGCGTCGATGTACGAGCAGGCCATGGGAGAGAGCTTCAACAGTCTTCCACTCGCCGTGCAGCGCTTTCACACGTTGGTCGGGTGGCAAGAGCTTCACGGCTGGGTCGACACCGATGCGCCTTCAACGCTCGCGGCAAGGCTCCTCGCGCTTTGCCTTGGAACACCTCGCCGGGCGACAAGCGGCCCCATCCGATTCGAGCTCCACGCGGCTCCAGAAACCGAGACATGGACCCGTCATTTCCCAGGCCAGAAGATGACCTCACGCATGCGCCTTGATGCTCGTCAGGTCGTCGAGCACCTCGGCGCCGCCCGCCTGACCTTTGACCTCTGCGATGCAGGAGGCCAACTCGAGATGCGCTTGATTGGACTGCACTTCCTTGGAGTGCGATGCCCGCGCTGGCTGCTTCCGAGGGTCGTTGCGGAGGAGACGGGGCAAAGTGACCGGCTTCACTTTCGAGTTCAAGCCTCGCTGCCCGCGATTGGCACCGTGGCAAGCTATCGCGGTCACTTGACGATTAGCGAGAAGGAGCCGGTGTGATTGTTGTCTTCGATGCCCAATGCCTGCTCTGCAACGGTTGGGTGCAGTTTCTGCTGCGACACGACCGACAGGGAGTCGTTCGGTTCGCTTCAATCCAAGGTGCAACCGGACAGGGCTTGCTTGCCGAGGCAGGTCTGAAAGTAGATGGCTTGCAAACGCTGCTCGTTGTTGACGGGGCACGCACATGGCGACACACATCTGCCATCCTGCGCATTCTCCATGCGCTGGGATGGCCGTGGCGTCTCGCTTGGGGAGCCTGGCTGGTGCCGGCGCCCTTGCGCGACGCGCTCTATCGTTGGGTCGCGCGAAACCGATATTGGTTGTTCGGGCGCACTGAAACATGCGCGATGCCACCTCCGGACTACGCCGAGCGATTCTTGGATTGACGGCCAAGGCATGTAGGTTGGCAGCACCCGCCCGGTCAGCCGACCGACTGCTTTCGGGCGAATTCTGGGTCTTCCTCGAGCGGCCGCTTCTGGCCGTGCCCTGCCTACGAGGCCGGACTGAAGTCTTCGCCAATCGTCGCCAGGGTCGCGCCATCCTCGTCATAGACGTCGAAACGAGTGCGAAACCCCGCCTGATGCAGGACGTTGTACAGCTCCCTTGTGAACTGGCATACGGGCTCAGCCTCTCCTGCCACCGCTCCATTGAAGAGAAACTCGCTATCGAGGCTCTTGTACGCGTGGAATGACGCGTCGGGGGTGTCCATGCGAATGCTCTGCGCTCCGTCGAACTGGGAGACCTTTAGCCGAACCTCAGCGCCACGAAAGCGCTGCAAGGCCGCGGCGAACTCCTTCATGCGGCCGCCGCAATCGATGAGCCCATACACATTGTTGGATTCAGGAATTTCCATACCGAGAAACTTTGCGAG
>NZ_RWKI01000057.1 GCF_003984645.1 Variovorax sp. MHTC-1
GTCGCCGAAGACGAGTGCCGTGGCGTCCGGGCTCTTGCGCACCTGCTGCTCGATGAGCCGGTGCACCGGCTGCGCATCCGGGTAGCGTGTTTCGTTCACGCCCCAGCCCACCAGCTCCGCCCGTTCGCCGGGATTCAGAATGTCGATGTCGCCGATGCGCTTGTCGGGCTCGGCGGCCAGCGCTTCGACGATGCCCCGCAACGCCGCGCACAAGGATTCGCAGACGCGGCGCCCGGACACCGACGCATCGACCTGCGCCGCGAGCCCGAAATGGCCGGGATGGTCATCGACCGAGAGGGTGATCGGATAGTTGGTCCGCTCCTCGGCACTTAGCACCTGGACGCCCTCCAGCCCTGCCGGCGTGCTCGAGTCCCACACGTGCTGCGCACCGTAGCGGTAGTTCAGGAGCGCGTTAAAAAGCGGCGTCCCCGACGGCAGCGCGCTCTGGCGCAACGCCAATGCCAGGCTGGCGTGCTCGTGGTGCATGAGCTCGGCCAGCAGGCCGTGCGTCTGCTGCACGCCTGCACCCACTGTCGTCGCGCCCAGGCGGATGCGCAGCGGCAGCGTGTTCATGAACATGCCGAAGGCGCGATCTGCATCCTCCCCGCCCTGCATGCGGCCGAAGGTCACGGTGCCGAACACGACGTCGTCCCGGTTCGACATCCTGGCCAGCACCAGCGCCCAGGCCAGGTGGAACAGCGTGGCGGCGCTGACGCCGTGGCGCCGGGCCTGGCGGCGCACCTCGGCGCTCAGGGCGGCATCAACCGACATCGCGGTTTCGACCACCGTCCTGCCGTCGCCGTGGACATCGACCAGGTCGAAGGGAGCGGTCGGCTCGTCGACGTCGCCGAGCATGCTGCGGAAGAAGGCCTCGTGCTCGCTCGGCGCCACGCCCTGACGGGCCTGGGCGACAAAGCGCCGGAACGGCACCGGAGGCCGCAGCTCGCGCTCGCGGCCCTGCGCCATCAGCGCGATCTCCGCCACCAGCAGGTCCTGCGTGGTGTGGTCCAGCACCAGGTGGTGGCTGGGAAGCTGCAGCAGCCAGCGCCGCGCGTCCGCATCGTGCGCCGCCACCGCGCGCATCAGGGGCGCACGTGTGATGTCGATGCGGCAGCGCGTCGGGTCGATCTGCGCGTAGAGCTGCGCGGCCACGTCGGTGTCTTCGCCGGCCTGCACCGCCTGCGGCATCCACTCCAGCTGCAGCGCTGCATCGCAGCACACGACCTGGACCGGCTCGCGCAGTCCCTCGTAAAGCACCGCGGTGCGCAGGATGTCGTGCCGGGCGATCACGCGGTTCAAATGGGCGACGAAGCGCTCCAGCCGCTCTCGGCTGTCGAAGGCGAGCAGGCAGGGCGTGACATAGGCGTCGCCCTCGGCCTGCATCAGATGGTGGAACAGGATGCCTTCCTGCAGCGGTGCGAGCGGATAGATGTCCTGGATGTTCGGTGCGCCGCCGGGCACCGACTGCTCGATGCGCCGGATCTCGCCGGCGTCGAGCTCCACCAGGCTCAGCATCCCGGGCTCGATGCGGATGCTGTCTTCGGGAATGCCGCTGGCCGAAAGATCGATCGCGCCCGCCTGCCGCACCGGACTTCCGGCCGCGGCGGCGGCCAATGCAGCGAGCTGCGGATGCTTGAAGAGCGTGCGGACCTCGACCGTCCACCCTTCTCTTCGCATCCGCTCCAGCAACTGGATCGCGAGCAGCGAATGGCCGCCCAGCGCGAAGAAGTTGTCCCTACGGCCGATGCGCGGGGCGCCGAGCAGCTCGACCCAGATGACGGCCAGACGCTCTTCGACCGCGCCTTGTGGCGCCTCGAAGGCTTCGACGCCTTCGAAACCGGGCTGCGGCAGCGCCTTGCGCTCGATCTTGCCGTTGGCGTTCTGCGGCAACGCATCCAGCACCATGATCAGTGCGGGCACCATGTACTCGGGCAGCGCCTCGGCCAGCGCCGCGCGGATCTGCGCGCCGTCGACGGCCTGCCCCGCCGCGCGCGAGACGTAGCCCACGAGGCGCATGCCGCCCGCCGCGTCGTGCGCTGTCACCACCGCTTCGCGCACGCCGGGCTGCTGCAGGAGCTGGGCCTCGATCTCCGCGAGTTCGACGCGGAAGCCGCGCAGCTTGACCTGATGGTCCGCACGGCCCAGGTATTCCAGCCGGCCATCCGCATTCCAGCGCGCAATGTCGCCCGTGCGGTAGAGCCGGCCGCCGCGATCGCCGAAGGGGTCGGCGATGAAGCGCTCGGCGGAGAGCACCGCGCGGCCGTGGTAGCCACGCGCCAGCAGCGCGCCGCCGATGTAGAGCTCGCCCGCTACGCCCGCGGGCGCCAGGCCCAGGTCCGCATCGAGCACATAGGCTTCGCGCCCCGCCAGTGGCAGGCCGATCGGCATCTGCGCCGGCAGCGGCCGGCTGCCGTCCTCGAGCCACGCGCGGCAGTCCTGGACGATGGCCGTCACCACCGTCTCGGTGGGGCCATAGCTGTTGATGAGCTTGACGTGGCCGAGGCCGGCCTCGCGCCAGGCCCGCACGCCCTCGGGCGGCATGGCTTCGCCGGTGGCCTGCACCTGGCGCAGCACGCCGTAGTCGCGCGCGCCGCGGTGCGCAAAATCCTGCGCCAGCAGATGCCAGTAGGCCGTGGGCAGGTCCGCGATGCTGATGCGCTGCGCGATCAGCTCGCGGTAGAAAGTTTCGCTGTCCCACAGCGCGGGCCCGCGCAGCACCACCGCCGCGCCCGCCACCAGCGGCGGGAAAAGCTGCTCGACGAAGCCGTCGAAATTGATGGTAGAGAACTGCAGCATGCGGTCCGTCGCAGTGAGGCCGAAGTAGCCCACCGCCACCTGACTGTGCTCGGCGAGCGAGGCCTGCGTGATGCCGATGCCCTTGGGCCGGCCCGTCGAGCCGGAGGTGTAGATCACATAGGCCAGGTGGTGT
>NZ_RWKI01000058.1 GCF_003984645.1 Variovorax sp. MHTC-1
CGCGGTCTGCTCCAGCGAGCTGGCCTGCTCCTCGGTGCGCGAGGACAGGTCATGGTTGCCGGCCGCGATCTGGCCCGAGGCCGTGGCGATCGCATCGGTCGACAGCTTGATCTTGCCGACCACATGGGTCAGCTGGTCCTGCATCTGCTTGATCGAATGCAGCACGCTGCCGTCGTCGGCCGAGCGGGCCTCGACGTCCACCGTCAGGTCGCCGCTGGCGATGCGGCCGACGACGTCCGCCGCGTAGCCGGGTTCGCCGCCCAGCTGGCGCGCCAGCAGGCGGGCCACCACCACGCCCAATCCCACGCTCGCGAGAATGCCGATCAAGGCCATCGCCAGCATCAGGAGGCGCGAGGTCTTGTAGGTCTGGGCGGCATGCTCCATGCTCGCCTTGGCCTGCATGTCGCTGTGCGCCACCATCTTCTCGAGCACCTGCTCGAGCGAGCGCGAATCCTTCAGCAGCTGCGCGCTGTCCTCCGAGACGCGGCCGTCGAACTGCGAGCTGTCCAGCGATTGCGCGGACAGCAGCGCGACGAAATCGGCCATGCGCTTGTTGAGCTTCGGCAGCTGCGCCTCGTACTGCTGGTAGAGCTGGCGGCCCTCTTCGGTTTCCAGCAGCACGGGCTTGACCTCGTCCATGCGCGCCGCGAGTCCGGCGCCGGCCTTCTTGAGCTCGGCGATGCCGGCATTGCGCTCGCCCTTGGTGGACGCCGACAGCAGGCCCATCTGGGCCCGGCTCGCATAGAGCAGATGGATGTTGGCCGCCTGCACCGCCTTCAGCGTCTGCAGCTCGTGGCTGTAGAGCGTCTCGGTCGAGGCGCTGATGCGCCCCATGTGATAGACGCCCAGCGCGCTGACGACGGCGCCGACCCCCGCAACGATCAGAAAGCTGAGGATCAGCTTGACGGTGACACGAAGGTCCTGGAACCACTGCATTTTGTTCATCCTGCGAAGGCCGTCGACTTCAGGCCGGTTATGAGGGATATCGGCAGCCCGGCCGCCGAACTTGAGGGCCGGGACGCTTGCTTCAGAACTCCGTCCACTCGCCCGCGGCCGTGTGGCCCACGGCCAGCGGTGCGCGCCGGTCCGGCAGGGCCTTGCGTGCGGGAGCGGCCGGCTTGGCCGGCCCCTTCAGCGCCGGCGCCGCGCGCCTAGATGGCAAGCTCGGCTGGCTGCGTGCCTGCACCTGCGCGAGCACCACGGCCGCCTCCTCCTGGCCCAGCTTGAAGATGCTGACGGTCTGCGAGAGGCTTCCGGCCTGTTCCTGCAGCGACTGCGCCGCGGCCGAGGCCTCTTCGACCAGCGCCGCGTTCTGCTGCGTCACCTGGTCCATCTGCGTGATTGCCTGGTTGATCTGCTCGATGCCCTGGGTCTGCTCCTGGCTGGCCGCCGTGATCTCGCCCATGATGTCGGTCACGCGCTTCACGCTGTCGACGATCTCATCCATCGTGCGGCCGGCTTCGGCCACCTGCTTGCTGCCTTCCTCGACCTTCTCCACCGAGTCGCCGATCAGGGTCTTGATCTCCTTGGCCGCCGCGGCCGAGCGCTGGGCCAGGTTGCGCACTTCGGAAGCGACCACCGCGAAGCCTCGGCCCTGCTCGCCGGCGCGCGCGGCTTCCACCGCCGCGTTCAAGGCCAGGATGTTGGTCTGGAACGCGATGCCGTCGATCACGCCGATGATGTCGACGATCTTTCTGGACGATGCATTGATCGAACCCATGGTGTCGACCACCTGGCTGACCACGCTGCCGCCCTTCACTGCCACTTCGGAAGCCGAGACGGCCAGTTGATTGGCCTGGCGCGCGTTGTCCGCGTTCTGCTTGACGGTGCTGGTGAGTTCTTCCATCGAGGCCGCGGTCTGCTCCAGCGAGCTGGCCTGTTCCTCGGTGCGCGAGGACAGGTCATGGTTGCCGGCCGCGATCTGGCCCGAGGCCGTAGCGATGGTGTCGGTGCCGGCACGCACTTCACCCACCACCTTGGCCAGGCTTTCGTTCATGTTCTTCAGCGCATGCATCAGCTGGCCCGTCTCGTCGCGCGAGTCGACCTCGATGCGCGAGCTGAGGTCGCCGCTGGCCACGGTCTCCGCCACCTTGACGGCACGGCCGAGGGGCCGGGTGATGCTGCGGGCGATCAGGTAGGCGCAGGCCACGCCGAGCAGCAGCGTGAGCGCCGTGAGAAAGATGCGCAGGTTGAAGCTCTGCGCGTTGGCCTCGTCGATCGCGCGGCTCATGTCGTCGATGGCCTTGCGTTCGAGCGCCAGCAGTTCGAGCACGCGGCTTTCGTAGGCCTTGGCGGCCGGCTGGAAGACCTCCCTGAAGACGGTCTCCGTCTCCGCCGCGTTGCCGCTCGCCTTCGCCTTCTGCACCGCCTCCTTGGCCGCCTGGTACTTGGCGCGCAGCTCGACGATGGACTTGAAGGTCGACTTCTCGATGTCGGTCACCAGCAAGGCCTCGACCTTGGCCATGGTCTCGCTGCCCTTCTTGACGCTGTCGGAGATGACCTCGGCAAAGGTGACCGGAAGCGTTTCGTCGCTGGTCCTGGCGATCAGCGCCGTGCGCGCGATGGCCGAGTAGGTCAGCACGTACCAGTCCGAGATGAGCCGTTCCTTCGCGAGCGGGCTCTGCATCATCTGGCGGGTGGCCTCGGCGTTGCTGCTTGCGCTCATCAGGGCAAACACGGCCGAGACCATGGTCAGGGCCAGGACCAGGCCGAAGCCGACCGCCAGGCGCGTTCCGATGCGCAGGTTGGACAGGAAGTTCATGCTGCGATCCGTTCCACCAGGCCCATCTCTTCGCTCGACATCAGCCGATCGATGTCCACCAGGATCAGCATCCGCTCGTCCAGCGTGCCCAGCCCGATCAGGTAGTCCGTGTCCAGCACCGAACCCATCTCCGGCGCCGGCTTGATCTGCTCGGGCGCCAGCGTGG